>JBEKCD010000006.1:0-207282 GCA_050015055.1 Bathyarchaeia archaeon | reverse complement strand
TGCTTGTCGACAAGACAAGTCAGTGCGTTTCTGAAGTCAGTGTAATTCATCGGGCTTCTGCGGTCCATCTGCACACCATCGGTGAGGTTGTTGTTGAAGGCTATCTCGTATTCGCCTGCCTCAGACAACGGTTCCACGACGATGCCCGTGTTGTTGAACGCTTGAGTATACTCAGGGTGCGTCAAGGGCCATTGCATAGAGTCAACGCCGCCCTGACTGTCGGGTGACAGCAGAGCCGTGAACAGAGCGTCTTGAGTCGCAAAGTACCTGTACTGAATCGTGTTCATGACCGCTGGGCTTGCGTGAACGGGTGATACAGTTGGAGAAAACATCATTACTGCTAGTACAATGCATGCTACAACTGCTAAGATTTTAATGTTCATTTCTCTCTTTTCTCCCTTAATTATACTTTCAGCAGTAGGAAAAGTGTGCCTCTGCGAATAAAACTCTTGCTGAAACATTGTTCTATAAGCTGATCCGTTGCCGCTCATCACTGTTGCAACGAGAAGCTAGGGAATCGGAGGAGGTTCCTCAAACTTTTTCCCCCTCTTAGTGCGAGCGCTAGATGGACTATGCCAGAAATAAGTGTAATTGTGCCTGGCAAACTTGGCATGAGGCACGTGGCACACATTGAAGGTACTCGATGTTCACGCTTGAAAGAAGACCACTGAATCTTCTTTCACCCCTCTACTATGTCCATAAGACATTGACTTTCAATGCCTCTGGCTCGAGCGCAGCCATGGGAGGGCATATTAAAAGTTATCTTTGGAGTTTTGGCGACGGCAACAGCACTCCGACGAACGACTATATCGCAACGCTTGCGCTGAACGGTTATTGCAAAAGAAGAAACTGAGCAAAGCATTATATTTCCTCTGTCTTTGACACTGTAGGCGATGCTATGATGAGACAGACCCAGCTGGTTGGACATAAAGTCACCGCGCATGTTTTACTCTTTGTCCTTTCAGTGTTGCTAATCTCCACGATTGTGATTGTCAGTGTCCTATCTTATTCATCCATTACGAGACTTCAAGATGCACAGACCGCTCTCCAGCAAAAGTACGACGGGCTATACCTCCAGTATGAGAATCTCTCGTCAACCTGCAGTGCTCTGGAAGTCAATGACAGCAACCTTCGGTCTTTGTACGCGAATCTGCAGTCCCAGGTCCTTGGTTTGGGATCAAATATCAGCAGCCTTCAAAGCGGATACGCAAGCCTGCAATCCCAGTACGCAAGTCTAATGGAGAACTACAGCAAGCTTGTGAGCGACTATAATGATTATCTTGCTAAAATGCCTCTTGTTACAGACTCCTCATTCTACATACTCAAACAAAACAACACATATTATGCGAAGAGTGGGCTCACAGGGGAAATTGAGATTCAAGATGAGAATTGTTCGTTGGTAATTAACTATGCATTGACACATGTCCCGTATGGCGGAGCTGTGTTTTTTGAACCGCTTGCTTCGGCCGATGATGCATACTATATAGACAGTACGATTTATCCGCTAAACGGTACGACATTGGCTTCAGAGAATAGAGTGGTCACTATTTGTCTGAATAGCGACAGCAACAAAGATGTTATAGACTTGTACAATGTCCACGACGTTCAGATAAGTAACATCAATATCTACGGCAACAGATGGAACGGTACAACCGGCAATGGTATAGTTATCGATTCAAATTCGTCTTACGGTTCAAACGATCTGATAGAAAACGTTGTCATAGACGATTGCAACGGAACAGGAATATGGGTCCGGCAATACCCAGTAAACAATGCTTTCAGAAACGTCGAGGTGTTCCATTCAGGTGCCTACAACATTGAGGTAGACTCTGCTGACAATCAGTTCATAGATGTAGAATCAGGCTGGGCAGGATATTCAGGATTTGACGTATCTGGCGTGGACAACTACTTCTCGAACTGCATTTCATGGGGATGCGGTTACCCGGCGCCGCTAGATCAGGCTGATCGTAATGGTTTTTCCATATCTGGAGCCAGAAACATGTTTGTTGGATGTGACGCCGATAGGAACGGTAGAGGAGGATTCGTGCTTGCCTATGCAAACCAGACTATGCTGGCGTCTTGTGTAGGAAGGAATAATGGTCAGAACGTTTCTGGTTGGGGATTCGACCTGTACAACTCGATTGGGACAGTCATGAGTGCATGCGTGGCAACAGATGAACAGACGCCCAAGACGCAGGATTATGCATTCACCGAAGGTGGGAGTTCAGATTTCAACACTGTAACAGGCTGCAACTTTGATGGTAACAAGGTTGGGGCCGTTTTTGCGCTCGTGGGGATGCACAGTGTCATAACGGATACCGTGGGTTATGAAACAAAGAATTTTGGGTACGTGAATTTCAGGTATTCAGAAGAGCTAATCGCGATCGGGACAAACGACACCTATGGAGCGCTGGAAAATTTCACGTCCAACACAGGAACAATCGTGGATTTTCATGTGACAATAAAATGGAACAACACGGCTGATGACGAAAATGTGACGGTAAGGGTGCAGGCATTGATGCTAAATGGCACGACAACATCGTTCGAAATCTCCAGAAATGGCAACTCTATTAAAAATGATAGCTCGCTTGCTACTTTCATCTTGACAGATGAGAACGCCTCCGAACTGTGGTCAAACAATGACGTGATCCAAGGAATACTAATCTCTGCAAGAACAACAGAGAATATGACGACAGCGGCAGTATCCGTGTATGTTTGGGGAAGCGGCAGCTAAAGAACCGGCAGGCGCTAGAAAGCTTCAAAGCACGTGAAACCCAGGAGGCTTCTGGCAGATCCACAGTATAGCGCGCGCGGCGCTGATATACATCAATCTTGTAACCATGTGGCACATTTTTCTCGGCTCTCTTGTACTGCGCGCGCACAGCGTGCATGGGTGGACCTGAACCCGTTTGGGTAACCATCGGGTCAACTTCTCCAAAAACCAGAAGAACCATAGTGTTCACGTTACGCGCTTTTCTGATAAACCCCGAAAATCAAACGCTATTCCTCAAGCTTGAGAACAAGATGTGCGACTCTTCTCCCGAGTTCCTTGCAGTACTCAATCTCTTTCGCGTGCGGTGCGCCTACGGCTACCGCGCCGAAATGTATGTCATCCGATCTTCCCCGAATAATCATGCCGTGAACCAGCATGGCTTCAAGAATCGAGAGCAACGTGGTTTCCGCACCCGTCGCTGTCCCCCCTGAGCTTGTGAAAGCCGCTCCGACTTTTCCTTCGAGTTTCCCATGTATCTTCACCGAGCCGTCGATGAAATCCTTGAGTTTGCCCGACATTTGCCCGTAATATGTTGGTGAACCCATTATGATGCCCTCAGCGCAGCACATATCATCAAGGCTTGCCTGTTCAACCTTCTTCACAATCACCTCAACATTCTTAACCTGTTTGACACCGTCGGCAACCGCCAACGCCATTTTCTCCGTATTCCCAGTCTCGGAATAGTACACAACTAGAACTTTCGCCATATTACCTCACGCCTCGAGTTCTTATGCCCATATTATGTTTTAAGTCTTAAGTCATTCTGCCCAAACGCGTGTTTTTGGCAAGAATAGAACATTGTTCCACAACCTATAAGTGTCAAAAGATCGCCTTAAATTGAAGATGAGGGAAGATGGCAGTTTTACTCACGAGGGGAGAAAGGAGAGAAGGGAGAAAAATACAACTACCATCTTCCCTCATTCAAGTTCCAGTATTCATGCATATGTTGCTTTTAAGTTTTTCTTCCTTTTTTGAATCGAATCTACAAAAAAACAGGACGAAAAATTCTTCCAAACCATTGTGGACCCAATTTCTTATTTAGATTTCTCCGTTTTGATGAAAAGCGCGTCTTCTGATACAGGTGCGATACGACAAGATCGTTCCAGTTTGATCCTGAAAGATTCCCTGGTCCCATTCTCTCCAGCGCGCGAGGGTCCCGAAGACAGGCTTAACCGAAACTCCTAATGATCTGATCTACCGTCAGAATCTTTGCACTGTAAATGTTTCTCAAATATTCCAATCCTTGCTCATGGTCTTCTTTCGTGAAAGCTTCCACGCCGTCCTTCGCAACTATTATTTTGTAGCCCCTGAAGAATGCGTCGGCGGCCGTGTGTCTCACGCATATGTTGGTGTGCAACCCCGTCAGAATGACCGCCCTGACGCCTTCTCCATGATACAGGCTCCTGAGAAGCATGTCCAAGCCAGTTTCGTGAAAGCCGCTGTACGTTCGCTTTTCAGCAATGTAGTCTGCTTTCTGAGGTTTGAGCTCAGGAATAACATCAGCCCCCTTCGTGCCCTTTATGGCGTGTTTTCCCCATCTTTCAACGACCTCTTCATCAACAGGAAGATGAGCGTCGTTACTGTAGATGACCGGCACCTTGCGTTTACGTGCGGCCACTACCAACTTCTTCAGGTTTGGAATGATGTGCATGCATCTCTCACACTTCAAACCTCCGGTGACGAAGTCGTTCAGCATATCAAGAACAATCACAGCCTTATTGTCCAAAAACTCAACTCCTCGGTAGACTCTTGCGCGAAGAATGAAAAAAAGTTTATGGTCAGCTATTTTTCAGCTTCCAGCGTATACGGACCCTTCGTAAGTTTCTCAGCGTTGCCTTCTCGTACCAGGACAGTGTCTTCAATGCGAATGCCTCCAAAGTTCGGGATGTATATGCCAGGCTCGTTCGTCATAACGTTGCCGACAACCAGTACATCTTTGCTCGTCGCTGCGAACGCGGGAGGTTCATGAATGTCCAGGCCCACGCCGTGGCCTAGGCCGTGGACGAAATACTGCGCATACCCTGCATCCTGTATTGTTTTCCTGGCTATTTGATCTATGTCTTTGCCTTTTGCCCCTGCTTTTATGGCTTGACGGGCCTTTTGCTGAGCCGCTTTGACAACTTCGTAAATTTCCGCCTGTTTTTCCGAAGGCTTCCCAGCCACTATTGTCCTTGTCATATCTGAAAGGTAATGCTCATAACTGGAGCCTATGTCCACAACAACAAGATCGCCTGCACGGATTTTTCGGTCAGCGCACCCGCCGTGTGGATAAGCGGAACGGACACCTGACGCAACTATCGTCTCGAACCCTGTTCCCCATCCGCCCTCTTTGCGCATCGCCTGCTCGATTTCCGCTGCAACCTCAATTTCGGTAACTCCAGGTCTTATGGTCTCATATGCTGCCTTCATGCCTGCACCAGTAATCATTCCGGCTTTTCGCATAAGTCGGATTTCTTCTTCATCTTTCACTCTGCGCAACTTCCAGATGAGACCACTCTGCACCTTCAACCTTGCGCGTCCGCGGAAACCCTTTGCAAGCAAGCGGTAGAAATCACAGCTCAACGTGTCTGACGCAATCTTCTCCACCTTGGAAGCTTTGAGCAGCGAGGACAATCTTTCAGTCAGTTTTTCGCCCACTTTGAGAAGCTCAACCTTGAAACCTTTTGCCTCCGCTTTCGTCTGCTCATAATTGACACCATACGCGTAGAGCGTGTTTTTGCCCTTTTTTGGAATCAGCAAGCAGAACGCGCCCGGAGTTCCGGTAAAATACAACAGGTTTTTTTCGTTGCCAACCAAAAACGCGTCGAAACCCTTCTTCTCGAAGGCCAATTCCCTCAGAGCATCTACCCTGTCCAAAGTTTTTCACCGTCACAAAAGAAGCCGTTTAGAATTCTAACCTAAAATGCTTTGTCCCTCTGTCAGCCACCGCTCACGATGGGCATTAGGACCACGTGGTCTCCGTTCTTGAGTTTTGTTTCGACCCCGTTCAACTGATTAAGCAGGTAACCGTTAACCGTGGCTATGAAATTTGACTTTATGTCCTTGCCTCCGGCTTCATAAAGGGCCTTTTTGAACGACTCCCCATGCTTCTCAGAAAGCACCGTGAGCAAGTCGCTGATTGATGCATTGTCTTCCACGTCAATCTCCTCCTCTCGTCTGCTCCCCAATATGTTCTTGATGTGACCCAGGTACTCAACCTTAACTCTCAAACCAGGCACCAGGACGTCATTATTATGTAGATTTGAGGTCGCTATATATCTGTTTCAGTGCCCCAATTAGCTTTTGGAAAGTGCAGCTTTCCGACAATTCTTTTATGCTTCCCAGTGAGTCTAGGCTTAAGGTGCCGTTGTTGATATACGACAAGCAAAAATTGGATGAAATCTCTCGGCGCAGGGAAAAATGGGAAGCAGAGACCGTTCTGAAAAGCTTTGACAAGCTTCCAGAGAGAGGCGAGTTTTCGACAACTTCTCGCATACCTGTAAACCGAGTTTACACTCCAATTGAGGCTGCAAACGTCGATTACCTGCATGATCTGGGTTTTCCAGGAGATTTTCCTTTCACCCGAGGCGTTTATCCAACGATGTACCGAGCGAGACTCTGGACGATGCGGCAATACGCAGGCTTCGGAACTGCAGAGCAGACAAACCAGCGCTTCAAGTATCTGCTCAGCCACGGTCAAACTGGCTTGAGCGTGGCCTTTGACTTTCCAACACAAGTCGGCTACGACTGCGACCATCCGATGGCACTGGGCGAAGTCGGCAAAGTGGGTGTAAGTGCGAGCACGCTGCGAGACATGGAAGTCCTTTTTGACGGAATCCCCCTGGACAAGGTCACGACTTCAATGACCATTAACGCTCCAGCAAACGTTCTGCTCGCAATGTACGCTATCGTGGGACAGAAGCAGGGAGGTAAACAAGCCAAACTCGGGGGCACCGTTCAGAATGACGTTCTGAAAGAGTACGTTGCCAGGGGCATGTACATTTTCCCGCCAAAGCCCTCGATGCGCATGGTAACAGACATTTTCGAGTATTGCTCCCGAAGCATGCCTCAGTGGAACACTATCAGCATAAGCGGCTACCACATCCGCGAAGCGGGTTCCACGGCAGTTCAGGAAGTTGCATTCACACTCGCCAACGCCATCGCGTACGTGCAAGCTGCCGTTGACAGAGGACTGGACTTGGACGGATTCGCCGGCAGATTGTCATTCTTCTTTGCAGCACACAGCAACTTCCTCGAAGAAGTAGCAAAGTTCAGGGCCGCAAGACGTCTATGGGCACGAATCATGAAGGACCGCTTCGGAGCCAAAAACCCAAGCTCCTGGATGCTACGGTTCCACACTCAGACGTCTGGTGTTTCACTGACGGCTCAACAACCCTATAACAACATCGTACGCGTGGCGTTACAGGCTTTGTCAGCCGTCTTGGGCGGAACGCAGTCCCTGCACACGAACTCTTTTGACGAAGCCTACGCGCTACCGAGTGAACAGGCAGTCACCGTTGCATTGAGAACACAGCAGATAATCGCTCACGAGAGTAGCGTAACAGAAACTGCAGATCCCTTGGCAGGCTCGTACTACGCCGAGTCTCTGACGAACGAGATTGAAGAGAGAGCCCAGAAGTACATTGAACACATCGACGGCATGGGCGGGGCAGTTGCAGCCATCGAGAAAGGATTCATGCAACGGGAAATCACCGAGAGCGCCTACAGCTTCCAGAAGGAGGTTGAAACCAAGAAGCGAACCGTGGTAGGCGTGAACGACTTCCTGAGCGAAGAGGAGGTTCCGATGAAACTGTTACAGATTGACCCAACGATTGAAAAAAGACTCGTTGAACAGTTGAAACTGGTCAAGCAGCGAAGAAACGAAGCCAAGACAAGGGAAGACTTGCACAAGCTCCGAAGCGCGGCTGAACAGGAAAACGTGAACCTGATGCCCTTCATAATCGAAGCCGTGAAGGAATACGCAACGCTAGGCGAGATATGCGGCATCCTGCGCGAGGTTTTCGGCGAGTACAAACCGCCATCCATATTCTAAACTATCACGAAGAGCGTTTCCCCTTCGTTCACAGGCGTCATCTCAGCAACGTTTACCTCTTGAATCGTCCCGGCTCTAGGCGCCGAAATTTCGTTTTCCATTTTCATGGCTTCAATCACGCACAAGACTTGACCGGCCTTGACCTGGTCGCCCTTCTTCACCTTGACCTTAACTATCTTGCCAGTCATAGGGGCAGTCACCGCGCCCTCGACCGCCACCTTCTTGTTCGTCCCCGTCTTCTTCGTGGCAACTCGCGGTGTCGGTTCAAAACTCGTCAGTGCCTGTCCTCTGTTGGCAGTCTTGACTTCCACTTCAAACCCGGCTTCTTCAACCCTGACAGAAATCTTTCTTCCCCGTTCGCCTTTGGCCAGTTCAATCCTGTAGGTTTTGCCGTCTATTTCTATGACAGAGGCTTTTTCTGACGCGATTCCGTCTCTTTGAAGTTTGATTTGCCGAGTCCTGCCCTCAACCTTGGCCGTAAAAGAGTCAGGCGACGTTCTAGCCAATTCGATTTTTCGCGGTCTACCGTTTATGACGACTTCGTAGTCAGGCATTCTAGGCGCCTCTTTCTGTCACGTTCTGGCGACCTGCGAGAACCCAAGGCGATATCGTACCCTTGGGCCGGCGTTGGACAAGTGCCTGCAAGCCCGAGTTGTATGAGGTGAAAGTGGCAATTGTGGCCGACAGTGCCGCAACCTCTTCGAGTTCAGCAAGCCTCTCGGGCGTTATTGTCGACTTCGTCTCTCCGCACTTGGCTTTTCTCGTCTTGAAGAACTCGAAAGCTGTCTGAGGGAAGAGTGCGTAGGTGATCTTGTCTTCTTCACTTTCCAGGTACGGCTTCACATCGTCTGGTATCTTGTCTAATGCTGGTTCCAGCTGGTCGGCCGGACGGCCAGTTATAGGTTCTTCGTCGCCGATGATTTTCTTCTTGATTTTTGGGTCTATCGGCGCTGGAGATTTTCCATACAAGCCTCGGACATAATCCTTTACTTCTTTCGGCACTATACCATACCGTTTACCTGAAATGACGTTCAGAACAGCTTGTATCCCCACTAACTGGCTGGTCGGCGTCACGAGAGGCGGATACCCCAATTCTTTCCTAACCCTAGGCACTTCCTCAAGCACCTCCTTCAGCCTGTCCAGTGCTTTCTGCTCGCGAAGCTGCTCCAAGAGATTAGAAAACATCCCGCCCGGAATCTGATGAACGATTATCGAGGCATCGACTCTCTCAGCCTTCGGGTCGATGAGCTTCAACGGATCGTAGTATTTTTCGCGCAGTTCTCGGAAATACTGTGCTATCTCATCCAGAAGCCCGCTGTCTAGGCAGGTGTCATACGGGGTTCCCCTGAGTCCTGCTACGACAGATTCCACAGGCGGTTGGGATGTGCCCCAGGCCAAGGGCGAGAAAGCTGTGTCCAAGATATCAACGCCGGCCTCGCACGAACGCAGGTAGGTCATCATCGCCATTCCACTGGTGCTGTGAGTGTGCAAGTGCACGGGCAAACCCACTTCTTTCTTCAGAGCCGTGATCAAGTCGTACGCGGGTTGCGGTGCGAGCATGCCGGCCATGTCCTTTACACAGATGGAGTCACAGTCCAGCTCGGCGAGTCTTTTCGCGAATTCTACGAAGTGCCCTACAGTGTGGACGGGGCTTATCGTGTAACTGATTGTTCCCTGGGCATGCTTGCCGACTTTTTTGACTGTTTTGATGGCGACTTCCATGTTTCTGACGTCGTTCAAGGCGTCGAATATTCGGAAAATGTCAACGCCGTTTTCAGCAGCCTTTTCCACGAACTTTATGACGACATCGTCCGGGTAGTTGCGGTAACCGACAACGTTCTGTCCGCGCAGGAGCATTTGCAAGGGTGTCTTTTTGACATGTTGCTTCAGCTTTCTGATACGTTCCCAAGGGTCCTCGCCTAGAAAACGAATTGCAACGTCGAAAGTCGCCCCGCCCCATGCTTCCAGCGAGAAGAAACCGACCTCGTCCATCTTCTCAGCTATCGGGAGCATCGTCTCTGTCCGCATTCTGGTGGCGAGTAGGCTTTGATGCGCGTCCCGGAAAGTGGTATCAGTGATTTTGACGGGTTTCGAAGCCAAGAGGGTTAGCTTCCCTTAATCGTCTTATCTCAAACGTGGAAAAATGAGGTGAAGCTCTATTAATTTCTGATGGTCCACCAGGATATTTCTGATGGCTTGTTTGAATATTCGAGAGTATAATGCATGCTACCCGCTGGAAGGTGTGGGAGGTGTACTGGAAAGGGAGCGTTTTCTTCTTGTTTTGGTTTCCACTAGTTTCAAGATGGGCGGAACCTGCAGAACCCACGGGACAGCCGCCACTATGAACGGCACAGCGACCCACGCCTGAGTCTGCCAGAGCCAAGTGCTGATGAAAGGCCCAAAAAACGATCCAACTCCCATCACCGCGTTAATTATCCCCCAAACTCTCGCTCTCCGCGCGTCATGCACAAGCTCCATCAACCAAGCCTGATATGCGGGAGAACCGAGGTTGCCAAAAGCAAACAAACCCACACTGACAAGGATAAACTGGAAAAGTGATCCAGTGAATGCCAAACCAACGACAAACGGTGCCCCCAACAAGCTTGCGAGCAACAGAGGTTTCCTGCCAAATCTATCCGCCAAGAATCCGCCGGGAACCTGAACAAGCGCTGTCGCCAAACCCGAACCCAACGAGAATATCAGGCCCAACTGTGTGGCATCAACACCCAACTTGTAAATTGGAAAATCTCTGATCAAAGGTCCACCTAACCCATTAGCCAAGCCCGTGAGAAGAGCGATTGCACCGAAGAGCCACAGAACCTTAGCCAACGGCATCGGAGCCTTTTCTGCAGCCTGAATATCTGAAACCTGGCCCAGAGGAACAACCCTGCCAGAAACATTCACGAGCCCGAAGGAAGCGACCAAACCAACAACGGCCACGGCTGAACCAATCATGAACGGAAACCGCAACCCTACACTGTCAACCAAAACGCCTCCTATCAAAGGCGCCGGCACCGTACTAGTCATCCAGAACAAATTGAACCCGCCAAAAGCTTTCCCCCTCGAACTCAATCTGCTCAAATCGGCCACAAAAGCCGTGAAAGCCGGCTGAAACAAGGCCATCGCAAACATATGCACAAAATACCCGAGTATAACCAAGAACACACTCGTGACGACCGAATAAAAAAACAAGCTTGGAGCCAAGACCACGCAAGCCAAACCAATCGTCAGCTTCTTACCAACCCTATCTGCCAGAAAACCTCCAACAAAACTCCCCGAAATCATCGCCAGACTGCTCACAGAAATCAACACCCCGATAAACTCAGTCGTAGCCTCAGGCGTCACTGCCAAAGACTTGACAAGAAAAAACACGGCAGAACCTGAAACCATCGAACTCGCAAAATTAGTAAAAAACACGATTGCCAACAGCAACAGATAATTCCGAGACCAGTAACGACCAGAAAACAACCCTAGCTCAGCAGAGTCTGTCATGCTTTCAAACTCGAAACAACAAACAGGCAACTCCATAATTCTTAAAGGCTTCGCATCGACATGCAAGTCAAAATACTCACTGAGCCTAAACTATATAGGAAAAAGCGCGAACCCTGACGTCACTCCATATTCAATCAAATCGGGGTCTAATTCATAAAGGTACGTTGGAGTGCTTTCTGGGCGGGCGGCTTTCGCGTTTTGTAGCCAGACTTTCGAGGGCGCTGATGAGTTTCGGCCGGGTTTCTGAGGGTTCGATGACCTCGTCTACGTATCCTTTCTGCGCGGCGATGTATGGACTTGCGAATCTCTGGCGATACTCAGCGACAAGCTCGTTGTGTTTTTGCTGAGGGTCTTTGGCTTCAGAGATCTCCTTTCTGAAGATTATGTTGATGGCGCCGTGAGGACCCATGACGGCGATTTCGGCCGTTGGCCACGCATAGTTGATGTCTGCGCCCGAGTGTTTGCTTCCCATTACATCGTAGGCTCCACCGTAATCTTTTCTGACGATGACCGTTATCTTCGGCACAGTGGCTTCGCAATAGGCATACAAGAGTTTGGAGCCGTGCTTGATTATCCCGCCGTGCTCCTGTTCGATGCCAGGTAGGAAACCGGGCACGTCCACGAACGTTACTATCGGAATGTTGAAGGCGTCGCAGAAACGGACGAACCTGCCTGCCTTCATCGAACTGTTAATGTCTAAGGCTCCTGAGTAGTGCGTTGGCTGGTTAGCCACTATTCCTATGGGTTTCCCGTTCAAGCGTGCGAAGCCTATTACAATGTTCTGTGCCCAGAGAGGCTGAATTTCGAAGAATTCACCGTTGTCAACCACTCGAACAATGATTTCTTTCACGTCGTAGGGTTTGTCAGGGTCGTCTGGAAGCACTTTGGCCAAGCTTTCATCTGTGCGGTTAGGGTCGTCACCAGTCTCAACGACAGGCGGATCTTCCAAGTAGTTGCTGGGCAAGTAGCTTAGAATCTTCTTGACTATTTGGATGCACTGTTCTTCGTCCTTTGCGATGAAGTGAGCAACACCGCTGGTTTGACTGTGAACCATAGCCCCGCCGAGATCTTCGAAAGACACTTCTTGCCCCAGCACCGTCTTCACCACATCTGGGCCTGTGATGAACATGTGGCTCGTCTTGTCCACCATAATTATAAAGTCAGTCAAGGCCGGCGAATACACAGCTCCACCAGCACAAGGCCCCATCACAGCTGAAATCTGCGGCACTACTCCAGAGCTTACCACGTTCCTGAAGAAAATGTCACCGTACCCGGCAAGGCTTGCCACACCCTCCTGAATCCTAGCTCCCCCAGAGTCGTTCAAGCCGATGACCGGCGCGCCAGTTTTCAAAGCCAAATCCATGAGCTTGCACACTTTCTTTGCAAACATCTCACCGAGAGAACCCCCAAAAACCGTGAAATCCTGCGAGAAGACATAAACGAGTCTGCCATCAACCGTCCCATAGCCCGTCACAACGCCGTCGCCGAGGAATTTTCGGTCGGATACTCCAAATTCCGTGCACTGGTGAACAACTAACTGGTCAATCTCGTTGAAACTACCTTCATCAAGCAAAAGTTCAATGCGCTCTCTGGCCGTTAACTTGCCTTTAGCATGCTGCTCTTCAATTCGTTTTTGCCCACCACCCAGCCTAGCCTGCTCCCTCAACCCCTTCAGTTTCTTGATTTTCTCCTCTACTGGAGGTTCCTTCGACATGGTCATACGGGACTCCCTCAATTTTGGCAGTAATATTGTCCTATTAAGTATTTAGACATATACAGATTCTTGCAATCAGACTCCAAAAAACATGACGCCAAAAAGCCTTCTGCAAAAAAGCATCTTCGAATCTCCATTCGGCGGGCGCTACGTCCAGATACGGCAGATATGGGACAAGTTACTCAACTTAGAACTGAAGGTTTCCGAAGACAAGGTCGCCTGCAAGAATTCGTTTTTTGGTCCCGTCTTCAAGCTTCAGGATCAGCGCACCCTCAATATCAACATCCAATGCCAGACCATTCAGCTTTTCATTCTGATCGGTAACCAGTATTGCATGACCCAGAAACCCTGCATGGCTTTTCCACGTTTCGAGCAGAGGAGCAAAGCCGGTTTCCAAGTACCCGTCGTAGATGCTCTCCATTTTCTCAAGCAATGCTTTGAGCAAACCCTCTAAACGGATTTTTCGGCCAAGCTCGTCTTCAATTGAAGTTGCGGTAGTTTTCACCGATTCCGGCAAAACATCACTTGCAGAAAAGTTTGCGTTCACTCCTGTGCCCAGGATAACGTAGTTAACGCTTTGGCCTTTTGTGTTCATTTCAGCGAGTATGCCGCAGATTTTCTTGCCGTTCACGAGCACATCGTTGGGCCACTTTGTCTCGGTTCTCAGTCCGTACTTCTCATGTAACACTTCAGCCACAGCTAAACTGGCCACAAAAACCAGCTTTGCAGCTTCACTGGCTTTCTGATCAGGCCGGAGAACGATTGAAAACCATAATCCGCCTCTAGGCGAGATCCACTCTCTCCCAAGTCTTCCCCGCCCACCTGTCTGAGTCTGCGCTACCGCAACTGTTCCTTCTTCCGCACCCATCTTAGCAAGTTTCTTCGCCCAGTCGCTCGTCGACTTGACTTCGCGACTGAAAAAGACGCGTCTTCCAAAGCGTTTGGTGCACAAACTCACCTGAAACTTTTCTAGTTTTATGTCTGCCGACACCTAGGGTCCGCCGTTATGGCCCCTCACAGAGCTCCAAAAGGACACCCCTAGTGCTTTTTGGATGGACAAAAGCTATCTTCTTCCCCTCTGCCCCCGCCTTGGGCTTTTCATCAATCAAAGTTAGGCCCTTCTGTTTAAACTCTTCAAGCACCGCTTCAATATCATCGACACTTAAAGCCAAATGGTGCAATCCTTCGCCATGGGATGAAAGAAACTTCGCGATGGTGCTTTCATTGTTGAGCGGCTCCAACAGCTCAATGTGCGCTCCGTTACCGATTGAAAAAAAAGCCACTCTGACCCCTCGTTCGGCGAGGACATGAATGCCCTCAAGTTTCAAACCCAGAACATCCTGATACAAGCCGATTGCCCCATCCATATCCTTCACCGCAACTCCAATATGATCCAACCGTGTGCCCGACACATTCATCAACCTTCTTCAATGATGCTAGAAAGCATGTCAACCACGCTATAAAGAGTTTCTAGACGCGCTTTGAGGACTTTTGAGAATAGGACAGTTACAAACGTTTTTAAATAATGCCCAAAATATCAGTAACTCATGCCAGACAGAGTTCACTGTGCTCACATCCTAGTGAAAACAGAACCAGAAGCCAAAGCCGTCTTAGACCGACTTAACAAAGGCGAAAAATTCACGAACATAGCCAAGGAAGTCTCACTCTGCCCATCTGGAAAACATGGCGGAGATCTGGGCACATTCACCAGAGGGAAAATGGTTAAGGAATTCGAAACCTGCGCATTCACGCTTCAGAAAGGACAAACCTCAGCCATCGTGAAGACCAAATTCGGATACCACATCATCAGGAGACTAGAGTAAACGTAGCGCGCGCCGTTATTGTGTGCACGCAAAGTAACTTGTTACACTCTACCATTCTTTCAACAATCATTCAAGCCATATTTAAGCTTCAGACGTACTTTTTGCCCGAAAAGTGCCTGAAATTAAGCAGGCGCTTCAAGCTAGCGAGCGTTTTCGCAGACTGAATCAGGCATTGCTCTTGACCATGCATTTGGATTTTGGTACTTGAATGCTGGCGCTATATCTTCTGTCTGCTTTTCTTTTCCGACAAGAATTTTCTTCATTTTGGACAGGAGTTTTCTGTGAGTCTCTTCGTCTCTGATTATGATTGCAAGTATATCCTTCAGGTCTTTTATATCCACGTTGTAGATTTCACGTATTTCTCTTGTCATGTATTGAAGCGTCTTCAGCTGAACCAAGATATGGTATTCTTCGCCAACAGTGCTCTCCAGGAGCATCAGCTTCTTCACCAATGACGCCAGGCTCTCTTTGGGTATCCTCTGTTCTTTAGCAATCTCTTTTGCGAGATTCTCAATTACCGTCCATGTTTTGCCAAAAAACAGCTTCTTCTCGTAGTCTTTGGGTTGCTTTTTTGGTTTAGCAATGCTTTCGGTTATTCCCTTGAGGACTGCTGAATGTTTGCGACTATCGTATGCTATGTGAAGCAGCAAAGAATTGATTAGCGGGAGATTCACTTTGTCGGCGAGATTCTTATAAAGCGAATATGCTCTTTCTTCTAAAATGCTAGCGCAGCGCAGAAAGTCTGCAACGCTTTCCGGTTTGAGCTTTGTCATCCATTGACTCCCTTCTGACTAAGGTAATCGCAAAATGATAAACAATTTATGAATCCGAAATCTAGACGCACACTGAAGGAAAGAGACTGGATTCTATCTTTGTTTTTTTTACCAACAACAGTCTCTTCGCGCGCATGGTTGTTCCTAAATTGGTATTAAGTGGTTTCCATTCTTCTTTTTGGGTCTATGGGCGTAACAGCGCCTAAACTATGTTAATCCAGCCGCTAAGTCAGCGCGCGCGCTCTCACAAAAATAGGCGCATACGATGGAACAATCTTTCATCGAATTGTTCCGGGTTTTGTGATCCAAGGCGGAGACGTCACGTCAAAGCGAATAACAGTGCCCCCGATTCAGGATGAACTATCTAACAAGCACAGCAACTTGCGGGGCTCAGTGGCCATGGCGAAAACAATCCAACCTAACTCTGCCACGAGCCAGTTTTTCATAAACTTGAACGACACGAACGCCGCCACCTTGGACAGTAACTACTCGGTTTTCGGCAGGGTAATATCTGGCATGGACGTCGTCGACGCATTTAGTCATGTGCCCATTTATCCTGCGAATGATGGCAAACCATTGACTGACGTAACGTTGATAGTAGCACAACTCATAAGTTAGAAGGAACCGAGAGCAAGCCAAGCGCGCGACTGGGAAAATAACCAAACTTTTCTTAGTGTTACCATATAATCAAAAGACTGGAGTAAACATAACCGACACCCCATCGGTCGCAGCAGCCACGAATTAAGAGAACTTCCAAGTCTTAGCGAGACCTTGCTACGTTGGCGAAGTTTCTGAGGATTTCTTCTCCATGTTCAGTATTGTTTACTTCGGGATGGAACTGAACCCCGTAGTAACGTTTCTCCAAATGCTTCACAGCTTGCACGCTGCAATTGTCTGACTCTGCGAGCACAGTGAAACCGTTTGCCGACTTTACTTCGTCATTATGTGACTCCCAAACGAGAAACTCTTTGGGCAATCCCTTGAACAGTTCGTTTTCTTCGATGACTCTTATTTTTGCCAGTCCGTATTCTGGAACCTCAGAAGGCCCAGCCTTGCCGCCGCAATGCAAGACCATCAGTTGAAGTCCCACGCAGATGCCCAGAATCGGCCCGTCAAAGTGTTGCAGATAATCGATGCACTTGCCCAGTTTGGGAGATTCCCAAGCGATTCGAGGCGCCCCTCCGCTCAGAACCAAACCGTCAGCCTCTATCTCCTCCACAGGCGTGGTGTTGGCGATGATCTTCGAATCGCAACCGATTTCCTTCAAAACTCTCCATATCCTATGTGTCCATTGGCCACCGTTATCCACAACGTAGATTCTTGTGGGCCTACTCATACTCAATCGTCCCCGGCGGCTTGTTCGTCACGTCGAAAACAACCCTGCTGACAAAATCTTTCAGAGTATTCGTAGTCCTCACGGATATTCTTTCCAGCACGGCGTGCGGAATCTTCGAGTATGCAGCGCTCATTCCATCCAGACTCTCAACCGCGCGAACCGCGATTATGTTACCGTAAACCCTCACGTCGCCATGAACCCCAACGGTCTTGCACGGCAGCAACACGGCGAAGTACTGCCACGGCCTGCTCATCTCTCCGTTGGCTGCAGCCTTCTCAATCTCCTCCTCTGCAATTGCGCAGGCTTCTCTGACGATTCTCACGCTGACGCGATCTGCTTCTCCAAGTATCCTCACGGCCAAGCCAGGGCCTGGAAACGGCTGGCGCCCGTAAAGCTCCTCAGGAAGACCCAGCTCTTTTCCAACGATTCTCACTTCGTCCTTGTACAGATCTCTTAACGGCTCGACGATTTCGAAGTCTATCTTTTCAGGCAAACCGCCGACGTTGTGGTGGGACTTTATTCTGTCCCTGAGTCCGCCTCCACTCTCTATCCAGTCCGGAGCGATTGTTCCTTGAACAAAAAACTTGGCGTTCTCCTTTCTGGCAACCTCTTCAAACACTCTAATGAACAATTCACCGATGATTTTCCTCTTCTGCTCTGGGTCAACTATGCCTTTGAGCTTATCATAGAACCGTTCCTGGGCATCCACTACAATGACGTTCAAACCCAGTTTTCTCAACGTTTTTTCATTGTTCTCTATCTCGTTCTTCCTCATGTAACCAGTATCCACTAAGACACAGCGCAAGTTCGTCCTGATAGCCTTGTTCACCAGAATCGCCGCAGTGGTTGAATCAACACCGCCAGAAACGCCCATGACAGCAACACCCCTTATCCTGTCAGCTAATTCCTTAACCGTCTCATCTATGAACCTTGCAGCATTGAACATGCAGCTACCACACGGTAGGATTGAAAAGGGCAACTATAAAAGTCTTGTAAACACGTTTCAGGAATCCACTCGACAACACGAACATCCTTATTGAGATGAAAACTGGAAAAACTATAAAACGCAGGTCACAGACTTACCTAATCTCCAATCAATAAAAAAACAGGTGAAATCCGTGGAGAAATTCACTCATGACATAATAATCGTCGGCGCCGGCCTGGCCGGCCTAAGGGCTGCTGTCGCAACGGCTGAAGTTGACGGCAAACTGGACATAGCTGTCATTTCTAAGCACCATCCTTTGCGATCGCACTCTGTTTGCGCACAGGGTGGAACAGGAGCCGTTACAAACGAAAAAGACTCTTACGACCTCCATGCCTATGATACGGTGAAGGGCGCAGATTTCCTCGCAGACCAAGACGTTGTAGAATTCTTCGTCAGAGGAGCACCGAAAGAAATAGTCCTCACAGAACACTGGGGTTGCCCGTGGAGCAGAACGGTTGACGGAAAAATAGATCAAAGAGCATTCGGGGGACACAGTTTCCCACGAGCATGCTTTGCCGCCGACATGACAGGCTTTCATGAAATGCACGCCCTGTACGCAAAGGCAACATCGAACAGCAACATAAAATTCTACGACGAATGGTTCGTGACTTCCCTAATCGTAGAAAACGCAACAGCAGCAGGTATTACAGCGTTGGAAATGAAGACAGGCCGAATGTACGCGTTCCAAGCCAAATCAATCGTGATGGCAACGGGAGGACACGAACGCATCTACGAGTTCACAACTTTTTCACACACGACAACAGGCGACGGAATGGCCATGGCCTACCGCGCAGGCGCAGCACTGGAAGACATGGAGTTCGTCCAGTTCCACCCAACAGGCATGGTTCCCTCGGGCGTGCTGATAACGGAGGGCGCACGAGGAGAAGGAGGATACCTAATCAACGCCAACGGCGAACGCTTCATGAAAAAATACGCACCTGAAAAAATGGAACTAGCGCCACGAGACGTGGTTTCACGAGCAGAACAAACAGAAATACTGGAAGGAAGAGGCTTGCAAGGACCCTACGGGCCCTACATAGCCATAGACCTCAGGCACCTAGGCGAAGAGAAAATAAACCTACGACTGCCCCTCATCAGAGACGTCGCGATAAAACTCGGCGGAGTAGACCCCGTCAAGGAACCTATACCCATCAGGCCAGCGGCCCATTACTCGATGGGAGGAATCAAGGCCAACATAAAAACCGAGACCCCCATTTCAGGTTTATACGCTTCAGGAGAATGCTCATGCCTGAGCCTGCACGGGGCAAACAGACTGGGCACAAACTCCACAGCAGAATGCCTAGTCTTCGGCACAGTATCAGGCGAACAAGCCGCCAAACACGCGTTAGCCGCAGGCTTACATGAACTGCCGCAAGAGAAATTGGCGGCAGAAGAAAAACGAGTCTTCGACCAGATACTGGGAAGCGAAGGCTCCGAAAGAGTCCCGGACATCAGGGATGAAATGAGACGAATAATGAATGAGAAAGCATGGATATACAGAAGAGGAGACCAACTCGAAAGCGGCCTCAAAGAAATCAGACAGCTCAAACAAAGGTTCAAAAAAATGAAAGTTCAGGACAAGGGAAGACCATTCAACACCGGAATGCTGAACGCAATACAACTTGATTTCATGCTGGATCTAGCCGAAATCACCATGGTCTGCGCCCTCCCGCGGAACGAATCACGCGGAGCACATTCAAGAACGGACTATCCAAAACGCGACGACCCTAACTGGCTAAAACACACACTCGCATACTACACCAAGGACGGGCCGAGACTCGAGTACATTCCAGTAACGATAACCAGATGGCCGCCAGTGGCCAGAACCTACTAGGAGGATGAAGTGACGTGAGCACCAAAGTTGAGAAAACCGTTGAATTCAACATAAGTCGATTTGACCCAGAACAGAAAAAGCATTACGTCTCAACATTCAAAGTTCCCATTCGCAAAGGCACAACCCTTCTCGACGCCTTGCTTTACATCAAAGATCAATTTGACGATTCACTCACATTCAGACAGTCGTGCAGGATGGGCATCTGCGGAGACTGCGCAATAAACGTCAACGGCAAGCCGATGCTGGCCTGTTACACACAGGTTCTTGACCTCGCAGCAGACTCTCTAATCGTTGAACCTCTCTCAAACGCTCCTGTGATTAAAGATCTAGTCGTCGACATGCGACCTTTCTTCGAAACCTACAAGAGAATCAACCCACTCCTGATTAAACCCGAAAAAGAGTTAAAGAAGCCCAATGAATTCCCCCAGAGCCCAGCGGATCTCAAGAAATACTGGGACCTAACACTCTGCATCAAATGCTCCATCTGCAACTCGGCCTGTCCGGCAGTGATAGATGAGAAGTTTCTGGGACCCTCAGCGTTGACGGCTACGTATCGATTCGTCACAGATTCGAGGGATCAAGGGCTGGATCAACGGTTGAAACCAATGGCTGATAACGTTTGGCTCTGCACCCAATGCAACTCATGCACGATGTTCTGCCCCAAAAAACTGGCCTGCGCAAACGCCATAGTCGATGACCATAGCCTCCTGGTGGAAGCGGGAGACATCCCGAGAACCGTCAAAGACGTGCTCGAAAGCGTGTACAAATACCACAACCCCATGGGGACACCGCAGTCAAAAAGGATGGATTGGGCAAAAGATCTGAACGTCAAAACGTTTCCAACAACCACGAAGGCCGATGTCCTGTTCTTCACCTGCTGTTCAAACACTTATGATATGAGAAACCAAGAAGCCGCAAGAATCATGGCCTCCGTATTCGATCGCATGCATCTCTCCTTTGCAACCTTGGGCACTGAAGAATGGTGCTGCGGAGACCACATGCTGAGGCTCGGAGAAAAAGGCCTGTTCGAAGAACTTGCCGAGCACAACGTTTCAATGTTCAAGAAATTCGATGCACAGAAAATTGTAACGTTATCGCCACACTGCTACAACACCTTCAAGAATGACAAGCCTTACAGCGATGCCGGCCTGAACGTGCAGCATTACACACAATTCCTGGCAGAGGCCGTTGAAAAAGGAAGCCTCAAACTCTCCAAGCCCATAAACAAGAGAATCGCCTACCACGACCCCTGCTTCTTAGGCAAACGCAACGAAGTGTTTGACGCGCCTCGGAAGATTCTGCAATCGATAAAAGGCGCAGAACTTGTCGAAATGAGAAGGACGCGACAGAGCAGCTTCTGCTGCGGCGGAGGAGCTGGAAGAGTGTGGACAGAAGACGCCTTGCCCGAAAAGAGACCCAGCACAAACCGACTCCAAGAAGCACTCAGCCTCAATGTCGACACAGTGGCCGTGGCCTGTCCGTACTGCGTAACCACTCTAGAAGACGCAGTAAAAGTGCTGGACGTTGAAAACAAGGTTTCGGTAAAAGACATCCTAGAACTCGTTAAAGAAGCGCTGTAAACTTAACAGAATGCCTCTATCCTCTCACTCTTTCCGCGAATGTCCGCCGTCAGAACGTCGATTCACCTTCGTCCAGAACCCAAATTTTGAAACGATAAATTAATATCAACCCTGCACGTTCGTTAAGAACCAGCATGGTGCAGAGGGAACGGTATTGTTTGGTTATGCAGGGCGTGTACTCTACGTTGATTTAACAACCGGAAAAACTCACACTGAACCTCTTAACGAAGAGTTTGCCAAAAAGTACATCGGGGGAATGGGCTTAGGCATGCGACTGTGGCTAGAAAATTCCAAGCCCAAGATAGACCCGTTCGACCCGGAAAACCCACTGATCGTCGCGAATGGCCCCATATCGGGTACGATGTGGCCCACGGGCGGAAATGGACATACGTTTGTTTCCAAGTCCCCGCAGTCCTTCGGGATAGGCGAGGCCAAGGCTCACGGCACTTTTGGAACAGAATTGAAAAGAGCAGGATATGATGCTGTCATCTTCAAGGGCAAGGCCGAAAAACCAGTTTACGTCTGGATTGACGATGATTCAGTTCAGCTTTTGGATGCATCAGGCTTGATGGGAAAATCGCCCGGCGAGACTGAAGACGCCATAAGGGAGGAGCTAGGCGACTACTACATCCGAGTCGCATCAATAGGCGTCGCAGGCGAAAAACTCGCCCGAATGGCCTGCATCATCAATGACAAGACCAGGGCGGCTGGAAGAACAGGCTTAGGCGCAGTTATGGGTTCAAAAAACCTAAAGGCGATTGCCGTGCGCGGAACACACGACGTCACGGTTGCCAAACTTGATGAGTTCATGGAGTATGTGAAGGAATTTCATGAAAGAATGAAAGGCCCAGCCACGCAGAAGTACAGAACTCTCGGCACGCCAGAGAACGTCCTAGTTCACAATTCACTGTCCTGCATGCCCACAAGAAACTTCAACAACTCAAAGTTTGAAGGTGCGGAGAAGATCAGTGGCGAATGTTTGAATGAGAAGTACCTCGCAAAAATCATCGGATGCAGTTCTTGCGCGATGCGATGCGAGCACATGTGCGTAGTCCCAGAGGGACCATACAAAAACACTATGACACGCATGGAATACGAAACGCTTTGGGCGCTAGGTCCCTTCTGCGGGGTTGATAGACTCGACGCGATAGTAAAGGGAATGGCACTAACGAACTATTATGGTATGGATTCGATCAGCGCGGGCGTAACCATCGGTTTTGCGATGGACTGCTATGAGAGAGGTATACTAACTCAGAAAGAACTCGACGGCATAGACGCGAAGTTTGGCAACGCTGAAGCTATGGTTCAACTGGTTGAAAAAATCGGCAAGCGCGAAGGTGTCGGCGATTTATTGGCGGATGGAGCGAAATTTGCAGCTGATCGCATAGGCAAAGATTCCTACAAGTTGGCTGCAACCATAAAAGGAGTTGAAACAACAGGCTATGACCTGAGATGCCTTAAGACAGCAGCGTTAGGTTTTGCTGTCTCTTTCCGGGGAGCTGACCACAACAGACATGGAGCCTACGCGTTTGACGTGAAGGGCAAAGTCAACAGGCTTATAGCTGAAAAGGGCAGAGGCAAGCTTGTCAGGGACATGCAAGACATTTACAACGTCATAGACTCATTCATCGTCTGCAAGTTTTCAAGAGGCACGTACTACAAAGAACTGCCAGACATGGCGAAGCTCTACACTCTGGTGACTGGATTCGACATGACACCTGAAGAACTGAAGAAAACAGGCGAAAGAATAGAAAACCTCGCCAAGCTCATCAACCTCAGAGAAGGCTTAGGCAGAAAAGACGACACGCTACCGTACAAGGTGATGCACGACCCAATCCCAGACGAAGGTCCATCCAAGGGAGCCATGGTAACGCAGCAAGAACTTGACCTGCTTCTAGATGACTATTACGAATCAAGAGGTTGGACAAAAGAGGGAGTTCCCACAGTGGAGAAGCTCAAGGAACTGGGCATGGACGACCTGATTCACATCATCCACAAGTAATGGAGGAAAAGAAAATGGTGAAGATTCATGAAAGAAAATTTGTATCCGCAGACCCTGACAAATGCGTAGGATGCCAAGTGTGCGAATACATTTGCTCCTTGACCAAGGAAAAAGCATTCAACCCTCTAAAATCCCGTATAAGAGTGGTCAGAATAAACCAGCTGATAAATCTGGCCGTAACGTGCAGGCTGTGTGAAGACCCACCATGCGTCGCCGCCTGCCCAAGAAAAAGCCTAACCCAGTCTGAAGAAACTGGACTCATTGCTGTGGACAAGGACAAGTGCAACGGCTGCGGATGGTGCATCGAAGCATGCGACTACGGAGCAATCATGCTGCACCCTGACAACAAGGTTGTCTACGTCTGTGACCTGTGCAAAGAGAAAGGAGAACCGCAATGCGTCAAATGGTGTCCAGAAGAAGCCCTAGAAGTGACCACGAGCGACGTCTTGGCGCAAAAAGCAAGAATAACAGCTGTCAAGAAGCTGTTCCAAGAAGCCGTGAAAGAAACCCAGAAAACCTAACCTTTTTCCCAGCACCGCTCTAACTCAATTCTTCATGGCCGGCACAGCTCATCAGCGATGCGCGTCGTAGGGTTCTTCCAGCGGTTCCAATGCGAGCGCGCGCTAGGAAAAACATCGGGCAGCCGTGGGAAAAAGTAACAATTTTGCGGTAACAATTGGCAACGATAGCGCGCGCTCTTCCGGTTTTTCACCTTTTTCCAAAAAGACAATAAACCCAAAATCACTTTTGACCTTTTTTCCAAATCCTGTTACAGAAACCTGTTCTCGAAGAAATGAGCTTCTGTCAAAGAAACAACATGAACTATTCCTTGAAATAACGCGCTAATATCAGGGAAAGGTTCGCGCTATGCATTCTGAATCTGCATACACCATAGGAAGGCTCTTTGCATAATTGGCCATTCGGAACCTTCGTCTTGAAGTTCGTCTCCGAACGACGCTCCGTCGAGGTTACTGTCTTCTTCGATTTCAGGATGTGTGCCGACGAGGAAAACTCTTCCTTGATGGTACTCTGAAGCCACCATCGCAGGCAGGTTTCCTTTCGCGTATGTTCCCAGAACGGTCACGTTGGCTGCTGCGTTGGGCACGAGTGCTGGACCCCAATAGTAGAGCATCGTTTCATTGTCGGGCTCAGACTGGGTGATGGGATGTGTGTGGTCGACGATGTTCACCGAGCACATCGTGTAGTTGGGGTAGGGCATTATCTCGTCGATGGGGCCTTCGGCGATGCCTGGAAACAACGCGGGTGTCGTCATGGGCAGTTCATTGCCGCGCCAGAAGACTCTTTCTGCAGCGAAGTAAGCTCCACCGCAGATTCCAATGTAACCTCCACCGTCATGCACGAAGGTTCTGATGTTGTTCTTGCCGTTCATAGAAAGGTCCTGACCATAGGCATACATGTCCCCGCCTGGAATGCACAGCACGCGAAAAGCCGCTAGCCCATGATCGTTAATGTACTGTGCAGTTACAAGCTCAAAGGTGCAGTTCATCCAGAGAACGATTTTCTCAAGAGCTACGACTGAATCGTTCCACGTGCCTCTGCCAGAGTAAATAGCCACATCAGCCCCTATCGGATGATACTTTTCTATGCGCACCAACAAGAACAGAGCAGCGACAAAAAGCAGAAAAATCAGTGACCCGACGACAAGCTTCTTCATATCAAAATATAAGGGGAACTCCAGTTCGATTTAAGATTTGGTGTGCGCTTTCCTAAGTAGTAAAAGTTGACCGTCAGAAGCGGTCAAAGAATTCTTTCACAACCCAGCGGTAGCAATTAAGAGAATTGAAGCACTTTTGAAGAATGTTGAAAGAGTAGCAAAAGGTAACAATTCTTAATGCGCGCTATAGTTCCTGTAGTTTCAAGAGAAAATGATGGGACAGGGGCTGCGATGGCTTATTGCGTTTATTCGAGTACGAATATGTTTCTCTTGCTACACATGTCTTTGAGTACTTTCGGCCAAACGGTGACGCTGACCTCGCCTAGATGTGCCTTCTTGAGTATCGCCATCTGCGTGCGCGACTGACCTATCCCTCCGCCTATGCTGAGCGGAATCTCGTTTTTCACTATGCCCTGGTGGTACGGGTACTTGAGAAAGTCAAGCTGACCCGACATCTCTAGTTGTTTCTTAAGCGTTTCTGCGTTGACTCGGATGCCCATCGATGTCAATTCGTGGCGTCGCTTCGTCACGGGGTTCCAGACGAGAATGTCGCCGTTGAGACCGTGCATCGGTTTTCCGTCCTTTGACTTCGTCTCGGTTACCCAGTCATCATAGTCCGCCGCTCTCATTTCATGGGGGTAACCGTCTCTGAGGGGCCAACCAATTCCGTAAATGAAAATCCCTGGGTAATCCTGCAGAATCCTTGTCTCGCGCTGCTTGCGAGGCAGGTCGGGGTACTTGTCAAGGATGTCCTCGGCATGCAGGAAAGTTAGCTTGTCAGGCAAGTCTGGATACTTGTCTGTTTTCAATTGAGGATAGAGTTTCTGCACGTGCTTCTCGGCGCCCTTGATGACCTTCCAGATTTTCTCCACGGTCTCGGTGAGGTATTTGAGGTTACGCTCCTTCTCAGTTATTGCCTTTTCCCAGTCCCACTGGTCAACGTAGGCGCTGTGGTCATGGTCGAGGAAGTAGTCCTTGCGCACGGCACGCATGTCAGTGCACAGGCCTTCGCCGGGCTTCATCCCGAACTCTTTCAGGGCCAGCCGCTTCCATTTGGTCGCGGCCTGGACTATTTGAGCGTCGACTGGATGTTTGTCATAGTCGTTTGAAATGTGGAATTGAATGGGTGTACGCGAGCCATCACGATCCAAAAGGTCGTTGACGCCGCTCAAGACGTCCACGATGAGGGGAACCTGCACCATTATCAGATTGAGCTCTTTGCACAGGTTTTCCTCGATGTAGCTTTTCACCGCAAATATTGCTTTCTGCGTGTCTTTCGGGTCCAAAATAGGGTGGTAGTCTTTTGGCAGAATCTTCTCCAGCTCATCGTAGCTGCCGATGCCTGGACCAGCAAGATCCGCTTTCTTGTCCGACATGATGATCACACATCGAATCGGATACTCGGCCCCACAATATAAGTTTTCACCAAAGACCGCATGAGAATCCAACATTGCCCGCGCACTGTTGTAACCATAATCGGACACTAACGGGGCTGATGCAGCTATTGTGGAAGCAGTTCAAGCAGTGTCTGGACGATTTCCTTCACGGAGGCTTCAACGCGGGGAGTCAGACCCTCTCCGAAATCACTCTTCTCGGGTTCCACCAGCAATAGGGCAATTCTTGCTTGGGTTGTCTCCATAACATGTTCACAGAATATCCGTAGTGGAAGCATGTGTGTCGAAAAGGCAGGAGACATAGTCAACCGCTCAGGTTCAACAAGCTTGTAACTGCCAGGCTCTAGGCCCAGAAGTGCAGCGTCTATCAAAAGGACGTGCGTGGGACGGAAATCTACGATTTGCGGCACGGAATCTTCAGGAACCGTTTCGCATTCTATGAGGTGTACCTTATCAGAAACCTTTCCCTGTAAGTCTTGAACCACTCTCACTCCAACATAGTCGTCCATGCGAATGGGGTTTCCAACGCCGGCCAGAACGACTCTATCAGCGTCTGAAAGCCACTTTCCAAGCTCCTTCTGAACATTGAATCTTGGGTTAACCACTAGAAATCGCCAACAGAACACAATCAGAGGAAAAAGGAAAAAGAGTTTATCTCTCTAGTTTTTGAACGAGTTTCCTGTTTGCGTCGTAGATTTGTACGGTTAAGGGCATTTGTCCTACAGCGAAGTGCGTGGCACATCCGAAGCAGGGGTCGTATGCTCTGAAGGCCATTTCGACCATGTTGAGTATGCCTTGGTTCACTTTTCCGTCGTGTATGAGACCTTTTGCAGCGTCGCGGATGGACATGCAGATTGCGGGATAGTTGTTGGTTGTCGCTACAATCATGTTGACATCCTTAATCAGCGCGTCCTTGTCCAGCACGTAATGATGATACAGTGTGCCCCTCGCTGCCTCGACGACTCCCACGCCCTCGCCAGGTTCGCCCGGCTTGTTCCGCACGTTCGTGCTCGTTATCTCAGGATCTCTTACAAGCTCAAGCGCCCGTTCAGTCGCGTAGAGCAGCTCAATCAGCCGTGCCCAGTGGAACGCCAGAGTGCCGTGCACCGGTTTTCCGCCAAGAGTCTTGTACATTACCTCGTACTCTTCCTGTGCAAGCGGTGTTGCCATGCCGTCTGAAGCGTTCAGTCTTCCAAGCGGACCCACACGGTAAACACCGCTGTCCGGACCGTAAACCAGGCCTTTCCATCCTACCTTCTTGAGGAACGGAAACTTCGCGTAAGTCCACTCTTCCACGTGTTCGCCAATCTGTGTCAAGTAGTCTTTTGGCTCAAACTTGAGGAATTCGCCGCCGCTAGGATAGACGACTCTGATTTTACCGTCGTAAAAGTTGACCTTATTGTGCTCATCAACCAGGCCCATATAGTACGTGTTCATCGTGTACGCGTCGCTCTTGATCATGTCAACGTACTTCGGGTTTCCCAGAACAATGTCATGAAATATTTTCAGGGTGAATTTTGCAAACTCCAAGGACGATGCCGCCATCATCTCGATTTCCTGCCTGTTCTCTTCACTCAGCGGCTTCGAGATACCTCCGGGTAACCCGCACACTGGATGCGTCGCTTTTCCACCCAGAATCGCCGTTATCCTTTGTCCGTAGGCTCGGTGCTTGATGACCTCCTTGGCCACATCCATCCCGGCCTTCTCAATGACTCCAAGTATGTTTCTTTTCTCAGGCGGAGCGTCAGGTCCGACGATGAAGTCCGGTCCACCAAGATAGTAGAAGTGCAGTGTGTGGTCGTAGATGATGTATCCAGCGTACATGAGTTCTCTGAGCTTTTTAGCTGCGGATGGAGGGTCAACGTTGAACGCTGCGTCCAAGGCTTTTGTGGCAGCGAAATGGTGGGCGACAGGGCAGACTCCGCAGATTCTAGTCGTGAGAATCGGCATGAGTTCAGCTCTTCTGCCCACGCAGAACTGTTCGAACCCTCTGAGTTCAGGTATCTTGAGATAAGCGTTTTCAACTTCACCCTCGTTGTTCAGGAATATCGAAACGTTACCGTGGCCTTCCAATCTCGTTATCGGATCTATGACGATTTCCTTCATTTTTCCATCACTTTCCTCCTGAGAATTGATGACGGTAAAGAGTACATGTAGAACGTTCCAAGAGGATCCTTGATCTGGTCCATCAGGTTGTCAACATCCTCCTGGCTGTAATGCTCCGTCTCGCCTTCCAGCCCTAGTATTGAAGCTAACGCGCTCATCATTGCTGCTCCTTGCTCCGGCGAGTTGGGACATGGTCCACCGCATCCTGTGCAGGGCATGTCAACCGTGAGGCATTGAGCCCCGCAGCCGCTGCGAGTCGCTGGTCCCATGCATATTATGCCCTGTTCGAGCAGACACTTCTCCGGTTCTGGGATCTTTTCATGAACACGGTATATCTTGGAGATTTTCTTGTTATCCTTCTTTCGTGGGCATTCGTCGCAGACAGATTTCAACGGTGCAAGCACTGAACCCTTTGGCGGCAGCTGGTTGTTCGCGATGGCATCCACGGCAGTCGCTATGAGCTTGACTGGAGGTGGGCAACCGGGCAGGTAGTAGTCTACATCAACGGTCTGATCCAGGGTTTTTACTGTGTTGTAGAACACTGGAAGCTTCAATGTGCCTTCTTTTGCTTCGGTCGTGGTTTTGGGAACGATTCTTTTCGGGTTCGCGATGGACTTGCTTTCCAGATAGACTTTGTCAAAGATTTCTTTGCGGTCATGGAGATTCGCGAGGCCAGGTATGCACCCTTCTTGGGCGCAGGAGCCGAACGCCACGAGCGTCTTGGATTTTTGTCTCAGGAGCTTGGCCATGTGTTCCTGTTCCCCGCTCCTGATTGACCCGTTGAAGAAGCAGATGTCTATGTACTTGTCGGGCATAGCCTCAACGTCTTTGTACTTGACGTCTATAGCAACAGGCCAGAACACTATGTCCGCGATTTTAACCACGTCCAGTATTTTCTCGTTTATGTCCAGCACTGCGATTTCGCATCCGCCACAGCTTGCAGCCCAGTAGAAACCCAGTTTCAATTTTTCTGCCATTTACTTTCCACCTTCACACACTTGTCCCAATATTTTTGAACAGTCAACACGGAGATCGTTGAAAGCAAGTTCTTCAGGCGACATCCCCATCGCTAAACCCAGCAGCTGGGGATAATGAAGGATTGGAATACCATAAACCTCGTTGAACATCTTTTCGATGCGCAACTCGTTCGTGTCGTACATGATGTGACAGAACGGACAGATGGTTATCATCGCCTGCGCATCCACGGTCTTGATGTGGTTCAGCTTGTCCCTTGCAAGCTGCAGAGCGATCTTGTCGTTCACGCCAACGCTTGGAGCACCGCAGCATTCTGTCTCATCCAAGTAGTCCAAACATGTTGCTCCAGTCGCTTCAATCAAGGTCTTGAGCGTTTTCGGATCCTCAGGATCATCAAAACCGATGTACTCCTTAGGCCTCAAGATGTGGCAACCGTTGTGTTCAGCAACTTTCACGTTTGTGAGCGGCCTGACGACCATTTCTTTTATCTTCTCCAACCCTACGTCTTCAACCAGCACCTGCAACAGATGCTTTGCTTTAACCGTTCCCTTATACTCCAGTCCGGCTTCCTTCAAATGCCCGTTTATCTCTTCACGCAAGTGCTTGTCCTCTTTCAACATCTTGCTGACCTTCTTCAAGGTCCCCGCACAGCCTGGGCACAAAGCCACGATGTCTAGTCCCTTCTGTTCCGCCATGGCAAGGTTTCTTGCCGCCAAGATTAGCATCGTTTCGTGGCTCACAGGATCCAGCGGAAGCCCGCAGCAGTTAAACTCGGGCATCTCACCTATTTCCACGCCGAGCCTCGCGAGCACTTTGCGTGCCGAGATCTCATATGCGGCAACGCGGTAGGGAATTGCGCATCCCAGAAACATGAGGTACTTGCGTTCGGCCATTCTAGCCTCCCTTCTTCTCGACGCACTTCAGGAAACTTATCGTGCGCAGTGTTTTGCCTATGCTTTCAGGGTTGCCTTTCGGTAGCGGTGGCAGGCCCAAGGTTTCTCTCTTCTTTAGCCTTAGCTCGGGAATCCGGTAGGCGTAGCCTGATTCGAGTATGCTTGATGCTTCCTCTTTGAATACTTGAGGAACGATGCCCTTCTCAGCTGCCAAGTTTCTCAGGACGCGTATGACGCTGGCGACTTCAACATCTTGTGGACACCGGTCTGTGCACGTGAAGCAGGCTGCGCAAAGCCACAGTGTGTCGCTGTTCAACACTCTGTCTCTGAGTCCGAGTTGCGTCATTCGGATTATCTGTCTCGGCCTGTAGGTTTCGCTGAACCGTGCAATTGGACAGTCTGATGTGCATGTTCCACACTGGAAGCAACGCATCACTTTTTCTGCGCCGCGCATCTTTGAAATTTCGTACTTGAATTTAGGATCCATTTCTGAAGCTTTTATGGGCTTTTCAGCTGTTTCGGTCATTGGGCTTCAGCTTCCATGGCTTTTACCTGACTTGGACCGAGCTTCTTCAAGTCTTCCACCATGCTTTTGACCACAGCGGCCCATTTGTCCCCTTCACTTGCTGAAATCCATTCTAGCCGCAGACGTTCGGGTTCTATTCCGAAGTCTTTCAGGACTCTCTTCAGCAGGTTTATTCTTCTCATGGCCTTGAAGTTTCCGCTGATGTAGTGACAGTCTGATGGTAAGTGGCAGCCTGCGACTAGCACGCCGTCCGCGCCGTCTTTGAATGCTTCTAGCACGAACGCGGGGTCTATTCTGCCGCTGCACATCACGCGTATGATTCTGATGTTCGGGGGGTACTGGATTCTGCTTACACCAGCAAGGTCTGCGCCTGCGTAACTGCACCAGTTGCACAGAAAACCTATTATTTTCGGTTCAAACCCGTCGTTCTTGCTCATCATTCCGCCTCCACCAAGGCTGCCTTTACTTGGGCAAGTATTTCCTGCGTAGTAAAGTGTCCCATAGTGATAGCTTTAGTCGGACATGCCGTACCGCACGCGCCGCAGCCTTTGCACAGTGCTTCAATCACGTGCGCGATTGGTTTTCCATCCTTGTCCTTCATTTCGACTGCACCGTACGGACACAAATACTCACAGACTCTGCAAGCACTACATAAATCTTCGTCAACATTTGCGATGATTCCTTCCATCTCAAGCGTCTTTTTGGAGAGTATCGTTGCGGCCCTCGCAGCAGCTGCACACGCTTGCGCTATGCTTTCTTCCACGTACTTTGGCGAGTGAGCCATTCCACACAAGAAGATGCCGTCCGTTGCGAAGTCCACTGGACGGAGTTTCATGTGTGCTTCCAAGAATGAGCCGTCCTTTGTCAGAGGCACCTTGAGCAGTTCGGCTATATGCTTGTTCTCAGGGTTCGGAATCGTTGCCGCGCTCAAGACTACGAGGTCAGGCTCGATTTCAAGTTGCTGTTTCAGCACGGGCTCCCAGAAAGCCATTCTGAGCTTGTTTCCTTCTTTAGTGAGTTCTGGTTTGCGTTCGTCATCATAGTTTACGAATATGACTCCTTTCATTGCGGCGTCGCGGTAGTAGTCTTCCTTGAACCCGTAGGACCTGATGTCCTTGAAAAGCACGTATACTTCGGTGTTTGGGCTTACTTCCTTGATTTTCAATGCGTTCTTGATGGCTTGTCCGCAGCATATCCTTGAGCAGTTCGGCCTTTCCTTTGTTCTAGCGCCGATGCATTGGACCATGACGACGTTTCCAGCGTTAAATTCTCCTTTGGCAAGGTCTTCTTCAAGCTCATGCTGCGTCACTACCCTCGGGTCCTTGTCGTAGAAGTATTCTGTGGGTCTGTACTCCACCGCGCCTGTGGCAACGATTACTATGCCGTGCTCAACTTCCTTAACGTCACCGTTTTGCTGGCGTATCTTTGACTTGTAGTTGCCCACGAAACCGTAGACGTCAGCGACTTCTGCCCCGGTGTAGACCTGTATCTTGTCGTTCTTCATGACCTCGTTTACGAGGGCGGTCAGTCTTTCTTTCGGGTCGTCTTTCTCTCCCAGCAGATAATAGATGTTGCGGAGATGACCGCCTAGGTCTTTCTCTTTTTCAACCAGGTGTACTTCGAAACCTTGTTTTGCGAGTTCCAGAGCTGCTGTCATGCCAGAGACGCCGCCTCCTATGACGAGGCCGACCTGCGTTACGTTTATCACTGGTTTCTTCAGAGGTTTCAACAGTGCGGCTTTGGCGACTATTGACCTGACGAGGTCTTTTGCTTTTTGTGTGGCCTCTTTCGGTTCGTGCATGTGCACCCAGCTGCATTGGTCCCGGATGTTTGTCATCTCGAACAAGTAGGGGTTCAATCCGGCTTCTTGGACTGTTTCTTTGAAGAGCGGTTCATGTGTCCTCGGGGTGCACGAAGCGACGATGACGCGGTTCAGCTTGTTCTGCTGGATTTTTTCTCGGATAAGCTTCTGGGTGTCCTGTGAGCAAGTGTAAACGTTCGCTTCTGCGTAAACCACGTTCGGCAACGTTTTTGCGTAATCCACGACTGCTGGTACGTTCACGACTCCGCCGATGTTGATTCCGCAGTGGCATACAAAGACGCCGATGCGAGGCTCTTCTTTGCTCACGTCTCTTTCAGGCGGGTACTCTCTCGCGACAACCTGTGTTCCTCTAGCGTCTGCGATTATGCCCATTGCTCTTGCCGCTGCGCCGCTTGCCTGAGCCACGCTTTCAGGTATGTCTTTCGGTGCCGAGAACGCTCCGCAGACGAAGACGCCCGGTTTAGAAGTGTCCATCGGAGAGAAGGTCTGTGTTTCACAGAAATTGTACTTGTTAAGCTTGATTCCCAAGTTCTTGGCCAGTTCTTCAACGTCTTTCGGCGGCCGCATTCCGATTGACAGCACAACCATGTCGAACTCTTCCGTCTTGGGTGTTTCGTCTTGCACGTAATGGACGAATAGGTTCCCCGTCAACGGATCTTCAGTTACCCCTGCTACTCGCGACCGCGTGAATCTTATGCCGTACTCTTCTTCAGCACGGTTGCGATAAGCGTCAAACTCTTTTCCGTATGAGCGCATGTCCATGTAGAAGATTGATGCGTCCATTTGAATCGGTGTGTGCTCCTTTGCTATGACGGCTTCCTTCATGCCGTACATGCAGCAGGCTGCAGAGCAGTAGTTGTTTCCGAGTTGAAAGTCTCTTGAGCCGACGCACTGGATGAACGCTATTCTTTTCGGTATTTCGCCGTCTGAAGGTCTTAGAACAAGTCCGCCGTAGGGGCCGGAAGCGCTCAGAATGCGCTCGAATTCGATGCTTGTGACGACGTTTTGGAAGCGTCCGTAACCATACTCGCTCTTGAGCTTTGCATCGAAGGGTTCAAACCCTGGAGCGAGGATTATTGAGCCGACTTTCAAGGTTGTTTCGCTCTCTTTCTGGTCGTACGCGATTGCTCTTGCTTTGCAGATTTCGTAGCACGTTCCGCAGCCTATGCATTTCTCGCGGTCAATCTTGTACTTCAGCGGTACTGCCTGTGGATACTCCACATATACTGCGCCTCTGTTCGCGAGGCCTTCGTTGAAGGTATCAACGGCTTCGATCGGACATTTCTGCGCACAGATACCGCAGCCGTTGCACTTGTCCTCGATTATGTAGCTGCTGTTTCTTCGAATCTTCACTTCGAAGTTCCCAGCTTCACCGTTCAACCCCGTTATGTCCGCGTTCGTCAATATCGTGATGTTCGGGTGTCTTCCAGTGGCGACGAGCTTGGGTGAGAGTATGCACATTGAACAGTCGTTTGTTGGAAATGTTTTGTCGAGTTGAGCCATCACTCCGCCTATGCTTGGTCCCTTGTCAACAAGGTACACTTTGAATCCGGAGTCGGCTAGGTCCAAGGATGCTTGTATGCCGGCGACTCCTCCGCCGACCACCATCACTGCTCCAACTTTCTGGTTTTTCATTCTATTCGACCTCCAAGGCCTTGTACAGGGGTGTCGTTCCCTCAATGCTGTCAAGAGCTATCATGTTTTTTCTGCGCATGTTAACAATCTGCTTGAGAACCGCCGCTGGCTTCATCTCAATCACATCTGACAAAGCTTTGACTGAGAGCGGCTTAGTTTTTGTAAGAACGTGAATCTTGTACCTGATGAATTCGTCTTCTACAACGTCATCCATCAGCGTTTCGAATTCTTCAGGTGTGAGTTTGTCGCCGTAGACGTTCACGCCTTCGGTGAGTTCTTTCTCTCTGCCGAGCAAGACTCTTAGGCGAAACGCGGCGGCAGCGTTCTTGGCAGCTAGGAGATTCACCATAGGCATGGATTCGCATTCTGCGTTTTTCAGTGGCGAAGTCCCCAGTTTTCCTATTTCCTTGGAGAACTCTTTCGCTGAGCGTGTGAAACTCGTCTCTTCAAAAGGTGAGTACCAGAGCAGGTTTAGGCGTTCAGGTTCTAGGCCTGTCAAGGCTAGGAGCTTCTTCAGCATTTTGACGGCGCGTTCTGCTTGCAGGTTGCCCTCAACGAAGTGGCAGTCTGGCGGTTTGCAGCCTGCTAACATCACGGCATCGACCCCTCTCTCGAATATTTCTAGAACAACTGTCGGGTCTATTTCTCCGATGCAGTTCACGCGCGCTACGTTAATGCTAGAAGGCACTGGGTTTTCGCTTTTGCAGAAGGCGAAATTGCACATCAGACAAACAATTCTGGGTTCTTTATCCGTCATTCTCATCTACTCCTTGGAGGTTGGCATGGCAAAGCTCAGTATGCGATCGTTGGTCACTTTCTTCATGGTTATCGCCCTTACTGGGCATCTTGCTGCACAGAGTCCACATCCCTTGCAAAGGTCGTCGTTTATTCGTGCGATGTTGTTCTCGTCCTTTTCAACTGCTCCGAATGGACAGATGACGGCGCACACGTTGCAGCCTATGCAGAGAGCTTCGTCGACGGCAGCTTTGTCGCCTTCGCACAATTCTGTGGTTCCGAGGCATTCTGCGCAGGGCCCGCAACCCAGGCAACGGCAAGCTTCAAACTTGGCGTCTCTCTCCAGCTTTTCCAGATAGTCTTGTACTTCTTCGAAAGTGGTGCGGGATTTCTCTGGAAGAGGGTTGTACCGGCGTTCTTTCTTCTTTATCTGCTTCGGGTTCTTAGCCCATGTTGTCTCTTCGATGTTTTCCTCTCGGTCCTTGTGCACATCTTGTCCGCTCAGGTAGAGGTGAATTGACGCAGCTGCCCGTTTTCCCTGTCCCACGGCTTCGATTATGCTTGCCGGTCCAGTGGCTATGTCGCCGCCTGCGAAGACTCCTAGAACCTTGGTCTCGAGCGTTAATGGATCCGTGGCTACTGTTGGAATCCTTGCTTTCTCATCCTGCAAAGGCTTTGGAATGCATGAGGCTTCAGCCAGCTGACCCAGGGCTGGAATGACCATGTCCACCTCGTGTTTGTGTTCAGAACCGACTATTGGCACGGGGCGCCTTCTGCCGCTTTCGTCTGGTTCACCCAGCTTCATTCGCAAACATTCGAGGGCCGCGACTTTGCCGTTTTGCCCGATGATCTGTTTGGGTGCGACTAGAATTTCTATTTTGACGCCGTCCTTTTCGGCTTCTTCCACTTCGCTGGGTAAAGCTGGCATTTCCTCTCGGGAACGTCTGTACAAGAGGGTGACTTCTTTTGCACCCATTCTTTTGGCTGTTCTGGCAGCGTCTATCGCGCTGTTTCCCCCGCCGACGACGGCTACTTTCTGTCCGATTTCAACGTGTTTACCGAGGGCTATGTCTCTTAGGAAGTCAACGGCGTTCACTACGCCTTTCAGGTCTTCACCTGGAACGTTAAGCATCATGCCTTTCTGGGTGCCGATGGCCAGAAAAACAGCCTTGCAGCCTTCCTGCTGCAGACTCTCAATCGTGATGTCTTTTCCAAATTCTACGCCTGTTCTGATTTCCACGCCCAAGTCTTTGATGTAGTTTGCTTCGTTTTCAACGACGAATTTTTCAAGGCGGAAATCAGGTATGCAGTAGCGCATCATGCCTCCAGGCTCGGCCATGCGTTCATAAACTGTCACGGGATAACCGAGTTTGACGAGTTCGTAGGCTGCGGTTAGGCCTGCGGGACCTGCTCCGATGATCGCGACTTTCTCTGCGTGTCTCTTGGGTATTGGTTTGGGTTTGACCTTCCTCTGTTGGCGTTCAATGTCTGCGACGAATTTCTTCAACGCGCGTATGGCTACAGCCTGGTCCACATCAGTTCTTGCGCATGCGTCCTCGCATGGGCTGAAGCACACTCTTCCACAGATTGCCGGGAAGGGCATGTCGTTTCGAATGATGTCAACAGCTTCCTTGTACTTTCCTCTTTGGATAAGAGACACGTATGCTTGAACGTTAACGTGTGCCGGACATGCAGAACGGCATGGCGGCAGCTTTCTTTTCACACTCGTCACAGACTCAGTCGTCATTCTCCAACCTCGCTTCACTCATCAAATAATGTTTCCAAAACGAACTTATTAAATCGCCTAAGCCACCCTTGGCATAAGCGTGGCATATGTCAAGCTCGCTGGCTCGATATATTATCTTGCAATCCGGTTTATTCACGCGATCTTTCCTCCAGTTTGTCAACCCATTTGTTGTATTCACGCGGCCCCATCAGACTGTCAAGCTCCTGCTTCAAAGTCAAAGAGTTATTGGGTCTGATTTCCAGGATCCACCCTCGACCATATGGGTCTTCATTGACCATCGTGGGTTTTTCCCCGAGTTTATCGTTAATTTTGACTATTTGGCCGCTAATCGGCGAGTATAGGTCGAATAGCAGCATCCATGTTTCCGCGACTCCGAACGGTTCCATTTTGTTCAGTTCTTTTCCAACCGGCTCTGTTCGAACCTGGGCCAGACCCTTGAGCCGCTTCTGGGCATAGTCAGATATGCCGACGCGTACGTTTCCATCCTCCGTCGTTTGAGCCCACGTGTGTTTCGGTGTGTATAACAATTGGTCGGGTGCGGGATGCGTTTCCTGGGTCTTGCCCGTTGAGAATCCTTCTGCGCGCGTGAGTTCCTCCAGACGTAGGCGGATAGCCTCTGAAACAAATTCCGATATGCTTCGGTAACGGCCTGTTTTGATGATTTTTTCGATTTCTTTTATGAGCTCCTGTCTGATGCTGATCGTTTTCCACTCAGACATTCACAGGCCTTCCTTCCCTCGGTTTTGAGTTAGATGTGCTTCAGATTTGAGTTATTTAGAGTTTTCCTTGACCGCTTAGGAAATAATCCATTGTCTGAACATGAATCAAAACAAGTAGATTGGGCGCTTTCAATCCAGAATGCGGGTCAAAACTGGCCCGATTCCCTCGGATTCTTCGAAAGCCTCGTCAGTTGGGTCTCATTGGAGCTCCTGAAGGAGGTAGGTTAGCTTGGCATCGCTTCTGCTTCTTTCTGTTCTTTTGGTTCCAATTGCGTTTGTATTTGGTTCGGGTCCTGTTTTTCCTCGACCGTTTTTGGCTCTGCGCATCTGGCTTCTTCTTCTCTGATGCTGAGCGTTCCTTTCACGGTTCCGTCGTCCATGTATTTGATGGTGAAGCCCATTTTTTTCATGAGACCCATCGCCCTGTAGTTGTCGGCAAGCATTATGGCATATATAGTTTCAAGCTTCATGTCTGCACAGATTTCGAGCACATAGTCTACGAGTTTCGTGCCGAGTCCTAGACCTTGCCAAGGGTCGGCGACTATGAAGGCGATTTCACCTGTTCTTCCGTCGGGTTCTATGCTCACTCTGGCTACGCCGAGGATTCTTTTTCGTCCTTCTTCCGTCAGTTCTGCGACTATGGCTATTTCTCGGTCGTAGTCTATGTTGCAGTATCGGACTCTGGTTTCGTGTGGTGTGTCCTTGAGTACTTGGAAGAACCTGTAGCGTATCGATTCTTCTGAGAAGTTCTGGAACATTTCCAGCCATAGTGGTTCGTCTTCGGGTTTTATCGGCCTCAGTATGACCGTTCTCCCGTCTCTTAATCTCCACATGGTCTCGTATTTTGTCGGATACGGCGTGATAATGAGATGTTGGTGAGGCTCAAACTTTGTAAATACCTTTGAGGGGTCTATCACGATGCGCGCGTCGAAGGCGAAGGCTTCTTTTTCATTTATGAAAAGCGGGTTGATGTCAACCTCTTTGAGCTGTGGAAAATCGACGAGCATTTGGCTGAAGCGCACCATTATTTCTTCCAGGAGTTTGATGTTCGCGGGAGGGAAATTTCGGTATCCTTTCAGAAGTTGATACATCTTCGTTTCTTCCATCATTCTTCTGACCAGAGTCTGGTTCAGCGGTGGGATTCCTATTGCGAAGTCCTTAAACAGCCCAACTCCAACTCCTCCCATCCCGAAGAGTATGACCGGGCCGAAGAGTGGGTCGGCTTTCGCCCCGATGATTACCTCGTAGCCCTGCCTCTTTATCATGGGCTGAACGGTCACGCCCAGAATCTCAGCGTCCGGATCGTGTTCCTTTGCCTTCTGCGTTATGCGTTTGAACGCCTCTCGCGCTTCGGCCTCGCTTGTTATGTCAAGCACGACGCCGCCTACGTCGCTTTTGTGAGTTATTTGAGGAGACAGAACCTTCATCACGACCGGATAGCCCAGCTGCGAAGCAAGTAGAGCCGCTTCGTTTTCAGTCTGAGCAGTCTTCGTTTTCACAACGGGGAAGTTGTAGTACTCCAAGAATGTCTTGGCTTCAACTTCGGTGAGTATTTCACGGTTTTCACTCGCAACGTTTCTCAACACGGTCAAGAGTGGTCGTCTTGGCGGCACAACGTCTACTGGAAGTTCTTCCGGTGTTTCATAAAGCAATTCAAGGTTGCGCTTGTACTGGTACATGTATTGGTATGTCTTGATTGCCTGCTCGGGTGTGGAGTATGTCGGAATGTTGTTATCGATGAATATGCGGTTAGCTTCTTCCACAGCTCCATAACCCATGAAGGAAGTCAGTATTGTCTTGTTTTGATAAGTTCGGCTTCTTATCAGCTCTGCGAGACTTTTGGCCACTTCCACAGGTTCTACCACGGCTTGGGCAGTGTATATTATCACTATTCCATCCACATTGTCGTCGTTTAGACAAGCCTCAACAACTGCTCTGTACGTGTCGGCCTTGGCGTCTCCGAGGATGTCAATCGGGTTTCCCTTGCTCCAGAAATGAGGCAGAATATTGTTGAGGACCTCCATCGTCTTGTCGCTGAGCTTCGCAAGCGTTCCTCCTTGAGCGATTAGGGAGTCGGTTGCCATGACGCCCGGCCCGCCGGCGTTGGTGATTATGGCAAGGTTGGGGCCTCGAGGTATAGGCTGCATGCCTAGGACTGCTGCACAGTTGAAGAGATCTGCTATTTCTTCTACTCTAACCATGCCTGCCCGTTTGAATGCCTTGTCGTAGATCATGTCTTCGCCGGTTAGCGAACCTGTGTGCGAGGCAGCTGCTTTTGCGCTTTCGCTGAACTTGCCAGCCTTCACGACGATTATCGGTTTTGTCCTGGCAAAGTGCCTCGCGGCGCTCATGAATTTTCTGGCGTCGGTTATTCCTTCAATGTACATGAGGATGCTTTTTGTCTTAGGATCAGTGCCGAAATAGTCGATGAGGTCTCCGAAGTCCACGTCGATCATCGAGCCCAACGACACGAAGTTGCTGAACCCTATGTTTTCATGCATCGCCCAGTCAAGGATTGCCGTGCCCAAGGCGCCGCTCTGAGAGATGAACGCTATGTTGCCAGGCTTCGGCATCTTGCTGATGAACGTCGCGTTCAAGTGCATGATTGGACGAATCACACCTAGACAGTTCGGTCCAACGATTCGCATGTTATATTTCTTCTTGATTTCGGTTATTCTCTCTTCCAGTGCTCTGCCCTCAGGCCCGATTTCTTTGAAGCCAGCTGAGATTACGATAATGCCGTTTATACCGGCTCTCCCACATTGTTCGAGGACATCGGGCACAGTTCTTGCCGGCGTGGCAATCACGGCAAGATCCACGGGTTCAGGAACCTGTTCAATGCTTGCATAGGCCTTCAAGCCCAGAACCTCGGTTTTCTTGAGATTGACAGGAAAAACATGCCCTCCGAAGCCTGACTCTGTGAAATTCTTCATCAAAGCATAGCCCACTGAACCCTCTTCATCGCTTGCCCCAATAACCGCCACGCTTTTCGGGTTGAAAATCTTGTCAAGATTCAAGGTAACCAAGACTGTAACCTTCCTAGAGTACGCGTTGAACTGGATTAAGAAATTAGAGCTTTATGTAGGAAGAAATAAACCAGAGTTGTGTAGTCCATAGTCCATTCACAAAAGAAGCTTAACGATAGAGCTAGATAAAAAGTTTAGGAAGCCTTGATACGTTTCTAGATATGTCGAAAGAGTAGTACTAAACCTTTAAACAAAGCAACGGACAACGATTATCCTTGTGGGTGAGAAACCTGTATGTCTAAGTTTTTTACTAAGGAATGGTCAGCAGTCAAAGGGAAATTTAATCTATTAAAGAAATGGGTTCCTCATGTCTTAATATTGATTTCGATTGTGCTGGTTGCACAAACACTATACTGCTATTCTAGCGCTGAGAATTTTCCAGTCGGCGCATCAGACCTTACTCGTACAGGATATGACCCTACTCTCTCCTCTAATCTGCCAGAATTGTATAGTATCGTAGATTTTCTACCAGGCCATATAAAATCGGAAATAGATTGTGAAATCACTCTGACTTCACTGGAAGAAGTTGGAGTGAAATGGACTGAGATATCTTATCTCACAGATAATAGCACTCTATTCGAGGGGACAGTTATGCATTTGTTTCCAATCGATAAGATGCATGACCCTGCTGTAACCATTAATGGTCAAACGGCAACCCTTTATTTATCTAATGTTACTGGCACGCAGTCTTACGCAGTAAATGGATTTAATCTATCGGATACTAGCCAAGTGGCGAGAGTTATGATATCGTTTAATGTTGAACGTGCTGCATCTAACAACAAATTTGTCAAAATCCCCTGGGTTTTCAATGAAAACTATGCACAATACATCAAGTTTCCTGCTATGGGTATCCCTGTCGAAGAGAACAGGACTTCTGATGAGAGTACTTTCAAGATAGATTTCGAGCTTCCTTTCAGACAGCTTGTAACAAGTATGAGTGGTTGGGTGGACGAATTTGATTTACCATATTCGTATTGGGTTTTTCTTAATTCATCAGCTTACTATGAAATCATGGTTGAATACCCCATAAATCAAACGGTTTACTCTAGCGGAAATACCTACTATTTTAAGACTAATTTCTCTAAGCAAAATGTCGCAGATTCATACATGATTACGATAGTCCCTAGCTTGGAGGTAATCCTCTTTCTCCTCCCTTTCATGTTATCACCTATCTACACTTTCATAGGCGACTATGGATTAAACAAATATGAAAAGCTAAAGAACCTAAGAGGATTTTTCCGCTTGATATACGGTTTTGCCTTGGCATATGGTCCTATTATTGGATTTATAGTTCTTCTCACAGGAGTTGTACAATCGCTTTCTTTGTCTTCTTATCTTTTGGACATAATGAGTCCACTAGGGCTTTTTGTGTTTAGTCTTCCCCTCATTTCTTTATGCTGTGTCATGTTACGTAAAACAACCCTAAAGACTTGGCGGGAAACCAAGGACAGAAAGTCTAGATTACATGATTATGGAAGAAACAAAGTAGGGGTTCAAGAATGAGTGAAGATAAAATGGTCAGTAGAAATGTTGCTATCGCACTAGGAATAATCTGCATCATTTCGATAGCTGTAATAGCATATCTTTCAGCAAGCATAATATCGGAACATAACAACAGCTCGTATTTCAACAGTTATGTATTAACACACGGTCATAGCAACGCTGATTATGATGCTCTGCAAAACCAAGTGAATGACTTAAATGACATTGTCAACCTTACGAAGTCTACGGGTTGGGTCAATAACCTGACAATAAGCAATGCTGTGGGTAATGTCGTAAGTTGGAAACCGAGCACATCAGTTTCTTATGCAGGATATGTCGCAGTTCAAGTTAGCAGTTTGACAGGAAACAATAACACGTTTGTTGAAATGATATTCTCTTCCACGATATTCTCTTCAGGAACCTACAATGCTGATGTTGGGCAACCAGTCGGTGTAAGTGGCACGGTAGTATTTCCAGTTTTACCAACGACAAATCTCGAAGTCAAGATAGGAACATCAGATGGTAGTGCCGCAACTGAAACCGTGACAATCGTATACTTCTACTAGACACTATCTTTCTTTTTCTGGCTTAAGCCATGTAGTAGAAAAGGCTCCAGGGAAGCTGAAAGCAGAATATGAAAGGAAGGAAGAGTGATATATGTTCTGTGTCCAGGAGACCATCCTAGGGGTGTTTACATCATTCTTTTACGTATGGTGTGACAGCTTAGTCGCTCGGTTCGCTCACTCAATATCCCAGAACTCCATGACTAGCGTCACTCCGTCCCAGTCATCCACGTTCGTTCCTCCGCTTCCACAACTAAGCTGTCAGGTGGTTGTATTCTATAGTCTAATCACTGGCGCCTTGTCATGTGGCCTTGGTATGCACCCACTCAGAGCGGTTGAACTATGGGCTCTATCAGTGGCCACGGAGAACACCATCAAGTACCATAGAAATAAATCATCATGTATCCATACTATGGTTTCCTCCGATAAAAGCTGTGGCTAGAGCACGACTTTGGTTTTACAGCTCCGTGAACAGTGTTGAAAAAGTGTCACTGGCGCCTTCGGCTATTTGCAAAGCGATAATTCTTTATTCCAAGAATGCCAATAAACACCAGTGAGGATCGCTGAGAATGTTTTCCCATACGAGTATTAGAACGTCTAACATGGAAAGGTCGATTGACTTTTACACCAGATTGATGGGCTTAAAGCTTCTGAGCCGACATGAAATAAAGCAAACCAATGCGGAAATAGCTTTTCTGCAGGATCCCGAGGGAAAAGGTGCTAGGCTCGAGCTGACCTACTTCAGAAACCAGAAGAAGTTCATCCAAGCAGACTATGAGGATCGATTGTTCGATCACATCGCCTTTGACATTAAAGACATGGACAAAACCATCTCAAAGTTGCGAAGCGAGAAAATCACGATTACCGATGAACCCTACAAGCTTGGGCCCACAAGTCCACTGATAGCCTTCATCGAAGACCTAGACGGAAATCTGATTGAACTAATCGAGAGAAAGTAGGGCGATATAGATCTTCTGAGCAAAAGTTCTAGAAGAATCTTATAGAAGAATCTTCTATTAACCAACCAATTGAAATTTCTCGCGGGTGCTGCAGAAGAGGAAAAAAGAAAGTCTTTCGTTCCTTCAAGCTGTCTAAATGTATTTTAATATCATTTGAATGCCCACGATAACCATTATCACGCCGAAGATTCGGCGAAGGTTCTTGCCCGAAGTTTTCTTGGAAGCATAGGCTCCAACCTGAGCGCCGAGGACGGTTCCTAATGCAAGCAGCAGTGCATACTCGAAGTTTGTCTGGTTTGCAAAATAGTGTTGCACTGCTTCGGATGTTGAGGTGAAGGCCATGGTGAACACAGAAGTGGCAGTCGCAAAATGTATCGGCATGCCTATAACAAGAGTCAAGATTGGCACTAGTAGCACGCCGCCCCCGATGCCCAGTAGCCCTGAAGCAATTCCGCCAAGAAAACCCAAAATCGCGCCAAGTATCACTTTCTGCAAAGAACCAAACAACACTCCTTTATTTTTGACGTCGGGCTTACCACCTCCAGAGTTGGACGAACGTTTCAGTCTGAGAGAATCTGGGTTTATGGACATCGGCAGAGCGACAAAAATAATCATAAAGAATCCGAAGAAGAGACCTAACATATTTGCGGATATCACTGTGGTCAAGTATACTCCCAGGATCCCTCCTGGCGCCGTTACCACGGCGAGCAACGCGCCAGTTCTGTAAGAAATCCGTTTTTGTTTTGAATAGTTCAAAGTCGACGCTAAGGCTGTGAAGACTATTACCGTGAGGCTAGTTCCTGCAGCATGGGCAGGTGAAAAAGCGTAGACCAAAGTCAGTAGAGGAACTATGAATACGCCTCCTCCGATTCCGGTCAAGGCTGCGACTGTTCCTATCAAGAATCCTAGGAACGGCAGCAGTATTTCCCACATACAACTCACGTCGATTTCTGGCTACCGAAAGATGAAATCTTGCTTTTGGCAGAGTAGTGAACTGACCCTGCTATTAAGCATACTAACCCAACCACCTATGCTTGCAGCAAAATGGCACGCGAGAAGCGCGCATGCCAAGTGCGGCCTAACTCTATGACAGTTGAAAAAGAGAATGCAGGAATATGCAGGGAGCCATTACCGGCCCCTGTGTAGATTGCTGACCCAGAAAAGAAGTTTGCAGACGAAGGTGAAAGTTATGGTCCTTGCATACAGGTGCTTTTGGCGTTTGCTTTTTTCAGGCTATCCAGATACGCTTTTTCACCTGTTGTTTTCATGATTTGCTGTTGTCCGTTCACGAAGTTCATTGTGTGGTAGATCGATTCTTCTCCCGTTAGCTGCTGGTCAAAAAAACATCCTTTTTCGATGCCATTGCCCTTCAAGCTTTTTAAATGAGCCAAAGCATATGCGCAGTGCCCTACGATTTCGCATGATGCGCATTTACCCCAATCCTCTGGATAGAGGCAAGGACCGCACGTAAGATGACATGCCCTTTTTCCCGGGGTTAGATTTAAGTTAGTGTCTCCTTCACAACGGCAACACTTGCTTTCCCAAGACTCATTCTCGTTCATTTCCATTCAACTCCTCAAGAAACCACATATACAATAGTATCGAAATACTGTTATAAGCTTTTCTCTTATTTCTTATAAGCATGAATGTTCGACCTGGTTATGTGCTAGAAGCAACTCATATATATCCCGCTGTACTCCATTATAGCATTGTCGGCGCACGTGCGAGGGGAAAAGACGTTGACGGGCAAGTTGGATGATGCAGACAGGAAGATTATGTCTTTGCTATCTCAGGATCCGGAGGTTTCTCAAGCTGAACTTGCGAAACAGTTGAGGATCTCACAACCTGCTGTGAGTGCCAGAATACGTAAGCTTGAGGAAAAAGGAGTCTTGGCTCATATTGTAGGCACAGACGTTAAAAAGGCTCAGCTCTTCCTAGCCAACCTTGACGTTGCAACAAACCACGTCGAACAATTTCTGAAGTCTCTTGAAGGCTGCCCCATATATCTTAACAGTTTCTTGACTTCTGGAAAGAATAATCTGGCCGTAATGCTCGTAGGCGAAAACATCAGATCCATAATGTCCTGCGTAGACTCACACTTGAGACAAAATCCTCTCGTAAAGGACACGGAACTCGACCTGATAATAACGCCTGTTCGGCCTTTTGTAATACCGATAAGACCCAGTGTTGACAAGGAGAAAACTACGCCTTGCGGTGCAGACTGTGGCAGTTGCACGTTGTACGCAAGCGATAGATGCCTGGGCTGTCCTGCTACCGTTTACTATAAAGGAGAATTGCTTTAAGAGGCGTTTAGAAAGACAAGCTCATCGCCGAATTTGACTGAATAATGCTGACCCTAATGTGCCGGGACTACAAAGTCGAAAAGCTGATTAACTCGAAATCTAGAGTATAGAAGGGGTTCAAAATATGACAGTTGCATACGTGTTAGCAAAGGTCGAAGCCGGATTAGATCAGGAAGTCCTCAGAGAAGTCAAGAAAATAGCCGGAGTCAAGCAGGCAACTCCGACTTACGGCGTGTATGACATGCATGTCGAAGTTTCTTTTGACAAGATGGAAGAACTTGACAAGTTCATCTTTGAACAAATTCGCAGAATCCGCGGGATAAAGGAAACTGCGACCTTGATAGCTTTCAAGGGGATATAAATGCCCAAGATGGGCTGCAGAGAAGTCCATTTTATCAAAGCAACGCAGCCGAGCCAGGTTGATTTCTTGATTGATAAGGTCAAGGAAGCTGTGAAAGGAATGAAGCTCCCCCCAGAATATGATGTGAGAATCTACAAGAACGTTTACACGTGTTGTGGAGTCGGAGGACTGGGCTTAATAGTTGAAGTGGTTGGACCTGAGGAAGAAAAGATAAAGGAAATTGACTTGAGAGCCGTGTCAAAGATTCTGGAGTTCTGTGAGAAAGAAGGCTTGGATGTGGGACATCATACTCTGGGGCAACATGAATCTATCTAGACATGGAACTTATCATGTATGGCAACTCGGCCGCGCCTTTTCAATTTGTTGCGTTTCTTATTTCCGATAGTCTGAAACATGGGTAGGCTTAGAATAGAACTGCCAAGAGCCAGAGGTGAAGTAACATCAATGATCTGGCCAAGTTTCTCTTTGGGAAGAGGACAGAAACAGGATGGTAATACTGTACTGCGAATCTAGGGTGATTTGATTCCGGTGCATGCTCTGTGTGTCTCGTAGAGTTTGTGTTTGTAGTATCCCTTTGCGGTGTATAATGCTCCAACAGGGTTGTGACATAGGACTCTGTCTTTGGCAACCAAAACTGTCACGGGTGCTTTGGAATACTTGATGAAGGTGGAGTCGTGCCCCACGCAGAGTCCCACAATTATGTTCAACTCTGTTTTCGCCTTGTTCATGATTAGAGCTTGTGCTACTGGGTTGCAAATAGGTTCAAAAGTGCCTGGACGCACTTTGTCACTGTCTTTCAGTCCCAACTCTTCCTTTGGAACACCACCAGTCTTGCAGAATACAAAAGTCACGTCAAAGCCATTGGATTCAAGAATATCAGTCAGTACTCTTCCCTCCTCGGCCAATCCTACACAGCAAGCAACACCGAGACTAACAAAATTCATCCTTCTGGCAAATTCCATCGTGTCTTCGACTCTGGTCCACTTCATATAACCCTCTGACTCCACCAGAGCAGAAGCACGAGCTAATCTTCCCACGCCAAGTTTTTCATATTCCTCCCTAGCTTTTCTTAAGACATCTTTCTCAACGTTCATCGGACAAAAAGCCAGCTTGGAAGAAACTCGAGCTCGTTCAGGATGTTCACACACGAAAACGGTACATTTGCTACATTTAACCACGATCTTTCCCCGCGAATAGGATAACGTTGTTCCTGCAGAACTTATATCTTACCCGCGCGCGTCACATTTGTGAATCCCCATTTGCACCATACAGTGGAGATGTCTCCGGCGCAACCCCCTTTTTTATCTGTTTTTTGCTGGATGTAGCCCGCGTTTGATTTTTTGATTGTGACCTTTTCACTGAAATATTCAGTGGAGGTTTGTCCAGGTAAGTCCGCGCGCGCTGGCATATCAAAGAAGCCCAGAGTGGTTGATGGTAGAACTGAAGTCCGCGAATATCTCAGCTTGACTGTGATGTTTGATGAAGATGTCATTTACGGGGCTCCCGCAGCTCGATTCGCTGCGCGATTGGCAGACTTGGTACAAGACGGTTATGGACTTATCGAGTAGCAGGGCGGATTAGAGCGCGCTTCTTATGACACGGACGGCCAAGTTGAGTACTGCCTTCTTGCGCGCATGCCTGTTCCTAAATTCATTCGCGAGCTGGTTTTTGTTACAGGCTCGCTTGGTTCGAGGATGACCGTGTGACTATTGATGCGAGAAGTATCGTCTGTAGGACATGAACCAACTCGTCACTCCCAAAAAAGGGAATTTAGGAACACGCTAGCGCGTTAGATTTTGAACACTACTTCCGTGCCCACGTGGCAATCGTGTGCTACTTCTGGGCCAAATCTGCCTCTTAGCCGTCCAATGGCCTCTTTTCCGGTGCAATGATTCAAGTACAGTTCAGGAGTTCCATACACCTTTTCCAGAACCTCTCCTACGTGGTCAACATCCTCTTGCGAGTATTCCAACATGTGAGTGCCGCCGAGTATGGCAATGATTCTGCGATTGAAGAGTCTTGTGGCACGGGCGCACGTATTCAACAATCCGGCATGACAGCAACCAGTCACCAATACTAATCCATCTTTTGCTTGAAGAACCAGCGACAAATCGTCAATGACGGGATCCCATTCCCGCCGTCCGTTAACCTTATGAAACGCACCTGTCACTATCCCCGGCTTCTCGAGTCGTTCTGCAATCGGAATCTCTCCCGTCGTATAGAGGTTCGGAAGCACTTCAAATGAATCTTTAGTCCAATGGAATTCCGCCTTTTTGGTCAGTTCCCTATCAAGCTTTGGAAATCCCATCGAGATATGAAACAAGAATATCTTCGCTGACTTGGGCTCCATGGCACTTGGATGCGCGATGATGTGCACTGGTTCTTGGGCTGTCCTCACCTTGAAAAACGATTTCAATCCGCCTGTGTGATCCCTGTGACCGTGCGAAAGCACCAACTTATCGATGTAATTGGCATCCATTCCCAGTCGTTTCATATTATGCGTCAGTTTCGCGCCTTTCCATCCAGTATCAAGAAGAATCTGTTTGTCGTCAATTGCGATATGAAAGCATTCTCCGTGCCCACTTTTGAGGTCTTTCCCGGGCAAAACCTCGTTATTATAGATGTTCGTGATCTTGACGTCCATTACTATCACCCTTGCGCCATATCGATCCGTGGTTAGCCTCTGCATATTTAAGATAAATGGTTAGCGCGCCATCTCAGCACGTGTGTAACAAGTCTGACAATCTCGCTTAGAAGTTCGTGTTAGATAGCGCCCGCCGAGCGGAATGAAATCAAACAGGTGTTGGAATCACATTCCTTTCTTCTTCAATGATTGGCAACATTTGTTTCAGTTCCCTGAAGCCCTTGAGTACCGCAATGCCTTTTTGAGTTATAGTAAAGACCGTTCTGCTTTTCCCCACATTTCTTTCTTCAACAAGATTCTGTTTGAGCAGGAAGTCCAAATACTCTCTCAGAACGCTACAATTCAGGTTTGCCGTATACATTATGTGCGTTAGTTTCAAGGGTCCGCGATGAGCCAACACTTTGAGAATGTCAACATACATCTCGAGTTTAGAACGTCTCATCTGGGAACCCCTTCATTCGTGTGTCTTCATCTATTGCTAGTTCTCAGTATAAACCACTTACGTATCCAAGATAATGCTTAATCGACCTGTTTCCTACTCCTAAACCCAAACTGCTATTCAAAATTAGCGCGCGCTTAACCTCCTTTAACGCCCAATCTACACCACGCGTTGGTTAGTTGGATAAAACTTTACCCTTTCTCTCTTGCTTTCGAGGTCCCATATCATGCGTTTCTTGACGATAGTTGACTCATTTCAGTTGAGTTTGTAGTTTTCCTTTCCGTCTCGGTTGGTCTCTGGTATCGTAACTGTGAATTGTGCTCCTTTGCCATGCGTGCCTGTTTCGCTGATTGTCCAGCCATAGACCTCCATCATCCTTCTAATCAGATAAAGCCCGTAGCCTGAGCCTTTGCCCATGGTGAAGCCTTCAGCGAAAAGCTTCGCTTTTGCATCATTGGATATGCCTACGCCGTCGTCCTCATAGACTAATTTCAGCTGATCCTCGGCTTTCTCGTAGTGGATTCTGATTTGAGTGAACTTCTCGCCGTACTTTAGCGAGTTGTCAATCAAATTATAGAAGAATTGCTCCAAAAGCGAATCAGCCAGAACAGTTAACCCGTGGCACTCGTTCACAATCCTAACCCCTTTCAAATCTGAGAAGGAACCTACGGCCTTGCCAACGGTTGCTCCCACGTCAACTAGCGCCAACTCCTCGACGCCCAGCTTCTCATAATCCCTAGCGAACTCGAATATCCTAACGATCTGTTTACAGGCAGACTCCATATCCTTGAAGCTTTCGAGAACGTCAGGATAATCCACCAATTTCTTTCTGTTAAGGTAAAGGTTGCCGGTTATTGTCGAAAGTTTGTTGCGAACGTCATGTCTCGTCAGTCCACCGACCACTCGAAGCTTCTCGTTCATAATCTCCAGCTTTTTCTGGGTGTTCGTCAGTTCAGAAATGTCCTTGTACACGCCCACGTACCCAACGACTGTTCCTTCAAATTTCATAGGAGCAGCAGACACGGCTACTGGAACCAAAGCCCCATCTTTCCTTCTTCTTACCGTATTGTGGTAAACGTATCCGTCTGAAGCTTTCCGGTCCAACGTTTCAGCTTCTTCCATTTTATCCATCTGCACAATCACATCGACAAGATATTTTCCCTTAATTTCTGCGAGAGAATATCCGAAAAGCTCCTCGAAACGAGGGTTAATATCTACAATACGAAAGTCCCTATCGAGAAAGACTCCAGCTTCAGGACTGCCCACGAACAAGGCCTTGAATTTCGCCTGATTCTCTGCCATCGTCTTCTGGATCTTCATGGGCTCTGTTACGTCGCGGGCAATGCCCAGCACCACCGTTTTCCCGCCAATCTTCGTTGGCACTGTTCTGATTTCCGCGACGACCTGTGTGCCATCTTTTCGGTTCAGTACGAACTCGTCAGGTCCAGTCGACTTGCAAAGAGAGTTCAGAGCCAAGAGTCTGTCTGCTGTGGGTATTTGCTCCTTTGGAAGGAGACCCAGTTGCAGAAAGCTTTTTCCGACAAGCTCATCCTTGCGGTAACCAGTCATTTCCTCCGCAGCTCTGTTCCCATCTATGAAATGACCCCTAAGATCACTAATGTAGTAGGCATCAGGCGCATTTTCGAACATGATTCTTAGTCGTTCGTTTGAGCTTTTCAGGCACTCTTCAGTTCTGACTCTTTCCGTCATGCGACCCAGTCTCTCGGCAACAGCGTCTATGAGCATTCTTTCCTCCTTGAGAAATGGACCTTCGGCAACGTCTGGCTTCTCCTCAAGGTAACAGACTTCCACAAAACCTAATCGCCTTCCATGCACATTGATTTCGGACTGCTGTTTCCAACGGGTCTCCGCGAAGTTAGATGTCACAAACTCCTGACCCTCAAGGACTATCCTTGCGCCGGTGATTCCAGGGTACTGCCAAGCGTCAGGAAGCAGATTCGTCGTTCCCTGTAATATGCCATCTAGCGTAATTCCAGACGTTTCAACCAGCTTGGATATGCCATACACGCAGCGGAGTTCCTTGACACGTTCAACAAGGTCATGGGTATGCTTTTCAAGAGCCAATCTCAGCGTTTCTTCTGCTTTCTTGTGTTCAGTTATGTCTCTGTATGATCCGTGAATGCCAACAATTTTCTCTCCTTCTCTTATGGGGCTGCTTCTATACTCAAACATTCTCTTCCCTTTCGGAGTGTCTATTTCGATTTCACTTTCAACACATTTTCCTTGAAGAATTTGCTCTGCTTCTTCACGTATTCTTGGCCACTGTTCTTCAGGAACAAACTCTAGCATATTTCTCCCTATATTCTTGGCACGTGCAACATCATATTCTATGGCGACCTTGTTTATGGCAGTCAGGTTCCCCTTCAAGTCATATGTGACCATGAGCTCCTTTGAGTTCTCGAAAAGATTCCTGTATCTTTCTTCTGAAATGCAGAGAGCCTCTTCAGCCTTCTTCCGCTCTGTGATGTCGCGGATGGCGGTTACTCTGGCCATAATTCCTTTGTAGGGAATGGATTTGGCCCGTATCTCAACCTGGAAAACAGAACCGTCTTTTCTGATTGCCAAATGCTCGTAGGGGCCTTCGTATCCTGCTCCTATATTTGCCTTAACAAGACCGCGTGATTCGGGAGCCACAAAATCGAACACAGACTTACCTATCAGTTCGCCCGGTTCATATCCCAACATTTTCTCCAATTGATCGTTAGCGTCAATGATTTTCGTTTGTTCGCTGATTCCAATTCCCTCAAAGGTCGCAGCAGATATCGTGGAAAAACGCTCCTCACTTTCCCTCAGGGCCTCCTCTGCCTTCTTGCGTTCGGTGATATCTCTCACGATTGCCAGAGAGCCTGTTGGCATGTTGTTCTTTCGAATGAATGTGGAGCTTATTTCAATTGACCTTTTCTCACCGTTCTCCCTTTCAATTTCAAATTCGAATCTCTCTGTTGGTTTGCCCATCGCTTGCTGTCCAAGTTTCTCAACTAGAACAGGGGCGTCACTTAGGCTGACTAAGCCTAGTTCAAGAAACGATTTTCCAACAATGTCTCCTTTTCGCTTTTCTGCTATCTCTGCTGCCTTCTGGTTCAAGTCCACTATTCTTCCGGACAGGTCCACGAAGACGAGTCCGTCATTTGCTTTCTCAAAGAGATCTCTGAACTTCTCTTCTGATTCACGTTGTTTTTCTTCGGCTTTTCTGGTTTTGGCCAATTCTGTGATGCTGTGAGCCAGTTCCACGTAGACGGTTTCGGTTTCTCCCATCTTGTTGAGGTACTGGTTGGCTCCCAGATTGAGCGCTTCTATCGCAACTTCTTCTCTGCCCTTTCCAGTAAACATGATAAAAGGAATCGCATTCCCTTTGCTTCTCAGTGCCTTCAGGAAATCTAGACCGTCTTTTCCAGGCATCTGGTAGTCAGAAACCACGATGTCATACTCATCCTTCTCCAGTTTCATCAAAGCCTCTTCAACAGAAAGGGCCGTGTCAACTTGAAGTGGTCCTTCCATCTCCAAACACTGCTTAGTAATTTTCAGAAGACCAGAGTCATCATCCACGTGTAAAACATGGATCTTATCGTTCAAATCTAGCACTATTTTTGAAGATTCAATCATGTGCTCTTTCATCTGGATACCTTCTATGCCTACCGCTACTCGGAGGCATCGAATAGTTACAACAAGCACTACGCGTGTTAAAGCAATTATGAAGCCACAGTCAATACTCAGAATCGGACAGGAACGCATGATGGGCGCGCGTCAGGTCATTCGTTTTTTTGTTTGCTTGTGTGTAGAGAAAGAATGAGAGAATAAGAGAAACGTAAAAGTGTGTGTTTGGGGTGAATTTTGGCGCAATGTGCGCTGTTAAAACGGGAAATGTGGGTAGAAATGAGACCGTGCTCTATAATTCACGTGTAATCATTGTCGCTGTTGACCTAACATTTCCAATTTTCCTAACATGAGACACAATCTGGTTAAGTTCATCAATCGTGTTCGCGCTCACTTTTGTTATTATGTCGTAATCCCCAAGAACATAAAAGGCCTCGTCAAAACCCTTAACATTCCTTAGAGCTTTCAAGACATCCCCTTCGCAACCTAGGTTCACATTTATCATGATAAACGCCTTGAACTTCATCTGAATCAGCTACCCTTATGCCTGCGTCTACGTGCAGATATTTAGAGCTTTTGTCTTTCCCAATCCAGTGGGTGCTACTCTCTATTTAGTGTACGCTCTCGAAAAGCATGAACCAATGTAAGCACCCAACAGAAATGACCATCACAACACACATGCCACTCTTCTTGAAGGCTCAGTTCACATTACACTTTACGCCCATGCATCAATGGAGCGTTATAGCAAAGAAAAAGAAGGGTTATGGAGGGCGTTGCCCGTGGTGGTTCGCTAACATGCCTGAGATGTCGGACTCGCGTCATTGCCTTGAACTTGTGCATACAAGATATGTTTACATACTTGCTCGGACAACAAGAACGTAAACGCGATAAGATTCTGGAGGAGGTTGAAATTTGGCGAAAGATCCGATTTGCGGAATGGAAGTGAACGAGAAGACGGCCAAGCACAAGACGGAATACAGAGGCAAAACGTACTATTTCTGCAACCAGATGTGCAAGACGACTTTTGACAAGAACCCAGCCAAGTACGGCAGCGGCCAAACGCAGCCTTCGAGCCACACTGGGCAGTCCTAGATTGAAAAGAAACCCTTCTATTCAAAGCTCAGCTGTTTCCAGCTAGCCTTTACCTTTTGTGAGCGATTGCTTGCATGTGTCCAGCCAAGGCTAATGCGTCTGGTTTGTCACACAACGCGAGCTCGAGTTGAAGTATGTTGTTGAACAGAGTTTCAGAGTATTTCTTCTTAGTGAACACCTTGTTTGAAATCCTAAGGGGCATAGTCATCCCTTTGCCGATGATTTGGTCTATTTGAAAACCGTGTTGTTCAAGCATCGTACGAAATTCGTTTGGAGTCCAAGTGAAAACCCTGACCTTACTATTTGGAGTCATGAATTGAGGCGTTAGTCCTAGCAAGAGCATTAAGGCATTTTCCAAGTCTTTTGACTTCGGCGTGTCTGAAAGTCTCGCAAGCGATGCGACGTAACGATTATGGGCGGAGATTATCAAAGTAGCTTTGCTCTTCAGAATTCTTGCAAACTCCTTAAGGAGCGGGTCTGGATCTCTGAAGAGAAAAAGGGCATGTTCGCAAAAGATCAAGTCAAAGGTTTCATCTGGGTAACCCGTCCTTGTTATGTCTCCGCTCTTCATGACGACCTTGTCTTCAACGCCGCCCTGTCTCATTCTCTGAGCCGCAGCTTTCAACATTCCTTCTGAGATGTCCATCAACACGACCTTCGGAACTTTCTTAGCAATACGGACTGTCCAGCGGCCCGTTCCTCCGGCAGCATCAAGGACCAATGCGTTCCGACTGGTTGGTAAATATGGTTCAAGATACTTCCATGTAATAAAGTCAAAAACTCGAAAATATAGGATTGAGAACGTTTCATCATAATTCTTGAATTTCTTGTCGTAATAGACCCTGGCTTCTTCCATTTCAATGCATCTACTCACAGTATTTGGTGATGAGCTTCAGATCTCGCGCGTCTTTCACTGCGGTTTCCATCTTCTCAGCAGCATCGAGTTTCCAACGACTGTGATGTCGCTGAGTATCATGGAGGTCGCTGCAGCCTCGGGCGGAATTAGGATGCCAAGCGGCAAATAGAGCAGGCCTGCGGCCAGAGGAATCATTATCGCGTTGTAGAAGAAGGCCCAGAACAGGTTCTGCTTAATCTTGCCCAGTGTCTTCTTGCTGAGGTCGATACTGATGGCCACATCCCGGGGGTCGTCCTTGATTAGGACTATGTCTCCAGCTTCAATCGCTATGTCCGTTCCGCTTCCAATCGCTATTCCCACGTTGGCCTGCGTTATTGCTGGTGCGTCATTTATTCCGTCTCCTACCATGGCGACGAATCGTCCTTGGCTTTGGAGCTTCTTTATTTCCTCGACCTTCTGGGCTGGGACCACTTCTGCCAGGACTTCAGTTATGCCTAACTGTCTTGCTATGGCCTCTACTGTTCTCATGGTATCGCCACTGAGCATAACAACTCTCAACCCCTTCTTGTGCAGAGTCTCAACAGCCTCCTTCGAATGCTCGTTGAGAGTGTCAGAAACGGCCAATAAGCCCACGAGCTTGCCGGTTACGGCGACGTTCAGAACCGTTTTTCCCTCGCTTTCCAACCTTTGAATATCCGTTTCAAAGCGTTCGACCAGAACACCATTGTTCTTCATCAAGGCGCGGTTTCCTATCAGGATCTTCTTGCCCTCAACCTCAACCGCCACTCCGAAGCCAGGCAAGGCCTCGAAAGAGTCCGGTTCGCCGAAGCTGATTCTTTCACTCTCAGCCTTCCTGACGATGGCTTGACCTATCGGATGCTCAGACCATTTTTCCGCGGCAGCAGCAGCCTGCAAGACGTAGTTTTTGTTCTCACCGATGATGTCAGTGACTTCCAGCTTGCCTTTTGTCAACGTGCCAGTCTTGTCAAAAACAACAGTATCGAGCTTTCCCACAATCTCCAAGATGGCGTTATTCTTGATGAGGATTCCGTTTTCTGCCCCGTTGCCTACTCCGATCATTATTGCCGCCGGAGTCGCTATTCCCAAAGCGCATGGACACGAGATTGCGAGGACAGAAACCATTGTCGTCAAAGCCAAAGAGTCGTTCATGAACACATGCCATATAAGAAAAACTGATACGGCGAGAGCCACCACAACTGGGACGAAAATGTTTACGACCTTGTCTGCAATTCTCTGGATTGGCGCTTTGCTCGCCTGCACTTCCCGAGCCAGCCTGACTATTTGTGCCAAGGTAGTTTCAAGGCCTACCTTCTCTGCCGTGAATTTCAAGGTGCCAGTCTTGTTTATCGTTCCGCTGAAAACCGTATCGCCGACATTCTTTTCAACTGGAACGGACTCGCCGGTGATCATTGACTCATCTATAAAGGTGCGACCCTCAGCGACCGCGCCGTCAACTGGGATTCTTTCTCCAGGTCTAACGACGACAGTGTCGCCGACCTGAACTTCACCAACTGAAATCTCCTTTTCTCCGCCGTCACGGACGATAGTTGCAGTCTTGGGCTGTAGTGCCATGAGCTTCTTTATCGTTGCACCCGTCCGTTCCACAGCCATTTCTTCCAGCAGCATGCCCAAGGTTATCGTCGTGATAACGACTGCTGAAGCATCATAGAACACCGTGCCTTGCGGAATGAAGGTCGAATAAACCGAGTAGACGAAGGCGGCCGTGGCACTCAGAGCCACTAGGACGTTCATGTCGGCATACCTGTTTCTAATCGAAGTGTACGCGCCCCTGTAGAAGTGCCAACCCACGATGAACTGGACGGGAGTGGCGAGGGCCAACAGGACATAGTCCTCCCCAGGAAAAGAGAGAAGATAAGAAATCAACAAGATCGGGATTGTGAGGGCAAGGCCCAAGAAAAAAAGCAGCATACTGTTCCGGACTTGTTTACGGCGTCTTTCAGTTGTGTCCTCAACCTGCTCGGCGGCTTCGTAACCGCCTCTCTTTATCGCCGCCTTAATCTTGTCTAGGCTGATCTTATCTTCGTCAAATTTGACGATGGCTTCTTTAGAGGCGAAATTCACCTTGGCGTCTATTACGCCTTCCAACCTAGCTAGGCCTGCCTGAATCCCCTCTGAACATGACGGACAACTCATTCCGAGGATCTGAAGGACGACTTCTCTTTCTTTCATCTCACGCCAACTGTACAGTCAAGATTCACCGTGGTCATTGAGTGACCTTCAAAATTTGCTCCAGAAACATATCTTCTGGAAGCGCTCCCACGAACTCGATTTTTTCGTTGACCACTATCTTTGGAACACCCATAACTCCGTATTTGATTGCAAGATCCGGAAACTCACTGGCGTCGATTGCTTCAGCCCTTATGAGGTTGCTCTCGATGGCAAACTTGTGGGCCATAGCCGCGGCAGTGGGACAGTGTGGACAGGTTAGGGTCGTAAAGACTCTGATGACGATCGGAGTTTTGATTTCTCGAAGTTTCCGTTTTGTCTGTTCGGAGAGGTCGGTTTGGCCTCTTGAAGCCGAGCCCAGTGCCTCCAACAGCGTCTGGAACTCGTAGCCGTATGGCAACCCATAGAATCTTATGCCGTAGTCCTTTTCGGTTCTAACGACGATTGCTGGGATCTTGTCAACGCCGTATTCTTGGGCCAATTGAGTGTCAGCCACAAAGTCATGGACCTCAGCCTGAATCTTATCGTTCAATTCTGCTAGTTCATAAATCAGTTGTTTTGTGTCCGCGCAGAACTTGCATTCCATCGCCTGCGTGAACATGATAACTCGCACGGGACTGACTAACTTCTCCGCAAGTTCACTTCGGATACGTTCCCTCTGATCGTCAGGTATCAAACTCATTCTCCTTCACCAACCTCACGATTATTCTTTCAGCATTTCCAAGAGCAACGCAGGGCAGATTCTTTTCACTCCTTCCATAGATTCGATTTTCTCTGATATCAGCCTTGTCAGTTCCCGTCCGTCGCGCGTCCAGATTTCAGTCATCACCATGTGATCTCCACTTGACGTGGCAACACATTTTACTTCATCTAATTCGCAGAGTTCCTGCGCGACTTCAAGCAGTTTCGCCGGGTCTATATCCATTCCAACGATTGCCACAGTATTCATCCCAATCTTAGCGTGGTCAACCTTGATAGTAAACTTTTTTATGACGCCCTTCAACATCAAGGCTTGAACCCTCTTTCTCACAGCCGCCTCGCTCATACCCAATTTCTCTGCCATATCGCTGTAAGATTTCCGCCCGTCTTCCTCCAACATTTCGATTATTCTCCCATCTTTTTCATCAATTTGTAACATTCACAACCACTCTATTTCGCACTTTTCGGTGCGTTTTTCGTACTTATTTGTACGCAAAAGATAAAAACACTACCAAAATAAAAGCCTTTTCTCCAAAAAAGATGTAAGACTGAAGAAGGAATGAGGATGCTCATGCGCACCACGAGTCTTATGCAAAGAGAAAAATCCATGAAAACACTCCTTCAACAAACAGCTTGCGTAGGAGGTGATAGATTTCGATGAAGTTGAATGCAAACGCAAAGCTGGTCAAGAACTATAGGATAGACGTTGACGACGGCAGAGCTCATGCCATTTGCCTTGATCTTGAACAAGACAGCGACGGAACTAACATGGGCCCTTCAGCGCTTGAACTAGCATTAATGAGCTTCGCAGGATGCTACGCAACAATATTCATGCTGACAGCAAACAAGATGCGGGCGACCATAAAGGACTTGGAGGTAAAGGCGGAAGCTGTCAAGTCCGAACAAGCAGGAACTATTACAGAGACAAAATTCGATATCACGGCAAGAACAGATTTGGCAGAAGACAGGGTACACAGACTACACGAATTGACAGTAAAAGGTTGCCCTGTTGGCAAGATCTTCGAAAAAGCCGGAGTCAAAACAACCTACAACGTCAAGATAGAAAAACAGTAGCGACCGCACATGCCGCGGGAGATTTAAATAGAGTCTTGCGCAGATAGGCAAAGCACTGAGACAGGCGAGTGACCTTTGAACTTCGACCAGATAATCTCGCTGATTCAAGCTACCATAGCCCCAGACGTTCTAATCTCCGGCTGCGCCCTTCCTTTGCCTTGCAATCCAAACTCGTTACGGAAGAGTCGTTGACCGAATAAGAACCTTCAACTAGGAGCACTTTGACCTGAGAAAAAGCAAGTCCTCATCCAAGTATGGGCCAGACTATGAAAAGAGAATAGAAGAGATAAGAACCGAAGTGGCAATGCCCATGAAGACAGGCAACCACTTGAAACTCTCACTTTTCGGTCTCTTCTCCGGAATCTTGAGCTTCATCTTAACTTTCTTCCTCACATTCTCGGCATACCTTCTGAATATTGAAGAAATCTATCCAGTAGCGATCGCTACCTTCTCCGCGGGCCTCTTGCTAATAATAGATATGTGTATTTGTAATAGACTTGATGCTCTAATAGTCAGTGTATTCTCTTATGGTTCCAATGTACACTTGAATACTGAAAAACTTGGATAGTAAAAGAAGGGTGAAAAGGCTAACATTGTCTAACTAGCTATCAACATTATGTCGGAAGCGTAGAATAGAAAAACGATTGAAGCATTTAAGCTATGCTGTAATATGTAATAGAGAGCGTTCCATAAGTGTTAATTGATTGAATCATCTACTTCTAACTGCAGAAGGGAGAAAGGAATAGTGTCAAATAGGATATTTTCTGGAATATTGGTATCATTGCTGTTAATAGGCATGTTAACATTGGCATTCAATATTCGACTGGTTGAACCAAAGTTGGGCATATTATATGTAAAGGACAATATTTCCCAATTTCCAATAGAATGGCTGTCCACCCCGACGATGAAATCTTTTCTTAAAAATGGATTGAATACACTATTGATGGATGATTCTCAACTACCCCTTGAAGTTGGCCCTAAATGGGGCTTCGACACTGAAGTAAACTGGAGTGATTCTGCGTTTACGGGCGATAACTCTGCTGAGCTCGTGATTGGGCTAAGTGATATGCGACAAAACAGTTACGCCGAACTTGTGAATGTCATCATGAGTTGCGGTGGGAAGATCGTTAACACCGTTTCAATGAATCGTACGATTGCCGCTGTGGTCGCTGACATACCTCCTGTAGCTAGGTCCACTTTTGCATTAAAGGTCGAGATCGCAGGATTGTCAAGATATATTGAACCTAACATGAGATTCAAGGCTGATTTTGTCCCTGACGATCCATATTGGAGCATGCAGTGGGGACCACAGAAGATAGAGGCGGATTACGCTTGGAACACCACGATTGGTAATCGTTCTGTTCTTGTGGCAGTCATTGATACAGGGATAGACTGGCATCATCCAGATTTAGCTGCCAACTATGTTCCGCTGGGATACGATTGGGTGAACAATGATACGGATCCAATGGATGATTATGGACATGGGACTCACTGTGCTGGTATCATCGCTGCGGTGCTCAATAATAGCATTGGCGTAGCGGGCTTGGCCCAAGTCCGCATCATGGCTGAGAAAGCATTGGACCAAAGCGGGTCTGGGTCAGAAGATAACCTCGCCAACGCAATAGTTCACGCCGTAGATCAGGGGGCTAACATTCTGAGCCTTAGTTGGGGAGGTTACGGAGAGAGCACATTGATTCATGAAGCCGTTGAGTATGCTTATGACCATGGTGCGCTGGTGATCGCCGCGGCTGGAAACGATGCTAATGAATGTAAGCACTACCCTGCAGCTTATGAAGAGGTGGTGGCTGTGACAGCGACAAACGAGAGTGACAATCCAGCTTCGTTCACAAATTTCGGGGATTGGGTTGAAGTTGCAGCCCCAGGAGTGGGCATCTACTCAACGATGCCGACATATAATGTGACGTTGAATGCTTATGGTTTTCCCATGAATTACAGTTATATGAGCGGCACTTCTATGGCTTGTCCCCTCGTTGCTGGTGTGGCCGCCCTCATCTGGAGCCAGTTCCCGAATATGACAAGAGATCAGGTGAGAGCCCGGCTGCGATATACGGCCGATGACTTGGGGAACCCCGGATTTGATGAACAATACGGATATGGAAGGGTCAACGCAAGAAGTGCTGTGGAGCAGGCCCTACCTGAAAATGATGTCGCCCTTCTATACTGGAAGGCCCCTAGTGTTCTAAAACCCTTTGATACGGCAACGATCAACAGCACTCTGTTGAACTTTGGGACTAACAACGAAAGCAACATGACAGCGCAGCTATTAGTTAATGGTAGTGTCGCTGACTCTAAGTCCGTTGACTATTTGGCGAGCGGTGCGTCAACTACGGTCAGTTGTATATGGAGTCCGACAGCTGAAGGAAAATATAACCTCACATTATATGTAGCGCCCGTAAAAGGCGAAACACTGACAGGAAACAACTATCTATCCAAATACGTCATAGTCAGATACTCAAGAATCATCATGGTCCCTAACGATTTTCCGACAATCCAGAAGGCCATAAATGAAGCAAGCATAGGATACACCATTCAGGTCGCGTCAGGAACCTACCATGAGCATGTGGTTGTAGACAAGCCTTTAGAGGTTATTGGAGAAAACGTTACTACCACTGTTATTGATGGAGATGGGATCGGGGTTGTGGTGGCAGCCATAGAGGATAACGTGAGTGTCAGTGGGCTCACTGTACGAAACAGTGGGACTGACTTGTTCGATGCCGGCATCTGTTTATATTCTTCCAATAACAACGTTAGAAACACGATAACGGAAAACAATGGAGCTAACGGCATACTGCTGGAGGGTTCGAGCAATAACACGATTATTGGCAACGTTGGCTCAAATAACTCCCAAGACGGAATATGGTCATACTATTCGGGCAAAAACGCCCTAAGAAATAATCGTATGAATAATAACACTTGTAACTTTGAGGTCGAAGGAATAGACGTTTCGGACTACATTCAAGATATAGATACTTCAAATACGATAGACGGAAGGCCTATCTACTATCGTGTGAACCAACACGACGAGACGATCCCTGCTGATGCAGGATACGTGGCTGCCGTAAATTGTACGAGAATTGACGTTAAAAACCTAAACCTCACAAACAACTTTCAGGGTTTGTTATTTGCATATACGAATAACTCCGCTGTAACAAACATATACGTCTCGCATACCGGCGTGGGCATTGATCTAGAGGAATCTAATGGTAACACAATAAACGGTAACGTTGCGGTTGACAACATTGTTGGCATCTGGTTGAACTCTCATTGTAACGCGAATATCATCAACGACAACGAGGCGTCAGAAGGCATGGCTGGCATAGCCCTATCCGAATCATGTAACAACAACACTATTAGAGACAATATAGTGTCAGAGAATACGTTCATTTTAGGATGGGGGATAGATTTAGAATTCTCTTCCGAGAACAACATTACTCGTAATACAATAAGAAGCAACGGAGTTGGCATCTCAATAGCGGGTGACCCCTGCAACAATAACAGTTTGTATCATAACAACTTCATAAACAACGGACACTCGGTCAGCTTATCAGGTTCGCAGGTCAATATTTGGGACGATGGTTATCCTTCTGGTGGCAACTACTGGAGTGACTATAGAGAGAGAAGTCCAGACGCTGGAGAGCTGGATGATTCTGGAATATGGAACCAGTCACGCGTTATTGATGAAAACAACACAGACAGCTATCCTCTAATGAGACCTTGGAGACTTATACCAGGCGATGTAAACCTTAACATGAAGGTTGATCTAGAAGACCTTGCGCTAATAGCCTCAGCCTACGGCTCTGAACCCGAAAGCTTGAACTGGAACCCGTTGGCAGACACAGCTCCCCCATACGGCATCATAGGCCTCACAGATATGGTAACTGTGGCGTGTTACTATGGAAAAACATATCCATAGACCTCTGATTTTTAGGCCTAACAGACCCAGTCATACCGCAGTAAGGACAAATGAAAGGGTCTTGCTAAAGGGTGTTGTGGCGATGGAATTTTGTCATATAGGTCTCTGCAGATTCTGAATCTATATTCTCTGTGGAGTATTTGTCTGAGCACTATCAGAATGATTCTGATAACGGCTAAGGCTATTCCATCTCCTAGATATGGTGAATTAATCTGCGTTGTGCCTAGAAGAGTCGTATACCATATTGCCGTAAGACTGGGCAAGGCAATTCCGATTACTAAAAGTAGTGTCCCAAAAGCTAGACAAAGTTCCCCATAGAATCGGTAGTCGTCATATCGGTAATCGACAACTCTCAATGTTCATTCCTTTTCTTGTTCTCCAAACACTATTAGTTACACTATCGCAATTCACTTGAAAGGTTTTGACTCAAAAGGCTCTAGTCAAGTTGAAAGAAGACTACGAAGAAAAAGGGAGAAGAGGTTAGTCTCTAGCACGCGCGAGATTGCCATTATGCGTATCCCTATTTGTCTTCAGTACAGGAATCAAGGTGGTGGTGGAGTTTGAGGTATTCTTTTTTCTAGTCTAAGTACGTAACCGATTGTTCCCAGCACTCCTAAACTGAAACCAAGAAACAAAATTCCGAACACATACAATGTTAGCATTTCTCTGAATGAAGACTCAAAAGCAGGATCGAAATCATAAGGTATTCCAAGAAAAGTCTTGTATACAGAAGGGATTGGAATGGACAATGCTCCTATCATCAAGCCTAAACCAATTACTAAGAAAACAACCGCTACGACAAGCACCTGATACGAATCCTTCATAGATTCAACCTACGGTTACTAGGGTTCAATCATCTTATATCAGTTTACCTATCAAGAAATCTTAAATCGGCACAGCAACAGAAGACAAACTGCAGGTTTCAAAAATGAGAGAACCAGAAGAGATAATGGAAGATTTGCAAGAAATTCATGATAAAATGAAGGAATGGTTTCCTCACTTGCGCGTACGCATGCGCGGGGAATCAGCAAAAATAGTATTCAATGAATTGGCAAAGAGAGACATTACTTTAGCAAAAGAAATTATTGAATCTGTGAAGAAAAACATAAAATGAAATGACATGGATAAACTTCAATTGAGCACAAACAAAATTGACCTAAAAAAGTCTAAGTCAAGCGCGCACTATGGAGATAACTTTATATTTATGCGGAGAGAATCAACAACGAAGCGGCTTCTTGGAAGCACCTGAAAGAAATGTTACGTGGATTCTGGTAGTTTCGCTCATCTTGTTCTTTGGCTCCATCTACATTTTTTACATGTGGCCCAACTACACTTACCCGGCTGTCCGAGACGCGTGGTTCAACTTGTATGTCGTTGACCATTTGTTTTTCACCTTGGCACTCGGCTCATCTGCACTCTGTCTTGCACATTTTGCTGAAAAATCGACGTACTACCTCTCAATCCTCTTCTTTGCGGTCTCGATGAGTTTGCTGTTTGTCCTTGGACTCAGACCATTTTTCTAAGATGAGCGCGCAATTGCGTGTTAGATCGCAGCTTAGCCCATCTTTCTTGACGCGCGCTTAGTCTTCCGCCACTTCAGTTGGCCTCCGACCTTCTCGACCAGACCTTTTTCGCAGAGAGCTGCAAGGCTACGGTGAGTCGAAGTGTATTCTGGCGTCTTGTAGTTTATGTCCCTCGCCCACAGAATCTCGGCTATGTCTCTCGCTGTCAACTCTTGATATTTACTTAATATATCCAGTATCTTCCTTTGGTTCTCGCCGATGTGCGTGCGCCTAATCTTCCTGACCATTCGTTTCACTCAAACGTTTGGACCATTCCTGCTGATTTGCCGTGCGCGCCTCAGAGGGGAACTCAGCTTGGGAATGGGCAGTTCTTAGTCGGACATCCCCCTGAATATTCCGGTTCCAAAGACAGAAACTTGCCCTTGTCCGTCTTTATCTCCCCGATGTACAGCACTTGTTCTGGTTTGCTGCCATACCTGAAGACGGTAACTCCCTTGCATTTCAGCCTCCAAGCCAGCTCGTAGATTTTCCTAACGTCTTCAACCGTGGCTTCCGAGGGCAGGTTAACGGTCTTTGACACAGCATTGTCGGTGTATTTCTGAAACACAGCCTGCATCCGTACGTGCCATTCAGGTGCGATGTCCAAGGCCGTCCCAAAGAGCCTCTTCACATCCTCGGGAACCCCATCAATCTTCTGAACTGAGCCGGTCTGAGCTATCTCCTCAAGGAGTTTTGCACTGTAGAAGCCTTTTTCTTTGGCCATCATTTCAAACAGCGGATTAGTCTCAAACAGTCTTGTCCCGTTCAGAACGTTCCTTATGAAGGAAATTGCGAAAATCGGTTCAATGCCTGAAGAGCAGCCGGCAATTATGCTTATGGTTCCTGTGGGCGCAATGGTTGTGACCGTGGAATTTCTGAGCGCTGAATGCTTGTCTCTCCAGATGCTGCCCTCAAAGTTACGGAAAGATCCTCGCTGTTGGCCCAGCTCCTCAGATCGCCTGTGCCCTTCCTCTTCAATGAACTTCATGATATCATCGCCCACCTTCAAGGCCTGTTCGGAATCACAAGGAATCCCAAGCTTGACAAGCATGTCTGCGAAACCCATCACGCCTAAGCCTATCTTCCTATTCGCCAGCGTAATATCCTCAATTTCCTTCAAAGGATACTTGTTCGCGTCAATCACGTTGTCAAGAAAATGCACTGCGTTCCTAACAGTTTCCCCGAGTTTCTCCCAATCTATCTTTCCGTCCACGACCATGTGGGACAGGTTGATGGAACCCAAGTTGCAAGACTCGTAGGGAAGCAGCGGCTGCTCGCCGCAAGGATTTGTGGACTCTATCTTTCCCACTTGCGGAGTTGGGTTGTGTCTGTTGATTTCGTCGATGAATATAACGCCGGGGTCGCCGCTCATCCAAGCGGACTTCGCCATCAAGTCCCAAACCTCTTTTGCCATTAGCTTCTTGGTCTTCTCCTTGTTACGAGGGTTGACCAGCCAGTACTCGTCGTTCTCCTCAACCGCCTTCATGAAGTCGTCGGTCACCGCGACTGAAATGTTGAAGTTTGACAAGAACCCAGGCTGCTGTTTGGACGTTATGAACTCGATAATATCCGGGTGGTCGACTCTTAATACTGCCATCATTGCGCCTCTGCGTTTTCCCCCGGCCTTTATGATTTCCGTGCCCGTGTCAAAGATTCGCATGAAACTCACGGGTCCAGACGCTACTCCCTTGGTTGACTTGACTATGTCGCCCTTGGGTCTGAGCCTGGAAAAATCAAAACCGACTCCTCCCCCACTCTGCTCTATCAAGGCCATGTTCTTTGCAGACGTGAAAATGCCTTCCAGCGAATCTTCAACCGGCAGGACGAAGCACGCCGACAATTGGCCCAGCCGCGTCCCAGCGTTAAAGAGAGTCGGAGTGTTCGGGATGAACTCAAGCCTTGACATCATTCCATAGAATATGTTTTCAGTTTCGTTTGGATTCCCGCCGTAGTTACTGTCAGCAGCCGCCACTGCCAGAGCCACTCTTTTAAAGAGCTCAGCAGGGGACTCTACGATTCTTTCATCTTCGTCCCTGAGAAGATACCTCTGCCTCAAGACTTCAAGCGCATTCACGGTTAACTTGGGCTCTTCAATTTCCAGTTTCTGTCTCAACTTCCTGATTTCCTGCTTTTTCTCCCTGTAGGCTTGATAGCTCTCGGCGACGTTTCCGTGACCTTTTTCCTTCAAAACCCTTACAACGGTGTCTTGCGCATCTTCGACGGAAGAAACCTGTCCCTCGAACTTCTGCTCCAGGAGCCTGATAACCTCTTTCGTCACGATTTCAGCTTTCTCGCCGTCCTGAAGTTCCACAGCGATGAAAGCCTTGTAGATTGCATCTCTGATGCGTCGTGGGTCAAAATCAACGACCCTTCCGTCCCTTTTTCTGATCTTCGTAATGGGCATGTTCGATCAACTCAAACTCGTTACCCTCAGAATATAAAGTTTATAAAAAGAACTTCTGCCCATAAAAGGCGAGTTTTTCATTCTTTTTTGACAAACTGGTCCTTGGGAACTCCGCAGACCGGACAGACCCAGTCATCGGGCAGAGCCTCAAAGGGCGTCCCAGTTTTTATGCCGTGTTCGGGATCTCCTACTGCTGGATCGTAGATGTAACCGCAAACTGTACATTCCCATTTTTCCACGGTCATTCCTCACATTTGCGAGAAATCATCGCTTCACGATATTTAAAGTCTACCGTGCAGCAAGCGCGTTTCAGAAAGTCTCTTGGGCACATAATGTTAGAAGGAAGGTTACATTGCAGTTTGGAGTTGCTCGATGAGTTCCTTTTTCATCGCTTTATCATCTTGAATCTCTTTCCTAGCTTTGCGCCAGTCTGCTGAGCAGCGGCCGTAGCTCGATTGTTCGCCGACATAGCGGTGGATGACCTTGTCGATTTTGTCTTTGTTCTTGTCGGTCACTTTTATTCCGGCTTCTTTCAACATCCCGTCAAACCATTTCCAACAAGTCATTCTTAACCACCGAATACGCTTCTTCCTGTTTGGCTTATAAAGATCGCCAAACCGGGCATTATGAGGAAAGTAGAAAAAAAGGGGAGTCTCCCGAATGCCTGTGTCACTTTTTCTTTTTCTGTTGGTATTTTTGGGCACATTTTGCGCAGCAGAAAATGTACTCTTTGCCCTCAATCACTGTGTGGTGAGCGGCGAGTTTGCACGCTTCCTGCGGCACTTCTGCTTTGCAGAATTCACATCGGACAAATTGCGGCTTCATTTCTTAGTCTCCACCTTTTCCATGCTTCTTGTAATAATCTTCAATTGCGGCGTGCAACGCGTCCGCGGCAAGGTTGGAACAGTGCATTTTGACGGCAGGAAGCCCACCAAGCTCATCAGCCACGTTTGCCCGGGTGATTTTCAAGCCTTCTTCCAACGTTTTTCCTTTGGCCAATTCGGTTATCATGCTACTCGTCGCAATTGCTGAGCCACACCCAAATGTTTTGAACTTGATATCGACCAAGCGGTTGTCTTTTACTTTAATATAGATAGTCATTAAGTCTCCACAGACCGGGTTGCCCACCGTGCCCACGCCGTCAGCATCCGGGATTTCTCCGACGTTACGGGGGTTCTTGAAGTGTTCCATGACTTTTTCCGTGTACATTATGTTTTCAGCTCCTTAGGTGTCAGAGGTGACATATCTCTTAGTCTTTTGACGATGTCTGGCATTAAGCTTGCTGCATAGTCAGCGTCTTCTTCAGTGTTACTTCTGCCCAGAGTGAACATCAGGGAACCGTGAGCCTCTTCGTGTTTCAGTCCGATTGCCAAGAGCACGTGTGAGGGTTCCAGAGTTTTCGCCGTGCAGGCTGAACCCGATGACGCGTACACGCCCATCATGTCTAGGCTGAGCAGCATGGACTCTCCCTCTATGAAGTTGTATCTGACGGAGACGTTGTCGGGCAAGCGTGTCGTGGGATGCCCGTCCAAGAAAGAGTATGGAATCGGCTTGAGCAAGCCGTCGATGAATCTGTCTCTGAGTCTTGTGAGTCGGGCGCTTTCGGTTTGCATTTCTTTCTTGGCCAATTCTGCGGCCTTTCCAAACCCTACCATGGCTGCTACGTTCTCTGTGCCAGACCTTAGACCTCTCTCCTGGCCGCCGCCGTGCAACAAAGGTTCTAGGCGCACTCCATCTTTCACGTAGAGCGCACCCACACCTCTCGGCCCATACATGTCGTTCGAAGAGATTGTTAGCAGGTCTATACCCTCGTTCCTAACGTCCAGGGGGACCTGGCCACAGGCGGCCGTGGCATCAACGTGCAGATAGACGTTCTTGCCGTGCACGATCTTGCTGATTTCTTTTATCGGTTCGATTGTTCCTATTTCCCCGTTTGCGTACACTACTGAGACGAGGACTGTCTTGTCTGTCAGTTCTTTCTGCAGGCTTTCAAGATTCAGGAAACCGTACCTGTCAACCGGAAGGAAGACGACTTCAAATCCTTTTGTGGTCAAGAACTTGCAAGGGTTAACGACGGACATGTGTTCGACACTCGAGGTTAGAATTCGGGTTCCACGGTCCTTGTTGCGGTTGGCCACGCCTTTGATGGCCAGGTTGTTGCTCTCTGTTGCTCCTGAAGTGAAAATTACTGATTCTTTTTTCTCAGCGTTGATTAATTTTGCAACCTGTGCCCTTGCTTCTTCGACTGCACGCTTTGCTTCCTGTCCAAACACGTGTAGTGATGATGGGTTTCCATAGGATGACTTCATGTAGGGCAACATGGCCTCTATCACGCGGGGTTCCACTGGTCTGCCCGCTGCGTGATCCATGTAGACGCGTTTTGCAGCCGACAAGATCTGCTCACTCAGAAGCATAGAACGGCGTCTGCGTTGAGGGCTAGATCATTGAGGGTTGCAGCACCGACAATCTGTGATTCTTTCGTAAAGTCGCCCCTCGGAATTCCCATCAGTCCACAGCTCTGTTCGCACACGACAAGCTTAACCCCGGCTTTGACTGCCTGATCCAGTACCTCTTTGAGCGACGGAAAACTGCCCATCTTGATTTTCTCAGCTTCACCCTTCTTGACAAGAGTAATACCCTTAATCACGAAGTAGACAGTGGCGTCAAGGTTCATCATTGCAGCAGTAGTTGCCAGAATGAACGGTGCATAGGCACGCTCAGGCGTATCAACACCGCTGGTCTGCACGTACAGTATTTTTTTCTTCTTAACGCTCATTTCATTTCACTTCCTCTGCAATTCTCACTTAACCTTCCTTATTAATATACGAACCGTATTGCCTTCCTTGTTGACGCTCACCAATTCCTGTTCCAGATTCTTCACCAGACTCCTTATGTCAGACTCTGCAGCAGGATCGTCTGCAAGGACCTCCAGAGTCTCGCCAACTCTCAGCTCGTCCAATTCTAGTCTTGTCTTAAAGACGGGTTCAGGACAGTATAGGCCCACACAGTCCAACGTTTTGTCAGGTTTGCCCTTCATAACGTAGCCTCTGATCAAGAGAGCCAAAAAAGGGGAATAAATTTCTTTTGGGTCTAAAAGGCTGTAACATTCGTCTATGATATTTTGATGGCTTGCGTGGGGCACTGAGTCTCGCAGGCAAGGCATTTTATGCAGTCTTGTTCTCTGACGGGATCAGATTTCTTTTCGGAATTCGGATGGCCGAGAGAATCGCCCCAATCAAACAACGTGACGGGGCAAACCTCAATGCAGACGCCGTCCCCGGTACACAAATCCCAGTCAACAGCCACGGTGGTCCCATGTATGCCCAGCTTCTTGGGCGCTTCCACAGGCCCCCAAACATTGTGTCCTTTGTGTTGCCCCGCAACCGTTCGTTTCTTCTGAAAATCAGGATCTATCGGCAAGCTGATTCACCCATCCTAGAATGAAAGCTTGGAAATATTAACTCTTCCGTTTCTGACGCTGCGAACCGAAGTGCAGTGCGCGTATTACGACTTGTTACCTTTTGCCATTCTTTCAACATTGCTCAAAAGCCCTTCTAATTCTATAATTGCTACTGTTGGGTCGTGAAGAAAATTCTGTGACCCCTTTTTTAAGGTCAATTGTTACCCAGTCAATTCTAGTGCGCGCACTAGCCATCAAGATTGCTTGACTGATTCAGACCTTCCGAACTTTGCTCAGAAGCAGCTCTTCTTCGAGGTATTTGTGGTTGCTCATTTTCTTGATCTTCAAGCATTTTCTCAAGCCTCTTCCAGTTTCTTTCTCGTAAACGCTTATCTCGCCTTCGAACAGCCCTAGAATTGCGTGAAGCTCCTCTGAAGGGTGCATCTGCGGATCAACTACCGCCAGAGTGGTGAATCCAGTTGACTTCAATTCTGTAATGAGTGCTGTCAACCATCTTCTAGTTTGGACTGCGTGGTGTTGTAGCAGAATATCCGAGATTAAGTCTATGCAGATTCTTCTTGGGCTCTTTTGCGAAGGGTCTAGTTTGCGGATGGCCGAAGTCAAGGCTATGCCGATGTCGGTGAGGTTTTCCACTCCTTTCAACTTGAAAACGTTTGCTGAGCTTTTGACGACTGCGTCTGCCTGGGGATTGCACACGAAGAGGTAGAAGTTAGATTGACACTCTTCTGCCAACGATTTTGTATTGCTCGGATCAACGGTGAGAAAGAATGTGGGCTCCCCCTTTCTCGCTCCAGCTTCAAGAAAGCATTTCACCAGCAGCTCCCTTTCGTCGCATGAAGGCGTAGTCAACGCGACCGCATAGTTCTCAGGTATTCCACCGCACAGCAACCTGTCAAGATCAGCGTATCCGCTGCGGCAACGTTTCACGCCCTCTTCAACACAGACATCCTTCTGTTGCTGAACGAGTCCCTTTCTTTCCAACGCCGTGCCCACAGACTTTCCACGCTTGCCCTGTCTTCCATCCTCCAGAGAGCGAAGTGTCATTCCCCAACAACTGAAGTTGTAAACAAAAGGCTCTTGCAAGAGATACGTAAAAGACAACTCACCATAGGCGATAAACCCCATCACTTGCGTTGAAGAAAGCGCCTCCCTGAAAATCTGACACTCTGTATTCGAGTTGCATCCAGCAATCATCTCCGCCAGTCTCCGAGAAACACAAGTCACTATGAGTGTAGTGTCTCTCTCCCTGAAACCTCGATTCTCTCTAAGCATGTTGAACACGTTCCTTGCCCCCTTCTGGACTCTCTCGTGATCAATGACGACAACGTAGCCAGGTATGGAAGGGTCATGGCTTCTAATAGGCTGAAGGAGTTCCACAGTCTGTCCATGCACGCGTATAAGGCTTGCCGGCGCATAGTTTCCAAAAGGAAAAGCAAAAGCATACTTGGCCAGAGTCAGGTTCAATGGTATTCCATCAATTTCAGAGATCTGCTGAAAAAACTCCTTCTCATTGGACGCGGGTAACCCTCTCTCACGAGATATTTGGGCTTCGTTTTCGTATATTATCCTGGCGTGTACTTCCCGAGGATCCTTATCTCCTATACGCTTGAGATACTTGAACTTGGGTTCTGCATCAGGGTCAAAGTGAAAGACATAGGATCCTCCAATCCTTCTTACCGGCGACACATCAAGACCAAATGAGGGCTCAACCATGTTAGGGATCAAGGCGCACACAGCGTCATTATCAAGAACCTTCAGTTCTGATTGTCTGCCGATCCTGCCATAAAACTGATGCATGTGCTGACCGATGATGCCATCACCGCTACATCCTCCCAACACATTTGTTATTCGCGCTTCGCGGGCACTTCTCACAAAGTCCGCGATACCCGTAGTCAAGAAAAACTCGTAACCCGTTTTTCCAACCGCTGGTCCCCTTGTTAACACAAGAAGAGTCTTGCTTTTCTGAAGATGCTCTTTCGACTCTGTGCTTTGACTGAAGTCAACCCAAGCGTCATGAGCCATTTCATTGCCATTTTCCCCAGCTTCTTTTTCCGTTTCGACCCCCCATGTTCGCCCGATTCCAACGGGGAGATTGGTGACTAGGGCCAGAAGAGACAGGCCGTTGTAGCCAATCCCTGAGACATCTTTCAACTCAAGGTCCTCATTTTCTATCTCTCCAGCCGTGGTATGTCCAATCAGGCGAAGCTGTTCGGCTACAGTCTTTCCTCTGAACCTTTTCTCTATGACTCTCAGAACGCTCTCACTGATGAGTCTGTCCTGCTCTTCAGTTTCGCCCCTATAACTCAGGTAGAGAACCAGCAACTTCACATCTTCCAAGCCGCGCCCAGCATCAGAAATGTCCTTCCCAAGCTTGTCCAGAACCGCTTCGGTCAATCTTTGAACCTCCTCAATACTGTTCTCTTTTCTCAGTTGCAAATCCTTGACCGGATCGGCTTCCAGATCGTTCCTTGTATGTGCATGACCTGTAAACCCCAGAAAGAAATCGCCAACCATAATCCACCCAACCGCAAATATCCATGCCTGTTGCTAACCATGTAACTCTGTACGTACACACAATAAAAGAGTATCTAAAATGTCAACAATAATGCTAGCTGTAATACGCGCGACGAATGCCAACGACTCTTAGAAGGATAGGATTTTTTGGCTTTCTACTATCCATTTAGAAAGACCTGTTATCGTGCCCATTTCGGTTCCTTCGACCAGATCCTCTTCCGTTAACCCTCTCAGGTTCATACTCGTATGGCAAACATTGACGCACACACCCACCTTGACGAGATCTGCAAGCATTCTTTCTATGTTGTAAAATCCCTTAGCAGGTTTCTGTCCTTTCTTGGCAGCGTTCACAGCGTCTCCGATGAGGAAAATGTTGACTTTCACCCTTGCGCTCGAACAAGACAAGGCTTCTGTCAGCCTCAATGCATTCCAGATTCTCTCGTCTCCATATGGAGAACTACTGATAACCATCGTTAGAGTCTCCATGCATCCACCTTCCTGAACTTTCTGAAATACGTCCTACTCGTGCGCAGGCTTAAACATATTGTCTTCCTCGGTAAATTTCACCTCGCCTGCTCAAGAAAACACTATTCTATTGCATCATAGTAAATGGGAACCTCATATCATACAAGTGCGCGTTACTGCAGCATGGTAGTACGGAAAGTTTAAAACCCCTTGAGTTGCAAGGTAATAGTCGCAGGAGGAAAGCATTATGGAAACAAGCAAACTCTACGCTCTGCCAAAGCTGCCGTACGATTACGGAGACCTACAGCCCTACATGTCCAAAGAGCAATTGACGATACACCATGACAAGCATCATCAGGGATACGTCAACGGTGCAAACGCGATACTCCAAAAGCTGGACAAGGCCAGAAAGGAAGGAGCAGACTTGGATGTCAAATCCACCTTGAAGGAACTCTCCTTCAACATAGGAGGAAACCTTCTCCACTCACTGTTCTGGAACAACCTAGCACCACCTAAGAAAGCAGGCGGAAAACCGGGCGGAGCCCTCGGCGACGCGTTAGACAAGGAGTTCGGAAGCTTCGACAGGTTCAAGAAAGAATTTACTCAAGCCGCCCAGAGCGTCGAAGGCTCGGGATGGGCCGTGTTGACCATCGACAAACAAACAAAAAGACCAACGGTAATGCAGGTAGAAAAACACAACACCAACGTCTACCCAGGCTTCCACATCCTCATGGTCCTAGACGTCTGGGAACACGCATACTACATCGACTACAAAAACGACAGAGCCAAATACATAGAGGCGTTCTGGAACATCGTCAACTGGAACAAACCAAACGAAAGACTCCAAGAATTCCAAAAAACCTAAAAAACCAAAAAAAGCCAAGGCAACCCCCAACACCCACACTTTCTTTATCCCCACGAAAGTTGAAAACAAAAAAAATCACGAATTGAGCGCTCAAATGCAAAGGCTCACGCACGAACAAATCAACCACGCGGAAGACGCATTCGCCAATACTCGCAACATCAAGCCCAAACTAAATTATTATATGCAAGGCTGATAATACGCTAATCACGAAACGGCGAGTGTAAAAATGGAGAAAATCCGAGTTAACGGAAAGAACAAGACGCATAAGGTTTTGATGTATGCGATAAGCACCTGCGCGTGGTGCAAGATGACGAAGCAGTTCTTGAAAGACAGCGACATCGAGTACGAGTACGTTGACGTTGACATGGCCAGCGACGAGGACCATGAGAAAATCAGGAAGGAATTCACACGCCTCGGAGCCTCACCTAGCTACCCTACGATAGTCGTCGACGAGAAAACCGTCATCACAGGTTTCCGCAAGGACAGGATAAAAGAGGCACTCGAGATTTGATCACGCTGGAAAAGGTCCGGCAGAGAGCTGAAAGCGACGCAAAAACCTACGGCTACTACCTGCATCCCGATTCTCAGTTTCTCCAAGACCTGCTCGAAGGACTGAGAAAAAACGAAGAACGGTACGGCTATCCTTCATGCCCCTGTAGACTCGCCACAGGAAACCTCGAGCTCGACCGAGACATAATCTGCCCATGCGACTACCGAGACCCAGACGTCGCCGAATACGGAACCTGCTACTGCGCACTATACATGCGAAAAGACCTGTACGAAGGCAAAACACCCATAAACCCCATCCCTGAACGCAGACCCCCAGAAAAACAAGCCAGAGCCTATGGCACGACAGGAGCAACCACGCCCAAGCCAGCAGCCCAACAAACCCCTGAAACCAGACCAGCCGCCCCTGTGCAGCCCGACGTGGTCAAGAAGAAACTCTGGTACTGCAAACAATGCGGCTACGTCGTGTTCCGCGAAGATCCACCATATGTCTGTCCAATCTGCAAGGCGAAGAGAGAAATGTTCGCTCTAATAGAAATAGGCACAAGAGTGCAGGGATAAGGCAAGAACAGGACACGAGCGTCTACTTCGTCACCGCTATTTCAATCTTCTTCCAGTCTTTCTTCACATCCCGCAAGGAAGCCACGGCTCCGACGATCATGCCGCCCATGATTTTTTCAACGAACTCGTTCAAGTCTATCTCTTCACCGTCAACCAACAATTTAGCTTTCAAACACTATCACCCCAACCTAACGCGTCGTCGAGAGAGTAAAAAGCTTCTGTAAACCTTTTCTAGCAAAAGAACTCAAGAAGGACAGAGTGATAGGGTTGAAGAACAACGCTGTGGAAGCAGACATGAAAACCAGAGCGTCAACGATAATCAGACTGCTGGAAAAGGAGTATCCACAGGCAAAGATAGCCTTGAAATACAGCAATCCGCTGGAGGTTCTGGTCGCCACCATCCTTTCGGCCCAGTGCACCGACGAAAGAGTAAACAAAGTCACTGCGACACTGTTCAAGAAGTACAGAAATGCAAGGGACTACGCCGACGCGGATTTGACGGAACTTGAGCTGGACATAAGACCGACTGGTTTCTACAGGAACAAAGCCAAGAACATCAAGCAGACCGGCCAGATACTCGCAGACAGGTTTAGTTCTCAAGTTCCGAAAACGATGGAGGAGATGCTGCAACTGCCCGGCGTGGCCAGAAAAACCGCAAACATCGTCCTGCAGAACGCCTACGGAATCATCGAAGGAATAGCAGTGGACACACACGTGCGAAGAGTGTCCAAACGGCTCGGGCTCATGGAGAACGAAGACCAAGACAAAATAGAAAAAGACCTCATGAGAATCATCCCGAAAAACGAGTGGATGAGGATCACCGACCTGCTCATATTCTTGGGCAGAAACGTGTGCGTGGCCAAGAAACCCCATTGTGAAGCGTGCGTGCTAAACAAGATATGCCCCTCAGCCTTCACATTCGACTGAAAAGCTAAGTCACAGATCAAACGACAACGAGTTTCTAACGCTCTCTTTCCTAGAAATCATACTCTAGAAAAACATAATTCGCTGATCATTCCAATAGGCTGTGCGGGATTGACTTGTCTGGGCAAAATGCTGATGGACCGAAAATAGTGGTCGTAGGCGCGGGCTTCGTTGGAACGGCCTTCGCGTATTCTCTTCTCATCCGCGGGTTGGCTTCCCAAATCGCCATCATAGACGTCAACAGGGAAAGGGCTGAAGGCGAGGTAATGGATTTGAACCATGGAATGCCGTTTGCTCAGCCGGTGAGAATATGGGCTGGCGACTATCCTGACTGTCAGGACGCTGACATCGTCGTCATCAGCGTGGACAGGGGGCAGAAGATTGAGCAGTCGCGGCTGGAGCTTGCTCAGGGGAACTTCGAATTGCTGAAGCAAATCGTTCCCAACATCACGAAGTACAATGACAAGTGCATCTTACTCGTCGTGACCAACCCGCTGGATGTTATGACCTACGCCGCTTTGAAGCTCAGCCGTTTTCCCAAGAACAGAGTAATCGGATCTGGAACAATCCTGGACACTGCTAGGCTCCGATACCTGCTGGGTGAGCGTCTTCAGGTCGATCCCAGAAACGTGCACGCGTATATCATAGGAGAACACGGCGACAGCGAAGTGCCCGTGTGGAGCCTCGCAAACGTCGCGGGAATCAGGCTGAAGGACTATTACCCGTTGGCCAACGTGCCGTACGATCAGGTTGAGCTGGACAAACTGTTCTTGAAGGTGAGGGACGCCGGATACGAGATTATAAAGCGTAAGGGCAGGACTTTCTACGCGGTCGCCTTGGGAATGACGAAGATCGTGGAAAGCATCGTTCGAAACGAGAACGCCGTGTCAACCGTGTCTTGTCTACTCGAGGATTATCATGGCGTGAGCGACGTTTGTCTGAGTGTTCCCGTCATTCTCAACCGAACCGGCATAAAAGAAGTCATCAAGCTTCCGCTCGATGAAAAGGAGATTGCGGATTTTCAGAAGTCAGCCACAATCATAGAAAACGTGGTAAACTCATTGGGCCTGTGAATACTAATCCCACGTGACTTCAGAACCCTGTAAATTACGCGCCGTGAGTCCGGCAATAGGGTGTCGCGCAGCTTTGTCGGGCTTCAGGCTGATATTCGAACCCTTGCTTCTGAGTACTAAGAACCTCTGGCATTCAATTTTATGCCGGCCCGCGAACGAGCCTAATCGGCGAAAGTTCGATGCATTCTCGAACCTTGACTGCGCCAGTCTTTGGATTGAAGAGAACGGATTTAAGCCGACCGCGCCATATACGCTGAACATGGTTGAACCGGTTCACATTCTTGGTTTTGCTGGAAGTTTAAGGAAAGATTCATACAACAAAGCATTGCTGCGGGTTGCAGCTGAACTGATGCCGAAGGATGCGGTTTTCGCGACCTTCGATCTTGAAGGAATCCCTCCCTTTAATCAGGACTTGGAAACTCGGCCACCTAGAAAAGTTGAGGACTTCAAGAGCAGTATCAGAGCGGCAGATGCCATACTGATAGCAACGCCTGAATACAACTATTCTATCCCAGGAGTGCTCAAGAATGCAATCGATTGGGCTTCAAGACCGCCGACTGATAATGCCTTCTACGACAAGCCCGTGGCCATAATGGGCGCATCCACCGGAATGCTGGGAACAGGAAGAGCGCAATATCACCTGCGCCAATGCTTCGTCTTCCTAAACATGCACGCCGTCAACAAGCCTGAAGTAATGGTAAGTTATGTACGAGAAAAGTTCGATGCAAACGGCATGCTGAAAGACCAGAAAACAAGAAGATTGATTGAAGAGCTTGTTGAAAGCCTGATTGCTCTAACCGCGAGAATGGGGAAACAGTGAATCGGACGCGACAGGCCTGCACTTATAGAATTTCGCGATGTTTCACCTGGCTGCTTGTAAAGGAAACGCGCTGGCTTGACCCTAAATCGGGTGTTGAATCATGTTAGCGGAAATGTATTGACGCATACGAGGCTGTTAGGCAATAGACCGCCTTAACCCCCACTGTGTTACAATGCAGCGTTACATCTGGCCTTGCAGACAGACAGGGCTTGCGAAGATTGTCACAAAACAACATTGCAACTGACAACACAAAAAACGAAACTCGTCAACCGTTAAGCACCCGTTCAGCCTGTTTTCAACATCGTTTGTCACAAAACAACATTACAACTAACCTCACAAACGGGGAGGGGGGGCGACTCTGCAATACAGCGCCCCCAGCGCGCTTCACAGCCCACTGCGCCTCGCCCTGAAAAGGGAAGCAGCAGGAAACGTGAAAAGAAAGTCTTCCCACCAACACGCTTCAACACACAAAAAAGGGACAAGGCAGGATTGTAAATCGTGATCACTGCTTCATAACGCTTTATTGAGTTTGAAACTCATGAGAAGCATGGAAGTATCTGAATTGTAGCGATGTGCCGGTCAAAGAGGATCATGTCTCATGAAGCTTTCTGGGCTTAGAAAAAGCGTTTGTTATAGTAGACCGTTTTCTATGGGAAATGCTGTTGATGCCATGATATTGGTGCTCACACTTTTCACGATTTGTGGTTTACTCTCCCCTGTGGCGGCTGCTAAGCTTTCCGTATCTATCTCGCCGTCACAAGCTGTTATGGATGTTGGTCAGGCACAACTATTCACGTCCACTGTTACTGGGGGCAAGTCTCCTTACTCCTATCAGTGGTATCTTGACGGTGTCCCCGTTTCTGGTGCTACTAACGCATTGTGGACTTTCTCGCCGACTACGGCAGACTCATTTACAGTTTATGTTTTTGTGGCCGACAATAGCACCAATCCTTCGAGTGCTCAATCTAATACTGCTCTTGTTACCGTCAACTCCGCGCCTTCTGTCTTGATATCGCCTTCCTTTGTTGTTTTGGACGTCGGTCAGTCTCGGCTCTTTACTTCGAGCGTTTCAGGTGGAACGTCTCCCTACTCCTACATGTGGTATCTTAACAGCGCTCCGGTTTCAGGCGCAACGAACCCCGCATGGACATTCACTCCATCTTCAGCAGGCTCGCACACAGTCTGCCTAAAGATCACTGACAACGTCGCAGTGCAAGCCACGTCAAACACGGCGCCAGTCACGGTAAACAGTGCGCTTTCTGTCAGCATCTCACCTGTCTCAGTCGCCATGGATGTTGGTCAGTCGCAGTTGCTCAGTTCAAGTGTTTCCGGGGGCACATTTCCGTACACTTACCAGTGGTATCTTGATGCTGGCTCCGTCCCTAGCGCCACCGAATCTACTTGGACGTTCACCCCATCTTCTAGTGACTCTTACACTTTTCACTTGGTAGTCACTGATGCTGCCAGTGTTACCGCAACGTCTAATACTGCAGTTGCCGCTGTGAATGGTGCGCTCTCCGTTACAATCGCGCCTAGCTCCGCAACTTTGGGTGCTGGTCAGTCGCAGTTGTTCACTTCAAGTGTTTCAGGCGGAACGTCTCCTTGCTCATACCAGTGGTGTCTTGACAGTACTCGTGTCTCAGATGGCACCAGCACCGGATGGACTTTTACTCCTTCTTCTTCTGGTTCTTACAACGTCTCTGTTACGGTGACCGACAATGTCGGTTCTGGAGCAACGTCCAACATTGCATCGGTCACTGTAAATCCTGCGCTTTCCTCGCCTGTCGCTCAGTTTACTGAATCAACAAATAGGGTCTATACCGACATCCTCATTCAATTCAATGCCTCAATGAGTTATGATACTAACGGCACAATCATCAGCTATTATTGGGACTTCGGTGACGGCAAGAATACAACTGGTGAGGTCGCATCTCATTCATACGCAGAGGATGGAAACTACACGGTTATCCTGACCGTGACAGACGATGGTGGATTAGCTGGCACGTACCAAGACACAATCCACATCCAGGACAGGGCACCGATTGCCAGTTTCACGGTTTCATCAATAACAGACTACACTGATGAGACAGTCACTTTCAACGCAACGTCCAGCTATGATCCTGACGGCTTAATACTTTCGTATTTCTGGGATTTTGGCGACGGAACCAACGCAACAGGCATGGTCGCGTCACATGCTTACGTTCACGACGGAGTGTACACTGTCAGTTTGACAGTCACTGATGATGATAACAACACTGACTCGACAACATCGACAGAAAGCATATTAAGTCGTGGAACTGCCGATCAAGCGCCTATTGCGATCTTTACCGTGTCTGCTCAGAACGCCTACACTGGAGACTCAGTTGTGTTCAACGCTTCTGGCAGCTACGACCCAGATGGCACGATAACAAGTTACTTCTGGGAATTCGGAGATCAAACAAACGCCACTGGCGTCGATGTCAGCCATCAATATTCTCAGTCTGGCAACTACACCGTTACACTCACGGTCAAAGACGATGATGAGTCTTCAAACGCGACAAGCCTCAATGAGACCATCATCAGTTTGTCCACAGTTGCCTCGTTCACAATCTTACCCACACGTCCAAATCTGGGAGACCCAATAGCCTTCAATGCTTCAAGCAGCTACGACCAAGGCGGAACAATAGAAAGATACAGATGGAATTTCGGGGACGGCAACACTTCAGAAATAAGCACGAACCTAATCGCACACTCTTACTCAACCCCTGGAGACTTCAATGTAACACTGACTGTTTTCAGCACACAAGGCCACAATGCCACAACAACCCGACAAATATCTCTGCAGATTCACGATGTTACAATAACAGAAGTCACTCTTTCGGCCACGGAAATTCAAATCGGTCAAACTGTCAATATCACGGTCAAAACGAGGAACAAGGGAACAGTGCCTGAATCTTTCAACATCACCCTGTTTTGCAATGAAACTATCATTGCGAGTCAGCATGTAGCCGACTTGTCTCCTGACGATGAACAAGATCTGGTATTCTACTGGAACACGTCAAACATCCATAGTGGCAAATTCTTGATACAGGCCAAAGCGGACAATGTCACAGGCGAAACTGCGTTGTCTGATAATTCCAGCATCGGCAGTCTGGTCAGTGCATTTCAAGCTCAAAACAACGGGTCTCCTTCGACGTCAGGCGTCGATTGGAAATGGGCGCTACTAATTGCTCCAGCTGTAGTTTTGCTTCCTGTAGCGTTAATGTGGAGAAGGAGGAATGTTGTGAGAAAATTCACAAACTTCGAATATTTCAATGAAATCACCAACGGCGGGATTCCGGACTCGTTTTCCGTACTAGTGACCGGTGGCCCTGGCTCCGGAAAAAGCGTACTATGCCAGGAGTTTGCACATACATTCCTCACTCAAAGGAAATCATGTTTGTACGTTACATACGACTGTTTTCCAGACGAAGTGCGGGATAATCTTAGAAAGCTCCATAATGACTTATCAACAAATGATGTCGAGAAAAGACTCCTATTCATAGATTGCTTTTCTGCAACTTCAAAGAACAAGGATGGAGAATACTATTTAGGTCAGTCTTTCTCACTCGCAGATTTGGGCATAGTCCTATCAGAAGCAACGAGCGACCTGGGACCATCTCCAAAGATAGTTCTCGATTCAATCACTCCCCTGATCACACATACTGAACCGCTGAAGGTCGTGGAATTCTTGCAGGATCGCGGCGCACGTATAAAGGGAGTCAACGGCACTTTCATATTCACCATGGGCAAGGCGACAATTGAATCAAGCATAGCGAACAGATTAGAAGAGGCTGTGGACTGTATTATCGAACTGGATGTAAGCACGAACAAAGGAAAGACGATTAGAAGATTACGCGTTAAGAAGATGCGGGGGAAAAAGACATCTGACAAATGGATTCGATTTGAAATAGAGCCCAAGAAGGGGATAATCTTCCCAACTTAGGACTGACGTTGAGAAACTGAAACCATCGTGTCGATATCGACCAAAGGCTGTTCTTCTGAGAAAACTTGGAAGCCTTTTTTTGTTATTTTGTAAGGACGAATCTGATTGTCATGAGCAATTCCGCGCATTTTCTCGATCTGCAAGCCTCCATGAGCTGCTAACTGGTTTCTCCATGAGTGAAGCACGATGACTCCCTGAGTAAGAAATTCCTCAGCAAGGATATCCCTCTGCAATGTCAAACTCCTCAGTTCTGTGGTTATCAGGTTGGTCGTTTTCAGTTGAGCGAGAGCTTCAAGGAAGTCTAAAGTAGCCGTTCTCCTCTCGGAAACATCAGGGTACTGAAAAGTCAAACCAGCAATCGGATCGATAACTACTCGCTTAATTTCGGCTTTTTCAGCTTTTCTCCATATGATCTCTATGAGACTCATCAGATTGAAATCCCTCTTTCCAATGGAGAGACCACCAAGTTTAACTTCACCAGGAACATTTCTAATCGGACAGGCATCTACAAACAGAAACTGCCCGCTCTTCTCCAGTTTATCGATGTCCCACCCGAAACCCGCCATTTCCTCCCTGAGATTATCCTTATTCTCGTCAAGTGATACATACAAACCGGGTTCCTTGCATTCGATAGCTCCATGATACAAAAATTGCATACATAGGATTGTTTTGCCTGAACCTGGACCGCCACAAATCAAAAAACTGCGCTCCGCTGGGAGACCGCCACCCAACATTTTGTCCAAACCCTCGACACCTGTTGGAATACGCTTCATAAGTTCACCTGCAGGGACACATCTCTGTAGACTTTGCACTAGAAAACTCTTGTGAATCAACAATTCACATTGTGAACACCCTAATAGCGCGCGCTCAAGTGAACTAGTCGGCCTAGAATCAGAGTGTATTGAACGAATCCATGTCTTTGGACATTTAGAACGTTTAGAAAAGGTAACTGTAGCATTAGCTATATATTTTTGTTTGACACGCTAGACGTCTGCAAACCAGACGGAGAGGCCTCAATGAGCGAAGAACAAAAGGAACCGCAAGAAGACGCTGACCAAGTGGAGGCTATGGCAAGGGCTTTGGATACGGAGAAGAAGCGTTCAGAGGAGTATCTCACCAGATTGAAGTACGCGCAGGCAGATGCTGAGAACCTCAAGAAAAGGTATGAAAGACAGATGGAGGAGGTCAGGAAATACTGCACGGAACCTCTCATCATGGAGCTTTTAGATGTTGTTGACGAGCTGGAGTTGGCTGTCAAGTCTGGCCGTTCCGCAAACTCTGCGGAGGCAGTGATTGAAGGTGTTGAAATGACCCTGAAAAAACTGAAAAAAGTGCTTGAAAATGAAGGGGTCTCTCCGATAGAGTGCCTGGGTAAACCTTTCGATCCCTCGAAACACAACGCCATCGCCAAAATAGAAAAAGAAGGTGAGGAAGGATGCACTATAGCTGAAGAAGTCCGAAAAGGTTATACCATGAGGGAAAAAGTGATTAGACCGAGCGTTGTTAAGGTTGTGGTGAAACCCTCAAAATCACAAAAGGAGATGAATTCAAATGAGCAATGTTAAAGCAAGAGAAAAAATACTCGGCATAGATCTGGGAACAACAAACTCGGCCGCGGCCATCTATGAGAACGGACGAGCAACGGTCATACCGAGCGCCGAAGGGCCAACAATGGCAGGAAAAATGTTCCCCTCAGTCGTGGCCTTCACAAAAGACGGCCAACTGTTAGTGGGCGAATCCGCAAAGAGACAGGCAACCGCCAACCCTGAAGGAACTGTATACGAAATAAAAAGAAAGATGGGGACCGATTACAAGGTAAGCATTTATGGAAAGGAGTATACTCCACAGCAGATTTCATCATTCATTCTGCAGAAGATAAAGAAAGACGCCGAAACTTATCTGGCAGTTCCAATAAGGAAAGCGGTGATCACGGTGCCTGCCCACTTCAACGACAACCAACGCCAAGCCACAAAGGACGCAGGGGAGATCGCAGGTTTCGAAGTTGCAAGAATAATCAACGAGCCAACGGCAGCTTGTCTTGCGTACGGAGTCGACAAGGTTGAGAAAGAGATGAAGATACTTGTCTTCAGCTTTGGCGGAGGCACTCATGACGTGACCGTGATGGATTTCGGAAAAGGAGTTTTCCAAGTGCTGTCAACCAGCGGCGACACGCAGATAGGCGGCACCGACCTGGACAGAGCAGTCATGGATTATCTCCTTGAAGAATTCAAGAGACAGACAGGCGTCGACCTGGCTGCAGACAGAAATGCCATGGGAAGGCTTAGGGAAGCCGCAGAAAAAGCGAAGATAGAACTGTCGACGTTGATGGCGACAGACATTGACCTGCCGTTCCTGTACTCTGACACTTCGGGGCCAAAACACTTGCACCTCACTCTAACCCGAGCGAAACTCGAGGGACTGGCCCAGCCGATAGTGCAGAAAACAGAAGGCACGATAGTTAGGGCGCTTGAAGGCGCGAAGCTGACCCCGAAGGATATAGACAAGATAATTCTCATCGGTGGCATGACGAGAATGCCTCTTGTTCAGAGGTATGTGGAACAGATAATGGGGAAACCAGCTGAAAGAGGCGTAGATCCAATGGAGTGTGTTGCAGTCGGCGCCGCGATTCAGGCGGCGGTGCTCACCGGAGAAGTGAAAGATCTGCTCTTGCTCGACGTTACGCCTTTGTCGCTCGGCGTTGAAACGCTTGGGCACATATTTACAAGGATACTTGAAAAGAACACCACTATCCCCACGCGGAGAAGCCAGGTATTCACAACTGCAGCAGATTTTCAGACGGCCGTCACGATTCACGTGCTTCAAGGAGAACGGACGATGGCGTCGGACAACGTTTCCCTAGGCATGTTCAACCTAGAAGGGATACCTCCATCTCCTAGAGGCGTTCCGCAGATAGAGGTAACCTTTGACATAGATGCAAACGGAATACTCAACGTTACCGCCAAGGACCTGGGCACAGGAAAAGAGGCCAAAATAACGATAACTGCCTCAACAAAGCTGTCAAAAGAAGAGAAAGAAAAACTGATTAAAGATGCCGAACAATATGCTGAACAAGACAAGAGGAAGCGTGACGAGGCCGAGCTGAGAAACAACGCTGACAACCTCATGTACACGGCTGAAAAGACAAAGAAAGATCTCGGAGAAAAACTCGCACAGGACCAGAAGAACAAGATTGACGCGGCCGTTTCTGCGTTGAGAGATGCATTAGCCGGCAGCGATTTGGAGAAAATCAAAGCGACGTCTGACGAACTAACCAAGGTGCTTCAAGAGGTCGGAACAGCTGTTTACCAGCAAGCTGCTGCACAACAAGCGAAGCAACAAGCCCCACCGCCCGGCGGCGAGGAACCTCCAACAGGCGGCGGAAGAGTAGTTGACTCCGAGGACTATAAGGTGAAGTGATAAGGAGAAGCGAACGCTTCGGACGATATCGTTTAAACTCTCGAAATCTCTAGTCTGATGGTAGAACGATGGCGAGCAAGAGAGATTACTACGAAGTCCTTGGCGTTCCAAGAACTGCTTCTGTGGATGAGATCAAGGATACTTACAGAAAGCTGGCGATGCAGTATCATCCCGACCGGAACAAGGCTCCTGAAGCTGAAGAGAAGTTCAAAGAAATTTCCGAAGCCTACGCTGTCCTGTCAGACGCGGACAAACGAAGACAGTACGACACGTTAGGCCACGCGGGATTTGATCAACGCTACACGACTGAAGACATTTTCAGGGGTGCAGACTTCGAATCGATATTCAGGGACATGGGCTTCAACTTCGGCTTCGGAGACTTGTTCAGCACGATTTTTGGTCAACGTGACTTCGAAGAAAGAGTCACCAGGGGCAGGGATCTTGGCTATGATTTGGCAATAACCCTGGAGGAAGCAGCACACGGAACAGAGAAAGAAATCAGGTTCAAGAGAATCGAGAAGTGCGATGTCTGCGGCGGCAACGGAGCCGCTCCTGGCACGTCTCCAAGGGTTTGTCCTAGCTGCAGGGGCGCTGGAAGGATTCAGAAGGTGAACAGGAACAGTTTTGGAACGTTTGTTCAGGTTGTACCCTGTCCTACGTGTCGTGGAAAGGGGAAAATCATTGATTCATCATGCCCAACGTGCCGGGGCACGGGCTTACTGCGAAAGGAGAGGAATATAACAGTGAAGGTGCCGCCCGGCATCGATGAAGGATATCAGCTTAGACTCCAAGGCCAAGGAGAAATGTCGCCAGAAAGCGATTCCCCAGGAGACCTCTACGTCTTGATTCATGTAGCACCTCATCCGTACTTCAGGAGAGACGAAGACGACCTGCTTTACGACTTGAAAATAGGTTTTCCGCAGGCTGCCCTCGGCGCAAGAGTCTCAGTGCCCACGTTTGAGGGGAACGTGGACGTAGACGTAGCCGAGGGGACTCAGCCTGGAGAGGTTATCAGATTGAAGGGCAAGGGTATGCCGAAGTTTAGAGGGTATGGAAGAGGCGACCTTTTGTTGCGAGTTGATATCGAAGTGCCCGAAAAACTCACACAGCAGCAGAAAACCCTGCTTGAAGAACTGGCTAAAGAATTCGACCAGACCGTCCGGCCTAAGAGCCACAGGCTGAGGTTCTAGACAAATGCGCAGTGACGCAGAATCGAGCGTGAGCTATTTCGGTACTCTGTAGCGCCAAGCCACCACCAAGGCCCAGAACATCGGAACAAGCGATATGACTATCAGTGTATAGTTCAAGTTGGGACTAAGGCCGTCTGGAAATTGAAAAGTTAATATGAATTCGCGGGCGAAGAACTCCCACAGAGCCAGATAGGAAATTGTCACAGACACGGCGAGAGTGATTAGGCTAAGTCTCCGCGCGTTCTTTATTTCCAGTATGTCTATGTGGGCCCTCAAAGTGTCCACGAACACAGTGACGTGGTCAACGGATTCGTCTACTGCATTCTGAATAAGAAGAACAAGGTCGCTACTGAAGCCGCCTAGCCTTTCCCTCAGAGAGTTCCATTCGTGGGACAGATCCAGTATCCTCAATCTCTCTCTTTGCAGCTGCTGGTAGGTTTTCCAAAGTTCTGCCTCATCTTGTTCAAGCGTTTCGTTACTCGAAGTTCGCTTGAGCATGCGACCAATTTCCATCAGAGCCTTGACAAGGGTTGTGAGATTGTTCTGAAAATCCTTATCAACTTTCTGAAGCTCTTGAATCCCCTTCAATATCTCATCATAATCAACGTGGACAGCGAAATCGCTCATCTCAACAACCTCTTCTGCTGTTTCATTACTCACAAAGATAAAAATACTCTTTCTCATCTGGGAACAAATGAGTGTCACATCTACTCTTACCTCTGTCAGATCTCTCACTTGTGAGAACAGGAAAGACCATCTTCTGCATCGCGGTGCAAGCAAGGTAACCCAATCTTAATTCGTTTGTTCAGGGTCGACGCCGCCAGCGCGGACGATACTCAGAGAGTTGACCGATCGGACCATGAAGTCGCGGACAAGAACTGCAAAGTCGGAGACAAAGAACAGGTATCAACGTTCGAAGGAGGATTGAGAGAATGCGCTCGGGACAGTAATCTTAAATCAAGAATGGGGGCGCAGTCTTTTCGGGGATGCGTACGAACGCATCATTTGTTTTCAGACTCTGTTTCCCTGTTCCTTAGCAAGTAGAGCACTAGAAGGGCTTCTACGATGATGTTGCCCACGGTGAACACAGATTCGGACAGCACGCCTGAGCCTAGCTGTATTGAAAAAATATAGAAGATAAGAAGCCCGAGCAATACAAAAACAAATACAAAGCTCTTTCCTGTCCTGAAAACAGTGGCTTTTTTCTCTGTGTCCTCCTTGCGTCTTGATTTGCTGTTAATGAAGAGATAGATGCTGATGAAGGTGAGAAATATGCTGCTGAAGCTAATACATAGGGCCCACCAAGCAAAAAGGTCAATATTGGGCATGTTCATTTGTCCTCCTTCAATATTTGCATATTTTGTAAAAGAACACCTTGCCAGCGTCCACTAGAACAAGGTACGTCACTACCATAAGCACCAGGAGCAGCCAGTACTCTGGTGGAAGCGGAGCGAAACCCATGAAGCTACCGAGAATAGTAAAGGGAAGTATGGTTCCGAAGGCCACGCAAGACAGTGTAAGCAAGGCAAGCCATTTTCCGGGGCGGCTCGTGAAGAAAGGTATGCGTCGGGTTCTGATGACGAACATGACTAGTACTTCTGTCCAGAATGACTCTACGAACCATCCAGCTTGGAACAGGCTTTGCGCGTGAAGCTTCACCGCATCAGTGGCTCCCGGAAGTGCTGCTGCGGAAGCACCGAAAATGAAAAGCATTATGCCGAACGTTAGGAAGTCGTACAGTGAGCTGAACGGGCCGAAGAAAAGAGTGTATTTTCTCACGAAGCTCATGTCCCAGCGCTTTGGCGATTTGACGTATTCGTCATCGACATTGTCCGTGGGCAGGGTCATGTTTGAAACGTCGTAGAGCAGGTTCATGAAGAGGATTTGTGATGCCAGCATGGGCTCAAACGGAAGAAAGACAGAAGCGGCAGCGGCGCTGAACATGTTTCCAAAGTTCGAGCTGGTCCCCATCAGAATGTACTTCATGGTGTTTCCGAATATCTTGCGCCCCTCATTTATACCGTTAGCAAGTACGAGAAGATCCTTCTCGAGTAGCACGATGTCGGCTGCTTCTTTTGCCACGTCCACTGCTGTATCGACAGATATTCCCACGTCAGCCTCGTAGAGAGCTGGAGCATCGTTCACGCCGTCCCCCAAGAAGCCTACGACATGCTTGTTTGCCTTCAGAGCCTTGATTATGTCGAGTTTCTGCTCAGGCGTGACTCTTGCGAAAATCGTGGTTTCTTCCGCGACCGCCCTAATCTCGTTCCAGTTCATCTGCATTAGGTCTGTGCCGACCACAACTTTCTTGATTGGAATCTTGAGATCCTCACAGATTGTCTGAGCAACAAGTTCATTGTCTCCTGTCAATATTTTGACTGCTACTCCCATGTCGTTCAGCTTGTCAAATGCATCGTGAGCATCTTTCTTAGGGGGATCGGTGAATATAAGGAAGCCAAGAAGAGTCAGATCTTTCTCGTCTTCAACGGAGTAGGAAGTCTTACTTTCAACGTTTCTAAAGGCTACTGCGAGAATGCGGTAGCCGAGCTCTGAAAGGCTGTAGAACTTGTCGTTGATTGCCTTCTGAACATCAGTTATCAATTCGATTCTTCCACTCACGTCGGCATATTTGCACCTGCTGAAAACAGATTCTGGAGCACCTTTGCTGATGAGGGTGTATACACCATTCTCCCTTACAATGGCAGACATCATTCGCCGCTGATAATCGAAAGGAACCTCATCGAGCTTGTTGTAAGGCTCAGCATCGCCTTGTGCATTGATTTGCTTGGCATATTCCCATATTGCAACGTCCATCGGATTTCCGACAACACTCTCCCCGATTACAGCAGCATTGCACAGCAATGAATAAGTCAGAAGCCTGTGATCCTTTTCCTCACCAAGCGGGTAAACGTCCTTAAGGACTATCCTTCCTTCAGTAAGCGTACCAGTCTTATCGGTACAGAGAACGTTCATGTTGCCGAAATCCTCAATCGAGACTAAACGTTTCACGATAACCTTCACGTTGGACATTCTCCTCGCTCCCTGAGAAAGACTGATAGTTACGATTGCAGGCATCAACTCAGGCACGAGACCAACGGCAATTGCAAGGGAAAAAGTCAGAGACCAAACAAGGTCATGTCCGATTGCAGCATTTAGCGAAAATATCGAGACTGCGAGAACAAGAGTGAAGCCAAGAAGCATGTTCCCATAGCTTTTGACCCCTTTTTGGAACTCGGTCTCAGGGTGGGTCCGGGTTAAACTTCCTGATATCGCCCCCAACTTGGTGCGTTTACCAGTGGAGACTACAACGCCCTGAGCGCTTCCGTGAACCACCGCTGAGCCCATGAATAAGTAGTTCGTCATCTGTTGAGGCGTAGGGTTCTGAATGTCAAGCCTTTCGGCCTTCTTCTCGACCGGAAATGATTCCCCAGTAAACGTTGCTTCGTTGGTCTCGAGATCCTTCAGTTTCACGATTCGCATGTCTGCAGGGACTAGGTCACCGACGTAAACCGAGACCAGATCTCCTGGAACCAGCAGTTTCGAATCGATTTGACAGGACTTTCCGTCTCTGGTCACCACGGCCTTGATGGACACAGCATGCCGAAGATCCTGAACAGTCTTCTCGGCTTTGTACTCATTGTAGAACCCCAAGACGACGGCTATGACTATCATTAATAGTATCACTATGGACTGATCTGGCTCCCCAAAGAAACCTGCGATGGCAGCACATGCAACGAGAATAGCAAATATGGGGTTCTTGAATTGTCTGAGAAGCACTTGGATTCGGCTAAATGGATGAACGGCCAGCTCGTTGAAGCCGTTGATCTTAAGACGACGTTGGACTTCCTGCTCGGCTAACCCTTGCTCAGTCGTCTCAAGGGATATGTAAACATCCGTAGGAGGTATAGACCAATAATCTGTTTCGCTGTTTGCGGCATGTTCCTTTACCGTGTTCTTGAATCCGCCTCAAGTATGGTCCTCTTGACATTCAACAAGGTTTACTGGTAATACTATCGGGCGGTATTTAGGCGTTGCGTGATGGTTCTCATGCTCCACTTTGAGCAGACGTCTAGACTTGGTCGGGTTCCTCGTGGATGTCGATTCTTGCTATGCGGGGATAAGCCTTCTTGATGTCGCTTTCGAGCCTGTTGGAAATCTCGTGTGCATTCTTTATGGTGAGTTTCGAGTCGAATCGACAGTTAAGGACGACGTGGATGATGTCGCCGAATCTTCGAATTCTGATATCGCTGACACTCTTGATTTCGGGAAATCTTCTTGCAACGTCCTCGATGTATGACACAAGCTCGATTTCGACGCCTGCGAGTTCCTTTGATATGCGCTCTGACGCGGATTCAATGTGGACGGTTACTCCAGATACGTCTGCATTTAGTGTCCTTATCCTTTTTTCAACCTCATCAGCCACATCGTGCGCTTGCTTAACCGTCATGTTTGCGCTGACCTCAAGGTGTAGGTCCACGTACAGTTTCCCGTCGACCGTTTGTATGTGTATGTTGTGAGCACCTCTTGAGCCTGGTGCTCCTTCTGCAGCGTCTTTGACTGCTTTCCATATGCTTTCGCGTTCAGACTTGACAGGTTCTGTGTCAACGGAGATTCTAGCGTTAGGATATTGGGTTCGAACTTCCTTTTCAATGTCGAAGGCGATTCTGTGTGCATCTTCGGTGCTGATGTTGCTGTCTAAGAAGACGTGAACGTCCACATCGAGTCTTTTGGCGCTAAGGCGCACAGTGACGTGGCGGATCCCTTTCACATCTTTTATTGCTTCGACTTTTTTTCTTATTCTCTGTTCTATCTGATGCAGGGACCGATCAACCAGCGGAAGGGGCAACGTCTACATCTCAGCTAACCTTTTGCCCAGTGAGAATATATATCTGTTAGCGTTCCATTTCGGTCGACACAGTCAACAGTGACTGATAACTCAACGGCAGGTGAAGTTCGAAAATTGAAGTGGTCAACGATGAAGGAATCCGATTCCATAAGAACTCTGGCCAATTATAGATCTTTGACGAAAAACGTAATCAACTATGTCATATCTCGCCAAAACATGGATGGTGGCTACACCTTTGTGGAAGAAAACGATTCCAACGCACAAGACACCTACTATGGATTGGCAATCTTGAAATTATTGAGTTCGCCTCTTCCTGATGTTGACAAGACAGTAGAATGGCTACGTGAATTCACGTTGGGCAGCATCTACTCTTACTATTACGTTGGTAAAGCCTTATCGCTGTGCGGTGAAGATTTAGGCAATCGTTTCCGGAAATACGTTGTCTCAGCAATTGCTGCGAAAAGACATCTTGGGTCTGTAGACGTCTATTTCGAGGTTGCTTCAGAGTTTCGAGCTGCTCATATGGTTCTGGAACTCGCAAACTTGTTGGGCGTCGACCCGGGCAACGACGTTGCAGAATGGCTGCTTAGATACAAGAATGGAGACGGCGGGTTTGGGGCGCACAAGCATTCTAGCGTTAACTCAACGTACTATGCCACGGCTTCTCTTGATCTGCTGGGTTTTGATATGGAGAGCTTGCAACGTACTACAGCATTTCTCAGGTCATGCGAAAAGCCTTATGGGGGCTTCACAATTGTTCCTCACTCTTTCGCGCCTTACATGGAGCACACCTACTATGGGGTGATGGCTCTTGACGCGCTCGGAGAAGACTGCAAGTTTCGACCGCAAACGGTTGATTTTGTGCTCAGGTGTCAGAACGGGAATGGAGGCTTCGCTCGAGCAGATCTGGGCATCTCAACTTTTGAAAACACGTTTCAGGCAGTGAGCATAGTGCAGAAACTTGCTCACGCATGAAGCGGTAGCTCGCGCACATTATTGGAATATACCTCTTTTCCCATTTGTTTGTTGCAGAACCGTGCCATTATCGTGTTTCAATTTCGTTTCTGCTGTTCTTGAAAAAGACTCTAGGAGTCAAAGTGCGCAAAGCTCCCTGCGTGTTGATTGCTCCTCAGTTTCTCTTCATATATGCAATGGTTTTTTCATAGAGCTTCTGGAAGTGTTCTCCAAAGGTCTTGTCGCCTCTCTCCTTTCTAATAGCCATGATCCAAAGTTGCAGTTTTTTCCAGTTTGAGATTATGTAGGTATTTAGGCGGTCAGCTATGACGTCGATGTCTATGAATTTCTTTTCTATTAGAAAACCAACTTCCTCAAAGAAGGCTGTGACCTCGTAGGGATAGTCGCTCGCTTCGTAGTCCTCTGCCACTTGTGCCTTGTATTTCTCATAGTCTTCAAATTGGAATTTGTCCTCAATCCACCTGAAAGCCTTGTGAAGTCGGTCACTCTCTGCCCAATCGAAAAGCTTCAGTGAAACCTCCAGGTCCCTGTGCTTCTCCATATGCTTAAGCTGAAGCAAGATGAAAAGTGTTGCAGAAATGCCAGCGACCGCCGAAAGAATAGCGGCCCAATCCGTTAAAGTGACCAAATTTCGACCGTAACTCCTCGTAGATTGTCCAAGTTCTATCGTATTAAACTTCGCTTCGGTAAAGGCTCTCGTACTGACATGAATTGGCGAATTCGTCATATAGACGAAGATTGGGCGCAGGCTTAGACCCAAAAACAAGCGTGCAAGCTCCAGACAACAGGTAATAAAAACCCATAATTCTTAAATCCCCAGGACGAAGAACTAAAGGGCGAGTAGTGCTGGAAATATTGGAAAGTGCCTTCAAATTAAGGACGCTCAAACTATCGGCAGTCGCGATAACAAGCGTGGTTTTCGTTGAAGTGACCATCGGCCTAGTAGTGAACAGCCTTGCAATTGTAAGCGATGGTTTGCATGCATTGCTTGACGCTTTAACTACTCTTGTCCTTTTTTTGGCAGTGCGTGAGTCTGCAAAGCCTCCTGATGAAGAACACATGTACGGGCATGAGAAATTTGAATCGATAGGCGGTTTCGTAGGTGGGCTTGCGCTTGTAGTTGTAGCATTGCTGATCATATATGAGGCCGTCTTGAAGATACTTCGCGGACAAAGTATCAACTTGGGGCTAGAGTATGTGGGCTTCATAGCTATTGGCTACACTTTCTGCATAGATTTCTTCAGAGTCGGAACATTCGTTAAGGCGCGCAAGAGTGAAAGTGCAACAATGAGAGTCGGGTTCTATCATGCTATTGCAGACTTGAGTTCAACAGTAATAGCGCTTCTGGGATTTGGACTGGCGACTTTAGGGTTCTATTACGGAGATTCCATTTCTTCGATGGCCCTTGGGGTCTTGTTGACTTACCTTAGCGTGAAGCTTGTTTGGAGCAGTGGAATGGAGTTGACGGACACGATATCAAAAGAGGTGGCGGACAAGGTCAGGCATGAAATAGTCGGAACTCAAGGGGTGTGCAAGCTTGAAGCTTTGAAAATCAGAAAAGCAGGAGAAAAGACCTTCGTCAGAGCAACTGTCCAAATGCCGGACTATCTGAATCTTGAAGAAGCTCACGAATTGACTTCCAAGATAGAGTCAAACATTAGGAGCGTGTTGGGAAACTGCGAAGTTGCAATACACACTGAGCCTTGCAAGCCAGAAATGCCTACCGAAAAGCTCGTAGAGAAACTTGCGCTAGAGGTTCAAGGTGTAGAAGAAGCACATGAAATCAGCACTACGCACACGGGTGGAAAACTGTACATTACCTTGCACGCCAACGTGGATCCGAAAATCTCAGTTGAAACAGCCCACGAGATAGCTCAAGAGATCGAAAACAGAATTGAAGGAAGAATACCCGAAGTGGAAGATGTGACCGTACATATGGAACCTTTTAGTCCTAGGAGGCGAAAGGGTTCGATGGTTAACGAGGAAGAAATCAGTCGTACAGTTCACAGCATAGCAGAGAACTATCGGCAGGCCTTTCGAGTCAAAGGAATAGTAACTTATGTGGCCAGAAAGAAGCTTTACATAAACATCGACTGCAGTTTCGCAAAGCAAATCTCGCTCAAAGATGCGCATGAAATGGCTTCAAAGGTTGAAGAGCAAGTTAGAGAGCACTTCGCCGAAACTATTGTCACTGTTCACATGGAACCAAGCTAGTTGCTCGTTCAGGTCATTGCGAAAGCCTATATTTGCAAGATTTACTTTTAGTTTGAAGTGAGTTCGTTGGCAATGGATAACGACAATGACTACATATTGAAGGTGTCAAATCTTAGTGTGAAGATTCAGAACCAGACGATCTTGGATAATGTGAATTTCAAGGTCCAGAGGGGAACGACGTTGGCTGTTCTAGGACCTAACGGAGCGGGCAAAACAGTCTTGTTCAGGACACTGCTGAATCTGGTGCCCTATGACGGGAAGATCGAATGGAAAGGAAAAGTGAAGATAGGTTACGTGCCTCAAAATATTGCTGTTGGCGATATTCCTATTTCTGTGAAAGAGTTCTTGTCTTTCAGAAACGCGTCAGATGTTCCCAGTTGTCTTGATGCGGTCAGACTTGACGGAAAAGACGTGTCGGGCAAGAGGTTAGGTATACTGTCTGGCGGTCAGTTGCGGAGGGTGCTCATCGCGTGGGCTCTGATAGACAATCCCAACGTGTTGCTTTTCGATGAGCCAACGACTGGCGTTGATATCGGCGGTGAAGAGCCTATTCTAGTTATGCTCAACGAGCTGAAGAAGAGTAAGAATATGACGATACTCTTGATAACACATGACGTGCACATTGTCAACGAGTATTCAGACTATTTGTTAGCCCTGAACAAGTGTGTGAATTTCTTCGGAGAATCGAAGGAAATAATGAATCCGACCGTTCAAAGAACGCTCTATGGCGAGACAGTGTGCGTTGGAGCGCCGCAAAGATAGAAGGTGTTGTTTGCGTTAGAGACGTTGATTCTCAGCTTGTCGATAGGGGTTGCAGTGGGTGTTTCAGCCGGCTATCTGGGCTCTCTCATGGTGTTGAAAAAAATGGCGCTTGTTGGCGACGCATTTTCGCATGTAGCGTTGCCTGGGCTTGCACTGGGGCTTCTGTTCCATTTCCCCGTTTTCCTCGGGGCATTCGCTGTCCTTTTTGTTTCCGCCGTAGTGGTTTGGCAGTTGGGAAGGGTTACTAAGTTATCTTACGAATCTATAGTTGGGGCAACGTTCACGCTGGCGTTGGCAATAGGAATATTGATGGTGGTAAACGGTCAGCTTGATTTACTGGAGGCTCTCTTCGGGGACATAACAAATGTGACTCTGTTTGATGCAACAACAGCGGTAGCAATTTCCATTGTGGCGATTCTTCTCACGAAGATGATTTACAAGAAACTCGTCTTGGGAATGATTTCGGAAGAATTGGCAGTCTCAAAAGGCATTAGCGTCTCTAAGACGGATCTTTTGTATCTTCTGCTGGTCTCCCTTGTAGTGGCAACGGGCATAAAAATCGTTGGAAGCCTATTAGTCGGTTTCTTGGTGGCGGTGCCTGCAGCATCCGCGAAGAACATAAGTTCTAACCTACTCAAATACTCAGTCATGAGTTCAGCTTTTGGGGCCATCAGTGCGTCCTCGGGGGTCTTGCTGTCAAACTATCTGAACCTGCAATCAGGTCCCATGGTGGTTATTTCTGGAATCACGGTTTTCGCGGTAACAGTGGCGCTTAGATGGAAGACAAAGTAGGCGCGCGTGAAGCTTGTGTTATGAAGTCATGTCAGAGAATAATCAGAATACGAGTTCAAAGCGATTCCTGTAACGCGTGCGACACTGACCTGTGACCTATGTGATGCTGCGGATGTTTTCTAGGACGCTCCCTATACGGGAGACGTTCTTTATCACGGTTCTGACGCGGTAGGGACTTTTAATCAGTCTGGCCATTTCCTTTGAAACAAAAGTTGGCCGTCGGGCAAAGTGGTAGAAGCCATTATGAATCATCCACCTTATTTCGCTGTAAGGCACTGCGGTGGGATATATCTCTGAAACTGCGATTCCTGTCTCCCAGTATTCGCCTCCTTTCAGAAGCCCTTTGGCTTCGCATTCGTCCCAGATATCGGTTCCAGGATAAACTCCCAGAATGTTGAACTGCGGTATATCTATCGGAATTCTGTTTGCAAACTCTATCGTGTTTCGGATTTCTTCTCTGGTCTCATCAGGCGCTCCGGCGATGAAGGATCCGACTATTATGTCAGCTCCCGCTTTTCTTGCTGTTCTCACAGCAGTTTTAGATTGTTCAGGCGTGATCCGTTTGTTGTAGTAGTCCAGAATTCTTTGATTGGCGCTTTCGATGCCGAAATAGAGGACTTTGCAGCCTGCTTTGGCAGTTTCCCAGAACATTTCATAAGAACCATTGTCGACTCTTCCTTCGCATATCCACTCCATGTCCAGCTTTTCCCTTCTCATCTCTCTACAAAGCCTGATGACGTTCTTCGGGCTACCTGTGAAATTGTCATCCACAAAGATGAACTGCTTGTACCCCTCCGAAGCAAGAAAACGCAGTTCTTCCATAGTATTCTCGACGGATCTGGGTCTCCACCTGTTGTGGGCAAACTGTGTGCAACAACAGAATCGACATCTATAGACGCAGCCGCGCGAAGAAACAATGCTGGTGAACTTTCTCGGAGCTATGTTGGCTCCTGCCATTACTGAGTGGTAGTCTTCACTAACCAGTGAACGATCTGGAAAAGGAAGGCTGTCCAAATCCTTTATCAATGGACTGTCAGCCGTGGAGGCCACTCCACCGTCGTTCCTGAAGCTGATTCCGAGAACATCCTTCAACCTTCCCTTGTTCTTGAGACAATCCGCCAGTTCGACGACTGTTCGTTCTCCTTCTCCACGCACGATGATGTCGACTGAAGGATACTTTCTCAGAACCCTTTCAGGATTGAATGTGGCGTAGTAGTTTCCGAAAACCACGGTAAGGTTCGGATTTTCCTTTTTGACCTCAGCGCTTATCATCGCGGCGGTACGGCCGGAGGTTGCGAACGTTGAAAAACCAAGAATGTCAGGGTTCTCGGCCTTCACCCATTTCGCCGTTTCTTTCACCGTGAGGCCTTTCGCGGCCTGATCGAGCACAGAGACGTCAACGCCCTTTTGCTCCAGCACTGCAGCTAGATACAGGATTCCAAGAGGAGGCCAGGCGCCAAGGGATTTTTTCCTCTCGCGATCATCCAGATCTGCGTTCGGACCAGCATTGACGAAAGAGAACTTCATACGTCCACCCTCCGCCTAAATCTTGGTTCAAGAATACCTTCATTGATTTCATGTGTGAGCTTCTTCGCAACAGGCGCTCCTATCTCAGACTTTCCATGAGTGCCTGTATGCCGCTTGTAGCAAGAGTCAGCAACTCTAACGTTTTGTACGCGTCCGCCATGCTTTTGGCTGTGTACTCGACTCTTAACCCGTCAATTCTCTTGATGCTGGCCAACAATTCGGCAGCATCCGCAAATTGGCTTGCCAAAAAGTTTATCGCCATCCTCACGGGCTTCTTGGCGACCAACAGTCCGGCCTTGTCCTTTCTCTGACCAGATACTGCCTTTCTGACAGCTCTTCGCAGCTCCTTCTCAATACTGAGCATGCTCGCACTCTTTGCTGAAAGCCGGCTCATAGAAGTCTTCAGCGCAACGGTCTCAGCCCACGGCGCGCTTTTCTTGACATCATCCTCCAAGAGCTGGGCTTCACCGGCGACCAAAGCCACTGGAACGCCCAGCTCCCCGGCAACGTACGCGTTAAGGAGGAACTCACTGGCAGCCATACCGTTTACTTCCACGCGGTTTATGCTCGCACCGCTGTAAGTGTGGTCAAACGTTGACTTTGCAGTGCCGAATTTGGCGTGGTACCCGAGAAACATCGCTGTTTTGCAGCCTTCTATTCCTGAGACCATGCTTAGCGGGCGAGGAAAGCCCCTCACGATTTCGACGTACTCGGGCAAATCGTCGATCAGCAGGTTGACCATGGGCCCGTGACTGTCTGCGATGATGACCTTGTCAAAGCCGTTTTTGTTCAGTTCGTCCGCCGCAATCAACGTGATTTTGGTGGCGATTCTTCGTGCCTCTTCATACAACGGGCCCTTGAGGTTCAAGTGACCCGGGATGACGATGTAAGGCATGCCCTCCAGATCAACTGAGATGAAAGCCTTCATAGAAGTCACTGACTACAGTTGTATGAGGATACGATTTAAGAATTGCTGTTTTCCAGCAGCTCTTGCGATTGCGGACTTTCGAGCACTCTGGCGATGAAGTAGCTGTCTAAGCCTGCATTGTGGTAAATGGGATTCTTTTATATAAGCAGTGTGCGTAATAAATCCGAAGCGCTGTTAAGGGATTTCGATGGCAGGAATGTTGTCAGTTAGAGACGTGATGTCGCGTGATGTTAAGGTCGTCAGAGAAGACACGAGCATGCAAGAAGTCGTTGCAACCATGTTGAAGTTTGACGTAAGCAGCGTGGTTGTTGTCCGGAAGGAGAGGCCTATCGGACTGATAACTCATAAGGACATATTGGAAAGAGTGCTTCAGCCGGAGCTTCTCCCCGCGGCTTTGACGGCGAGAAACGTGATGTCAGCCAGCCTCGTCACTATAGGAGAAGACGCGAGTCTGGAGGAGGCAGCAAGACTCATGGTCAAGAAGGGCTTCAAGAAGCTGATAGTTGTGCAGAACGACAAGCTCGTTGGAATAATAACGAGCATGGACATTGCCAGAGAAGAGCCTAAACTAACAAAACTCTTCGAGGAACTGCTGAAATACTGCCCAAAACGCTGACAACGAAATTCAACGTTCTGCAACCAACAATCAACAATATCCACAGCACGCCTGGACGGCTCGTCAGGTCCATCTATTTTTATGAGTTCCTGTTGCAACACGGCATTAGCTGACTTCATAATGGGAGGCGGGCAACCTTTGAAACATGCTGTCTTGCAGAGTCGACCCCCTACTCTCAGTTTGTGAGGTTAGTTGTAATGTTGAACAATCGGAAAAAGTCTGTAAAAACATTTTAATTGTTTGATACAGCACGGGTTAATTAATCAGTTGATTAAAAAAAGGAAGCGAGAGGAATGTGTCGAAAGTGCAGAACGCTTAGACTCCATGATGGGCGAAGTGTAGAATTGGCATAGTCAACTTTTCTTGTCTTAACGCTGGTTGGTTAAAGCCTGTTTCAGAAGATTTGGACGGTTGCTGAGACAAGTTTTGTTGACAAAAAAGGTTTTGTTCATGCTTGGCCAACTTGTTAGTGGGGATACTTCGTGTCCGTCTCTGATGAAGAACCGTATCAGACTATTTTTGCATCTCTGAAACATCCTATCCGTCGTAGAATTCTGAGGATGCTCTCAAAGAACCCTATGACCTTCTCAGAAATGTTGGAAGTGCTGGGGGTGTCCAACTCTTTTCTCACATATCATCTTGAAAACTTGGGAGAGCTTGTTAGTAAAGTGGATGATGGCAAGTACAGACTATCAAGTTTTGGAGAAGCCGCAATGGCAACATTGACAAAGGTTGAAGACATCCCAACAACCGCACCTCATCAATCTCTCGGAACAGGAACAAAGAAAATCGTAGGAAGAAACGTTGCCGTAGCACTAGGAATAGTTTGCATTCTGTTAGTTGCTGGGTTAGGTGGAGCAATAGCATATTACACGATGACAATCAATAACAAGAACGCCACATATGATAGTTATGTGTCAAGCCATAGTCATTCTAATTCTGACTACGATGCATTGAATTCACAAGTTGGAAATCTTCAAAACCAAAACAATCAACTGCGAACATGGCTGAATGGAAATGAAACTCTGTTAAATCAAGCACAAACATGGCTAGATGGAAACGAGACATTGCTTAACCAGACACAGGATAGCTGGCGCGCGCTCTGGAATTTTCTTTTACTCAACTACTCAATGATTGTGTATAACCGAACCATAAGCCAACCAGCAAACTCTTACACTGAAATACCTTTCTTGGCGTTTAATGCAGGATACTTTTCAGTCAATGTTACATCATCAGCAACTGACACCACATATATCGAAGTATTCTACAGTGCACACGGCATTAACTACAATAACACGATAACAGTGGGCACAAATGGAACAGCAGACTTTCCGTTTGTGCCGAATGCTTCCTATATAGTGCCGAATGCTTCCTATATAGAAGAACCAAGTGGGGGAACCAAGTGGGGCGCAGTATATGTTGGCCCGATAGGTGTAGCGATACCCGCACCACCAGCGTGGCCACCAAATATAATAATTAGAGTTGGCAACACAGACACGGTCGATAACGCAACAGAAACCGTAACCATAACCTACTACTCTTAGCCACTCTTTCCTTTTCCAGCTATTCAATAGGCTCTAGTCAAGCTGAAAGAAGAATATGAGCGGATTAAAAAGGAAAGGCGTGAAAACAAGCCAAAGTTAGACAGAACCCAGAGAAAACGCAACAACCAACCATCCTTCCAAAAAACACAGAAGTCTTAAATCTGCACAGCAACAGAAGACAAACTAGGGGTTCAAATAGGAAGGTGAAAATATGAACTCGAATTTGGGATTAGTGGTTGCATTGGGATTAGTGGGCGCGTTTTTTCTCGCAATTGGGGGAGCAATCTTGTTTGAAGGGCTGTACGAATTATTCAATATAAACAACTACGGCGTCGTAGAAACCACAATAGACTTTATTGGTTTTACAGGTTTTTTGTTTGCAGGCATAGGTCTTTGGCTAATTGTCCTAAGTGGAAAACCTGAAATGGAAAGACAGAGAGAGAAAGAGGTCACGGCATAGAAGGCTCTAGTCAAGCTGAAAGAGGAATATAGGATTTTTCAGCTATAATGATTAACGGGTTGCTTTTCTGCAAAACCAAAAACTGGCTTAAAAGGAGTGACAGAACTATTCTCTAGTTTCGACTCATCAGATAATTGGTGAAGCCTTGTTCCAAACTTCATCGAAGGCTTTCTTGAGAAGGTCATATGCATCTAACTTGACAAGGTAGGTGGGTTTAGTTCCAGCGTCTTTGACGGATTGCCCCGTTACCCAGCATTCGTTGTCAACAAAAAGCCATCTGTCATGCCATTCGGTGCTCTTTCTGACCTCAAAATCCACGGTGGGTTTGATTCTAAACTTCTTGGCAACTGCCATGAAATTGTCTCGTGGCTCTTTTGTCAATACTCTGATTCGAACTTTGTTTGGAATTTTCTCCAAATACAGATTGATTAATTCTTCATTTGCATAATTATCGGCGATTATAACCTCTTTCTCCGCTCTCTTTAAGATGCCAAGTATGTCTTTGTAGGCATAGTAAGCGTAACCTTGGGGATACACTTTTTCCTCTTTGCCGTGACCATTAGGAGATAAATTCACTGGCTTGTTTTCAGACTTGCCCTTCTTTGTTTTTTCGTTTTTCTTGCTTCTTTTCCTCAAGAGGTAAATTGCTCCGACTAGCACCGAGATACCAACTACGACACCTAGAATTATCTCTGGATTAAAAGGAAAGACGAATGCAACTCCACCCTTATTTTGCTCAATTTCTTGCTGGAAAGTGTCGTTGCCAAGAATTCTGAAATCAAAAGGATATTCTTCAATCGGTTGTCCTACTGATGGGGATGAGCCGAAGCTGTAGGTTAGTTTTGCCTCATAGCTACCAATTAGTTGACCACCACCAAAATCAACCTTTACAAATCGGGTAAGACTTTCGTTTGGTGGCAAGTATAGATAATCAATTTGCAGTTGCTTGAAGAAATACACTCCGCTGGTTGTCGTGCTATCGACTTGCACAGTAATCCAAAGTGTGTATTGTTCAGTTAGCGGTTCAGTCCCTTGATTCCAAATCATAATTTTGAATGTTAGCCCTAGTTCTGGCGTGGTGATTCCAAGTCTGTTCATGTCATCAGTCCATTGATATTGCTGATGTGTTATCTTCAAGCCAGATGATTGTCCGTTGCATCTAAGAATTGGAAAAATTAAGAAAGTCACCAAAAGGAAGAATGCGAGACATTTCAATGCATTCACTATCTATCTTCCTATAGCCTCTTGTTTTAAAAATGTTCCTCATATTTGTCTAAACTGACAAAAAACTTAAATCTGCACAGCAACAGAAGACTACTTGAAAAGATAGGGCAGATAGTCAACAATGAGACTGGCAATGACAAAAGACAAACCGCCTGCCAAACCTATTATCCCACCAGCTATACATGCTCGGGCATAGGAAGTGAACCTTTTCTCTTCTGGAAATACTCTTCTGAAAAAGGCGTACAATTTGAATCTTCGGCCTAGTGAAATATAGACTACTGCAAACAGGGAAAAAACAGCCACAGTAATTAACCCTTTGAAATACAATGGATATGTCATATAGAGGTAAACAGCTACTAGGAAGAGAAATCCTTGCGAGAGCCACTCGAAAACCGCTAGAGTAATAGATGCTTCTTCACTCTTGGGAAATGCTCTCCAAAGTTCAAAATCCAATAGGAGTAACATCGTGAAAGTGATGAAGGAAAGAAGTCCTGCATTTTCGAGCCTTGTGAAAAGAGCGGCAAGCCCACCCATCACACCAATTACTGTGAATAACTTGTCGTTCTCGTTGATGAAGATTTTCAGAGTGACCTTCTTTTTTGCTTCGGGAATTTGAGTCTGCACTTTGTCGGACAATTCAATTCTCCTATGACTTCTATCACCTTTCGCCAAATAAAAGAGTGACATCCGCTCTCCAGCACCAATTAATTAACTGACTAAAAAAAGAGGGAAAGAATGGTTTTCAGAAGTCGATTTCTGGAAGGATAGAGGCACTAATTCATTGAATTTCTTGCGTCCTTAAGCATACTTTCAAAAAGTTGTGCAACAGATGCATCGAAATAGTCACTTCTCTTGACTGCTTTCTGTTTCTCATTTTTCGCTATTTCAGTAAGAAGTTCTAATATCCCTTTTGTGATTTCGTCTTTTGGCATCTCATTTCACCCCCTTTCTAGTTTTTTATCCATAGCATATCACTTCAAGGTGGGGGTGGAGTTTTGAAGAATTCTTCTCTCAATTTATCCGCTTGTTCGTCTATAACGCCTTCAATTTTGAAATTGGTGGTCAAGAACTGAGGAGCGAGTTTAATTGCAGTCTCGTGATTTATGCCTAGCCAATAGCATATGCCGTAGAATATTGCATGATTAACGACCTCTGTATAGTTGTATTCTTGACCTATCAACAGAAGGCTTCCTCTGATAATATTGATTATTTGGTCAAGTTTCGGGTCAATTGTTACTGTTCTTCTGCTCATATCTACACCATATCATTTTGATTCTGCGGTGCGTATATGCTGAGAGACTCCTAATAAATCTTTTGTAATTATGGTCATAGACAGAAACCTTTAATCGGCACAGCAACAGAAGACGAACTAGGTTAATTTCTTTCCGCAAAACCAAGAAGTGGCTCTAGTGCAAGACTTTTATACGCAACAATTCAAAATAGCGCGCGCGCTGTGACAATCTTCTCAGGCCCCTTTCTGTTTGCAAGGCCAGACGTAACGCTGCACCGCAACAGAGCGGAGATTACGGCAGCCTAATGCTAAACAGCCTCGTATGCGCCGATACACTTCCCCTAACATGATTCAACACTCGATTTAGGGACAAGCCAGCGCGCTCAAATCAAAGCCCTGTAGAGTTGACGCATGCTTCACTCGGTTGAAAGGCCATAATGCTCTTCGATCATGTGATGGTACTGGTCTACTGGCATGCGGGAAGCAACCGCTCTTTGCACAACTTCGCTTAGCGAGGGGTGAATGTGCATTCCTTCGACTATTGGCTCTGCACTCTGGGTAGGCGTGTACATGAGGTTTATTATCTCCTGGATAAGGACAGAGGCGTATGGTCCGATGATGTGTGCACCCAGGATCTTCGTTGTAGTGGACTCCATTATGACCTTGGCGAAAAAGTCTTTCACACCCATGGCCAATCCCTTGGCAGTGTCTTCATAGCGTTGGATTCCAATCAGAAGGTTGCTTTTGCCATACTTTTCTGTGGCTTCTGCCTCTTTGAGTCCGACGCTGGCAATTTCCGGATAGGTGAAGACGGCGTGTGGCACGGCGTGATAGTCGACTTTGATTCGTTTCTTCTGCACAGCATTGTAGTACACGAGCAATGCTTCGTAGTTCGCCACGTGCTTGAAGAGGTATCTGCCGTCGGCATCCCCTAACGCCCAAACGTTTGGCTGTGACGTTTCCAAATATTCATTGACAACTATCCATCCCTTTTCGTCTGTTCTTATTCCAGCCCTTTCCGGATGAAGTATGTCCGTGTTTGGTGCCCTCCCTGAAGCGATCAATATTTCTTCCGAGGTTACTTCCACTTCTTTCCCACTCTCTCTGTTGACAGCGACTAGTCTTTTCCTTCCAGCTGAGATGTTCTCCACAGTACGAACTTCGTGGTTGGTCATTATCGTGATGTGCTTCTGGAGCTCTCTCTTTGCCAGTGCCGACACTTCGGGCTCTTCTTCTGGAATGAACTGCCGATTTCTGCCGATAACAGTGACTTTCGACCCCATGGCAGAAAAGAAGTGGCCGTATTCTGCTGCGATGTATCCTCCGCCGATGATGGCTATGCTTTGCGGAAGGCTGTCCATTTTGAGGAGGGTGTCGCTTGTATGATATTTGATGTTTTCTAGGCCTTTTATTGCGGGGATTAGCGGTTTTGATCCAGTGCACAGAAAAATCATTTCTGACCTTATGGTTTCCTTTCCAACCTTCATAGTGTATGGTGCGACGAATTCCGCCACGCTGTTGTAGTAATCCAAGTTTTTTGTGTGAGTGAGCCCTTGCTTCATCGCGTTTATGTCTACTTGAATCAGTTTTCTCATTCTCTCCATAACTGATCGGAAATCCACGTTTTTCATGTCCACGGATATTCCAAAATCCTTGGCCCTCTCAATCGTCCTCACCATCTCGGCGGGGTACAGAAGGATTTTGGAGGGAATGCAGCCTCGCGTCAGGCATATTCCGCCAGGCTCGTCCTTGTCTATCACAGCAACCTTGACGCCGAGAGTATCCTCTTCCATGGCGTTCACGATTTCCATGACAGATCCCGAGCCTATAACGATGAGATCGTACTCCTTCAATTCAACCACCACGAGCTTGTCTAGCAATTAGGCGTGAAAATGTAATAAACGTAGTCGTTGAACGAGCGAGCCTTGCGCAGGCTAAGGGCACTATTGCTCTGATGATTTTGTCGTTTCTTCGGCCACGTCATTCCGTCTGGGTATCTCGGTAATCCGTCTGACCGGTGAGAGTAGAACCCAGAGGAAGGCAAGTGCTCCGCCCAAGGCGAAGAATCCTATAGCTGTGCGCAAGCCGAGGATTTCGCCCAGAACTCCGCCAATCAATGAGCCTATCGGAATTGTGCCCCAGACCAGAAAACGCATCGTCGCGTTCAGCCTTCCTTGAAGTTCAAGCGGGACGATTGCCTGTCGGAAGCTCACCTGATTCACGTTGTAGATGACAGAGCCCATGGAACCCAAAAAGGACGCCAAGATTAGAAGTGGTAGATTGAATGAGGGATTAGCGAAATACACCGCTATCGGGCTTATGCCTCCGGCAAAGATTGATATGACTATGGTTCGCCCCACTCCTAATGTCTTGGCAACTCTGCTTGCCGAGAACGCGCCAACAAGCGCGCCTACAGCTCCAAGAGTGAAGACAAGTCCCAACTGAGGAGAGCTTAGCCCCAGCTCTTGTATCACAAAAAGCAAGTATGGTGCGCCCAACGCGCTCGAGAAGAAGTTCGCCGTGCCCGTTGCACCGGCTATCGACCATAAACTCCTGTTGCTGAAGACGACTGTCAATCCTTCTTTGACGTCTTTGACTACTGAAGCGTCTTCTTTTTGTTTGATATGGGGTTCTTCCTTCCTTATCATAGACAGGAAGCCTGCAGAACCGAGGTAACCCACGACGTCAACGATCATCGCGATTGGTGCAGTTACTATCTGGATCATGATTCCTGCGAGGCCTGGCCCTGCGACTTGGGCGCTTGCTCTGCTCGTTTCCATCTTGCTGTTGGCCTCCACGAGCTGGTCCGAATCTACCAAGCTGGGCAGGTATGCATACGAAGAAACGTCGTCGAAGACGGTGAACGTGCCCACTGAGAAACTTACTATGTAGAGGACTATCATGCTGGGCCCGAACAGTAGCACAGTGATGGGGATTGTCGCGAGAGCTAGGGCCCGACCGATATCGCTCATTATCATTATGGGTCTGCGGCGACTCCTATCTGCCCAAACGCCCACGAATAGTCCAAAAACCAGGAAGGGTACGGTCGGAAGTGCATAGAGGACTCCAACTTCGAACGTGCCAGCGTTGAGTATCTTTGCCGCTATCCAGGGGATTGCTAGTCCAGAGAATTGGACCCCGAAGACGGAGAAGGTCTCGGCTGACCAGAGTTTGATAAAGTCGAAGTGCTTGAAGAGCGATCGAGAACCAAGCTTGGCAGTATCACTTTCGCCCGGGTCAGTTGAGCCCATTTCCTCATTCATCCTTTGGGGGTCATTCGCAGATGCAGCCACGTTTCGTGTGGCTGATCTTGTCCGAAGAAGGTAGTGGTCATCCTAAATAGATGTTTTGTGTAGTTGCGACCAGTCTTGTGTGTTCAGCCATGAAGACGAGAGTCGGATCCTGCATTACTGAGTCTCAGTATTGATTACGAATTCATAATGCCTTTATCGAAAAAATCAGCAGTAACGCGTAGACTCTCGCGCTCCCACATGGGAGCTGAATTTAGAACATCAACACCAAGAGGACATTCATGTGATTATCAAGAACAGTTCAAAATATCCCTCGGCCGAAGTTGAAAACCTCGTCAAGTTCGCCCTGAGGAACGTTCCTCATTCCGCCGAATTGGAAGTGCACGTGAGAAACAGCAAACACGCGTTCTATGGACGAATCTTTGCAAGCGCAGAGGATTGTACATGCGGCTGCAACGGCCAACGCTTCCTAATTGTAGTCAGGATAGGCAGGGCGAAACACTTCCCGTACCTTTCCGTTTATCCGGACCACAAACGGTGTCAGAAGTACGCGGTAATGTTGAACGACTGGAAGGAAGCACTCGTGAAAGTCACGGCGCATGAAGGAATGCACCTGAGACAATGGATGGAGAAGAAACCCATGTGGGAACACCAGGCAGAAAGGCACGCAGTAATGATTCTGGGCAAGTACCGAGACGCTGTCGTCGCTTGTGTGCCGCTGCTGAGTCTCATTGACTAGTGCGCGCGTAAAGTTGAAAGGCAAGACTAGGTGCATAAAACACATTTAAGGCTAGATTTCTAGTTTGTTCCATGCACAAAGGCATTTACTATGAAGACAAGCTTTCTGGCAGCAAATTGCTCAAATGCTATGAATTAGCCACTCCTAGAATAAAGCAATATCTTGATGCGGAGACTCAATTCGTCATTTCCAATGTTCATGGTGCAGGTTTGGCTCTGGAGCATGGATGCGGCTTTGGGAGAGTGTTGAAAGCTGTGTCTCCGTTCGTTTCAACTCTTGTTGGCGATGACATTTCACGCGCAAGTCTAGAGCTTGCGAAATCATACTTGAAGCCACGCAACAACTGCAGACTAGTTCAAACGGACGCATCCAACACGGCGTTCCCTTCGTGTGTTTTTGACATTGTGTTCTGTATCCAAAATGGCATTTCTGCATTTGGCGTGGATGAAAAGCGCCTTATCGCAGAAACTATAAGAGTGACGAAAAACAACGGCTTGATTCTTTTTTCAAGCTACTCGCCCAAGATATGGCGACCCCGGCTAGACTGGTTCAGAAAGCAGTCTCAAACAGGTCTTCTGGGAGAAATAGACGAGGATAGGACGCACGATGGAAACATAGTGTGCAAAGATGGCTTCAGAGCAACCACGATAAGCGGTAGCCAATTTGCTGAGTTTTTCCACGAGTTTGGGTTAGACGCATCGATCATTGAGATAGACGATTCTAGCATTTTCTGCAAAGTTACTAAACAGAAAAATAGCGGTTGAGGTGTGTGCTCTATACTTTGCCGATTGCCTCCTTTGTGCAAGGCTTATTACTTCAATCACGGGTAACCAATAAGCCGTTGGCGACCTGAAGGAAGGCTGCATATGCGTACGTACGTTCACCGTCTGCCCGGCATCGTGTTAACTGGCCATGAATTCAATGCGCCCTTGGATCACAGGCATCCCGATGGCGAGATGATTAGCATCTTTGGACGTGAAGTGGTTGCGAGTGACAAAGAAAAGAGCGATTTGCCGTGGCTTGTCTTCCTTCAAGGTGGTCCCGGTATGGAAGCGCCGCGTCCTGAAAACAGCAGTGGCTGGCTGAAAAGAGCACTACAAGAGTATCGTGTGTTTCTGCTCGATCAGCGCGGGACAGGCCGCAGCACGCCCGTCAATTATCAGACGTTGACGGGGTTCGCCACTGCGAGGGAGCAGGCTGATTACCTGAAGAATTTTCGCGCTGATTCAATCGTGCGAGATGCTGAATTGATTCGACGCGAATTGCTCGGAGAGGGCGGCCGCTGGAGTGCGCTGGGGCAGAGCTACGGGGGCTTCTGCGTGACGCATTATCTGTCCGTTGCGCCGGATGGACTGAAGGAGGCGATTATGACCGGTGGACTACCGCCGTTGAATCGGACGCCCGACGACGTTTATCGTGCCACTTATCAGCGCGTCATTGACAAGAACAGACTTTACTACGAACGTTACCCTGATGACATCGGACGTGTGAGAGAAATCGTCGACTATCTAGAGTCGCATGAGGTGAACTTACCGGGGGGCGATAGACTGTCACCGAGACGGTTTCAGCAACTCGGCATAGCGTTCGGGATGAGCAACGGTTTCGAACAAGTTCACTACCTGCTCGAAAAAGCGTTCCTTCGCGACGCAGCTAATCCACAGATAAGCTATGCTTTCCTGCGCGGCTTCGAAAACTCCCTGTCGTTTGAAACCAACCCAATCTACGCGATTCTGCACGAATCAATCTACTGCGAGGAAACTGCTTCCAACTGGTCAGCCGATCGCGTCCGACAAGAGTGTCCAGAATTTGAGATCACACGTGATCAACCTGTGTACTTCACGGGCGAGATGGTGTATCCATGGATGTTTGACGAGTACAAGTACCTGCGACCATTGAAAGAGGCGGCGGAGATTTTGGCGACGTACGACGGCTGGCCGAAGCTGTATGACAAATCGGTCTTGCAATCGAACACAGTTCCATGCGCAGCCGTCATTTACTACAACGACATGTACGTCGAGCGAACGCTCTCAGAGGAAACCGCAAAGAACACTCGCGGCATCAAGCTATGGGTCACCAGCGAATACGATCACAACGGCCTGCGCACCGAAGGCGAAAAAGTGCTGGGCCGCCTACTGGGCATGCTCCACGGAGAAATCTGATACGGAACTCAATCACGACGAAAAATATAAAGCTGTATCACGTGGTGACAGAAGCCAACAAGTCAGCCAAACACGTGTGTGACAAGCGCTTTCAAAGAGTGGACAGACGCGTTGAATAGAGCGCTCTGACATTTGGGTCAAAGCTTGGCAAGCGCGTGTGGATGAAATTCAGTGTTTCAGAAAGAGATAAAATAGGCATGTTATGACGGTATAGTGTTGCCGAAGCTGTGGTTTGGAAACAAAGGCATGAGTCTGGAGTGAGCTGTTTGACCTCATTATTGTGCAGATTGGGACTACACAAGTGGAAGAATTACGGAGAAGTTGTAAAGATTAGCTGGAAGGAGCCAGGATTTGTTCCATCAACCACGGCGAAAGTTGAAAAGTATGTGCACTCGGAGAGGATGTGTTTGCGATGCGGAATAAAGAAGAGGAGAAAATTCGCTGAAAACCGAGATGGATCTCAAGCAGCAATAGGATGGGAAAGAATGAACAGCGGAACACAGAATTCAACACAGTGAGCACGCCTTAAAGATGCACACCTATTCTGAACAATAGTCGTGTTTTGCTTTTCTCTTAGATGACGGAGCTCCATACGTTCATCGAGTTTGTGGCAGGTTCTGTGAGGGGCATGAACTCTTCTCTGAATCTTAGCATCGCATCGTCTTTTCGCATTCTCCCCCCCCATTTTTCAGCTTCTGCCAGGTTCCCTGAATTCCATCATTTCAACATACGCTCCGACAAGTTACCGAATGCTTGGCGGTAGATTCTCCATGATTTGCACTCTGAATTTCTCTAGCTTCTGTTTCCTGTATTCGAGAAATTTCCAATATAGCGCGCGAATTCCTTCCGCTTCTCTGTCTTGACGACATAAGTGTCCACCAAGAAAACAGTCATTTTCTCGCATTGCTCTTCTTCATCATTCCGTTTCAAGTAGTATTAATGATTCAATTAAGTTATATCATGATTTAAACGTCCGCTATCATGTGAGCGACAAGCCAAGAAAGAGAGTTAAGATTCAAATACAGGAAACCCACCTTTTTCGGCAATCGGAGCAGGCTAGCGTTGTTCAACGAGTACAGAGATATGCCGAAGGAGGCAAAGTACCTGATCTACTCATCGATACTTCCCTCCCTCGCATACGGAATGTTCTACACTGACCTATCGTATTTTCTCACAACGGTTCAGGGGCTGTCCTACGAGCTGATGGGAACCGTTATAACCCTAATGGGAGTGTCCACGGTCATAGCCAGCATCCCACTGGGAATAGCCGCCGACAAATACGGAAGAAAAAGATTCTTAATACTGGGCAACGTGCTGGCGAGCGTTATAATCGCAGTTTTCGCTTTAACTACAAACCCTGCGTTGCTCGTGCTCGCTGCGATCATTGAGGGAATCTCTGAAGCGTCTTTTTCGGCTTCAACAAATGCTCTGCTTGCGGAGAAAGCTGGAGATACAAGGAGGAACAGCGCCTTCTCCCTTGCTGGCTTCGCGCAGGGCATAGCCTTCGGCGTGGGGAGTTTCATGATACCAGTTGTTGTGATATTCTCTGCTTTCGGGCTTACGAGTGGGGAAAGCCACGTTCTGCTTTACGTAATACTGGCCGCCATCAGTCTGGCTTCAACACTCATCATGCTCAAGATCAGCGAGTCGAAAAATCTGAAGAAAGCTCGGGCAGGCGTGAGGGAGCTGCTTCCTAAGAAGTCGATACGGGTCTTGATGAAATATGTGTTGACCAGTGCCATAATCGCCTTTGGGGCGGGCATGGTGGTTCCGTTGATGACCGCTTGGCTTAGGGCTCAGTACGGTATTTCAGACGCGATAAGCGGTCCTATTCTGGGCATTTCAAACATAGTGATTGGGGTAGCAACTTTGGCCGCGCCTCCGCTTGCCAGAAGAATCGGCATCGTCAAGGCCATCGTCGCAACCCAAGCATTCTCAACTATATTCATGTTTGTCACGCCATTATCTCCTGATTATGTCTCAGCCAGCATGGTCTACACTTCCAGAAGCTTCCTGATGAACATGGCAAACCCGCTTCAGCAGTCCATGATAATGGGGCTAGTGGCAGAAGACGAGCGAGGCGCAGCCTCTGGAGTAAGCGCTGCCCTGTGGAGGTTGCCTAACGCCCTAAGCAGTTTCATCGGCGCCTATCTGATTGGCATAGGGCTATTGGCAGCGCCCTTCTTCCTAGCTGCCCTCTTGTACGTCGTTTCAATCGCGCTGTTCTGGTACTACTTCCGGAACACAAAAATGCCAGAAGAGGAGACTGCCAAAAACGTTGCTAGTTAGCAGTATGAACAGCGCACGCCCCAACTTCGTCGGAGACGGCATCGTGGCCCAGCGGCAAGCGTGGCTAGGCGTTAAGATGGAAAGAAGAATGGCAAAGCGAATGAGTTGTGGAAAGGCAAAGCAGGAATGGCTAGGCTTTCATTTGTTCTAGCTTCTGTTTGAAGACTTTTCGAACCAAAGACAATGGTAAGTAGCCGTTGGCAATCAGGGTGTCGTGGAAGAATCTCTCATTGAATTTGCTGCCCATTTTCTCAGTTATCTCACTCTTCAACTGCAGAATCAAGTGTTTTCCCAGCAAGTACGACAGCGGGTAAGCTGGCGTCTGCGTGTACCTCCTGACTTCGGCGGTAGCACCTTCCTTTGACATGCCAGTTTCCTCGACGAGCATGCGAACAGCATCGTCAAAAGTCATCTCACCTCTTGACAGCTTGACATCTACGACCATACGAACGGCTCTCCAGATGACGTCGTTGATTTGAATAAGCTTGGTTTCGTTATCTGTTATGAAGCCTTTTTCAGCCATCATCTCTTCACAATAGTGAGCCCATCCTTCTGTGGTTTCCACTCCGTTAGGCAATAGCCGGATTATGCTGTGCCTGTTCGAGACAGCGCCCTGCAGGAAGTGTCCTGGATAAGCCTCGTGCACAGCAGTGTTTCGCACAGACTTGTAGTTCAGGTGGTTGCCTAGGTTTGCCACGTCCTTAGGCCTTGTGACTATGTAAACTCCTATCTGGGGCTTGTCATACTTTGCAGGCATCATTAGAGCCGCGAAGGGGATGAGAGGCGCAATGAATTCTGGTGTCTCCCTTACGTACAGCTTGTCTTCAGTATAGACCGTGGCTATGCCTTTCTTCTGCACAAATTCTTTGGCCTCTTGCATGGTTTTCTCGGTGAACTTCAAAGCTTCCTCGAAGGTTTTCGGAGCGTCGGATTCGATCTTCTTGATCACGTACTCGACTGTCTTTCCAGGTGCTATTTGCTGTGCAAGCAGTTTTCTCTCAGCCTTCAGCTTCCTGAGATAATCTTCGCCCAGCCTGAGTATCTGTTCAGATGTCATGCCTAGGTCCCGCAGTCTGATGAGCTTCTCATACTTCTCTTTACCCAACGCCCAATTCTCAGTCGTTCTCGGCAGAAGACTGTTAAGCCACTTCAGATGTTTCTCAAGCTCAGGCATGAGTCCCTCAACCGCTCTGCTCAGCCGTCCATAGGCTTTGTCTGAGACCTGTCCCTTGGCTATCTGCAGCAGGAACTGAAAGAGACCGCCAATACTCTGCGCTGACTCTATGGCAACTTCGGTCCAAAGCTTCACCGGGTGGGACTTATCAAACCGGGAGCGGAACTCTTCAAGATACTTTGGGGCCCGCTCCAAGCGGGAGGCTATCGCATCCATCCTCTTCTCCAAAGGTGCATAATCTCTAGTGAGCATCAAAAAGACGAGCCCGCCCAAGATGTCGAAGGCATCAGGGTTGAGCTCATGCAATCGATGTTCGTAGAATGAAAACCGCGAGAACTCGTGAACCCTCTCAATCACTTCCCAATCCAGTTTGTGCTCATCGTTCAGCTCTCGCCTCTTAACAGTCTTCTCTAGCTGGTTCAGCCACTGTTCTTCCAGCTCAAGATTCTTCAGCAGTCTCGCTGTCGATCCATCCGGCAGCAGGTAATCATAAGGGTCGTGCAACCCGAGTTGCGTGGCATAGTCAGGATTGTGCTCAAGGAACTTGTCAATCATTTCTTTCGTTACTTCATCAAACCTCTCGTCTGCGCTCAATGATTGTCACCTCATTCTTGGACAGAACGTACGCAGAAGAGATAATTAAGGCTTGACAGACGACAAGTGTCAAGATAGCAATCAAGGATTTCTGTTGCCTGAGATCATTAGATCCCTCCAACGTTAAAACACGTCGGCAGTTGCGGGCAGCCAAGCTCTTGGAAGTCGCAATCATCTGATTAATGGTTATTGTTGTAAACTCTAGCTAAATTGGCAAAAACCGGCAACTTATTCCACTCTTGAGCGTCACCCGAAGCTGAACCTTGCATCACTATTCAGAATTCACAAATCATATCAGCTATACCAAGCTATTCTTAGTTTCCGATCAAGCATGTCGGAAAATTCCTTTCAAACACAGACAACAACGGAACGTGTAAAATGTAACAAATGTGGAAAAAGGGACGCAACACACGAAGATAACCTGTGCGACAACTGCCATTTCATGCAAACCATGGAAAACATCGTAAAGAACAGAAAGTAAGAAAATCAAACGAACTTGAATCCCACGAACCCAAAACTCAACACGATCAACTCTGGCAGGACTCTAGAGACCTCCGACCCTTCTTCTCAGATTATCCCTAATCATGTCTATGCTTGTCTTCTCTTCCTCTGAAGCCCGATTTCGCATTTCCTCCTTTATCTGCTGCCCGCGCGCTTCTTCCTCGCGATTGTAATCATCCAGGGACGTGTTCGTCCTCTCTATGGCCTGCTTAACCCAGTCCAGCTTGTCCTCAATGTCGTCTTTCGTCGTCACAAGCCTGAGATTATCGCCCACGACATAGAGCTTCCTATCCCACAGGTGTCTACTCGACTTCCACTCACGCTCAAAAATATCTTGCCAAACGTGACTAGGCACGGAATCTAGAGGAAGATCAATGACATAAGCGTCAGCAAAATAAGGATCTTTACTTATAGCAATTGCATCGACATCGATAGGCTCGGAAAGTTTCACTTTGCGCAAGTAATCTCTCATACATAACCTCCAATTCGATCTTGCCGCTTCTACTTTAAAAGTCCTGTGCTAGGTGTTCACAAACGCAGACGCGTGTCATCAATGTCTGTGTTCAATTTCCATTTTAGTGAGCCTACGGGTAAGCTTGTAATGTTGGAAAGTATTTGAGAATGGCACTGTTTCTTTTCCAATCTCTGATTTTTTCTCCAGTGAAAGTGGTCATGTTGAACGTAAACAATGAATAAAAGCTTTCATGCTATTAAGATACTTTGGGCGCGCGCTTCGCTATGATACTTGGTAGACGAATTTTCACATCTTCCCTTTAGCCTGTATCGTGCGGAGAGCAGACAGGTAAGCCACGGCGCCGATTACCGTGAAAGGCAGGCTGGCCAATAGAATGTTAAGGAGAGAAAATGGTTGCACAGGATTTCCCAAGAAAGTGTTTCGCATGGCCTGAGCTGCAAGACTGAGCGGGTTCGCTGAAACAAGGCTGGTTAAGAACGCTGGCAAGTAGTTTTGGATAACCTCGATGGGGTAATACACTGTGCTAAGAGTTAGCAGCAGTATCTGCACGACTTGTTGATAGGCGAAGAAATATTCGCCATGAGTCGAAGCCACGGCTGCAAGAGCAGCTGAAATTCCAGCCAGCCCCATTGCTAGAAAAAAAAGAAATGGCAACAAGAGCAGAGTGTTACCTACAGCCGCCATTGGAAGAACGACCAGGGCCACGAGCAAGAGCGAAGCCGAGTAGACCATCGCAGAAAGCCCACCGGCAAGCAAGTAGGCCACGACAATGCCTGGCGTGCTTATAGGCAAAGAGAGATAGTATTGGATTACGCCTTCACGGATAGCTAGCCATATGCGTCTCCCAGTGTCCAAAGCAGCTGCGAACATCCCCATTACGATAACCGCCGGGACGAAGAATTGGAAGTAGTTAATCTTTGAAAGTGGTATTATTTGCTTATACACGAGAGCTACGACAAGCATGTCTGAAAGATTCAGGCTCAGAAGAACGGCCATCAGCCATTTCGTCCTGAAAAAGTAGGAAAAGTCATTTCGAGCCAGCTGCAAAATGGCAAGAAACTCCGTCATCCGCTCTTCACTCCTTCTACTAAACGTCCAAGAAGAAAAACAGCCAAACCAAGAGTGCTCACCGCAAGGGCTATCAGCGCAGCAACCGCGATTGTCGGGTTGAGCAGCATACTCGGGTCAAATCCTAAAGCGAGGTGAACAAGGTCTGCCCCGTAAGTGAGGGGACTGAACTTTGCCACGGAATCGTAGCCTGGCGAAGCACGCGCCAAGAACACGAGAGGATACAACACCGTGCTAAACCGGATGATCAGCGCGCTTAAACCCGTCGTGACAGCCACGTACAAGTCACTCGATTTGAAGGCAATGAACGACAGCCCCAGCATTAGTCCAGCGACCCCGAACCCCAAACAAAACAGTGCTGCGGCCGCAGCTACCGCAGAAAAAACTGTCAGATTGCCTATCAGAGCTAGTATGATGGCAAATGGAACCATGAGCATCAGCGCTAGCTCAAGTCCACCCTTCAGGGCTATAGACAAGAAGAGTTTTGACCTTGAAACCGGCAGGCTCAAAAGGTACGGAAGCCTTCCCTCATGCGCGGCTTCCACAAATTCCCTTCCGGCATGGGAACCAACATCAAACGTCATCATAACCACAAAACCCACTGCATAAAACTCCTGATAGTTGGGTATTTGAGGGATGGTGACGAGCTGGGATATCAGAGCGCCGTATATGAAAATTTGTATTGTGAAAGAGAACCATTGGAGACCTATCCACACGGGCGGGTAGAGCTCGTGCTTCAGGTCGAACCACACTAGGCGAAGGACATCAAGCATTCTCGTTGGTCTCCAGCTTCTTGCCCGTGAAGCTCAAGAAAACATCGTCCAACGACGGTTCAGTCACTCTCACGGATGAAACGCGTATCTTCTTTTCATAGCACAGACTCGTCATCTTTGGAACCCAAGCTTCTGCGATGGAAACGTAGGCCTTGTATTTGTTATCTTCTAATGGTGCCAGCTTCACTGTACCTGGGATCTTGGCCAATTCCTCCTGGAACGCTGCATCGTTTTCGACGTGCTCCAGCTCAAGCTCGACGATATCGCCTCCCGTGATTTTGTCCTTCAAATTTTGAACCGTGTCGCACACGATGCTTTGCCCTTGATCTAGAATGGTCACCCTGTCTGCAAGATACTCTGCTTCGCGAACCTCGTTTGTGGCGACGATAAGCGTTACGCCTTTCTCTTTCAGTCCGAGTATCTTCTCCCAGATTGTTCTCTTTCCGCGCAGGTCAACCTGGCTGCTTGGTTCGTCGAATATGGCAAACTTCGGATTCTGCACCAGAACCTTGGCAACTTCCAGTCTCTTGGCTTGGCCGCCTGAAAGCTGCATGAACAACTTGTTGCGCGCGTCCCAGAGCTCCATCTCCTTCAGGACCTGCTCAATCAAACCGTTGCGTTCGCTCTTCTTGACTCCGCACATCGCAGCGTGAAACCGCAGAATCTCCGCTGGCTTATGCCTCCAAAAACCTCTGGCCTCCTGAAACGAAATCCCCAATATCTGGCGAACTTTCGTCGGATACTTGACAACATCAATCCCCATTACTTTCGCCAAGCCTGAGGTGGGTTTCAAAACAGTCGCCAGAGTCATCAGCAACGTTGTTTTTCCAGAACCATTCGGTCCTAGCAGAACCATGATCTCCTCTGGGTTTACAGTGAAATCTAGACCCTTAAGCGCGTACGTCTTGCCGTACCGTTTGACCAAGTTCTGAGTTTCAACCGCGTACATGAGCCAAATTCCCTGATGATTTACGTCCACAAGAGATTGTTGAAAGATATAAGAATACTGCGCAAACTCTGATGTTCCTAAGGACTGTTGGTTTCTCTTGCCCGGGCTGATATCAAGTTCATTTCAATAGTATTTTCCCATTCAATTCATAAAAACAGTTTGTTTTCACGCACGTTCAGGACACGAAGACAATGGCCGCGATTATTAGGAAAGCTCCTATGCCCGAAATCAACGTTAGTGTCTCGTTCAGGAAGATTGAGGAGATTGCCAAGGCAACTAGTACTTCCGCCAGGAGAATGATAGTGGAGTTCACGGCGGAGATGTATTTCAAGCCTTCCGACCATAGGTAGTAAGGAATTACCCAGCAGAATATTGCAGTGTAAGCAATGGCAAGCCAAGCGTCAATCGGCAATTGGGAGGGTGAACTGGTTGAAAAGAGGAGGGACGGTATTAGGGGCAGCAGGGTTATGAAAATAACCCACGATGTGGGCTGAATTATGTCTCTTACACCTGAGACCAATCGTTTGTTGAAAACCGTGAAAAACGCCCAAACGACTCCAGAGAAAAGAACCAGCAAATCGGCGATAATCGCGCCTTGGCCCAGCATTTGAAAATCGAGGTTCGTTGTAATCAAGAAAACCCCGACAAGTCCGAATAAGATTCCGAATCCTTTCCTGTTTCCCAGGCGTTCTTTCAGTATTAACCAGCTCAGTATAGCAACCCATATAGCGCTTAGATTAACAAGCAACGACGATTTAGAGGCCGAAGTGGAGTTCATTCCAACGTACTGGAACAAATAGGCAACTCCGTTGGCGATGCCCAAGAACCACACAACTCTTCTCTTCGCGAATTCGAATCCGAAGTTTCTCCTTATCAATAGTAGAAACAACATTATGATAGAGGCAATAGAAAACCTCAAAAAAACGAACATGTAGGCGTCTACATACTTCAAGCCGATTTTTATCGCTGGAAAAGAAGTGCCCCACAAAACGCTAGCGATGCCCGTTAAGATGATCGCTCTTATCTTCCTGTCTCGTCCGCTTGATTGCTGCAAATGTTATTCCTTTCTTTTCCACTCATGCGCACTTGTTCAAATAAATCCTACTGAAAGACTGAAAGCAAATGCAACAAGCGCGCGTCAGGTTGACGTTTAAATATGACTTGAAGGATAAGAGATGACGGTGAAAATTCGAAATGGTTAAGCCTGCATTGTCTCTGCCTGCAAAGTGGACGCAGTTTCTTAAATATCTGGCGGACGAACACGAGATAAATCTCAACGCCGTCCTCAGTGAACTGTGTGAATGGGCCTTATCCGATGATGAAGACAAAGAACAGTTTAAGGTTTGGCTGGATGGAACCTATCCGCCAGAAGGAGAAGCTGAAGAACAAGCAAGAGCTACAGGAGAAGAAGCCGCTGAGGAAGAAGAAGAGAACGAAGAAGCATCCGAAGAGGAATCCCACGAACACCGAGACTAATCACAAAGCCACACTAGGCTCATAATGCCCGCCAGATAACCCGCGCATAACATTCGCATAGAGAAGCTACCAGAAACTGACCAGTTCGAACCTATTTTCCTAAACATTCTGCAATCTTTTCTTATTTCTTCGAAAGGAAGCTTGGTGGGGCCGTATAGGTTTAGACTTACGTTTAAATTTTACAAATCAACATGGGTCAGTTTTCAACCATAAGGAGAATGAGCATCCGAGAGTTCGAATCTCTCCCGGGCTACCATTCCCATGCTGTAATTTATACCGTTTTAGGCGCTGGAAGCGTTCGCCAAGAACAGGCGCGCTCGCGCAAAACTGAGTCCGTTTGAAACTTGTAGATTTGTGAAATTTAAACGCTAGATCAAAATGAGCTACCTAGGGTCATATTATCATTCCAAAAAAAGCAAGTTTCTTACCGATTTTTGGCAAAGTGCTTGCCTACAGTTTGCTTGTTTTTGGTGGGGCCGGCCGGATTTGAACCGACGACCTTTGCCCGGGGCAGTGTTTTTGGGCGCTGTCCCTACGGGTATCTCTAACCGCTCCAGAACCTCTTCATCCCTTTTGAGGTCGGCAAACCCGTTGGTTCCACGCAAAATGGTGGACTCCACGGGTAATATATTGAGCTTCTTTCTGGAGCCCGTCGTCATACCTGCCTTAAGGCTTAGTAATTCTGTGTTTCTGTATGGTGTTGTTTGCTGGGTTGATGATGCTTGGTTCTTTTCTTCAGGTGTTTTTTGGCGGTTTGCTTGCGTCATTTTTGTTTCCCTCTCGTAATCAATGGTTGTTGCAGAATAAAAGCCTTATTCTTTGTTATACCATGTGTGCCTGGAGTATTTTTAAATGCCTGTCTTGTATCTGTGTTGGTTCAAGGGCGGTCTAAAGTGGCCAAGAAGGTAATTAGATTGTTTATCCGTACGAGGAAGCAAGGATCTTATATCGCATCTGTTCCTCTAGAACGATTGGGCAAGCTCTCTGAGTGTTCTGCTAAGTACAGGCGTTGGAGTTTTGAGGACGGTTGGTTGATTCTTGAAGCGTCCTGATTTTAAGTCGTATTATTCGGCTCAGCGCGCGCTGTTTCATGATGTCTTTCATAATTCTGCTTGGAGATTGCAAGGATGCTTAACGCACGTGGGTGCGCTTGGTTAATGCCTCATCGTTGAATGGGGCAAGGATGCTCTGGTGAGTTCATCCGTCTCGCGCGCGTGTTGAGTTCTGAGCGTGGCACGGGCTGGATATTGTTAAAGATGGCATTGGTTTATGCTAAGCTTGACTGAAACCCATCACATTTCTGCGCGGGCTGTTCGGTTGCGGGTGGACCTATAGTAGAGTGTCGCGCGCGTGGCGACCCGACAATCTTCCTTTCTTTTTCCGACATAGCGCTATTCGCGCGCGCGGCGTAAGCGGGCGGCGCTCTAGCGAGCTTCATTTTGCGCGCTTTAGTTTCTCAGGCAGACCAAGCAGTTTCTTTATTTCTTCTTCCAGTTTTGACGCAAATTCGATTTTCTTATATATCAAGTCGCCCTGAGCAATGCGCGTGCGAATGGCTAAGAATCAGCAAAACCTTATAATTTCTCAAATCAAGTTAATTGACGAATCGTGAGTAGGTGAATTCACATGAATCTTCCTACGCATATAATGTTTGGTGCGTTGATCGGAGCTCTCTTCTTTGGGAGGTGGGACATCAGTTTGCTTGTTGCCATCGGGTCAGTCCTTCCTGACATGGATAGGGAGTATGGTTTTTTCAGCAAAGATTACTTCCGTGACCATCAGCTTCATCGGGCACTATACCACAACTTCGTTTTCATGGGGATAGTTTTTCTGATTAATCCTTACCTCGCATTAGGCGCTTTCTGTCATACTCTTCTTGATGCTATTAACACAGCAAAAGATCGCGGGGTGGAGTGGCTTTATCCTTTCTCAAGGCTAGTGAAGAAAGCTAGGTATGATCACGAAGGTAAAAAAATCGCGCCCGATATCAAAACTAAGATATACATGTATCAAAACGACCCGGTCGAGCTCACTAGAAAAACCGCTGAGGATATGAAAGATTATACTTTAAGACCTTGGCGAAGGATTTACGGTCCCTTCTACTCTGGCGGTATCCTGGACATAGGGATTTTTGTTGGCTCCACTGTTCTCATCCTGTTTTTGGCTCTCCTGTCTGTGTTGGGCGTTAGGACTTTCATCGACTTCTACCACCCCCAACTCAGCTTCAACTTTACCATTCCTTTATTTATCGGAGTTTTGGGCATTTCTCTAGTTTTGGGCGTGGGTGAAATAAAGAGGCACATAGAGGCGAAAAAAGCTTCTCGAGCACCGCCGATGCTGTGGAAGTTATCTTTCTTTCTCTCGAATTTCTTCATCGTGTTTGGGGTTGTGCTTGGAAGTTATCTCAACCCAAGTTCATATACCACATTTGCGGGCAATCTTCCCTACTTGGCGGCAGGAATCTTGGTGGTATTTTTGACTGCCTACATTGTGCTTAGAATCTATTCTTCAAGGTCAATTGCGAGAATGAGAAATGGGATTCATGCCTTCTAGACGATGCTTCACGCATTCCGAGTCACGCAATTTCGATAGATCAAAACAAAGTCAATGGCAGAAGCTAACATGACAGACTAATTTAGGAACAGCCATGCGCGCTTCATCTAGAAGTGATTCATGATAAAATCCCTAATGGTTCTATGATTAGCCATGAGTTCGACGATCTTTTTTGTAGCTTTGGTTATCTGCGTATCAAACAGTCTTGTTATGACCAATGTCAACAAAAACACAATTATGCCGAATCCAAAATTTACGATAGCGCTTACTGAGCCCATATACCATATGAAAAGGAATGTGACAGTCCCACCTATCTCACCCATGATGAAGGATCTTATGATGAAATAAAGTCTCTGCACCCACGTAGAAAACAACAGAACCTTGATCACTGCTCTTTTCTCGATATTACTTTCAACTCCACTGCTTTGCTTTGTAGCGCTTCCTATCTGTTGCAGCACTTTTTTTGCGTAATGAACGTCAGATAACCGCAACATCATTTTTGCATAATGAGCATCAGATAAATCCTTGGAACTTGCGCTTTCAAGCTCTAACAAAATTCTTTGAGCTATCTGATCTATTTCGTCATCTATGCTAGACCCCACTATCTCACCTTCTGAGCCTTCTAAGCACCTTAGTCACCAAGTAATTTGGTTTGCCCATTTTCACGAAGAATATGGTAAGTTGACAGTCGTTCATGTTTCTCACTCCCTCTTAAAGGAAGTATAAGGTGATTAGGGTAACTCCAACTCCAGCTCGTATGACCCTTATTAGATGTTCTTTAAGTGTCTGCTTGCGGTATTCGAATATGCTGTAGAGTCCATCAAGGACTAACCACATGCCAAGTCCCACGATAACTATCGCGAATTCCATGCTCTCACCTCGGGTAGACTATACCAAGCATTTGCTGTAGAGTTATTTATGGAAATCGTTGTCCAAGTATACGTATTTTGAGTTGTTCCATTTGCACTGCTTAATTCAGGGCTTTGCCAGTATGTTAATAGTTTTAGCGACCTTCAGCACGCTTGGCTGTTCCTAAAAACGACCAAAAATGGTTTGGAGTCTGCCCTTATTCTGTTGGTCTATCGATCCGTTTGACGCGCGCGCTGAACGCTATCTTTTTTCTCCACTCAAGATATGTCTTCCAGTCAAAAGCCGATAGACTGCTATAATTACGGCAATCACAAGCAGTATGTGTATCAATTCACCTATGCCAGGCAGAGCAAAGAATCCCACTGCCCACAGTATCACGAGAATAACAACGATCGTCCAAAACGTATCCATGGCTAACTCCCTGAGATAAATCGCCACCACTAATATATAAAACATCTCAGAATCAGGCTGATACGACACGCGCATTGAATCTGTTATGTTACGCAAACTTTGATGGCCAGCCCTAAAGCCTTTTTTTGGGTTTGGGAGTAAATTTAACTATTAGTGAGACGTTTGAATAGATGGTCCAGCGAAAGCGCGCGCGAGTAAATTCGCAAGATGAAGGGAGGTGAAAAAATGTTGAGATATAGGCACCATCTTGAGTATGAATTCGATCCTACGGAGATAGACAAAGGAATACAATGGTTAACATTGAAACTGAAAAACACAGGAAAGCGCGCGCAGTTGCAAGACAGAGTCCATCTATGCACAGAAAAAATAGCAATCATCAAGGCACACTTGGAGATTTCCAACCGTTTTTCTGATTAACAAATAACTACCGACTACCTATCTATCGGGTATATGAAGCCCAAAGTTCAGAAGCGTTTGCAATGGGATAAATCGCCACCACTAATATATAGAATCTCCCACATTATACCTTTCCTTTTTTAGGTTAGTTCAGTATGGAGTGAAAAGATGGTGACAGAATGAGGAAAGAAAAAAAATTAGTTTTAGTAGCCTTGACGCTATTCCTATGTGGTTTCGTCTGCGAAGTTCTCGCTGTGTATCCTATTCTCAGTAATACTCTTTTTAATGCTAATCTCCCTAATGTTCTTGGCTCTGGCTATGCTATGATTATTTCTGAAATAGGAATGGCATTAGTTTTTGTTGCTTTAGTTCTTGCTATAGTAGGAGTAGCTTTAAGCCAGAAGTGAAGTTAGTATCTCTCTTTTTTTGGTCTTAGTCTTTAGTTTTGGTCTCTGCTCGGGTCCTTAGTCGCACGGCGCGCGCTAACCTAAACTAAATTACCGCGTACTTTTCTTATTCTTTTTTCTCGATTTTTTTCTTTATTCCTTTCCCAAAGTCTTCTACGGCTTTAGCACCTTTCTTGAGGCCTCCCCCGACTGCTTCACCAGTTCTCTCAGCAGTTCCTTCAACTTTTTTCTTCTTATCCGGCATTCCTATCACCTCTATTTTCAAGTCAATATTTGTGTATTTAAGCGTTGCAGAACGCGCATTTCTTAGCGCGCGCTATTCTCAACCATATCTGCACCGTATTTTGAACCGAATATTTGAATAGCAGTAGGTAAACTACCGAGGTCATGCCTGAAACTTCTATGAGAACCACCCGCTACTGCCGAAGGTTCATCTATCCATGAATGAATGTCATCACCACGAACACCATATCTCTTTTCCGAATGAAGACAATGTTCTTCATGTTCAGGCATTTTGTCACCTCAGTCTTTTTAGCGCACCTAACCTATTAGCGCGCTACCGTATTTTTGTTCTGTTTTCAGATTGTTGCATCTTAAGAACTGTTCAAGTTCTTGGTGAGTTGAATTTTTCAGGTTCTTGAGGCTATCAAGAATTCCTTTGGTTTCATCTATGAGGTTTTTATGCTCGTTCTGGATTGCTTGTGCAATTTTCGCATATTCGTTTTTTTCCTGTTCTTGAAGCTGAACAGCTGTTACACCGAGACCTAAGTAGTTCAATAGATTCCATTTGTCACATTGACGTCCAAGTTTTTCATTGCCTATCTCAACAAATTGCTGAACCTTCTTTCCTAGAGCGTCATGTTTTGTCAGGAATTCATCCATTTCTTGAAGCAGTCTTGAGGGATATAGTCGTATCCTGAGGAAACTTGCATATTTGCCTAGGTCGATTCGTAGTTTCTTAATATTATCACTGCTTTGGAAGAACGAATTAATGTAGGTATCATCATAGAGTTTGAGATTTTTGTAAAGTTCAAAGAGGTAATCTTCATAGATATGTTCCATTTTCTTGCAAAATGAGTCTCTAAGCAACTTCCATAACGCAAGCATTGAAGAGACAAGAGTTCCAATGGCAATAATCAGCTCTATTATGACTGAGAGGTTCAAGTCTGCTCTATTGATGTAAATGATGGGTATAAAAACTAACAGAATGATTAAGAATGATAAAAGCAAGAAGAACAAGGTCAACTCTGTGCTTATTGCTATCATTGTTCCACAAATTCTCCCTTCATTATTACAACCAATTCCTTGGTTTAGCTTTAACACTTTTGCATTCTTAGCGCGCCCGCTTGGGTAGTGGTAGTGAGGTTTGTGGTTGTGATGGAGCGCGAAGCGAAGCTGAGCGCGACATAAAGCTTAACAGGATACTGATGGAGAAAATGGGATATTTGTTTTGGTGTGTTTTTGTTTGTTTGTTTTGGTGGGGTCGTGCGGATTTGAACCGCAGACCTACGGGTTTCTCCGTGACAGCTCCAGAACTTCGTCATTCCAGCGTTCTGGTCAGCAAACCCGTTTCTACATTCTGGAGCCCGTCGTCATACTTTAGCCGTTCGACCAATCGGTCGCCCGTCTGCCTAGACTACGACCCCTTTGTGTTCTATGGCTTGGTGTTCGGGAACGTGGATAAAAAAGAAAGAGGGGTTTATTTGCGTTTCTTGTAGAAAGCTAGGTCTCCTCTGTTGTTGATGTGTGTGAATCCTGCTTCTATTAGTTCTGTTTCTTCTTGTGGGTTGTGTGCTATTTTACAGATGAAGTTTTCTGTGGTTTGTGTGAAGAGGGCTGATTCGAGGTTGATGCATATTTCTGTTGATGTTACGGTTTTGTGTCCGAGGATGTGTTTTACGTGCATTATGTCTTTTTTGTCGTGGAATTCCATTGTTCCTTTCCAATGGCGGAATGTGTGGAAGGTGATTCGTTGGAGTCTTGGGTTTTTCAGTTTTTCTGATGCTGATTTGCGTTGGTTGCATAAGTAGTCTCTGAGTGTGTCTTTGTGGCATTGGAATAGTGTTGTGTATTTTGCGCGTTGGTCTTTGTGTAGTGTGGTTATCATTCCGATTAGTTTGTCGCTTATTGGTAGGATTCTTGGGTTGCTTCCTTTTTCTGGTGTTATTGATATTGTTTTGCGTTGGATGTCTATATCCTCGGGTTTGAGTTGTGTTAGTTCACCGATTCGCATCCCAGTTTCTTTTAGTGTTTGTAGTACGGTGGCGGTGAGTTTTCCGCATGAAGCTATCAATTGGTCTATTTCTTCTTCTGTTGGTATGAATGGAAGTTTTTGTTGTGGTGTGTAGTGTGGTGGCTTCCATTGGATTTGTTTGAATTTGAGGTATGCGGAGTACGTGTCTATGAATTTGGTTTTTGTTTTGTTCGCCCATGTGCAAACTTTAGTGAAGTGGTGCTCGTTGTTTTTGTCTGCGAGCCATGTTTTTACTATTTCTGGGTCGTTTAGGTCGCATATTTTTGAGACTTGGTTTAATGCTTGTATTCGGGAGCGTATTGTTTCTTCTGCGCGTCCTTCTCGCATTTGGTATTCTCTGAAGCTCAAAATATCGGTCTGTATCTGGGCGGGTGTTGTGATTTTCTGGGCGGGTGTCGTCATACCTGCCTAGACTACGACCCCCGAGAATTCCTTAAGAGACTTTGGATATATGCGTTATTCCTTCATCTGCCAAATTGCACAGACGAACAGCATCGGATATGGGGTTCAAACGTGGAAAGCGATAAGCTTATGAGTACAAGATTGTCGTGTATGTTGGGGTTTGCCGGTCATAGGGCGTGGGTCCCACCTGATCCCATACCGAACTCAGAAGTTAAACCACGTTCCGTTTCCGGTTGTAGTGTGGTCTTCGGCCATGTGAACCCGGGAAAGCTGGTAGCCCCATTTAATCAACCTGTCGATTTGGAGGATAATTAGCTAAGACTTATAACTAAGCGCTGATAGTCTTTTTCCAAAAGGTGAGTTTGTGAACATAATCCTGGCATTGATGGGTGCTCAGACCAAGCTTGCACAGTTTGGAGACGCGAGTGTAACTTGGATTTTGAACATTCTTTTCTACGTCATTTTTATAGTTTTCATATTCTATGGGCAGAGAATTCAGATGTACGTGATGCTCAGGGAAGTTGAAGTGTCACTGTATAAGCTCAAGTTCATAAAGGAAGAAGGACGAAAAATCGCGGTAGAAACGATAAAGGAGATTGGAAAGCCGCAGGCAGACCCCACCGACAAGGTTGACAGGTTCTTGGAGTACTTCACGATAGGGCCGCAGAACCTTGACCCCGCAGGCGTAGTTTGGAAGCTTGAACACATACTCGACGTTAGAGACACGCGTTTCAAGGATGAAGTGAAGTCGATGGCGCCAGCCTCAGATGAAACTCAAGTGAACAACTTGGAAAACACCCTCGAAGCGGCCAGCGCGCTTAACTTCATCTACAAGGTTATTCGCCACTATTACCTGCTCGGCAAGAAAACCCTGAGCCTCTACGTGATAATGCAGATACAGATGATCCTGCCACTCGTCATGCGGGAAGCAGAAGCCTACGCGAGCGCTCTAAAGGCGTTTGCGTATGGTCAGCCGATAGGCGATGGAGCGGGCGCACTTGTCGCGGCAAAACTCATGCACGGATACGAAACAAGAAAAGTGGCGAAAGACTGCGTTGTCGCCACTGTTCCATATGAAGGACGCACCGCGTTCGTGATAAAGGCTGAGGGACCAGGAGGAAACGTGGGCAAACCTGGAGACGCGATAAAGGCGGTCATTGAAGAGAACGAAGGGAAAATTGCTACAGTGGTCATGATTGACGCTGCCCTGAAGCTCGAAGGGGAGGAGCTGGGAGAGATTGCTGAAGGAGTGGGCGCAGCAATCGGCGGACCGGGCGTTGACCAGTACAAGATTGAAGACTCACTGCTGAAATATCACATTTCGATAAACGCCGTGGTGATAAAAGAGGACATCGGCGACGCAGTGTCGCCTTTGCGTAAGGAAGTGTTTGATTCGACTGACAAAGTGCTTGAAAGGGTGAAACAGGTCGTGGTGGAAAAGACGAAGGAAGGAGACAAAGTGATAATCGCCGGAATCGGAAACACCATCGGCATCGGACAATAGGAGACGAATGAAATGAGCGGAACCTCAGCTTCAAAAACGACGAGCAGAATCTCGTCATTCGTACTTCTCGTAGTGTTCATAACCCTGGCGTTGTCACTGGTGGCACTGATTTTTGCGGCAGCCCTCGTGGTCGGATACTTCAACGTCGGAAACGATCTGACAGGCGCGTACGTTCTGCTGGCCCTCGGCATTCTGGGAATAGCCATATCCACGTACGTGCTCGTTGAGACGAGAAGAAGACTGTTAAAATTGAAAATCGTAGTTCCTCCCGTAATGACGACTGTCGAATGCAGAAAGTGCGGCGTTAAGAACGTCAGAGAATTCCAGCGCGGCGACTATATATTCAAGGAAACTGACCCCTGCCAGAAATGCAACGACAAAATGTTGATAACGGCAATCTACAGGGAAGTTAAAGAAAAGGAAAAGGAACGATTCCCGTTCTAGGTCAGGACGAGACAGCCGTCCTCAACTATCATGACCGTGTGCTCCGCCTGAGCGACGGTTCTTCGGCTTGCTTCAACGAACACAGGATAGTACATGAGAGCCTTCGAAGATAGAAGCTCATTGAACGCTTCTCTGTGGTGTTCTTTGGGCACTACGCCCTGCAACCAGCGCTCCGCAAAGGGCAGAGTCCTGAAATTCTCTTCAATGAATTTCAGAAGCTGCTTAGCATACGGATCTTTTGGCGATCTCGACTTGATGAACCTGAAAATCGTAGACTCGTCCCCGTCTTCAACTCTTCCAACTGCATCTGGCAGCGTCACGAATGGCTCAATCGCATAGACTCCCCCGAGCTTGAGTTTCGTAAAAGACAACTGGGAGACATTCGGTATTGAAGTGCCAGTGTGCAAGATGTACCGACCAACCTGATGCCCAGTGAGATTTGATATCGGTTTGAAACCGCGCGATTTTATCGTGCTCTCGATTAATGTCCCGAGTTTTGAGGCTGAAATCCCTGGCTTAATGTTCTCTGTAGCAACTTTCAAGGCGCGCTCCGCAGTTGCCACGAGATCTTCATAATCACGGTTCAAACAAACAGTCACTGCGGTGTCGGTCACGTAGCCGTCTACATGTGCGCCAATATCTACCTTAACAACCGAGTTCTCGGGAACCCGCCTCTTGTCATCCGGTGGAGACGTGTAGTGTGCCGCCACCTCGTTTATCGAAACGTTGCATGGAAAAGCTGGCTTTGCACCCTTTTTCTTTATCAGATCCTCCGCCTTCTCGCAGATGTCGATTATCATCATGCCTTCACGAACATAGCTCTTAATCTCCTCACGTGCTTCCCGAAGAATCCTTCCTGACAACTTGAACTTCTCGAAAGCTTCCTTGTCATATTCACTCATTAAACTTCCAACCTACAGGGCCAAAGCAAGACTGAAATCTATTCACAATGCCCTTTTTCTACACATAGGTGGCTTAAATGTTTAATCGGCAACGAATTGAAGACACGAAGCTGGCGCACCCGGTCGCCCTTACCCCTTGGATTCGAAGACTTTTGGCTCAAGAGTCGAGTATTTGTCTCCTCCAAGATGAAAAATCATGTGTGTTTTTTCCAGGTCATACGAGTCTCTGAAGGCTCCTTTGTCAACATGGGCGTCAACTATTTCGCCCACGAATATCGTGTGGTCGCCTGCCGTGAATTGACTGTGAAGTTTACATTCTAGATGACCCACGCATTCTTCTATGAGCGGCGCTTTGACTTTCTTTCCAGGAAGCGGTGTTAAGCCTGTTTCCTTGAATTTGTCATGGTTTCTGCCGCTGGTTGTTCCGCAGAATACAGCCTTGTCCAGCATGTCCATCGTAGGTATGTTAACTACAAACTCTTTCGATTCTTCGATGAGCGTGTGTGAGTGTCTTCGTGGCGAGACGCTTATGGCCACGAGCGGCGGGCTTATGGAGGCAGGCATTGCCCACGCCAAGGTTATGATGTTGGGTTTTCCAGTTTTTCCCACGCTCGTGACGAGCACCGTGTGCATAGGATGAAGAAGCCTGTAGGCTGAACTAGCGTCGACTTCGACTTTTTCTTTCTCGCGCATGTGCCACACGCACCTCAACGTTTGATATGATACTTCTCTATTTTGTCTTTGGCTTTTTCCCGTTTCTTCTGGTGCTCAGCAAGAAACCGGTTGATCCGTTCGGTCAGGTCCTTTTTGCATTCGCCGCACAATATTCCGCCGGCCCTGCATTTTCTCTCTCTTTCTGCGAGCCTCTTGTCATCTTCCTCGAAAAGGTAGAGGAAGTACTGGTAGACCGAGCAAACATCCGGGTTCGCACCTTCCTTCCTCTGCTCCGCCACCGTTCCCTTTCCGCCTGTGAAAGCGTTCCAGACTTTTCTCTTCACGACATCAGGCGGGTCAACAGTGAAAATCGCCGTGTCCGGTTCAGACGCGCTCATTTTTCCTCCTATTCCCAACCCCGGCAAGAAGCGATTGTGAATTTGCGCGGGTTTGTAGTAGCCCAGTTTTGGAGCGATATCTCGGGTGATTCGCCAGTAGGGATCCTGATCTATGGCCGCAGGAATGAGGGCGGGAACGTTTTCGCCGGTCAGCTTCTTGTGTATGAAGCAGGGAACCGCTTGCACGGCCGGCCAGAACACCCAGCCGAGGTTCGTGCTCTCCTGGAATCCGAAGGTGGCTCTGGCCGTCGAATACGTTATACGCTTGGCAACTTCCAGTGCAATGTCGTAGAGCAGGTCAATGTCCTGAACATCGTAGATTATGAACGTCTTCTCCGGCTCAAAACCCAATGCAACCAAATCAAGAGCGTTATCGTAACCTGTTTCCGTGGTTTCCGCGAGTTTGCGTTCGTCGTCCACCACAAATTTCTCGTCGTCAGTCATCTGGAAATAGAGCCTAGTGTCAAATGCATCCTGCAAGTGTTTCGTGAAAATCCACGGAACAAGATGCCCTATGTGTACAGGACCAGAGGGACCTCGGCCAGTGTATAACACGAACTTTGTTCCCTTGTCGTACAAGTCCAAGACCGTGTCCAAGTCGCGGTGAGAGAAGAACAGTTTTCTGCGCAGTTGGAGATGGAGTTCGCCCGTGTATTTTGCCAGCCTCTGCAGCAACTCGTCGGTGAGGGGTTGGGTTCCAAACTCACGTATCAAACGGTCATAGTCAACCTTGCCCCGAACTTCCCATGGGGTGACAACCATCTCATTTTTTTCCTCATCTGTCAAATTTGACGCCCACTACCACGGTTTCCTATACAATTCAAAGAAAACGTATTAAGTTTTGTGCGAACATGCACTCCTGCCTTTCATAGGGGGATCTAGACCAAAAGAAAGGATGAGATGATTAAGAAGATTCCCGCTATGATCAAAGTCAACCCCAATCGGACGTAACCCTTCGGCTTCCACGCGTCTATTCGCATCATCTCAGAGGGCCCCACAGTCTCTTTGCCAAATGCATTTGCTACTGAAGCCCACAACGCGGCGCGTGAAGTGTTGCGGCTTATTCCGCCCGAACCGAGAAGAAACGCCGCACCTGCAAGAATTAACAATATTCCATCCAAAGCTGAAATTTCTGGAGGCTGGTAAACAGATGAATAGAAAGGCGATGGGCCATACCGGGATGCGAGGGCGTGCGTATATAACGTGAGAAGCCAAAGGCTAACGCCGTAAGTTGCAAGGGCAACTATCACGGAAGCCCCGATTATCAGTGCAACATTACGCAGACTGTATTTGTTCACAGTTCTCAAACATGAACGTACAGCATCAAGGATAAAAGGCCTCCCACGTGCATGATTAAGGCTGAACTATACGCTTGGAAGGCCCTACTTGGTTCCCACAATCTCTCCAACTGGAGGAATAGATGAAGCCAACAAGACCTAGATTGTGCTGTCTGAAAGCCCGCACCGCAGAAATTGCAGTTTGAACAACCTTGACCAGTTGTCGCAAATCTCCACGATAATTAGGACGTTCTGGGAAAGGCCAATGCTTAAATAATGAAGTTGTCCTCTCAATAAATGCTCGAAACAGGGAGCGAACAAAGTTGACAGACGACAAAAAATGGGCGAATGATTTGAGTATCAAGTGCGGCGTTGAGCCCAGGTTTCTAGAACTTGCAATTGAAGAGCTAAAAGAAAGCTGTGGCGCCGATTCTCGCACCTCGAAAGAAATCGTCGAAGAGCTTACAACAACCTGCCACTTTGACGAAAAAGAGCTGAAGGAATTCATAAAAGAAGTAGCCAAGAATTGCCCCATGGACATAAAGAAATTGAAAGAACAGGTTGAAGACGCACACGGCGACAGGGACACAGTCTACAATTCAATTCAAAACATCTCTGGAACGGACTTTCGCACTCGGCAGAGCACCAAATAGCATATAACCGCTCAAGCACACGGCGGCAACGGTTCAGATAAGAAAAAGGGTTATGCCCTAAATCTTCCAGTTTTTCAGAGTAGGTTTATCAGGACACACATCAGCCCATGTTCAATCAACGTGGCTCAGCGCGAGACATCAGCTCGGATTCTGCGATGTCATCGTGGCCAACGTATGAACCGAACGCGTTCTGGAGTCAGGCTTTTATTAAAATATGAGCAACTACATTACGAAATCCAGTTCATCCTGCTTATGGGTGCGGAACAGCATGGTTGAGTTAAGAAAACACGAACGCCAGACGCTTTCAGCAGTGGGCAAATTCATCGAGGAAGCGAGTGTGGAACGACTCATGAAAAAGAGCGGACTGTCAGATGCGGCTGTAATGCGTGCCGCCATCACACTGCAGGAAAAAGGACTTGTGAGAATCCATGAACGCAAGGAGACTGTGTTGAAGCTTAATACAGAAGGAAAGCTTCACGCGGGAAAAGGCCTGCCAGAACGGCGCCTCATAAACGCTTTGGAAAACCTCGGCGGAAAAGCTTCGCGCAAAAGTGCTTTTGAAAAAGCAGGGTTGGAAAAGCAATTCATACCAATCGCGCTGGGGTGGGCTCAGAAGAAAAAATGGACGACGCTTGACTCGAAAGCAGACGTGTTGCAGGCGGTCATGAAACCGGAAGTGGGCAATGATGAAAGATTGCTTCAGGTTTTGAATGAAAAAGAAAAGGTGACGGCTGAAGAGCTGGATCCTGAGCTTCAAGGGGCCGTGCAGGTTCTCAAAGGAAGGAAGCTTCTTGACGTTGAAGGAAAGACAAGACGCGTTATTGAGTTGACACCAGTCGGCAGGGAAACACTGGAAGAAGGAGCAAGTGAAGCCCCTGAAGTGACTCAGTTGACGCAGGAGCTTATCGTCGGGGGAAAATGGAAGAAGGTGAAGCTTCAAAGATACAATGTAGAGGCGCCCGTGGCTGAGACGTGGCCCGGCAAGAAGCATCCATACATGCAATTCCTCGAAGAAGTGAGAGACAAGCTTGTTACTTTAGGATTCAAGGAAATGGTCGGCACCGCTGTTGAAACATCTTTCTTCAACTTCGACGCCCTTTACACGCCTCAGGACCATCCAGCTCGCGAAGCATCAGGCATATACTTCGTCAAATCGCCAAAAGAAGGAAGCATAGACGTTCCCAAGAAAATCCTTGACAACGTGAGACAGACTCATGAAAACGGTTGGAAAACAGGCTCCACCGGCTGGAAATACAAATACTCCACGAAAGAAGCCAAGCGCCTTATTCTGCGAGGACACGGAACATGCCTCAGCGCGAGAACGCTGCTGAGCAAAGACCTGCAAGTTCCAGGCAGATACTTCTCGATTGTCCGATGCTACAGACCCGAGATAGTGGACAAGACACATCTGACAGAGTTCAATCAGGTTGAAGGCATAATCATTGACAAGGATTTGACACTGCGAGATCTGCTGGGTGTGCTAGGAAAATTCGCCACCGAAATCGCGGGGGCGGACAAGGTCAAGTTCAGGCCCGACTACTTCCCCTTCACAGAGCCGAGCGTCGAACTTGCTGCGTACAGGAAGGGTTATGGATGGATAGAGTTCGGCGGCTCAGGAATCTTCAGACCTGAAGTCACAATGCCCTTGGACATCAAAGAGCCAGTTATCGCATGGGGCTTAGGCATCGACCGCCTGTTCATGATGAGGGCCAGGATCGAGGAGATACGATGCATTTTCACTCAAGACTTGGACTGGCTAAGGAGGAAAGCGGTGGTCTAGATGCCGACAATAGACATAGACTATGCCGAGTTCGAAAGACTGCTCGGAATGGAACTGCACAAAGACTTAGACAAGATCAACGATATGCTTGCTTTTGTCAAGGGAGAAGCGAAGCTGTTCGACGAGAAAGAAGGCACTGTGAGCGTTGAAATAAAGGACACAAATCGGCCGGACATCTGGAACATTGAGGGCTTGGTCAGAGCTTTACGAGGGTTTCTGGGCATTGAAGAAGGCCTGAAGACGTATGCGGTTGGCAAACAGTCAGCCGAGGTTCACGTTGATCAAAGACTGGAAAACATACGTCCTTACATCGGCTGCTCCATAGTCAAGAATCTAAGGCTGACGGACAACATAATTCGCGGCTTCATGCACATGCAGGACAAGCTCGATCAGACTTACGGAAGGAACAGAAGGCGAACATCAATCGGGCTTTACAACCTAGACTTGATTAGACTGCCATTGCAGTACACGGTCGCAAAGCCAAATGAAGTCAGCTTCGCGCCACTGGGCTTCACGGAGGAGATGAGCCTGAAAGAAATACTGGCACATCATCCAAAAGGTCTCGAGTACGGCCACATCGTACGCAAACACGAGGTCTACCCAATCCTTCTAGATGCAGAGAACAAGCCGCTCTCTTTTCCGCCAGTAATCAACTCGAACGATCTTGGAAAAGTTACGGAGGACACTAAGAACATTCTTGTCGAAGTCACTGGAACAATGGACGAAGCCGTACTCAACACTCTAAAAATCGTCACTCTGTCCTTAATCGACCGTGGGGGCGAAGCCTACGCAGCCAAAATCCACTATCCACACAGGCACTTGGATATTGTAACACCTAATCTCGACACCGGCCAAATGGATCTGAACGTTGATTATGCTAACAAAGTCTTGGGTTTGCAGCTGAAAGCCAAGCAGATTGCACAAATGCTTCGCAAGGCAGGTCATGGCACTGAAGAAGTTGAGAGGAATCGAGTGCACGTGCAGATTGCATGCTACAGAATCGACGTGATGCACCCCATTGACCTCGTCGAAGACGTTGCAATAGCCTACGATTACAACAACATCAAGCCGTTGTGGCGCGAAATGGCCACAACCGGCCGGGTGAGACCTGAACAGGGCATGATTGACGTTGCGAGAGAGCTGATGGTTGGGCTGGGATTTCAAGAAGTCCTCACATACACGCTGACAAACCCCGAGAACCTGTTCAAAAAAATGAACCGCAAGAAAGAGAGAATAGTTGAAATCTCCAACCCTAAAGTCATAACATTAACATGCCTGAGAAACTGGTTGTTACCGAGCCTTATCGAATTTGTGAGCAACAACCTGCACGTTGAGTGCCCGCAAAAACTCTTCGAACTCGGCAAAGTCACTCTCCTGGATGAGAAGAGAGAAACGAGAACGAGGGACGAAGACAGACTTGCCGCAATCATTTACGACGCAAACGCCAGTTTCACGGAAGCCAAGTCAACCCTGGAAGCTTTCATGGCGAACTTGGGGCTGGAATGGCAAATGAGAGAAACGGAACATCCAAGCTTCATAAGCGGCAGAGCATGCAAGACAATCGTCAAAGGAGCAGAAGTTGGAGTCCTGGGCGAAATCAACCCGAAAGTCCTAGAAACATGGAAACTGGAAAACCCCACGGCAGCTTTCGAACTAGACATTGAAAAGATAATCAATATCAAACAAAAAGAACAGTAATGTTCCCCTAGCCAAGCTCGTTTCTTCCCAATTTATGATAATACAGTTTTGACATGTTCAGAGTTCGTACCTCATAACAGGTCGAGTATCTGAGCGGCGAATGACCTCCACGAACCCAGCCCTACGAAATGCGGAAGCGAGACCAGTATAGACGAATGGATCAGGAGGTCTCCAATCTTTCTTAGGTTCAACCGGGTATCCTTCAACAATCTTGCCCCCTTGCCCTCTCACGTAGTCCACAGCTGCACCCAACAGTCTAACACTCACTCCCTTGCCCCTGAATGCCTTGGCAACAAAGAAGCACACGACTGACCATACAGGCTTATCATCAACCCGACTCAATATTCTCGATCGCTCCAGCCTTGGAAAAGCCTCTCGCGGTGCAACTGCACACCACCCAATCGGCTGGCCTTCTGAATACGCTAGAATCCCAGGGACCTTGCCGGAATCCACTAGGCCTTTCAAAGCCTTCTTGTTCATTTCACCTCGCTGCCGCACAAAGTCTGAGCGGGCTAACCTCCAGGACATGCACCAACAACCTCCGCATGCGCCACGCTGACCAAACAACTTCTCAGCATCAGCCCACTTCTCACGCGTCAACGGATGAAACTCTAGAACCGAAACATCCCTTTCCTTCGTGGGCACTCAGATCCCCAATTGGCGCGCTAGATGCGTAGGCGTATGAGATCATTGAAACGCACATTCATTTATGACTTTTGCAAGGACCCTTGATTCAACCTGCTTGGACAAGTGGAGTGGGAGACAGTAACCCTTAACTTTTCAGCCGCTCCATTCTTTTCTGGCGATGACAGGAAATTGAGCCCTTCATAATCCCGCCGGCACATCCACGCAGACGGACTCAACGGAAGAGGGCAAGCTTCACGCTTGCCGGTTCTTGTGATGGCGAGTTTACCCAAGCATGGGACACGGCGGGCGCGGGCCTAAAAACCCTACGACGGAGAGAGCTTAACCTAGAGGGGCGCACCGCCCTACAGTGAAGTTAAGTGTTAGGTTACGTAGGAAACAAGAGGGCCCGCGAAAACAACTCTTAAGTTTGTCATGTGCATACAGATAGGTAAAACCTGAAGCAGGCGAAGCAGAATTTGGACTTAGAAACAAGAATCGAGCTTGTTTGCAGACCGCCGACGGAAGAAGTCATAACCCCGGAAGACTTGCGGAAGCTTCTGGAGACTGAGCAGCATCCCATAGCCTACAACGGCTGGGAACCATCCGGTCTAGTTCACCTGGGAACCGGGCTCGTTTGCGCATACAAGATGAAGGACTTCATAGAAGCTGGAATACACTACAAGGCTTATCTTTCCACGTGGCACGCTTGGCTAAACAACAAGATGGGCGGCGACCTGAAACTCATAAGAAAAGCCGCAGACCTCTTCAAACACTCGTGGATAGCCCTGGGCGTTCCAGAAGACAAAGTCGAATTCGTCTATTCAGACGAACTCTACGACGACCTGAAATACTGGGAAAAAACGGTCATGGTGGCAAAAAACCTCTCCATAGCCAGAGTGACCCGCACGCTTGAGGTCGCGGGAAGACAAGAATCTGAAGCCAAGCACGTTTCAGACTACCTGTACACGCCCATGCAGGTAGCCGACATTTTCCACATGGAAGTAAAAATCTGCCAACTGGGCATGGACCAACGCAAAGCCAACGTCGTGGCCCGAGAACTGGGCGAGAAGCTCGGATGCTGGAAACCCGTGTGCGTTCACCACAGCTATCTACAAGGCCTCGCGAAACCGCCCATCTGGCCTATTCCAAAAGAGAAAGAAAGAGAAATACTTTCATCGATAAAAATGTCAAAAAGCAAGCCCGAAACCTGCATATTCATCTACGACCCGCCCGAAGAAATCAAACAGAAAATCTCACAAGCCTTCTGCCCCGAAAAAACCGTGGAGTACAACCCAATCCTAGAAATATGCAAGTTCATAATCTTCAGAGAAAACGAAACCTTCACCATACAAAGACCACCCAAATTCGGGGGGCCAATCACCTTCAACAACCTCAAAGAACTCCAGAAAACCTACGCGGACGGAAAACTGCACCCGCAGGATCTTAAGAACGCTGTGGCAGAAGAACTCGCAAGAATCCTTGAACCCGTCAGAAGATACTTCGAAGACAACAAAGACGCAAAAGAATGCCTCAACGCGGTAAAAAACGCCAAAGTAACAAGGTAAAAAATTTGTCAGCACATCTCAGAGAAAGACAAGAAAAAATCCAGCAAACACTACAATGTCTAGCAGAAGAATCAGCCAGAGGAACACCGATAATCGTTGAAGGCAAAAAAGACTTGGAAACCCTGAGAACGCTGGGCGTGCAGGGGCAGATAGTGACCGCAAAAACCGGCGGAAAATCCCGTTTAGACCTCATCTCAGAAATAGAGAAAATCGGCGACCGAGAAGTCATTCTTCTCTTGGATTTTGACAGACGAGGAAGAGAATGGACAGCAATCTTGAGACAGAACCTGGAAAAAGCAAGGATAAAAGCCAACGTTACATTCCGGAAAGAACTCCTGAGGTCAGCTGGCAAGGAACTCAAGGACATCGAAGGCTTGGCAGCCTACTTGCAAACGTTGAGTAAAAAACTCGGCGAAAAATGAACCCGGACTTGTTTTCAGTTCGTCCACAACAATTCATCACCCTTACTTCTAGGCACTATACGCCCTCAAGGCTTCGCCCCAGAAACACTCAGGCGCACGAAGCTGTGACAAAACCTGGATAAAAATAAGAAAACCTTAAAGAGGATGATCAGTAATTCATAAATGTAATATATAGTGGATATTAGGATACAATCTCGTGATTCGAGAACGGCAATCCCCGAGTCACGCGATTAACGCTGACCCTTAACCAATCACTCGGAGGTGCACTAGCACGGGTTCATCCCAAACGTTTACCATAAAGTATGTTATAAGCGCGAAATTCGAAATAGAAGGAGTAGTTGAAAAACCGGACGTGATAGGAGCAGTTTTCGGGCAGACGGAAGGCCTTTTCGGACCTGAGCTTGACCTGCGGGAACTGCAAAAATCCGGCAGAATCGGAAGAATAGAAATCGAGTTACACTCAAAAAACGACAAGACGACAGGCACTATTACGATTCCAACAAGCTTGGATCGGGTTTCTACAGCATTGATTGCTGCGAGCATAGAGAGCATAAACAGGGTAGGCCCATGCGCTTCAAAGGTGACTCTTGAAAAGGTCGAAGACGTCAGAGAAGCCCGAAGAAAGATAATCATTGACAGAGCCAAAGACATCCTTCACAAATGGACAATCGAATCAATGCCTTCAGTGGACGAAGTGTTCAAAGAAGTTTCCGAAACACTCAAAACAGGAAAAGTCGGAAAATATGGCTCAGAAGAACTACCCGCGGGACCTGGACTTGAAACCGCAAAAGAAATAATCGTCGTTGAGGGAAGAGCAGACATCATAAACCTCATGCGTTGCGGCCTGATGAACACCGTGGCTCTGGAAGGCGCAAAGGTTCCAGAAGCGATAAAAACGCTCTGCAAGGAAAGAGAAGCAACGGCCCTCCTTGACGGAGACAGAGGCGGGGACCTAATCTTCAAAGAACTCCTACAGGTGACCGACGTGAAGTACATCTCCAGGGCACCGAGAGGAAAAGAAGTCGAGGAACTGAACTGCAAGGAAATATTCGAAGCTCTCGACGCCAAAATTGCCATTCAAGAGGGAACGAAGCCGGAAGCGCCCAAGCCGGTGAAACGGGAAAAGCTGAAAGTGGAAGTTCCAAAGGAAATCGTTGAAACAATAAAATTATTGGAAGGAACTTTGGAAGCCGTGCTGTTGAACGAAAAATCAGAACAGATGGAACGGCTGCCGGTCAGCCAGCTTGCCGAGAAGCTTCAACAGGCCGAAGGCGTGGACACAATAGTCTTCGACGGCATAATAACACAGAGAATCGTCGACGTGGCAAGCGAGAAAAACATAAAAAGAATCATAGCCTCACGCGTGTCAGACGCCGTTAAACCTTCATTAACCGTGCAACTCATAACTTTTGGAGAGGTCGCCGAGGGCTAACCGCCGAAGAAGTCGGTTAGCTTCCTGGTTTCTTTTCCACCAGTCTTGGACTTCAAAAGTTGCTCTTCAGTGACTCCGAAGCTCTCAAGAATTCTCGCCGCCGCAGGCACGACCTGCTTGCACACATAGTACTCCATGTCAACATCATCGTAAGAAGCAAGGGTGTAAGGCTTAACCCTCTCGTACAGACGACCCTTGCCACCGACCACCACGTAGCCTATCTTATCCCCCACCGCTAGTTCCCAGCCCTTCGCCCTGAGCATCTTTGCAGCTTCAACATGAGAAGCCCTAACCTCGTACTCCTCGGCAGGCTTGCTCAAAGTCTTCCAGATGACAAGATCACGGTAGGGGACACGCTTCTGCTGAAGCTCATAGATGAACTGCTGCACAAAATCCACAGCTTTCTTGGGCGATTGCTCCTTCAAAATGATTTCCAACACTTTCTCCTGCACCGTTTTGGCTATGGTCGCCCAGTCTCCCCGAACAACCTCCATGCCCACGATGTCCAGTCGACCGTCGGGCAGAAGCCCAGCATAGCGCTTCTTGGCCTCCGTGAAGAATATTCTCACGTAGACCTTGTCAGGCTGTATCTCCAGCCCCAACTTTTTCCCAACGTCCTTCGTAAGTTTTTCAATTCGGTCAGGCTGGTTCTCGATGAAAATGCTGTCCGTGTCGCCGTAGACCACTTTCAACCCATCCTTCTCAGCCATTTCAATCGCTGTGAGTATCGTGTGTCTCCCCCAGGCAGCCGCTGCCTCAGCCACGGGCTTCATGTACCACCTGGCGCCCGTCCACCCGGCATAACCATAAGAAGCGTTGGTAATCACCTTCACGGCCTTCTGCCGCGCGTCCAAGACACGGTACTCGACGCTCTTCGGCTGAAGCTCCTTCATTTTCAGACGAATTTCATCTCGGACGCGGATGAGATAGGAAAGGACCTCCTTGTAGAAGCCAGGAGGCTCTTTGCGAAACTTGTGATTGACTTCAGGGGTTACGTACACTCCGCCGGGCGGTTCCAGTTCTTTGGGCGATACGTAAGTGTCCGGAGAGAGGTTGTAAGTGATCATTATGTTTGGGTACATGGACTTGAAGTCTAAGACAGCGATGTTTTCGTGCAATCCTGGCTTGGGCTGGAGGACGAGACCGCCCGCGTACGGCCTGTAAGGCTGCTCGACTCTTCTGGGCACGAGTTCACCGAGTTTGTGAGTTCGCTTTATAAGAAACCATTCGACCCGGAAGCCTGCTGCTGCCGTCCCGACGTGGTCTAGGGGCAGACACACGAGGTTGGAGAGTTGCATGGCGAAATCCAAGATTGCCTCAGTTGTGCCCATGATGCAGCAAGTGTTGTCCATGGAAAACTGTTTCAGTTTCCCACGTTTTGCCTGGGCGTCCCAGTAGTCTGCGAAGTCTATGTCCTCGACTACTGTGCGGTTTTCAATCTTCATGACGCCAAGATAATCGGCCAGATTAGCCAGAGTCTTGACTTTGACTTCCGGAAACTCTCCCGCATAATCGGCCAGATCCAGGTTTATCCTACCGTTCAGTGATACGTGACCGTAAACACTTCCGTGCGGTTCCGTTTTCGCTCGGTCTATGCGTAGATGCAAACCAAGCTTCTTGCACCTCGCCGTGAGATACTGCCAGTCGTGCCCATTCACGCCGTAGCCTACGATGACGTCGGGATCGACGCTTTCCACGTGATTCATGAAGGCCTCCAAGACCGGCTTGTCGTTCCTGCTTTCGTCTGCCAAGAACTGCTTCTGCCCGTCACGATTCGAAGCCGTTGAAATCATGACGACGGGGTTTCTGTCGGGTTTAGGAGAACCTTCTTGGCTGTAGTATATTGTTGAAAAGCCCAACACTCGCAGCGGCGGAGCCTCTGCCTTCTCAACGGGCTTCGGGAACGATTTTGCAAGGTAGACCTTGTCTACTCGAACGCCCAGCTTGTTTGCTTCCTCAGTGGCTTCTATCTCGTGCCATCCACACGGAACAACATCGTTGTCGATGAGATACCGCATAGCGACACGAATGTCATCTTCGAAACAGTCTTTTACACCTTCGAACTCTCGAAGCTGCTTTGCACATCTTGTCAGTGCCTCAGCGTTTTTGCAGTGAACCTTCACCGCCTTCACAGGCTTTCCAAAAAACCTGCGCTCAACAATCTCAGGCTTCGCCGCCAAAACGCAAGGGCTCGTGGCAATTCCTTCAACAACCTTCGCAGGATCCGCATCATCCGCAACCACTGCATAAAAGTACGGGACAAAACGCCCGTCAATGATAAGCACCCTCTTGCCATCGTTCGTTATGCCCCAAAGCCAGATTTCCGAGGATTCATCTTTGGCCTCGTAGTTGATGTCTAGGAGCCAAAAAGTGACCTTCATGACCAGCCCTTCGTTTCAAATAATCAATACAGAGAGAAGACAGCTTTTAAAAGCTTCACGCAAGGCAGACTAGAAAAAACGTACTTAGCATATAGGGGTTAGCACGCTAATAGACAAAGTGAGCCTCTGGAAATCCTGAGCTGCGTGCCGCAACACGAGGGCTCGAAATTCAATATGAGCCATTAGCCTTTCTTAATCACGTATGCGCTTCTCGAGTTTCTTTATTACTGGTGTTTCTGCAGAAGGTCCACCACTTCGGGGAAGTCTATCCCCAGAGCTTTTGCTTTTTGCAGAGTGGGGACTCCGTTCTTGTTCCATCCTCGTCTTGCGTAGACTGCGTCCTTCAGCTTCTCGTACTCTGCCTCGCGATATTTACGCAGCACTGCCATTTTTTCTTCGATCGACTTGCCCTCTGGGTCGTAGCTGATTTTTTCTTTCAGCTGTTTGTCGTAGCGTTCTGCTCGGCTTTCGTACTCCTCCTTTGTGACAGGCCCGACTGAACGGTAAGGTAATGCGTCGTGCTTTCGCGTGCCGAAACCCATCCTGAGGTTGAATATGCGCTGGAAGTTGTACACCTTTTCACTCATAAAGATCATATCTTCAACGGTAACCTTATTGCCAGTGACGGCTGAGAAGAATCGTGCGTAGTTTTCCACGTGTGCCATCACTTTGGCGGGTTCTTTCGTGTTCTTGTTGTCGACTGGAACAACATCGTTCCATGGGAGCTTGCACAATCCATTAAGGCCGAACCACGTGCGGAACATGGGGAACCAGTGCAGGTTTTCAGCCTTCTGCTCAAAGGTGGGCATGAGGTTGTGAACCATGTCCAAGAATATCAGCCACGCCTCATCGTGTTGAGGACCCTTCAAAGCAAGCCCATAACCGCCCTGCTGCGCGAGCGATTCTTTCGTAACGTACTCAGAGAACTCCAGCCCCTTGGCCTCCATACCGATGTCCTGCAACACCCTCGGGTCAACGCTGTATTCCTCTGCGAAAAGCTTCTTCATCCGCCTTATGCCCTTGCCAACCACGGTACCGAAGACCTCGCCTCTTGCCATCTGGTGTACAAGTTCCAAGGCTGCCTCTTTGTTTCCAAACCTCAGGTCCAAGCCGCCGGTTGCTCTCTGGTCTATCAAGCCCATCTCGTAACATTCCATGGCGAACGCAGTCGCTGTGCCAACCGAAATGGTGTCCAAACCGTACACGTCACAGTAGAAGTTCATCTCAATAACATAGTCAGCGTCGTAGATTCCGCAGTTGCTGCCCACTCCAGCGATTGTTTCGTATTCTGGACCACTCACGAAGACTTTCTGCCCCCTGTACGGCCCTGTCTTGGGCTCGAAGTCTTTAACACCGTGAGCGCACGCCAACGCACAGCCCATCCAGCAACCGTCAAAGCCCTTGTGGAACTTTTTCCTATAAACTTCTTTTCCCAGTTCTCCAGCCTTTGGGTTGCTGCCGAACCTGAAATTGTTCACGGGCAGAAGGTCAAAGTCGTTCATTATCGTAACAAGATGCGTCGTTCCAATCGTCGCCATCTCGTTCTGTTTCGCATCGAGGCTTCGTATCTCTTGGCTGTGAGCTGTGCCCGCCTGCCTAACCATCTCGGCGTCGGCAGGACCGTTGGTCTCCACGGATATTCTGCCAGAATACTTCACCACTACAGCTTTCACTCTCTTGTTACGCAACACGGTACCGATTCCGCCTCTTCCCGCCTGTTTAAACCGATGAATCTTCCGGCCAGCATCAAACCATGAAAAGTTCAGGCAGCCGAAGAACGTGTGCTCAGCTCCCGGCCCTGAAGAGACAACCGAGATGCATTGCCCATTTTCGGGCGCGTACTTCTTGGCCAAAAAGTCTGTGATAAGATGAGCTTCTGAAGGCATTGAAGACGCGTCTTCAACTTGAACCCTGCCCTGATCACCGTCAACGAGTATAACCACTTCAGACTTCGCCCTTCCCTGAATCTCAAGCGCGTCCCAACCGGCAAACTTCAAGTACGGACCAAAATAGCCGCCCACGTTTGAGTCAATCACGCTGTCGGTCAGCGGGGAGATTGAAACCGCGATGCTCTTTCCGCTGCCCGGGTAAACCGGAGTACCGCCCAACGGACCGCACGCGATGCACACCTCGTTCTCAGGATCGTCCCATTTGACGATGCGATCGTTCGGCAATGCCTTCCACAGCAGCCAAAGGTCGAAGCCGCGGCCACCCGTGAACGTTTCTCTCATCTCTTTGCTGACCGGTTTGCTGGCGACACGCATGTTCGAGAGATCTATGTACAATGTTCTGTTGTTGTAGCCCCTCTCAACCTTGGCCAGCCCGTATTTGAACTCGACAATCGCCAATGTTAACACCCACGTGAAGTCAGAACCAGAAGCTATACAGGCACATTGATAGGTTTTTCGACAGTTTCGTGGAAAACCAAAGCATTATAGAAAGCAATTCACGCTCAGAATACCGTTTGGTTGGCGGGGAATACAATTGGTTCGCCGGTGATGAATCTATGATTTTAATATCAGAGGCAGACTATTGGATGTCAACTATCTAATGTGCGAGGCCAAGAGGTTGAAGATTCTGGAGATAAATGTAAAGAAAGGCTTTGCGAAGGTCGTCCCTGAAACGATTGATGATTTTTGGCATTTGTACAACGTTATTTACAGAAACGACCAGGTCTACGCTGGTACGACGAGGGAAGTCAAAGTTGATGCGAAGATCGGCAGGCCCAAACGGGGGGAAAGAGTTCCTGTTTTTCTCGGAGTCAACGTGGAAGATGTGGGTTGGGACAAGTTTTTGGGCAGGCTCAGAGTTCACGGCACAATCTGCGAGGCGCCTGAAATTGTGCCGACTGGTGCGCATCATACGCTGAACGTCACGTTGAACACGCCGATTACCATCGTCAAGAAATCTTGGACAAGACAAGAGGTTGAGAGGCTGAAGAGAGCCAGCAGCACCTCCGAAAAACCCATCATCGTGGTCTCCATAGACGATGAAGGCTACCTCATCGCGACGACTGCCCAGTACGGAATCGAAGAAAGAGTTGAGGAGAGAATAAAGCTTCCTGGAAAACACGAAGCGGAGAGGAGAAGCGAAGCCACAACCGCGTATTTCAGAAAGGTCCTGAACAGTCTGCGTCATGTGTGGACACCCGTTCACAGTCCTATAGCAATCATAGGCGTGGGCTTCGTCAAGAATGATTTTGCGAGGTTTGTAGAAACCGAAGCGCCCGACGTTGCAGCTTCAGTGGCGGACGTGAAGAGCGTTAACAACGGAGGCATGGCTGGAATACATGAAGCGCTTCGTTCGGGCGTGCTGTTGAAGACCGTGAGAAAACTGCGAATCGCCGAAGAAACAGAGCTTGTCGAGGAGATTTTGAAGAGGCTTGGAAAGGACGAGGCGACCGTGGCCTACGGGTTTGAAGAAGTCAAGCGGGCAGCGGGGCTCGGCGCAGTTGAAAAGGTCGTCTTGACGGACAAGATGCTCCGCGAGTCTGATGACGAGAAGCGTCTGTTGATAGAAGAAGTCATGGAAACGGCTGAGCAGAAAGGCGGCACAATAACCGTCGTCAGCACGGAGCACGAGGCGGGAACTCAGCTCAGCGGACTCGGCGGCATAGCTGCACTCCTGCGTTTCCCACTGCATCGAGACTCAGGCTGACTATGGTTCAGTTATCTGCTGGAAAAGCGAAAAAAACGCCGTTTGGAATCAAAACTGTATTATGTAAAGCCTTAACATATGCTTAGGGTATAAATTTGAGATGAATGAAATGAGCAAGAGAAAACCGTCCATACGCATCCAGAACATAGTTGCTTCAGTGGCGCTCAATCAGAGGATTAGCTTGAAAACGATTGTTGAAAAGTTTCCGCACGCTGAGTACAGTCCAAAAGTGTTTCCTGGGCTTGTTTTCCGGTTGAAGAAGCCTAAGACGGCTACGTTGATATTTGAAACGGGCAAGATGGTTTGCACGGGGGCGAAATCGGAGAAGGAAGCGATTCAAGCGGTGAACAAGGTGACGAAGGAGCTGAAAAGCCATGGAATACCGATCACAAACAAACCGGCTATCACCATACAGAACATCGTTGCTTCAGCTGAGTTAAACGGGGAAATAGACTTGGAGAACGTCGTTTACAAGCTCAAGAGAGTGATGTATGAACCTGAACAGTTTCCAGGAGCGGTCTACAGAATGCAGGAACCGAAGGTCGTGTTTCTCATATTCTCAAACGGAAAGCTGGTGTGCGTGGGCGCGAAAAAAGAACAAGACGTCTACGAAGCGGTTGGCAAGCTTCAGGCATTACTGGAAGAACAAGAACTCATTTTCTACCCAGAAGAGAAGGCTGCGACCACTGAGTAGTTTATTTTGAAATTCGAGCTCTTGGTTTTAATTGCCTAATCCGTGATTTTTTTGAGGCTCAATTCGTTTATGCGGTTCGTGCGTAATGAACAAAATGTACTTTAGTTTTGTCGTGTTCTAGGGCTTCGATAGATAGGTTAGGGAATGAGTGGCGTTGAGCGTTAACACTGCCATTTGCAACGTGTGTAATCGAAGGGAAGCATTTTTCTTCAGATCCTACTCTGGGATGAGTCTCTGCAAGAGGTGTTTCACCCGGTCCATTGAGGAAAAGACGAGGGCAACGATTGCGAAGTATCAGATGTTCAGGTTCGACGACAGGATAGCCGTGGCTGTTTCTGGAGGGAAAGACAGCGTTAGCCTGCTGCACGTTTTGACGAAGATAGAACTGAGACATCCGAAGGCGCGGCTTGTCGCCGTCACTGTTGACGAAGGAATCAGAGGATACCGAGACGAAGCATTAAAGATAGCCGCAGAAAACTGTGAAAAGTTTGGCGTGGAACATTGCGTGGTTTCTTTCAAAGAGCTTTTCGGCTACACCTTTGATCATATGTTGAGGCGCTTGAAGGGCAAGGACGATGTGAAGCTTACGCCGTGCGCGTATTGCGGTGTCCTGCGAAGAAAGGCTTTGAACACGGCGGCGAGGAAGATCGGCGCCGACAAGCTTGCAACGGCCCACACTCTGGATGACGAGACGCAGACGATTCTTCTGAACATTCTCCACGGAGATGTCTTGCGAATAGCAAAGGAAAAGCCGGTCACAGACGAAGTGCACCCGAAGCTCGTGTCCAGAATAAAGCCCTTCTGCGAGATTCCTGAGAAGGAAACCGCGCTGTACGCATACGTCAAGGGAATAAGATTCCAGAGCACTCCGTGTCCCTACGCTTCAGAGGCTTTGAGGAACGACGCACGCATGATGCTTAATAGGATGGAAGAAAAGCATCCTGGGATAAAATTCACCATTTTCAAGTCGATAGAGAAGATTAGGCCTGCAATTGAGGAAACCGCGAAGAAAGAAGGGCTGGGCGAGTGCATCGAATGCGGAGAACCGACAACGAATAAGATTTGCAGGACGTGCCAACTGCTGAAGCTTATGAAGTGATGTGAAACATGGCTTGCACTAAGACGTTTGAAGCCCTCTCTCCTTCGCGGCGGCATCGCTTTTCATTTTGCGCAGCATGACCGACGCCTCGTTGGCCGTGCTGGCTGAGGCTAGTTTCTTTGCCTTCTGAAGGAAGATTGTGAAGTCGCAGTGTGGGCACCTTCTTGTCTTCTGGTCAGCTTTGGCGAGCAGAAGGCCGCCGCATCTGCTGCAAACAACTATCAGTGTTGGAGCCATTGCCTTCACCTATCGAAAGCCTTTTCCACATCCAACTAGATAACGCTTAGTGCTGAGAGGAAAGAGTGCATGAGCAACGAGCAAGAAGCTAAACCAAAATCAGCGTCGAGTCTATTTCAGGCGGCAGTGCACTATTTCAAGAAGGACGGTTACAAGGTTGAGCAGAACGCCACGACGCTTGAAGGTTTCAGCGGGGTTTCGAGAGGTTTTGATTTGATAGTTCAGAAGGGACGCGTTGAGCAGGGCGTCTGGATTAGAGATTGGAACAGGACCATAGGAGTCAACGTGATAATAAACATTGACAAGGCTTCTGAGGATGTGGGGCTGGCGGGCCCAATTATAGTGGGTGAAAAATTCAGCGATCACGCAAAATCCTACGCAAACCGAAGAAAAATCACGCTGCTCACAAAAAGACAAATAACCTTGAGCCTAAGGTAAACACGCTAGATTCTTAAGAACTCATCGAGTAAACCTTCATTCTCCAGTTTGCCCAGCCAATCCACAATGCCTACACAGCACTTGCTGGAATCAGCCATCACTTCCAGCATTGCGCCGACGATTTCTTCTGCACTCTTCCCTGTGACGTCCAATTCGCAGGTTCTTGCTCCTCCTCCAGCGTCTAAGGCATCTACCAAGCACACATCCAATATTTCAGAGGCCAGGTTCTCCATCATCTTGGGTTCAGAAAAGCCGCACCGTTTCATGAACTCCCGCAGCTCAACAGGATCACGCCTCAACACGAACACGAACGCCACAAGTTTAGGTGGAACAACGCTGACGGCGTAATGCCCATCAATCACAACTTCCTCCTTGTCTGTCTTCTCGACTAGCTCACGAATTCTCTTTCTCATCCTTGATTCGTCGACTATAATCGTGTCTCGCCTCTCATCTTTTCCTGAGGTAAGATGATCTCTCAGGGCCAAGTCGGTCAAGTTGAGGTACAAAGCGTCAAGCTTGGCTGTAAGCAAACGTGCCACTGAAGTTTTTCCAACGCAAGGTGTTCCAGTTACCAAGATGACGCGTTTAGACATGATTAAGCAAACCTTACTCGTTCTAGTTAGGAGCGTGGCAAAATAAGGTTTCCAAAATTCTTATTGCACACCTGTGTCCACTCTATCTTGGGCTGGCGAGTTGGTGTGTGGCTTTCGAGCCTCATATTGGAAGGCTTGAGGAAACTCCGCCCACGCGTAGAATTGCAACGCTCGAAAGGGCGTAAGGTGAGAACCTTGGCTACGGAGCAGAAACGAAACGTCCACCCGGCAAATGCCTATGACACATGCTAAGTTGTCGAGAATGCCGGGTGTGAAACGGTGAAACGGCCGTCCTGCAAGTGGAAAGGGCAAACAGACGCCGATGAAGAATCTACCTGAAGCGCGGGTAGCCCGATTAGCCGAATGCCACAAAAAACAAAAGGCGGGTTACGGCCAACACGCCAGCCTTTCAAAGGAACCCGCCTGCTCTGACGTCATAACAAACACAGACCTCGCAGAGTTTATGATACACTGTGAAAAGCAAGGCTTCGCGGACGCAACCATCCAAACAAAATACAAGATTCTACGTTACATGATAAAAGAGAACGTAAACCTAGCGGACCCCGAAGCCGTAAAACTCTACATAAAAAGGAACAACAAATGGTCAAATGGACACAAAAACCTAGCCGTCTTCACATACAACGAATACACCAAAATGAAGAGTATCCAATGGACACCACCACTCTATCCCAAGAACGAAACGCTCCCGTTTGTACCAACAGAAAAAGAAATAGACGCACTCATAAGCGGAACAAGCAAAAAAGTCTCTGTTGTACTCCAATCACTCAAAGAAACTGGATTCAGAATAGGCGAACTATGGCAATGTAAATGGACAGACATAGACGAAGAAAAAAGCACACTAAAATGCAACAACCCTGAAAAAGGATGTAGACCCAGAGAAGTAAAAATAACAGCCAAGTTACTTGCACGATTTAACACGCTACCCAAACGAAATGAATACATTTTCGGAAACACGCGTTTAGGTTTCACTCGAACGATGTTCGACTATCAAAAGAAACGCCTCGCAGAAAAACTAAACAACCCACGACTTAAACAAATACACTTCCACACCTTACGACACTATCACGCGACACGCCTCTACAGCGAAACCAAAAGCCTAATCGAAGTTCAAGCAAGACTAGGCCACCGAAACATCAACTCGACAATGGTTTACACTCACATCATCCAATTTGACGAAGAAAGTCAGAACTATCACCACGCGATAGCCAAAGATGAAAGAGAAGCAGGCGAACTAATAGACAACGGATGGACATACATCTGTACGACACCCCAGAACATAATGATGTTCAGAAAACGCAAATAAGCCCCATCCTTTTTCTCTTATCTTCAGACCATTTTTAGCGCGCGAATTGCGAAAACTCTATAGAGATGGGCGCATTTAGTTCACCTAAAGCATTACGTCTTCTAAGTGATGGATGATGGAGAAAATCGGTTATACAAAATCAACACCAGTCACACTAAAAGATATTCCACAACATGATGAACTGTGGCTAAAGAAGACAATTATCGACGACCCTTCAATTCTGGGTCTTGGCGATTTGATCGTAAAAGATGTAGAGAGAATGCAGCCTAAAGCTGGACGAATCGACCTGCTTCTGCACGATGATGAAAATGATATACGTTATGAAGTAGAGATAATGCTTGGCAAACTCGATGAGAGCCACATCATAAGAGCGATTGAATATTGGGATATTGAGAGAAAACGTTCTCCAAATTATGAACATCGTGCAGTTATGATTGCAGAGAATATTACCTCACGGTTTCTGAACATAGTCCAGCTTTTCAACAACACAATACCACTGATTGCTATCCAACTTAATGCTGTGAAAGTCAATGAACAACTGATCTTGAATTTCACAAAGATACTGGACATTGTATCTAGCGTAGAGGAAGAAGATATTGTTCCAAAAGCAGACAGAAAATATTGGGAAGACAGAGCTTCGACTGAATCATTGAAATTGACTGATGAATGTCTCAATATTATAAAAGAATTCGACCCCGAATGCACGCTGAGTTATAATAAATACTACATCGGTCTCTCGAAACATGGTCACCCAACCAATTTTGTTGTTTTCAGACCAAAGAGAGCATTTGTCCGAGTTGAACCCAAACTAGATGATTTGGACTCCTACAGAAAAATACTTGAAGAGAAGAATATTGAAGTAGTGTCAGTTGATAATGCGGGCAGTAGAATAAAGTTTAGATTAACGAAGTCGGATATCGAGAATAATCGTGAAACGTTGAAGAAAGTTCTGGACGCTGCTCAGAAAGAATGGTATTCGTGATCATACTGCATGAGTATGAAAATTCTTATATGCTCTTGCATGCTGCGCAAACAGCTAATATCCATTTTCTTATTATTCAAGCATCATCTTTGCTCGTGAGCCTTTCGGCTCACTCGCACGTTCCAGACGATACGCCAAAAAACCGACACACTCAAAACCAAGCTCTTATCTTATAGCGCGCGCGAGGACTCGAGGATAGGGCCTAATCTTGAACACACGCGCGCTAGACTCTAAGCAACAAATATTAAATTCATCAGCACATATAATTTGAACGGCAATAAGGAAACGAAGAGCCTTGCCAAAGTTTTTCAAGAGCTGGGAAGAGAATCTCGAGTGGGTTGATAAGAACATGAGATCTATCTCAGACGAACTCGCATCAAAGATCCAAACAACCCTCAGGAATGTTGTAGCGAGACCAAGAGGGAGATATCTCTGTTTCTACAGAGGGAGACCTAGCAACAAGTCGATTTTTGCGGCTTTTGTGCTTACTGGAAAATATCTAAGAGTGAAAATTAAAACTGCATCAGATGTGGAGTTTAAAGACCCTGAGAAACTTTTGAAAGAAAAGAACTATCGAAGATGGTTCTTCAGTACAGGAAACGAAAGAGAATTCGTGGTGAACAAGGGAGCACTTGTGACAGATGTTGAGTATGCACTTAAGTTAATAGAACAATCGTACAACCTATCAAAGTAATCGCGCACAGACAAACCAACTAATCATTCAGAGAAGATAAATATGAAGCGTGCCAATCTAGCATGATAATCTATTCGCACAACCTCACATTCGAGGAAAACCGATGACTGAAACCAGTTCAGCGCAACTTGCGACAACGTTCACATTCGTCAATAACATGCAAAAACCAATTCACAGATGGTTCAGGTTTCCCGCTGGTTTTTCTGCCAAATGGATCAAGGAAATGACCCTTCAACATAAAAAAAGTGAGAACTTCACATTATTTGACCCGTTCGCAGGCTCTGGAACCACAGTCTTGGTTGGAGAAGAATGCTTTGCAAACGCTGTCGGGATTGAGGCACACCCATTCTTGGCTAGAATTGCTCAAGCGAAATTATGCTGGAGAGCAGACATAGACGGTTTCAAGAAGTTCGCGCTGGATGTTCTCGATAACGCAGAAAGATTAGCCAGTGACGAGTTGAAGTATCCAAAATTGATTAACAAATGCTATTCACAAGAGTCTCTTCGGGGACTTGACAAACTCAAGAGAGCTTGGATTAGTTCAAATGATGACAGTAAACTAAGCACGCTGACGTGGCTGGCACTAGTTTGCATATTGAGATCAACTTCTCGAGCAGCAACCGCACCTTGGCAGTACATTTTACCAAAGAAAACAAAGAAAAAACCATTATCACCATTCGAAGCATTCCGCAATCAAGTAGACCGTATGGCATGGGATATGAAGCAATTCCAACACTTGTACGGAGAGAGCCCAGCTGGGCAAATCTATGAAGACGATGCAAGAACTTGTTCTAAGGTGAAGACAAAGGTGGATTTAGTTCTCACCTCTCCACCGTATACGAACAATTATGACTATGCTGATGCAACAAGATTAGAGATGACTTTTTTTGGTGAGGTAAACAGGTGGGCAGACCTGCAAGCAAAGGTGCGGTCCCATCTCATCAGGTCGTGTGCACAACATATGACTGAAGACGATATCTTGGATAATTTGCTCGATGACAAGAATTTGGATGCCATTATCAAAGACTTGACAGAAGCGTGCGATAAGCTTTCAAAGGTCCGCGAACAACACGGTGGAAAAAAGCGATATCATTTGATGGTAGCTGCTTATTTCTCGGATTTGGCAAATGTTTGGATTGCCTTGCGAAAGGTGTGTAAAGAAGGATCAAAAGTCTGTTTCGTCGTCGGAGATTCTGCACCCTATGGCGTCTATATTCCAGTTCACAAGTGGCTCGGAGAATTGGCGGTCTCCGCTGGGTTCAAATCATATGCCTTTGAAAAGAATAGGGATAGAAATGTGCGTTGGAACCTTGATAGGAAACATAAAGTGCCTCTTCAAGAAGTAAGCCTCTGGGTGGATGGATAGTATTGGCTTCAAGAGAAGTAACGTCACATGGACACAAGCTAGGTCAGATGCTTGGCGATTGGCTTGAATCAGTTTTCTCAAAGAAGCTAGTTCTTTTCGCAGAAGAACATGACGTTTATTGCGACAGGAAAGGTCTAAGGCCGCTTGTTAGAGGAAACAAGAAAAAAGTCACATGGCTTGACAACGGAGGAAATGAGCACGACCTTGATTTTGTGATTGAAAAAAACGGCAGTGACTCAACAAAAGGTGAACCTGCTGCTTTTGTCGAACTCTGTTGGAGACGATACACTAAGCATTCTAGAAACAAGGCTGGAGAGATTGAAGGCTCTCTCGTGCATTTGGGGGATACTTACAACAAAACGTGTACCTTTCTTGGAGCAATCTTGGTCGGTGAATTTACAGAAGGCGCAATAAAACAGATGCGATCACGCAAAATAGAAGTTCTTCACATTCCATATGAAAGCATCGTGGAGGCTTTCAGAACTAAAGACATAGATTTAGATTACTCCGAAGATGCACCAGACACACAGAAGCTTGGATTAATCAACGCTATAAAGATGCTCTCCGATGAAGAAATGGGGGAGGTTGAACAAGCCTTCATTTTATCAATCGAAGATGATTACCAAGAGTTTGTTCAGAAGCTGGCAAACGCCATATCGAGAAAAGTCCAGTTTGTAAGAATCTTTCGACTTTTTGGTAACCAAGTGACGTTCCCTTCAGTCGCAATCGCGATTAAGAGCATTGAGGAGTTTACGACTGAACCACATCTAGAAGACTTTCAACGATTTGAAATCTACATTGGTTTCACAAACGGTGATAAAGTTGAAGCATCTTTTAAAGAGCGCAGAGACGCTGTTGCCTTTTTGAGGCAGTTTGAGTAAACCGCGCTATGCCAAATGGAAATACATGAATGCCCTCAAGGTACTTTTCTCTCTAGCGCGCTGAACATTATCGCGAAAAGCCTTAGCATCAGAACGAAACACCAACACCACCTCAACAGATTATTAACATTCAGAGCTACTGCTAACACCTACCCGCGCGCGCTGAAGCTCACGTTCAGTGAATTTAGAATCTTGAACGCAAGTCGCATGACCCTTTCATCATCAAGAACGATGCTACGAGAGGCAGAGCTACCGCTAACCATCTCCACCACCGCCAAAGTCAATAAAGTTAGGCAGCCCAGAACCGTCAAACTCGTCCATCGCAAACACCTTCCTATACTCGCGGTCGCCAATGTTCCTAGCAATATGCTCCTTACCCACGTAAACTTTCTTCACCATCTCAGAATGTACCCCCGCTTTCGCACACACAGGACATAGAGGCTCAGGCTTAACCTTACGACCCTTTAATTTTGAACAGCCACAAAGACCAATCCACGTGACAACATGGAAGCGTCTCAAACTAACCCTGATCGTCGCGTGATGCAACTGATAAAAAGAGGTGCCAACAACAGTATTGCGCTTCTCAAAAACCTTCACCAAATACCTATCCTTCTCGTACCCACGAACCTCACGACCCTTAAAACCATTACAAGAACGACAATCCTCACGACCATGAATACAATCTCGACAAATATCAAACCCACCGCGAATGAAACCTAATCCATGAAAGTGAGGTCCATAACTGAGAACCCCTCGCTCACTATTAATCCGAAAACCATGATAAATCAATCCAGCACCTAACACACCGCGATTCAAACAAGCAACCGTACTCTTCCGTCTCTTCTCTTTAAACGGAAGACCATAATCCTCAATCGGAAGACTAACCGTAAAATGTTCAACTTCACCAAAACCACGCTCAGAAGCAACGGCCAAACGACCAGCCATAGCAAGAGCCTCACGAACAGCCCAACCACGGATAAAACAAACGGGACACGAAGGCTTATGACACCACAAATGCTCATGCATCACAGCCAATTTTTTCGTATAATTAACCCCATCCAAAACAACCCCCTCATGGCCCGAAAAATTATCACAAACACGAAAAGCAACATGCTTCCCACACAAAGAGGACGACACAGCCCCACGACCCACAGGCATCTCATCCTCATGACCTTTGTTATCCACGGGCCAACACCAGTAAGGGTTCTCCAAGACTTGCCGATTCAAACTCACACGTTCAGACAAAACCCTAGCAAGCGCACGCTCAACAACACTCATCTAGACTTACTCCAGCCCCCGTTAAGTGCACTCAAATATTCTTGTCGCATAATACCATCAGGAGACAGCTTCTCAACGTCAAAACGCCGACATGTCCACACTTCGCTACTGTCTAAATTAGTCCCAAAACAGGCGAGCTTACCGTGCTCACCGTCACACAAACAATCTTCAAACGAACACTTCGCAAACTTGTTCTCACGCTCAAACTCGGCCAGAAAAGCCGCATCCTCAGCTTCGTCCTGAGCATCCATCTCACGCATAAATCTCGAATATTCACGACATGAAAAACATCTATCCATAAAGCCCGATGTCTCAACCTTACGATACGAGCACAAGACGTCCTTCCGAAGCACACATGATAAACCCTTTAAACCACTCTCATCAACCAAAAGCAACACCCTCCTTGTCTCTCAAGACCTCCCGCTTTACACAAGCACCAAAAGGACAACGATACACTCCAATCTTGACGGTAAGGACAGCATGAGAACAATAACAACCAACCAAGCATGCGCCAGAAATATCATCCCTCATTGGAAGACCCCCAGTGCGCGCCCATTCAACGCTAAACGCTCTAGAACGGACCTAGTAAACCTAGCGCGAGAATGGACTGTTCTCATTACCATACACCGTTCGCCAGACTGCGCGCGTTTTTTTGCATTGACACACCGAGCACAGATTTACCACCGAAAAAGCTTCAAATTTTTGGCATATTTTGCAGTAAGAATGAGAAATGCAGTGAAACTCATAAATTCTAGAATTATGATAATTATAGAATGAGGATAGACATGAGCAGAAAAGCCAACAAATATTATGTTACGATTCCCGTAGACGACTGGCAAATAGCCAGATTACTTGGTTCCGAGACAAACTGGAAAATCCTAGAACTGCTAAGAGAGGTTGGTATAGAGGGTCTATCGGCAGAGGAAATCTCAAAAAAAATCGAAGTACCGAAACCCTCCGTCTACAGCATTTTAAGCAAATTAGTAGCAGCAAAGTACGTAGAAAGCACTACGAAAAGGCAACCTTTAGGACGCCCTCCAAAGGGAACAAAAAAGCGTTTTAGAGGAAAACCAACAAGAGTATTCATTCAAAACGTTCCATGGGGGGTCAATGAGCTTGACGTCGAATTTGTGGACAGCCTAGACCCCATTCTGCACACCATTGAAAAAGACTTAGACGAGCTTAGAAAGAACTGGTTGTCAATCATAGAAAAAATAATATCAGCATACCAAACCAATGACCTGAAAAAATTCTTTCCAGAGGATTCTATTCATGAAAAATGCGGAAATAGTCACGAGGGATTAGAGTTCCTCAACGCGATCACCGATGTGATACTTTGTGAAATAATGGAAGGTAAAGACTTCGAAGCACTGGCAAGAAAATACAAATTCATGAAGTAGATCGCTCCAGCAAGAACAATATCGTGAAACACCAAGTAGTAAACGTGGGCTTTAGCAAATCGGACTAGCCCAACGATTATGTGCAAAGTTTTAAAAAGCGAAGGTGTTAATCTAGCATTGTAACCAACAGGTGTCTTTAGATGCAAATCGACCAATTGATCAAAAAATTAAAAGATTCAAATCTATATGCGGAATGTTCATGTGGAGAAGAGTTCAAACTTTCTGACGCAATCCTTTTTGATGGAACGAAACCTTTTCCAGCAGAAGCACTCGGAACCCAAAGCGAATTGAACACCTTGCTGGAAACACGCAACGAAGAGCTAGCCAAAATGAAGAAGCGCGCCACTGAAGGAGCTGAAAGAACAACAACAGCAGTAAACATAGGCAAAAACCTTGAACGCGCACTCCCAACCATAAGAGGCTTCAGATGGGTTGTCCCAGACAGCAAATTCCTTGGCGACCCGATTGACCTCTTAATCTTCAACGGACTATCAAACGGCAAAGTAGACTCACTGAGCTTCGTTGAAGTCAAAAGCGGAAAGGCAAGACTCAACAATCACCAAAAATCCATCCGCGACGCAATTGGAGACCATAAAGTCTCCTATGAGGTGTTTGTGTAATGAGCCTTTTTGAAGAGTACCAGTTGTTCAGAAGGATTCTCTGTCTATGCCCTTGCTGCAACAAGCTAACAAGAGTATCAGACCTACGATTGAAAGCTAAGGGGCCCGCACCAAAAACATGGCTAGACCAGTATGAAATAAAAGACCAAACACTGACCAAAAAGGAAGAAGCGTTCGAAGAAGAGGCACAAAGGCTCAGAGAAGAAGCAAGAGAAAGAGGAAGAAAAGCATCTGAAAAAGCATTCTACAAAGCAATATGTCCATCGCTCCAAAAAATGAAATTAGACCCATTTGACGTCAAACCGATATTTCATCCGATAGATTTCGTTGTGTTCAAGGGAATGAACAGCCAAGACACAGTGAGCGAAATAATGTTGCTTACAAGAGAACATAAGTGTCCCTCAGTTGCACCCATACGCGACCAGATAAAGAAGGCGGTAGCCCGAAACAAATATGACTGGCAAGAAGCACACATCGACGAAACAGGTAACATAGTTCAAGAGTAACCAGACGTGCGCAATCAAGCAGCAAACAAACACAACATCCAAGGATGAACTTCGCAACTTTTTACTGAGACGGAAAATCCTACACGAACCTCGCAGTCCTAAAAAGTTGCTCAATCAAACTCAAAGCCTTGTCCTCGAAAACATAAACATTTCGGGAACCCACCGTCCCAAAACATTTATTGTTTTCTCGTCCCGACACAGCAACCAAAGGAAAGGTCGATGCCTATGCGCGAATATGAACTGTGTGAAAACGAAATAAAGGTGGAAAGACAATTCACCCTTACCCATAACTATAAGGAGAAAGAGCCAAATGACACCCGAAAGTAGCCAGCCAGAACAAGAAAAACAGCAAAATGAAAAATTACTAAGGCTAATGACGGGTTACGGCCGACACGCCAGCCCCCCATTAAACAGTAATATTGCTATTCTACTCAATCCCTTTCAACATCTTGGACGAAAATATGCTTCTTTTCCCATGCACTCCGTAAATTTGACATGAGTGATTTCCCTTCATCGGATTCTAGTTAATGAGATTAGCATTTTTTAGTTCTCTTTTGATTTTGAGGAAGACTTCTTCCACGCTATCATTGAAACTATGGTAGCCTACCCCTTGCATGTCTGAAGGAAGATCTATGTTGCCCTTAAGCAAAATACATGTCCTATTTCTCCCTATTTTCGCTATGAAATGTCCCCATTCAAGAATAACGTTTTGTCGTGGTCTCTCCTTAAGTTCTTCTCCTTTAAGTCCACCCACATCGTCTGGTGTTACAATCACAAACGCATATCCGACGTTGGAATAGTCTTCAAGCTTTTCAATCAACGTTCTTCCTCCATGTGGTTGTTCCTGCAGTAGTGTCGTTTCAAGTTTGAACTCTTTCTCAAGGATTCTGGCAAGTTCAAATGCAGGAGCTTTTTCTCTCCCGTGAACAATGAAGACTTCCTTCTTCGTGGTTGCCTCTTGTTTGGTCGGTGTTCCAGCAAGAGAAGCATCGAGTTCTTCTCCAAGCCTTTTTATCCTGACCAAGCCCTTTAACTCCTCATCGAATCTCTGAAGCATAAGACTGAAGGCTTTCTTATCGTATTCTTGATAGACAATGAAGTAAGCTCCATCAACATCGTAGTCATCTGCGTAATCGTCATAAAATTTTCCAAGGTCTTTTAGAAATTCAGCAAAATCCTCAACTGTCGGTTTTCTCTCAACAAAATGATAGATGAGCACTATTTCGTCATTGTTCCAAGTTCCGCCATCGTATTTCCCAACGAGGCGTTGACCGAAATCCTTTTTCCATCTTGTAAAGGAATAGTCTTTCCAATTTCTTCTTAACCATTTTTCAAATTCACTCAATGGAATAACCCTAAATATCTTTCATTGTGTCAGTCACGATATAAGGCTTCTTTTTGTATAATACTGAGCGCGCTTTGCCATTTCTGTCTATCAGGCCTAGCCATTTATACGGCATGGCTTTAGGCGACAATCCTAGCGTTTGTGTTTACAAATGTTGAGATAGTTACAGTTTCTGCAACTGTGAGTTGTTGGGGTATAACCGAAAGATGGATTCTTGAAGTGTTCGAGAATTTCTTTGATTACTCTCTTTGTTTCAAAGATGTTTTTTTCTGAAAATTCTACAGGAATGAGCTCTCTGGTCAGGGTACTTCCTATTCCTAAATGTATTTCACGTTTTTCATTAAACATATCTTTGAATGTAAGTGCGTATCCAGTAAGCTGGCACACTTTGCTTCTCCAAGGAACAAGATTTTTTGTAGTAATCCAATCTATTATTTCTACGCAATTTTTATGAAATATGGGTTTGTCTATTCTTCCAAAAGTGTTAAGTCGTTTGCTGTAGATTGTTAGCTCTGCGCCTTCAAATTCCTGTTTTGTTTGAATGAGTTTTTCATATAATTCAGGAGATACCAGTTCTGATTCTTCGTTGAACTCGTCTTCGATTTTCGAGTGCATTAATGTTCCAAATATGAGTCTTTCTCTTTCTTTGGGTTTTACGTTTCTCACGTGATACAAATAGAACCCAATTTGGCAATAAATATACTGGTTAATAGCACTTATCGGAATAAGCAGAGTTCCATCTAATATACCACAATGTTTAAGCTTGGGATGTGATTTAATATCTTGAATCTTTGAAAATTTGTTTCTCATTTTTATCATTTCTCAGTTTGTTGAAACGACTGTAGCCCGCGCTTTCTTTTCGCCATCCTTCCCGTTTTTGGGGGGCTTTGAGTAGAGAGGCAATGTATTTTTGCAATGAGCGCAGAATTTCTTTTCCATCTTGTTCTCTTTATCCAATACGGAATAGATACTTAGAAGTTTTTCCACTTCTCGAGTTGCTGAGTCAATTAGTGATCGGAATATTATTTCTGTTTTAACGTTCTTCTCAAAGGCGGTTACGCTCCATTATGCCTCTTTTCTTAAACGGTGGTAACCAATGATTTTCCTAATTTCCTTTGGATAATATTGTAGGATACGTTCGAGATTCGAGTTCTCTCTTCTTTTCGGGCCTACTGCTGGATCAACAACCCAATCAAATATCGGAGTTATCTCATATTTTGGCTTCAAAGCCAATTTGCCTCTTTCTTTTTTAGCACTCATATATTTCAGGTCTATCCCGATTATTTCTGAAACACCGAATATTAACAAATCATTCAATACAGACATGCAGTAGTCAAATCGCTCCTGTTTTTCAGGATCATAACAATCTTCCATCGAATAAGCTTCTTCTATTGCGAGGCTTTTCTGAAGTATCATCACTTTTTCGAACAGTTTGCCCAATATTACGATTGGCTGTGAACCTTCCTTTGTGGCCTTGTAAAGGGAAAACAACAGGATATCAAGTCTATGCCATTTATTTTGTCGGCGATTTCTAGCTAAGAGTCTCTTAAATATATCACTTGACAGGTAAAACCTTCTGCTATAGCACAACGTCTGTTCAACTTCCACTTTGTACTCTTCGGGAACATAGACCATGAATAAACTGTCAAGCAGGTATGTTCGTCCGAGGGCAATTATTATGTCGGACCAATCGTGCAAAAGATTACTGTGATATTCTATTACTTCATCCATTTCGACTCTATACTTCTTCCTATACACATGTAAAAGAGGTATGTGCGGTTTTTCCAAGACTATTACGATGTGAATGTCGCTGTTCTTGAGTTTTGAACTTGGATTACGTCTTTTGTTTGCTTTTACAATGTTTCGCTTGATAATATCCACATATGCCTTCTTCATAAAACTGTCATTTGCTATGCGATAGAAAAAGTACCTATACCGGTTGATTTTGATATCCCGCAAGTATGATGTGAAGACTCTGGAGTATCTTTTTACCTTACGGGAGAGGTGCTTCTGGATCTCGTATTCATCAAGAGTCGCAAGCTCCAATGCCTTGATAGGGTTCTTTTCCACATCAAGCTTTAAATTGCATCTAAATGCGAATTCCTGATCAAGGTTCAGGGGATTGTGGGCAATCAGTCGATAGTGATAATATCTTGTGGTTAACAAAAACTCCACTGCATTTCTAAATTCAGAATCTATTGCCATCCTTAACATATCGTTTGTTCTGTCGTAAGTTGCAACGATACTTTCAAGAATCTGATAAAGGTTGAAGCGATAGCCTAAACCAGTGAAGTAGGTGTCTCTAAGCAAGTAATCTACGCGATCTGACCCAACATCACTCGTGATCAACGCATTCAGGAATTTTCGAATTTTCGTAAATTCCTCTGGAGGTTGGAAGTCATCAAACGTGATATTATTGTTTAGAATCATCAAGACATACCTTTGTAGCCTTGTGTCGTTGATTGCCCTGGAAAGCTCCTTTCGATAAGTTTGAAATGGTTCCCACTCTGAGTATCGACCAATCATATCCCTAAGGCCTTGGACAACCGTGTCATTGGAAGGTTGTATTTCTTGGTCCAGACTGTAAGACAACATGTAAAGCGTAAGCGATTCATGATTTAGCAGTTTCAGTCTTGGAAAATCCTCAAATATCGTTTCGAACGTGTGGGAATAAGGTCCATGTCCTATGTCATGAAGCAGACCGGATAGTCTAAGAGCTTGTTGGATTGAATATCTGTCAAATACACTGAAATTGAACCCTGAGAGCCAAAGACGATGGGCGCTACTATTGATTATGAATCTTTTGAAAATTTCCCAAGTGGTATGAAGCGTCCCTATAGAATGTTCGAACCTAGAATGATTGGCTGCTGGATACAGGTTTGAAATGAACCCTAATTGCTTAATGTTCTTGAGTCTTCGCATGAGATGTGTCTCGATGATCTCATTCTCCCTTCTGGTCAGAGAAACTGGACCGTAAAGAGGATCAATTACAAAGCTCTTACACTTCGCTTCAAAACCCAGCATGTCTCTAAGTATTTTATTCTCTCGCTTAATTCGATCGCTCATATGGGAGGACCTATTAGATTTAACGTTTTGATCCCGAATTAGTGTCATATTCCCTGATCTGAACTACTGCCTTCTGGCTTATTTCTTTTGGCAAGGCGACACTCTACTATCCTTTTTCTTAAGCTTCCTTGAGTGGGTTCTATCACATGTTCACGAAACACCCATAGGGTCTCAAAATCGCGGTTTTCTGCCGAATTCCAGTGCGCGCTCTCTCTCGTCTCTGTCCTTGAATTCAATAATCTTTTTCTTTGGTGAAATGCTTCCTCTCATCCTCCGAAAGTTTGTCCAAAAACTCTTTGCTGTATTTTCCTGTCAGAGTGTCAAAATCACTTTTCCAATATCGGTACTTGACTTCATATTCTTGCTTGTTTCTTTCAGCTAACTCTTGCTTACGTGAATCATCCTCATAATAGAGACACAAAACATACTCAGTCTGACCTTCTAAGAGCTTATCGTTCACTTTTGCATGGTGAAATCCATGATTTTCAATTTCACTAATAGCTATTTCGATTAGTTTGTTTTTGTCATCAGAAAAGAAAAGGTATTTTCCAGCTATCCCATGGGTAGGTTTTGCTTTACTAAATAACCAAATCCAATATCCATCAAAAATTCTTCTTACTTTTTGAGATATTTTCCATACTCTCCGAAATCTGGTGTCCATTGATGCTGAGAGCGTTTTTTCCAAATCCTAAAGGCATCGTCTACATGCTTAGTAAATTCCTTTTCAGAACAGCCATTTACCTTGCAGAAGTGCCTTGCGATTTCATTATAATCAAGTTTTCCTTCATTGGCGAGGACTCCAGCTAAACCTATGTGCTTTGCGTGATGACACATTTCGCACAAAAGAATGAATCCACTGAGCCTCTGAATGTATTTTGCGTCATCATAATTCCATATTTCATGCAAATTCATTTTCCCGTTTTCTTCACCACAGATTTCGCAAACTCTGCCTTTTTCCGCAATAATGCCCTCTCTTATGCTATTCCAAACCTCTCTAGGCAAGAGTCTATAGAGAGAAGAGTACCAAACTGTAGAAGGGACAAGTTCAGCAGTTAGCTTCATGCGAACCTACCTAAACAATATTAGTCGCTTGCTTACATAATCTTTGTAGGCGTTTTAATGTACCGCATAATTGACATTGAAACTGAAAATACGGGTACGGACATTATGGAAGATAATAAACGGATTTTATCAGTGCAGATAGGCGATGACACCACACAAAACTTGTACTGGGCTGATTCGAAAGACTCACAATGGACTTTAGAGAGTGCCAAAAAGGAAATAGCATCATTGTTATCACAGGGAGTAATTTTTTCTGGTTATAACATAAAGGGTTTTGACATTCGATTTCTGAAGCAGTTTTTGGGCGTTGAAATACCTGAAGCGAATATTCTCGACCTGTGCCAATCACCCAAAATAACTCAATTTACTGGAAAAAACAGAGCTCGTTTAGAAGAAGCCTGTGCGGCATGTGGTGTTAAAGTTACTCATAAACAAAGAATGAATGAGAAAGCCAAGAAGTACAAATCTATGGAAGCACACAAACACAAAGCCTTGGCAAAGGCTAAGGAGCTGGTAGAAAAGAGGGGATGGGATCAGGATTTTTCATTTAATTATGTTCTTGACAAAGTAGCAGGTGGCAACGCTATCTATGATGCATATCTGGAATTTGTTAAGAGTGGTGGACAAAAAAACACGCTTTTTTATGAATACGCAATTGGTGATGTTATTTCTGAATATCAACTTCTCAAAGCATTAGGATATTGAAATAGAAGACAGTTCTAGATACTGTTAAGTTATTTGTTGTGCTCCCGATAAACCTACAATGGCGCGCGCTAGAATGTCAATGCCAATTTGAGGATGGATTTCGAAACAAAAGACAAGACATTCTATGCTCCAATACCACCAGTTCCAACGAAAGGCACAAGTGATAAAAAAAAAGCCGACAAAGGCTATACAACTTGACCAGAAAAACGTAGCGCGGGCGCACAAATATAATTATGATTGGGAAACGGGAGTCTGGATTAACAAAGATTTTATTTATGATTTTGAAAATGAATGGTTAGTTAAGACTTCTAGGAAAAGGAAGAACAAATGACTCAGCCTAAATGTCCCTTACTTGATAAGTGCAAAATAACAGGAATCAACTGCAATGACAGAAATCATCTAGAATGTAGCTTCTACAAAAACGCCATGAAGGAAAAGCCCCATGGAAAATTGACGGGAGAAACCACAAAACCATTAATATATACATAAGAATTGTTCTGTCGCGCGCGCTGTTAACGAGAGGCACTTGCCTTGAGGCTAAAGTAATAAATACGCTCCAACGAAGAGTTGTTCTAGTGAATGCAATGGGTGACATAATCACAGAAGATGAGGACACTGCTCAAAAAAGGGAAAAGCAACAGGGATTAGAAAGAAGTATCGAAGAGGCTAAGTGGGACATGTATGCTGAAAGATGGGATCTAGCGGAGAAGCAACTTCAAGAAGCCAGAGAGACTGCGGTTCGTCTTCGGAACAAAGACAAAATAGATGTAATACTTGAGTTGCTCGGAAAGTGTAAGGCTAAAGAGAAAGTGGAACTTGGCAAATAAGCCTTACACCTGACGCGCGCTACGCCAAAGGAAATTATAGGAAGTTAGATATGCCCAATAGGAGGCAATCCAAAGCAACAGATGACGCTGCTGAAGTAAAGGAATTCCTAGAAGTAACTCAATTTGCATCAGTTTTTACTAACATGAATTGTGTTGCTCCTAGACAAAGACACTACTACTGTGAATACTGTAAAGCAGATGTCTCAAATATTGATGCTGATGAGAAATTTGAATTAGTTGCCTCATTCATTACAAGAACCTTTAAGGAAGTTCTTGTTGCTAAACATAAAAAGTGTGGACATATATTAACAGAAAGATTCTGGGAACGGTAAAGTCTGCCCCCAAACCCAAAACGCGCGCGTGAACATGAAAGACAAACTGCTACCACACACAAATGAAAAATGAGCTTCGCAATTTTTTACTGAGACAAAATACCATACACGAACCTCGCAGTCCTAAAAAATTGCTCAATCAAACACAAAGCCAAAAGTCCTCAAAAACATAAACTTTTCGGGAGCGCCCACCGTCCCAAAAAATTTATTGTTTTCTCGTCCCAACGACAAAACAGAAGGAAGGTCGCTTGTTAGTCAAGACGACCTACCAAGAGACGAAAAAGAATGCTAAGCAACACTTGCACCCAATTCGGAAAACTCATTAAGCCACAATTCAGAATACGCTTCCAATGCTACGAACAAAAACGTAAAAACTTCCAAAACAGATGTCACGTATGCAGAAAACCTATAAGCGAAAAATACAACCTATGCTACCAATGCCACCAACTAGACAAACCACAACTACTTGCCCCCGCATACGTCCCCATGGGAGAGATGTAACATGATACATTTCCCTCAGTCATGCAATTTTAGGACACAATGCGAAACACCCAGATGTCGCAACTGTCCCTTAAAACTTACCAACAGTAGGAGATACCAACAATGATGAACGCCGACGAAGAAGAAGAAACAGAGGAACAAAAACAAGAAAATGAAAAATTACTAAGGCTAATGACGGGTTACGGCCAACACGCCAGCCCAAAGACCATGCTTTTTTCCGAATACCACAACGCACAGACTCGAAAATCCTAAACGTCCTAATCCCGATGAAGAAAGATAACAAGAGCGACTACACCATAAACTTCGCGCCCGCGCAATCTACCCCGAAAACAAGAATGTACAATTCCTCATAGAAGCTGTCCCTATCCTCGGAGAAAACGCATTCAAAGTGTTATACCTCACTTCATTAAACAACGGAAAGATAGGACAAAAGGACGTGTCCTCGATCCTAGCAAAGCAAATGCAAGAACCACTTAATGCCACACAAATTGACCAATTCATTGCAGTGCTCAAAAAATACCCCGAAACGCATCAACTGTCTGTTGATTACGTCAACCAAGCCACCAAGAATCTCAGGAAAATATCCGAGAAACTTTCGACAAACCAGAAAAACAAGTAGCGCGCGCGAAATGAATGTTTGTGAAGTGAAAATTTCTTTAGTTTGGAATCGGAAATAATTACAGAACTATGTTTGTTTGTATTGAGGTAAAAAGCCCATGTCTAAGACAGAATCAGAGCTTAATGAACTTGTGAGCAAGGGAATTAGAAAGACTGTTAACAAATTTCGAGAACAGCCCTGCATTTTCTTCTCAGAAATGGATATTCACTCTTACTTGTACTACTGTCTCTACAGCACCAGATTTGAAGTAAAAACAGCCGATGGAGCAGTTACCTCTTGCTTGCACAAGGAATACCCAACACATTTCAGATATTCTAAAGAAACTATGGAAGACTATGGTTTTACCAAGAAAGGAGTTAGGGGGCATTATGATTTTGCCATTTTGAATCCCCAATTCGTAGAAGAGTCTAGGATTGCAAGTATAGTCAACAAAAATATTGACGATCTAGAAGTAAGGTCGAAAGACAAGGATAGGTTTAGAAAAGAACTGTTGACTGTGATTGAATTGAAATACGTTGTTAACAACAGTAGAAAGTTCGTTGACGAAGTTGAAAAAGACATAAAGAAACTTTCTATAGGGTTAAAATACCAAAGTTTTGAAGCCTACAACCTTGTTTTCTCCAATCAAGAATACTACTACATTGATGATTTAATCAAAGTCATTGAGAAAGCTGAACATAGTATCAAGAATATACTTGTCAGGTCTCATTACAGAAATAATAAAAAAGACACACCCAAGCCCATAACTAATGGATGGATCTTCTAGCGGAAAAAAAGCGCGCGCGCCTGAGAATTAAGCCGAAAACTGCGATGGTCGCAAGCCCAAGAATTATAGTTATTGCGACCAGGCAATCTATTACTATGGATTCACTGTTAATAGTTGCAGGAGTCTGCTGTGTTAGTGTCATCCAATCCAAATCGGTAATAGCAACAAGATATGAAACGAAAAACAACAATGAGCCCAAAATCAATCCGACAAGAACCAAAACTCCTTCCCCACGCTTCGCTTCCTTATCTACAAATGCTGCCCATAAACTGACAGAAAGGCAGAGAATAACTGTTATCAAAAGCTCAACGCCAGTCGTCGCAGTCGGCGCCGAATCAACGTTACTCCAAAATGCCGCTGAATAATCGAGGAAAAGAGCGAGGATTACAAGTGCAATGACCAACACTCTTAAGAGAACTGCCAACCCTCGCTTCATGGTTTTGCCCAACCTATCAAAACCCCGCGTGAAGGGTTAATAACATATGTTAAGTCTGAACCACCTCTTATTCTTGTATAACCCTTCTCTTGAGATGCGCGCGCTTCTCTCAGTTTGCCTTATATCAAGTGAAGAAGTACTCTCAGAACAACTACAAGAACTATTATCAACACTACTACTACAATGGCAGACCATAGAAATCCGGCGACGCCACCCCTACGATTCGATATTATACTTTTGGCTTTCACTTGCTCAATCACCTCCTCCTCTTAACACACATAACGCGTGCTCTTCAATTATAAATAGATTAGCCCTCAGCGCGCGCTACGCAGAACGGATGAACCCGCTAGGGCATCCTTGCATCTCTCACGAGAAAAGCATCGAAAAATCCCAAAGGAAATGCTCAAAATCCTCGGAAACATAAGCCTTTCCCCCATTCACAACAAAGGGGAACAGTTTGAAAGCCCAAGCATCATGTCATAAAGGCATATTATTTCCTCGTCCACGAGAAAATTTGGAAGTCGGGTTGATATACATGCGAGACCAAACTCTAAAAATAGAGACCGAAGAAATCAGATACGGGCAACTCTGGATAGAAACAGAAGCCCCAAAGCTACTAAATGGAGATAGGGGACATGAATGAAGAAAAAACAGAGCCACAAGCACAAGAAAAGCAATTTCATAAGATTACTAAGGCTATAGACGGGTTACGGCCAACACGTCAGCCTTAATTTACCGCACACCGCCCTTAACTCCCAGAACACCACCTTTAACTTCCTCAAAACTACAAAAAACCCGAAAATTCTAAACGTCCTAATTCAAATGAAGAAAGACAACAAAAGCGACTACACCATAAACTTCAACAGAAAAGCCCTATCGTTCCTGAGCAAACACACAAGTCTAGCAGAACCAGAAGCAGTAAAACTATTCATAGCGGAACTCAAAACCTCAAACAGTTACAAAAGAAACCTCTGCATAGCATACAACAATTACTGCAAATTCTACAACATCGCTTGGAACATGCCATCATACATGCCAGAAGCACGAAACATCGCACTACCAACCAAAGAAAAAATAGAGATGCTCATAGCAGCAGCAGGCTACATTCTATCTACAAAACTTGAACTGAGCATTAAAACAGGACTAAGACCCGTAGAACTCTCAAGACTCAGAGTCAAAGACATAGACCATAACACGATAAACCCGACAACAGCAAAAAAGGCAACGCAAGAACAATTCAATACCCCCAAGCCTCACCCAAAGACTGCAAAAACACATAACACTTGAAAATCTGACCGCAAACGACCTAATGTTCAAAGGCAACTCCGACCATTACGGAAAACAATACCGAAGCATGAGAAACAAACTAGCCAAAAAACTCAACGACCCATCAATACAAACAATCAGACTATACGACCTGAGACACTACTTCTGCACAAAGAAACTAAACGATATCGGAAACCCCTACACTGTAATGGTACTAATGGGACACACAAAACTCACAACAACCCAACGATACATGCACCTGCTCAACCTCAACGACGATGAATGGACATGCACAGGAGCAACAACAGCAAAAGAAGCAACCAAACTCATAGAAAACGGATTCCAATACGTCACAACAATAGAAGGAATACAACTATTCAAAAAACGCAAATGACCCTCTTTTTTCTTTAACCATCAAAAACACTTTTCACAAACTTGACACGCGCAAAAGAAAACTTCACCGAGCCACCGGCGCCTTTGGGTTCTCGACCATTCTTGAAATTCTAAAGAGTATCAGTGCACTCATCAAAGCGCCAACAGCATACAACCAGCCTAACCCTAGTAACCAAAATTCAAAACCCCAATACAGGATTGCTCGCCAAAGCAGCATTCCGAACACCCCAGAAAAAACGAAAAGAATACCTGCAACTCGACCTAGGCCGCTGACACCGATCTTTCCTGCGATACTCAGCAGCGTCGCACCCCAGAGAATTAACCCCAAGAAGAACAACAGGGGAAACTGGAAAAACCAAATTGCTTCATAGTATTGAAGCGCTGCGAAAGATGGCCCGTACATTACGGACACGAATGTCCCGACGAAAACGACTCCGCCAACGAACGCGAGCCATGAGTTCTGTTTCCTTGACAAAGCAAAACATCCAATAGCACTGAAGAGGAGCGAAAGTGATAGAAGACCATAGAAAATCAGCCCAGAAGAAGGAGCCTGAAAGTACACTCCGCTCATCCATCGGAAATCACCATTGTACAACAACAGACCCTCAAGGCTGAGAACCGCCAAGACAGCCCATGCAAACCATGAAACGAATCCCAAGAAATAGCCCAAACCACCGATCTTGAGCAAAACAGAACCGAATCTAGAAGACACCTCAACTCACGCTATATAGATAAGGTTAACCATCATATATGATTTTGCGGAAGTTGAATTAGCGAGCACGCGCGCTCCGTAAACGCAAATAACTCCTCTTTTTCTTTAGCATCATGTTAGGCATTATGTCGCGCTCAACTTCGTTTCGCGCTCCTTCACAACCACAAACCTAGTTACCACTACACAAAATGGCCAAACTCATCACTTAGCGCGCGCCAGGGTCAAATTTGACTTTTAATGTTTGTAAACGAGAATTGTCAGCGCATTCGTTCCAGTTGTTCATCTGATTTGGACCGGTCGTTCATGAAGAATCAAGCTTTAATTCCAACTTCAGCACAAGCATATTTCGCTTGGGATGCCACTTGAGCAAGAAAGATAGTGCTGAAAGCATCATTTCTGGATCTCCTGAAGAAATAGCCGAACTGATGAAATCAGCGTCTCACCCAGCGAGAGTACGCGTATTGACCCTGCTCCTGCAAGGAGAGAAGCGATTCTCCCAATTGATGCAATCAACAGGCCAATCAAAAACCGCCCTTGCAAATCATCTTGACCAACTCGTCGAAAAGAGACTTGTCGAACGAGTGTCAAGAGGAGAATACCGTCTCACATCATCCGGCGCGGAACTTGTGAAGACCACAGTGAGAATATACAACAACTCCGCCATGAAAAAAGAAGGAAGAGAAAAGAGACTGCTCAGAAGCTACGCTGAAAGCTTTGCTTCAGGCAGAAGAACCATAACTAAAAAAGTCGAACACGTCTTTTCTTGGCTATCGTACACCAGTGCAATGGCGGCATCGCTGAAAGCTCTGGGAGTTTCCGTCGACAAAATCGATGTCGGCGGTTATTCAGGCTACTCCTTCTTGGTCAACGTGTCCGAAGGCATCATTTCCCCCGCAGGTCCTACGGCGTTGAGCATGCGAACTTGGGACGAAATAGTCAAAGGAACTGAAAGCCTTGGATGGATTCTGGAGCGGTATGAGTATCCTCACAGCTACCCGATGAAAGAAGGCAACCCAACACGAGAAGAGATCGAAATTGCACGAAGGCTCTTCATTAGAATAAAGAAAGAAATAGATGAAAAAGAGAGGCCCGTGGTGCTATGGGGGGTCTTCGCACCCATCTATGGGGTTGTAAACGGATACGACGGAGAATCGTACGTTACGACCGAGAGTCGAGAAGGCATTAGCACCGAAAAACTTCTCCCATTCTCCGATATGCGTGCTCCAGGCCACATCGACGCATTCTTCTTCCGAAACGGAATGGAAGCCAATCTCAAGAAAGCAAAAGTCGAAGCTCTTGCTAGAGCCCTTGATTTTGCCTCGGGCAGAACACCGATTGTTGATGGCTTCGTCGCAGGCCCACGGGCATTCGATGAATGGGCGGAAACCTTGATGCACCTTAGGCGAGGAGATCAAGATTACATGGGCAACAGCTACTTAGGCGCCTGTGTCGCTGAGGGCCACATCATGGCCAGCGAATTTCTTAGGCGAATCGCGAATGATTTCGATCGCAATACTTCACAAAATTTGCATGGTGTTGTCACCCTCTGCAACAACAGTGCGAAACTCATGGAAGAATTCAGCAGACTCTTTCCTTTCAAGTATCAAGGAGAAATCTCTCTCACACATCGTAAGAAAGGTGCCGATATACTGAAAAAAGTGGCAATGCTCGAGGAAGAGACTGTCGTCAAACTGAGAAACACGGTCAAAGGTATCGTATCTGAAAGTTAGAATTCCAGCATATATGAAACTTGTTCACATATTTTAGTTCTTCTATTCACAGAATAATAGACCTTATAAATGCGGAGCAAACGTAATAATGTAACCACAGCAGCAGCCCTTTCGTGGAGGAGAAGACAAGATGGGAGAACATGACCACCACAAACACAAAGGCAAAATGAGAAACAAAAGCCTCTTGTTCTTCGGTCTTGCTAATCTCGTATGGCTTCTGTTTCGGTCAGGTACAAAACCGACGAGAATCACGTATCCGTGCCAACGAACCGCGCTGTCTAACGTCTCACTTTCTCTCTGTCTCTCAATTCCACTTGTCTTCACGTCATTCTTTGCTCGCACGGAGAGACTAATTGCCAAAAAGGGGAAGATTCTTGTTGTGTTATTCCTGGCCTGCACGTTGGCCTTTAACGTAGGACAGTTTTGTATAGGCTTGGAACTGCCCATCAACTCAATTGGCATTCAAGAATTCAAATTGCAGATTGAATCGAGGAATGCAACAATTCAGCCAGCATCAGATATATACGCCGTCAACGGGCGTTGTTCAAACCCTGTTAACGAACTGATCAATCTGATGGGTTCGCACGGAATGCTTTTCTACAAATCCAATGTTCAAGGGACTAGCTGTGGACCAACTGGTTTGATAGCACGCGACGATGTTGTTCTCATCAAAATAAATGAGCAATGGAACCAGCGAGGAGGAACTAACACAGACATCCTGAAGATGCTCATTCAGGCAATAATCAGTCATCCTGACGGCTTCATCGGCGAAATAGTCGTAGCAGACAACGGCCAGGGCTACGGAAGCATGGACTGGCCGGAAAGCAACGCTGAAAACAAGAGCCAATCCACACAAGCAGTAGTCGATATGTTCTCATCCTCACACAACGTTTCCACTTATGATTGGCAGCCTATCCGAGGGATACGCGTCAACGAGTACTCCACAGGTGACAATCGATCAGGTTACATATGCTACGATTACCCAGACCGTCAAACAGGTATCTACGTGTCCTACCCGAAATTCCAAACAAAATTCGGAACCTACATCAGCTTCAAATATGGAGTATGGAACGGAACAGGGTATGAGCAGCGATTGAAAGTGATTGATGTACCTGTCCTGAAAACCCATCAGGTCTATGGCGTCACAGGTTGCCTTAAACTCTATATGGGTGTACAATCTGAGGGTCAATTTGACGTTGGGGGACTGGCAAACGGCCACGCAACTGTCGCAACCGGCGGAATGGGAACGTTAATGGTCGAAACAAGATTACCAACACTCAACATTCTTGATGCAACTTGGATAAATGCGCGCCCATTGGAAGGACCTAGCACAACGTATTTTGATGCGACTAGGGTCAATATTCTCATGGCCAGCACCGATCCCGCTGCTCTAGACTATTTTGCCGCGAAGCACGTACTGATGCCAACATCTCGCTTGCTGGGTTATGATGATGTTGACCTGTCAACGATGGACCCTGACTACACTGGGGACACTTTCAACTATTACTTGAACCGAACCACGAATGTGCTTGTTGCAGGCGGATTCAACGTCACTATCGATGAAAATCGGATGAATGTATTCGTCAAACAAGCGCGGGCGCCGACCGATTTGAACGATGATGGGAAGGTTGACCTTGCTGATCTTGCTATCTTGGCGCAAGCCTACGGCTCTAGACCTGGGGATCCGCGCTGGAACACCTTTGCAGACATAAACGGCGACGGCCAGATTGGCCTCTTAGATCTTGTGACGCTGGCCCAGCACTACGGACAATAACCGCGAACTAGCTCTATTTTTTTCTTGAACAAATCCACCTTCCGAAGAGATGGGTATGATCAATTAAGCGCTGAGTAGGAGACAAGTCCACCCTCAATCAGGAAAGTCTTGTTCTCATTGGCTGTAGGGTTCAGTGCGATTTCATCCCCGCTTGCAAAAGTTATGTTCGAGTCCAGAACCGTGTCCATCTCACTTTGTAGAGTAGCTACTTGGCCCTCAAGGTTCTCCACTTGGGAGTTCAACGACGAAACCTGTTAATTTAAAGAAGATAAACTAGCGCGCGCTAAGGTCGAATCCTCCCCAAAAAACGCGTTCGTGGCGTCTGAACCCTGTGCTTTGACATATATGTTGAGAGGTTGTGTTGTCGATTTTGATGTGAACAAGAGGTTTGCGTCCTCGCGCCAAGACCTTTTTACACATGTCCAGATTTATCTTCTTGCCCAACCCCTTGTTTCGGTATTCGGGAAGCACTTTGAACCCTCCCATGTTCAGGTAGCGAGGAGATTGCCCATAACAGAAAGCCATTGCAACAGGCTGTCCATTCTGATTGCGAATGCAGGATGTAGGAAAGGACTCGATGCAATGTCGAATGAATTCTTGAGAATCCTCGCTTTTGTAGTCCCAGTGGTCGTTGACAAATTGCGTGTCCTCCACGGTAAGAGAGTCAAGCGTTGGAGTCTCACCCAACAGTCTATCCAATGACCACGTGTGACACTCCGAAGAGATTGTGACAGGAGCAACATGCTTCTCCAGCAACGATATGAACCTGTTCTCTATACAAAACAACTCCACTTCTTCTCGGTCAGCAGGAATGCGTCTAAGGAGTGGAACAAGGTCTTCCTTGTTCTTCGCCCAAAGCATGACAGCCCGAGCGACGAAAAGGACAGCGGAGCCGTTCACGTAGCAATGAACCCAATCTTCATCAAGCATATCGCATATTTCAGACATTCTGACAGTACTTCTGGGCGAACCGTCGAGAATCGCTCCTATTTGTCTTCGATCTTTCGACTCCATGATAATTCCCGGGTAGCTTCACTTTTCAGTAATAGTGAGCAGACAATGAGCTACTTCGCCAATAAAAGAATGATTCTCCGGTCCAGAACTCTGTATGCAACCCTAGCACGCGCGCGTTAGAACTTACTGTCAAAAGTGAACTGAACATGTCTAGCATAAGCGCGCTGTGTTCGTGGCATTTGCACGTTTGCATGGAAGGCGCGTCGCATGCTTGAAATCTTCATATCCGTGCTCGAAACCATTGCTTCAATTAGCGCGCGCGACGTAGACGGCAACGGCGAACTGAGCCTGCAAGAACCCGCCGTTCGGGCTTTGTACCACGGGCAACGCCACCTACAGTCCCTGACTCATACATTGAAAATTACATTTGACATTACAAACAAGCGGAACGAGTCCACTCTGAACAGTAGTCCAGCCTGATTTTCTCCATGGTTTGTTACATTTACAGATTACATCTGACGTTACAAGTGAAAAAGAGAAGCGACTTTGCTGGGCTATGATGCAAAAGGTGTTTCAGCATACTTGAATTAGCAGCGCGCGCTCCTTTTTCTTTTACCATCAAAACCAATTTATCGCAAACCTTCTTAGCACACGCGGGATAAAACTACCCTTTTTCCCCTCTACTTCTACTTCTCTATTATTCTCTATCTCTCTCTGTCTTCATACCGATACAAAGAACGGAGACAAACAAACAGACACACAGACAGACAAACAGATAAAACAATCAATCAAAGCGCGCGCTATATTGTTCTAATCTGTGGTATTATAAATGACGAAGTGCTATGTTATTCTTGGTTGTGGGAAATGAAATGGCACGGAAAGAGAGCAGGATTCGTGATCTCAGCGTCTCTAATTTCAGCAGTGACCATTTCCTTGATCTTTGTGTTCTTTTTGAAAACTGAATTGAATGGAAAGCCAGTTGTTTTCACCTATCATCTGGAATCTTACAGCCAACAAAGGTATCTGACCGTAAATGTTGATTTGTCGGATGGCATGAACCAGAGCGAATCGGTTCAGGTAGCAGACGCTCTATTCGATGATTGCATGGGACAGTATCAGCATGAAGTGGTCTCAGCAAACATGACTGCGCAGGGAATCTGGATTGTCCAGCTGAGCTGGGACTACGGGCACTGGTTCAGAGCCACCATAGACCCTTCAAACAGAACAATAGTGTACACCCACTGCAAGTGAGAAACGATAAACACTGAAAACGATCGACCACTTTTATACGCTGCAAAAGGCGCTTAACAACTATGCGCGCGCGCAAAACCTGTAAGCCGAGCCTCTTCTAGACTTCGAAAATTATTAAAGCACTATTACGCATATCATACCTTCTGGGAACATAAATGCCGAAAAAAGAAAAACCGTTAACTAAGAAAGAGCGAGACGAGAAAAGGAAGAAACATAAGGAAAAGCAAAGCAAAACACAGGCTTCTTAAGCCCCAAGAAAGAGCTTTGCAAAACTCTTTTTCTCTTTATACCATAAAGTTGGCTTCTTTAATGAAATGAAAGAAAGACGCGTCAGTTTTGGATATTATTGGCTTCCTCCATTAATGCGAAAGAAATATGTTTTAGCTTGTCTATTTATCGTTAATTTGTAGGTGAGATTTATGCCGAGTGTAATGAAACGTAAACAAAAGAATACTCAAATCGCACAACAGAAAAAGACAGAACGGGATAAAGAAGCGAAAAAGAAACAGTTGAGACAGCAACTTCCTGCCAAGGGCAAGAAACGCTAAAGCCACTAAAGGAGCTATGGTAACCATCTAGAAGATTATACCTAGAAGACAACAATACAGCGCGCGCGACGCTTTTGGAAACTTCTTATCGTGTGAAACCATATCATACCGAAATTGCGGCAGATCTCAAATTTTATGGATAATGCATTCAGGTCAGGAAGAGAAAGCTCGCTTCATTCTGCGATAAAGAAATGGTACTTCCTTGAAGGGGACAAACTGGAAGTCAAGGTGGACGATTTTGTAGTGGACATAGTACGAGAGGATCTGTTGATAGAAATACAGACTGCCAACTTTTCAGCAATAAAACCGAAGCTCCTACGTCTACTCAATGAACATAAGGTTCGCCTAGTCTACCCTATACCAAGAAAAAAATGGATAGTTCATAAATCGACGGCCACCGAAGAGACATTTGGAAGAAGAAGATCTCCGAAGAAGGGTCGTCTGCCTGACCTTTTCAGCGAATTAATCAGAATACCGACTCTCTTTTCCAAAGGCAATTTCAGCATCGAGGTTTTGATGATCGAAGTAGAAGAAATATGGTGTGACGATGGAAGAGGAAGCTGGAGAAGGAAAGGCGCGAGCATAGAGGATAGACAGCTTGTTCGCGTTTTTGAAAGACAAATCTTTGAACGCAAAACAGATTTCCTCAAAGTCCTTCCTAACGATCTGTCCGATCCCTTTTCGAACAGAAATCTGGCCAAAAGCCTCGGAATACCGGTTAATCAATCGCGGAAAATGACTTATTCGCTTAGAAAAATGGGAACAATAACGTATGTCGGCAAGAAAGGAAATCAAATGCTTTTCGCGCGCGCTTTAATTACACACTAGCTAACTCGTGAGCCATTCGGCTCACTCGCGCGTTCCAGACGATACGCCAGTGTGCGTATGTAATGTTAGTTAGGGAGCTCAAAACCTGTGACTGTTTGAATTTCATTCTAAAAATCCAATCCAAGTTTCACGCGCGCGTGCCTGCCATGGTCGACGCATGGTTTCCGTAAGATGTAAATATACGGGTAATCTTAGCTAGTAACGTGGTTACCGGATGCGTGTAATCTACACTTCTTCCTCAGAAACTCCTCTTGTGTCGGACCAACCGACACCGCCTGGCAAGAGAACCAGGATGAAGCTGTACGTCCTGGTCGGGATCATCGCGACTACAGCAGTGGCTTCAGGTTTTGGACTGATGGTTCTTAGCCCTCCGTCGTTCAGCGTAAAGATCACGAGCTCGCCTTCTGGAAGTGGCTTCATCGCCGTCGATGGAAATGCAGTTGTGACCCCCTGCGACTTTTCATGGCAGAGTGGTTCCAAACATAACATCACTGCAAGTATCCGAGCATCCGCATCAGGCGTACAATATGCCTACTCATCATGGAGTGATGGCGGAGTTCAATCGCACACGATAACGATAAACGGCACATCAGACTACAACGCGACTTTTGTCACAGTCATGCCGTTGACTTATGATTACGTTCCTGGCGAACAGATGACGTACAACATGAGCCTTTATGAGACCGACACAGCGGCCTCTTGGGCTGGACTGAACTTGAACGAAACAGGAAATATGACTATAGACGTTGTCAGTTTCGACGGAGAGAACTACACGATCAAAGAGACAAGAGCACTCTCGAGCAGCTCGGCCATGGGCTTTCCTACAACATCCACAACTTCCGATACATTCCAAGTGAATAAGACAGGATATTTGTTGAGCATTAACGGCGGCTCCGCTTTCGTGCAGAAGCTTTCTTCATGGTTAGGCAATTTCATATCTGCCTTCGAAAAGAACGAGACTGAGACTGGAAATACTTGGCAAATCCCACTTAGTGGCTTGTACCCAACAAGCAATTCAACATTTGTCTTCGATGGTAACTTGACCGAGACGTTCGGCTACATTCAGAACCTCACTGTTCCCGCAGGAACGTACAGGGTTTTCAGTGTAGACGTTTCAGGCAACAACCTCACTATGGTTGCAAACTATCCTCCTCTTAACACGTCGATCTCTCAGAACATTACCACCAGCGGCCGAGAATACCTAGAGTATGGGACAAACAGGATGATAGAAATGAGCATGCAAATGAGCATTTCAATCCTGCAGAATGGCCAAACTTCCGAACAAGGTATCTCTGAACAGATTGAACTTGTAAAGTACGTCGGGCATTAGTCGTGCCACGCGCGCTCTCTCACCAACAAACATTGGCTCCTCGAAGCGAGTAAAGCGTTTTCGTAAAGGTTTCTTGACGAATCTTCGTTTCGACACCGAGCCCCTGCCACAAGTCCGCGTCCAACATGCATTGTGGGGTCAAATTCCCATTACGTTTTTGCGAACGGCGCTGACTTTTCGAACCCGTACGGTTTGTCTTTCTAGACCGCATGCAGGGGGGATTTGCCTGCACACTTTCCCGGGCACTATGTCAGTGAAATGCCCTCTAAGACTCTGCTGGAGGAGTTCTGACGTGTGCATGCTGAACATCAGGAAGAACTGTGCAAGCAAAGCAGGAAAGGATAACGTTCCCGCCGCTATAGGCAGCGTAGACTTCCTCGCCTTTTTTTGCGGTGTTCAATCTGACGACTAAAGCCTCAGGCCCAATTGATATTTTCCTATATACTCTCCTGGCAAATTCTCTGTCCAGAAACGATTGAATTGTTTTGGGGTATCCTGCCGATGTTTCTAGGCATCTGTACTAATTCTGGAACAGCTTGTTCTGAAGTATAGCACTAAATTCGAGAAAATCACAATGACTGTTGGTTGATGGAGCTTTCTCCAGGAGCGTAATCATAAGGAGGTTGAAAATGTGTCGAGTAATGAGATAGAAAAAGAGTCTAGGCATCTAAAGGAAGAACTGAAAGAGTTAAAGGAGTGGCAAGACAGACACACGAGAGTTTTCTGCACAGATTGCAGGAAAGAAGCCGTGTACAATGTTCGTACCATCGATGGTTTCAACGTGCGCTCATGCGAAAAGCACTCCATTTGTTGGCTTGGCTGCAGGTTAACGAGAAGAAAAATCAGATGAAAAGCACCGAAATATTAAAAAAACAGCGTCAAGGCGCTAAGCGGAGAGATTGTTCTCAAACGTACCAAAGAAAGTTCTTTTAATTGAGCAATGAGTGAATGCGAATGGTCACGGAAAAATCTTGTTCAGTCGATTCTTGGAATGATGCATAACCCCCACGCACTGGACGGTGAACGCGCACATGAGACGCAATAAACCCCTTGACCTGGCCAAAACGACACTCCACTACGGGCAAGACTCTCCGTAACCTCTTCATTTTTCTCTATTTTTCTGGTCTGCTCGCGCTCAATCGCAAGAAAAGCTTTAGTTGTAGGTACGACATTGTTTGCGTGTGAGTATATGAGCAGTGCAAATTCTCTCTTTGGAATCAACGATCTGGTGCTGAAGAAGAAGATACTCTCTGTGCACGAGCACTATGACTTGGAGGATGTAACTGGAACGAAATTGGGAGAGGCTAACGGCAATCTCTTTCAGTTCCCCGCCAAGTTTGCCGTCATCGATACCAATGGTTCTGAGTTGATGCGCCTCGAAGGGAAAGTATTGTCGCTCCGAAAACAGTTCACTTTTCACGACAATACCGGGGCGGAACTGGGAACCATAAAGAAGAAAATAGTCAAGCTGATTGGAGAAGAGTACTGGGTAGAAAAAAACGGAGTTGAGTTCATGCGCATCTACGGAAACTTCACGGAACACGATTATCAGATGGAGGTCAACAGGGTTCAGGTCGCCTCCGTACACAAGAAGTGGTTCTCGGTGCGAGATCAGCTCGGAGTCTCGATAACAGGAGAAGTAGATCACCGAGTGGTGATCGGAGCCGTAATCGTGATCGAACACGTGGAAGTTACAGAGAGGGACAGGCAGCACCACCACTAGCGCGCGCTGGAGCGCGATTTGTGTTTGCGCCCTATTCTTCTTTTTCTTTCATGCCTAGCAGATGTTTGGCAAGGGTTGAGAAGGTTAAGTATCGATAGTGCACTTTATCATCAAGGTCTATTATGAAACTGTGAAGTTCATACTTGCTCAAGGAAGCAAACTGTTTTAGCCATCGGAGGAACTGCATGTAGCCAGAATAGCTTTCATGAAGGGAAATCACAACACCGTTCGCGCCTTCGCCCAGGCCTCTTTCAATCATCACGGCTTGAGGTATTTCCGCCAACCTTTTCCCATATTCCTCGATAAGCTCCCTCATGGCTTGCAGGTCAGTTGGTGTTTCGAAATTCGCAAAAGTCAACGCGCATAAGTGATACCCAAGTTTGTTGAAATCCGGGATAACAGTGTACTCTCGGAGAACACCATCCTTCTCTAACTTCGCAATCGTTCTGCTCACAGTAGGCTGAGAGACCCCAATTGCTTTCGCAAGCTCCCTGTCGCTTCTCCGACTGTTCACAACAAGTTCAGAAACCAGACGACGCTCAACAGGTTTCATATGCAACAACACGACACTATCACGGATGCCACGTAGTTAAGTTTTTTGTTTCAATCTATTCAAACACGCATGCAGAAATATCCCGACTTTCCCACTTTTTCCCACGGATAAATCCTCCATATTTGTAGAATAACATCACGCGCCGCACTATAACTTGCCTGTTTTTCACTTGCGCGTTCGCACATGAAAGAAAAAGAGGAAAATGGTGAAGCTATGGTTGCATTGGCTGCATTATGGCGAATTGGTTGCCTTCAGGATCAACGGCTATTGCTGTCCAGCCTACTTGCGGGACTTCTTGCTTCGGAACAATGATCTTTCCACCGAGCTTCTTGATTTTTTCGATGTATTCATCTGCGGACTCGACTGAAATGTAGACGACTGGCTTCATCTCCTTATTGGTCTTCTTGTACAAGCCTCCATTAACGCCTGGTCGCATAGGTCTCATCTGCTTGTCCATTGGTACGGTACCAAGAAGCCAGTATTCCATGGGTCCACTCATGTCTTCGCTGCCCTTCTCGATTTTCCATCCGAAGACTCCAGAATAGAATTTCTTCAGTTTCTCAGTGTCGTTTGCCGGGATTTCGAAATGAACAACTGTGTGGTCCATTATTTCCACCTCTATTTTCGTCAACACAATGTCTTCGAGCTAAATAAATGCATGTTGCTGCATGGCTACTGCAACAGCGCACGTTAGGTTTTCAGGTTCTGATTCGACAGGCCAGCCCCAGCGCCCATGCGTGTTCCTAAAATCCCCTCTTGAGCCTGATAGAGTTGAGACGCGTCCTGTGAAATGTAGCTCTTGTATTCCAAGAGAAATCGCGATCAACAGTTCAAGCAAGGTCAGAAAGCATAGGCCACACACGACGGACGAATTTGCGAACAGGCAAGCGCTTCAAGACAGATTTCAGGAGAAAACTCTCAGATAGCGTGAACGCGCGTGACGAACGAGAAATGAGAGCAAGCTTCATGCTAAAAAGGTACGCGTTGATGGTTTAAACAGGAGTCAACCATTCTTTGTGTTTTTCTACTTTTCCAGCCACTAGGTCCGAGTAGTACTCAGCAATACGCTTCGTTGCAGGTCCAGGATACTCTTTGCCCAAAGGCAAGTCATCTATGCTGGTTATCGGTGTGATCTCGCCACCAGTTCCACACAAGAAAACCTCATCAGACCCATAAAGCTCAACGCGCGCCATGTCCCTCACCTCAACTGGAACGTCCAAATCTTCGGGTATTATTTTGAGAAGCGTTTCTCTCGTGACACTCTCAAGAATTGACGCCGTGACTGGCGGAGTTACCACTTTTCCATTTCTCACTGCCATTATGCAGGCGCCGGTTCCTTCACTGATAAAACCCCGGCTATCCAAGAATATTGCCCCATCACGCCCCAACCTCACGGCTTCTCGCAGCGCTAAGGCAGAATTGCCGTAATTAGCCCACGTCTTCGCCTGCGGAGGAAGCGCATCGGAAGCGATACGTCGCCAAGAGCTAATCATGAACCTGCGATTCTTAGAAAACTGCGGGTTGTCTCTGCCCAAAACGGTCTCGAAAGTCCACGCTGGAATGACGACATGAACGTCCTGTAGTGCTCCGGCCTTTGGCCAGATTCTGGGTTGAATGTAAACGTTCGTATCGAAACCATTAGCCTTAACAGTCTTTCTCGTGGCCTCAAGAAGCTCCTCGTTAGTGTAAGGTATCTTCATTCCACAGACTGCTGCAGACCGCTGGAGACGTTCAACGTGAGGCTTCCATCGAAAAATGTTCAATTTCCCTCTGCTCCTGACATCATTCTCCACGTAAGCCTTTATTCCCTCGAAAATGCCCAGATGGATAGGTTCCATAGCAGAGACAAGAGCTTTTTCAGTCTCGATAATATCACCGTTCATCCAACAGAACTCTGCACCGTGAAATGCAACAGACATGAACGGACAGCACCCCGAACAAAACCTAAGCTCACAACGCCCCATATTTATGAGTTTTGATGAGAAAACCACATGGTTGATCTCGCCATAAGCGTTAGTGCATATGCCTGTTCCTAAGTCGGTCTGCGAGGCGGCTTTTGCTTCCGATTTTCATTCGTTCATGGATCATGGCGTGCGTTGGGAAGCTGAAAGCGTCAATTGGAAGACGAAACTTGAAACGCTATTTAGCCGAAACTTGAGAACACACATCCGCGGGCGCCTTGCGGGAGCAGTCGGTCCTGCGATAACTGATTTCCTTTCTGAATTTTACTTTCACAAGAGTGCGCACGTTGGATGGAGACTTGTTCCTACCTTTCGTCGAGCCAGCAGACTCTCCATTCAGAGATGCGTCCACGACGTATTTTAGCAGTCCATATGTTTGGACCATCAAGTGGTTTGAAAGAGCACGTAGAATAGCCAACCATGACAACAACATTGCCTTGAATTGTTACACAGGTGAATATGTTTCTGTAATCAGAGTATTGCTTGAAGAACTCTCTCCAACCCTCTTTCACAACGCTTTTGCCTTTCGTCGCCTCTCCTTTGTTATTTGCTATCACTATGAGGGTGTGGTCATCAGTCATTAATTCAGCCAAGCCTTCCACGTCTTGCTCGTTAATTCTTTCATTGAACCTCAAGGCAGCCAACATTAAATTTGAAGAATCCATTTCGATTTGAGAATAGAAATCAGTCAATTTAACTCTTTGCATTTTCTGTTGCACCATGTCTATATCATTCTTTTCAAGCCAGCTTGACCCATTTATTCTCAGAAGAAAACGGTCGTGTGACGACAGAATTCAGGAGAAGACCTTACCCGCGCGCGCTTTCCGCACGATTCTTTTCAATTCTATTTGTTTAATCTTTGGCATGTGATAGCGTCATAATGAGCCCTCGTGACATTATTAACATCTACCGCAGCGCCCGTGCTATTCACCGGTCTCCATTGCTTCATCTTGGGTTTCTTGGCCATTCCCAGATAGGCTTCCTGACCGCGCTGAAATATCATCTTCGTCTCCCATTGCTTTCGTCTTTCAGGCGTGCATGGAGGAGTTATTTAATATAACGTATTGGAACCTAGTATATAGAAATGGAAGGAACAAACGAAATGAGTAGATTAGTGTCGTTGACCCTATTTCTAGCCTTGGTGATCTTGATAGGACCAATGCCTCGTTTAAACGTCGTAAAACCTTCAACAGGATGGGGTGAAATGAGTTCGGCGCAGGATAACGCTGTCAGCTACTTCAGTAGCGATAACTCGAACGAAACACACTTTTCAGGATTTAGTGGGTTGCAGGGCGTTGCGATCGGAGACTTCAACAACGATGGCTTAAACGAAATAGCAGTCACAGAAGGCCCAGCTGGAAGAGTTACGCTGTTCAAGAGTGATAAAACCATCGAGAAACAATTCGGAGGACTCGACAATCCATCTGGAGTAGCTATCGGAGACTTCAACAATGACAGCCTGAACGAAATAGCAATCGCAGAAACCAATAGCTCCAGAGTTACCGTGTCCAAGAGTGATGGGACCATCGTTAAGCAGTTAGGAGGTCTCAGCCAGCCTACAGGCGTGGCCATCGGGGACTTTGATAATGATCACCTGAACGAGATAGCAATCGCGGATTCGGGCAGCAAAGTTTACGTACTCAGAAATAATGGCACAACAATAGTCAAAATGTGGGACGGACTAAGTCAGCCAATGGGCGTAGCCATCGGCGACTATGATAACGATGGCTTAAACGAAATAGCGATAACAGAGACTTACCCAGTCGGAGGCGTCACAGTGTACAAAAGTAATGGTACAACAATCGTCGGAAACTGGACTGGTCGGGACAACCCGACTGGCGTCGCCATCGGAGACTTCAACAATGACGGAAAAAACGAATTGGCGTTTACAGAGGTCAGTTGGCTGACTATTATGCCAGTCTCTATTGTGCCAGAATTTCCCTCATTCCCCGTAGTACTTGCATTCATAGCAGCAACATTGGCGTCTATTATAATTCAGAAGAAGAGAAAGCTGCATGCCAAAGAAACAGAATACCTAGAGAAGCCAACCAAATCAATCATAAAACAAATGTGATGAAAAAGACTCGAACCGTGCCATTACCGAGTCTGCTGGACACATTGCTTGTCTCTCGAAAAAAGAAGTATCGTGCTGTAGACTTCGTACCTAACCTGCCAGAGGGAGAATCATAGCCTGTGCTATCCTAGGTAGGCTTCTAGCGCCTTGTCATAAGGTTCATATTCAGGATTGGCTCTCCGTCAGTATATCAAACTAGGCGAAAATCTAACTATTGATAAGGACTTCTGGAGATCTCTCCACTGCTGGGGTGTGGCGACCATAACTTCTGTCCCAGGGAATAACGCGTTATACTGAAGCGGTCATGACTCCAGACTGGTGAAGAGTTCTCTCCGCAACCTAGTGGGGCTGTCGCTTGTTTTCTTCTATATGGGCTTGTTGTAGTTTAGGAGGCCAATCCAACCGCAGATTACGCGGGTTTTCGCCTTCTCACCGTCCAACGTTACCTCCATCGGCGGGCGCCCGTCAGGTGCTTGGCTACACAGGTACTTCTCGAAGCGTCTTGCCCAATCCACTTTGAACAGTGCAATTGCAAACGCTATCCCGATACCTGTGCTTATCACTACGGACATTAGGTCGCTTCCTACTCCAAATATGTCCCTGATGATGCCTATTGAAAATCTACCGCCGTAGGCCACAGCTATGCTCAAGAGTAATTTCCCAGTTAGGGCAGGCACGAAGGCTTTGATTGGATTGTAACGGGAGGCGCCAAGCGGAATGAAAACCATGTCATCGGGCAGGGGTGTCAAGGCAAAGGCAAATATCGCGATGGCACCGAACTTGTTGAAGACCTTGATCAGAAAATCCACGTTCTTCTTGTATTTTCCAGTTATGACTTTCTTGCTGCTGAGGCCGAGCAAATATCCAGAGAGTTGTCCAATTGCTCCGCCGAGTGTTGCAGCTAAGGCAATCAGCAGGGGCGCAAAGACCCAACCGTCGCCAATCTTGAGGCCGGCGAGAGTGAAGACAACGATCGTATCCGGAACTGGTACAATGATGGACATGGCACCAGCTAGGCTCATGACGAATATTCCCAAATATCCGTACTGCATGCAGAGATTGTACATCCAAGTGAAAATGCCTTGGAACTGCAACGTGATTCCTCTAGCTGTCTGAAGCCCTAATCTGATATCCTTGTATTATTAACTGTTATTCAGAATTAGACACGATTTTGTTCACAATCTGATCATACGTACGCAACAATAGAACGACCCGCGATGGCTCACCTTAATTCCGCAACGTCCTGTGCAGTCCTTGCGCGCGCGAGATGCCAGTAGAGCAACCGCGGATAGGATGAAAACCAAAGTGTCGAACACTCGCAACGTTAGAAACCAGAATAACTCAGAGAGTCTGAAAACCAGCATACATCTGAGCGACACAGGAAAAGATATTTACACACGAGCGGAAGGATTCGCTCTGGGAGTAACATGATAAGACTCAAATGCTCAAAGTGTGGAAACGTTTTTGAAATGGACCTGTCAACAGCAGTAGTTCGAGGAGCACTGCTTCACATTGGTCCATATAAATGGCTGAAATGTCCTGCTTGTGGGCGGAGGAGCATGTTCAACATTTATTCCTCGGTAAAAGACCCCGTTACCTGGCCCGAACAGGAGAAGACGCCCCAAGCTGAACCTGAACTAACAGACGAAGAGCTGGAGCTGAAGCGGATAGAAGAGTCTAAGTACGAGAAGGGTTCATGACCCTCTTCCAGAGCGCGCACACGCATGATTGATACCGAGAGCCTAACCAGGAAGTTCGGTGATCTCACCGCAGTCGAGAATCTTACACTGCACGTAAATGAGGGAGAAGTCTTCGGGTTCCTCGGGCCAAACGCTGCGGGCAAGACTACAACCGTAAGAATGCTCTGTTGTCTCATATCAAAGACTAGCGGGCAAGCGCGAATAGGCGACTTTGACGTGGGCAACGAAGAGGACTGTTTGAAAATCAGGAAGATGGTGGGATTACTGCCTGAGAACGTGGGCCTGTACGACAGTCTCAGTGCCTACAAGAATCTCGACTTCTACGGCAAGCTCTACGAGTGTCCCCCAGAGAAGAGGAAAGAGAGCATAGAACGTCTGCTAAGACTGCTGGGACTCTGGGAGAAAAGGGACAATACGGTCGGAACTTTCTCCAAGGGCACAAAACAGAAGATAGCAATCGCCCGCGCCCTAGTCCACGACCCCAAAGTATTGTTCTTGGATGAACCCACCGCGAACCTAGATCCGGAGTCAGCCAAGACCGTAAGAGACTTCATTCTTGAACTCAAGAAAGAGAAGAGAACCATCTTCCTCAACACCCACAACTTGGATGAGGCAGATAGACTGTGCGACCACATCGGAATACTGAAGACAAAGCTAATTACAGTTGGTTCGCCAAAAAGCTTGAAGACAGGTCTGTACAACCGAAAAATCGTGGTTCACCTCGAAGAAATCAACGACGCAATCCTCACCGCGGTAAAAGACCTGAGCATCGTGAAGAACCTGCGAATCACCGGAAACAAGTTGATCCTTGAAGTGGATAACCCAGAACGGGATAACCCGCAACTAGTAAGGACCATTGTAGAAGCAGGTGGGAATGTCCAGTTCGTGACCGAGCTTCGTTCAACGCTTGAGGATGTCTACTTGAAGTTGATGAGGGAGGCTGAGGCCCAATGAGGTTATGGAAATCGTGGATTGTGGCGACAAAGGACTTCAGCGTGTTCAGGAAAAACAGATACGTATTCCTTTCCCTAATTGCGATCCCACTGATCGTGGGCGTGGCAATGCCGGCGAGTCTTTTGCTGTCCTTTTCAGCCGGCCAGGTTCCGCTGAGCTCCGTGACTTTGATCGTAAACTTGGTCAACTGGTATCTTGTCATAATAGCTTCGATTCTTCCGACAGTAATCGCCTCCTACAGCTTTGTCGGGGAGAAGATTGAGAAGAGCCTCGAACCGTTGCTGGCTACGCCAACGACCGACAGCGAGCTGCTGCTGGGCAAGAGTCTGGCGGCCTTTCTGCCGTGCATCGGGGCAACCTGCGTAGGAGCAGCAATCTCTGCCGCCCTTATAGACGCTTGGTCTTACGCTCGCCTCAGAGTTTTCCTTCTTCCAAACTGGGACTGGGCAATGATAGTGGCAATAATAACGCCTTTGGCGTGCATCCTGAGCGTCGAGGCCAACGTAATCATATCCTCAAGAGTCAATGATGTGAGGGCGGCACAACAACTCGGAGGACTTGTCGTGCTCCCCCTGCTACTTGCTGTGTTCTTGGCGGCATCGGGAGAGTTTTCAACAAGCTTGCTCACCCTGGCATTATCAGGCATACTGGTCGTCGCGGACATCACTTTGTTCTTCGTGAGCAAGGCAACGTTTCAGAGAGAAGAGATACTGACAAAGTGGAAGTAAACTTGTGTCCGAAAAACCTAATAGGAAAGCAAAACATAGGGATTTACCGTGGAATGCCATTATTATAGAGTATATACAGTTCAACGCAAGAGGGCGCGGGAAAGACAGCAAATCACTGATGGCTTCTTAATCCGCGAGTTGCACTGTCCTTCTAAGGGAAAGATCAAAGCGAAGATAGATGAGGTGAAGCCAAAGGGCAGCGCGGCGAGGAATTGGAGGCGTCTAGCGAAATACTTCGGTCAGGGGATAGGTTTTTCCTTGCTTGTTTCTATCTTGACCTACGCATCGATGGATTTAGCCTCTCACACTCCTGCGTTCGTGACTGGACCGTCGCCATTCCTGGTCGTGATAATGGGATTTGCAGTGGTCGTACTGTTGGTTCTGATGATCGGACTTGTCAATAGCGCGATAACCGCACGATTTTGGTTTCGAGTGGAAACCTCTTTGTTGAGCATTATACTCCAAGGAATCGCATTGTTCGTTGCGCTTTGGATTGTTGGGATTCCTTTCTCCTTAGCGAGCTTCGCTTTTCCGGGCATTGCAACCATTCTAGTCGTTTTAATTCTTCAGGGTTTCGTGGATGGATTTGTCTGTAAGAAAGTGGCGGAGACCTGGAGAAGAGACATCTTTCCGGCAATATCGAAAGCGCCCGCACATTAGGATAGCGAAGAAAAGGAAGCCCCTCGAGCATTCGCTGGAACTGATCACTAAGGCTTGACTCGTCTGAACGCGGCTGTTGCGATTGCGAAAGCGAAGAGGCTTTCTGCAATAAGCGCTACTATCTCGATGGGCAAAAGGGGCACGTACACCTGCAATAGCCCAGCTCTGAGCATGTCCGCAGCATAGGTCAGGGGATTGGCCAATGATATAGCTTGAATGATTATGGGCGCTTTTTGCAGAGGGTAGTAGACTGAACTCAGAAACATCAAGGGAGTGAACAGCACGTTTAGAGTGGCATTGAACGCCTCGTTGGATTTTATGAACACGGAAATGGCCAGCGTCAGGGAACCAAAAAAGAGAGACCCCAACACCAGTGAAGCGGCAATGTATAGGACACCCTCGATGGAAACACTTAACCCCACAAGAAGCGGAGAGGCGATGAGAAAAACCAGAAACGCGTTTAGCATTCCCTGAAGCATAATCGAAACCAACTTGCTGAGTATGTACTGCCACCTGCTGAACGGTCCCACGACTATCTGTGCGAACATGGCCAGCCTCTTGTCAAGCCAAAGCATCGCCCCCGCCATAGAAGCAGCAAACATTATCTGCATGACTACTACGCCCGGAGCAAGAAAAAGCACGTAGCTGACCTCCCTGTTGCCGACGCTCATCGTCGGAATGACAGATGCGTAACCGAAACCGGCGACGAAGATGTAGAATAGAGGGGTTACAAGCTGGACTGCGATCATCGATTTGGTTGACCAGAGGCTAGCCTTCAAATCCCTGTACAACAGCCTGAGAAAACTATTCATTGTTGATTCCTCCCTTTCGAGTTCACCATCTGAACGAAAACGTCATCCAACGATGGCTCCTCTATCCTGAGTTCCGTTATATGCACTCCGAGAGTCGTCGCCGCATCGATTATTCTGGGCAACACCGCGTTTGCATCCTCCGCGAACACGCTTAACGACTCGTCCTTCTGTTGCGAACGGACTACTTTCTGAACGCCGGGCAAACCCTCCAGCGCACGGTCTACGTCGCTGTTGTCCTCAGCGAAACGTAGATGAACCACGCTTACTCCTCCGAACTTCTGTTTGACGTTCTTTATCGTGTCCAAGGCCAAGATTTCCCCGCGGTTAATTATGGCTATTCTGTCACAGATGTACTCTGCCTCTTCCATTATGTGCGTGGTGAAGAAAACGGTCACACCGTTTCTCACCTTCTCGCGCACGAAATCTAACGTCACTCTTCTAGCCTGCGGGTCCAAGCCAGTAGTGGGTTCGTCAAGAAACATGACCTCGCAATCGTGCATGAACTCTCTGGCGACTTGCAGACGTCTCCTCTGCCCAATCGAGAGTTCAGGCGGAGCCGTCTTCCTAGCCTCCTTCAGGCCAAACTTGTCCAGAAGAAGCTCTATCCTTTTCTTTCTCTCCTCCTTCGGCACATTCCATAAAACTCCATACAAGTCAAGATTCCCCTCCACGCTCAATGCGTGCTCGTAGCTCGGATCCTGTTGCACAACGCCTATCCTAGGCCTAATCTTGCCTCCTTCAGAAACAACGTCAAGTCCGAGTACGGTGGCCTTGCCACTCGTCGGTCGCAAGAGCGTGGTCAACATCTTTATGGTCGTTGTCTTACCAGCGCCATTCGGGCCCAGAAAGCCGAAAACCTCCCCTTTTCGAACGTTGAAGGAAACGTGATCAACTGCAACTACGCTACCATACCGTAGCGTAAGTTCATTCGTTTCAATGGCACATTCTGACAATTGCTTCCACCGACGAAAACAGCCATGGTCTCGGTTAAATAGTATTGTGGGAAAAAGTGACCACTAACCTGAAAGAACAGACAAGAGGATTCGCGCGTTTTGGATTAATCGCTGTTTCTGAGTGGCGTTTCAGTTTCAAGGGAATGTATGAGACTTTCAACGATTCTGTATGTGAGTCCCCAGATGATGGTGCTTCCTACGATGAAAGCTGGGACTTCTCCGAAGCTGATTTTTGCTGTGGTCCTGTTTCTGACCAGCTCTTCGAGAGGGATCCAGAGGTACTCTTCCAGTTCTTTTTCGTTCAGTATTATCGATGGTTCGTTTTCTGTGAGAATGACGAAGGGGAGGATCTTGATTTCAGGTCGGGGTTTCGATTGAAATACACGCATTACTCCTAGGAACTGGCAATTTTGGAGTAGGTTTATGTTTGTCTCTTCCAGCGTTTCTCTGATCACGGTTTCTTTCAGGTTCTTGTCCTTCGGTTCTCGTTTTCCTCCGGGCAACGCCATCTGCCCAGACCAAGGATCTCTGGAGTTTTGAACTCGCCTCACGAGGAGAACATGTGGTCTTCTACTTTCAAGCTTCAGAATCAGAGCCACCGATGCATTTGCGCCTTGCTCACACGACACAGGTCTCAGGGCACCGGAGAGTTTTCCGATAGAGAGCGTCAATTCGAATCAACACACACTTTTCGTGACTCTTGAACCCAGCATAAAGGCAATTCTGTCCGTCGACTCGTGTAGACTGTCAGTTGTTGAGAATTGAATTGCACGGGCGCTCGCTTGAACCGGACAATCTGCAAGGCAAACCTCATAACCCAAAAAGAAAAAGTATACGTCACCCGAACTAATCTGTGCTGAAGTGGGAGACAGGCAAATCATATGAACCTTGCGGTGCTTTGCGACTTTGATGGAACAATCACGACAGTTGATACGGCGGAGTGGGTGCTCGCCAAATATGCCCAAGGAGACTGGCGGCTGTTTGACAGGCAGTTCGAGGACGGTGAAATCTCGCTTGAAGAATGCTTGAACAGAGAGTTTTCTCTTGTGAAAACATCAGAAAAACAAATACTGGAAGAACTGAAGCGCGTGGTCATCTTTCGACCGAACTTCAAGAAGCTGGCAGAGTATTGCAAGGAAAGACACATTCCTCTCATGATAGTCAGTGCGGGAATTGATTTCGTCATAGAGCAGTTTTTGAAACTCAACAATTGCAGGGATCTAGTCGAGGTCTACGCTGCGAAGACCACCTTCAACGGCAACGGCATCAGGTTCACCTTTCCGCCACTGCTTGACACAACATCTGACAACTTGAAACATGACATGGTCAGACATTATCAGAGCCAAGGCATGAGAGTGATCTATGTAGGAGATGGATCGGCCGACCATGCAGCAGTTAAGAATGCGGACTATTCATTCGCGATTAAAGGTTCTAGACTAGCAAAACTGTGCAAAGACGAGGGAATACCATGCACAAACATGACAGACTTTCAAGACATAATCGACGCCATTTGCAAGATCCTGTTGCATGGGGCGCCGGGCGACCTTCAATAAGGAAAACAAGAAACGGAAAAATGCAGAGAAACCGATTTGTTTTAGACCGCGTCAATGGCCAAGAGCCAATCAATTGTATCCGAATGTCTGTGACTCGGTCTTCGATTTGGTGATTTGTCTTTCCTTCTTGTTCTTTGCATCCTAACCATTTCCTAGGCATTGTCCACTATGACAATTTGCTTTGCATTTATATGTGGACAATACACCATGGCTCATCAGATACTGCTGCTTGCCTCTTTTTCTTTCTAGATATATTCTTCATTTCCAATCCTCGTATAGAAACTCTGTAAATCAGACATATCTAGAATTTCCAAATAATATAACGACGACCACTTATTCTATATAGAAAAAGCCGCTTCGCGACCCGCGCGCACCCAGAAATTTGAACAAACAACCATCGCTCTTTCATCCTATGAATCTAACCCTTGTCAACAAAACTTTCACCATGTCCACCTTCGAAACCTTCACAGCCCACCTGAAGAGAGGCCATCATACTACGCATTGGTCAAAAGACTGGCCACTGGTTGGTCACATTTGCACAGAACACCTAACTTGAGTGACCGCTCCTTTGATCTTTTGAGGTGGCAAAAAGTGAAACATGGATATATGCAACAGATAGCGGGAAAATCCAACCTTCCCATTCCTTTGATGAAGGCAGTAGGGGCCGTGCAAGACGCGGCCCGCGTGCTCAGAGTCATGGCTTTCCTACACTCAGCCAAAGATCTTCCATCTATCCTTAGACTCTATGGAATAGAAAACTCGTCTGAAACCGCTTGAAGTGCACGTGTAGGGAAAGAGCTTAAGTGATGCTGTGAAAACTCTGAATGCGAAGGTGTGCGATAGCGTGGCTTTCTATGAAGTTGTTAACAAGAGAAGAAGCGTGAGAGAGTTCCAGTCCAAGCCTGTTGAGGCAGACAAGCTTCAGCGAATTCTTGAGGCGGGGTTGAAAGCGCCAAGTCACAATCACCTCAGGGAATGGGAATTCATTCTTGTCAGGAATCCTGAACAGAGAGTAAGAGTGGTTGAGGCAGGCACAAAGGCTGAGGACGTGGCAGATGGCAAGAAGTTGGAGGAGGCTGTGAGAGACTTCGCCGATGATTTGCAAAGAGAAATGTATATGAGAGCCTTGTCTGTCCAAAAGAGAATGCTGCTCAGTTCGCCAGAATTGCTCGTTGTGTGTTTTAGAATGAGGAAACCGCTCAGAGAGTGCAAGACGCTTTATGAGTTGAACAATTTCGCCTCAGTGTGGGCCTGCGTCGAAAATATCCTGCTTGCCATGGTTGCTGAAGATCTCTGCGGCGTAACCTACATACCCCATGAAACATCAGCCCTCAAAGGAATATTGGGTGTTCCAAGCGACTACGAGGTAGCGTCACTCATCCCAATCGGTTACCCAAAGCCTTACGAAGTGAAGCAGAAACCGGCATTACTTCAAGACAGGATTCACATGGACAAATGGTGAAAGTGCGCACGCCAATTTAGCCTGAGTGTGAACTCAGACATTTAAACAAAGCCTTATCCAGCGAAACACTTTAACGAAACTGGAAGTGTTTCCTTGGTCGTCGGGGAAAAAGTGTGGAGAGTTCGAGCACTTTAAGCTTTACTCAATGTGTCGCTGTACTCGGCTATCTCAGAGCGTCAAAGGTAGCATAGGACAGGGTTGGTGTCGAACTCCTTGTTGCAAGTTCAGCTGACGCACGTTGGGGTTTCCTGTTTGTGCGTGAACGGTTGCCGTTGAACGGCCAAGCGCAAAACGGCACATGCCATTTCCCGTGTTTCTCTGTTTCTTGAAGAAAAAGTGGAGGGAGAGACTGTTTTAGCTGTGTTTGCCTAGGCGCGTAGCCACGAGTAATTAATCGCAAGGGTGACGAGATCGGTCAGGTTTATTTTGCCCAGTGGGGCAGCAAAGTCGCACTGAGGGTTCCAGTTAGAACTGGTTGGAGTCGCATACCACGCGTTTGCAAGAACGTTCAAGTCGGCCAGGGAGACGATGCCGTCATGGTTCAAGTCCCATATCAAGCCGAAGGTTGCGGTGGCGGTCTTGTTTCCGTTCATCGCTACATTTGTCATGTTCCCCGTGCCGGTCAGGTCGCCGCTCCAACCCCAGAACGTCCAGTTGAGGCCAGGAACCTCGGTTAGATTGACGACCGTGCCGCTAGGATAGCTCAACGCGACAAGATTCGCCGAGACAGAAGCGTTCTCAACGAGTTTGCCTGACTGGACATACGACGTGTAGTTGGTTACGAAGACTATGTTGATGGTCAGGCTGTAATACTGTAGGCCCTGCACGAACGTTGCCGTGATGTTCTTGTTTCCGTTCATGGTGACGTTAGCAGGATTCTGTGCGCCACTCAGGTCGCCCGTCCAGCCGGAGAACGTCCAGTTGAAACTCGCAACAGCCGTAAGAGTGACGATGGTGCCACTCACGTAGGTAGTGTTGAGAGGACTCTGCGTAACCGTGCCGTTCCCAACGATGTTAACGGTCAGGTTGTAGTACACTCCGGGCTGCGTAAACGTCGCCGTCACGGTCTTGTTCCCGTTCATCGTGACGTTCACGGGGTTTTGCGCTCCAGTCACGTCACCGCTCCAACCGGAGAATGACCAGCTGGCACTGGGAGCAGCGGTCAAAGAGACTACAGTGCCGCTGGCATAAGTCGCGTTCGACGGGTTCGCGGTCACTGTTCCATTTCCGATAACGTTCACCTTCAGAGTGTACTGGGCGCCCGGCGGGGCTGCCGTTGCGTCAATCGTCAGTGTTCCCTGAACCACATCGTGAGGGATAGAAGTGGCGAGCGGATCTGTCACATCTGTGAAGTCGCATGCGAGTGGCAGGTTCACCGTCGTTTCGCCGTTACTACCCTGGGGTTGCTTGATTATTTGGAACGTAACGTTTGCGACCAAGCCGTCAGCCCCATTCCACGGTGTCCCCGTGGCAGCAGCCGCGACTTCATAGTACGTAGCCCCTGTGTAGGGATAGTCCGAAATCGAATTTCCAGACGTGTCGTAGAATCCAGCTGAAATACCGTACAACAGCTTGTTCGGGGGCCCTGTGAGCACACCGCCAGTCGTGCCAAGCGCGTTGACGTACCCTGTGGGTACAGCGTACGTTAGAATGTTGCCGAAGAACAAGTGAACCTCAACACCCGAAACGTTACCGGCGGTGACCGTTGCACCAATCAGGTGGATTTCGACCGTGAAGTTTTGGCCGACCGGCGATGGTGTGGCAGGCGTCTCCAACCCGTTGACGCTAGAGTTAGTATCCGTCAAGGGCGGGATTGCCACAGGTTCCATGCTGAGATAAACCTGGTTCTGGGCCCGCGCCACTTTCATGACCACCAACGGTGAAACAAGCAGAATAAGAGTCAAAAATAACGTTACAACCTCAAACGTTTTCATTCTCGGATCCCCTTCTCTCCATCCATCGATTCGAATGCTTTCGAGAGCATTATATCCTTCTGTTTCATTTCTTAAAAACGTTGTGCAACAAAGTTCTAGTTCACCCAGACATGCCTCTCCCCATCAAGACAGCTTTATCGGGGCTTCAAGCGCCCCATGAACGACATGCACAAAAGTCAACGGTACTCTTCCGGCCCTGGACGGTTCTAACACTTGACATTCAACGAAAAATCTCGCCATGAAGATGCGTGCGCCGGTACCTGATTCAGCTCTCAGACCTGAACATATTGCCTTGCAAACAGAGTTTTAGAAAACGTCACAATACAATATTACATCGGATCTCACAATAGCGCGCTTTGACGACCAAAGTGTCACGTGTGCATAGGCGAATCTCTAGCGCATTTTGGTTCTCATGGTCTTGAAGAAAAAAACTGCACGGCGCAAAATCGTTGCCAGAGCAAATCCCGTGATTCCGACCGTAGCAATATCGTAAAAGAATTGTCCCGACAGAATGAATCTTAGACCTATTGTGCCGTAAAGTAGGCTTCCGAAATACTTTCCTACGGGATCATAAATTCTGTCCGAATAGACGCTTGTTATCACGAACTGCGCGAAAACAAACACGATGAGAACCAAGACCCAGCTAGGAACAAACCCCTTTGAATTGAATGTCAGGAACATGCAGAAAACAAGAATGAAGTCCGTCGTCACATCAAAGTAAGTCCCAAACTTAGTAGACAACGCGAATTTTCTGGCAAGATAGCCGTCCAGTAAGTCCGTGAAAAGCAACGAAAGAAACAGTACGGCACCCTAAAACAATATTCCACTGCCAACAGGAAGAACAAGAAGAGGAATAAAGCCAAGGCGTATTGCAGTGACTGCTGAGGGAATGCTGCTATTGATTTTCACAGTTTCCTCCTTTCTGAGGAGCGATCTGACTTCCAGCCTGCCGGATATCCGTTGCCCCGTTGGCCACCAGTGTTTCTATGACTATTCCACTTTCCGCTTCCGCCTTCTGTTTCATGGTATTCTCGCTTGCCTGGACATCGATAATCACCGTGTGAATTCCTTGTAGGTTCCCTAGCCTCTCGACGTATCGAACCGCAGCTGCCCCCGGACCCCCGCATAGATCGGAAATGCAAGGACCAAAAGGCTATAATTCGAGAGATCATTTGGAGCCTGGGAACTCGCAGTCGTTATCTCCACTCTCCACCCACTCGATGCAAGTCCATCCGCAAAGGCATATGAATTATCCTTGGGTGAAGAAGTCAAGCCAGGCTGGTACACCACCAACGCCGTCTTGCTTCCCCCAGCGTTGATGACATAAACCGGGCTGACTACGTCTTTGTTTATGGACAAAAGGACATAGGCAAGCAATATCGCACCCACCACGATGATGGTTAAGAAAGTGACGAGCACAATTCTCTTCCATCTTTTTTGCGGCCAAAGCCTCAACCTGACACACCACGATCAAATTGCTTTCTTCAGTTAATAATGTCGTTCGTGATCCCTAGCGTATGCCAGCGCGCGTTAAATGATACTATTCAGAGAGTGTTTTGGCTGCTTCTTGTGCCCAGGTCTTGGCTTTCTCCAGCTCGTCCGGTTTGAACTGCCACACGTTCTTGGCTTTACTTTCTACGTAAACAACTAGTGGTTGCTTGAATATGGTAAAGCCAAGTTTCTTCAGCTTCTTCTCTATGCCTTTAGTTGCGTTTCCACTTATGATCATCTGCACCTGCGTGTCGAACGCAGCCGCCCGCTTCCCCGAAAATCCACCATCAGCAAGACCGTTCAAAAACTCCATAATCCCCTTTGAAGGCCTAAAAGCCATCGTCGGAGCACCGGCAATCAAACAATCATAATTCTTGACCGTCGCCCCATCAACGTCCTTAACGTAAAAAGAATCGACGTCAACCCCGTTCTCCTTCAAGGTTTTTGTAGTAATTTCTGCCACTTGTCCGGTCATCTTGCCAGCTGAAACCGTGTCATACACAACCAAAACTTTCATCTAACCATGCTTCCTTCAACCATGCAGAACTGTGTTAACGGCACAGGTTCTTAAGCCTTAATGCTCGCAACCCTCAGTTATCCTTTTGCGCGCGCGCCAACGCCCAAAAAGACTATTGGACCTACGAATTCTGTCTGCCGCTCACGTTGTCTCCTGCTTTCTTGGTCAGTGATTTCACCCATTCTCTCTTTTCCCATAAGGCGCATCCGTGTGTTTCCTCAAGCTGCCCATGGTTTTCCCGTATTGTTTTCAACATCTTCGACTGCAGGGCGTCTTTAAGTGAGAGGTGCTTTAGATTTGTGTCGGAGTAAGGAACGAAGGGGCATGGTTCCACGTTTCCCTCTGCGCTGATGTGGATGAAGCCTCTTCCCGATGATAAGCATCCGCCTATCTCTTCTTCATCCCAAGGCAAGGCGATGAACATGGCTGAGAACTTCTTTCGGAACAGGTCTCTTTTCTTTAACAATTCCGTTCTCTGTTCAGATGTGAGCACCCAGTCCTCAGTTCCTTTCTTGACTGGAGTATATTCGACAAACATGAAAAGTTTGCAGCCAGCCTCGACTAACCTTTTTACGAAGTTCTCGTCGGTTGCGTCTGCAAAGTTGGCTCGAGTCATAGTCAAGGAACTGCCCCAAAAGATATTTTTCTCTTTCAATTTGGCAATCGCGTTCAGCACTTGCGCATAAACGCCGGCTCCGCGTCGTTTGTCCGTGTCGTTTTCATAGCCTTCCAAACTGATTAAAGGAACAATATTCCTGCTCTCGGACATTTTATTAATCACAGCTTCATCGATCAACAGACCGTTTGTAAACACTAGAAACATAATCGCTGGATACTTCTGCGCAAGATCCAGAATTATTGGACGAGTTAACGGTTCTCCTCCCCCGATTACCATGAAAGAGACACCTAGTTCTCTGGCCTCAGCAATTAATCCGCCAAGTCTTTCATCGCTCATCTCGGATTCGGACGCACTCCGCAACGCTTGGTGGTAGCAGCCTTCGCAGTGAAGGTTACATTCGCTTGTCACACTCAGTACGATGATGGGTGGAACGTGAACTCCCTTCTTATCCCAATTCAGTCGTGTCTTTGCTGCCTTTCTCTGCCATCTCAACGTCTGCATGAAGAACGCTGCCTGACGAGGATGGGTCAAGGCAACCCGCAACGCGTCCTTGAAGAAAACATTCAATGAACCATTGAGAACCTTGCCAAAGTCAAGTTCGCCGTTTGTTTTATGACCCGAAGGCATTCTTGAAACCTCGACCATCCGCAAGGTCAAACCGTCGCTCAAATACATTCTGTTGTAGCATTCACTTTCTGATGAGCAAGCTTGAGAGCTAGGCATAGCGCGCGCAGAGCATCCGACAACTTCAAAAAAGACCTAATCAGACACTATGAGAGTCAAAACAGAAAAGACGTCTTCGCGGGCGATGTTTTCGCAGACCTTTGTTGCGGTGACAGAAACGGTCTATTCATTCGCGATTGAATGTTCTAAACTGGCGAAACAGAGCAGAAGCCAAGCGCGCGCGATGCTGCTGGGCGTTGGGCTCATCGACGGGCAACACTCAACCCTGACGTTTCAAGTTATGACCAAGCCGAGATTAAACAAGGAAGAGCGCGCGCTTTCATTCGCGTCATCCTATGATCGATTCCACCGTCAAGTTCAGAACAATCTCCGCTATATCACTAGCGTATTCCGCCGTCCTTCTTAGGCTCTCAATGACCAGTCTGATGTTGGCGATTTCTTCTGTTCCGATTTTCTTAGATGAGAGCAGGGCCTCTTTCATAGTGAAGTTGATTTCCTTAGTTTTCTGGACAACGCTTTCTGCGAGGTTGAAATCAAGTCTGAACAATGCTTCTATGGCGGTTTCAAACATTGAAACGGCCAGGTTGCTCATTTCTTCAAGGTTCTTGAGAACCTCCTCGTCCATTGGCTTTTTCAAGAGCAGAACATTCTCCGCGATGCTAGCAGCATGATCTGCCGCCCTTTCCACCGACTTCGTCACTAAACGATATCCGAGGCAGTCTCTTGCGTTACTCAGGCCTATTTCCTTGATGATTTTTGGGTTCTGAATGGCCATCTTAAGCTGGCGTATCACATACAGATTGAACCTGTCAACTTCGTCGTCGGTGGCAATTACGCTTTCTGCCAATTGTGAGTCGAGCTCTTTCAGCGCTGTCAGCGCATCCTTGTGCATAGAGGACGTTATGATGCACATTCTTCGCAATGCACTTTGAATCGAGAGTTCAGGATAGCTAAGCAAGACCTGCAACGTCAGTTCTGTTGGAGTGTCGGTGACAATTTCTGTTCCAACCAGCAGGTCGCGAGCAAAGTTCTTTATGGCATTCCTTTGTCTGGAAGACAATTGCTGCTGCTCACGAGCCTTAATGCGTATCATATTGTAGCCGACTAAGTAAGCGGAAACAGTTTTCCTGATTATCGTGTCAGGATTCTCGTTTGAAGACACTTTGACTAGTGCCTCGTCCGTTTTTTCTTCCCTCACCAGTTCAGTAGATGATTGGATAGACATGGAACCGTCGTCTTCTTCGAAGAAAGTCAGCGAACTGCCCTTCTTGAGCTGGTTCTTGGTAATCCATTTCTTGGGCAAGGAGACAATGTAGGTGGATCCGCCTGTCACTTGGAGTTTCCTCGTCTCTCCCCCTTGCTTTCGGGAACGGTGATTCAATGCAGTCAACTCTATAGCCACACTCCCAATCTATTTATTAAAGGGTTATATATATAGTTTATACAGACTACATAAGAAACCTATATAATTGCGGCAGGCCTTTTCTCACTCGAAAATGAAAAAAGAAAAGGTGTTAAAATGAACTACAAGATCGCTACAGCAATAGTCGCAATCGTGGTCATCTTAGCAGGCATAGCTGGTTATGTGTATCTATCATCTTCGTCCGCCCCGACAACAGTAACGCTGAACGGTGCAGGAGCTACATTCCCGTATCCCCTGCTAAACGTGATGATTTCGCACTATCACGAACAAAACACCACTGTCCAGATCAACTACCAATCGATAGGTAGCGGAGGAGGCATTTCGGATCTCGAGAGCAAGTTAGTAGACTTCGCTGCCTCAGACGCACCACTCGGGGCCACTGACATGGCGAAAGCACCAGGCTCACTTCACATCCCAGAAACGATAGGTGCCGTCACAATCGCATACAATCTACCAGGCATCCCAACCGGTCTTCACCTAACTGGCAAGGTAATCGCCGACATCTTCGCTGGCAACGTGACGATGTGGAACGACAATGAGATACAAAACCTCAATTCAAACGTGACATTACCCGCCAAGAGCATAGTTACCGTTCATCGATCCGATGGTTCCGGAACAACTTTCATCTTCACAGGCTACTTAAGCGTGTCCAGTCCCGCATGGAACGAGACAATCGGACAGGGTAAAACGGTTGCCTGGCCCCTGGGACTCGGCGCAAGCGGTAATACGGGAGTGGCAGAAGACGTCAATAACACTCAGTACACCATTGGATATGTCGAGCTGGCCTACGCACTACAGAATGGTATGACAGCAGCAGCAGTTCAGAACCCGACAGGCAACTGGATTCTACCTTCCCTCAACACCATCCAGCTAGCAGTACAGACAGCGGCTTCAAGCGGCCTACCAGCCGGTAATCAGAGTTGGACTAACGTAAGTCTCCTCAACGCTAACGACTCGCAAGCTTATCCCATAGTCAGCTTCACCTACCTACTAGTGTACCAAGAACTCAACGTAGTCCCAGGAATGACGCAGACTAGGGCAACAGCTCTTGTTCAATTCCTGTGGTGGGTCGTCCAGCAAAACGGCGGCCAACAGTATTCATCGAGCCTAGAGTACGTGCCACTTCCAGCGAACGTAGTACAAATTGATGAAGCCTCCATTCAGTCGATAACCTTCAACGGCCAACACTTACCCACGAGCTAACAGTGTGCCAAGAATTAGACACTATCACCCAAAATCTTTTTTTGAACTTGATTTGAGTAGGGGTAAGGACCGATTGACATGAGTCCAAGATTGTCTGGGGACAATCTGTTCAAGATATTAGCTACTCTTCTCGCAGCTTCAGCTGCGGTCATCCTCATAGTCATTGCGTACGAACTTTTCGTCGGCTCTTCGCCCGTATTACAGCGGTTTGGACTCTATTTCTTCACGGGAACTAAATGGAATCCTGTTCAAACGAAAATGAACCCAGAAATATACGGTGCACTTCCTTACCTGCTTGGAACGCTCGTTACTTCGACTATTGCTCTTCTGATAGGCGTGCCCCTGAGCCTCGGAATAGCGATCTTTCTTGTGGAGATGGCCCCCAGAACGTTGAGAGTACCAGTTTCGTACCTTGTGGATCTGCTCGCGGCAGTCCCCAGCGTGATATACGGACTCTGGGGATACTTCGTCCTCCGTTTTTTTATTCTCGACTACATCGAGAATCCTTTGTCCCATTACCTAGGATGGCTCCCGATATTTGGCGGATCTCCTCAGGGTCTAGATGTACTCAACGGCGGAATAATCTTGGCGATCATGATAATACCCACAGTGTCATCAGTCTCAAGAGAAGTCATTCAAGCGGTTCCCAATTCCATCCGAGAAGGAGCCTACAGCATTGGTGCAACCAAGTGGGAAGTTATCAGAAACTGGGTACTAAGCTATGGTCGTTCAGGAATCTTTGGGGCGGTCATCTTAGGCCTCGGTAGAGCAGTCGGCGAAACGATGGCAGTCACCATGGTCATAGGAAATACCATCGGCCCTTCTGCAATCCCCACTTCGCTTTTCAAACCCAGCCAAACGATGGCATCCCTCATAGCCAACAACTTCTTGGAAGCAACGCCTGGAACTTTGGAATTGTCAGCATACATAGGCGTCGGATTGTTCTTGCTCTTGTTGAGTCTGTCCATAAACGTGATAGCCCAAGTCATGGTGACTCGCATCCTAAAAGTCAAGGGAGGTGCCGTGGAGTAGATGACGACCTATGCCTACAGGAAATTCAAGGATAAACTCTTCTTCGTGCTCAGCCTAGGATGCGTTATCATCGCCGTTGTGCCTTTGCTGAGCATTCTCATCGAAGTCATCTTGAATGGAGCCCCGCAGCTCAGCATCAAGTTCCTCACACAAACTGCGGGGGTGATAGGGTCCTCGGACGCAGGCGGCATAGGTCCTGCGATACAGGGTACTTTAATCCTGATAGGGCTCACTTGCCTTATCGGCATGCCACTCGGAGTAATGTCAGGAATATTCCTAAATGAACATGGCAACAACAGGTATTTACGCTCGTACGCTGGTTTGATGAGAATTTTCAACAACGCGTTGACAGGGGTTCCCTCCATAGTCGTGGGGATTACGGTCTTCGCCCTTGTTGTTCTCACTCTCGGTCACTATTCGCCCCTTGCAGGCGCTATTGCCCTTTCTTTCATTGCGATTCCCATAGTCGCTCGAACTACAGAAGAATCGTTGAAGCTAGTTCCTAACTCTCTTCGCGAAGCATCGCTTGCCCTTGGCGTGCGCAATTGGAGAACTACAGTCAGCGTCGTATTGCCAGATGCAAGGAAGGGCTTGGTCACCGGCGCTCTTCTTGCCGTGGCCAGGATCGCAGGTGAAACTGCGCCCCTGCTCATGACGATTCTTGGCGGACAGTATTTCTTCCAAAATCTTGGTCAGCCTATGGACGCTCTTCCGTTGAGAATCTACAGGGATGCATTCTTGAACTACTCCAACTTCCAAGCGCAAGCGTGGGGAGCGGCTCTGATCTTGATTTTAATAGTCCTAAGCCTTAACATTGGCGTTAGAGTGGCCAGCAGGGGTCGACTTGGAAAGTGAGAAGACAAAAATGAACGGCAACACAAGCTGTGTGAAGACATCGGATCCGCAAAATCCAGTGCCAACTGGCCAAAAGATGCAAAGCATCAAGCTGAACGCATGGTTCGGCGCCAAACAAGCTTTGAAGAACATAAATCTCTCTATTAGAGCCAACGCGGTTACTGCCATCATAGGGCCCTCCGGGTGCGGAAAATCAACACTTGTGCGCTGTCTCAACAGAATGCATGAGCTGGTTCCCGGCACCAGCTCGTCTGGACAAGTGCTTCTTGACGGACGAGACATTTACTCGAAAGAAGTCGACCCGGTCCTAATCCGCAGAAGAGTGGGGATGGTTTTTCAGAAGCCGAACCCGTTTCCAACCATGTCCATATACGATAACGTAGCAGCAGGATTGAGACTGACGGGATTGAAGAGAGGGAAGAACCTCGACGAGGTTGTGAAGCGGAGCCTCGAACAGGCGACTTTGTGGGATGAGGTGAAAGACGACTTGAAGAAGCCTGGGACAAGTATCTCAGGAGGACAGCAGCAGCGACTGTGCATTGCAAGAGCGATTGCGTTGCAGCCTGAAGTCATACTGATGGATGAGCCATGTTCGGCACTTGATCCCGCTGCGACCGCCAAGATTGAGGAGCTGATAGTTACACTCAAGCAGGACTACACAGTGGCAATCGTCACGCATAATATGCAGCAGGCTGCAAGAGTTTCAGATTTCACGGCTTTCCTCTATATTGGAGAACTCATAGAGTTCGGGCCCACCAAAAACATATTTGAGAATCCGAAGAATGAACTTACCGAGAAGTATATAACAGGCAGGTTTGGTTAGGTGAAAATATGAGCAGATTATTGGACACGGGTTTGGAACAACTCACCACAATCGTGTTCAGAATGGGAGAAGTTGCACAAAGAGCCATCAACATCGCAGTGGACGGTTTCCTGGAAGGCGACGATGTAGGCGAGGAGGTTCATGAGCTCTCAGAGCTGCTGGTTGCAATGACCGTGACCGCTGAAGACAAAGCGTTCGAACTGATAGTCAAGTATCAACCCGTTGCCTCTGATCTAAGAATCATCAACTCCTACATGAAAATTGCCTACGACATGGAAAGATACGGCAGATACGCCTGGGACATCTCTTTCACTCACAAAAAACTTGCCGACTGCAGCGAGTGCGTACAATCTGGCGAACTAATGGACAAGATAACGAAGAAAACGCTGGAAATGGTTGACACAAGCACAAAGGCACTCAGAGACAACGACGCAGACATGGCTAAAACACTGGCAAAAACCGAGAATGAAGTGGACGAAATATACTCAGCCTATCTAGACCTACTTTCCAAAGCTCCTCCAAAAACAAAATGCCTAGTCTGCAACTTTCTCGTCGTGAGATATCTGGAGAGAATAGCAGATCACGCAACCTACATCGGCGAATCAATAGTCTACATCTCCACCGGAGAAAAGGTAAGCCTCAGATGAAAGCTTAACCTGTGTAGAAGAGGTGCCTGATAATGTGCAAAATCATTCAGATCCCTCACAAGTTCTGTGATTGCACCTGCTATGTTAACGGTTTGGAAGATGCACTTACCTGGAAGGGAGCGCGCACCAAATGCCCCTGACTCGCGTGCGTCGCATGTGTTGAAAGCGGATTCTTAGAGTCATTTGAAATCATTCCTCCTTGTAGATTTTCACTCTGTAGGACGCGCCACACGTTTGAGATGCGGCAAAACTTATAAGCACAAAGCTGGAATTGTTGGTGCGGGTCATGGAGACCCAAATTAGAGAGACTGAAAAAACAGCAAAAAACAAGAACGATATTTGCCTTGACGTTCTAAAAACCACGAAAAACAGACCTTGGTTGCTTTCTAACCCGGAACTGCACGCAGCCGTGAAGGTTGAATCAAGCCTATTGAAGGGAGCTAGACACTACTTCGAAGAACAGGGTTTCACTGAGATAGTTGTTCCGCACATGACAAAAGCCACGGGAGCCTGCGAAAACATAGCTACAATGTTTGAAGTGGACTATTTCGGACCGAAAAGATACCTGAGCCAGACGGGACAACTCTACTTGGAGGTTTTGACGCCGTTCCTAGGCAAAGTCTGGTGCGTTGGACCGAGCTTCCGAGCAGAACCATCAGTTGACGAACGGCACCTAACAGAATTCACCTTGGTCGAGCTGGAGTTTGCAGGAGACTTCGAAGGACTTCTACAACACGTCGAGAACGTAATATGTTCGATGGTAGACTCTGCTCTCAAAGAGAATTTTGAAGAACTCACCTCCTTAGGCGCAAACCCAGAGAGACTAAAAGGAATCAAAAAACCGTTTCAGAGGATGACGTACACGAAGGCCGTGGAACTGCTCTCAGACTTTGAAGTCAAATGGGGCGACGACCTGAAAAGCAGCCAAGAAAAGATGCTTGTCAACTTCAACAACAACCAACCACTGTTCATAACACACTTTCCAAAGCCAATAAAGTTCTTCAACATGAAAGAAAACAATGACAATCCCGCCGTCGTCAACAGCGCGGACTTGCTTCTCCCAATGAGCGGCGAGGCTGTCGGAGCAGCTGAAAGAGAGTACAGGCCTGAGAAACTTCGCGAAAGACTTGTCGTGTCTTCAATGTTCAGACAGCTTGTCGAAAAGGGAGGAAGCATAGAAGACTTCGGATGGTACCTTGAATTCTATGAAAAACACAGAACGATGCACTCGGGATGCGGCATAGGATTGAACAGAGTCACACAGTTCGTACTAGGCACTGACGACATAAGAGCCACAACAGCCTTTCCAATGAACCGTGAATCCATTTTATAAGAACACAATCTCCCACCTTTTTTATGTTATACCCCAAACGCAGCACATTTCCAACGAATGCATTCTCGAACCATCGCGACCTAGAACTCGGGGGAACAGCGAAAATCTTCGATTTTTCAGCAAGGCGGAGGGTGTAACGCGGCGGGTGTAGCAATCCTTATAGGTGGAGTTTGTTTGTCAGGTCTTCCGCGTATTTCTTCGCTTTCTCGAGCTCTCCCTCTTTCAGTTGCATCTCATTCTTGCCTTCGACGTTCTTCTTGCTTTGAACGTAGGTAACCAAAGATGGCATGACTATTTTGCAACCGAGTTTTTCGAGCTTCTTTTCTATCCCCTTTGCCGCGTTTCCACTGAGCCGCATCTGCAGCTGCGTGTCAAACGCCGCGGCAAGTTTTCCAGAAAACTCGTTCTTGCCAAACCTGCCCAGAAATTGCATAATAGGTCCCGTTGCTTTATGCCACTGCGTAGGCGACCCAGCTAAGACGCAATCATAATTCTTCACACCTGCCGGGTCAAGATCCTTAACGTAGAGACAGTCAACGTCAAACCCTTTTTCTTTGAGAACCTCACTTATCGCCTTTGCAACTTTCTCCGTGTTTCTGATAACGGAACTCGTGCCATACACGATCAGAATCTTCAGGTAATTCTCCTCAGCTTTCATTGAGTCGCGAAGCTTTTGAACTTTTCGAAAGCACGCGCTACGGGGAGCTGTCACTTTTCGCTGTGATCCACACCTTTCTCTCAGCAGACCACTTCAATAGGACATACTCAACTCATTTTGATGCACTCAAAAACCGAATCTAGGGACAAGCCAGCGCACTACAAAGAGGACGTCTTTGTTGTCTGTGGCTGAGTTGGCTCTGTTTTGATTTCGAAGAACGCTACGGCCAGCAGTATCATGCGACCCACAGTAGTTTCCCCCGGAGCAAGCTCCGGGGCTCTACGGTAGGGCTTCTTGTTGTTCTTCTCGTATGTACTGTCTGACGGCGTCGAGGTTTAGCCCGCCTACTGTGTTAACGCAGTATCCGCCTGCCCAGAGCCTTCCTTCCCAGAGGTGCCTCTTTAGGTCTGGAAACTCTTGGAAGAGCGTCCTGGCGGTTATACTTTTCAGGGTTCTCACAACGTCGGGTATGGCCTGTTTGGGTTGTAGTTTGAGTAGGACGTGTATGTGGTCGGGGGAGACTTTGAGCTCATCCAGGGTGTAGCCGTACTCATCAGCGACTCGACGGATAACCTGTTCAGCCCTTTCACCCACCTTCCCCTGCAG
>JBEKCD010000005.1:0-255114 GCA_050015055.1 Bathyarchaeia archaeon | reverse complement strand
GGGCGCAGTTCAATGTTGCATATCATGGTGCCCTCCGGCACTTTTCCAACCGGAAGGATGTTGCCAACGTCAACAGGGGCTCTTCCGCCAATCTGGATTTGTAAGCCTGTGTAAACCCCCTCAGGAACGACGGTGTAACATGTTTCGCCGTTCTCGAACCTTATTAGAGCAAGAGGTGCGCCCCTTCCCGGATCATGCACAAGCTCTTCAATCACGCCTTTGATTGCTACTTCAAAGTTTTCCTTCGGTCCGATTTTTGAAGGGTATCTCGCCGGGGCAACTCTCTTGTGAGTTGAAGCGCGGAACGTGGGAGCACCGCGCCCGCGTCTTTGAACACGAATTCTCTTTCCCATCAGTCAACCCGCCATGCAAGGTTAGAGTATTCCAAGCTTAATCGCCACGTCAGCCGCTCGGTAGTCTGGGTGAAGCTTAACGAAGGCCTTCTTTTCTCCAGTTGGAGTTACCTGAGTATTGACGCTTTCAACCTTCACTTCGTACAGTTCTTCAACAGCTCTTTTAACATCGGCTTTATTCGCTTTCAAATTGACCGCGAAGGTCAGCTTGTTCTCTTTCTCAACCATCAGACTCGCCGACTCAGTCATCAACGGGTAGAGCACAACTTCATACGGATCCATTATTTCTGTTCTCCTTTACCGTAAAGCTCGCCCAGTCTCTCAATCGCACTTCTCGTCCACACTGTTAACCTTCCAGCATGCGTGCCCGGAGCAAGCAGTTCAACGTTCAGATCAGCAACCGTCACAACGTCCACACCAGGGACGTTCCTTGCGGCCTCAACTATCCCCTTGTTCTCAGCCACCACCACGAGAGGTCCGACAGTCCTCTTCATTTTCCTCCCTCTGCTCTTGCCTCTTCCAGCACGGACTCTCGTGCCCTCCCTTGCCCTGAAGATCTCGGACAAGATGCCTAAGTGTATCAGAGCTTCCTCTGCTTCCTTGGTCTTGGTGAGGCTCTCAAAATCGCTGGTCACCACCAACGGGATCTCTGCAACATCCTCAACGTGGTGACCCCGTGAAGCAACAACCTCTTTCGACGCTGTTGCAGCTATAGCTGAAAACAAAGCCAACCGCTTTTCCTTTTTCGGGATCTTCTTGACAATGTTCTTCTCTGAGTGCGGCGGATGAGCTTGCCTCCCGCTGACGGTTCCCGGAGCGAAAGCTGCCTCTCCCCCTGGGCCTTTGCGTCGTGGAAGACGAGCGATACCCCCACCCGTGCCGCGTGATTCTGCCGACGTTCTTTTCCCAGCCATAGGGTCCCTACCCTGCCGTTGGATCCTGTTCGACTGCAAAGCCAGAACGGCTCGTTTTATGACGTCAGGCCTCAACGGCGTTGCAAAAACCGGCGGAAGCTCAACTTTTCCGGATGCTTTTCCTTCGAGGTTCAGAACCTTCGCCACTCTTTTCACCATCAGCTCTCACCGTTCATCTTCCTTGTGGCGACTCGAGTGAAACATGAGTGATTTGCGGCGGCTCTTCAGCGACGTTTCTCGGTGGACGAGCCGGAAAGCGCAGTCGTATCGCACGTTTCTCAGTGCCCGCTATGCTTCCCGCAAGTATAACGTACGATCCGCGGACAAAACCATACCTTAGAAAACCGCCCTTCGGCGTTACTTCTTTTCCGTCCTTGCCAATCTTGAGGATGCGCTTGTTGTACTCCGTTCTCTGGTGATAACCCATCTGTCCAGCTCTTGCGACACTGTACATCACGTGGTGCGGGTTCCACGGGCCCAGCGTTGCAACGCCCCTCTTGGTTTTTCTTCCTTTTGCCTGAAGTATCGTGACGCCCCAACGCTTCACCGGACCCTGCCAGCCTTTCCCAGTGGACACCGAAGCCACGTCCACGTATTGACCTTCCTTGAAAATCTCCGCAGTGGTAACAGTCTTGCCCATGAGGTTCTTCGCAAACTCGAACTGCTGCTGAACCGTTCCTCCGCCCAACTCGATCTCCGCGATGTCAGGCTTCTTCCTTGAAAGACTAGTCTCCTGTGGCTGAGTGACGGCGATAACGCGGATCTTCGCCACTTTGGCCAAGTCTTGTTCAATCCTCTTCAGCCCTTCCTCAGCCTTGAAGTTCTCCGGCAACGTGAACACCCGTTCGAGACTTTCAGGCGGATCTTCAATCCATGCCTCGGTGAGAGTGCGCAAACCGTCAACGTTTCGGGTGTACGCTCTTATGGCACATATGAGAAGTGGCGGCGTTTCCAGAACCGTGGCCGCACGAATGACTTCCTTCCCAAAGTCGGGTGAACGCTTCCTGTCCTCTATCGCGAACACATGAGTCATTCCAGCCTTGTAGGCTATGAAACCCAGAAGTCTCGGCGTCTCCGCCTCTATCACCGGCCAAAAGTTTATTCTAGCCAATAAATGCTCAGCGCGTTTCCTAGGCAAATAGGCAAGCGAACCATGTCTTGGAGCGTGCGTTTTCCTGTGACCCATTGGTTTCCCGGCTTCGTGTCTTCTGGGAATGAGAACAACAAATCATTAATGCTACCTCAAAAGGCAGCACTTAGCTTGATGTTTCACCCGTTTTTTTATGTGCTTTAACACAGAAGACGGGAAAGTATTTATGTCTTTTTCGGTTCGTCTGCTCTTCTCTTGGCGAAAGCTGTTTCTCATGTTAGCATGGCTATGGCACATTTTGTCCGAAGCGAACTGACAATAGTGACCAAAACTGTGAGACCCATGTTGTCCCAAGGAGCAGCCAAGTTTGCGCTGTCATTCCACCAAGGTTCATCAGGATGCGACCCATAAGCAGACGCCACAAGACAAGGTCTTAAACTCCGACTTTGCCATCACAATCGACATAGCCAAGCAGAGGAGAGACTCTCGTAATGACGCTCCCTCAAATGGCGCATTTGCTTCCCCGTCATTGAACTGATCTGAAACGGTCAGCGTCCGCGCTGCAAACTGTCAATCCCAAGAAAAAGAGATACTGCCTCTTTGCTCTTCCTCATACTATATTACAGAAAATCAGTCAGCATATCGTTTCCTTGAAATGTCGGCTTTGAAGGCTAAAACACGGTCTTCCTGTTCTTCACGTTCAATCTCCTCAAGAGCAGCCTGCATGAGCCGCCTCATTCTGCGGTTCTCGATTCGTTTCAGGATTTCCTCGCGAGTCAGATATCGAGATTGCGAGTGAGTGCCTGAAACGCCGTCGAACCATTCTCCGCCCAAGTCCAGTTTTCGCTCTGCAATCATCACCCTCGAATCAGCGTTCTCTCGACTTGTCTTTTCGTGATAGTCATCAACATTTTTCACACCAACCAGAATGCCTCGCGTATCATAAACTTCAATCGAACGCAAACTCCTCTTGGGGCGTATTATATGGAATGAAGTTTCGAAGCCACAGTCTGGACAATAGAACCGTATGTTCTCAAACTTCTTGTCGTGTCTGAGTCTGAAAGTTTTTTCTCCGCATCGTGGGCAGCCGGAATGTGCACATTCAGCCAATGCTGGATTGTTAACACTTGCCCATCTCAAGTATTGAGCTTCAGGCGAGTTATCATACTCAATGTTCTGGAATTCAATCCAACTGTGTTTCCGACTCCTCCCCCGCTTATGCACAGTCACCCATGATCACCAACCTTGACTCAACATTTCAGACGCCGAGACATTACTCCGCACACTTTCTATTAGCCAACATCAACTTGAACATGAGCTAATTCAGGATATAAACTCTATTTCGAATTCATATAGCACGCTAGCACAATTCCTGCCTCAACTCAGCAAAATGGCCACGCTCCGTTATGGAGAGATGCAGATAACTGTTAAATTCTGGCATGCTTACGCTTCTCAGGGTCTGACATGAGTGGCAACGCGTCTGAAGTTGGAAACGCTCTGTACAGTTCGGGCTGCTTGAAGTTTGGCAGTTTTCGCATCAAGTCCGGGGCTCTCAGCCCGTACTACATTGACCTGGGATGTCTGCTTTCCTCTCCAGAAGATCTTTGCACCATCGCGGACATCGCCGCAAGCAGCATAAAGCGACTTGCAGCTTCAACCAGAATAGATAAGCTTGCCTCGATTGAGCTGAAAGGCGCCCTGTTATTGGCGAGCATCGGCTGTCGGACAGGTTTGCCGTGCACCGTGGTAAGGAAAGAGGAGAAGACGTATGGAGCAACTGGAAGGATTGCAGGGGCAGAGGTCGCGAGAGACGAGCACGTGCTGTTCTTTGACGATGTAGTTAGCGAGGGACTGTCCAAGCTGGAGGGAATCAAGCCTCTCGAACAGCTGGGGGCCAAAGTCGAAAACATCATGGTTGTCGTCGACAGAGAACAAGGCGGGAGAGAAAACCTTGAAAACGCAGGCTACAAAGTCCATGCTCTTGCAGGGATATCCGAAATGGTCAACTCTCTTCTCAAGAGCAAGCATATTTCAAAGGAACAGGCGGACGCCGTTCTATATTATGTCAAAAACCGCGGCTAGACCCCGCCCTTCCCGCTAGCCTCAGCACGCGGTATTCTCTCCAACACTTTCCGGGCGGATTCCATAGGCGAATACTTCGTCGTATCCAATGCTATCTCAGGATTTGAAGACGGCTCGTACGGTTGCCCCACTCCAGGCACATTCGGCGCCTTGCCCTCTCCAGCCCGCTCATAAATCCGCCTCGGCGCGTGGTAGGTTCCAGCCCTCACGGCTTCGCGCTGCATGCAGGCCTCTAATGGACATTCCAGATAGACCTCAGTGAACGATGAGATTCTCTTCCTGGCGTTCTCGCGGTAACGCCTCAGATTGCCAGTCGCGTCGATCACCACGTTGACACCGTTCTGCGTCAGAAGCTCAGCGATGTACACCAGCGTCGCATAGACCAAGTCCCGCTCTTCAAGCGAATACGACGGCTTCGGAGTTAGAACCTTGCGCAGAGCGTCTGAAGACAACCGCTGAGCGTGCACGCTGTCTTTCTCTAGAAGCTCAAGCAAGGCCCCTGAAACAGTGGATTTGCCGCTACCAGGCAGGCCGGTAATCCAAACACACCAACCAGTCTTCATCCTCGGGACCATCCTGCTCAAAGGCTTCAACCCTACTTTACTCGTGAATTCATTTAAATAATCGCGGGCTTCGATTCCGAAAAGATGGCCTTTGCACGCACAGTCTGATGAGCCGAAGCCTCTTATCGGAGTGGCAACTTCACAAAGTCTCGCTGCAACCCTGCACTCTTCAAGCTTTCCAGCTTCTCTGTAGAAAACCCTAACGACTTTTGCGTGGCGATTGCTTAGTAGATAGTCGATGTGCCAATACTTCCGCCTCGTCTTTCTGAGGTGCCGCTTCACTCTTTTTTCCAGATTGTTCTGGGCCGAACCGACATAAACGTAGAGACCTTCCTGAAAATCCCTGCCGCCCAGGGCGCCCACGCTTATGCTGATGTCTTTGGCGATGGATATCAGGAGAATGTAGATTCCTTTCATGTCTTTCTATCGTTGTTCTTCTTGTACCATTTTAGAATTTCCTTAGCTGCGTCGTCAGAGTAGCCTACCTGTTTGAGCTTTTTTTCGAGATCATCGGGAGCTTCAACCTTCAAGCTGGGCACCAACCAACAAAGAGGTTAGGTGGCAAAGAATATTTATCCTTTAGTACGGCTGCCGATATATCCTCGCGGTCTTGTCAAGCCGTGTGCACCAGCTACGTCAGATAGGACCCCACCTTTTCAAAGTCGAAGCTTTCGGCGTCGAGCACTCTGGTTGCGAACCTTAGAATCTGTTTGCGCACTTTTGTCGGCAATTGCGGGTACCAGAGGGGCGAAGCTAGAACGAGACTGCGCCAAGCGTAGAAGGGCTGGACCACTTTCAGGATTTCTTGGTCGCCTGTCTTGTCCAGATAGCTCCGCCAGAAGAGCAGGAACAGCCTCTTGAATGGTCCGGTCATCTCTCCGAGGGACTGCAGGGAGTAGAAAAGGTAGTTTATTGTCATGGTGCTCACGTCGTCCGCGGGTTCACCCCACTCGCCCCTGCTACGGTCTAGCACAGTGAAGTCTGAGCCCTGCCGGAACATGACGTTCCATGGATGAAAGTCTCCATGCACCTGCGACAGCCTGTGAGTCATATGTTTGAGTTGCCAGCGCCACTCCACGCATTTCTTCTCGAAGTTGACAAAGAATCTTTCATCGGCGTACGCTAACCCGCCCGGATAGCTGTCCGTCAAACCAAAGATTTCCTCACCGTGGCCCAGCAGATCACGAACACGCCTAACATAAAGTCCGGGCGAATCCCTCTTCTTAACCGAGTGAATCCCACCAAGATAGTCAGACAGAGCCAAACAGCGCTCCTCGTCCAAGCTGCTGAGGGTATTCGCGACCCTAATCCTGTCCAAGTCACGGTGATAGAGCACTCCATCGATGAACGCGGTTACGATGAAGAACTCACAACAATCACCAAGCGACCTGAGCGTCTCACAATCACTGGCGAACGAGCCCACATCAACCGAACGCACGTGCCGGGGCAACCTGTTAAACGTTGAATGCTGCATCAGGAGAACCGCTGCGCGGTCAGCGAAATGGTCATGCCCAAATCCCCCGGGCTTCATCGTCTCCAAAACCACCCGTCTAGGCTCTCCATTGACGGTGAACTCAACCAAGTATGGCACGCCATAGCCGAAACCCTTCAATTGCGCCGAGCCTTCAGTTCCACCTATTGGAGCGATTCGAGAAACCTCCACTGACCCCTTGTAAACGTCCGAAAGGTACTGCCGCACACGTTCAACCTTCAACTCTAGCAAGAAACCTCACCAAAACCAAAAAGGTGTCAGACACTGGTTAAAAACATAGCGACAAGTGCGACGCATCCATGAACAAGTCACCGAAGCACACATGCCACTTCGACATCAAAAGTCAGAGGTGAGTGGGTTCTCCAGATGACGCTGAACATGTAACGAAGTAAGATTCGCGTGTCTCGACCCCGGCGACAAAATCTCAAAAAAAAGCACCACAAGTGCAGCTTTTCACGTCTGCAAACACCCCGACAGCCTTGCCAGACTTGAGCGCCCACGTTCACGCCCACTTGCTTCAACTTTGCCACAAGCACAACAACATTACAACCGATGCGTGCAAAAAGAAAGGGAGCCAACCCTGAAGAAAGGAACTCGCGTCCGTTTCTCCATGACTTGTTACCACACAACATTACCACGGTTGTTACCGAGATAGACAAAGGTCGACTCTGAAAGAATAGAATTTCACAGAATTTCTCCATGATTTGTTACGACACAACATTACCACGGTTGCTACCAACAAAGACCGGGGGGTCGCACAAAACAACATTGCCACAGACTACAGCCATTGATTACAATCGTCGCCTACGGAGAAAGGAGACGGGCCTGGAAAATTACATTGCAACATTACATCTGACATTACAAATAAACGGAACTCGTTGGCTCTGAACAGTGTTCCAGGCCTGTTTTCTTCATCGTTTGTTACAGTTACAGATCACATCTGCATTACAAACAAAAAAGGGAGGTCGAACAGCACAACATTGCAATCTTACAAATCAACATTACGAAAAATGTAAACAGGAAAAGCCGCGGGTCGACTTTGAAACTTCCTGCGGCCACAGAGACAGCCATACACCCGCATGTTGTGACGCTTAGTTTTATATAGCATACGGCAGATGGACATAGAGAGAGTGAAACATTCATGCAAGAGTTCAAGGTCAAAGACGCGAGTCTGGCGCCACAGGGACGTTTACAGATTGAATGGGCGTCGAAGCACATGCCCGTCCTCGCGCAAATCAAGAACAGGTTCGCCAAGGAGAAACCGCTCAAAGGTCTATCCCTGGCCGCCTGCCTGCATGTAACCAAAGAAACCGGGTTCCTCGTTGAAACCTTCCTCTCAGCCGGAGCAAACGTTGCACTCTGCGGGTCCAACCCCCTCTCAACACAGGACGACGTCGCCGCCGCACTGGCCCAAGAAGGAGCCAAGGTGTTCGCCTGGCGCGTCCAAACCACTAAAGAGTATTACTGGTGCGTCGAAAAAGTACTAGACTCCAAGCCCTTCATCACACTCGACGACGGCGCCGACCTCGTGGGCACCCTGCACAGCAAGAGGTCAGAACTGTTGAAAGGCGTCAAGGGCGGCACCGAAGAAACCACAACCGGCGTACTGAGGCTGAGGGCCATGGAGAAAGACGGAGCCCTAAAGTACCCCATAATCGCCGTTAACGATGCATACACGAAGTACCTGTTCGACAACCGTTACGGAACCGGCCAAAGCACCCTGGACGGCATTCTCAGGGCCACCAACGTTCTCTTCGCGGGCAAGAACTTCGTCGTCTGCGGCTACGGCTGGTGCGGAAGAGGAATAGCTCTAAGAGCGCAGGGAATGGGCGCAAACGTCATAGTCACCGAGGTGAACCCCACAAGGGCGCTCGAAGCAGCCATGAACGGCCTGCGCGTGATGCCACTAACCGACGCCGCAACAGTGGGGGACATATTCGTAACCGCCACGGGCGACACGAGCGTAATAAGGAAGGAACACATGCAGAGGATGAAGGACGGGGCACTGCTGGCCAACAGCGGACACTTCAACGTCGAGGTTAACCCCAAGTACCTTGAAGAACTCGCAACGTCGAAGAGAAACATAAGACCCAACCTAGACGAGTACACCCTCAAGAACGGAAGAAGGCTCTACCTCCTAGCAGAAGGCAGACTCGTGAACCTCGCCGCGGCGGAGGGCCACCCGTCCGAGGTAATGGACATGTCCTTCGCCAATCAAGCCCTCTGCACCGAGCACTTGGCCAAAACAGAAAGAATGGAACCGCGAGTTTACACGGTGCCCAAAGAAATCGACGAAAAAGTGGCGAAGCTAAAGCTCGACGCGATGGAAATCAAGATAGACGAGTTAACAGAAGAACAGAAACGCTACCTAGCAACATGGGAGACCGGAACCACCTAACAATCGTCACGCAGCACGGTAAACCTTAAAAGGTCTAAAGACGTAAAAAGGGCTAATATGTGGTGAGATGTAAAAATGGTTAGCAAAGATCAAGGTATCGGCGGATTAATCTGTCTAGTCTGCGTGGTTGTAGGCGTACTCTACACTCTAGGACTTTTCTACTGGGGATACTGGACAGCCGGCCGCATTTGGGCTCTCTCGTTCACGCTCGTTGCGCTTCCAGTGTTCATAGCGTTCATCGCCATACTCGCGATAGGCGCGTGGATAGGTTGGACGATGGCTACGACACCTCCTCCAAAACCAATTGAAGACATCACGAGCGAAATGGAAACAGAGCAGAAGACAACCGTTGAAGAGAAGCCAACGCCAGAGGAAGTAAAGCCGACGGCAGAGGAGAAACCAACTGCTGAAGAGAATCCTCCGGGACCGCCAGAAGAAAAGAAACCCGAAAGGAAACGGAAACCTTAGCAACAACTGCTTCTCGACCCCCTATTTATCCAGAAAACTTTTTCAGCTCACACATTATCACGGAACTAACTGACGCCAAGTCAACATTTGCTCACGGGCCAACACGTCCTTTTGAAATACATCCACGGCTGGCGGAGAATCTTCTCTATGAGAAGACCTGAGTCTGAAAATCGGAGCCCCCGTCTGCTCAATTCGAGATTCTTAGAGGTTAAGCAGACATTTTCTATTTGCGCTAGTTGCCCGTGCAGCTTCTTACGGCCTTCAGCATGCAATTGACTATTTCCGCACAAGCCATGCACTCTTCAGGTATTTTTTCCTTGCTTGAGCGCTCGCTCAGGTAGCCGAAGTGATGCGTGCACAGTGTCTTTGCCGGCTGCAGTGCAGCTTTTTCTTCTTCGAGACCGTCTTTTGCGGTTTTCAGGGTTTCAGCGTCCAAGACTGGCCTTGCTTCTGCAATCGACGGTTTTTGTTGAGTGGTGATGTCTGTGAGGCAATGTGGACATGCAAGGTATGGTTCAGGGTTCTCCAATGACAGGTTTACCGCTTTCAACGGTTTTGCGAACGATTTGCTGCAGGAAGGGTTTGAACACGTGTAGCTCTGGATATCGGCCGCTGTCTCTTTCTGCGTGGTGATGATCAATCCCTCGTCAAATATGAGGGCGAGCCGTGTTTATAGTGTTAGTGCATTCAAAATAAGTAGTCTGGGTCAGGACGGAACGTTAACGTTGGTCATCGTTTTGACAGTTTCTTTAGGTCTTCTACTCCCTCGGCGTAGCCTGAGGCGATTAGAACGTCTCCCACCTCGATTTTGGAGTCAGGCTTGGGTCTGATGGACTTGTTGCCTCTTCTTATGGCCAGTATCCACATGCCAGTTTCCTCAGGAATCCGTGCTTCTACGAGAGTCTTGTTCGCTAACGGAGAGTCTTTGGCCACAGGCACGTAAGCAACTGTTTCTTCAGCTTCACTTATGCTGAGCTGCAACACCGGGTGGGGTTCAATGCCTCTTAAAACGACCTCAGATATCTGGGCAGCTGCGTCAGCTATTTTTTCGGTTGCCACTCCCAACCGTATGAGTCCCAGAAAGCCCTTTGCTTCCTCTTTTTTGAACTCGCTTTGAAGGACGAGCAGTTCAAAATCTGTGTGCAGCTTGTCCATGTGTTCTTCAAGCCTCTGCACTTCTTCAGCCAGCTCCCTGCTCTTCAGAAACAATGAGGAGTAGGCCAGGTCAATCATGAGTTCAGAGGTGTCCTTAAGCTCAACCAACCGTTCCACGATTTCCTCGAACCTTGCCTGGTCCTGCTGTGACATTTCAGTCTCCTCCCCTCCGCGATTTCTGTTCTGCGAGTTCCTTGAATTGTTTGATGCCTGAGTGAACGCCGCGGACGATCAAGACATCCCCGCTTCTGATGTGCTCAGTCTTCTGCGGGTTTATGATCCAGTCCTTGTCCCGTCGAAGGGCGATGATGTCAACTCCCATTCTCGCCGCCAAATCAAGCTCACCCACCCGTTTGCCCACAAGTGATGAGTCAGCACTCACCTTTGCCTGCATCAAACGCTCCTCGACCTTCTCAAAAACCTGACTAACTATCGGATGCACGCCTATGTTTTGCGTGACTATTGCGGCTATGTCTGCTGCAGCGTCCGAAATCTTGTCCGCCGCCGAGGCCACTGCAGAAACTCCGGCTAGTGCTTCCGCATCGTGGGCGTCTCTTGCCGCGATCATGATCGTCATCTCCAGCAGATAATCCAGCGTGTCAACTCGGTTCTCAAGCTCCAAGATGTCTTCCGCGAGTTCCCGATCATTGAAAAGGGCCGCCGAATAAGCCAGGTCAATCATCAGCTCGGACAAGTTTTTCATTTCTAAGAAGAGATCACGAACAGGTACAGGCCTGTATCTTACCTTTTCTAACGTGGGCATGTGTTTAATGTCGCTCCGAGAAGGAAACTAGAGCGTAAGGAATATTTTAATTCTACCCTCAGGAGTGGGTTAGCAAGAACAATGCGGCAAGCAAAGCCGTTGACGTTATGGTGCCGGCGAGTGCACTTTCTATCGGAATGACCAGATGGTCAGGGTCCAAACCTTTCTTGAAAGTCAATATTGCAAGTGCATAAGATACTAGCGTCATAGCGACAAGTGCGAACGCGTTTGTCGCAAGCAACGCGGAAGTCAGAACGTAGAAAGCGGGAAGCCCAAACGCACCGGTTAGGAACAGAGATGCCGCCGAAAGGGGAATGGACGCAACCGCCGAAGCCGCCCAAGCACCAAGAATCTGCATCGCGTGGTTCTTCATGGCAGAAAAGCGGGGTTCGAGCAATCCAAGTACAAGCCTCGTTGTGGCAGTGGACCCTATCACCAGAGCAACATCGCCCACCAGTTCAATAAGAGCGGGGTAAGCAGCAAAAAGCGAAGCAGGATAAAGAGCGCGACCCCCGATCCAAAGAGCTGCACCAACATTAATTTCTTGCAAAATCGTCCCCGTGACACTGGCAATTACCGCCACAAGCATCAGAGCCAAGATGGACGTCTTAATGGTTTTGGAGAACCCTATCTCATGGACGCCGCGGGAAAAAGAATAAAGAACCAACACTGCGGGAACAATCGCGATTAAGAGAACGGCGTATTTTCCCGTGTAGCCGAATTTGAAGTAGAGATTGACTGCAATAGCATAGCAGACTGTTATGAAAACATCTGCAATCGTAGCAACGATTGGATATGCAACACTGTCCAAGTCCAAACCCTTCTTGAAGGCAGTGAACGTGACAGATAACGTGAAAAAGTAGAGAGTCAATCCCAGACTCATCGTCGCAACAACAACTGTCAAGACGTCTGAAAAGTTTGCGGGGGTAATCCCCCAGAACAGGCTCCCTAAGATGGTCGAAACGATGCTCATTACAACACTTGTCACCATGGTCAAGGCCAGTGCACGCTGAAACGTTCGACCCACAAATCCCATGTTCCCAGAGAATCTCGGGGAAAGAGTCCCGATGTGCAATGCAGTGTTCAATCGCCCGCTGAACGTGCCGCTTATCACGGATTTAGCCGTCAACACAGTCGGATAGAGGGCGATAGCCCACGGAACAGTGTGGAACACACCAAGCTGCCAAGCAACTATGAGACCTGCAATTAGGCCTCCGACCCCGGCGAAATGTCCAGCCAGCGTCTCCTTGAACGAAGTGAAGGACAGGCTTGGATTTGTCTGGTAAACCATCAAGCATCAGCCCCGCCTGAAAAGCGTCCATAATTAACGTGCAAAATGAAAAACTTGCCAACAGACCTACGATGCGTTTCAAGAATTTCCTCTGGCTGTGAGGCGTTGCTGATGGAACCATGCACACTGTTCAGTTGCTTCACGTTGCACACCTTCTTGGATTCTTTTTTTCCTGTCCATCCATAGGCACCGCTTCAACCGAGCGCTCTCACGTGGCCCCAGCTAGGCTCTGCCCTCGTCTCTCTCCTAAACTCTAAGACGTGGGACAGCATCGCTTAAATAAGTTTCCGAAACGGAGCTTAACCTCAGATAATTATCCAAAATTCATAACAGTTTTAATCGTTAAGAATCTAATGCTCTTTCTCTGTCAAGTGGTGGAGTACTTGCACGCAGCATGGATAAGGATTGATGAATCGCTGCCGTGGATCGAGCTCAAAGGGACTTATGAGACTCGAAAGGACGCGAAGGAAGCAGCAAAGAACTGTTTATACAGAACCCAGGTCAAGATAGTAGCAATATCGGAGGATAAGAAACAACTGAAAGCAATGACGGCGATAAGACGATAAGAATTGCCTCCTAGAATCAAGCTTTGCGGGCATTGTACCTGAGTTTCAGAAGGATGAAAGATGCACGTTCGTTCATCCACTGGTTTTTCTTTTTGTGGAAATTGCTGCCAGTAGACTAGACAGGAGATAGGACCCTGCTAGAACGGGCGTGCTAGATCACGCGGCTGCTTTGGGAATACATATAAGCATGGTATTCGAAGGCTAACGATATCCAGTGCAAGGTTCATTTCATCGGAGGAGAAAAAATGATGGATGTTTTTGAAGCCATAAAAACCCGCAGAAGCATCAGAAAATACCTGCAGGAACCAATTCCTGACGATAGACTGGAAATGATCTTCGAGGCCGCACGTCTGGCGCCTTCAGCCGCTAACCGCCAGCCCTGGCGCTTCATAGTAGTTCGAGATGCAAATCGCAAGAAGGCTCTGGCAGGAGCAGCAAATGACCAGACGTTCCTGAGTGACGCTGCTGCCGTCGTAGCCGCAATGGGTGATCCTGACGTTTCGGCAAGGTGGCATGAAAGAGACCCGATGATAGCCCTTGAACACATGGCCTTAGCAGCCGCCGCCCTAGGCTACGGCACTTGCTGGATAGGTGCCTTCGACGAAGACGCAGTGAAGCGTTTGCTCAAGATTCCTGCAAGAATGCGAGTCGTCGCCTTGCTACCGATCGGCGTACCTAACGAAACACCGGCTCCTAGACCGAGGAGAGAGCTTTCAGAAATCTTCTTCAAGGAAGAGTGGCAAACCCCGTGGGCCGCGCGGTAGGAGTACAACGCCACACCTGCTGGAACCAGAAAGTCATCGAATTGTTTTGGGGTGGAATCTAGTGAGCTCGCACTATTCTCTTGCAAACCTTTTTCACCAGTGTGTGTCTTACGGGTGCTTCTTCTTTTCTTGAAATGCGGTTTTGCTGTGGTAAGGATGCAAATATCAGCAGACTCGGAGGCGTGATTAGATTGTTCGCGGATTTTTTAAGGTTTCTGTATGTTTCGAAGAATTCTTGCCAACCTCTCTTCACGAGGTTTCGCAACATCTCCGCTCCGTATTCCATCTCGATTTTTTGTGCAATGTGACAGCCCGCTACGTACCATAGTCGCGTCGTCCTCCCGCTCATTTGCTCGAACACCTGAAAATCCTTTTGGCACAGATCTTGACTTCTCAGATTCTCAAGTCTTGACAGGACACTGAAGTATTCACGAACCCTTTTGTTTCTTTCTTCATCATTCAAGAGAACCTTGTAGTCATTGTCTAGCACCCCACCCTCTTCGAGCCTCATTTTCATGGGACTGATGACGCCCATGCCTTCAAGATGTGTCAATAATCTGACGACGTCTAAGAGATCGCCCACAGTCCTCATCTTCGCCAGTTCTGGCATTTGGCGGTATCTGAAATAGCCTGCGTGTGCCAGCTCATGAACCAGGTAGTAGACGACTTCACGATGGTCAATGTGGAACTGCCTAAAGTTCAAGTTCAGGGCGATATCTTCACCATAGACGATATTGTCGTAACCTGGGATAAGATAGACCGTTGTCCTGAAAACGTGCTCTTTAGGAAGATACCCCAGCACTGCGCTGAGCCATTGACTTTCTTGCCGATTGGCCAAGTATTCTTTGACAGCGTCTATGGAGGTTTCGAGCTGCTTGCTCCAAATGGTTTGCTCCAAGTTTCTCTTCCAGAACTCTCTGAATGTTAATTTTGAACCGAATGAGGACCATAGATAATGATTGTATGCGACCTTACTGCCTTGCGTAGAAACCAGACGCTCAAGGTTCTCATCAGTCCTATTCCGCAAGTAGCCAATAGCCGGTTCGATTGCTGAACAATCGAACAGTATTCTATGTCGGTCGCTTTGCTGGCCGGTATTCTTCATGCAACAGTCTTGGCAGGGTTCAATCTAATTTGGGTTTCGAGTTATTGATAGCTGGTAAAAAGATGGCTCTTTCATTGTGGTGAGGATTAAGTCGCACTTTTCAGTATGAACGATTTTTTTGGGGATTATCGATATGTTCAGGATATTTGTAACGCTCGTCCTGAGGCCCCCCAGAAGTTGTCTAACGCGCGTAAGTTTCGACGATCCAGCAAGGTTTAATATGAATCTCCATTATCTGCCTGTGGAAACGTGGCGTGATCATTTAAGAAGGGAGACGATTTGCCAGGCAAGCCTGAGAAAACAACTAACGTCGTAAAGACTATTTGCCACAGGGATTGTCCGGATACGTGTTTTGTCGATGCCCTTGTTGAGGACGGTCGGATCATATCCACCGCGGGCAGTAGAGAAAATCCGATAACTCAGGGGTTTCTATGTCCTCGAGGGGTTGGAGACCCCGAGCGGGTGTACAGTGGGGAACGTATTCTTTATCCATATGTCAAGAGTGGAAGCAGGTTTAGGAGAGTTTCTTGGTCAGAAGCTCTTGAACTAGTTGGCAATAGATTAGCCAGTGTTTTGGAGAATTGTGGCAATGAATCCGTTTTGCTGTATGATTATCCTGGGAACCAGGGATGCCTCAGCTGGCAGTACTCCCAAAGACTGTGGCGCGCATTAGGCGTGACGATTACGGACGGCGCTCTATGCAGCACATCAGGGCATACTGGAATCGGACTCCACTACGGGCTTACATACGGTCTCGGGTTTGAGGAAGTTCTTGACTGCAGAGCCATCCTGTTCTGGGGAAACAATGCAAGAGTCAGTTCTCCTCACCTCTGGGCCCTTGCGCTGAGGGCAAGGAAAGAGAAAGGCACATCGTTGGTGTCTATTGACCCCAGAAAGAGCGAGACCTCCGAGAGCTGCGACCTCTGGATCAACCCTCGCCCGGGCAGCGATGTGGCACTGTCTTACGGAATAGCCCGATATCTCATTGAACACGATAGAGTAGCTAAGAAGTTCATCGAAAAATGGACCACTGGATATCAAGAATTCGTGGGAGAAGTGGAGAACTGGACGCCCAAGCGCGTAGAAGAAGCGACAAACCTCCAATGGAAAAGAGTTGAGGAGCTATGTGAGACGCTCGTCGAGAAACCACCTGTCGCCTTCGAGATTGGGTTGGGTTTAAACAAGTCGAGCCATGGTGCAGAGGCAACCAGAGCTGTGAGTCTTCTGCCGGCGTTGCTTGGACAACACCGCGGTTTCCATTACAGCGACTCTAAAGGTCGATTCGTAGATTGGGATTACATCAACGGAAGCAAGATGTGCGGTGAAAAGTCAAGAGTCGTCGAGCAGGTTTCCTTGGGTTCGAGATTAGGTTCTGGGGAGTTCAAGTTCGTCTTCATCAAAGGCTCCAACCCTGCTCTAACGCTTCCAAACCAGAACGTGGTAAGGGCGGGTCTTTCAAAGGAAGACGTGTTTACGGTCGTTCATGAAACGCACTGGACCGAGACTGCGAAACTTGCAGATGTTGTTCTGCCTGCCGCCACCTATCTGGAGAAGACCGATCTGAACTTCTCAGACCATCACTCATACACTCGATTATCAATGAAAGCGATTGAACCGCTCGGAGAGTGTAAGCACGAAATCTGGGTCATGCAGCAGTTGACCGAGAGATTGGGTTGCGCGGAGTCTTGGCTGTTTGAGGATCCTTGGCAAGCCCTTGAAAAGGCCACGTTGGAGGCTTTTGAAAACGGAGGCTTCGATGATCTTCTCAAGGGGGCGATTCTGAAACTGAGGCAGCGGCCCGTTAACGAGTATCAGACGCCCTCGGGGAAGATTGAGTTGTACTCTTCAAAAGCCCTTGAAATCGGTGCGAGTCCCTTACCGGTGCAACTGCCGCTTGACGAGAATGAAGGCTGGTTTACGCTATTGAACAGCTCCCTTCCGAGTTGGACCCACAGCCAGTTCAGAGACGTTTATGGACCGATTCCGGAGATTGTCTGGATCAGTCCTGTTGATGCGGCCAGTGTTGGGATAAAGAATAGAGATAATGTCACTCTTTTCAACGAGTTGGGGGCGGTAACTGTCGAAGCGGTTGTCACCGACGACGTTTCTAAGGGAGTCTTGTGGTCGCCGAGACCTTTGACCGGGAAGAACGGTGTTCCATTAAACACTTTGGCGTCGAGTAATCCACAGACTCTGGGTTCGGGTCCTAGGTTTAACTCAATCAGAGTCAAAATCAAAGACTAGTCAAGCCCGCGCTCCTAATCCGGGATTATTTGGAAAGGAGTCTCCAAGAGAGGACTATTCCGATTGCAGATAATACAACCGCGAACCCAATCAAAACCGCAAAGTCCAGCCAAAGACTGCTCATGCCCGTCGCGCCTATCAACAGCTGTCTCACCCCATCATTAGCGTAACTGACTGGGTTGATCTTCACGACGTCTTGAAGCCAAGTCGGCATTATCTTTATTGGGAACAGTGCGTTGCTTGCGAACAGCAGTGGCAGGTTGATAAGGTTTATGATAGCCACCTGTGTCTGCCAATCACTTGATCTCAACGCGAGCATAGTGAATAGCGCTGACAGCCCCGTGGCCATGAGGAAGATGATGACGAATGCGCCCGCAATTCCGACGACGGTGAAGTGGCTTGTTTCCATTCCGAGTATTACTGCGATCACGAGAACTATGGCCGATTGAATCAACGACCTGCCTACGCTTTGGAGGACTTTTCCCATCACAATAGCTCCGCGCGCCACAGGCGTGCTTAGAGCCTTGTTCAGGAAACCAAACCTGCGGTCAAACACGACTGACATTCCGCTGAACGCTGAAGTGAACAGGACGACAAAGGCAAGCATTCCGCAAGCTAGGAATGAAAAGTAGCTGGTTGTACCGAAAAAGCCCTGTAAGATTGCGTTTTGCTGCGTCAGCGTGGCTCCTGATCCCGAGATGAATGTTCCAAAGTTCAGGGCTTTGCCGAACAGGGCGAGCCAAACTACCGGTTGGATTAGCGAGGTGAGTAGCTGGATTGGGTTCGTGTACCATTTTCTCAAATCTCTGTTCGTTAGCGCCCACAGCCCATGTAGGGGACTCCTGCTCAGTTTTGGAGCGGCCCTGACTACCGTCTGCTTCTCTGAGGAAACCTCTTTAGTCTGTTCTTCTATTGCTGGTTCCTTGCTCGTTGTTGGTTTGATTTTTTCCATTCTCACATCCTCATTTTACGATCTTGCTCTTCTCACCGTTACGCGTTGTCTGAACATCTGCATCCTGTCAGCTTCTTCTTCCCTCAGGCTGCGGCCAGTAAATTCCAGGTATGCCTCGTCTAAGGTTGGCTTCGTCAACGAGACTTTCGTAACGTGGAGTCCTTTGGATCGGATTAGATCCGTGATTTGGGGGGAGGCTTCCTCTCCGAGTTCCACCTTTATGCGGTAGTTGTTATCGTTCTTCTGAACGTTCTTTACCAATTTGATTTTAGCAATATCGGATGAAATGTCCGGTTCTGTCTCCTTGAGGGTGACCACGATTACGTCTCCGCCGATGCTTTGCTTCAACTCTTCAGGTGAGCCGATTCTTATGATGTGACCGTGATCGATTATGGCTATTCTGTCGCAGAGTGAGTCGGCTTCTTCGAGGTAGTGAGTCGTCAGAAAGAGGGTCATGTGGTATTCATCTTTTAACATTTTGATGTATTTCCAGACTACGGTGCGTGTTTGAACGTCGAGGCCGAGCGTTGGCTCATCCAAGAATAGCAATTTAGGATAGTTGATCAAACCGCAGGCGAGCTCCAGTCGCCTGCGCATTCCTCCTGAGTAGGTGCTCACCTTCCTCTTTGCAGCGTCTTGAAGCTCTACCAGCTTCAGCAGCTCTTGTGCGTGTGGTTTTGAATCACTTCTTGGTATGCCGTAGAGATCAGCGCAGAGAAGGACGTTGTTGATTCCAGTCATGTCTTCGTCAGCAGTGTACTCCTGCGGTACGACTCCGACGTTTCTTCGCACCTCGTTCGCATCCTTGAATATGTCATAGCCGCAGACCACCGCGTTTCCAGATGAAGGCTTCATCAAGGTCGTAAGCATGTTGATGGTGGTGGTCTTGCCTGCTCCGTTGGGGCCAACGAAACCAAAGATTTCACCCGTTTTGACTTCAAAGCTCACGTTGTCGACGGCCTTCAACTTGCCGAAGGCCTTTGAGAGGTTCTCGACCGTCACAATAATCGAAGACATTGCAGTTTCAGCTTGCGGTGCATACACGTTTGCTCACTCCTGACTCTTGCGTATTATGAAGGCCTTTCATTCGATTGACATGCGCTATAAAAACATAGCGCGCCGAGTTGACTTCCCTCCTTCATTTGTAAAGTCAGATGCAATCTGATTGTAATGTGTTTGGTGTTGTGTTATTGGTCCCCTCTCTTTCTTTGTTTAGGTCTAACATTATGTTGGATCACAAGATCGCGATGTTGTGTCTTTACCCCCCCTCTTTTTCACTTGTAATGTCAGATGTAATGTGTATTGTTACAAACCATGAAGAAAAACAGGGTGAAAGGCTGTTCAGAGTTGACTCGGCCCTTTTGTTTGTAATATCCGATGTAATTTTCAATGTATGAGTCAGGGACTGTAGACAGAGTTGGCTTTCAGCTGTTCACTTGTAACTTCAGATGTAACGCCGCGCTGTAACGGTGCGTTATGGAGCCGTGGTCTTGTCGATACGCGCGCTCCACCTTGCTCACCCGTTCGACCCTCCTGCACCTGCACCGCCTCCGTACATGCCCAAAGTGCGTCTCGGGAGAAACGCGCTATCTTTCAGAGTGGACCCCCGATCTTTGTTACTAACAACCGTGGTAATGTTGCGTGGTAACAAACCATGGAGAAATTCCGTCAAATTTCCCTCCTTGAAGTCGTACGCTGTGTTTGTTGGTAACAACCGTGGTAATGTTGTGTAGTAACAAAATCATGAAGTGCGTGCTATCTTGGGCTTTTTCTATTTGAATTTTGCTCACAAAATGGCACTGGGAAAGAGATTTCAGCACCGATTTACCGATAGAGAAGGTAATAGCGCTCGATTGCTCTGCTTCCGGGGTTCTAGCTATTCTCACTCTGTTCCGCTAATAGCTTCTGGACTCGTCGCTCAATGTCATCTCTGATATCTCTCACTTTCTCGATTGGCTTTCCCTTCGGGTCTTCAAGTTTCCAGTCAATTGTTGGCTTGAAGAATGGCCCGGGGCAGATTCCATTGTCGTTGCAGCCCATGGTAACAATCAAATCAGCGTCTTGGGCCATCTGAAAAGTGAGCAACTTTGGTTCATTTATAGATATGTCGATGCCCTTCTCTTTCAATGCTTCCACTACTATGGGGTTGACTTTGTTTGCTGGCTTGTTGCCGGCGCTGGAAACGATGAATTTATCCTTTCCGTATTTGTTGGCGAAGGCCTCTGCCATCTGGCTTCTGCCAGCATTCTCGACACAAACAAAAAGTATTCGCTTCAACTTGGTCCCTTAACAAGGGAACGAAAAAACATATTTAAATACGTTGCTACTATTGGTTATTTGAAAAGATATGGCGTCATCAAAAATACGTGAGAGATTGCAACGGTTAGCGGAATCAGGAATTTGCTCTTGCGAAACTGCCTCAGAATTCGCAGATGAATTGAAGGAACTGGCCGATAGAGGCATAAATTTGGAAAACAGTGAAGCTAAGAGTAAGGTCTTCAAAGCTCTTGCAGACTCTATTAGGCTCAGAATTTTAGGCTTGCTATCATCCCGTGAGATGTGTGTCTGTGAAGTCATGGTTGCGCTTCATTTAACTCAGCCCACCGCGTCTCATCATCTGAGGATTCTAGAAAATGTTGGGTTGGTGAAGGACAGAAAAGAAGGAAAGTGGGTTTTCTACAGCATAGCTAATTCTGAACTTTTTGAAGGCATGCGTAAACTAGATATCCTTTGATTTTTTTGAAGGCATACTTGTGCGAAACGCGGGATTATAACGACACATTTAAATTCTTGAATATGACTACCTCCTTTAGGTGAGCCAATGAATATTGAGAAAGCTATCCTGAACGCCTCAAAAACAGATTGTACTGGATGCCGCACATGTGCAACTGATTATGAAGCAGATAATCTCAGACATGCAATAGCCAGGCTAAACGGAATATCAAAAGTCAAAGTTGACGAGATAACGGGTAAGGTCATAATGGAATACGACACACAGAAAATCAGTCTCTTCAAGATCACTGAACGCATTGAAAAGCTCGGCTATCAGGTTGAGCTATTATCAAGAGAGGAAATTCGATGAGAGAGCACATCAAAGGCGTAATTCTAGTAATTTTACTCGGGCTATTCGCTTTAGCAGGTGCCCTGGTATCTGGAACTCAAGTAACTTATGCGCATGAAATTAGCATTGTTTTGACTTTGATCGCCGTTGCCTTAGGCTACCGTATTTATTTGCACGGCATTCGATCCCTGCGGCATGGAAATGTCACTGCCCAATTGTTTGCAACTATCGCCATCTTTATTTCAGTAGCAGCTGGTCTCGTACTACCCTCAGCATCAGCCACCGGCACAGCACAAGCAGTTGGTTATCTCACAGCATCAGCTATAGTGGCGTTCATAATACTCGCAGGTATGACCCTTGAAGGATACATTATCCATAGAACAAGAGGCGCGCTTGAGAAGCTCATAAACATGAGCCCCACCACAGCTCACGTACGTCGAGACGGCGCAGAATTTGAAATACCCATAAACGAGGTCAAGATAGGCGAAATCGTCTTAGTCAAACCAGGCGATAAAATACCCGTTGATGGAACAGTAGTTTCTGGACACAGCACCGTTAACCAAGCAACCATAACCGGCGAATCGATTCCAGCGGAAAAGACAGTAGGGGACCGCACATTTGCTGGCACGCTTAATGAACATGGAGCATTAGAAATTAAAGTTGGAAAAATCGCTGAGGACACTACGCTCGCCCACCTCATTCAACTTGTCGAAGAGGCTCAAGAGAAAAAAGCACCCATACAGAACGTTGCAGACCGATTTACCACATACTTCTTGCCAATCATGGCAGTTTTGGCATCTGTCGTATTTGCGGCCAGCTATTTCACAATTGGTTTTGAGGTGGCACTGGCAAGAACCGTGACTGTTCTCTTAGTCGCATGTCCTTGCGCGCTTTCAATAGCTGTTCCTGTCGCTGTAGCTGGAACCATCGGTAATGCCAGCATGAATGGCATAATAATCAAGGGTGGCACACACATCGAAAGGCTAAAGGACGTAAAGCTGGTCGCATTCGACAAAACTGGCACGTTAACCATGGGCGAACCTAAGGTTGTTGAGATAAAAACCTTCGGTAATTACTCTGAAGCGGATACAATCAAGTATGCAGCAATTGCTGAGAAATTCTCAGAACATCCCTTGTCCAAAGCCATCATCGCTAAGGCAACTGAGACGGGCATGAAGATTCCTGATCCCACAAACTTCAAAACTATTCCAGGGCATGGCGTGGACGCCCATTACGGAAACAAGCATATCCTAATTGGAACTAAGATGATTGAAACGGCGATTTCAGAAGAAGCGAATCAATTGATGAGCATGGTTGAAAGCGAGGGGAAAACAGCTATTCCCGTAGCGCTAGACAAGCATGTTATCGGCATAGTCGTTATGGCTGACACAGTCAGGGAGAATTCTGTGGAAGCTATACAGAGGCTTAAGCGCTTAGGAATCAAGACTGCTATGATAACTGGCGATAACATGCGGACTGCTAAATCTATCGCTGAGCAGATCGGGGTTGATGAGTACCATGCTGAGCTTTTACCTGAACAGAAGGTTGCGGTCATTGGGGAAATGAAAAAAGGCAATGTTGTTGCGATGGTTGGTGACGGCGTGAATGATGCTCCTGCTTTGGCTAATGCCGATGTTGGGTTTGCGATGGGTGCGGCTGGCAGCGATGTGGCTGTTGAGACCGCTGACGTGGCTCTGCTTGGAGACGACTTGACAAAGGTTGAATATGCGATTAGCCTGAGTCGGAAGGCGTTTAACAGAATGAAGGGGAACATAGTTTACGCCTTCATCTGGAACATAGTCGCATTGAGTTTAGCCGCCTTTGGCATCTTGAATCCAGTCCTAGCGGTTGTTCTTGCAGAAGCCGGATGCATATCAGTGGTAATCAATTCCGCTTTATTGTTGCTGAGTAAGCCAAAACCTCTAGCCAATATTAAGAGATAAGCATCGGTGCATAGTAACAAACTATAGATACGCTTGTAGCACGCGCATCTATTTTCGTTTTCTGAATAACATGGATTAGTTCTTTGGTCGCGCGCTAAAGTGGACTTGTTTATCCAAAATACCCTAGAAGTAAGCTCTAACTAGTAAAATGGCGCCGGGGAATGGATTTCAGGGCCAGATACTCATAAAAGAGATGCGTGATTATGCTAGACTTTCTTTCCACGGAACATCTCGGTTTTCAAAAGCTTCCAGCCAATAGCTGCGGTTATCTTTTTTACAGATATATTGGTGCTGGATAAGCAAGGTTGAAAACTTGGCCATACGCTTTCTTGTTCAAGGTAGCAAGCAGGAAGGCCTCGACAACATCGTCAATATGAATGTTCGCAAGATCACCGAGTTCTTTGATACTTGAAAAAATGTACTCTATCCGGAAGACGGTTACTGGCAATCCGTAATGGTAATTGTACATCATACACAATTTCTCAGTCGTCAGCTTGACTATGGCATAAGCTGGTCCAGGGTCACCATCCCAAAGCTCTGGTAAGCACACTGTTTCTTCGTCTACAACTCTGCCCTTCGTAGCACCTTGTCGCAAGGACATTGTCCGTTCGGTTTCTCCATAAACTGCGGCACTACTCGAAAAGAGAAAGTGGCCTACGCCAGAAGATTTTGATGCTTCAAGCAAGTTGAGCGTTCCCCTGATGTTAGCATCGAACAACTCTGCCAAAGGGAGCGCGTGTTTCCAGCTTGCACCATCCCAGTTGATTGCCAAGTGATAGACAACGTCGACGTCTTCAACCGCTCCATTGACAATCCGCTTGTCTGCCATCCCTCCGCACAATTCATCGCTTCCTATGCCTACAAATTCCAAGTTCGGGCTGGTCTTCATATCTTCGAGTTCTCCGTGCCTCGTATCGAGAACCTCGATCTTGTGTCCTCTGTCGAGTAATGAACGAACGAGCCTTGATCCAAGAAGCCCGGTCCCGCCCACGACGAGAACCCTCCTTTTATTCATAAGTGACACGCACAAACTAAGCAATTATTTTCGATTATATATGACGCTCGCTCTGCACATGAGGTCAATTCACGTTATCCTTTCACGTTAATCTCCAACGCTCAGATTGAACTTGTTTGTCCAACATAACTTGGAAACAAGCTCTAACTGGCAAATTGGCGCCGGGGAAGGGACTCGAACCCCTGCGAGCCAAAGGCCCACTGGCTTGCTTGTCCTTCATTCTAGCCCCTCTTTTTTCAGAGTTTGATCTCGAGGCCAGCGCGATAACCACTCCGCCACCCCGGCACTGTCTTAAGGATTCTAAGCAGAGGCTTTTAGCTTTATCCAGTAGAGAAATATTGATGCTACGTTTGTTCGTTAAACAAGCATTGATTGCTCTGCGTACGTGAAAGAGCCAATCCCGTTCATTGCCTAACTATTTTCGGTTTCGGCTTGCGATTAACGAGGGGAACACCCATTGCCTTTTTCTCCTCCTCTTCACAGCGTCCCATTCGTCGAGTATTTTCACAGCTTCGTTCGCGATTCTTATGGCATTTTCTTCGCCCTCGCCTGGTTTGAACTCGTCTGTACAACGGTTAGCGTAAACCGCGCAGACTGAGCCCGCCCTTAGCCCGTAAAGACCCGCCAGAGTGTACAACGTTGCCGTTTCCATATCAAAACTGAGCACCCCGGCCTTCTGTAATGTCGGAAGCAAGTTTTCCATATTAGAAGAGCAGGTTTTGGCGACTGTCCGGTTTTGCCCAGCATAAAAGTCTGAGGTTGTCGCCGCTACGCCCACATGATATTTGCAGATGTTCAAGCTTTCAGCAGCTTCAATCAAGGCCAACAAGACCTCGTAACTAGCTGCCGCAGGATACTCGGGCATAACGTAACAGTTGCTTGTGCCGTCAAGACGTACAGCAGCACTGGAAATGATGAGGTCGCCACAAGCAATGCCTTCTTGAATTGCTCCGGTGCTTCCGACGCGGATGAAAGTGTTCACCCCTATGTTTGAAGATTCGTTGACAGCGATAGCCATGCAAGCTGGACCGATGCCGCTTGAGAGGGCGGAGATGGGAACGCCTTTATACCTGCCCGTGTAGCTACGGAATTCACGGTGACTGGACACTTCTTTGGCCGAATCCCACGATTTTGCGATTCTTGGAACACGGTCTGGGTCGCCTGGCACTAGCAAGTATTCAGTCAAATCACCAGGCCCACAGGCAATGTGGTATTGCTTATGATTCGAAACTGTTGAGTGCACCTTGTCTCACCGCAATTAAGATTAAATGTGCAACATTTAATAATAGTGGAACTTGGAGTCACTGTTTCTTGTCGAGCGAACAGAGAAGAACTAAGTACGACATCTACGCGGATATAGTGGAAATAGTCGCCAAGAAAGGGCTCTGCTCTTTAACAAGGGTCTCCTATGGAGCCAACATGCCTGTAGACCGAACGAAGAAAGAATTGAATTTTCTGGTTGCACATGGCTTCATAAACGAAGTCAACTTCGAAAACTCGAAGAAGTACAGAGCAACAAAGTGGGGACTAGAATACCTCGAAACATACAAGCGGATGCGAAAGTTCTTCGCCGCACTAGAAAAGTAGAAGACACTGGCGTTTTTGGCTGCCGAACGTCCTTGATATTCAAAGTTTACATTCAGATTTGTCTACCATCGATCTTCGGCGCCTTTCCTCCTACACTAAGTCTCAATTTAAAGAGCGATAGTAGGCATGTGTAAGTCGTCGTCAGACCAGACAGTTTGTGACTACCAAATGTGTTCTCCTCACGTGCGTCGCCTTTTAAGGGATCCAGTGGCTTACCAATTCTCAACAAAAGAATGAGGTGGTAAGAATGGCAAGACAAGTTAGAAGGAAAATGGGTTGGAACGAAGGAAGCGACGATAAATTCGCTAGCAGGACTGGACTCCTAGGTTTCATTCACAATATCTTAGGACTCCATCATCGCGTGCACGAATCTACATCTTCCATCACACATGGACGTGTTGAAGGTTTTCGGACACCCCTTGGCTTTGCATCGGTGAGAGAAGCGGAAGCCCTGCTCAGAAGAACCCAGGCGCTTCAATGAGTGGGTGCTAGTCACGAAATGTGAGTGTCCCTTTTAAAGTGGTGCAGCATGTTCAGTGTGGAGGGTGTGAAATGAGCGGTAGAACATCAGTTCCTTCGAGAAGCACAATTACACTTGACAACGTGAACGGAGACCTAGAGATTGGTCGACATGTGACCGTGAAAGGGTCTTCGTCACCGCCCAAGGTGACAGTTTCTGGCACCGTTCATTGCGAAGGCGACGATACCTTTGAATGCACCCTTTCTGCGGAAAGCTTTGAAGCCGAAGACAGTGTGACAGTTCATGGCGACCTAGAAATAAGAGATGAGGTTGAAGTTGAAGACGGCAGCTTGGAAGTCAAAGGAAACATGACCGCAGCGAAAGTTGACGTTGACGACACGTTGTGCGTGAGCAAGAACCTTTCTGTTGAGGAAGTTGAGGTGGGAGGAAGTTTGAGGGTTGATGGAAACGTGAAGGCTGAAGACGTGGATATCGGCGGCACGTTTGAAGCCCAAGGGGAGGCTGTTGCAGACCGCATAGAAGTGGGGGGCAGCCTCAGGATACGGTCCAAGAGTGATATCAGGAGCTTAGAAGTAGGCGGCACTGCAAGAGTCGCGGGAGGAAGAATCCGTGAAATAGACGTGGGGGGGACTTTCGAGTCGGTGAGTCCTCTGGAATTTGAAGAAATAGACGTAGGCGGAACAGTGAGACTTGCGGGAAAGAGCAAGGGAGGCGTAATAGACGTCGGAGGTTCATTCAGGGTTGAAGGTGACTTGGAATTTGAAGAAATCGATGTAGGCGGCACGGTTGATATAGCAGGCTTGACTCAAGGTTGCCACATGGAAGTCGGCGGCAGAGTTGACATCTTAGGCTCTCTGAAACTCTCGGGAAGGCTGGAGGTGGGAGGAAGAGTGAATGCGAGTGAAGAAATCGCAGCGAGAGACATAGAGATCGGTGGAACAGTGCGTGCACGCAAAATTGCAGCCGAGGAACGCGTGGAAGTCGGAGGTTCAATTACCACGAATGACGGTGTAACTGCCCGCATCGTTGAAATAGGAAGAAGAGGCGAAGTGCACGGGTCCATAAGAGCAGATAAAGTCATTATCGACAGAGATGCCCACGCAGAAAATGTCTACGGAAGAGAAATCCTTCTGCGAACTGGTGCAAGTGCGAACAACATCTATGGCCAGAGAATTACAATCGAATCCTACTGTGACGTGTCCGGCGAAGTGCAATACACTGACGAGTTGAGGGTAGGGGAAAAAGCTTCCCTTTCAAAGCAGCCACAAAAAGTGGACAAGCTTCCATTTTAGGGATAGAACCCTCAGGTTTTTTTAGGAACCGCTAGGTCGGCGATGTCCACACTGTGTTCGTAGATTTGTCTCAGAAATGAGGCTGCTGAGAGGATTTGAGCAACGATGTCGAGTGACTGTGCTCTGGCAACTTCCTCGATTCTAGTAAACTCTTTCTCAACCTTATCTCGCATCCCCCGAACCTTCTCTGCAACGTCTATAGAACCTGCCAAGAAAGCCGTCAGGGCGTCTTCGTGAGCTCCAAAGCAAATCACGTGAAGAGCCAAAAACTGTTTTCTCAGGTCTTCATCCAATTTTTCACCATTTAGTTCAACTGTCTTCATGGATATGCGCACGCACTCGTCGCCTATGGCTTCCACGAGGCTTGCGGCCAAGCGATAATCTAAACATTCAATCGGCCCAACACCCAGTTTTTCACTCAGACTCGGGTTTTGAATTATCGTCCGAAGAATACGAACAAGAAGGAAGTAGAGCCTGTTCCCCTCATCATCCCTTGCTGTCACACTCCTCGCCAGCGCAACATCACCATCTACGAAGGCCTTGGCAACGTCCCGGTGCATACTAGCAGCTATAGTGTACCCACGTCGCAGAATCTTTTCAGGCGGAAAACCCGAGGGTTCCAACAAACACTGCAAAACAATGCGGGCATAATCCTCCTCAACTATCTCCAGCCCGACTAGATGACTAACCGTGTTTTTGACGATATCTCGCATCTCGAAGCTAATGCGATCCTTTCCTTCAACGCGAATGGCATCAAAACCAAGTAGGTACGTTCCAATGATTTCACGTCCTAGATAGGGTCCAGGTTTCAAGGTGACAGTACGCGGCGATGGCTCAACACCGTGTTTCGCGTCTATGACCAGTTTGCCCTCACCGGTCTCGCTCAGAGCGAGGATCGATCCTTTTCTTAAGCCGTATTGCTCGGCCCAAGGCTTTGGCAGGCACACAAAAAAGGTACCGCCCGGAGTGCGTTGCACCTTGCGTAGTTCACTCATTAAATCACCAAGCATGTGACTATCGATACTGCCATGTAACAAGAAACATCCCGTATAGATTAGCATATTGTTGTTAGAACCAAACAGTCGAAGTATGATCAGCATGCATCCAGCTGAGAAACCAGAGACGAGAACAGGTTTTGCAAAACACAGAAGCGGAAGCGTGAAACCATCGCTGCATGCCATTGGGGCACTCGACAAAAGTTTGCAAAGCCCGCTGCGGACTAAACACGTTAATAGAAGAAGAAGGATACAGAACAATAGAAGGGAGTCCGCCTCGGCAAGAGCATGTTATCTCCAATGAGAGAGACTTTGGAACAGTTGTGTTGAGGGGGATGTCTTCCACGGCCGAACCAAAAGAGGCGATGCGGGACGAGGAAGAAGCCTTCGTAGTCGCCCAAGACATTAATGGAGAACTCGGAATGAGTGATGAAGGAAAACTGCAAAAAGCTGTAGAACTGACCCTTGCGGCAGGGTATCAGCTGAATAAGGAAGCCTTCGAGTTCTTAAACACAATAATGGCGACGGAAGATCCAGCCGAAGTCATGAGCAAAGCAATCAAACAGCTAGAAGAACTCGGAGAAAGACCGTTCTTCATAGAAAGAAACTTCTTGGAACGAATGGTGGAAGTGGAGAAACCCGCAGAAGAAATTGCCGGCGAACCCCTTGAGGACCGGCCAGAGCCATTGCTGGAACCACGAACGCCACAGACTACAGAGAACAAGGCGCCCTTCCACCCCTACGCAAAAGACGTTGACGCAAGCATCACAATAATCGACGACCCAAGCACCAAGCTCAGCTCAAGCGGAACAATCGAGGATTACCTAGAGTACTTCCAAGACCGATTCAAACAGACAGAGAAACTGCTCAGGCAAAGAATGGATGTGAAAAGCGCAGCGTCAGTTATGGACGCCTTGAGATCCCAATCAGGGACGAGGCTCAAAATAATTGGCATGATAACCGAGAAGAGGGAGTCGAAGCAGAAGACGATACTCACGGTCGAGGATTTGACAGCGAACATGACCGTGCTTGTGCCCCAGAATGCCTCATCTGATCTTCAGAAAAAGGCGCGGTTTCTCATGCTCGATCAGATTGTCTGTTTAGGCGTGGTGAAAACAAGAAGCAATCTGCTAATCGCAGAAGACATCGTCCTACCAGACGTACCTCAAAAAACACCTCGCAAAGCTCCAGTGCCAGTCTATGCGGTACTTACCTCAGACATGCACGTTGGCAGCACAAAATTCACGCGAGAAGCCTTCGACCGCTTCATATTGTGGCTCAACGGCAAATACGGCAATGAAAGGTCACGGGAAATTGCAGGCCACGTCAAGTATGTCCTGGTGGCAGGCGACATAGTCGACGGTGTGGGAGTCTACCCTAACCAAGTGAGAGAGCTAGCCATCAAAGACGTGCACAAACAGTACAGGCTCGCCTCAAAGTACCTTGAACAAATCCCAGACTACATAGAAGTAATAGTAACGCCCGGAAACCACGATGCCCCCAGAAAAGCCTTGCCCCAGCCAGCAATAGCAGACACTTTCCTCGAGACCCTGCAGGACTCAAGAAAAGTCCGTTCCCTAGGCAGCCCATGCACTCTCAGCCTGCACGGTGTTGAGATACTAGTTTTCCATGGACGAAGCTTGGACGATGTGATTTCAACAGTGCCGGACATGAGTCACAGCCGTCCCGAAAAAGCGATGAGACTCCTATTGCAGAGCCGGCACTTGGCACCAGTATATGGCGGAAAAACACCCCTGTCTCCCGAAAACAGAGACCCGCTCGTTATTCAGCGAGTCCCAGACATTTTCCACGCCGGGCACGTGCATGCATTAGAATACGCTAACTACCGCGGGGTCTTGATCGTGAACTCAGGATGCTGGCAAGAACAAACAGACTACATGCGGAGAAACGGCTTCATGCCAACACCTGCCAAAGTTCCTGTTGTGAACCTTCAATCCATGGAAGTTACAGTTATTCCGTTCGCATGATAAGCCAGACTCTTCGGCTCCTGCCTTGCTGACATATGGCAGACCAAGTTAGAAGAAAAAGCCTGTGTTCAGGTCGAAAGATTTTAGTCCTCAACCATTCCAGAAGGAGCCAGAGGTGACACAATGCCAGTAGTAATCGTGGAGATGTGGCAAGGAAGAAACGAGGAACAGAAGGCAAAGCTCATCAAAGGTATCACAAAGGCGTTTGAGGACATCGGTGTTCCAGCCGATCGACTACACATAATAATCCACGACGTACCAAAATGCAACTGGGGCACATGCGGAGAGCCAGCATCCAAGGCAAAACCATAAGCGCGCGCGCCAATATCCTCAGCCTCCCAGACATGAACACCCTGTTTCCGATTCGAATCGCGCGAGCATATTTCCTTTTCAGTTCAGTTTCATGCTTCAGTTGGGGCGTTTCATGAGGCATCTCGGGCTGTAATCGGTTAGACGACCGAGCCTACTGTCGCCAGCAAACACGTCCTTGATGGTGCTGCGTTGGATCTCCAACCGTATCTTCTTTGTGCGACCATACCTTCCCATGCTCACAACCTTCGCGTTAACCAGTCCCATGGCGTCGAGCTCGTTCACCAACGTGCTCAACCGACGTTGTGTGAGAGGCGTGACGCCCAGTTCAGCACAGAGTTCGTCATAGATTTCAGAAATCTCGCCAGTAATCGCGCCGTTAGCGTTTGTCCTAGTCAAGTGGTAAACGCTCAAAACGACGAGCTTGGAATGCAGAGTCAGATTCTGAAGACCCTCGAAAATACGGTTATGCTCAATGTGTTTCTCAGCGTCACGCACGTGCTCTTCAACAACGACACCCGCCCCCTTCCGTTCCGCAACTTCGCCAGCCACACGTAGCAGATCCAGGGCTCGCCTCGCATCCCCGTGTTCAGCAGCGGCCAACGCAGCGCAGAGACCGAGAGCAGCATCGGACAGCGCGTTGTCGCAGAAAGCCGTCCTCGCACGTTCCGAAAGGATATTCCTCAGTTCGCTCGCGTCGTAAGGCCTGAAGACAATCTCCTCTTCACTGAGTGAGCTGAGCACTCTTGGGTCAAGAAACTCTTTGAACCGAAGGTCGTTCGAAATGCCAATGAGGGTTACCTTGCTCTTGTCCAGGGTCTCATTTATCCTCGTTAACTCGTAGAGAAGGCGATCGCCGCGTGATTTCACGAGCGCATCGGCCTCGTCTAGCACGATGATGAAGATTACCCTTGAAACGTCGAGCCCGGCCCTGAGTCTGTCGAAGACCTCACCTACAGACAACCCCGTGAAAGGAATAGACACGCCCAGACTTTGACACAGACTAGCGAAGACACGATACTCGGATCCAGCCATGCGACAATTGACGTAGCAGAACTTTACGGGAGCGTTGAACTCCTTAGCCCTGAATTCAAGGTGGCTTAGCACATACCTTGTGACGGCTGTCTTGCCCGTGCCGGTTTTTCCATAAATAAAGAGGTTGGAACTCCTAGCGCCTTTAAGCACGGGAGCCACAGTTTCGCCAAGTCGTTTAATCTGTTCGCCCCTGTGAGGCAGCTTATCAGGGATATAGTCGTGGCGCAACACTTCCCGGTCCTTGAATATCCGCACGTTACTTACAAACCTCTCGAAAACATCATCAAGAGCATCAACGTCACTCATCCCAACCCCTCCCGAAATTTCAAAGGCAACACCTCCCTTTCCTGTGCAGAGGGATAAGCTATGTCGTACAGAAAACTAAATGCACAACACCACAATCCTAAAAGAAGAGTAGGCTCACCGTGACGTTGCTCATTTCAAACATACACAGGCCCCACAATTTCCGCTGGAACTCTATTAATTCTTAGAATAATGCTGATTCCTTCCTCTCTGGGGAATATACTCTGAATGGTAACTATCCTGAAACTGTTATAATGATCACTGTTAAAGATTTTAGATACACAATCGAAAAAGTTGCTGGACAAAGTACCTGCTAAACTTGATACTGCATTCCAATGGAAACCAAGGGGTGGCCGTCACCAGAAACTCAATGTGATTCATGATTGTTCCACACAAACCCAGTGTAGGCCTGCAAATATTCACTGACCGTTTTCAGCAAGGCATGATGAGACAGTAGGGACGAACACTCTGTTACTGCTTCTTTCGTTCACTATTTGTGAAGGCATTGTGAAGTTGATTTAGCAATGTCTCTTTTTTAGCCTTATTGACCAATTTATTGATTTATTTATGGCTCTTTCTTGTGAAGACACCACCCCACAGTTTCTACTGCAGAATCACATCCGCGCCAGGCTCAGCCAGTTCCAGTCCTTCTACAACCATGTGAAGCTTGTAACACCAAAGAAACTGCGAATCGGACTCTATTCCAAGTTTCCTCCTCTTTGACTGTTTCTTCCCATAATGCGCTTCACCGTAACACCTATAACGTGTGAACTGTAAAGTTGTGAACACCACCTTAAGGTGCATACTGTTCATGCCGGCGAGGAAAGTACGCGTGGATATGTTCGATACTGAGGGCAATCGCTACTCGATAAGTTTCGAGGGGCAAGTGACCAGAGACAAGGCTTTGCGCCTCTTGGACCTTGTGGAATTGCTTGGCGGAATGCCTGGAGGTGGCAACCAAGGGACTGGGTATACAGCCCCCGGTAACGAGCTATCGAAGTACGACAAGGTGCGGGTCATCGTCCAGAGACACTTTCCGGCTGTCTGGTTTTCCTCGCTGGAGGTTCAATCCGTGTATGAGCAAGAGCTAAAAGAACCCATAAGCCTCAGCACAGTGTCCACATACTTGTCCAGATTGGCAGCGAAAGGGATCATCCTGAGAACGGGGGCATCCAACAATTTGAGGTATAAAGCGACGCAAGGTGTTCCGCAAGCAACTATAAAACAGAAAGTTACATGATGCGACTCGAGTGAACTCATTTGCAGACACGCGTGCTCGCGCGAATCAGCAAGCGCCACTTGTTTTACCTGCAGCACTTCATTCTGGGGCACAGTACCGATCATGTTGCTTCGCTTTTCTTCAGAAGCTTCTCCATCTCTTTCTTGACACTGTACTTAAATGGAATCTTCTGAGTCTCCCTTTCCAAATATCCTCCTTCGTAAAGCTTTTTCATCAGTCTGGCCGTATGTTCCCGACTGAGTTTGACTCTTTCCTTGATTTCAGGCGCAGTCTTGGCACCCTCAGAAACTAGCAATTCCAACACCGCTACTTCAGTGTCGGTCAACTGGGCCATGGCTTTCTCCCTCTTTAATGGTATTACACCTTCAAAATGCGTTTCAGGCGCTATCTTGAACTGGCTGGCCTGTTCCTCCAGACTGGCGATCTTGGAGGTAATCGCCTCTTGTGATGCAACAAAATCAGATGTTCTCTTTTCAACCTCGATCAGGCGCGTGGAAATGCCTTTTCTGTCCTCTGAATCGGCGGCAACTTTGCTTTCGAGAGCCCTCATCATTCCGTCAAGTTCCTCTGATTTTCTCGTAGCACCCTCAGTCCTCGACGCGGCAGCTTCAATTTTGTATCCGAGAGCTTCCAGCTTGCTGGCTTCATGTTTGAGTTGCCTGTTAAAGCTCAGAACTATGTCCTCAACGGCGCCTCTGGCCTTCTCATACTCTCTTTGCGCCCTGCGGAGCTGCCTATAGTATTCGACTGCCGCAACAATGGTCGTACCGAGTAGTATGCTCAGAAGGACAAGCAAGGGATCCGGCAACTAGCACGCCTCTGTGATTGTTCTGTGATTGTTTGTGATTCACACATGTTGCGTCACACATCACAAGTTTACCATTCAGAATTTAAGGATTATGGTGATCACCATCAGCCAGAGCCCTCATGACGTCACACGTCACAGTTTGGATGATAAATGTTGAAGGATGTTGTGCTCTGCGTAGGTTGCTGTATAACTCGAATTTGCGGTCCTTTTCAGGTTTGCGGCCTCGTATTGTGTCCTGTCTTATTAGATGTTGTATGACCTGCACAACCGCGTTTGAAGGTGTGACTTGTGACGTCACGAAACGGTTTCTGATGGACTTGAGAGCTGTTTTAGGCTTGATTCGAGCTGTTCTCTTATTATTTCTATGACTTTTAGATGGTCGCCTAGCTCCTCGCCCTTGTTCGGGATGTCTTTGTACGCCTCGAGGTACTCGTGCAGTTTGTTCGCGATTTCGAGGTAGGGATCGAGAGTTGTGCTTTCGAAGACTCCTAAGTACCCTAGCAGTAGGACCGTATAGATGGATTTTATGACGTTTTCTTTAGCCTGGCGTAGAGTCCTGTTAAAGGCGCCGCGGCTTATTTTAGCCTTCGTTAGTCTCAAGCTGGCCTTTTCGTCGTATTTTAGCGGTTTGCCCGCGATATTTTCGGATAGGATGTCTATTAGCAGTGTTTCAAGCTGGGTTTTTGTTAAATGGCTGTTCTTAGCGATTATTTTGACAATGGGGTCGTTTATGGAGCCTGTTAGCCAGGATTGTACGCTGTCTTTTAGCTTCAAAGTCTTCCCTCTAGGGCGTTGCTAAATGGATACGCTTTTGTATACTGGGTGCGCTTTTAAGGGTGCCGCTTCCGACGAGTCTAAGGGTTGTTTTGGAGATGCAAGATTTTTATGTTGGTCGACACAATGAGCATTGAGGAATGGGGATTGGTTTCGCATTGGGAGCCCGTGGAACGCTTGAAATTGATAAAGTCCTCTGGAATACGGCGTTTCTTCGCTTTGGCTCAAGAAATGCCCGTATGTTTCAATTTGAGCGTAGGCGAGCCCGATTTTTGCGTTCCTTCGCACGCATTGGATGGAGGTTGGCGGGCCGTCAAGGAAGGCAGAACGCACTATGCGCCGACAAATGGGGTTCCTGAATTGCGGGATGCTTTGGCGCAGAAGGCATACCGCGACTATGGGCTCAATTATGACCCGAATTGTGAGATTCTGGTTACGGTGGGTGGAACGCAGGCCATTTTCACAGCCCTGATGGGATTGTTGAACCCGGGCGACGAGGTGTTGATTCCTGATCCTGGGTTTGTCGTATATGAGCCTGGTGTTTTGTTGGCGGGAGGGGTTCCAGTTCACGTCCCCTTGCGTGAAGACAACGATTTCAGACCTTCCATGAGTGATGTGACGTCACTCATCACGGACAAGTCACGTGTGATGATACTGAATTACCCGAATAATCCTACGGGCTCGGTTCTTTCCTATGATGAAGTCGCTGCGCTTGCGAAAATTACTGTCGACTGTGACTTGGTTGTGATATCCGATGAAGTGTACGAAAAAATGGTTTACGACGGGGTGAAGCACTACTGCCTCGCAACGTTTCCTGAAATGCATGAACGCACGTTAGTTATTAACTCTTTTTCGAAGACGTATGCCATGACTGGGCTTCGAGTTGGATGCGTGTACGGTCCGAGAGACCTTGTTTCTCCCCTTTGGCTCGTGAATCAATACACTGTTGCGTGTGTAGACACCTTTTCGCAATACGTTGCGTTGGCCGCGTTGAAAGGGCCACAGGAGTGCGTCGAAGAAATGGTAAAGGAATTCGATAGAAGACGTCACCTTGTCCATAAAAGACTTAATGAAATCAAAGGTTTCAAGTGCCAACTTCCCAAAGGTGCTTTCTACGCTTTCCCAAACATCAGAGGCTCAGGGATCTCTTCGGAACAGCTTGCGGAATTCCTCGTGAAAGAAGCCAGTGTTCTAACGGTTCCGGGCTCCGCTTTCGGCGCCTGCGGTGAAGGCTATCTCAGGTTGTCTTACGCCTCTGCTTACAAAGACCTGGAAGAGGCATTGGACAGGATGGAAATGGCCCTCAGAAAACTTGGATAAGCTTTTGCTAGAGTTCTTCTGCGCTTTTCTTCAATTGTTCAAACAGCTCTGGCCTAAGGTCTCTTAGTGTGGGGACGAAGGCTTCGATAGACCTTATGTCAGGATAGTTAACCTCACCCATGACAAAGTCATCCTCGTCGTATTTGGCTTGAACAAGAATTCTGCCGCTGGGCCCCACAAGTCTGCTTCCTCCCCAGAACTGTAGTCCATCTTGGATTCCAGCTAGGTTCACGAAGGCTAGGAAGGCCGTGTTTTCAATTGCCCTGGCCACCGTGAGAACTTCGAAGAACGATCGCCTGACTCCTGGTGAAGCGGAAATGCAGACAATCAACTCGGCCCCCTTGAGACGTGTTAGTCGAGTTACTTCTGGGAAGTATATGTCATAGCATATGATGAGGCCCAGTTTTCCAAGCTCAGTGTCAAACACTGCCGTTTGATAGCCGGGGCGGAAGTATCTTTTCTCTTCAAAAATGCTGTGTGTTGGAAGGTACATCTTATGATATTTTCCGATGAAGCCTTCTGGGCCTATGAGAACGGCACTATTGTGAAGCGTGGCTTCTGTCTTGTCGCTTATCTCCGGCATGCCAAAAACAAGGTGAATTTGGTTCTTCTTCGCCAAATCTTCCATTATTTTTGTTGATGGTCCAGGTATTCTCTCTGCCAACTCGTAAATCTCGTCTCTGACAACATAGCCCGTGAGTGAAAGCTCCGGGAAAATAACCAGCTCTGCTCCCTGCTTCTTGGCCCTTGCCACGGTTTTCCTGATTTTCGTCAGGTTTTTTGTTTTGTCTGCTTGCTGGCAGCTTATCTGGGCGAGTGCGATGTTGAATACTTCCTTCATAGTTATCCTTTCCTCTAAAGCGGATTTCGCTGGAGCCTAAAATCGGCTCCGACCGTTCGATATTCAAGCTTTGCCGTTAATAACATTCGCCTCTTATGTTCTGCGGATAGCCATCTACGCTTGACCTCTTCGATCAAATGCTTCTCCATGTGCAGTTGAGATGCTATCTCCTCGGGTCTCATGAAACGTTCTAGTCCGAAAAGAATGAGGTCGAGCTGCTCGTATTTTATGCCGAGCTCATTCTCTGCGAGTTGACCTGGCCACAAGGCTGGAGAAGACGGTTTCTCAACTATCTCCTCGGGAAGCCCGATGTACTGGGCCAGTTTTCGGACCTGGGTCTTGTACAAATCCATTATGGGCGAAATGTCGGCTGCAACATCTCCCCATTTAGTGAAGTAGCCCATCATCGTTTCCGACTTGTCGGAGCTTCCGCAGACGATTAAATGTAGCCTGTTGGCGTAGTAGTATATGTAAATCATGCGTGTTCTCGCTTTTACGTTGCCTTTATTCAGTTTGTCGGTCTGGTCGAAGATGGGTGTTGAACGGTAGAAGGCTTTTAACGTGGGTGTGATGTCGACCGTTTCTGTTTTGAACCCAAATTCTTTAGCGACAAGTTCGGCATGTCTGACGTCTTCGGTTCTGCGCGTCTCTTTCTCGAAGAGCAGGAGCCCCAGAACGTTGTGGCCGCCTAGGGCTCGTGTCGAGAGGGCCGCTATGGTGCAACTGTCAATGCCGCCTGAGAGTCCCAAAACGACGCCTTTGGCTTTGGATCTTTCAACATAATCTTTGATGAAACGGCAAACCCTCCTATCCACTTCTGGCCAGTCTAGGTTTAGAGCCTGAGCAGTAAGCTTCAAGCGGTGCACCTTCAACGTCTATGGTTGTAGGCAACTATTTAAGGACAAACGTAAATATGGGAGTGATAACATCGGGCTGAGCAGAAGGATTTGATGATGGGAAGAAGAAGGAAAAAGGTCGTTCGCATTCCCAAGAAGCATTTGCCGAAACTCTTTTCTTGTCCCCGATGTGGGAAGGAATCTATCAGGGTCGAGATAATGCGGGACCAGGGACGTGCAGTCGTGGCTTGTGGCAGTTGTGGTCTCAAGGATGAGTTTCCGGTTAAACCCGCGCAGGGCGAGATTGACGTTTACTGCATGTTTACTGACAAGGTTTACGGGGGTTCAAGAACACCCTCTGCACCGGCGATTAAAGGTGCTTGATGAGGCCTGTTGATATGTTGGGAAATGTTGAGAAATACCTCCTTGACAAAATCAAGTCCGAAGGCTCAATCCACATAACCCTCATAGATCCTGAAGAGGTAACTCCTCCTCAGGCTTCCAGAATCGTGAACAAGGCAAAACTGAGCGACACCTCGGCAATAATGATTGGCGGTTCAACGTTCGTTTCCTCAGCGCATCTTGATGACGTGGTCAAGGCTGTAAAACGCACTGTAAAGATACCGATAATCCTCTTTCCGAACAACGTCACGGGCATAAGCCGTTACGCCGATGCCATATGGTTCATGTCTCTCTTAAACTCTGTCGATCCATATTTCCTGATGGGAGCCCAAATTCTGGGTGCACCACTCGTCAAAAAGTTCGGTATAGAACCCATTCCCCTCGGATACCTGATCGCCGGCGAAGGCGGTACAGCAGGCGTCGTGGGCAAGGCAATTCCAATCCCTTACAACAAGCCTGAACTCGCCGTGGCACATGCACTGGCTGGGCAGTACCTCGGAATGCGTTTCATCTATTTGGAAGCCGGGTCAGGAGCGAAGAACCCTGTTCCGCCCGACATGATTCGGGTGGTAAGGCATTACGTTGACATTCCAATGATTGTGGGCGGAGGCATCAGATCGCGAGAACAAGCGTTAGCCGCCGCCTCGGCAGGCGCGGATATCATTGTCACGGGAAACGTCGTAGAAGAATCCGGCATGAGACGCCGAGTTTCAGAGATTATCGAGGGCATAAAGCGCGGCAGAGCGTGAAAAGCCCTTTGACGGCTTTTGAAAACTACTTTAACGCTTTGAAAAAGCTTTGCGACGATCCGATGTATGAAATATGGCCGGATTTTGAACCGCAGTACGATGAGCATGAATACTCATGGACAACGTTGCGAGGCTTAGGCGAGGTTTTGCTGTTGAATTGCGGTGTGTGCGACGGTCCGTCTGATATGAGGCATGCTCTTTGCAAAGATTGTGCCGAGACGAGAGGCAAACTCGCGAAAGAGGCATACCAAGAGGCCACTGGGCGTCCGAAGGAAAAATGGGTCACACTGTTTTTGTGTAGAATCCACACGGAATAGACCTCTCTAGCCAAACGCTTTTTGACTTTTTTTCTGTAGGAAAACAGAAATAGGCTTCTTTCAAACAGAAAGGTCTGCGAGGGGAGAGAAACTGGACGGCCAGATGAGCGAAGGTTACAAACAGTATGTAGAGTCGTTGGAAGCGAAGCTTGAGCAGCTTTATGCAATCAGCAATGTGGCAAGACTAAAAGGACTCGATCCGGCGTTGAAGACCGAGTGCATAGTTGCCAAGGACCTGGCCGATCTCGTGGAGGGACTTGTAGGGCCCAAAGGCGTTGCCCAGAGCATTCGGGATCTAAGCTCCAAGCTTCCTCGAGAGGAACTTGCTTTCAAAGTTACTGAAGAGGTAATTTACGGCAAGTTTGGGCATTTGGAAGCCGAAGCCGCCGCTGAACAAGCCATACGAACGTCTCTGGCAATCTTCACGGAGGGATTGACCGCTGCTCCGATCCAGGGTGTGGCAAAAGTCAGCATCAAGGCGAACAGCGATCATACGCATTATCTTGCCATTTACTTCGCCGGGCCCATACGGTCAGCCGGAGGGACTGATCAGGCCTTGACGCTGGTCGTGGGAGACTTCGTTCGAAAGCAGCTGGGACTTGACCGTTACAAGCCGACTGAAGAGGAGATATCGAGGTTCATTGAGGAACTGAGAGTCTACGAGCGGTCCGTGGCAGGTTTCCAATATCACATTCCCGACGATGAGCTGCGGAAAGCGCTGCAGTGGATTCCGGTGGAAGTAACCGGCACCGAATCTGACCCCATTGAAGTTTCTTCTTACAGAAACCTTCCGCGCATAGAGACGAATCGTGTCAGGGGGGGAGCTCTCAGAGTCGTGAACGACGGCATTGTCGGAAGAGCTCAGAAGGTTCTGAACATTATTGGAAAGCTTGGTTTCCAAGGATGGGATTGGCTTCAAGAGCTTCACGTCAAATCCGAAAAAAAATCTGCAGGCTTCATGGACGATGTAATTGCAGGCAGACCAGTATTCTCATTCCCATCTAGACGCGGTGGTTTCCGTTTGAGGTATGGCAGGTCACGAAACACCGGGCTAACCGCCGTTGGTATAAACCCGACAACAATGCTTGTGCTGCAAGGATTCTTGGCGGCAGGAACCCAGTTGAGGATGGAGCTTCCTGGAAAAGGCGGAATCGCCATCCCAGTCGATGTAATTGAGGGCCCAGTGGTTCGTCTGAACGATGGATCTGTTTACCGAGTCACCAATGAAAACTTCGGCGGGTTGAAAGACAAAATTGAGAAGATACTGTTCTTGGGCGACATCCTCATCAGTGTTGGAGATTTCCTCTACAGCAGCAGACAGCTGGTGCCCTCGGGGTATGTTGAAGAATGGTGGGCTGAAGATGTCCAAAAAGCGATTATGGAGAAATACAGTGGAAACCTGGAAGACGCAGGCAAGGCCGCGAAAATCCCTGCGGAGAAACTGAAGTCTTTCTTAGAGGATCCGTTCACGAAGAAGCCTGACATCGGAGAGGCCGTAGCCCTTGCATTCACTTTGAACGTGCCTCTGCATCCGGTTTTCACCTTCTTTTGGTCGAACCTCGCCTCGGTTGACGACGTCACATTGTTAAGAAGGTGGCTTCTCAGCTCCGAAGTTCAGACTGAAGCTGGCGTTGTCTGCAGGATAACTGGAGACACAGAACCGAGTGTCAAACATGCTTTAGAATTGATATACCTGCCGCACAGGGTGTCCGCCGGCCATATCACCATCGCTGATGAAGATGCACAAGCGTTTGCGCTTTGCTTAGGTTACACTTCTTCCTGCAGCATAGACCTGTCCTCGGCCAAATCCGTTCTGCAAGCGATTTGCACGCTTTCAAGCATCAAAATAGGGGATAAGGCTCCAACCTTCGTAGGGGCTAGAATGGGAAGGCCAGAGAAAGCAAAGAGAAGGGAGATGAAACCGCTCGTTCATGTTCTCTTTCCGGTTGGTCTAGCGGGAGGTTCACAGCGAGACTTGGTTGATGCTGCAAAACGGGCACCAACGTTCGTGGAAGTCGTCAGGCGTAAGTGTCCCAACTGCAAGACCTTCACTTTTCGCATCAAGTGCCCTGTCTGCGGAACAGAGACTGTCTCCGAGAAAAGTTGCCCCAGATGCGGAAAGAGTTTGAAGGAAAATGTGTGTCCAGTGTGCAAGATTCCTGCTAGGCAGTTTCAGAAGCAGGTTGTTAACTTCAAGGAATCGCTTGAAAGTACGTGTGGCTGCTTAGGCGTTTCGATGCCGAAGATCCTTAAGGGCGTCAAGGGTCTTACGAATGAGACGAAGACACCGGAGATGCTCGAGAAGGGAGTACTGCGTGCAAAACACGCTCTGTCGGTCTACAAGGATGGGACAATTCGGTTCGATGCCACCAATGCACCGCTAACGCATTTCAAGCCTGGCGAAATCGGAGTTCCTGTTGAGAAGCTCAGGCAGATGGGATACACTTACGACATTTTTGGCGCAAACTTGACGGATGAGAATCAAGTTTGCGAGTTGAAAATTCAAGACGTTGTTATTCCAATTGCAGGTGCAGAATACTTTCTAGAAATAGCAAGCTTCACAGACGAACTCTTAACAAAGGTCTACGGACTCCCACATTACTACAACGTCAAACGTGAAGAGGACCTTGTGGGGCACGTCATCGTCGGTCTGGCCCCTCACACCTGCGTCGGCATCCTGGGACGTATCGTGGGCTTCACAAACCTAAGCGTCTGCTATGCTCATCCGGTTTGGCATTCTGCCAAGCGTAGGGACTGTGACGGCGACGAAGACACTCTGATGCTCGCGATGGACACTCTGCTGAACTTTTCACGCGAGTACCTGCCTGCCCAAATAGGCGGCATAATGGATGCTCCGTTGCTTCTGATTCCGGTTGTTAACACGAAAGAGGTGCAGAGACAGGCACACGACTTTGATGTTGCCCGCGCTTATCCCCTTGAGTTTTACGAAAAAACATGGGAGAGAGTTGAGGCCAGACAGGCTAGTTCTCTCGTGGACCTTATCGGGCATCGCCTCGGCACCGAGGCACAGTTCGAGGGTTTCAACTACACGACTCCAGTGTCAAACATCAGCATGGGAAACCCAAGAAGCGCCTACAAACAGTTCAAAACGATGGTTGAAAAACTGAACAGTCAACTTGAACTAGCAGATAAAATTGAGGCTGTAGACGCAAAGAAAGTGGCCTTGAAAGTCCTGACTAAACACTTCATGCGAGACATCGCCGGAAACCTACGAGCCTTCTCAACGCAAGGGTTCAGATGCAAAGCGTGCAACAGGCACTTCCGACGCCTGCCGCTACGCGGCAAGTGCCCCTCATGCGGGGGACAACTGACGCTGACCGTCTACCGCGGCGGAATCGAGAAATACTTGGAAGCGGCTCAAGGCCTAGTTGAGAGATACGATCTACCCAAGTACTACACACAGAGAATCGATCTCATCAAAGAAGAGATCAGAGCCCTGTTTGACAGCAAGAAACAAAAACAGATTTGTCTCACAGACTTTGCCTAACAAGACTTTTCTACGCAGAAGGATACATTATCTGTGAACAGGCATGATGAAGGAGATTTACCATCCGAACGCTTACTTGACGAACCTGAGGAACGTACGCCTCGGGCTTAGGGCTCGAACCAAGATACTCAACGCTCTGGAAAGAGGTTCAGGCGATGCGAAAACGATTACAAAAGAAGCTGCGATGCACTATGGCATCGCCATGCACCATTTGAAGCTTCTTCAATCAGAGGGGATTGTACGGCGCGTAGGCGGAAAAAACGCTGTTTGGACGCTTACGGGAGCGGGACAGAAACGCCTCGCGAACACGGGCTAGAACGTGCACGCGCATGGTGAACATCCGCACTTTGGACATTTATGGTCGTATTTTGCAACAGTGGCCCTCTCAAGATCCACCCCGGTTATGTTCGCAAGAGAAGCCAACCATGCGATAACATCAGCAAACTCCTTCTGCAACTCTTCTTTGTCGGTTCCGTTCAACGCTTCACCGAGTTCCTCAACTTCATCCACAAGCCAATCATAGGTTCCGGCTACTCCACGCTCTGAATCTCTGTGGAGGTACAGATTCTTCATCATCTCCTGAAACTCTCTGATGTGCAAGTGTCTCCATCTCCTCTCTCTATCTAGGAAGCGACGGGCAAAACTAAAGATGATCGTTTAGGTTGGCAGACGGGGGAATGGCTGAGTTTGGACATTTGAAAGCGCCATGACGCTTAGCGAATTTTTATGTACTTGTAGGCTTCTGTGGCGTCCTCGAAGCAGTAGTGCACTTTCTGGTAGTCTTTTCTGAAATTAGCAACGTCAGCACGCACCTTCTCCAAGGGTTCCTTGTCGATGATCACACGTTTGACGAGCTCTGCAATCTCCACCATCTCGCTCTCTTTCATTCCGAGCCTCGTAACTTCTGAAACGCCCATTCTTATGCCGCCGGGGTGCATGAAGTGCCTTCCTTCTTTGATGTCGTATGGCAACAGGTTTCTGTTTATGATTATGTTCGCCTTTTCCAGAGTCTCTTCGATCGTGCCACCGTCACCGAGTTTCACTATGTCTATTAGAATCACGTGTGACTGCGTGAACCCTTTGTGCTCGGCCAAGACGTTGAAGCCTCTCTCGTACAGCGCCTGTGCCAAGGCCTTGGCGTTCTTGACCACCTGAGCCGCGTATTCATTTCCGAATTCAAGCATTTCAGCGCATGCAACGGTCAGCCCTGCGACCGCGTGCAGATGATGATTGCTCACCATGCCTGGAAACGTTGCTTTTTTTAACTTCTCGGCGTTCTTCTCCCAGGACAGGATTCCACCATGCTGGGGTCCGAAGAATGTCTTGTGCGTGCTTAGACTCACAACGTCTGCGCCTTCTCTTAGAGGATCTTGGAATTTTCCGCCAGCAATTAGTCCTGCCACGTGTGCTGCGTCGTAGCCTGCCGTGGCGCCTACGGAGTGGACGGTCTCAACCAGTTCCTTGACTGGGTGCGGAAATGGAAAGACGCTTGCCCCGAACATGACGAACTTCGGCGGCTTGCCCTTTGCAGTAAGTTCCTTAATTTTCTCCTTGGCCTTGTCCACATCTATGTTCAACTCCTTATAGTCTAACGGCAGATACTCAACGATTAAGCCTTTAACAGCGCCCGCTGTGCCTCCCAGTTCCTTCTTGCCGGACGTTATGTGCCCGCCGCTTGGGATGGACAAGGCTAGCAGCGTGTCTCCTGGTTCAGTGAAGGCCGTGTAGACGGCCAGGTTTGCTACAACTCCCGAGATGGGCCTGACGTCCACAAATTCAGCGTTGAAAAGCTTCTTCATGAGTTCGATGCACTTAAACTCCACCTGGTCAATGAAGCGGCAGCCTGCGTAAACCCTTTCTCCAGGCCAGCCTTCCGCGTAACGGTTCCCAAAATCCGTTATCAAAGTCTCCCGCACGGCTGGACTCGGGATGTTCTCGCTTGCTATCAGTGGAATGCTCTCTTGAAACCACTTGTGATGCTGCCGAAGTAGGTCAAAAACGTGATTATACTCATCTCTAGGAGACGACATCTAGACACCTTGTTGACATGATTATCCACTTCTCAGAAATAAAAACTCTTTGAACCGACACAACATTAATAATGGAGAAACAACACAAATTAAACGTCAAACATAAGAGGATTCCTCATGAGCAGCAGCAAGAAGAAGAAAGACAAAAAAGCACCGATGCCCGCTGCAAGCGCAGGGCTGCTCAGGTTCTTTGAAGAGGAAACAGAGGGCATCAAGGTTAGACCAGAACTCTTGGTCATTCTAGCAATCGTATTGATAGTTGTCGTAGCCTTAATGCATGCGGTCTAGATGGTTTCTCAGCGGTGAGAAGGTCCGTGTACTACTTCTATTCGTTGCACTGAATTAAGGTGCACGAATATCTCGCTTCTTTCCTCTCGGCTTGCGACCTGTGGTATAGGCTGAGCGATGGTTGCGCGCAGGATGACTGCTTCCGCGTCTGATAGCCATATCCCGGCGGGTTCGCGTGTGACGGCGGCCAAGGTGCCCTCAAAACCGTAGGATGGATCCAGTATCACGCGTATCTGGTTCCCTACGTTCTTCTCGAGCATATGAAATATCGTTAAGGGCAGATCTTGCTCTGGCATTGTTTTCGCAAAACCCTGTAATAGGTGCTTAAACAATAAAACAGTTCCTCTATAAATATGCGCTGTTCAGGTAGCACTTTTAATTGCCCCAGACCCTCCGTGTTTCTTGTCGATTTCAGGTCGAAGCCAGCACTTAACGCTGTAAACGATTTTTTGAACGGTGCTTTCTCGTTGTGATTTGGAGGCGCGGTTTCGCGACAGTTTAATATGCTTGGGCTATTCTCTTAGGAAGGTCTCCGTAGGGGAATTTGAGTGAAAGCTGGGGATTCGCTGAAAGAGTCGATGGACGTTGTTGTTAAACGTTATTCATCACTGTTCAGACTGCCCTCAGCGCGCAAAGTGCCCCTGCTGCTCTCACTCTTCTGCGTGGGAGGCGGCGTGCTTTCAACGTTGATTCTTTTTCCAACTTTCTTAGGAATAGAGAAAGGCCTGCTCTTGGGCCTCGGTATTCTCTTCGCAACTCTGTTTGCTGATTATGTCCTCAGCGCACTGTTCCTGAAGAAAGATGCAGTCTTTGATTTGAGGAGAACTATGGCGCTTTCGATTTTTTGCTGGGGTGTGTGGCTGTTCTTCTTGTTTGTAGGCGCGGTCGTGGGTGCAGCAACGTCTGATTTGAAATGGTGGATACGACTCAGTCTTCTAGGGTTCTCGGCAACACTGATTCTTCGTTTCATAGTTTTCAACGCAGTTTCCTCAACGACACGCAAGAGGCTGTTCGTAGCTTCTCTTCTCCAACCCTTTCTGAGCGTAGTTCCGTTTCTTGTTTTCTGGACAAGAATAGGTTATCCCTTCACGGGCAACATCCTTGCGTTTCTGTTTGCTTCGGTCGTCATCGGTTTTGCCGCGAGTTTCAGCTTTCTCTTTCTGCTGAATCAGATGGGTAAGCAGGCGGTTGGGGTTCAGTCTGTGACCCTTTTCAGAGCCTTCATGCTTAGCTGGGTGTCGAACTTGAACGCACCGTTCGAAGACCTTCTTGAGAAGTTGGGTGAAGAACGAGAAGTCGAGGTTTCCTTGATGAAGTTCGGTTCTTCCCAAACAAAGGCAATAGTGGTCGTTCCTTCCGTGCATCCTGGGCCCTTCAAGAATATTGGAAGCAGTCTCCTGCCCGCCATGCTCAAGGCTGACTTGGAGACGGAGTTCGGCTGCGTGGCGTGCGTCCCTCACGGCCTCTTTGGTCATGAATACGATTTGGCGTCGCAGCTTCAGAACAAGAAGGTCATCGCTGATGTTGTGGCAAGCTTGAGAAGCTTGGAAGCTCGAGACCAGAATGTTTCTCCGTTTGTGACGGTCAGTAACGGTCTAGCTACTGCTTGCTGTCAGGTTTTCGGAAAATCCGTGTTCATGTCGTTCACGCTTGCGCCGAAGACTATCGAGGATTTGCCGGAAGAGTTAGATAGATTTGTGCGCGAAGAAGCAGAGAAACGTGGTCTGGGTCTCTGTGCGGTCGTGAATGCGCATAACAGCATTGATGGAACAGCGGAAATGCAGGAATCCTTGGTTTCATTGAAAGACGTTGCAACCAAGTGCTTGGACAAGGCGCTGTCGCTCAAGCAGTCGCCGTTCGAAGTCGGTGCTGCCTCTGTGTTGCCCCAAGAGTTCAGTTTTGAAGACGGGATGGGATCCGGCGGCATTACGGTCGTCGTGGTCCAGGTTGGTCAGCAGAAGGCTGCCTACGTGGTCATCGATGGTAACAACATGGTTTCTGGACTGCGGGAACGAATCCTTTCATCCCTGCTTTCCCTAGGCATAGACGCGGGCGAGATATTCACGACCGACACACACGCAGTGAGCGCTTTGATATTGACCGAACATGGCTACCACCCTGTCGGCGAGGCCATCGAAAAAGAGAAGCTCATCAGCTACATCAAAGATGCGACGCACTCTGCATTAGCCAACCTGGAGAACGTGAGAGTTTCATGCCGCAGCATAACGGTTCCCAGCGTCAAGGTCATTGGAGCAAAACAGCTTGAAGCGTTGTGCATTTTGATAGACAAAGCGATTCAAAGAGCCAAAAGAGTGGCTGTCCCAGTCTTCGGAGTCAGTGGACTGCTTCTTATGTTGCTTTTATTGCTTGTTTGAGCTAACACTAATAAGGTTGAAGTTTTCCATGTTTAATTTCCAACTGATTCCCGACTGGAAGGGTGAAGCAGTGATTAAAGAAATAAGGATCCACGGTAGGGGTGGACAAGGAAGTGTCACTGCCGCTGAGGTTCTGGCCCACGCTGCTTTCTTCGAAGGTAAATGCGTCCAAGCTTTTCCGTACTTTGGAGCAGAGCGGCGAGGAGCTCCTGTTAAAGCGTTCGCCCGGATAAGCAATGAACCCATGCTTGTGCACAGTCAGGTTTACACTCCTGACTACGTGATAGTGCTTGACCCTTACATCTACAAGGTTGTAGACGTTTCCGAAGGCTTGAAGAAGAACGGGGTCATTGTCATCAACACCAAGAAGAAGCCTGAAGAAATCGGGTTGAAAGGTTGGCGGGTGGCCACGGTCGACGCGACCGGCATCGCCCTGGAGCTAGGCCTGCTCGTAGCTGGCCTTCCTGTCGTTAACACCTCGATTCTTGGAGCTTTCGCCAAGGCTACTCACGAGGTAAAACTTGAGAGTGTTTTGAAAGCAGTGAGAGAAACCTGGTCAGGCGTTGCCGGGGAGAAGAACTCGAAAGCAACGGAACTGGCCTATGAACGGCTGACCAAGTGGTGGGATGGTGAGGCTTGATGACTGCAGTTCCGAAGAAACGTAAAGACCTTCCAATCACCCCGCTTTCCTGTCCAACTGTCGGAAGCATGGGAAAAACAGGGTCCTGGAGAACTTTCGGACCTGAAATTAACTACTCTAAATGCACAAAGTGCACTCTGTGTTGGGTCTACTGCCCAGACGCAGCTATAACAAGAGAGAAAGATGACTCTCCAAAGATCGATTATGACTACTGCAAAGGCTGCGGAATATGCGCTAACGAGTGTCCGACAAAGGCGATAACTATGAAGAGGGAGGAAGAGTAGATGGGGCAAACGATCATCGACACGGCTAACCACCTCGCCGGCTATGCGGCAAGAGCAGCGCGGGTCAAAGTTGTTGCGGCCTACCCGATTACTCCTCAAACAACTATAGTTGAGAAGATCGCCGAGTTTGTTGAAAACCATGAGATGGACGCGGAGTACATCCGTGTGGAATCGGAACACAGCGCGATGGTGGCTTGTATAGGCGCCGCTGCAACTGGGGTCAGAACGTTCACGGCTACGTCTGCGCACGGTTTGGCTCTTATGCACGAGGCTTTGCACTGGGCGTCTGGCTCACGCCTGCCGATAGTGATGCCCGTTGTCAACCGTGCCATGGGGGCGCCTTGGAGCATATGGCCCGACTTGAGCGATTCGCTTTCTCAGCGTGACACGGGTTGGATCCAGTTCTACTGTGCTGACAACCAAGAAGTTTTCGACACGATAATTCAAGCCTACAAACTCTGTGAGGATGAGCACGTGTTTCTCCCCGCCATGGTGTGCCTTGAAGGCTTCATTCTATCACACACTTACACCCCTGCAAAGATTCCGGATCAAGAAAAAATCGATGCTTACCTGCCACCTTACAAGTCCGGTTGGACCTTAGACGTTGACCATCCCTGCTCCCACGCAAACTTGGTCTCGCCTGAATGGTACATGGAGTTCCGTTACATGATTCAGGAAGCGATGGACAACGCGAAGAAACTGATTCCACAAATCGACAAAGAGTATGGAAAACGCTTCGGCTCCGAGTACGGAGGCCTCGTTGAGAAATACAAGTGTGAGGACGCAGACCTGATAATGCTCACGATGGGAACCATCGGAAGCGAAGCCAAACTGGCCGTGGACAAGCTGCGCAAGGACGGACTAAAGGTCGGGTCAGCAAGGGTCCGCGTGTACCGCCCGTTCCCAGTAGAAGAAATAATGAAGCTTGCAGAAAACACCCACATGCTTGCAACGATAGACCGCCACATCTCCTTCGGCATGGAAGGGTTCCTGGCCTCAGAAACCAAAGCCTCCCTATCCAACCAGAAAGACCGCCCTCTGGTCGCAGGCTTCATCGCTGGGCTGGGAGGAAGAGACGTAACCTCTGAAACGATTGAAAAGATAGCCAAGAAATCGCTGAAGTCGATGAAGGACGGCAAGGTGGAAAAAGAAACCGAATGGGTCGACCTAAGAGAGTGAACAAGATGGTGACCGTGAAAGAACTTCCGAGGGAAGAATACCTGCTCAAGGGGCACGCTGCCTGCGCGGGCTGCGGTCCGGCCATTTCCCTTCGACTGCTTTTCAAAGCGTTGGGGAACAAGATAATCCTGGTCGTACCCGCGTGCTGCACAACTGTGATACAGGGGCCATATCCCTACACTTCGTCCGCCGTTCCCCTTCTGAACATCCTGTTCGAGGCCACAGGCGCCGCGGCATCCGGAATCGCTGCAGCCCTCCGCATTAGAAAACTTGAGGATATAACAGTCGTCGGCTGGGCAGGAGACGGCGGCACAGCCGACATTGGAATTCAAGCACTATCCGGAGCGGCTGAAAGAGAAACCAACTTCATATACATCTGCTACGACAACGAAGCTTACGGCAACACCGGGATGCAGCGCAGCGGAGCAACACCGTACGGCGCATGGACAACCACGACACCATTTGGCAAGAAGGAACGAAAGAAAGACATGCCCTTAATCATGGCCGCACACAGAATACCCTACGTTGCCACGGCCTGCACATCCTATCCGATGGACTTTGTGAGCAAGCTGAGAAAGGCCAGGGACATCAAGGGCACGAAGTACATTCATCTTCTCGCGCCTTGTCCAACTGGATGGCGGTACGACACAAGCAAAACCGTTGAAATGGGCCGACTTGCGGTGCAGACTGGCATGTGGGTTCTTTACGAGATTGAAGACGGGAAGTTCAGGCTCAACTCTCCAAGCGACCGCCTCGTCGACAAGTCCAAGCGCAAACCCATCAAGGAATACTTTGCCACGCAGGGCCGCTTCCGCGGTCTAGTCGAGGATGACTTTGGAAAGATCCAGAAGTGGATTGACGAAGACTGGGAGAACTACCGTAAGCTCACCTCAAACTGTGTGTCTGATCCGGCTCTGTACGGAACGATATAAGGCAAGATCCATGATAAGACTGCCTTACGATACAAACCACTGATAATCAACTGAAGAAGAGTGATTGAAAATGACGGAACAAGAGCCCAACAATACGGAGAGAAACGAGAAAGCAAAAAGCCCGCCAACTACGCCACAGAACAACCCTCTGGGCCCCGCCGGAAGCGTCGTGTTCGTCGGAAACAAGCCAGTGATGAGCTACGTGCTTGCCTGCTTGACGCACCTTAACTCTGGTTCAAAGAAGATTGTTGTCAAAGCCAGGGGGCGCGCGATTCCGAGAGCCGTTGACACGGTTGAAGTGCTGAGGCGCTCGTTTGCAAAAGGCGTGGAACTGGAAGGCATAAACCTGTCCACTGAGGAAGTCGACAGGGAGCAGGGCCAGAAGGCAAAGGTTTCAGCTATTGAAATATCGATAATCAAACAGTAACAGACCTTACGTGCGCGCGTTTCAGTTCCGCCTTCATGTTTCTGGAGAGAGCTACTTTTCACAGAAGGCAAGAGCACGCTTGGAACCTGAACTACCTTCCAAACTCCATAAGAAGAATAGCGAATATTTCAGGCCAAAGAACACTCATGCGCGCAAGTGTTCGCAAAGAGTAGCGTGCCTTGGTGCGGACAGCATTGGGTAATAATGTCATGAGGGACTTGAAGGCGAGGAAAATGCCTAGGGATTAACGGAGAACTGAGTCTCAGGAGAAACGCAAAAAAAGGTGTGCGTGTTCTCGGGGGTTTATGGTCCGCCGTTTGCTACTTCGGATGGTAGGTATGGTGCGTCGTAGCTGTAGTTGCCATAATACCAACCATAGTGCAGGGCTAGCGTAGTCAGATCAGATAGTCCGACGACGCCTGATGGTGCTGCTATGTCAGCTGCTGGATTCCAGGTATGTGTTGTTCCTGGGGTGCTGTTGATTGATACTGTTGATGGTGGCGTACCATTTGTTCCGTAGGCATTAGCTAGGTACACTAGGTCGGATAGGCCTACCTTGTAGTATCCGCCTGACGGCTGTGCGCTTGCGCTGGTGTTTAACCATGTGTACTTGAAGGCAATGGCGCCGGGTGCAATAGACATGAAGAACTCAGCGTATGCGTCAAGGGTTATTCCGTTGCCTGGTTGAAATCCTGTAAAGATGCTGCCTACTCGGTACGTGAATGGGCCTGTTCCGACCAGAGTGGTTTCAGGGTCGTTCTGCAGTTGCGATAGGGTGAAGGGTGCTCCAGGCAGGACGTTGCCTGATACTGCGGCTTGTCCTGGCCATAATCCGTGGAGACCATCTGTGGCTGTGCCTGTTTCAGCGGTTGTGATGTTGTTGGGCACTATGTATTGGTAAAGGTGTTGTGGGATGATTTCGTAGAATGGCGTGTATAGGCTTAGCCAGCTCGGGTCAGTTACTAGGATTGAGCAGGTCCATGGATCCCACTGTGTGAAGTATGGTCCGTAACCGTTTGAAGCGTTAACGCAGAGCATCATATTGTAGTTGTCCCATGAGTCGCCGTAGAGTGCGTTTTCATATATTGTGTAGTTAATGTCAGCTACTGTGAATGGTGCGCCGTCCTGCCATGTTATGTCGTGTCTGAACCAGACGGTCACGTTTGTCCACTGCGGTTTAGACGCGTTCGTCGGATCGTTGATGGGTTCGGTCTTCCACGAACAGGCCATCCATGGCAAGTCACTTCCGCTTGGAAAGCCTGTGATTGCGCTACCTGGGGCAATGTCGTTATACGGATTGCTTGCAAATGGATAGGTGAAGATTTCGTCTAGGACTTGGAAGCCGAAGAGTTCGTCGCTGAAGATTGGGTTCAACATGTCTGGTGGGTTGTATTCACCGTAGTAGATGATGTTACTGTCAGGTGTGCCTGCTGGAGTGCCATTGTACACGATTGTGTTGGTCTTCCTCGAGTTCAGCGTTATCCAGTTCATGAGTTGGCCTGTGCCTTGTGTACCGTAGCCAAGTTCATCAATCTGGCCTAAGAGGCCGGTTTTGTAGGCGCAGTAGATCGCTGGGCTGTAGACACTGACCAGGTAGCACTCTTGAACCAATATGTCCTGGACTTGCATGAGATCGCTCATGAACTGGGTTTGGTTCGGGTCCGTAAAGCACGCGTCCGCATAGTGGGTCATGTTTGCGTCGTCAACCATGTAGACATTCGGACCGAGGTCGTAGATGCCTGCAGGCGTAAACATGCTGTGCCACCAGTTTGGCGGCGAGCCCATGCTGTAGCCCAGGGTAAAGAAGTCGTACTGATTGGGGTCGGGCCTCCAAATCGGATGCAGAATAGTCCCAGAATAGTACTCGGCATAGGGTATGCCCATTTTTGCCAGCATCCTACAGAACATGTCACCCAGGTCTTTTCGCGCATCGTTGCTTCGGACATATCCTCGTAGTGTTTCGACAAGCTGTCCTGCCCTTGGATTGATATAAGTGTCAGATCCGTATAATTGGCCGTTGGGATCTACGCCCGCGGGTTGGAGGACTCCGTTTATCACAATGTTCCCAGTAGGATAGACGACACCCGTGGTTGTATTGGCCACCAAGAGTCCGGTTGAATAGTTTCCGAACAAGTTGTCCAGCGTTGGAAACATCGCGTGGCTGTACCAGCCATCGTTCCACAGGATGGTTAGAGCCTTATGTGGAACACCGCTGGTGTCGAATTCCCACGGGTAGTTTGGATAACAATCATTCAGGTTGCAATAGCTGTCCATGAGCGGCCTTGGAATCTGGGTGTCATCTCTAGTAGCGAAGCCCTGAAGGGTAGGCCCCGCTATGACGCCGTTCTTGTCGACTAGGCACGCCATTGCCTGTCTGAAGTCAGTGTAGTTCATGGCGCTTCTACCATTGGGATGCGCCACACTAGTCCAGTTGCAGTTGAAGCCCAGTTCGAATTCGCTTGCTTCGGGCAACGGTTCCACAACAATTTCAGAGTTGTTTATTGCTGTTTGATATTCTGCCTTCGTCAAGGGCCAGCCCATAACGTCAACGCCGCCAACACTGTCTGGTGTCAGCAAAGCTGTGAACAGAGAGTCTTGACTCGCGAAATATCTGTATTGGATAACGTTCATAACTGCGGGAATTCTTGCGTCAACAGTTGAAATCGGCGCCACCAATATTACAAGAAGGACAAAGCACACGGTTATCGCCAGAATCCTCATGGCAAACTCTCTCTCCCATATGCTGATGCACTAGGTGTGCTTGTTCCTGTCTGTTTCTTCCGAAGGCATCTTGTTCTATTTGCCTTCTCCGTTTCTATCCCTTTCACTAAGCATTACTTGGCAAACCGCGCCTATATTTCTACCGTTTACAACGGGCCGTTGCAAAACTAGAATAATCTGGGAGTTCTCCTTCTTATTGTTGCGGCAATTCTTGGGCCGACTGTCTGCGATAATTACAGGGGAAAACAGTGGGTCTTAGCCTATCCTGGAACCCTAGAACAATCGCCTTCCTAGACAACTGACAGTGAACAAACTTTTTCTATGGTTATCAAACCGTAACTAACCAAAGTCAGTGTTAGCTGTTGACTCCCAACGTTTCTTTTCGTAGCGGGAGTATCGATAGCTATATAAAACCTCTTTTCTAATCGTTTAGTTCCAAGCTGGTGTTGTGCGATGGCCGATTACCCCAAGATAGTTGTTACTCCCCCCGGTCCGAAGGCGAGAGACCTTGTCAAGAAAGACGAGGAGTTCATTTCGCCTTCGTACGGCAGGTTTTATCCTCTTGTCGTGGAATCCGGCAAGGGCTGTATCGTGAAAGATGTTGATGGAAACGAGTTCATAGACTTCAACTCGGGCTTGGTGTGCCTGGCTGTGGGTCACAATCATCCCAAGGTCGTTGCGGCCATAAAGAACCAGTGTGACCGTTTCCTGCACTATTCGAACACGGACTTCTTCTACCGAGAAGTCGTTGACCTCGCGGAGAAACTTGCCCAGATCACGCCTGGGGGTCCTGAGAAGAAAGTTTACTTTGGCAACAGCGGCGCCGAGGCGATTGAAGCAGCCGTTAAGCTTGCGAAGTGGCATAGCCGAAGACAATTGTTTATCGGGTTTACAGGCGCCTTTCACGGAAGGACGATAGGAGCATTGTCCTTCACGGCAAGCAAGCCGACTCAGAAGCGTTACTTTTTCCCGCTTATGCCAGGCGTAACTCACGTGCCCTACGCGTACTGTTACCGTTGCGCGTACAAGCTAACTTATCCTGATTGTCACTACTGGTGCGTGGACTTCATTGATGAGCAAGTCCTGCAGAAGTACGTACCTCCCGAAGACACTGCGGCCATACTCTTCGAGTCCATTCAAGGTGAAGGCGGATACGTCGTGCCTCCTCCAGAGTACTTCCAGCGAATAAAGAAGCTGGCCGACAAGTACGGTCTGCTGCTCATCGACGATGAAGTACAATCAGGCATGGGCAGGACTGGAAAATGGTTTGCAATCGAACACTGGGGAGTCGAGCCCGACATAGTGTGCGCCGCGAAGGCTTTAGCGTCAGGTCTGCCCCTGGGGGCAACGATTGCCAAAGCAAAAATCATGGACTGGGTCCCAGGTTCACACGCGAGCACGTTCGGCGGTAACCCCCTGTCATGTGTTGCCGCGAGCGCAGTCATTGACGTTGTGAAGGAAGAGAAGCTTCTTGAGAACGCGAACAAGCAGGGCGCATATATCCTGAAGAGGCTGGGGGAACTGAAGGAGCAGTGCGAAATCGTCGGGGATGTGAGAGGTAAAGGCTTGATGATAGGCATGGAAATCGTCGAAGACAAAGAGAGCAAGAAGCCGGCCCCTCAGAAAGTCACCGAGATCATGATGCGCTCATGGAAACGTGGCATCAACGTTATCAGTTGCGGAGCTTCGACCATAAGAATTGCGCCGCCTCTAATCATCACAAGAGATCTTGTAGATTCCGCGTTGGACATTATTGAAGATGTTACGAAAGAAGTTGGAAAAGAAACGTAGTTCCCGTGTCTGAATGGAAATTCGAAGGCTGACAATAGCTGATTACGAAGAAATCATCAGTCTCTGGTCTCGAGCAAATCTGCCCTTCAAGCCTGAAGGAAGAGACAGCAGACAAGCAATTGCAATTCAGATAAGCGCAAACCCCGATTTCTTTCTCGGGGCATTCGAAGGTCGTCACCTTGTCGGAACAGCAGTTCTCAGCAGTGACATGCGAAAGGGCTGGATAAACCGATTGGCTGTTGACCCCGACTACAGGCGTCGAGGTGTGGCAAAGACCTTGATTGAAGAGTCTGAGAAAACCCTCAGAAACCATGGCCTCAGAATCTTCTGCAGCCTGATCGAGGGCCCCAACAAGGCGTCGAAAGCACTGTTCAAGAAGTGTGGGTACAGCGAATACACAGATGTTTCCTATTTCACTAAACGCGACAGCGACGCGGTCTAACCTTGTTTCTTGCCGACGAGGAGGAAGTGTTCAGCGCTTCCCACGACTGACGGGTGTGTGCAGGTGTCAAGCAATATGCTAGCCCACATCCTCCACTTTTCCTGATCTTTGTAAAGTCTGTTGGTTTCCTTTTCTTGATGAGATGAGAGCCCTTCTAAACCCGCCATCTCTAGAACGTCTACGCCTCGCTGTTCGAAAAGTTCACGCAACTCTTCAGGCAAAAACCAGTGCGCTGCTGTGAAGCCCTTTCCATGCAAACCTGGGATGTAATCGCCGACTTCCCAGTGATGCTTCGCATATTGCATCTCTTGCGGAAAATTCACCAGAATGGTTTTCAGTAGTCCAATGCGGCTTATGACTGAAACAAAAATCGGAGCCTTCTTCTTTGCGACACGTATAAGCTCTTCTGCGGCCTTTTCCATTCGCTTAGCTTCGAGCAGATGGTTCAAGGGTCCACCTAAACATAACACTGCGTCAAAAGATCCGTCGGAAAATGCTGACAGATCCTCCACGGAGCCCTGTGCGAACTGTCTGGCTTTTCGCAAGAGTCCTGCCCGTTTCATTTTCCTTCTTGCTATTTCCAGCATTTCTGGAACAAGATCCAGGAGAACGATGCTGTAACCCTGCCTCGCTAATTCAATAGAATATCTGCCCGGTCCTCCGCCTGCGTCCAAGATTGTACCGCGTTTTGGCAAGTATTTTTCAAGGAAATGCGTGGTTACCGTGAACTCTATCTGGTGGTATGGATCCTGCTGCAGACGGCGCCATTCATGGCGGGCGTTACTTGCGTACCAATCTTTGACAACTTTGTCGACTTGCCTGTCAACGTCCTTCATGACGTTTTCTTCAGCCTCTGCGCGCGTGTTTCCTAGAAGTCGGCGGGCTTTGCTATTATTTCCCTTATTTTCATGTCGAAGAATCTGGAGGCGTTTGCGGGGTGTATGCGAAGTGCGGTGTCTGCTCCTCTTCCCGTGCCGGCGATTGCGACAACGTCTTTGTCAGCTGGGATCAGGCCAGCGTCTGCGGCCATCATGGTGATTTCGATGCACACTTTGGTTCCTTCTCCCAAGCGTCTGAGAACGTTGGCCATTAGCTCCAAAGGTTGGATTGTGCCAAAGTCCTTGCGCACCGCGCGTTCGGCGCTGCTTAGCGCATGGACGCCTGTGAATATTTTTGCGCCTTCAGCTAGTATCTGTTTCTTGTGTTCTTCTTGCAATTCGTTCTTTCCAGGTTCTTGGAAGCCAAAGTTGTGTGTGACGACGACAACATTTCGGCCTTTAAACGTATTGGCCGCTCTTGTTCCTGTCTTACCGGTTGTTGAGGCAACAATGATGTCTCTTATGTCTTCTTTTTCCACGTACTCTTTTGTAAATTTCAACAGGATGTCAGTGTTCTGTTCTCCTGCTTTGTCGAAATAGATTGTCTTCTTCTCGAATGAGCTCATGAGTTCGCCTCACTGTTTAGTTTGTAAGACTCTGGCTTTTGCTTTATAGTTTTGTGTTTTTTAATGGTTCAAACCGTTCTTTTTCAACGGTTTTCTCTTCAATTTTGTTGCGCAGACTTCGCATTTCTGTGACTCGTAGTTTGCTGGATATTTTTTGTGGCAGGCTGGGCAGTATCGTATCCATTGTAGTCGGCGACGAATTCCAAAGGTGGTTAAGGCGGCAAATTCGATGTTCATTTCGCTTGCAACGTTCTGTATCGAATAATCGTCTGTGGCAATCAGCGGAGTATAGCCGTCTGTCTTGAGTTCTAGAGCCAGTGCCAAGACTTGAAGGTCTGTTTCTGAAAGGAAAAAGGAGTCTCCTACAGCTGAGGCGAAGCCTTTAGTCTTCTCTAAGAAGGTTTTTTGTGGATTTTTTACTATGACTTTTCCGTTTTCCATGGCGGTTTTGAATCTGACCCCGGACATGGTATCTTCTGTTATCTCTTCTCTGACTTTTGGGGGAGTGTACTGTTCTTCGTTGATTGAGAACGGGTCAAAACCGGCAATGAGTGCGGACGTGTCTATGACTATTGCTCTTTTGCCTGTTTTGTCCGAGGGGCTTTTCACTTCATCCCTCGGAAGAGCAGCCTGCTCCTCAATCTGTGGTAGAAGTTCTCTCTAAATCGTATGAAAGATGTCTCGTTCTTGGAACGTGTGACGGTTAAACCCGGTTGTCTGTAGCTTACTAGCTGGCGGCTGTGTCCATCGATGAGTATGTGAATGTTCCTAGGCTTGTTGACTTCGATTGTAAGGACTGAGTCCGCTGGAAAAACAATCGGGTGAAAAACGCTTAATGGACAAATGGGCGTCAGGACAAACGCGTCCACGCCAGGATCCAGCACGGGTCCTCCGGCTGAGAGAGAATATCCGGTGGAGCCGGTCTGTGTGGCCACCATCAGCCCGTCTGATTGACAGTTTATGATTGGATGTTCGTTTCTCAGGACACGTGTGTAAAGCAGTTTTGCGGGTTCATCGGCTGAGATGACAACTTCATTCAAAGCGTCTGGAAACTTTGCGCCGTCTGCAGTTACAGCGAGTTTCATGCACTTTTCAATCTTGAATTCGCCGGCCAAACACTTGTCCACGGCGGAAAGAGCCTGTTTGGGATCAACTTCCGTGAGAAAGCCTCGAACACCCATGTTTATTGCAAGTATAGGCGGCTCCGGCTTCGGAATCGAGAGGCACGTTCTGAGAATTGTTCCGTCGCCGCCAACGGTGATTATGAAATCGGTTTTCATCTTTTCTATCGGAATAGCTTCCATTGCGCTGTTCATCTTTCCAGCTAATGTGTCTTCCGCGTAAACTGCCAATCCGTTTGCTTTCAGATGCTCGGCTAGGTCGTCGGCGAGTTTAAGGGCGTTCTTTCGGTCGAAACGCACGACCAAGCCTACGCTTTTGAACACGGGCATTCCACCTTCAACCTACTACCGACACCTTAACCTATAATATAAAAGGCTTTTCGAAGTGTTCAGCTCGTTCATTAGCAAAAGTGCACAGGAGATTCACGCAGATTATGACGCCTCTGACGATGGAACATTCGGAAGGAAATATGCGCAATATATCATTGCTTGGATTGCGTATCTGACCCCAAAAAAGAATCTGACTCCCCAAAACATCAAGCGCGCGCGCTTCCTCCCAGCTTCTAAGCCTGTTTCTTCAGCACATTCTTGATTTCCTGATTCTCCTGTTTCTGTCTCCTCTTTGCAAGATACTCGCTCAGCAACGCTTTGTACTTCTCAGGATTTTTCATTCTCCAGATGTAGGCCCTGACAAGTCTTTCGCTTAGGTTCATTTTTGAAGCGACCCTCTTTTGCCGAAAGCCTTTTCTCATGCAGCGAGTAGATTTGGCAATCTTGCCCTTCTTCTTGTCGTTCGCCTGTTGTTGCGAGTCATCGGTTAAGGCTTTTTCACTTTCCAACTAGATCCCTCCTGCTTTTTGAGCGCGGGTCTCCATGCAAACGGCTATTTAAGCATCAGTCGGCGATCCGCGCTTTCTTCTATCGTTGAGGTTCATTTTTGAGCTGTATCTGGGCTTGGCGCCTTCCAGACTTGCTTGTAAACGTTTGCGATTGGAGCTCTCACCTCTAATCTAAGAAACAAGGGGTGAAAGCATTAGTTTGTCGAACCATGTAATTTATAAGGCTAAACCCATAAACCTAGCTTCGAACTAAGATGGCCTTGGATTATGATGATGAAAGAATAAAAGCTATAATTCGGCGGGCAATAAATATCGCCAAGGAAATCGAAGAACCGTACCGTCTAAAGGCCTTTGAAATTGTATTATCGAAGCTTTGGGCACCCTTTGCCGAACAAAAAACAAAGACAATAGAGACGGCGAGCGGGGAAAGCGGAACTGCAAATTTGGAAGCTAGAATCGAAGAGTTCGCAGCCAAATGCGCACTATCCGTGGACCAGATAGAGAACATCTTTGACTTTCAGGAGGATGGACCACTTTTTACTGTTCCTCTTCAAGGAAGTCATGCCGAAAAGCAGGTTTTGGTTTCCAGATACTTGTTGGCTGCATATCATGAAGCATACGGAAAAGAATGGATAAGCCTGAATCAAATCCTAGCAGAACATGGTGTAGGTTCACTTGACAATTTGGGCGCCAATCTCAAGAAACACGCAGATATTTTCAGACAAAGAGGAAGAAAGAAGGCAAGTGAATACAAGCTGGTCGATGCTGCAGAGCGCGAGACTTTTCACATGATTCATGAGCTTAGTACTGGCGGGACCTAATACTCACTAACATTGTAAGGTGTCATGAATATCAGTAGAGAAATCTCGGTTCAGAATCAAGAAAGGAGAAGTAGAAATAGAATATGAAGGCCGATCGAAAGAAGTCGATGAACGATTCAGAGAGGCTTTTGAATGGTTGAAGTCTTTGCGTCCTGAGGATACTGAGGAAAAGCAGTCAGATGAGAAGGAAACGGGCCTAGAGGAAAAACGTGGCGGAGCGAGAAAAGAATTGTTCTCGCCTAAAATCGATGAATTAATCAAAGGAGATTATTTCAAACTACCAAACAAGAGAAAAGTCTCCGATGTGATGAAAACTTTCATGGAAAAGGGACTGCCGACGAGTGGTAAAGAAGTGACAGTTCTGAATTCCTTGAGACGAAGACTTGACAAGACTCTCAAAGGAACAAAAGAAGGAAAAGAATGGGTGTTTTGGACTGAGTAAGAATGTCTATTGAGCTTCCCAACCTTATAGGAAAAGAAAAGCAGCACTACGATTCGCTCGAAGAACTCTATGCATATTCTTGCGGAAAAAAGATGGACGAGACGCAGCTTTGCAGCCAAATAAATGAAACAATTGATGATTGGGACAAAATGATGGGAGGCCGAAGCAATCTCAAGGCTTCAGTTGCCCCATATTCTCAAGCATTGCTCAAAGGTGACCACCACAAAGCTCGAATGCTTTACTTCTTCCTAAGCCCGATCTTTTTCTACATTCACGTACTCCTTGAAATGGAAAGAGAGGCTTGGAGAAATGCTATGACTTCGAGCGGAATTTTTTGTGAAAGAATCGTCAGAAACTTGCTACAAGAGGTTGACAGAATAAACTCGTCAAACATCTGGGAAGAATTGTCGAAGAACCCCAAATTCAATCACCGAAATGGTAGACTTCAAAGCGAGTTAGAAGGCAAAAAGATTGATCAAGCTGACACATTGTGCAGCTTGTTGAAGAGCATTTATTTTACTAGAACGCATACAGGGCCGCATGATGTTCCACCTCCAGAGCCCATTCAAGCGGATTTAAGTGCAAGGCTATGTCTGCCTGCGTATGTGAAGTATCTTGAAACTCTCATAGAGCTCGGTAATGACCTAACTAGTGATTTCAACAGTTATGTATCCTTCTTCTATAGTTTGACTAGGACAAACGTGGCTTTGATATTTGGAAAGGAGGAAGTTCGGAAACCACCCAGAGAGGTTATTTTCGAAATCTACATGCAAGGGTTCTTCAAATTAGGAAAGACTTTTGGTGAGACGAAGAAGAAATTCCGAGAAGCAGGCTACGATCCTGGTGATGCTCGACTTGCTAATGAACTGGAAAAGTTATCCAAAGGTAATAAGGCGATTCTAACGCGACGAGGAAAACGTGGATTTTACGTCTATCATGAACGCTATCCACCAGACGACTCTTTAAGGATAGCTATATGAACGGAGCACCCCTCCTGCTCTTTGGGAAGTCCACAAAGCAACTAGATTAGGTGACAGTATCTCTTAGTAGCAACGTTTTTTAATGGCCATGCTGGGACCAGCCCGCGCAGGTGATCTGAATGAAGACAAGAACGACAAAACTATTTCTGACCGACTATGGCGATTTCCTGGGCCGGGCCGACGGCTGCCTAACAGTCAGGCGCGCGCTAAACCAAAAACACCTCTCCACATATCTCCATCAATAGTATGTTATTAAATTCTACTTTTTATTGCTTGTGAACAGCACCTGATTCAATCGCTTGCTCAGGTTTATCAGAACTAACAAGCTCCGCGCGCTAATTAGGTCTCGCTCAAAAGCATCAGAAATGGGCTAGTAAGCATTCAACCCGTCCTTAACCACGGTGGTTACGCGCTTTCTATTTGCTTGGTCATGCTTGGTAGTTGTGATAAAGAATAGCCCGCGCGGACTCTGAACGCACAACACTTTGATTTTGGGAGACATCAGATCGTGTTTCGATGATTCAGATGTATTACAAAGCGCGCGCTTATTCCTGAACGGAACTGTTGTATCTGCCTAGGACTTCTTTGATCCGTTCATATTTCAAAGGTCCTTCAACCGCGCTTGCTCTTTTGTATTGTTCTAGGAAGGCACTAAGCAAACTGCGATTTCTTAGCATCCAATAGAAGTAGTAGTTTCCATTTTCTTCAACCAACAGAGAATTCAGGGTTAGAATGCTAGCGCGCGCTCTCTCGGGCAAATTGCTTTTCAATAATCTGCATAGGCCTAGTTCTTTCTTCATTTTTTCGCTATCCGAGAAGGCGTTCATGTAAGGCGTTCCAAGGAAGCAGTTCTTTTTCAGGTAACTGGACTCTTTCCTGTCTTCGTAAACAAACCAACCGTAGGCAATAGAGCAGATCGTGAGAATAGATGGTACAGGATCAGGTTTGACAAGGTTGCTGTTGACTGTTGTAATGAAGTCCAGCATGCATTTCAGGTCGTTGCTCATGTTCTCACCACTTTCCGTGTTTCTTGAAAAAATCACGGCACAATCGGAGGCGACTATGGCATTTGATTCGGGTTGAACCGGCGGATTATTTCTGCTGATTCTGTCAGTAGGAATTCGTCTGCTTATCGGATTTGAGCAAGCCTCATATATTGTCGAATAGAATTTGTCCAAGGTCTGCGCTGCCAGAGAAACGTTGCCTTCTACCAAGTCTCTGAAGCCAAGAATGTCGAGAAAAGCAACAAATGTATTTCCCGCGTAACCTCCAACCATTATTATTAACTCCTAATATCAGGACTCTCAGATAATCTGAGTCAATAGGTTAGATTGAATATGAATTTATAGAATACGGTCATCCGCGAGGGACAGGCGACAGAGATCTCAAATCTCAAAGCCACTCACGCATAAACGCGTGTTGATGCATACAGTTGACTCAAGCGTGTTATGTTTTGTTCGGTTTTCTTCCTAGCAGCTCATACTTGACAGCGTGGAGCATTGAACTACTCAATTCTTTGCTCGGTATACTGAAAATCTTCTCTGCCGCAAGTTCTCTGTGTCTCATTCCGCGATACCGCGGTAGCAAATGGATGTGTAGATGCTCTGATGTTAATTTGTCCACGTACTGAACTTCTTCCTCTTCCCAATGTTCGCAGAAGCTGTACAAATACACTTTTTCAGCGTGCAGATTCCTTTTCATTAGCTCGGTAGTATCTCCAATTATTCTGCAGAAGTTGTCTCTTTCGTCCTCTCCGAATTTTGAGATTTCCGAAGAATCATCGTATGCTTCTTCACCGCATTTCTTTGAGATTATCAAAATCTCGCCCTCTATTCTGGGGAACTTTTCGAGAACTGCAACGAAATCCTCATTATCGGTTATTTCCAAGCACCTTTCCTTTCCCTCGCCTCTTTTCCAATCATCCCCATCTGTCAACCATTTACAGAATCGGCACGATTTGTGTTTGTTCTCCTTCCTAACAGGAACACCGAGCAATTCCCACCAACCATCCGGGTCTTTAATATTCCATTATGACAACGTGTTTTGACTATCTATCCTTAGAGCGCGCGCTAAAGTATCGAAAAGTAGTGCCTAAATCTATATATGCGTGTAGCTTAAGAATGGCTTTGTAGTAGTCAGTTGCAGGTTGGCTTGCACATGACCAAACCAGTTCACGTTGGCGAGTTGAGAGTCGGCGGATACATGGTAATCGACGGCGAACCATGTCATATTGTTGACATAGACAAGTCGAAGCCGGGAAAGCACGGTTCAGCCAAAGCTAGAATAACGGCTGTAGGCGTTTGGGATGGGGTTAAGAGAAGCTTTGTGAAGCCTGTTGATCTTGGCGCGGAGGTGCCGATAATCGATAAGCGTACGGGCCAAGTGTTTGCAGTGAACCCGACCGGTGTTCAAATTATGGACCTGGAGACTTACGAGTACTTTGATGCTCCTTATCCGCAGGAAGAAGAGCTGAAGGCAAAACTGGCGCCTGGCGTGGAAATTGAGTATTGGCGGATACTTGGAAAAATGAAGATTATGAGAGCAAAATAGATTGAAAGATTGAATTTTCGAGCTCTATGTACGGTTCTGGCTTTCTTGTGCGCGCAAAGGGCGTAGGGCCCTCTATTTGGAGCCAAATATGTTTCAGTTCTGTTGTGATGATTGTGAGCTTACGTTCAACTCGCCGAAGAATTATTCAAGGATCAGCAAATATATCTCAAAGGTCGCCAAGAACGAATCTAACAGCAATGACGCCGACAACCAGAACCAAGTAGGCAATATTCTCGGTCAGAATCCACCAAATGCCGAATCGCACTCCGAGCCTGCCTCCTACTCCACCTAATAAGCCACACAGTAGAGGGTTCTGATAACTCTTCGGGTTATTAACCGTTGTACGAAAATGGACCAAAAAAGGTAAACGCTGAATTTTACGCCAAGAAAACCAAGAAGAAAAGATGTAGCTGTGGATGGCCTTCTTCTCAGTGCTTAGGTTTTTCTTATGCTGTGTAGATTTTAAGACTTATCGCCATTTAGTTTTTCCACATAGAAGCAGATGCAATCAACTTGCCTTAGAATCGGTTCAACTCTATCTAACGTTGTTTTATTAAGGTCAAACGTTTGTGGTCGAATGAACTTGACTTTATACTTTTGATTTTCTAAGAGATAGTTGAAGACATGTATCAATTCGTTTTTTGTGAAGTTGCCGCCCCTTCCTCGTGTCTTGTCTAAATCCTCATCTGAGGTGTCGATAGGCTCGTAAATTATCACTCTTTCACCTAAGGAGAGCAATTTCTCAAAAACATACTCTTCGTTAAGCCCATACTTACAGCATTCCTCATCCTCTTGGCATTCGTGTTCTTCAACACACTCATCTGTCCTAAGATGGTGCAATGTTTTGCTTACTAAAACAAAGTTGAATTTTCCGCTTATCCCTTCTTTTTCTCGAATTCTATTAAGGGCTACATCGTCAAACAAGCTACAAGTATAAAGTCTAATCGATGTATCCGTGAGAAATTTCGACCGCGACTCAAGTTCCAACTCAAATGGACAAAAACACGACTCGTTTATCCCTATGATTTTACTTGGATTGTATTTAAGGGAAAGATAAAGAGGTTTGACCGAATCCGTTCCAACATCCAAAATCGTCTTGCCCTGCATTTCTGGTTTTCCACTCGTCTTGAACGCATCTTCAATTTCAGATAATTCCGTTATAGCATCTGTCCATATTTTCAAGTTTTCCTCTAATAACTCTATTTTGTCCTCAAGGTCCAGATGTTTTTCTGTCAGTTTGTCATTCAGATTATCTTTTTCATCGCACATTGAAACGCCTTCGTATTATGGCATTAATCAGAATTGTTTTAAGAATTTTTAGGTTTTCCAATTTTGTGTCTAATTGCATAAGCCTATTAAAAACCCATACCCCACCCTTAACAGAATATCTAACTTCGCTTCTACTCAGGTCTGGTGTTCATCTTGCCCCTCTAGGGTTCGCCTTCTAAGCCAGTGTCTTCTTCTCTAGCCTTCCCTCCTTCTAGCTGACCACCTTCCTGAATTGGTACAGCGTGGCCGCGAAGGCCACGACGGCGAGTAGCCCGATTACCGTGTATGCGGATGCAATAGCGTTCCAAGTAAGCCCTCCTTGGATCAGGTCTCTTGTTACGTCTGAGGCGTAGCTCACTGGATTGAAGTTAGAAACTGTTTGGGCCCAGGAGGGCATGATGGCCGTTGGGAACAGGGCGCTACTCACGAAGAGGAGTGGGAAGGCCAGAAGGTTGCCTACGGCTGATATGGTTTCCGCCTTCCTTGTTTTCAGGCCCAGGGCAAGCAAGAGCCCTGACCAGGCCAGATCGAAGATGACCAGCGTCACGAAAATCAGTAATGTTCCGTAGAGTCCGGTGGTGATGGTGAGGCCCAACGGTATTGCCACCATTATTATTATTGTTGACTGGATTATCAGCACAAGCACGTCGGTCATCAGTCTTCCGAGCAGGATTGCCGGTCTGCTGACTGGCGTTAAGAGCAGCTTCTGTAGGAAACCCGAATTGATGTCATTCACAATCGACATGCCTGACTGAAACGCGCCGAGAACTGCATTCATCACTAGGATTCCCGGCGTCAGATAGGTGAGGTAGTTCCCCGAGAGCCCAGGCAGACTGGTGAGCTTTTGTAGTAACTGTGAAAAGAGGAGCAGGAACAGTAAGGGCGTGAAAAGGTTGATGAACAGCAACGTGGGGTTCCTTGTTATCTTCGTCAGAGCCCTCTTGAACAGGGACTCTGTGTCGTACAACAGGGTCAACTCTCATCACCTCACATGAGGAAAGGCTCCGTGGTCTTCTTGCCGAGCTCTTCCGGTCTTATCCTTCTTCCAGTCTGCCGCAGGAACACATCGTCCAATGTCGGCGTGGAAACGCTCAGAGAAGACGGCCGTATGTTGTCATGTTCCAGGGCCGTAACGATGTCCGCGATTATCTGACCTGCGTTCTTCGTGTAGGCGATAACACCGTTTTCTGAGTCGATGACGTTCGTCACCCCTTGGACAGCGCCCAGAATCTCCTTCGTTCTAGATCTCAGAGCAGCATCTGTTCCGCCCTTGAGCGACAGCATTATCGTGTCGCCTCCTATGGCCTCCTTCAGCTCTGAAGGCGATCCCTCTGCGATGATCTTGCCATGATCGATTATCGAAAGCTGCCTACAAAGCCTGTCCGCCTCCTCTAGGTACTGCGTGGTTAAGAATATCGTTATGCCCTCCTCCTTGTTGAGCCTCTCTAGGTAATCCCATATGGTTGCACGAGACTGAATGTCGAGTCCGGTGGTGGGCTCGTCCAAGAACAACAACTTCGGCTTGTGGACGAGGGCCGAAGCTAGGTCCAGCCTCTTCTTCATTCCTCCTGAATATCGGCCAGCAGCCTTCTCTGCGAAATCCTCCAGTTGCACCATCTTCAACAGCTCGTTAACGCGGTTCTCAAGTATGCTGCCGCGCATCTGCTCCAGACGGCCTTGAAGCCGAAGATTCTCCCTTCCAGTGAGGTCAACGTCCACAATCGTCTCTTGGCTCAGCACACCGATAACCTTTCGAATCTCCCCAGGCGACACGTCCAAATCATAACCAGCAACAGACACCCGACCAGAAGTCTTCCTGAGGAGCGACGTAAGAACCTTAATCGTGGTGCTCTTCCCCGCACCATTCGGACCTAGAAACCCGAAGAACTCGCCTTCTCTCACCTTGAAAGAGATTCCGTCGACTGCCTTCGTGCCGTCGGCGTAGACTTCCACAAGGTTTTCGACCGAAATGATGTCGGACATGCTAAACATTCGCCTCCTCTTTGTGGCGCGTAGCTATGCTTGAACCAAAATCGAAACAGGTCATGTTGTCAGGGCAATCCCTTTTTTCAAGAATAGTAGGAGAAAATGACTGATTTTTCAGACTCTGAGTCTCTTGGAAGATCACACTCATGTTCTTGTTACCTCCTGAAAGATTCTTATTTGACTCTTAGTCAGTTTAGTAACCCAAATCCTATTAATAAACTTGCCGTCGCAAAAGCAACTTTTAAATCGTTGAACCAGCTTTATAATAACAATGGTCTCCGCATGCCGAAAATGATTCTTGAGTACAAGAAAGCAGTTATATCCAAAATTATCCAAACCGCTCTCGATATCTTCTCAAAAAACGGTTATCGAGGCACAACTATGGGCGATATCGCCAAAGAACTAGGGGTAAGCAAAGGCGCACTCTACTCATACTTCAAGAGCAAGGATGACATCCTCAAAGAAATCTTCCAATCCAACCACCAAATCCTGCGAGAGATTCTCTGCAAATCACTCGACAGCCAAGACTACGTGCAGACCATGGAGAAAGCCTACAAGTTGATGACTGAAAAATATCATGAATTCATTCACACATCCTTTGAAATCTTCGCTCTAGCTTCACACGACAAAGACATGAGAAAAATCGTAAGAGAAGACCACGAAAAAGACGTCGAAGTAATACGCGAATTCGTACAGAACCTCATGGAAAAAGGCAGCATCAGGACTGACGCCGACCCTCGCATCATGGCGCAGCTCATCGATGCGCTCTTCACCGGAATATGGGTAAACCTAATCATGGGATACGACAACGCAGAAGTCCATGAAACTTGGATGAGGTCGATATCAGTAGTTTTAGGAAAGCACTGATTGGCGCGTGTGCGTGCTCCTAAATCAGCAAGCGAAGTATCTCAAGCTCCTGGCTTTGCCAAGTTCATGTGTTGGTTCCGACCTGAGCTATTGAACAGCGCGCGCTATGATTAGTTGAGCACATCACAAACTGAAGAAGGAGAGTCTGTTCTAGAGTTTAGAACAGTTGTACAAAAACATAGGATAAAGAGCATGTTTTCTCAATAGTTCTTCATGGGTGTGAGGAAACGGTAGAACTCCCTTCTCCTTTCTCCCTCTACCCTTTTCCTCACAAACAGAAACGCACGCGTTTTTGCAGAGTACTTTGAAATATCCTGATAGTTCTTTTTGGATTGTAGTGAGAAGAGAATGCCCACCAGCTCGCGCTAAGAACAGTTCTAGGATGATGGCTTCTATTCCCACCATTTCCACTTAAGTGCACTGAATAAGGTGTAGAGAGCCAGGAGTATTATTCCCCAACTCAACGCGATTCCTGCAATTCTCAGCAAATCGTTTGGCGTACTGCTGTAAATTATGTATCCGCTTATTCCACATAGTCCGACTAGAACGAGAATGAAAATCGCGATATGGATTGCTCTTTCGCCTGCCAGATTCCTCACCCACCAAACTGTTCTAGTTCGTATCGTCTTTTGTTGTTAAAAGACTTTCGTCAAGGTTTATTTCAGCGTCTTACATATGGTGGTTTGAGGCCGATGATGCTAGAAGAGCCGTCGGATTTGTGAAGATAGTTAGGTGCTGAGGCTTCATTGCTCTTTCTGACGGAGATTGTGTGTCAGCGTTTGCGGGGTATCTTGATTTCTAGGATTCCTTTTTTGTGTTGAATCTTCATTTTGTCCATGTTGACTGTTACTGGGATGCGTATCCAAGCATGGAATCTTTGAATCACGCCTTTCCTGTGTGTTACGCCAAGTTCGGTGAGACGTATTTTCTTCTTCATTTCAGCGAGTATCTCGAGGGAAGAACCATCGAATGCTTTGACTTTGACGGTCTCTTCCTTTGCGTAAGGCAAGTCAACTGTAACTATCACTTCTGTGGGCATTACCGTTATTTCACGTAGAGGTTCTATCGCACAGGTTTTCAGATCCCAGCATGGTCTTTCACTCAGAGTTTCTCTGACCTGGTCAGCCCATCTTTCCATATCTTCAAAGTACTCGTCTATCATGTCAGAAATTGACGTCTTCTTCCTAATGGACACCGTTCATCTCCTCCCTATGAAACGTACATTGGAATGTCGTATTCTTGGCCCTTCTTCATCTTCGTCATCTCTTCCTGAGTTCGTTTCATCACGTCTCTCGCTCTCAATCGAATTTCCTCGCCTTTCTCCAACAATTTTGCAACGTTCACTTTCAACCCCGTTATCTTCGCCAGTTCCTTCAGAACTTCTGCCGCCGCCTCTGGATCTGGATAGTTGGGAAAACACTGAGCGAGCAGTGTTATAGCAGGTGATCCAGCTTCTGCAGCGCGTTGAAGCACAACTGCCTGAGGGCCAACCATGTATCCCTCTGTCAGAATCTCCAGGCCCTTTTCTCGAGCTGTCTTCAATGCCTCAGCGTTTGACGCTGCGGCGAAGGACTTCAGTTCTGTAACATCTTGTCTATCTTGGATCGGCATTCCGCTGAGTGAAATCATCATTTTGACCTCTTTGCCCTTTGCCCAATTAATCAGTGCGTCCATTATCGGATAGATTACGTCTGTGGGTATCGGTACTTCTGAGACCGCCAAGAGAGTGTCTTCGTCTGCGAAGATCCTTATCGAAGAGTGCGGTAAGCCCTCATGCAGAACGATGAGCGGCGGGAGTAGATTCGAATTCACATAGGCCACTTCAGTCAAGCCTAGCTCGTCGATTAGGTGTGAAGCAGCTATCACTCCTACCAGTCCAACGTCTGGGAAAGCGAAAATCAAAGTGGCTCCTGTCGGCACCTTCTTTACCTCAATAATCTTAACTTCTTCACTCAAATCTATCCACTCAAACCCCTCTAGAAGAAGCGTGAAATCTAAAAAGCTTACGGAAGCAAGGCCCGAAGAACGGAATAGCTATTAATGGCATGAAGCGATGTAAATCTGGAGAAAAACATGTCTCTAGATCACCTAGGTTCGTCACTTTACGAAGCGTTGAAGAAGGTTTTCAAGGCTTCCGTTGTAGACGAAGCCACAGTCAAGGAGCTTGTGCATGATGTGCAGAAGGCTCTGCTCCAAGCGGACGTTAACGTCAAACTCGTGCTCGACATTTCCAAAAGAATAGAAGAAAGAGCACTGAAAGAAAAAGTTCCACCCGGCGTCTCAAGACGCGAGCACGTGATAAAAGTCGTCTATGAAGAGATGACGCGTTTCCTAGGAGAAAAGCCAGCTCCGATAAAAATGGAGCCGGGAAAGAGAAGAATAATAATGCTCGTCGGCATCCAAGGTTCTGGAAAGACAACTGCCGCAGCCAAACTGGCAAGATACTTTCAAAAGAGGGGCTTGAAGCCCGCCGTGATTTGCGCCGACACTTTTCGACCCGGCGCTTACGCTCAGCTTCAACAACTCGCGGCTAGAATCAACATTCCCCTGTATGGGGACCTAAAAGCCAAAGATCCCATTAAGGTCGTTACTGAAGGTTTGAAACAATTTGTCGACAAGGACATGGTCATCGTCGACACTTCCGGCCGTCATAAAGAGGAACACGAACTCATCAAAGAGATGAAGATGCTTGAGAGAAGCATCAAACCTGATGAGGTTATGCTCGTTATCGACGGAACAATTGGCCAACAAGCGTTGGCCCAGGCCAAAGCCTTCAATGAAGCCACGCCCATCGGCTCGATACTCGTCACGAAACTCGATGGGTCTGCAAGGGGAGGCGGCGCTCTCTCTGCGGTAGCGGCGACAGGTGCGCCCATAAAGTTCATTGGCACCGGAGAAAAAACGGAGGACGTGGAGGCTTTCGTTCCTTCACGTTTCGTTGGCCGTCTGCTAGGAATGGGTGACTTGGAAACGCTCCTTGACAAGGTGCGTGAGGCCGAGATAACTGTTCCCGAAAAGAAAGCCAAGGCTATCCTTAGCGGCAAATTCACGTTGACAGACATGTATGAACAGTTCGAAGCTATGAAGGGAATGGGCACCTTCAAGAAACTCATGAACTTGATTCCAGGAATGTCTTACAAGATCCCTGATGAAATGTTGAACACTGCTGAGGGCCGTTTGGAAAAGTGGCGCGTATTGATTCAGTCTATGACGGTAGCTGAGAAGGAGAACCCGAAAATCTTCAACGCTTCAAGGATGAAACGCGTAGCCAGGGGTTCAGGCACCAGCGAGAAAGAAGTGAAGGAGCTTCTGAAACAGTACGCGATGATGCGACGCATGTTGAAGACGATGCGCAGACAAAAGAAGTTTCCCTTCTTCGGAAAAAACCTGCCCACGGATCTCAAGTGACAGTGCCAGGCTCTTGGAAGGCATGTTAAATGAGCATTTTGCAAGAAGCTCAGAGGATGCTTGAGAAATATCCCCTCTGTGACCGTTGTCTGGGCCGGCAATTTGCGCTCCTGGGACATGGCGTTGAGAACGAGGAGAGGGGAAGGGCGATAAAACTGGCGTTGACGCTTGAGGCTCACGCGTTGGCGTTTTCAGAGAGCAAACGGGGCGTGAAGGCTCTCAAGGTTTTGGAGACGAATGGTTTTTCCAAAGTCGCAAAGGAAATACTCAACAGACTGGGAGAACACATTAGGGCTGAAGATTATCCAGAAACATGTTTCCTGTGTGAGGGCAAGCTTGATCTTCGTAACGATTTGGCGGAGAAAACTCTGGGGCTTCTCAGTGATTACGAGTACAGCAGTTTCCTCGTGGGCATAGAATTGCCCTTGACAGTTGGCGAACGAGAGGATGAGTTTAGGGCAGAATTTGGCGTCAGCCAGGGTGAGAGTCTCCGCAAAGAGTTCGCGAGGACCATCGGTAAAAGAGTTGCAGAGCGGAGCGGGAAGGAAGTAGACTTCAAAAAGCCAGAGATCGTCGCACTCGTCGAGCCATTCTCTGGTCTTGTAAGACTTCAAGTCAACCCTCTCTTCATAGCTGGCCGGTACAAAAAACTCGTCAGAAGCATTCCTCAGTCGAAATGGTTCTGTTCGGGATGCTGGGGTAAAGGTTGCGAGAAATGTAACTGGACTGGAAAATTGTATCCGGAGTCGGTGCAGGAAATAGTTGAGAAGCCACTGTTGGAAGCGACAAGTGGTTCGGGTGCTTCGTTTCACGCTTCTGGAAGAGAAGACATCGATGCTCGCATGCTGGGCAACGGCAGGCCTTTTGTGATTGAAATCGCGGCTCCGAAAAAGCGTTTCCTAGATCTTAAAAAAATGGAAGATGCGGTGAACGCGAACGGGGTGAACAAGGTCGAGGTTTCAGGTCTGAGGGTCGCGAATAGAGATGTCGTCAGGAAGTTGAAGGGAGACGAGTCTAAGCAGAAAGAATATCGGGTGTTCATAGAATTTGAAAACAAGATCACGGCCAAGGACATGCGCTTCTTGGAGAAGAGCCTTACAAACGTCATGATTAAACAGGATACCCCTGTTCGCGTTTTGCACAGACGTGCTGATCTGACGCGGGAAAAGTACATATACGACGTGGGCGTTAAGAAACTGTCGCCAAGAAAGGCTGAAATGAGATTACGCTGTCAAGGAGGGCTCTACGTTAAAGAACTGGTTACTGGGGATGAGGGAAGAACGGTGCCCAGTGTTTCGGAACTTCTCAAGAACAAAGCGAAGCCCATGGACCTTGATGTTCTAAACATAATTATGGAAGATTAGGAGAAGTGTTATGATAAAGAAGTCGAAGGGTTTTCGTTCGAGTGCACGCCGTCTCTTGACAAAGGGGACTAGGGAGCATGGAAAACTGAGGCTGAGTAAGCTGCTCCATGAGTATCAGCCTGGAACCAATGTTGTCGTCAAGATAGACTCGAGTGTCCACAAAGGCATGCCGCACAGGCGCTTCCACGGCAAAGTCGGCATTGTACTCAACAAGCGGGGACGCAGTTATGTAGTGAGTGTTCCACAAGGAGACGCTATCAAAGAGATCATCGTCAGACCTGAACACTTGGAACCTTTTAAGAGTGATTAGAATGTCGGAAAAGAACATGACCGAAAAGAAACTGAGTCTCCCCCAGGTCAAGAAGCTGCTGGATTCTATAGGTGAAGCAAACCTCGATCAGCTACAGCGCCGCACGTTCGATTACGTGTCAAAGTTTTCGAAGACCGACCCCGAATCCGCCGAAAAACTGGTTGGAAAACTCGTGGCAGAATACGGTCTAGACGAGGTAGAGGCAGTGCAAATAGTCAACTGCATGCCCAAGAGTATTGAAGAGCTGAGAGTGTTTCTAGCAGGTGGACGAAAAATCATCGAGACAGCCAAACTAGAAGCCATAGTGAACTTGCTGGATGAACATCGAAAATTGAAATAGGCTGGTCGATGCCAACTATTTTAAGCAATAAGAGACTAAATAGAGGAAATTATGACGATGATGGAGAAGCGGTACGAAGAGTTCGCCCGTATCCTGGATTTTCTGCAGCACGGTCGCCCCGGAGTGCACGTTTCAGGACGAGCCGGCTACCGAGCGGGAGCTCTGGTTCAGTTAGTGGGCGAAGAGTTCTTCACCCTTCTAGAGGCATTGGTCAAGGAAGGCATGATACTCAAGCCTCATGATCGTGTTTTCGTTGGTAAGGAGGCCCGTTCAGAGATAACGTACATTATCGGTCGAATAAGCTATGATGAGTTAACCGCAGCCGCCAAAACAGAGCTTCCAACGGTGATCAACGAGATCGTGCTGAACCGTGAGAAGTGGTTCGTTCAATTCTTCAACACTGCACGGGCTGTCACACCGAGGATGCACGCTCTGGAGCTGGTTCCAGGAATAGGCAAAAAATACATGTGGCAGGTCATAAACGAGCGAGAGAAGAAACCTTTTGAGAGTTTTGAAGACTTACAGAAACGCACGGAATTGCCCAACCCGGTTAAATTGATAACAAAGAGAGTAATGGAAGAATTGGGTGGCGACAGCAAGTATCGATTATTCACGAGGGCACAATAGCCCAATCCATCGTCTAACGGGGTAGAATGAGCCTCCTAGAAGAAACGAAGTCTCTGCTTCGAAGACATCGAATTGAGCCGAAGAAGGCTTTAGGCCAAAACTTCATGGTTGAATCACAAGTTTTTCAAAAGATGGCCCACTACGCCTCACTCGATTGTGATGATACAGTGTTGGAGATAGGTGCTGGACTGGGTTTCCTGACTCGTTTCATGAGCGAGAAATGCAAGGAAGTTCTCGCAGTTGAAGTTGATGCGAGGCTTGTCAGCATTTTGCGTGAACAGCTCGGTTGCGCATCCAACGTGAAAATAATCGAAGGTAACGTTCTCAGCATCACTCTCCCTTCATTCAACAAAATCGTTTCAATTCCGCCCTATCAAATCTCGTCCCGTCTACTCGCATGGCTCTTCCAAAGGGACTTCGACTGTGCAGTCTTGGTCTTTCAAAAGGAATTTGCGCATCGACTTATGGCTGCTGTTGGAAGTGAAGACTACGGATGGTTGACGGTTTTCACGTACTATCATGCACAAGTTGAGCTTCTGGATGAGATTCCCAAATCCATGTTTTATCCACATCCAAAAATAGATTCGGTCATAATATGCCTGAAGCCAAAGAAACAACGGCCATCTCTGCCAGGGAATGAGGCAGCCTTCCAACGCCTCCTACAAGTTCTCTTTACGCGCCGCAACAGGACGGTTAGAAACGCAGCCCTGACGTACCTGAAGCAAGGACGTAATGCAACAAAGCAAGACGTGGTCAAGATTGCTGACTCTCTCCCTCTGGGCAACAAGCGAGTGCGGGGACTCGCACCAGAAGATTTCGGAGCATTAGCCAATGCGATTATCAAGTAGAGTGATCTTCGCTGACTGCGTTTTCAACATCATGGAAAACGTTTACGAGCCGGCCGAAGATTCCTTCCTCTTTGCTGAAAACTTGAAGGTCAGAGGTGGCTGTAAAGTCGTTGATATGGGCACTGGTTGCGGGATATTGGGCGTGATTGCAGCCAAGAAGGCAGGTGAGGTGATCGCGGTTGATGTAAATCCCTACGCTGTCAAATGCGCGAAGAATAACGCAGAGATCAATGGTGTTGGCAACCACATGTCTTTCATTCAAGGAGATCTGTTCGCACACCTCAGAACTAGAAAAGAATTCGATCTAATCCTATTCAACGCTCCGTACCTACCATCAGAAGAGAATGAAAAGGACTCTTGGATGGGATGGGCTTGGGCTGGCGGCGTTTCTGGAAGAAATGTGATTGACAGATTCCTTTGTGAAGCTCCGAAATATCTCAGACCCAGCGGAGAAATTATGTTGATGCAATCAACACTTTCTAATGTGGAGCAGACTTTACGCCTTCTCGAGGAGAGAGGCTTGAAGGCAAACGTTATTGCGAAGCAAGATCTTCCATTCTTTGAGTCGATAGTCCTTGTCAGAGGAGTGTGCAGCTCGTGAAACGTGCCGGCCTGTCAAAATTGACAAGAAATGAAGAGGGTTGAGTTTGGCCACAAAACCTTGGCACGCATTGAGCCCCGAAGAAACATTGAAGGAATTGAACTCCTCTGACCACGGTTTGAGTAAGCCAGAAGTGCAGAAACGCTTGGCCGAATATGGCCTGAACGAACTGCATAAAGAAAGAGGGCCTTCTCCAGTAAAGATGCTTTTGAAACAATTCAAGGATGTATTAATCATCATATTGCTAGTCGCCACGGCGCTTTCGATTGCCACTAATGAAATCGTAGACGCTACGGTTATAATTGCCATAGTTATAGCCACCGCCGTTTTAGGATTCGTGAACGAATTCCGTTCGGAGAAAGCTGTTGAAGCTCTGAAGAGGATGACAGCGCCGAGCGCAACAGTACTGCGCGATGGGAAAGAAGTGAAGGTTGTTGCGAGTGAGATTGTTCCTGGTGATGTTGTTCTCTTGTTCACGGGGGATAAGGTTCCGGCCGATGCGCGACTCATTGAATCCGTGAACTTGAAGGTGGATGAAGCTTCGCTGACCGGAGAGTCATCTCCTGTCAATAAGGGTGTTGATGCCTGTGCTGAGGGACTCCCGATTAACGATCGGCGAAGCATGGCCTTTGCTGGAACCGTGGTAGTTTTCGGTCGAGGCAAGGCGGTTGCCACTTCCACGGGTATGAACACAGAGTTTGGAAAAATCGCCAAAATGGTCCAGCTGAGCAGGGAAAAGGAGACACCGCTTGAGAAGAGAACTCGGTCTATCGGCAAGTGGATCGGCATCCTATGCGTTGGAATCTGTCTCGGTGTGGGTGCGATTGGCTTTGTAGAAGGAAACAGAATACTTGACATGATATTGTGGGGCATCAGTCTGGCTGTGGCAGCCGTTCCTGAAGCCCTGCCTGCAATAGTAACCGGCGCACTTGCCGTGGGTATGTACCGAATGGCAAAGGTGAACACGATAGTGAAGAAGCTGCCTGCTGTTGAAACGTTGGGCTGTACCGGCGTCATATGCTCTGACAAGACTGGAACGATGACAAAAGGCGAAATGACGGTACAGAGAATCTATCTCGATAATCAAATCTTCAAAGTCTCAGGAGTTGGCTATGAGCCCGAGGGAGAATTCCTCCTCGAGGACAGGAAGATAGAACCGGAAGAGGGGCTCCGCACACTTTTGATTGCTGCGGCCTTGTGCAATGACGCCAAACTGGAAAAAGACACTTCGTCGGAAAGGTGGGCTGTCAAAGGAGACCCCACCGAAGGAGCACTAATCGTCGCAGCCGCAAAGGCAGATTTGTGGAAGGAAGAGCTGGAAGGGCAACAACCCCGCATAGGTGAGCTGCCGTTCTCTTCTGAGACAAAGCGCATGACAACCATGCACATCATTTCTGGCAAGAAGAAAATAGCGTACATGAAAGGGGCTCCCGAAATAGTTCTCAGCAAATGTACAAGAGTCTTGGCAAATGGAAAGGCGGCCAAACTGACTGGCAGTGATAGGGTCAGCATTCTCTCTGTGAATGAAGCCATGGCTAGACAAGCCCTGAGGAACTTGGGCATTGCATTCAGGGAGCTGCCTGACACAGTAGAAGCTTGCGACGAAAGAATCGAGGAAGGCTTCACCTTCGTGGGCATCGTGGGCATGATTGATCCGCCCCGCGATGAAGTCAAAGCTGCAATATCCACCTGCAAAGGAGCCGGTATAAGCGTCGTGATGGTCACAGGGGACCACAAGCTTACCGCGGTAGCAGCGGCCAAAGAGCTCAACCTGCTTGGCGAAAATGAAGAAGAAGGAAAAGTTCTCACAGGCACAGAGTTGGAAACGTTGACCGATGAACAATTAGCCACCATGGTGGACAAAGTTGTAATATATGCACGTGTTTCGCCTGAACACAAGATGAGAATAGTCAAAGCTTGGAAAGCCAAGGGCAAAGTCGTGGCGATGACTGGAGACGGAGTTAACGATGCTCCCGCGTTGAAAATGGCTGACATAGGCGTTTCGATGGGTGTAACCGGAACCGAGGTGACCAAAGAAGCGTCGGACATGATATTGACAGACGACAACTTTGCCTCTATAGTAAAGGCGGTGAGAGAAGGGCGCGAAATCTACGACAACATCAAGAAATGCCTGACTTACCTGATGCGATGCAACATAATGGAAATCCTAGTAATGTTTATTGCAGTAATCTCCGTCCCATTTCTAGCAAGGATGAACTCGTCAGCAACAGATGCCGCCGTAGTTAGCAGCGCCACGATAGCCTTGACCGCGGCGCAACTTCTTTGGGTAAACTTGACCACCGATGGGTTGCCCGCAATTGCATTAGGCATTGACCCCGCCGACCCGGACATCATGGGCAGAAAACCGCGTGATCCAAACGAGAGCATCTTCACACCGGAAGTCAAAGCCTACATGTCTCTCGTACCGATACTGATGACAGCCTTGCTCCTGTTCGGATACTTCTATTATCAACCATGGCTGCCTCCTACGTTGGATCTGTCTGGCAAGGTGATTTACAACCCGCTGCTTGAAGCTAGAACACAGTTGCTTACGTCCATGATCCTTATGGAATTAGCCAATGCCATATCGGCACGATCTCTAAATTACCCCATTTGGAAGGTAGGCGCGTTTAAGAACAGATTCCTGTGGTTCGCTGTTGCCCTATCTTTTATCCTTCAGCTCTTCGTACTCTACACGCCAGGCGTCAACTCAGTGTTCGCCGTGGCCGCCCCTGAACCGCTTGACTGGGCGTTTGCAACACTGTTCACAGCGATAACCTTCGGTTCACTGGAGACTGCAAAGTGGATAAGAAGCAGGAGACGCAGGAAAAAGGGTTAGAAAGACTTAAATTTGAAACTATGTGAAAAAAGCTTCTAACAACAGAAATTGAAGGATTGAAAGGAATGAGCGAGAAATTGGCAAATCCAGCACCGCTTGGACTGTTAGCCTTCGGACTAACAACCGTTTTGTTGAATCTGAGCAACGCTGGGATTTTTACAAACGGCCTTAGCATGATATTGGCAATGGGCATAGCTTACGGCGGCCTAGCTCAGATAATTGCGGGAGCAATGGAATTTAGGAAGGGAAATACGTTTGGCACAGTTGCATTCTCTTCCTATGGCTTCTTTTGGTGGTCTCTTGTCCTCCTTTTGTTACTTCCAAAGATTTCGGGTCTCGGGTTTCTAGCACCCGAAGCAAACGCTATGGCAGCGTATTTCTTCATGTGGGGCCTATTCACCTTTGTGATGTTCTTTGGGACGTTGAAAGCAAACCGGGCAATCCAATTTGTTTTCATGAGCCTAGCAATTCTATTCTTCCTTCTAACTGCGCATGAATTGACTAATGACGCTACGCTGCTCACGATAACAGGCTACGAGGGGGTAATCTGCGGACTGAGCGCGGTATATCTAGGTTTGGCTGAGGTGTTGAATGAGGCTCATGGAAAGGCTTTCCTGCCCATAGGTCCTATGAACAAATAGATGCCTTCACCTTCCTATTTTTAGCCAAAAACGTTTATATTTCTGAAAGTTCGTTTGTCCACGAACTTCACGGAAGGATGAAACATGTCGGAAGCCAGTTTGCCATTCAATGATAAGGTGTATCCGGAAAGCAAGTTGAAGGAAGAATGGGAGAAATCCATAAAGAACCCGCAGGAGTTTTGGGCTGAAAAAGCAAAAGCCATCGATTGGTTCAAGACATGTGACAAGGTTCTGGACGATTCCAACCGACCCTTCTACAAATGGTTTTCAGGCGGCGTTCTGAACATATGCTACAACGCGCTTGACAGACACTTGAAAACATCCAGGAAGAATATGCTGGCCTATATTTGGGAGGGGGAAGATGGTGAAGTTAGGACTTATTCGTTCTATCAACTTTATCGCGAGGTAAACAAGCTCGCAAAAATCTTCAAGGATCTGGGGCTCAACAAAGGCGACAGAGTGGCTGTCTATCTGCCGATGATCCCGGAGCTTCCGATCACGCTGCTCGCATGCGCCCGAATAGGCGCAGTTCACACAGTGGTCTTTTCAGGTTTCAGTGCAGAGTCCCTTGCGGACAGGATGAACGATTCAGGAGCAAAGCTTCTGGTGACTGCTGACGGTGCTTATCGCCGTGGAAAAACGGTGGCTCTGAAGGACACTGCGGATCGTGCATTGCAGAGTGCGCCAGGTGTCCAAAAAATGGTCGTAGTCAAAAGAACTGGACAGGAGGTCCCCATGAAAGAAGGAAGAGACGTCTGGTACAATGAGGCAATGAGCAAAGTCGAATCAAACGCGTATGTTGCGCCTGAGCCCATGGAAGCCACAGAACCTTTGTTCATTCTGTACACATCTGGAACTACAGGCAAGCCCAAGGGGATCCAGCATGGCATCGGAGGCTACTTAGTCTGGGCGTACTGGACTCTCAAGTGGGGATTCAACCCTAACGAGGAGGACATTTGGTGGTGTACAGCCGACATAGGCTGGATCACAGGGCACACGTACAACGTTTATGCTCCATTAGCATTGGGAGTGACCTCGCTGATTTTCGAGGGAACCCCAGACTATCCAGCTCAGGACAGATGGTGGGAGATAATCGAGAAGCACGGAGTAACGATACTCTACACTACTCCAACAGCGATTAGAATGTTCATGAAGTTCGGCGAACAATGGGCAACCAAACACGACATCAGCTCCCTCAGACTCTTGGGAACAGTCGGAGAACCGATAAACCCCGAAGCGTGGAAATGGTACTACCGCATCATAGGAAAAGGAAAACTGCCCATCATAGACACTTGGTGGCAGACCGAAACGGGCGGCTTCATGATATCCCCGCTTTCAGGCCTGGAACTCGTGCCCCTGAAGCCCGGGTCAGCCACAAACCCGTTGCCCAGCGTCTACGCAGAGGTCTATGATGAAAAGGGGCAACCGACGCCGACGGGCACGAAAGGATTCCTGGTGATCAAAACCCCTTGGCCCGGAATGCTTGAAACAATATGGAAGGATCCTGAAAGGTACAAGCAAACCTACTTCGGAAGATGGCCGAACATCTACTACTCAGGCGATTACGCAGTGAAGGATCCAGAGGGCTACTTCTGGCTGCTCGGGAGAGCTGATGAAGTATTGAAGGTGGCCGGGCACAGAATAGGCACTGTCGAAATTGAAAGCGCGCTCGTATCACACCCCGCTGTTTCGGAGGCAGCGGTTATGGGTAAAGAAGATGCACTCAAAGGCGAAGTTCCAGTAGCCTTCGTCACGTTGAGAAGCGGATTCCAACCGTCAGACGAGCTGCGGGCCGACCTTGTGAAACACATAAGAAACACCATAGGCCCAATCGCAACACCAGACGCAATCGTAATCGTAAGCAGGCTTCCCAAGACGCGGAGCGGGAAAATCATGAGAAGACTCCTGAAGGCAGTGCTAGCCGGCGCAGCCTTAGGCGACGTATCAACCCTTGAAGACGAAGCTTCAGTCGACGAGATCAAAGCAACATACGATGAACTGAAAAGGCAACTCGAAAAGAAGTAGCATCGACATCATCTCTTTTTCCATTCTAGACCGTGAAGGTGTAATCTCAAGAGTTCATGGAGAATTCAGTTTGTCGGTTCTGTTAACTTGTCGTGGGATGGGCTATCGTGTTAACTGTCGCGGGATGACTTGCTGAAACGAGCCCATATATTGGATTGGGTGAGGTGTTAACTACCGGATATAAGAGCAGAATTGTAATCATGTTTACATCATGATATAAATTCTTAAATACTCTATACGATGCAAACTGCAATACGAAGAGATATACTAACGCAGCATGCAACGCTAGAATCTCTTCAAGAGAAAAAGAGAAAGGAGAATTAGAAAAGCTATGAATAGGACTATATTCTCTTTGACGCTTCTGTGTCTAATGATGAGTTTTGCTTTCATAAGTTTGGCTAATGCTCAGGACTCGCATGTTGAAGCACATTGTCATCTATGGGGACATGGCTATAATCAGAGCATGGATCGCTATAAAGACGGAAATGCGCCAATAGATGTAGAAGTTTCTAAAGGTTATTGGCGGGATGGATATGCGTGGTGCAATGCATATGTGTTGAAATCAGGTAGCAACATAAAAACGGCAGTGGTTGTTCATGGTACTGTAACTTGGTGGGGTGGCCACGCATCGGCGTGGGGCGAAGCTGTCGTTGGTGCTGATCCTCTCACCAGTGTGGGTCTACCATATGGCATAAGCATGGAACAGATGAACCTTAGCCATACTGATTACACTATAGTAGTGATTGATCTGAACACTAGCGTGGTGCTCGACAGCTATGAAGCATCAATTACCAATGGAAGTTTCACAGCTACGCCCAATTGGGCAGCATCTTGGTTCGTTTTGGCAAATTCTTCGACCCACGTCAGCGTACAACTCCCGGCGCTCAATATTTCAACGCCAGTGCCCGACGGAGATTTGGCAGAAGTTTTGAGTATGGCTAATGCGACAAGCTATACTGATGATATGACTTCGAATGCAAGCGTGGTCTCCATGCCTATGCCTCCTATTCCCACCGAGGAGGTTGGGGGCGAATGGGCTCCTATGGACAGTCTTAGCTTAGCCTCAACAATCACGGTGGCTCCCTACATTGGTTTGGCCTCAACAATTGCACTCGCAACAGCTGCAACAGCAGTCTATGTTACTCGTGTAAGGCGTAGAAAAGAGAAGCCATAAGCGCACTTAACTCGTCTCAATATTCCCTCCTTTTTTTACGAGCTTTTGTAGGCGTAAAGGGTACTACATCAATCTTGAAAGAGGAGTTGCCCAGCCGAATATAAACATGGAAATCATGAAATCTGAAGATACCTTTACCTGCTTTGGAAATTCAAGCCGAAATTGTCAGGATGATAAACGACAGGGCATTAGTCATACAAGAACTAAAACGTTCGAGAGAAAGACCTACCGTAATTATTCAGAATATAGTCAAAGGTTTGTGTGGCACAAGTTCGCCCAATCCATCGTACAAGCTAAGATTTTGTAGAATCAACGAAACCTCTCAATAATAGCCATCCCACGAGAGTTAACACGTTAGCCCATCCCCTGACAAGTTGACAGAACCAGTTTGTCAGCTGCACCTACCGTGCGTTCTTATGGGTAGAATCTTCTGATGGTCCTTGGGAAGGGTATGGCGTCTATTATGTTGTCCAGATCAAGCATCCATGTTATCAGTCTTTCCAGTCCCATTCCGAAGCCGACGTGCGGTACAGTCCCGTAGCGTCGCAGGTCGATGTACCAGTCATAGTCTTCTTCTTTCAGTCCGAGTTCCTTAAGTCTAGTAACGAGTCTTTCTTTGTCATCTTCTCTCGCACCGCCGGTGGATATTTCCCCTATTCTTGGAACCAGCATGTCTGTTGACATGGCCAAGTCCGGTTTGTCGCTGTGGATCTTGCAGTAGAAGGCTTTGATCTGTTTGGGATAGTCGTATATGAAGAAAGGTTTGCCGAAGTCGTCTGCGAGGGCCTTCTCTTCTTCGTATCCGAGATCGTCCCCCCATTTTGTCTTGAAGTTCTTCGCGTTCAACTTCTCGACTGCTTCCGTGTAGGTTATTTTCGGGAAGGGCGTCTTCACCGAAGCGAGTTTTGCAAGGTCTGCGCCCAATTCTTGAAACTCTGGTTTGCAGGTCTCAACGGTTCGTCGGCAAATGTGGGCCAGGAGCTCTTCTTCCAGCCGTGTTAAGTCGTTCATGTCTGCGAAGGCTTGTTCGGCTTCGATGTGCCAATACTCGGTCAGGTGTCTGATGGTTCGGCTCTTTTCTGCTCTGAAGGATGGAGCTATGCAGTAGACTTTTTCCAATGAGTAGATTAAGATCTCAAGGTATAACTGGGCGCTTTGGGTCAGGTACATGTTCTGATCAAAGTACTTTAGACTGAAGAGCGTTGAACCTCCTTCGACAGCGCTTGTTACGAACATTGGTGGGGAGACTTCGGTGAATTTCTGGTTTTCAAAGAATTCATGCGTGAACCTTTGCACTTGGCTTCGCACTTTCATCACTAGGCTCATCTTGCGGCTTCGAAGCCACAGGTGACGCACATCGCGCAAGAACTCTTCGCTCTTATCTTTCGTTATTGGGAAGAGGTCGGCCAAGCCTATTATCGCTATTCTTTCTGTGACAACTTCATACCCGCCCGGAGCGCGTGCATCTGCCCTCACAGCCCCTTCCAGCACCAGTGAAGATTCTATCGTGATCTTCTCAGCATCTTCCCAAGCTTGGCTCTCTTTCTTGACTGGGCATTGGATGATTCCGGTTGAGTCGCGTATTAGCAGGAATATTGTTTGTTTTCCCTCTCTCTTGCGGTAGATCCACCCTCTAATCGCGATTTTCTGGTCTTCAAATCCCCCAGAAAGAACCTGTTGAATCGGTGTGAAGCTCATACGTGTCAACCTTCTCTTCCAATACTGTTTGCAGACCTAAAAATCTATCCTGAATTCCTAACTTCTCTAGCGTTCCGAGCGCTGTGAATCTCGAATCAGGAATAGAGATCGCGGACTGTTAACTTGTCAACTCTCCTTTTTTGGGCCTTCCAACAAGGCCCGCGCTGGTTGGAAGGCTGTCTAGTTTTTAGAACATGTTGTACTAAAGCGTGGGATAAAATGAACGTGGAACGTAGTGTATTCTTGAGGTTCAGGAAGGCTGAGAGAGTGAGTAATCCGATGCATGTTTCCGCGAGAAAATTGCTAGCGATTCTTTGTGTCTTGACAGTTTCAACGGTAGGAGTTGTCTTTGCAGCAACAATGTTCAAGCGCACGAACTCTAACATCAGCGCCGTAACGAGCACGAACGAGAACGCAGCAGATGTGGTCACCATTTACGGAAACGGTGTCACGTTCATACGGTATGCAGAGACAGTCGCGCTTGGGAACGGTGCTAGCGATATTCAGTTTTATCTTCCATTCGGCGCTTTAACTGACACGCTTACAGTTTCAGGAATCAACGTCCTCCGTATTGCTACAAGCAACGAGAGCTATCCGACAATCAATAGCGGCGACATCATAACCGTCACCACCCAGAACGGTGCCTACACTGGCAAGTTCATCAGCTGGGACACAATGCTGCTTCTAGAGGCTGACAACGGAACAATAATGATTCCAACAACCAGTATTACAAAGATAGTCCTGAACGAAGTGGTTCAAGTGCAGGGACCCAAGATACTCGTGGACGTTATAACAGACTCGCCGCCAGGAAATTATCAGATGAACATCTCCTACCTCATGCGAGGCCCACTATGGAGCCCAACGTACTTCGTTGACCTAGATACATCTTATATGCAATGCTGGGCAACCATCGAAAACGTTGAAAACTGGAACAACTTCACCCTAGTGCTAGTAAGCGGTGGTCCTCACATTGTCTATTACAACCCAACCATCGAACTCAATGCATACATTCATAGGCCGATGATAACGTATGCTGAGCTTGCCCTCGAGTTTGCGCCGACCACGACGGACGAATACCATGAATACACGTATAACTCAAAGCTGTCCTTCCAGGAAGGCACGACTGTAAAGCTTTCGCTATTCAACGGTACCGTCGGACTCCGCCAAGAATATTTCTGGACAGACGGCGACGTGCAGAACCGTTACCACATAAACGACACGACAAGCGAGCCTCTTGCAACGGGGACGGTCGAATTCTACCATGGTAGCGCTTGGGTGGGAGAAGACAGCATCGCCTATGTACCCGTAAACTCAGAAAGCATCGCAGTTGTCAACTACGCTGACGACATCAAAGCCACAGCTACAGTGACAAAATCAATAAGCCAAAGCTATTACTACGACCAAGGAACAAACATAACGATCACAAACTACAAACACACAAGCATCTCGATTCTAATTCAACAAGACACCTACGGCTACACCTTAGTCACATCCACACCATCGGCCACAAATGTAGGCTCCACCCTATCATGGACCATCAACCTTAAGCCAAACGAAACGACCACCATATACTACGAATGGGAACATAACTAGCAACACTTCACCCTTCTTTTCTCTATTCAGCATCACAATGTACGGAGGAGGAAGTCGCATAGCACGGGCAACTAGCGCGTGCTAGAAATAGAGTCTCAACCAGAAATTTCGACAGAGACCAAGAGAACAGCTCGCGGCGGTAGGGTGACTATGTGTAAAACGGAAACTGGCTGCTGAGATGCGCTCATGAAATATCACATGGGCTCGACATTCACACTTTGAATGCGAAGCGCTTACCAGGATTTGAGCAGCAATTTACTGCAAATAACGCTTTCTTTGGGGATTATGAATAACACTACAGCACGCCCAGCAGGAAGTGCTCTTGCTAGATTGGTTCTTTCTTCAGAAGCAGTTCGTTCTCCAGATATTTCTGATTGCTCATCTTCTTAATCTTCAGATACTTTTCTAGGCCTGTTTCTTTCTCGAAGATGTTAATTTCTCCTTCGAAAAGATCCAAAACCGCCCGAACTTCTTGTGGCGGATGCATCTCAGGATCCATAACGGCAAGAGTAGTGAACCCTTCTGACTGCAGTTCCGGAATGAGCCCCGCAAGCCACCTTCTGGTTTGGACGGCATGATGCTGCAACAGAACATCTGAGACGAGGCCTATGCAGATTCTCCTCGCGCCCTTCAGCGAAGGATCTAGCTTGCGGATGGCTGAGGTCAAGGCGATGCTGATGTCCGTGAGGTTTTCGACTCCCTTCAGCTTGACCAAGTTAGGCGCGTCTTTCACGATTGCGCCTGCCTGGGGGTTGCAGACGAAGAGGCAGAAGTTTGAATGATACTCTTCTGCAAGTGTCTTTGCTGAACCTGGGTTTATGGTGACGTAGAACGTGGCTTCGCCTTTCTTTGCCCCTGCCTCAAGAAAGCCCTTGACCAGTATATCCCTCTCGTTACAAGCAGGTGATGTTAATGCCACGGCGCAGCTTGAATGAATCCCGCCATATAGCAGCTTGTCAAGGTCTGCATACCCCGTGGAGACTAATTCTATGGGCTTGGGTTTTGAGACTACTCTGCCTGTTTCTATGAACGCTATTCCTGCTTCTGCCTTTTCAACGTACCTCTTAGCGCCGACTCTTTGGAACATTTTCAAGGCTTGGTTGAGGAGGTTGAGGGCCTTTTCTCTGTCACCTTCCCCGTTCCTTTCCAAGTATAACCGAGCGTATTCAAAGAGATTCGTGGCGAATTCGTAGATGTCCCATTGTCTCGCATTCAGAGCCTCATGTTCCTCAAGGCTCTTTTCGAAATACTCGATAGATTCCTTCCATCTCTTCTGGGCACGAAACATCATCGCAGTCAGCGCGTCCACATTAGCGACAAATTCATCATTCTTCACTTCCAAAGCAGTTTTACGCAGACTCTCAATCAGGCTTTCTGCCTTCTCAAATTCCCCAAGCTCTACATAAGTGCAAACAAGGCATTGGGAAACCAGAAATGCCATAAGGTACTTCAACGTGAACGCTTTTTCTAGGACTTCGTGCGATTTTTCCAGGTGTTTTCTTGCCTCGGCGTACTCCTCCTTTTCAAAATAAGCTAATCCGCAAAGATAGTAACTCTCAAGAAGTGACTCAGAATCGCCTGCTTTTTGGAGAAGATCAAAAGCCTCTTTGAGATATGGTTCGGCCTTCTCGGATTCTCCCAAAATCAGTTGAATCCATCCAAGATAGGCCAGAGATATACCAAGGCCACGTGGGAGCCCGATTTTTCTGCTCAATGTAATCGATTCTTCTGCCAGAGGAACTGCCCTTTCCATGTCTCCTGGGTACAGGCCATACAAAATTGCTGTCATGGAGCCGAACCAAGATATCGATCCAATCATCCCTGCTTTCTTCGCTAGTTCGTACGCCTTCTCGAGATACTCTATGCGTTTTTCTGCTTTTGGCACTATTACTGCAAGCTCGTTATATGCCGAGAGCGCGATAGGTACGTAGTTTTTCTCCAAAGCTATTTCCAATGCCTTCTCAAAGCATTCGACGGCTTTGCCTAAGTCTTCAGTACCCATACACGCATCTCCCAAGGAGAGACATGATTCTGCAGTAGCTTCGGAATCGTTCAATTTTTCAGCAAGTGCAACAGCCTTCTCAGCCCAAGAACGAGATCCAGCCATGTCTCCCGCATACCACAGTTTCTCGCCTGCCCTGGCCACGTACAGCAATGCCAGTTCAACGTTTTCAGGCATATTTTCTAAAATCTCAGAAGCCTTGTCAAGATGCTCTCTGGCTTTTTCCTTGTCACCCTTGGCATAAAAAACGTATGAGATTCTGCGGTGCAGCCTGGCAACTTTTTCTTTATCATTCAGTAGAGTCCACAACAGCAAAGCATCAGTTAAATAATTTAAGCGGGCATCAGGTTCTCCGATGATTCCTTTAATGTCTCCTAGCTTTTCAAGAACACACCCTCTTTCCTGAAGTTCACCTTCTTTCTCTTCAAGCAGTTTAAGAGCTGATTGATAGTATGAAGCAGCCTCATTATTGGCATAGATTTTCTGAGCCTTTTGGCTTGCCTTTAGGAAATAGTCGAGCGCCTTGTCTTTTTCTCCGCCTTCAAGAAAGTGCAGCGCGAGTTCTCCAAAATGTTCGTCAATCTTTTTGGCGTAAGCCTTCTCTAGAACGTTTCCCACGGTTTTGTGAAGTTTTTTGCGCCTGAAGGGACTAACTTCTTCGTACACAACGTCTCTCACGAGGATGTCAGCAAAGGAACACACGTCCTCCCCACGAACAACTCTATGCTTAACCAGGCCAGTCTTGAGTAGCTTCTCTATCAACTCCAGCAATCTGTTCTCTTCAATGCCACTGACTCCGCGTAAAGCCTCACAAGTGAAATCGTTCCCGATGAAAGAAGCCAAAGTCAAAACGTTCTGACACTCATCATCCAGCCTACTTAATCTCGCCTTCAGGACGTTCTTCACTGTCTCAGGAAACTCAATCGCAGAAATCTCCTTAAACTTCCACATGCCCTCTTCCCTATAGATTACGTCCTCTTCTTTCAGAGATTCTATCACTTCCCCCGTAAAGAAGGGATTTCCTCTCGTTTTCTCGAAGATCATCTGGCAAAATTCTGGCTGGATGTCATCTTGCTCTAAGATCTGTCTGATCATCTCTGAAGTATCTTTCAGTGACATTCGCTTCACGGAAACAGATTGAGGCAAGCATTCCCTCTTCAACTCGGTCAAAACTGGGCTTAGCGGATGCTCCGCATCAACGTCTGTGCTGCGGTAAGCTCCTAACAGGAGCAGGGGCGTTTTCTGCGTGCCACGAGCCAGATAATGCAAGAGCAAGAGTGAAGACGGGTCGGTCCATTGCAGGTCGTCAAGAACCACGAGCAAAGGAGTCTCCTTGGAAATGTTGGTGATGAACTGCGATACCGCTTCAAATAGCCTGTTTTGCTCCTGGTCGGGGCTTATGGGGAGGGATTGGGGGATTACCCTGAGCTTCAGGCTGAGCTCCGGAACCAGTTTGGCCACTTCGGCGGGGTAGTAGCCGATAACCCTGTACAGCTGCTCAGGAGTGCACGTTTCCAAGTAATCCTTAATGACTTCTTTCCAGATGACGTAAGGAGGAACACCGTCCATTCTGAATAGTGCGGGGCACCTACCCTGCAAAACCTGGACGCCGCATGACTGTGCATACGCGCCGACCTCTCTGAGCAATCTTGTCTTCCCGATTCCCGCCTCGCCATGAATGAAAAAGAGACCGCCCTCGCCGTGAACCGCCCTGTAAACAGCCTGCTTCAGAGCATTCATCTCTTCAACTCTATCGACAAGCGGAACCTCTTTCGCAGCAACAGGACGAGGACTTGGAACATGATCACGCTCAAGAGACGACAAGTAGACTTCTCCACATTACTCTATCAATAAAACACTATTAGACAAATGTTCTTATTGCTTGTGGAATAGCACCTGATTCAACCATCAGCTTCAACTGTACAAAATGAACAGGCCACTCGTGCAACATCGGTCCGGGATCGGAACACCGATTTACTGGTAAATTGGCGCTCCGACCGGAAATTAGACTTATGAGTGTTTTGTAGGCGGCCACAGTATCCTTTTTGCCAAGTCTTAAATAAGCGCGGCGGTATTCAAAGTGTTATGACAGGGAGAACTGTAGAGGTGTACGTTAGAAGCGAAGAGACGCTTGACCCTCCTCCCGGCGGAAACTACGCTGATTATGATGCCCATCCATGCCTAGAGAAGTATTACCTACGCAAGACACTTCCGCCTGATCTCGAACAGGCCATAAAAGCCCTAGCGGCCGCGGCTCAAGAAAAAGGTCTTACCTTGAAGATTTATGATGTTTCCACCACAGTCGGTCGATTGAGGGCGCGCGTAAAAGGAATCAAGACAACTCCCGTCACGATTGCTAGCGGTAGAAAGATAGACGGCATACCGACCATAGAAGAACTATCGAAGGCAAAGTGAGCGGGCGCACACTATTTGCATTGAGCTAAGTCAACAAGCGCACCACGCTGACAAAGCGTTTTCGCTCTCCATAAAGAAAGGGGGAAAGGAGGGCCTAGCTGAGGCTGATCTCTTTAAGGAAGGACAGGTCTCGTGCGTGTGTGTGACCGGTAATAGCGCGTCTGAGCATGGCTTATATGATTCGCTCAAAAATCTTTTATTCGTGTCGGCTTATTAGCGCGCGCGTCGAGTCGCCTATGAGCAGGAGTACCGTTTGTTTTCACTCTCTCTTTCTGTAGATCCACTCTCTTATCGCGATTTTCTGGTCTTCAAATCCGCAGGCCAGAACCCGTTTAATCGGTACGAAGCTCATACGTGTCAGCCTTCTTTTCGAATACTGTTTGCAGACCTAGAAATCTATCTTGAGCTTTGAACTCCTTCAGTGCTGCGAGGCTCTGGAATGGCAGGCAGTTGCGTGCCCGAGCAAGAGACCTGGCACTACTAGTTCACAAGTTTTTTATTTGCATCGGCTCATTCTATTAGTCTAAGAAAGGGGTTTGACTTGTTCCGCAAGACGGTTTCCAGTTTGATGTTGGTTTTGCTTGTAGCAAGCATGTTGGGTTTATGCCTCAGAATTCGGCTTGTCAGTGGAGAGGAATCGATGATATACATCAACGCTGACGGAAGCATAACTCCGTCGACCTTTCCAATCTTGACCTTCGACAACGTCACCTACTGGTTTACTGGCAACATCCTTAACGAGTCGATCATCGTTCAGAGGAACAACGTTGTCCTTGAGGGCCTGGACCACACTCTGCAGGGGGACGGGACGGGGAACGGCATATACCTGTCAGGCATGGTAAACGTGACCATCAGAGACTTTATTGTTGAAGACTTTGACAATGGCATCTGGTTCTCGGGTTCTTCTGGCAGCACCATTCTTGCCGACGTGATAACAAGCGACAATCATGGGATCAGGCTTGATTCTCTCTCTAACAACAACCTGGTTTCTGGAAACAGCGTGACGAACAACACAGTGGGTATCCTGGTTGAGTCTTCCTCCAACAACAATGTTTCAGGGAACACCGTGACAAACGATCAAGCTGGCATCCAGATTGAAGACTCTTCCTACAGCACCGTTTCTGCAAACAATGTAGTAAGCAACAGTAACAGAGGCATCCTACTGCTTTCGTCTTCCAACACCGCCGTCTTCGGAAACACCTTAACAGGCAATTATTACGGAGTCGACCTCGAATCATCCTCAGGCAATATCGTTTCGGGAAACAGCATAGTGGACAACAGTTTTGGTCTCACTCTGTCCCACTCCAACGGCAACACAGTCTTTGAAAACAACATAACCCAGAGCTACATTGGCTTAGGGTTCTACTCCTCAAGCGGCGACACCGTTTTCGGAAACACGATAACGATCAACGACAGAGGCGTCTTCATCCAGTCTTCTTCGAACAACGTTGTCTATCACAACAACTTTGTCAATATCTTGCAAGTCATGGAAGAAGACAATAGGGGTGCTTGGGACCGCAGCTATCCTTCTGGCGGCAACTACTGGAGCGACTACACGGGCGTTGACGTCGAAAGTGGCCCAAATCAGGATCAGTCTGGGAGTGACGGCATAGGAGACACGGCCTACGTCATCGACAACAACAATACGGACCACTATCCACTTATGATGCCTTGGACGCCGTACAGCCACGACGTTGCCGTCACCAGCGTCGTGCCCGCAAAGACAATAATTGCAGGAGGGTTCAGCGGCAACGTGACAGTCACGGTTGCCAACTTCGGTCAAAACGCTGAAACATTCAACGTCACGGCTTACGCAAACCCCGTCATGATAGGCACTCAACTAGTCGTCAATTTGAGCCAAGCAAGCACGACGACTCTCACTCTTACATGGAATACGACAGCGCCCGTATTAGGCAATTACACTCTCAGCGCCTACGCTTGGCCTGTTTCAGGTGAGACTTACACGGCGGACAACAACGTTACAGGCGGCGCAGTTCAGGTCACGATTCCAGGTGATCTCAACGGAGACTTCAGGGTCAATGTTCAAGACTTGATTATTCTTGCGCTGGCTTACGGGACCAAACCAGGCGACCAAAAATGGGACCCGAACGCGGACATAAACGGTGATAACAGTGTCGGGCCTTCGGATCTAGCCATTCTGGTCAACCACTACGGACAACCCCATCCGCCATGACAGACGTCCTGAATTTGCTTTACTAAAGTGCCCGCTTGTTGTTTCATGTCCTTTCTAGGTTTTTTCTGGCACCGGTCAAGCATTTCTTTTGCCCTTTGGCGCCCAGTCGTGAAGTTTCAAACCCATTTCACACTCGTAGTGCTGACGGAACGTGTCTGTTCTTCATGAAAGAAAAGGGAGAAGGGAGGGCCTAGCTGAGGCTGATCTCCTTGAGGAGGGACAGGTCAGCTAGGCTGTTTAGATCTATCTTTCCTTGTGAAACCGTGTATAGTATGTTGCCGATGTACAATGCCCTGTTCACGAACAATGTGCTAGGGGGTAATCCAGCCGTGTCTGCGTGGGTAATGTTGCCTTTGAGCACGAGTCCGTCGGAGAGTGTGATGTTGTAGACGTACACGCCTTGCCACACTTGCGTGCCGTAAGCGCCGTCCGGTATCCCATTGGGATACAGGCTCGTGGGATACTGGCTTGGGTCTATTTCTGCGACCGTAACGGGGATCACGAGCAGCTTCATTTGTTTGTCGAACAGGAGCGCCTTGTGATTGTAGAGGACTGGTGAGTCTGAGCCTCTTTCGCCGATCGTGACGTTCGACATCTGCACTGGGTTGCTGACGTTTGTAACGTCGAATATCGCAATTTTGATGCCCTGGTACCACACGAAGTATCCGCTTTCCGCTTCAACGGTCTCTTTGCCGACGCCGATTATGTGGTTCTCGTCGTAGGGTTGCAGATAATCCGAGTAGCCTGAAACTGTCAAGTTGCCAAAAATCGTCGGTGAAGTTGGATCTTTGAGGTCGACGACGAACAGCGGGTCGGTTTTCTGGAAGGTCACGAGATAGCATCTGTCTCCGGTGAACCTTGCCGAGTGGAAGTTCTCTCCTAATGAGATGTTTTCAAGCCTTCCGACGACGGTGAGGTTCATGTTCAACACGTACACGTTGGTGCTTTGCACGTTCGAGATTATGGGTGTGCTCAGTGGCTTGGTGATGCTGACGTTTTGGGCTTCTTGGGTCCATGTGGTTGTTGCTATTCTGAAGTAGTCGCCGTACTCATCCATTGAAAACTGGTTCAATACCTGCCCAGGCACTTCTCCCTGCGCCACGGCTGTCAGGTTGTTGTTATGCACTTGGACGCGGCATACTGTTGTTTCTTCGGCATTGTTGGGGAAGGTCACGTACATGTTGTTGAGCGAGACGTACATGTTGCTGGCTTGGCCAATCATGATCGTCATGGTTGTAGGCTCTTCTAAAGCGTCCTGCACGTTCAGAGCGACGAAAGTCGAGTATGCCAAGTAAGCGTCGGAAACGTTCGAGTAGTAGATTGCCGTGGCCGGGATTTCCTTGGCGTTCTCGTTTGAGTATATCGTTGGATGGATGACCGTGTCGTTCAGAAGGTAGGCTGGCGTGGTTGCCACAAGGTAGACGTAGTCTCCTATCATCCGCGAGTCCAAGTAATCAGCCGCCATCGTGAAATTCCTCAAGAGGCTAGGGCTCGCCTTGTTAGACACGTCGTAAACCCTAACGCAAGTTTGTGTCTGACTCACGTACATGCTTACGCCCATGCTGTTCGTGCCAAGGGAGAACGGCATTATCACGGGGAAGCTGTAGTTCGAGCCGATGACGGCCAGTCTGTCACCGCTGACAAAGATTCCTGCTGGAGCAAAGTCATCACACACTATTCTTGACACAACTCCCGCATTCGGCAGCGAAGCGTTCACGATGAAAACAGTGTTTCCCGAGACCGTGTAGATGTATTTACCATCAGTCTTCACAGTGTCCAGTTCATCAACGCCCGCAACTTGGACGTTTGTGGTCGAGTAGACCACGTTTTCGGTACTCGTAAGTGCGGAGCCAGCTCGATAGGAAGGACTGAGGGCAGGTGCGGTAGCCGAGAACACGTAAACGTTTGTGCTGTTTTGGACACTAGGAATCCATGGGCTCAACGTGCCAGACAATTCTAGGAGTGGGACGTATTGGATTCGATTTGCGTTAGATTCTAGGAAGCCCTTGAGTTCGGCTTCTGATGAGAAGGTTTTAAGGGTTGAAGCCGTTGTCAATGGGATTTGCGGTACGAAACCGAGGTTGTAACAGAGTACACCGAGAATCACTGCGAGAAGAACCGCTATGACACCGTAGGTTCGAGCTTTCTTCTTGATATCCTTTTGCATCTTGAATCGCCACTACTATGCTATGTCTTCATTGGATTTTATCCTAAGCCTTAGTACATCGTGTTCCAGAACCTAGTACGGTCTCATAGACCATATGCGAAGGGCTTCAAACCAGAAGATTGCCGTCACGATGGCTCCAAACGTGAAGATGAACAGGTTTTCACGCGTGAACCCCTGCATCAGCACGAACACGTAGAACAGATAGAAGCTGGTTGAGAAGAGCGCGTAGAAGAAGTACCTCGGAAACAAGAGCCTCCCAAGCTTGACAAAATGGCGAAGCACTCCAATCTTCACTTCACTAGTCAACGAATAGTTGCCCCCGACCTCCTCCTTCTTGACCAATCCCAACTGCCGAAGCTGTTCAAGATGATGCTGCGCCACGCTCGGGCTGCTAAAACGCAGCGTCTTCTGAACCTCGCGAACGCTCATAGCACGACCATTCCTGAGAAGAAGCCAGTACACGTTCCAATCCTTCCCACGAAGCGCGTACTCAAAAACAGCCTCATCCTCAACGCTCAAAGGAACAACATGCTCCTCATCATAATACCTACCCAGAGTTGCTTATAATTCCAGTTATTAGAACAGTCTGTTCATATGATTTGGGGGCGTGCGCTAAGTCCCATCCCGCATGCGCGCCCCTTTTCCTTGGTGAGCAATCAGGGCCTTGCGGCTGTTGCACTCCTTGTGTCTACGCCTGGATTGGTGCCGGCAGGTCGGAATTACCCATGTCCGCCACGACCTTCCATGTGCCGTCAGACTGCTTCCTGTAGACGGTCAGATACTTGCCCCTGTCTTTCATTTTTTTGCCATTCGGGTCCACTAGGGTCACCTTGTTTGTACCGCATGTGTACGCGAAATCACCGGCTCGGGACACCTTCACTTGGGCCGTTTCAAAGCTGAGCGAGAAGTCGGGCATCGAAAGAAAGACTCGCATGAACTCCCGAATCGCAGCACGGCCAGTGACCATCGGTGCTCCGGGCCAGAGCAGGACAGCGTCGTCGGCATAAAAGGAGACGTATCGATCCAGGTCCTTCGCCTTGGCTGCCTCCCTTGCCTTGTCCTCAAGCTCACGAATGGACTTCACATCGGGTTCTTGGTTATCCATCTTAATCCCTATGTGACAACGTGTCATGACGTAATAAAAGCTTGGTCGAATCTAAACTCTCGCGCGCTTTGCTCTCTTTCTTCCAGTTATTAGAACGGTAGACGAAGAGCATCCGCAATTACTCTTTCGACATCCTCTGCGGGTCTGTTTCCATCTACTATTCTCCAATTGCCCGTCGAAACCAAAGAGAGGACTCTTCTCCTGTTTTTTCAAGTTCTTCAAGCCTTCCAACATTTCCATCGTGCTGAACGTTCGTCAAATTCTTCCATCTGCCCCTTCAGGACCTACATCAAGAAAGAACATGCAACCTGAAGCTGAAACGATGGAGACAAAGAAGCGGGAGCCAACCCTGTACAACACGCACGCCAGAAACCTCCGCCAACGAAAAACCACGCAGCCCCAACCTCGACCCCCAACACCCAACCCACCCCGCACCGCCAACGGTACAAACAGAAGACCAACGCCGCCTCCATCCAGAGCCCTGAACGTTACAGACGCGACGAACAGCAACAACGACCCATGCCTTTCCCGTACTTTCCTGTACTTTCCTATACTTATCCTGCCTTTTCCAGACGAATCGAGACGAATCCAGACGAATCGAGACGAATCCAGACGTGGTCCACGCCTAGCCCAAGGCCGAAACTTGAAAAGAAACCTGAAACAGGCTTTTCAAAATCAACCACACCACACATTTACAACCGAGACTTCTAACCGACCATGCTAGAAAGCGCGTGCTCTTCCGGCGAAACACGAACGGTCTTACCCATCTTTCCTGACACAGAGATTAAAGCTAGCACGTAGACGCCGCAGAAAAACATTGGGAGAACGTTTGAAAAGACGTCTTCAAAAGGCAACATTTCACTTTATGGCTCCGGCGATGAAAGCTAGCAGTCCGATAATAAACCATAGAAGCACGTTTTTCTTGATCTTTCTAGCGTTTTCCCTCGAATAATCCTTGAGGAGCATGAACGATGACGCTGCAAGTCCAATATCCGTTACGAGCACTAGGGGAATGAACCAGAAGGATACAAGGTTAAGAAGCCAAGGTATCGGACTCAGCAACACGGCAAGGACGTAGAATGAAGCGGCCGCTATCGCGGCTCTCTTTTCTCCATAGCGCACGGCCATGGTTTTAACGTTCGCAGCCAGGTCTCCTTTCACATCAACTATCCCCTTGGTTATCTCTCTTCCAGTGTTTGAAAGAAAAGCCATGGACGCAAAAAGCAGAACATTCACTCTGACCTCAGCCACGATAGCTATGCTTCCGTAGATGAAGGGTATTGCCACACATACGCTGACGAGGAAGTTACCCGGCAGGCCGCTTCTCTTTCCAACAGTCGTGTAGCCAGCGAAGACCACCCAAGAGACTAAAGCCGTGATGAGGCAGTACGAATTTGTCAAGGACGCCGCGACGAAACTCAGAATTGAAAGAATCGCGGCAAACATCAGGGCATTTCTGGGTTTAATCAGACCGCTCGGGATGGGACGTTTCGGTTCATTTACAGCATCGATCTGCCGGTCGTAATAATCGTTTATCGTCATTGAAGCAGCGGTCAGCATGAAGCCGGTGAGAAAGCCATATGCAAGGCCTTGCCAAGAACTCTCAACATTAGTCGGGTTGGCAAGCGTTGCTCCAACGATGACAGCAATGCCTATCATAATACAGTTCACCGGGCGAATTAAGCGTGCATAGCCGCCGAGTTTGCTCATAACCATTCAGACCTTGCCTCGATTCTTAAGGTTTTCAGCAGGGTGGGTTATAAAATTCGCGGATTAATTCGAAAGTTTAATACGTTTCCCGTGAATAATCCATTGAAAGCTTGTCGGTGATGACATCTTGGGCAGCAACTATTCGTTGGACAGGTTGAGAGTCATAATTCCAGTCGGGGGAAAAGCTACTCGCCTCCTACCGCTTACGGCGGAGACCAGCAAAGCGTGCCTGCGACTGTTGAACAGGCCCCTGATAGATTTTTCGCTGTTACCCCTTGCACGTCAAGGCATTAAGAACTTCATTTTCGGTGTTAAGGGCTACACTAACTACAGGGATTTGCATGATTATTTTGAGTCGGGCTACGGGTTTTCTGCTAGGTATGACATAACACCGCGCGTTCACATAAAGTATCAGCCTAACGTGGACGATTTCGGAAGCGCAAGCTCTGCCATGATAAACATGGACTACTACGACGTCCAGGATCCGGTTTTCGCAGTTCAAGGCGACAACATTTTTGATGTCGACGTGAAGAAACTCGTGAAGTTTCACGAAAAAAAGGGCGCCCTCATGACCATAGCGTTGAGGAGAGTCAAAAACGTCGAAGGCTACGGAATAGCTGACATAAACAAGGAAATGAGGATTTCCAGGTTTGTTGAAAAACCCACGCCCAAGGAGGCTCCCTCAGACCTTGCCAACACCGGTCTGTACATGTTTTCTCCCGAAGTAAGGAAGATATTCAAAGAAAAGGGAGTCACGCAGCTGATCAAAGAGAGACACCGCTTAGACTTCGGATATGACTTCATCCCCTACTTGATAAGCACCGGCAGACCAGTTTACGGCTTCACCTTGGAGGGAAGCTGGTACGATGTGGGAACACCTCGACGCTATTTGGAAGCCATGCATGACATGTTGGACGGACGCTTTTCGTCACTGACCGACTTCGGCGGAAGAATAGAGGAGGGAAAACGGATATGGGTCCAGGGAGAAAGCACGGAGTCGATGAAGAGAAGGAGGGAAATCCTCCGGAAAATCAAGCAGAAGAAAATAGAGATTGAAGGATCTGTCCTCATCGGAAGACACTGCAAGATAGCAGACGGAGTGAGAATAGTCAACTCGTGCATAGACAACTACACACAAGTTGGCAAGAACGTGGAAATAGAAAACTCCGCAATCATGGACAGAGTTATAGTGGGCGACAATGCTGAGGTGAAAGAGAGCATCATAGGGCGACACGTAACCGTCCAATCAACCTCGAAAAAACCCACAAAAATAGATTCAACCACAGTCATAGCCGACGACGTGGTAATAGCTGAAGGCTGCATGCTGGAAGGAACGAAAATCTATCCACATCAATACGTGAGAGGAGAGTTCACAAACCAAACACTGATGCCCGGCTAAATCCAATCAACGTACCAAATCAATCTTGAAGCGCGCGCGACCGCCAACGTTTAAACCTGTTTTTCCAGATTAAGACAGCATTCTCAACAGTGAAGATTCAACATGCCTGTCAACTTGACGGAAATCAGGACGAGAACGGTATCGGCAAAAGATTACATCAACAATTTGCCAGAGCCTTTCAAGGAGAAATTCTTAACGAGGAAACAAACATATCAGCCTAATCGAGAAGCAATCAGTCAACTCAGAGCACTTGCGGGCAAATACGTGATCATTGCTTTTTCAGCAGGATGGTGCAAGGACTGCGCAGTAAACATTCCAGTTTTAGCCTTGATAAATGAAGCCTCAGGACTGGAGGTCAGAGTCTTCGGGGGTCTGAAGAAAGATCCGCTGAGTCAAGTGCACAAATGGCGAATCCCACCCTCGCCGCAGGAAGTGGAAACACTCAACGTTGAAAAGATTCCGCTAGTCATACTAGCCGACACAGATGGGAGAGAAATACGTAGAATAGTTGAAAACCCCTCGCACCAACCTACTCTAGAACAAGAAATCAGCGAAATCATCAAGTCCAAACAATAACCACGCTCTACAACTCTTTACACTGTTGATTGCGTGTTCAGGCTTTGAACCATTTGAAGATCAGATATTCTACCTTGTCCTTCTCTAGGCCAGGTACTGCTATGATGAATCTTTTTCGAACGGTGGTCGCTAGTCTTCCAGCTTTGACAATTTCTGTGGCCGTCATCTCAGAGTCGGCCAGTTTCACAGAGACCATGTAAGGGGCGTGTTCTACGCCTGGTCCGTGTTTGTAGACTGCGAAGTCGCATCCGAACTTTATTCCGGGTGTTACGACGAGACCGTTGTCGCGAAGGTCACGATAGACAGAGTATTTTTCTTCAAACTCTCCGTACAGTTGCTTGGCCATCTGGCGGAGTTTTTTGAGGCTCACCTTCTTTTTCGCGGTTCCTTCGTACACGGTTATGTTTTCTTGTTCAGCAAGGTACAGGCCTTCCATCAGATCCAGAATTAGAGGAACATTGAATTCTGGGATTTTGGGTTTGGCGATTCCAAGAGGTTTTCCGTAGAAACCTTTCTTGTAAAGTTCCGAGCCTTCTTCTGGGTTCCAAACCACCAGAAAGTTTTCGATTAGCTCCACGCCGATCTTCTTGCGCACCGTCTTTCTCGCCCTTTACATCATAAACGAGAGAATTCGCGCTGCGTCGGAAGCGTCTTCTGCTTTGTCCGCTGAGTCCTCCAGCAACTGCAAGACATCTCTCATCAGAATCAATGCGGGAAAGTCCACTTTGCTGCCGAGGAGTTTTATCTCGAGGTCTCGGTAGAGCGCGTCAACGTTTTGTTCGGCAATCTCTACGTCTCTGGCCTTTTCCATGGTCTTGGTCGAGCCGTAGTTGAGGGCCATTACCATGTCTCTGAGCTTGAGCACTGTTTCGAAAACAGCCTCTGAAAGCTTCAGCAAATCCTTCTTTATGTCCATCGGCACGTTCCAGTTGTGCTGCATGATCTCGACAAGTCGGAAGGCTATGCCTTCGGAAAAATCTGCGATTTCACTCGTCAAGTTCGTGAACCTTAGGAAATCCTCTCTGCTGAGCAGGATTGCTCCTATTTCGGCGAGTTCCTGTGAAACCAATCGCCTTGCCTTGTCCACTTCAGCTTCACCACCTGTGACTTCGTTGAAAAGCTGTGTTGCCCTGTCCTTGTCGTTCTTCATGAAGTAATCTATCATCTGAGGGACTTTTCTGGTCAGGTCTAAGACCTTCCGTAGGTGGTCTTGGCAAACGTTTAAGGCTCTTCGCTTCACGCGTTCTTCAGTTTCTGCTGGAAGCACCAAAGGTTTTCCCGCCCGCAAAAAGGGCCGTTTTTCCCTGCCTTTAGATATGACTAATCGTTAAAAAAGGTAACGAAAGCTGCGCGTTCAAATCGAAGTGCCCAGCTCTTCAAAATTGATTTTCCAACGAAAATACTTGCGCAGAAGCTCGGGTAACTCTTCGATTCTGCTTCTGACCTGCTTCCAAGTGTCTCGATCGCGGATCGTCACGGTTCCATCTTTGAGGGTATCGTAGTCAACCGTGATGCCCAGGGAAACGCCGACCTCGTCTGCACGCGCGTACCGTCTGCCAATAGAACCCGCATCGTCATACTCAGCCACGAAACCTTCGTTAAGCAACATTCTGCGCAGCTCCAACGCCTTTTCAGGCAGTCCGTCCTTGTTCATGAGAGGGTATATGCCCACTTGTACGGGAGCAATGTCTCTTGGGAAGCTCAGCAGGGCTCTGTCCTCTTTGAGTTGGTAAGCATATTCAAAAGCTACGTAGAAGAGTCGGTCGGAGCCGAAGGTCGGTTCGATAACGTGGGGTATGAAGCGTCTTCCGCGATCAAGGGTTTTCTCACGCTTGATGTCCACGTGCTCCGGCAGAACTCTGTACTCGCCGAGCACATAGTAACCGTCCTTCTTCAAGGCTTTTTCTAACTGTTCTGGGTCTGTTTTGGAAAGCATTTCAGCGACTTTTCCAGCTTCTTTCTTGAAGGCAGGTCCCAGCTTGGCCATGACAGGCTTGATGATGACTTGTTCTCTCTCAATGGGTTTTTCATGTTCTTTGAAGACGTACATGTCCTGACCGCTGAATTCCGCGTGTCGTTTCAAGTCATAGTCTGTTCGGCATGCGCAAGCGTTCACTTCAAGCCAGCCCCATCTTTCAACGAGGATCTCTTGGTCGAAGGTTTCTGATGAGTAGTGAGCTCTCTCCCACGGATGTTTTTCGATGAAACGCTGTTTTTCAGCCGGGACACCCAAATCGACCAGCAACTTCTTTTCCAGCGCCATGAAAACCGCCTGCCACTCAGCCTTGACGTACTTCTTTTCCAGCGCTTCCTTCACAGTTACCTCGGTGATTTCCTCAGAGTCCCCCAATCTGTCCCTTGCCAGAAGCAGCCGCAACGTTTCATTTTCCACGTCTTTCAGCAAGTAACAGTCCGGTTCATCAGGATCATAGAAGAATTCCAAGTCGGCGATGGTGAATTCCCTTAGCCGCACCAAGCCCTGTCGCGGTGAAATCTCATTCCTCAAGGCTCGACCTATCTGCATCGCGCCAAAGGGAAGCTTCTCACGCGCCATTTCATAGAGCCGCTTGAACTCTACAAATATGCCTTGCGCGGCTTCGGGCCTTCCATAGCCCACCGCGTCTGAATAAGGACCTATGCTTGTTTTGAACATTGTCAGAAACAATCTGGGCTCGTTGAAGATTCCGTCACACTCTGGACAGCGAATCTTCAGCTTCTCAATCGTCTCCTTCAGTTCAGCCAAGCTCATTTTTTCAGCTTCTGACTCGCTTATCTTTGCAACGTCACGAAGCAGGTGATCAGCGCGAAACCACTTTTTGCATGTCGAACACTCAACCATGGGTTCCTTGAAATGCTCAATATGGCCTGAAGCCTCGAAAACCTTTTCAGGAGTGATTACGGGGGACTCTATCTCCATGATTCCAAGCTTGTAAACAAAGAGCTCCCTGAGTTTTCTCTCGATGTTCTGCTTCACTCTGGCGCCTAAATAGCCATAGGTTGCGAAGCCACTTGCGCCGCCGTAGATTTCGTAGGATTGCCAAAAAAAGCCTCTTCGACGTGCCAATTCATTTATGGCCGTGAACTTGTCGAATGTCTTCGTTTCATCCGCCATTTTTGTTCAGCCTCTTCTAGACTAAACATTTCGGAGACTTTAAGCTTGCTAGAACGATACACAAGCTTCCGACAAGCTTCCACTCTACAATTCTCAATAGCCCCTAATCTGCATGGGCGACAGCGTAGCATTTTTTAAGTCACGTGCTAATTAAGAACTGCAAAACAAGGTGTCACAACTTGCCGAAAATCAAGGTTGCACTGGTCGGTGTTGGAAACTGTGCATCAGCCCTCGTTCAAGGCTTGCAGTACTATGGTACTCTCAGCAAGGAAGAACGTGTCGGCCTGCGGAACCCCGTGCTCGGAGGTTTTCATCCGAAAGACATCGAAGTCGTCGCGGCGTTCGACATAGACGGTCGAAAAGTAGGCAAAGACTTGTCTGAAGCCATCTTTGCGGAACCCAACAATGTCTCAAAACTGGCTGACGTGCCACCGTCTAGCGCCGTCGTGCATAAAGGTCCTGTTCTTGACGGGTTGGGCGAGTACACCAAGCACGTTGTCCAGATAAGCCCCTATCCTGAAGCAAACGTTGCAACGGTTTTGAAGGAGAGCAACACTGATATTGTACTTAACCTGCTTCCGAGCGGAGCGGTGAAAGCTTCTCAATGGTATGCTGAGCAAGCCTTGATTTCGGGCTGTGCCTTCGTGAACGCGGCCCCCAGTTTCATCGCCAGCAACGCTGTGTGGGCTCAGAAATTCGAGGTGGCTGGGTTGCCGGTTGTCGGAGACGACTTGATTGATCAGGTTGGCGCGACCACCTTGCACAAGACACTGTTGCAGCTCTTGTCGATGAACGGTGTTCACGTTACTGAGACTTATCAGCTTGACGTAGGTGGAGGCACAGAGTCATTAGATACGCTAGACCGGACCAGAGACGTTAAACGTGCTGTCAAGACTCAATCTGTTGAAGCAGCGTTGCCTTACGCGGCAGCTGTTGTTGCTGGTTCCACGGATTACGTGGACTTTCTGAAGAACAGGCGTGACAGTTACTTCTGGATCAGGGGAGTGCACTTCTGCAACGTGCCGGTTCAGATAGATCTGAAGCTTTCAACCGTTGACGCGCCAAACGCGGGTTCTGTTCTGTTCGACGTGTTGCGGGCGGTAAAAATGGCCCTGGAAAGAAAGATGAAAGGCGCCCTAATGCCCGTCTGCGCCTATGGCTTCAAGCATCCGCCTCAGTTAGTGACGCTTGACATGGCCGAAAAAATGTTCGCCCAATTTGTCGCCGAAGAAGAGTGAACAGGTCCCTTTACTTCAGGGCAAGCCTTTGCAGTTCACGCAAGACTTTTTCTTTCACTCCAGTCTGCTCTAGCTTTTGCTTCAACAGCGTTATCGTCTTCACTGGCGTCGGGTCTATGCCGCGTAGGATGGCCAAATACACGCTTGTGAAATCTCCAGTGCAAATGACGGAAGCCATCTTTGCCAGGCGGCTCTCTCCGCGGCTGTGAACGTCGAAGAGCTTCTCCATCTGTCGGCTCATCAATTCTTTTGTAACCTCGATTCTCCGGCGTATTTCAGGCGGTTCTTCAGCGTCGCGAATGAAGATTACGGAGAAGTGCTCTGCGAATTTTTCAGCTTCTTCCCAGCCTACGATCTCGTTGTGGTCAAGTTCAGGAAAGAATTCCCATTTTGCCGGATTCTTGCTGTTCTCGTTAAACTGCGTCTTAAGCCGCTGGGCAACTGTTCGGTGAAACCCGAAGCCGTACACCACCGGAACGGTTCCATTGATGTCCACTGCCAGCTTCTTTGAGAAGTTGCGGTCTGATGGCCTCTCAGGAGAGTTATCCGCGCTGACTTGCTCTAGTACTCTGATTGTTTCCAGAATCTCATCATTACCGCCGGAAATCAAACCGACTTTTTCAAGCGTAGCAATCAAGGGCAAGAAAAGGTATGGGAGAGTTGCGCGTGGCGCCATACCTGAGGGGACGAATATATGAGGAAAACCCAGTTTTTCAGAGAACTCGTGAAGTTTTCCACCCGAACTCACGCAGACAATCATGCATTTTCTCTTGATGGCGTCACGGAAGACACTGAGGGTTTCCTCAGTTTCCCCCGAGTAACTGACTACGAGCACGAGTGTGTGCTTGTTTGCATACGCAGGCAGCGAGTATTCTTTGCACACTTCGACGGGAACGGTGATTCTGTCTCTTGTCCAGTCTTTTAGCAGTCCGCCGCCTATGCCAGAGCCGCCCATGCCTGCAACGACTACCGTGTCAGGTCTGGGATAATCGATCAAGAGGGTTTTGGCGAGTTTTGCCGCTTGTGCATAATGTCCGGGAACTTCAACACAGAAGGAAAGCATGTCGCTCTTGTCGATTCTTCTGATCCCATCGGGATCATCAACAATTTCCAGTCTTGCCATCTCCTTGTTCTCCTTTCCCTGTTCTGAAAATAATGTGATGCTTTGAGTTTTTAAACAAATTGCTCATTAATAGTCTTAACCAAGAGCAAGAAGGGGACCGTGTTGGCGAGGAAGAGACTTTGCATAGCAATACCTGCCTCCGTCGTGTCTGATACGCCGCACTTGCGTGAAAAAACTTCCAAAATAGGCTTGATAGGCAGAGCAGCTGCTATTTTCAGAGTTGACGAAATCGTAGTCTTCCCAGACGCTCCTAGCGGCGGTCAGAAGACTGAGGCAGATTTGGTTTCGACGTTGTTGAGCTATCTGGAGACCCCGCAATATCTGCGCAAGAGACTGTTCAAGCTGAACCCGTATCTGCAGTACGCAGGCATACTGCCGCCTCTGCGGACACCGCATCATCCTCTGAAGCGGCGAGTGAAGGAATTGAGAGTTGGCGAATTTCGTGAGGCTGTCACATTATCCAGGACAGAGGAGCAGACTTTCGTGGATATCGGCGTCGAACAGCCGGCGTTAATCCGAGGCAAAGATTTGGCCGTCGGCAAGCGGGTCACTGTCACGGTCGTCAAGGTTGGAAAGGTTGTCGAGGTCGAGCTGGCGAATCGAGATGAAGCACCCTTGTACTGGGGTTACACTGTCACAGTGGAAAATCGTCCGTTCGGCAGTTTCGTGGAAAAGAGGGGTTTCGATCTGACCGTTGCCACTTCCAGGTACGGCTCACCTCTTGCCGATGTGACTGGAGAAATCGTTGAAAGATGGAAAGCCACAAACACGGTTCTGGTGGCTTTTGGTGCCCCAAGCCAGGGTTTGGGCGACATGGTTAAGCGTGAGGGTCGCCGGTTGAGTGAGCTTGTGGACTTTGTCGTGAACACGGTTCCAATGCAGGGAACGGAGACTGTTAGGACCGAAGAGGCGCTCGTCGCTTCTTTAGCAATCTTTAACTTCATTCTCGAGTTGAAGAGATAAAGCGACGTTTCAGTATATCGCTACTATAGGCGAGATGCAGCAATAGTATAATTCTCAAGTTCAATTCTTGAAGAAGGCTCGTAAAGGATGTTACGATTGTCATTTTCCCGCAAAATGCATTGAAGGTGCAAAGTTGTTTTCTTTGCATAAAGAGATAAATGTGCGTTGTACGTATGTGCCCGTATGCGTTTCGCATCTGATGGCGACTTTGACGACGTGAGCCTTCGTATGATGGATGAGGGCTAATCAAATGGTGAAGGATAAGAAGTTCGCATTTCTTGCAATAATCCTGCTGTTGGCTGCTGTATTCTTGGCGGTGTCAGCTGTCAGGCCAGCTTTTGCAGCAAGTGATGGCGACGCGGGAACAAATCAGATACAATTAGTCGTTAGGCCCTTGGTCGTATTGAACTACTCGGCAGTTCCAGGCCAGAGGTTTGATGTCAGCATCAATGTCACCGCATTAGGAACACTTGACCTTCACGGGTTCACGATGAGATTGGGCTACGATCCAACTCTGATTAACTGTACATATGTTGGAGATGGCGATATCTTCAAAGGCTTCAGTGTCACTACTGCCTCGCCCATCATAGACAACGCTTTAGGTAATGTATATGCTTCTGTGAATCTCACGTCTCAAAGCGCAACGGTCAACAACAATGGGACTCTTTTCACTCTTACGTTTCAGGTAGAGGGCACAGGCGAGACGAGCCTCCACATCTACGATGCTGTTCTGTATGGTTCCGGGGGTACGTATATTCAGTTTACGGCGTATGACGGGTATTTTAACAACGAATTCAAATTTGACCTAACGATGCCCCTGGCTCTTCTGGCAGTCACGTTCGCCTCTATGTTTCTGAATCCTAAGGTCGAGAACAAACTCAAAGGAGTGTTTGAAGAGACCGAGTTTCGGGTTCGGGACGCTGTTTTGCTTGTTGGCGTGATGGTCGTCATGATCACCCTAATAGTTATCGTTCGACAGCTCAGTACCGTTTTGACGGTGCTGTTTCTGTTCGCCTATTCTCTGCTGCTCTACACGTTTGGTTATCTGCTGTCCAACAAGCGTTGGTACATAGGAATCGTAGCGCCGGCGGTTTTCATTCTGTTATACGTGTTTCTAAGAGACAGTTTTATCTGGACCTATTACTTGTCTAACGTTTACGGTCTTGTTTTCGCCATCTTGATCACTCTTTACTTAGCAGGTCTGTTTAATTGGAAAACCACGGCGGTTTTCGGTGTCCTGATAACAGCCATGGACATTGTTCTGGTCTTGGTAACGAAAACGATGGTGCAGGCTGCTAATGCAGCGGCGAGCCTGAGTCTTCCAGTGCTGGTTTCTCTCCCTCTCGTTCCGTTGATTACGACCGGAACAGGGTTATTGATACTGAGCCTAGGCTTGGGAGACTTTTTCTTTGCGGGCTTGCTTGCCATTCAAACATACAAGAAATACGGGAAACGCTTGGCCATAGCCTCGGTCGTGGGAATGACCATATCGTTCTCCATTTTCGAAGCGGGGATTCTGACCTACAATATAGGAGCGTTTCCAGGCACTCTTATGATTATCTGCGGATGGGTACCTTTCGTGTTGGTCCAAACTTTGAGAGACTGGAGAAAGACTAAGGGTGCGAACCTAAAACAGGTGGTTCCCAGTTAGAAATGGCTTTTCACCGACCGTGCTCAATAGCACGTTCTTGAACCCTATCTCACGGAATCGTTCAGCTATTCCATCAGCGTTCTTCTTGCAGGTGTTGATGAAGGCTGATGGGCCAGTGTCCATCGAGTACCACGCCGGGGTTCCTTCTTCTCTCATTCGGATAACCTCTTTTATTACGCGAACCGTGTCTGGCTCCCACAGCACCATGTGAGACTTGCCAGTCATCGTGATCGCATGAAGATTCAGCGTGTCTTCCTCAGCAAGCTTGCCTATTGTTGCCGTGTCTCCTTTCCAGACGGCTTTTTTCATTCTCTCAAGCAGACTCTTGATGTTTTTCAATCTTGCCTTGAACAGACATGAGCTCAGCACCTCTGCGTGTGCCTCGTCAGTCTTCACGTTCGAGCGAACGGGTACGATTACCGTCGAAAAATCCATGCTTCTTGAAGTCTCTAACTGTTCAGCGTAGGACCTGCCGTTTCTGTTGGCGTACCATATTGCGAAGCCTCCTGCCAAGCTCCTTGTGGCAGAACCCGCCCCGAGCCTGACGATTTCTGAGAGTGAAACGGCGTCAATGTCGAGATCGAGTGCTTCTACTGTGGCGAGGCCTAGAGCCGCAAAACCGGAGGCCGAAAATCCCAGGCCCTTGCCTGTTTTAAGGCTGTTCTGAGAAACGACTCTGAATCTGCCAGAATACTCCGCGAGTTCTTTGAGTTTATCAAGTACGGTTTCAACTCGCCTTCTTTCAGTGGCGTCTGGCTGTCTTCCGTTGATTGTTATTTCGCTTTTCTCTGATTCTTGCAGCGTCTCAACGGTCGTTATGGTGGACAAGGCTTGCATACAGACGGATATGCTGTCATGGTAGGGGATCCTCTGCTTGGGGTTCTTCATTCCGTGATACTTTATCAGTCCCTGTATTGGGTGAGCTGCAACCGTAGCTTTCAACGCTGATCGCCTTAGAAAATGCTGGGATATGAGTTAGTAAACTCTTGTTATTAGTGTGACTTAGAAAATGGAATAGAGGGAGGAGGTTTTAACCGAATAATGCGCCTAGACCTTCGAGTGCTGCTTCTTCTTTCTGTTTCTCGTCTTCCTTCTTTTCCTTCTTTTCTTCCTTGGGTTTGGCTTCTGCTGCCGGCGCTGCTGGAGCTGCTGCTGGTGCGGTCATCATCGTTGTGGCTGACTTGATTGCCTCGTCAATCTTGACTTCAGCCAGAGAAGCTACGAGTGCTTTGACGCGCACTGTGTCGGCGTCTATGCCTGCCGCCGTCAGGACCTGTGTCAAGTTTGCTTCGTTTATGTCTTTTCCTGCCTTGTGAAGGAGCATTGCAGCGTAAATGTATTCCATACTTTTTCACCTCTCAACTCAACTATTTTAACTTTTTTCAGTTGGCGCAACCTTTTGCTCTAAGGTGGGCAATCTACTACTTAAACTTAACATTTCAACATGGGCCTTTCGAACCAAGTCCTCTATCGTCTCCTTAGTGGGTATCGCCGCGTTTATTGAAAGCGCGTATGCTTGTCTGTGGGCTATCTGCAGGAGTATAGCCATGTTTTCTTCCGTCGGATAGGCGGCGCTCAGAGAAAGTGCAAGAGAATCGGCGTAGGCTCTTTCAATGTCATGCTTTATTTCATCCAAGTCTAGTCTAAGCTGCTCTTGAGTTATGATTAGGCCCTCTTCGAAAACGTAGGTCATCGCCAGGCCGGACTCAACGGGTTTGATTCCGAGTTTTGACAACATGCTGGCAAGCCTTTCATTGATTGCTTCACCTTTCTTGACGACCAACGTGTCCTTGTTTATCCAGACGCTTCCGGATTCAATTCTAGTTGGCAAGCCTACAGCGTTCAGCTGACTGATTATCGGTCCAGGAGGTTGGCCGGTGTTTCCAGCTGGGACTACCACGTCGAAGGCTGCTACATCCCCTGATTTGGCCGTTGTCTTGACCTTTCCCCTTTCTAGAATCAGGGCCAGTTTGAACGGATCCTCATCTGTGAATATGTAAACATTCGATCCCTGAAGGTGTTCTTCAAGTCTCTTCAGGTCTGGCTTCTCCTTGCAGTTTTCTATCGCCAGTTTCATCAGAGTGTTCTTCATGACTCTCATGTACACCTTTTCCGCCAAGTTCTTCTTGAATTCCTGCATTTGCGCAGCTCTGACTTTCTGCAGCCTGGCGATGCCGACGACCTTGTATTTCTTTATAAGGTCTGTTATTTCTTCGACTTCTTTGATTTTTTGTTGAAGAACTTGTTCGGATGGCATTCAGTTCCACTCTTTCTAGGGTTTAATCTTCACGGGCGCGCCCATGGCTGTTTTGATGTAGGCAAACTTGATGTTTTTCATTCCTCTCTTGAGCTTTCCTTCCAAAACCCTCAGTACCGCCATGATGTTGTCGGTTATTTCTTCGTCTTTCATGTTCTCCATTCCGATGCGAGACTGTAGAGTAGGCTGGTTGCGCATTCTTATCGTAACGGTTTTTCTGTGCTTTGCTATCAGGCTCGCTATGTCTGCTGAAGGTGGCACTGGTACAGGCATTTTTCCTCTTGGACCTAGGACAGAGCCTAAGGTTTTTCCGATTAGGGGCATCAATGGGGCTTCGGCTATGAAGAAATCGTATTGATTGGCTATCTTGCGCATTTCCTGTTTCTTGCCGGCTAGGCCTTCAAGCTCAGATCTTTCAACAACATGATCCGCGTTTGCCTTTTTCGCTTTCATTGCCAGTTCTCCTTGGGCGATGACGCATATCTTGTTTGGTTTCTCAAGAGCGTGTGGTAGCTCGACGACTTCTTGGATTTTGGCCTCAGGCGATTTCATGTCGATGTCTTGCAGTTTCAGGATCAGCTCTACGGATTGGTTGAACTTTCTCTTTTCAGATTTCTCCCTTGCTTCTTTCACTGCGTTGAGTATGGTCTTTTGGTCTAAGGGCATTTTAGGGTCCTCGTGCCAGTGAGGGAATGGAACGGGGTTATAAAAGTATTCGCTTGATTCTAGCTCTTACTAAATATCTCGTCGTACTTGCCGTCGTCAATTTCCCGTTGTACTTCACGGGGATCTTTGCCTTCGGCGGTCACTCCCATGCTGACGCAGACTCCGAGAATCTCCTTTGTTGCTGTCTTGAGGTTTCTTGCTAGAAGTTCTGCGTGTTTCATTTTGGCTATGCGCACGACTTGGTCGATGGTGAGGTTGCCTACTTTCTGTGTGCTTGGAGTGCCCGAGCCTTTCTCGATTTTGAGTTCACTTACAATCAGGGCGGATGCTGTGGGCGTTCCAATGGTCACGTCAAACTCTTTGGTATCGGGGTCCACGAGTACTTTCACTGGAACCTTCATTCCGGCATAGTCTTTTGTCAATTCATTTATCTTGTTGACGATCGCCATGACGTTTACGCCTAAGGGACCGAGCGCTGGGCCCAGGGGCGGTCCGGCGTTTGCTTGTCCTCCGCTGACGAGGAGTTCGATGGTTTTCTTGTCGGCCATCTTATGTTTCACTACCGCTTGTGGTTTTTGATTTTTCAACGAGCTTTACGTAATCGGAATTCACGGTTATCGGCAGCGTGAAAGTTGCTTCGAGAAGTTCAAGGGTGACCTCTGCCTTGGTTTTGTCGATTCGAGTTATTTTTGCCCGCATGCCCTTGAAAGGTCCACCGGTCACTTCGACTATGTCGTTTTCACTTAACTCTTCAATAATCGGTTTCTTAACGATGTATCTTTCAATCTCTGCAAAGCTCACGATGCCCGGTATCCTTGACCGCACGTGTTTCACGCCTGTTATTGCTTCTTCCACCAGATGCGGGCCTTGAGCCTCTATGAAAACGTACCCTCTTAACGCTTCGGGCACGAGAATGGCTTTTACAGGTATCTTGTTCATTTCGACCTTTGCGGCAACGAGCTTGGCGACGTTCCTCTCTTGGCCGGTTGTTGTTTTTACGGCGAAAATCTTCGGCTGGATTTCCTCGTGCCCTTCCATGAACGTTTCTTCCTTTTGTCCTAAGCTGCGGCGCTGCCAGGGTTCAAAACGGCTGATAACACTTTTATGACGAACCCTATCAATCCAATTGCTGAGATGCCTAGGAGGCATATTTTTATTGAGAGCCAGAGTTCGCTTCTTCCAGGTTTAATAGCAAGCCTTAACGTTCTTCCACACTGAGACAGGAAATCTCTTAAGCCCATTGGTTCATCGCTTCCTCAACATTCCAATCTGATATAAATGTTACTATAGTCTGTTAGATAAACCCGCGCGTTTCTATTAACTTTTCCCTTTCGTCTCTTTGATAGGGAGAAAAATCGGTCTTCGTCAAAGTAGGTTTAGTGTCGCTTTTTCTCCGGAGCTTTTTCAAGGCACTTCTTCTTCTTGAGGATAACACACCGAGTGCAATAGCTACTGCGATGCTGACCCACAGCAACACCCACGGTAAGATTGGTGCGCTCCACATGCTTGTCTCGCTCACGAGCACGTCTGTGTACCCGGCCCCACGGTACTTCATTCCCTCTGTCAGAACGCCTGACTGTTTGTCCCAGTAGAAGACGTAGTTATTCCCTTGCCAAGTGAAGTTTGCGAAAATGACTGTTCTGTCTGCACGAGCATAGGATTTCGTTGTTTCGCCAAAGATCGTCTGGTTGCCAAATCCTTGGCCTAAGTAAACGGAATCATTTATGCTCAGTCCTGCAGGAATGAAATACACGCGTGCATTGAACCACGGGTCCATCATAATGTCGTCTTGGGCGTCCTGGGACGTCAAATCAATAGTCTTTGTTTCGTTCATTATCGTCAAGCTCGAAGTGTAAAGTGTAGCGTTAACCGTGACATTCGTTCCTTCAACACTCAGAAACTCCATTCTCACGAATTGATTACTTTGCAGACCACTTGCAATTTGCAATTCGTCTTGCAACTCATATTCTATCCAGTCTCCACTTTTTCCACCGAACGTGAGGCTTGCCAAGGCTGAGACACTGGCAATTGAAAACGCAAGAAACAACATCACAATGATTGTGCCTGCTTGAATTGTTTTCATCTGATTCTTCCAGTTCAAATGGAATGTCGTTCAAGGTAAGGGTTAAACTTTTTGGATATGGAGGTCTATTTTGTTGAGCATTTCGAGGACTGTGGGTTTGTCGTCTCCTTTTATTCCTTTCCAGTCCAGAACTGCGTATTCCACTTTTTCCAGTGTCCTATCGATGCATTGCTGAAGGATTCCTGAGTCTATCTGCGATACGGAATGCTTCGGTATGATATGGCCAAATGCAACCTCCGTTTCCAGTGCTATTTTGGTGAACTTGCTGTTGTAGTGGGGTCCACCTATGCCTAACACTGTCTCGGCTGAGACGGTTCGGAATTTTGAGACCGCTCCCATTGCGGCGTGAGCAACGGCTTCTGCAGCTGCCGTATCGTTCCATTGCTCGGGCGAGCTTCCGAGTTCGGCAAACATGGTGGGGGTATTTAATGATGGTCCGTGATGAGTGCCTTCGTACGAAACTTCATACTTGAGTTGCATTTCTTCTCTCATCTTCGACATAACCTTTAGAGCCTCTCGCATGGCATTGCCTGGAGAGACTGAAACTTCCCGTGGCTTACCTCCTAACTCTGCTGGTCCTAAATTGCCTGGTGTGTGAACTGAGAGTGTAGGTGTGCCGCTCATGCTGCTGTGTCTTGAGATGAACACTATCATCTCGGGATCGGTGAAGAATGTGGTCAAATCCTGCGCGTATATGGACTCTTGGTTCAGAGTTATGAGCTGGACGTCTTTGCCGTTAAGTTGGCCAGCGTAGGTCGTGTTTTCTTGAAATCTCGCTGTTGTTTCATTGAAACGGTAATTGGTCAACAGCTGTTTCTTGATGTTGAGGCTTGCTGGATCCTTGTTTGAGGCTACGACCAAAATCATCGGCTATTCTTCCGCATGTAAAGTGTAGTGTTCTGGAAAAAAGGTTTCCATAAAGCTTATAATTCCCGAACCTAGTTGAAGCGTTAAGAGTTCAGCCAAGGGTGAAGACATGCATCTGATTAACTTCAAGGAAATGAGTGGACAACAACTCACTGAAATCGTCGACAAAGGTGTCGAAATCAAGAGTGACCCAAGCAAGTATCGAGAGTCGTTGGATGGCGAGTCTCTGGCTCTGATTTTTCAGAAGACCTCAACTAGGACACGGGTTTCCTTCGAGGTAGCCATGACTCAGCTTGGCGGTCACGGGTTATTTATCGACTGGAGGACGACGAACTTTGCCCTCGCAGATATAGGCGACGAAACTCAGTATCTTTCACGCAACGTTGACTGCATAATGGCCAGACTGCTGAAAAACGCAGATCTGCAAAACATGGCCAGGAATTCCCGCGTTCCTGTTATCAACGGCTGCGACGAGAGGTATCATCCCAGTCAGGCAATCGCCGATTTGATTACGGTCAAAGAGAACAAGGGCAAGTTGAATGGTGCCAAACTCGTGTACATTGGCATTCATAACAACGTTTGCAACTCGCTCGTGGAAGGCTGCACCAAGACGGGGGTCAGAATAACGACTGTGACGCCAATATTCAATGAGCCGGCGCGTGACAAAGAGCTTCTGGAAGAGGCTCAGAGAACTGGGCTTTGGGAAACCACGCTTGACTTGAAGGCGGCTGTCAAGGATGCAGACTTCGTTTACACTGACACTTGGGTGGATATGGAATTCTTCACGGACCCGAAATTCGCCGCGGAAAAGGAGAAACGTGTCAAGCTGATGATGCCCTACCAGTTGAACAAGGAATTGTTGAAGAACAGCGGCGCCTACGTGATGCACGACATGCCCATCCACAGGAGATACGAAATAACCGCGGAAGTTATTGAAAGTCCAAAATCCGTGATATACGAACAGAGCGAGAACAGACTGTACTCCGCAAAAGCAATTCTGCTGAAAATGTTAGACAAGTACTAGGCTGTTGGATTACAACATCCTCGTGCTAGGCTCATTTGAGGATCATTTGGACGAATCTTTCTGGATCGAACTCTTCTAAATCGTCGTACCCCTGCCCTGTTCCGATGAATAATATCGGTTTCTGAGTGACGTGCGTTACGCTCAGGGCTGAGCCGCCTTTAACGTCAGCGTCAACCTTGGTCAATATTGTGGCGTCTATTCCCACGCACTTGTTGAACTCTTCTGCCTGCATTACAGCATCGTTTCCGATGAGGGAATCCACAGTTAATACGGTCAGGTCTGGGTTTACGACTCGTTTGATTTTTGCCAGTTCGTTCATCAGGTTCTGATTTGTCTGCATTCGCCCCGCAGTGTCTATTAGGACGACGTTTATTCCGTGTGCCTTGGCGTGGCTTATCGTATCATACGCCACTGCGGCGGGGTCGGCGCCGTAAGCGTGCTTGATCATCTTTGTTCCCAGTCTCTTGGCGTGTTCCTCCAGTTGTTCGATGGAACCAGCTCGGTAAGTGTCACTGCAGGCAATGACCGCTGAATATCCTTTCTTGTTCAAGAACCGACAGACTTTGGCGATGGTTGTGGTCTTTCCCGTGCCGTTTATTCCTACAAATACTATGACGTACGGTTCGCCCTTGGTTCGTTTCTCCTGAATAGCCTTCAGCAGATCTATCTTGCTATTCGTCTGCATGGTTTCCAAAAGTACTTCTCGGAGGTTTTTCTCCACGATTTTTCTGCGATCTTCGAGTCGTTTGACTTGAACTTTGTCCAGACGTTTTTCCATCTCGTTGCAGACCAGTTCTGCAACAGGGAAGGCAACATCGTTCTCGACGAGGTTCATCTTGAAATCGGAGAGCAGTGGCCGAAGGTTTTCAGGCTTGAGTTCAGTTGTTGTGACCTTGTTTACGAGCCCTTTTAACCCGGATTTTAGCTTTTCAAACATTTTAGGAAGTTTTCTCTCCTCTAACCGTGGCAGCTAGCTCCTCGAATCTTTCTCTGTCTTCATTGATTTTCTCTGCAACCTGGGCGAATTGCTGCTGGGCTGATGTTCTTGCTTTCTCCAAGTCTTCCAGACGCTTTTTGATGACATCCTTTGCTTCTTGACGCGTTTTTTCAACCGAGACTCCCGCGCCTATTCCAACGATTATCTTGTCTGGATTGTCCAGTTTTGCCCTGATGTACGAGGTGCCGCCGATTGGGGCGAGAAGCTCAGAGTTCTCTTTTTCTTTTTTCAAACTCTCCAACGTCATGTTCGCATAGGTCAAGTCTTGGGTAACAGCGTTTAACATGCTGAGTCTGGACTGTAACGCCTCTGCCGTCTGCTCGAGATATCGCAGTTCAACGCTTATCTTTCGAATCTCTTCGTCGTTCTTGCTAGCCAACCTGTTCCTCACCAGTGGCTAATTTCTTCAGCAAGGGATTCTCTATCTGGTCAGGAGGAACCTCTTCGACGCTCGTTATCTTTATGTGGCAACGCTTAACGCGATGTTTGCTTCCTATCTCAGCATAAACCTTTTCCACGGCGTGCTCAGGTTTCTCCGCCACGATCTCCTTTCCAAAAGGAGTCTTCAGGTTAGGTTTCAGGATTTCACCTGTTACTCTGAAAACTTTCAATTTCTTCATCCTCTTTCACAACATCCAAAGCATTCCCAATTATAAACATCTCGGGTCCTGTTGTTAGCAGACCAGCGACGGCGGCATGGCTGTTTGCGATGAGACCAGTTCCAACATAGGGTATTCCACAGTTTATCGTGCCAACATCGACTGGAACTTTCAACACGTCTTCCAAGGTTTTCCTTTCCGGCTCCTTCAACAACGGATGTGCTAAAACGCCTTTGTTTGTGGCCACTGCTAGGGAGCCAACGTAGGGCAGTCCGGCAATTTCGCTCGGAACCGTCTCAACGCACAGGGTCTCAGATATGGTCTGCACGTCCGAACTCTTCAATCGTGGATCAACGATTGCGCCGTGATCGTTTGCCAGAACCAGGTTTCCATATGCGGTTTTCCTGGTCTCCATTATCGTTATGTTCCCTTCAAAGCCGCACCTTATGCTTTGAAGCTCCTCTTCTCGAACGAAGCTGGGAAGCAGGATTCCGTTTGAATTCGCATAGGCAAGTGCACCGGCAAGGATTGAGCCTCCGATTGCCGTGTGTACTAGTTTGACTCTTAACCATTGGCTGAGTCTCTCAGCCTTTTTTGTTGGTACCGATTTTGGAACTATGAGCATCTTTTCTGTTGCCAGGGAGTAGACACCTATGCTCGGGCTTCCGATAAGACTCGACAAGTATATGGCCAAGGATTAATCTCCTTCGGCCAGATAAACCGTGATATTGCCATCCTTGTCTTTTGCAGCTCTCACCCGGATTTTTCTCGGAGGCTTCTCCACGCCCCTTTTCCAAACCTTCTCATTCACTTCGTTACTGATGATGAGTTTTGGAGGCTCTTCTTCTTCCTCTTCTCCCTCTTTTTTTGCTTCTAGCTTCATGTGTTTTGTTATGAAGGCTCTGATCATCCGCATCGCTCTGGGCGTTCTTTTCCTTGGCGGCATAATCCAAGCTTTCCCCAGTGGAATCGTGTAGATTCTTTCTTCAACTATTTCTTCTTCCTCAGGCTTCTCTTCCCGTAAGGACGGCTTGCCTTCTTCCTTTTCTTTGGTGGCTGCCTGCGCCTCTTCCTCCTCGGGTTCAGCTTCTTCTGGAGTTTCCTCTTCTTTTTCTGTCGTCTCTTCCAGTGTCTCTTCAACAGTTTCAGTCATTTCTTCTTCTGTTTCTTCAGCTTTCTGTTCTTCTTGTTTGCTCTCCTCTTCAGCCAAGCCTTTCCCTCCTAGGCCCTTATTTTCCTCTGTCGCCATTGTCTTCTCTTGGGGTGGTCTCTGAATTTGCCTCCCGTTCTGGCCATAACCCACGTTGGCACTGGTTTCTTCTCCTTTCCTGCTTTTGCGAGCCTGCGCTTCTTTGCAGTTGGCTTATTTCGGGTCATCTTTATCTCCTTCTTATAGTGGTTTCTCGCTTACGCGATTGAAGTTGGGCCAGTATTTTCTTGAGCTGCTCATCCGCCAACGGGATTGGTATTTTTCCCTGCTGCGCCAACTGGATAAGCTGCAACTCTAGTTGATCTGTGAATTCAGGCTTTACCATTTTCAGGTTCGCCAGCCTCTGCCTGGCCTCGGGCGATAATATGCTTCTCAGCAATGTCTGTTTCTGCTGTTCCAGCTGTTGCTCCATCTGGGCGCTTCTCTGCTCGTCCGACATTTGTCTCTGAAGCGCTGAGAGTTTTTTTCTGCGGAGTTGTTCCAGTTCTTCATCTGACATTTCACTCACCTTTTTGGTACTTCTCCAGTTCTGGAAGCTCCTTCACCAATTCTCTACTCAGTTCTTCAGCCAGTTCCTGCAGAAGCTTTCTTCCCTCTCGGGTCAGTTTCCTTCCGCGGGGTTTGAACGTTTCAATGTAACCTGCAGTTTCTAACTGTTGAAGTGCCTTTCTTACAATTGAGCCGCCTGCTTTGGCCGCATGTCCGGGTTTGACTCCGTAGTTCTTTCTTCCGCCGTAGTCAGCTCTTAGTTTTTCAATGCCTATCGGGCCGTGGATGTAGATTTTTCTCAGCAATGAAGCCGACCGCACGTACCACCAGTCTGGATCCTGCGGCTGCTTTTCAACATGTGTGCCGGTTTTTGCCATGCTCGCCCATGCTGGCGGAGTTACAGCATCCACGTTTTCTTTCAGGTACTTCGCTAGTTTTTCTATGAGCTTGGACGCTGGAACATCGTTAGGGGTTATCAAGACTCTTTGTCCTCTTGGCGTTTCTTCCAGTAAAATCATGAAGCCTCATATAAATCTTCTTTGGAGGAGAACTTACTCAATTCTCCCTTTTTCTTTATCGTTCATGTTCATGGAAGTTCCTGAATGAGTGACGAAGAATTAATCCCGTTGTGTCCACGGTGCGGGGAAGCGTTGCAGAAATATCAGTGTCTGGCCGCGCTCGTTCGTTGCAACAGTGATAGGGACAGCAGATCAGCTTATGAAAAAATGTCTTAGCGAAAGTTTTATTCGCAGAGACAAACTCTTCCTACTGGTGAAAGTATAATTAAGGGAGAAAAAAGAGAAATGAACATGAAAATCTTAGCTGTTTTAGTATGCATTGTACTAGCAGTAATGATGTTTTCTCCAACTGTAACACCTGCACATGCAAGCCCGGCAGCTATGAACACGATTCAGTTCAGGTACTTTGGGAGTCAAGATTCTCTATTCACGGCTCTGTTAACACCGGACAGTCAGGGCGGCGTTGACTCTATGCAATGGCCCCTGACACACGCTGAGTATACCACAGCGTTTAACAACACGGGTATTGTTGTGGAACCTTTGTCTGAAGCAGGCGAAGACGAGATAGCTTTCAACAACAACTATACCGACGGTTTGCAGATGGATCGCAGAAGCCCCATGAACTACACTGACTTCAGAAATGCACTGAATTGTCTGGTCGACAAACAGGGCGTCATCGCCGGACCCATCCTCGGAGGTTTCGCCACTCAAAGCGACACCCAAGTTCCAGACCCACTCATGGGAGACTACGTAAACAGGGCCGTCACTGGAGCCAACTATCCGTGGAAATTCAACGTTACGCACGCTCTCCAAATCCTCTACAACGGCGGCTGGTACAGCCACACCGTCTATCCGACATTCGCAGCCTTAATCACCGCATACGGTGGCGGCACTGGCACACTCTCAAGCGCTGGGGGCACGGCTAACGGTGTCGTGTACTCTGGTAATGACCCCAACGGCCAATGGGGTGGAGGCGACCCTAAGGCCACGGCTAACGCTCCACTTGCAAACCAGCCTCTCAAGGCGCTAGTAGGTTATGTCAGAAGCAACGACGCACGAAAGAACCTGGGTGACTTTTTCACCTCAGAGCTGCAAGCAATTGGCTGTCCTGTTACCGAGAACCTTGAACCCACATTAACGGCGTTGAGGCCTTATGTCTTGACCGCACAGCTATATGACTTCGCCACCCTAGGCTACAGCTTTGGCGCACCGCCAAACTGGTGGTACAGTGAACTTACGCCCGCGGGCATTTACGCCAACGGTCCGAATTCTTACCTAGTTGACGACGATAACTTGACCCACTATGCAACTGCGGCTTTTAGAGACCCAACCCCCGCCTCATTTGACGCTGACCAGATGCAGGTTCAGTATATATTGGTTATGGAGTCCTACTTGGTTGCTGGCTACTGCCCCGCAGGCTACTGTGCCTACAAGACTGGCTTGTTGGGCCAGATCGACGTTCTTGGCCAGGGTTCAATGGCCAATGGCGCCATGAGCGAAAACTGGATTACGCTGGACTCTAAGAAGACCACTACAATCAATTACACTGGCCCTGCGTCGGGCACACCTGAGAGCAACACACTCTACTTAGGCCTGTATAACCCGCCAGACATGCTGAATCCAATATTCCAAGACACAGTCTATGACTTCCAGGTCACGGACGAGATGTTCACCTACCCAATTGGTGGCAACCCGTATACCATAACAGTAGGAAGCGCAATCACAGGTGCACCAACGGGCAGTGACTTGCCGTGGATGGCCTATGCCTGGGAGACGGAACTCATTAATGACCCAACCAACGCGTCCAATCCCCAATGGACAAACGTCACGCTATGGTTCAGACACGACATAACATGGCAAGACGGCGTACCCTTCACAGTGGCCGACATCAACTACACGATATACGTAAACGCAGTTTACGGAGACGCCTACGACAACGCTGCCATGGTATTCGCCGCCAACGCTTCAAACAACTACGCACCCTACTTCACGCAAATAGACCCGTACACTTGCTCAATTCTAGTCACCTCAGCGAGCTGGCTGAACCTGTACCTGCCTCTGTACTCGGTTGTGCCATATCACCTGTACAAGTACATAGTGCCAAGCAACCTTACAGACGCTGAAACAGGTGTGAGCACAGACGGACTCCACGGTCTATGGCCAGGCCAGGCCGCGAGCGCAGACAACATCCTATCTGGCGCACCGTTCACCCTATCGGACTTGCAAAACAAGCCTGAAACCACTCTGGTTGGCACAGGCCCATTCGCTTACCGAGTCGGCAGCACAAACGCAGCATCATTCGCCGCTGGTGGAGGAATAACCCTCGACGCTTACAACAACTTCTTCCTGACGCCTGCCCCAGGCGCAGTAGCCTTGAAATACACGTGGCTCAACACTTCGCCCAGTCAACAGCCCTCGGGTGGATACTACAAGATAGGCCTATCAGACCTCGTACGACTGTCTAACGCGTACGGAACAACCGGAACACCGCCCTCAACAGTATCAATCACAGGTACTCCAGGAGCATTCCAGACTTGGAACCCAGCAGCTGACTTGGCCCCACCGTCAGGCGTCGTCGGACTGGCGGACCTGATCACGCTGGCCCTACACTACGGTTGGTACTATGGCAACTATAGTTACAACGCACCATACCCACCTTCAGAAATAGCTAATGGCGGGCCATAAACCCGCAAAAACCTCACAACTCCCCCATTTTTTTGTGCATCTGCAGAAGCTGGGGACTGAATCCTGAGCAAATCCTCACAAAAGAAGCCACGCTGCAGCCACACAGAACCGTAATCTCAAGTGACTTGGCAGACATGGATAACGGTGAAGTTCAACGTTAAGCACGGCATTGAAAGACATGATGCGGAAAGAACTGTTAAGCATGAAGGAACGGGAGTAAGTTCGCGTTTGGACGCTGTTAAGCCTCATATTAAGGCTTTCACTTTTTGTCAGATTTGTAAAGCATCAAGGTGTGGCCTCTAACTTCAACCAATGATGCGTACGTTTGTTCAGCGATCTTCATGGCAATCTGCTTTGCTTCTTCGTGGGCAAGGGCGGTTTTTAAGATCCTAACTTTAACCATTTCTTGTGTCTTCAACTGTTTCTCGATTTCCTCCAATGCATCCTTTGAGGCGCCGTTCTTGCCAACGCACACCGTGGACTTTCCTTGGGCAAGCGTGCTCTTAACGTACCGTTTCTTTGCAACAGTTACTTTGCTCATTGCTCTCTTCTTCCTAATCTTTTTGAAATGGGGATTCGCATCTGTTTCCCACAGTTGAGACAGGTAATCACGACGTGCGATTCTCTTAGCTGCCTTACCCGCACGCGACAGTTGACACCGGGCAAGATGAAGCTTTTGCAGTGCCTGCAGATTTGGCGTCTGTACTGTGTTGGTAAGCGAATCTTTGCCGCCATAGCTATTCTTCTAGCTATATTCACGTATCGTTGGGCCAGCACCGGGTCTTGATCCAAAGTTTCTTCTGCCAAGCCGAAAAGCGTTTGAACGCGTTGCCTCGCTATGCTTCTGGTGTTGTCGTTCACCTTGCCACCCTTCTCCGCCAAGTCTGCTTAATACACCTGACGTACATGCTCTTCCGATGTAAACGTTTCTCAGACTGGACTTGTTTCTAGCCCTACGTTTATCCCTTCTTTTTTGGGGGCGCCTCTGCATCAGCCGTTTGTAGATAGGTTAGAGTTCAAGTTAGCGCGCGCTTCCTCTACGATGTGAGAAGAAAAGGGTTATTTTTGTTTTTTTGGAGAAGGGTGTTTTGGGCTTCTTTTCAGTAGCAAGCTTTGAGTCATGGTTAGTCCACGTCTGGATTCGGTGTGGAAAGGCGTGAAACGTCTTGGAAAGGCGTGAATCGTAGTGGAAAGGCATAAATCGTATGGGAAAGGCGTGAATCTTATGGGAATGGTGTGAGTCGTTGTCGTTGGCTGAGTCTGTGGGATTCAAAGCCGTGTTGCAGAGAGGAGACCGCGTTCAGATCCGAGGTTGTTTTGTTGGCAGTGCAGTACGTAGGCGAATCAGGTGTTGAAGGTCAGCGGGCGTCTGCTTTCTGGTTATGCTTCTGTGAGAGTTCGCGCGCTATCTCCTTCCTCCCAACAAGACGAATGCGGATGCGACGTGAGAAGCTAGGCTTCTGGCTCCGAAATGTTTGATGTCTGAGAGTGTGCGGCTTTGCTTCAGGAAAACTCTATCTCTGGAGGCTTCGGCGCTGACCCTCCTTGCTCTTTCGTAACATCAAAACGTTGTCCTGCCAAGAGCCTAGAAGGGATAGGCGCGCGGGGAAAGAGTCGAAGAAAAAGGAAGCTTACTTCGACAGGAAAAGATTTGAATAGGTTCACGGATTCTCTTAAAACTGGCGTTTGAAATGGGTGAACTCAAGACAATAGTGGCGAAGATCGAATCTGACATGCTGAGTGTTCCTGAAGAGGTTAGGGATATACTCGGCCACGACACGAGACTCATCGTAGGCACGGCCGCAGTCCTCGCGTTTTCAGCTGGTACTTCTTACCCAGATATCCTTAGGAGTGTCGAATTAATACAGGATGACCTGAAACTTCGGATGGCCAAGGAGAAATCAGAAGCGTCAAAACCAAGACGTTCCAAGTAGAGAGTAACAATCGCTGAGAACAGTGTCTTTTTGAAATGTGCAAATGGAATAATCTAGGATGTCCTAGACTCTTAACAAGTGTATTGAACTCTATGGTTTTTCCGCGAAGAACCACGTTTCCTGCGATTGTGGGCGTTTTGATTATTGGTTTGGCGTTTCTTGAGATTTAATGTTTATATGTTCTTATGTCTAAGATTCTTTCATGCAGCGTAGGCGTAGGAAGTCTCATAACCTCAGGAATGCAGTAATCGCCATAATCGTATTGATATTTATCATCGGCGCAGTCGCAGTGGCCTACCGGATGGGTGCGCGGGCGGGTCCTCCGACATATTCCGATGTCTCAACCACTTCAACGAACGCGGGTGCCGCGTGTGCTTTCAGTGTTCTATGGGTGGGTAACACGAACGTGAGCGGCTACATTTTCGGAACGAACAACACGGGCGCATTCGTTAATGACACTTGGACGCCGTTCTTCGATTTCGCGAATCAGACTTCCGCTTATTCCAGGGTGACGGAGACCGTGGACAGCACTATTGGCGATGTTGTTGGCTGGGGCTTCTGGTGTAATGATACGAGTAACCGCTGGAGCGAGATTCCATTGCAGACCTTTTATGTCGTCTCAGACAAGGTTCTCCTCGAGACAAACATGGGGAACATGACGATTCTGTTGTTTGACGACATGCCTATCACGACGGGAAACTTCAAGAATCTGGTAAGAACAGGAGTGTATGACGGAACCAACTTCACTCGAGTTGTTCCTGGTTTTGTGATTCAGGGCGGGGACGCTACGGCTAAGGGAATAACAGTGCAGAATATTACTGACGAGCTTCCTAACAAACACAGCAACCTACGGACTTACGTGGCCATGGCGAAAACAAGCGAGGCCAACTCTGCTACGAGCCAGTTTTTCATCAACTTGAATGATTCGAACGCTGCTAGCTTGGATAGCAATTACTCAGTGTTCGGCAGCGTAATAGCAGGCATGGATGTCGTGGACGCGATTAGTCATGATCTGCCTACTTCCGCCAACTCTTCTTCATACGATGGTCCACCAGCAACTGCCGTTACGATCATAACAGCACGATTTGTCAGCTAGGTTCCAGAAAAATGCAAGGTTTATCTTCCCGTGTTTGTCCGTTTTGGCGCGTGCTGCAAGCTTGGGTCGCAATTAGTCGGCATTCAAGAAAGCAATAGTAAGCATGGAAGTCGCGGACGCGATCAGCCAGGTGCCATTCACTCCGGTTCTGTCCGCGACTGTTGGCACACCGATACATCCAGTGGCGATGATAAAGGTAATGTTCATAAGCTGACTGGGTCGAGCAGCATATCGCATGTTCCAATGTGCACACGGGATTCTTGGGCGCGAAACAGGCTTCAAGCGTGCCGTCTTCATGGAAGACGAAAATCTTGGGGCAGATGTCCAAGATCGCCGAGAATGAACGGCCTCTCCGTCTTGCCAAGGTGGAGGGGGGTTCGAACGCTGTTCTGGCTGGCGGCATCTCGTTGAGCGTGCTTTTCGGGGATGGACGGTGTGGGAGGTCTCTTAGAGGGTTGTGGTGCCAGTTTGTTTTTGGGAGCTTGTTTTGGGCTCCTTTTCTGCTTTTGGACTTGGGTCAAGCTTGGACCACGTCTGTATTCGTCTCTATTCGTCTGGAATCGTCTGGAATCGTCTGGGAAAGGCATGGTTCGTATTCGTAAGTAGTGGGAAGTCTTGGGAAGGGTTGGTCGTTGCGGCTCGTTGAGCCTCAATGTTCATGGCTGTGAAGGGTTGCGTCGTTCAGGTCTCGTTTTGTATCGTTTGCGGTGAAGGATGGAGTCGGATCGTGTGTTGTTGATAGTCGGGGTTATGTTCTGGAGATAGGGCCAGAGCACACGAGGTTTTATGGTTCCAGAGTCCGTTTAGACTCTCGCTAAAAGTGGTTTAGGGTGAAATCGGCTTCGTATAGTGGACAACCTTACTAGTATTCTCAATCGCCACGAACCCTGTTGCCAGTGGCGACGTCTCCCGCAAATCCCCTTTTTTTCCCTTCCTATGAAACGCGTGCGCTGATGCTTAGAGTGGTCAGGGGGCGGCTTTGGGTGTGTATCTGTCTTTTTCGGAGAAGAAGTCGATGACCCTGGATTTTGTGAAGAATCTTGCACGGTGTTTTGCATGGGCGGGGATGACGTATTCGTCGCCTTTCTCGATGATTCTGGGGTTGCCTTCGATGATGAGTTCCATTTTTCCTTCTATCAATGTTCCCCATTGAGGATAGGTATGACTGTGCTCGGGCACCTGCGCGGAGGGTTCCATTTCAAAAAAGACCAGCTGCTGCCTCTCGCCCTGCAGGATCCACGCTCTGACTCCTTGGAATTGAATGTTCGCTTCCGGAAGACGTGTTATGATCTCGGGATAACTTCGCTCACGCTTAATCTTGGCTTCGTTCACACGTTTCACCCCAACACGGCTTCAACCCGTGTCAGGACTAATATTCTTTTTGTAGACCCGCGCCTTCGACGCACGCGCGTAAGGACAAGTCAAAAGTACCTGCTTCGCTTCTCTTTTTTTGAAGCAAAAAAGATGACTTGAAGAAGATACATGAACATATCTTAAGGTTTGGAATTACGGTTCATGGATGTCGGGGCTTCTATTACGCTAATCACGGATTTTGCCAATGCGCTGGCTCCCCTCCTTGTTGCCTTCGTGTCGCTACTATTCTCTGCTTATCTTTATATCAAACAAAGACGAGAGCTTTCATTGCCAGAGCAAATTGCCAACGCTCCAGATTTCCTTTACAAAGAGTACGTCGATCGTGAACTTGGAAGACCAATAAAGATTGACGGAGAAGAATACAAAACTCTCAGAGATGCTCGAAACGCAATAAGAAACAGGATCAGAAGGGAAAAAGAGACGTTTCCCCCCATTGAAGAAGAAGCATGGAATGAATTCACGTATCAGTTGTCAATTGCTCTGCAAAGGGTAGGAATGCTTGTTCTCGCAGGAGCCATTCCAATAAAACTCGTTCTCCCGTTCGTCTCGGATCTAATACTGGAGGATTAGCATTACTGCTGCGACACTGCCAAACAACATGGAACATCCCGAAAAACACTGATGGATCGATCGATAAGATTGAAATCAAGCGAGAATCCTGGCACTCCGATTTATTTTCAGGGTAGACATGCAGAATGGCTTTTTGCAGCTGCCGCGATCTACCTATACAATCGTTGGGAAATCTCAACTCTCAACGAATCACTGCGTCCTTTCAAGGACATCAAAGAACTTCAACAAAGAGAACGACAACTGAGAACTTCAGAGCCAAACCTTGTCCTAAAGAAAACCTCCAAAGAGATTGAGACCTTCCTTTACAAGTAATCGTCACACAACCTGATTTTGCAGAGCCCTCCTGAGGTGAGCTTGACCAGAATAGCCCGCGTCTCAAAAGAGATTTCGCAAAACGGAGAGCGCGCGTAGCGCCTGAGAGTCCGTGGGGGATTCGTATAATTTTCTATGCGAGTACCACAACTCCTCTGGTTCAAAAAGCTTTATGAGGTCGTCCGGGCGTGCGGTATGATAGCGTGGCTGGACTAAAAGTGACGTGACTATCGAAGAACTCTTCAAAGACCAACAAGAATACGTTTTAAAAGTAGCCAAGACCGAAACTGACGTGTGCGCCCTGATAGACGCAGGATTCGAGTATATCTGCGATTATGAAGGCCACAAAGTCTTCAGAAAGCGAAAATATTGAAAACGGCCTTCTGGACAAACCCCCCGTCGTTTTTACCATAGTAGGTGCGGGGGGTGGGATTCGAACCCACGGAGGCCTTCGCCAGAGGATCTTAAGTCCTCCCCCTTGTCTTAGGCTTTTTTCTGGCCCTGCCTATTTAGACCTGGCTCGGGTACCCCCGCGCTAGCCACTTAGGTTGATGTTCCTTCGTAGTTAAAGTTTTTCAGAGGGACGGCATTAAGTTAAAATTCAGAAGCGTCTAATGTTCTGGATGTGTAAACACTTGGGCGGGTAGCTCAGCACGGATTGAGGAATTGCTGTCTTAGGCACTTGTGAAGGGACTGGTGCCGAGTCAAAAGCATTCTTCACGGATAGAGCACCAGCCTCCTAAGTTGGGGGTCGTGGGTTCAAATCCCACCCCGCCCGCTTTCACTTCAACCCACCCTCATTTTGAAACTTGGTTAAGTGAAGGCAAAACCGAGTTTGTGACTGCTCTGAGCTATGCTAAAAGAATCAGAGTGCTGTCCAAGATTGCTGACATAGAGAATCCAGAGAAGATTAGAAGCGTTATCTGTGGGTATCCAGTTAGCGGAGCAAGGAAGGAACTTTCAGCTAATGCGTATAATTATTTTTGCGAGCTTAAAGGGTACCAGTGCGCGTGCTAAGCTTATGCTGTTTGAACAAAGAGTGCAAAATCAAAAGAGAGCTCGTAACACCGCGAATTAAACGTCTTTTCAGCTTGCCCAAGAAGCAACCATAATTCGGAGCTCACCATGGTCGACTGCGCTGGTTCTTGGATTCCTATTAGTGTTGTGAACATGTCTCCCGCGAGGATTGTCTTCCTGTGAAAAAAGGAAATCTTAAACACTAGATTCCCCATTATGCATATGTGGCACCTATACACAGGAGTAGTAATGAATATCGGGGATGTATGACAATATGGACGTCGGGATTTTTGACATTATTTTGCGCTTTGGATTGACTGTGGCAACGGGCTTCTTGTTCGGGATCGTGTTTCTTAGTTACTGGCGCACGAGAACCAGCAAAATGTTGCTTATCTCTATAGGGTTTGCCGTTTTCTTTGTCCACGCTCTAATCACCATCCCAGAACTGTTCAACGATGCTTACATGATTGCCATGAGCGAAAACTTGCACCTCACTATCCACTTGGTAGCACTAGTCTTCATACTACTGGGCATACTGAAGGACTAGCAAATCATGTTCAAAGACGAAATTCTGGAAAACGAAAGAAGAAGAAAAATCTTTGCACTCATAGAGACGAGTCCAGGTATTCATCTTCGAGAACTCCAACGAATCTTGGACATACCCTTGACCACTCTGGAGTACCATCTCAGCTACATGGTTAGGAAGAAGATCGTTTTTGCAGAAACCGAAGACCACCACAAAAGGTACTACACGAAACCTCTTGACCCTGAAGACAAGAAAGTGCTGTCAGCGCTGAGACAGAGAAGAATGAGAGAGATAGTGCTAACCGTCCTATCATGCGAAAAAGCCAAATACCAATTGCTGGCGGATTGTCTCAAACTGTCCCACTCCGCCCTGTCGTCCTACTTGAAATATCTAGTCAGCAAGAACATTCTCGCCAAGGAAAAGATTGGCTACGAAAACCTCTACACCGTGCGAGACGAAGACAGAGTGGCAAAAGTGTTGATAGCCTACAAACCCAGCTTTTTAGACAAGCTTGTGGATAAAACATTGGAGACTTGGATGGAAACACACCCTCGCAAAAAGGAACCTACGCAAGGATAACATGTCCAGTTTTTGTTCTAGTTTGCGTCACTATCTTGTCCGACGGCTCTTATAAGCGTCCGAAGAAAAAGCTTGAAGTTAGAGGTTAAAAACAGTCGGCAAGAGCTGTTATCCATGAAGACTCGTCAAGATCCAGAATACGTTGAAGATAATGCTTCTCCTCCCTTCTCCTTTCTCCCTTCAACTGCTCTGCGTCTTCACGAGAATCCAGGAGAACAGGAGCTTTGTCGACCGCCAAGAAAGGTGCAAAAACATGAATAACCTACTACTGCTCGAAGAAAAACATGCTCTACTGAAAAATGAGCTTAGCTGGAACCTGCAGGAGAAGCTTGCCCTGGAATTGAGGATCGGCAAACAATTTGAGGAATTGAAAAGGCTTGAGATTACACTCGAGAAAAACGAACGCAGAACGGTGACGCAGAAACAGTAGCCTCATAGCTCAAGGCACGAACTGGGAGTCTGGCTCCTCAGATGACACCTGTCACAGGATGGCTCACGCGTGCATGTTGAACGTTAGAAGAAAGAGCAAAACTTGACCCTCTCTCTTTTTTTATGTTGTAATAGCCTGGACACCGACACGGACAGAGCCCACAAAAACGAAGCACGCGACAATACCATCCCACATATCTACCATGAGAAGGCTATCGCGAACGTAAACAAAGAATGATGAAAAGAGACTATGTTAAGTAAGCCTCAAGAGCTTTCCAAAGGCGTTGTCTAGGACTCAACAATCCTTGCCTCCGACATTTAGGATAGGGAATGAGTGATTGGACACGATTCATGAGCCTAATCGATGACCATCAATGGAAACGACTTGTCTATGCGTTGTTCAATTGTACCAAAAGGCCGAGTTCCATCTGGGGCTCAGTTCTCCAACTCGACTCCTTTGTCTCCCGCGTACTTGTATGTTGCTGAGTTGACTTTTCTGCGCGTGCCAATGGGGGTTGCTTGCACAAAAGAAGTCTTTGGTGTGTGAACTACGGTGTTCTCTGTAGGAGTAACTTGTTTTGAAGTTTCAGACTCTTTAACTCGGGATACCTGTGCAACGACTCTCGTTTCAGCGCAGAGCTTAATGAGTGCCAGTACACGTTTGTCAATTCAAGAATCCTTGTCTCATCTAGGTACGGTTTGAACCGGATTACCCTTGCAGGAGCGCCTGCCGCTATGCTGTGAGGCGGTATGTCTCTGGTGACGACGGAATTTGCTCCAACGACCGAGTTGCTTCCTACGGAAACGCCTTGATTAATGAAAACACCTGCGCCAATCCAGCAATCATCGTCAACCCTGACATCTCCTGCGGTCATCATTCTAGTCATGCTGAAGTCTTGGTTTGCTGATCTGTTTGCAGTTGACATGAACACAAAAGGGCCGATTGCGCAGTTTTTGCCTATCACCAGTTCACAACCAGTGCTTGAACTGATGGAACCGTATCTGTTAATAAACGAGCGTTCTCCCAGTACGATTCTTCCATCCCCGTAGAGAATGATTCCCGGACCACCAAACTTGAAAGTAGGGTGCACTTCATACTGTTCTCTGTACTTTCGATATTGGAATTCCCATCTTCCATATTCTATTGATCCTCCAAGGGCCGCAACGAATTTGTTGACCAGAGACGACTTCAGCACGTTCTCAAGTTCCAGTTTCATAGGTTGTTCACCGTTTCACCTTGCTTGCGGGACCCTGAAATAATGAAACCTGAAACGATTATTGCAACAGCGAGTATTTGTCCGACGAACCTAAGTGCCGAACGCTCCTTCCTCCTTGAAAGGTTCTTCGAAACCAAGTTACGTATTAGCATGTCCTCTTCTCCATGAAGCATTTATTTCTCACCATGTAATGCGGATACAACAAATTCCGAGCCTATGCCTATAAGGACCGTCGGACAAACCCGAAAGCAGACTAGTACAAAGGCTAAAGCCAGACTAGTACAAAACCCGAATCAAATCGTGCAGTCGCTTTTTCCCGTGCTTACATCCAACGTTTGTACTAGTTCTTTTTGGAGTTTGTCCGACGGCGTTTATAAGAAATAGTGACTCATCTGGATCAGCAGAGGTTATTCGAATGAAAGCTTGGAAAACAATAGTAGTTGCCGCATTTTCCATTATAGTAGTTGCGATGATCACAGCCAGCGCGTTCGCATATCACACTAGCGGGCAGAGAATCTATACACCTTACAGAAGCTATAGGCCTGCAACTGCGCAAGAACGAATTGGGAACATGATGTGGAGCATGATCCGCGGATTTATGGGCAGTCCAATGCGACGTGGATACGCAGCTTACGACAGCAGTCAACCCGGAAACGGTTTTCCGCAGAGTTCTGATCCGAACGAATATGGGTCAATGATGGGCGGTTGTAGAATCAACGCGCCATAACATTGACCGCAAATACCAATCTTTCAAGAGTCTCGCTAAGGTATCCACTAAAGAGCGGCGGCCTTCCCAACTCATGATTTATTATAAATGTAGTTTTGCCCACCTTCCCTTTCCTTTTGTTCTTGAAACGTATTGCTCACTAGTCTACCCGCTCTGGTTTTTGTACTAGTCTGCATCGGGTTTTGTCCGAGGGCGCTTATAAAACAGCTGAAGGGTCTATCTTGAGCATAACGAGAAGGAGGCAAATACCAAATGATACTCCGAAAATGGCTGATTTTAGGCATCGTTTTCTCTTTTCTACTAGCGGCACCAGCATTTGCACAACAAGAGCATAATGCAAAACGAACATTCAGCGTCGGGATCCAACGAATGGACGTGTACGCGGCTACGAATCTGGACAAACATTGGAAAACACTAGGAGTTTTGTAACTGTCATATGTGACAGTGCAGGCACACTGAGAATCTTCGGACATCTCCAGAGTACAAACCAAGCGGGAAAATCGCTGAACGTCTGGCTCAGCATGGATGGCTGCCGGCCTATGATGGTGGCAAGCTTCACTCCCAATGTCTTGGGAAACGGCGACTTCTACGGCATTATGGCGTGCTGCAAACAATCAACATGTTGCCCCACATCCTGCTGCTCTGGATCGCACAACCTAGTAGTTGCAATAAACGCGTCACCAGCACCGGGAGCCACACTCTACATCACTCATGCTCCCATCCAGCTTGAATGCCCATAGAAGCCCAATTACTCTGAAACCCTTCCCTCGTCTTTTTTCTTCTTTACTTGACGGCCAAACTACTTAACCACGTTTTCACAGTTGACAAACATGAAAGAAACATTATACCAGCCCACGCGATTTCCCACCACTTAACGCGCGCTGTGATTCACGAGCCCGTGTCACTGTCATTTGATTTCATCGCGTGCGCTATTCCACAAGACTGCTGTTCTCGTTGAGTTTTCTACAACTCCTAGCCTGCAACCAAGGCTGGAAGAATTGAACAATATAGACGACAGAGCCTGGTATTGAAGATGAGGCCAGAAATATCCTCTGCCATCTGGTTCTATATGCTTACAGTATGCCTATCTCTGTTTTCCTTTATGAGAGGATGATTGTTGCTTGCGAACACAGACCCTACTGAAGCCACATGGACAATGGCAATCGATTCTGTTGCCATGTCTGCATGGTTGTTTCTCGGCTTTTGGCCTCCGTTCCCAGAGAGGGCCCAGCTTACCACCCATAGTATGGCGAGAATCGGCATCAGAAGCACAATGAAACTTCGTTTTCTCATGATATATGCTCCGTAATTCCTCCTTATAACAGCCCTCGGACAAACCATGATTAGGATTAGTACAAACACTAGAAACGAGGCATCACCGCGTGCGAAAGAAGGCTCTGAAGGGGGACTGGTGGGCCTAGACTCGAATCCTACAGGTCGTCACATCATCGCGGCAAGGCGATGAATTTCTGACGATAAGCATGCGCGCTCAAAAAAGAGTCTAGTGCGGAAGTTGAGAAAACAGCGAGTGCACTGCTAGCGTGCGCTATGTCTTGAAGTGAAAGAAAATGTAGCTAACAGTTAGCAATATGCGAAACATTTTGCTCTCTCGTTAAGTGAACGAAACTTTTTTAGGTTTAAGCTATACAAGACTCTTAGCGGAGAGTGCCTTAAGGAACTCTAGGTTCTCCCTAAGTTTCTCCTTCTCCTTATGCCTAGGTTTGGGGCACTCTCTACAGAGAATTAACTCTCCCTTCTCCTTCGGCACTCTCCACATTAAACTATCGAAAGACCATTCTTATTCTTTGTGGAACTAAGTTCTATAGGTCCTTTTGTGCTAGGCATAGATTGGAAGATGGACTCACTGTGCCAAATAGTCTGTAACAAAAAAGGAGTTGGACAAGCACCCGATTTATTAATGCAGGTTTTTGTTGTACTGAATGGCGAAGGTGGCAAAGCCGACCGGGTTTCATGTTGCCATCGTCGTTGAAATCGGCTTCAGGGATGAAGTTGACCGCGCGCTTCCGAAATGCTCTGCTATCCTAGCGTTCATACCGTTGTTGTCTGACACAGGAACGATAACTGTAGCTTTCTATGTGTCGCCAGATCGCCGTCTACGAAAAAGTACGGGCATGGGTTTGCTCAAGTTTCTAGGGATAAAGAGGATGAGTAATCAGAAATGCTCAGAGTGCGAATTGACCCTCAGAAAAGAAAGTTGGAAAGGCAAAACAGAGAAAGAAAATGGCTAAGCCATTCGAGTTCTCGGGCTTCTATGGCGCGCGGCCTACTTCTCGCCGAACAACGGCATGTTGCCGAAAACTTCAATGCCATTCCGGTCTATTGAGTATGGCACGAGGCTCGGGTTAACCTTGGCTCCTCTCATCTTTTCAACTTGTATCGCTCTCGTTGTGGTGCCTCCTGAAAACAGCGTTTGCATCATGATGACTCCATGAACCAGAAATTCTTCTTCCAGCGCACTTCGTTCAAGACTCAGGTATCCCAGCTCCGTGGTTACGAGACTCGTAACTTTTAGATCTGCTAATGATTCAATCAGATCCACGACTGTAGTCCTTCGTTCTATGGGATCTGGAAATCGGTAGACAAGTGCTGCCAACGTGTCTACTGCGACTCTTTTAGCGTTGGTCTCCTGGATTTTCGCTTGCAACTCTTCGATCAATTTGTCAACAGATAATTGTTTGCCTCTTAGGCTCTTTGACTCTTCCTTGTACAGTTTCTCTTTAAGCATAGCTACTCGAGACATTCGTGTAGCATCAACGAAGGCGAATTTTCTCTCTCCCTCAGCTTTCCGAAAGTCCCACCCAAACTGTTGCATCTCAGGGTAAAAGCTGTCTTTGCTTTCATCCAGACTGACGAAGACTGCATTTTCTTGGTTTTCGTAGATTCCCTTGTACAGGAATTGGCTAACCAAGATGGTCTTCCCAGAACCAGGTCCTCCGACAACTAGGATAGTTCTTCCTTCAGGAAAGCCGCCGCCAACAAGCTCGTCGAGGCCATTAATCCCTGTCGAGATTTTCTTTGACAATATGTCTCCTCCGAAGTAATCTCAGATAAGATTCTATCAGTATTTATAACTTATGTGAAATGTGTAGCGTGCGCTAAAACCTGTTTTGATCATGTTATATGTGTCTTATGCTATTCTTTTTCCGAACGCCGTTGGAGACGGACTGTTGTCGTAGACTTCATGCACGTTAACAACGTAAACGGGTCTTTTTCTCCTTGTCTCTTTCGTTGGCGCATAATGAAATGAATCATGAACCAAGTTTACAAACTCGCTATACGAGTCATTTCTGTGGATTTCAATCTTTCCGCGGATCTCAAAACTGATTGAAGGCGGCTGATAGAACAGCAGGCAAGCGCTCAGACTGTGCTGAACTATCTGCCACGTGTGCTTTGAAGAGTGCGGTTTCGACAGGGCAAGCTCGATTGTTGACATCTCACCAAAATCAACACGTTCATGAGCAATTTTGGGATCTTCAAAATACAAGTACTCAAGCAAAAGTGAAGCGCCCGTCCTCTGATATTCTCTCGAATTCTTCTCCATTTCGTCCCTCGTCTGATCCTTCCCGAACAACTTGTCTCCGTATTCAAGGTGTTCATCAAAAGCTCTTATCGCAGCATCCATGTATTTCTTTCTCGTCACGTAACCCACCCCAACGATTTTGGCATTGACGAATATCTGACCGTCTTCTTTCTGAAAAGCGGTGCATAATGCAGGATTGTGGCGCACGCTTTCCAAGAAGAAGCGATCCGTATCTAATATCGAATGGCGATTAACCAGGTCGAGCAACGCTTTTCTTCTTGGAAAATAGTTCCATCGCAAGAAACTTTCGGGAAGAGCCACCATAAGTCTTCAACACCGCACAGGATGCACTTACTGATCTCTGAAATAAACTAGTAGCCTCACTTTCTAGGTTTTGAACAGCATGTTTTCTATGTGCCAAATGGCTTTGCTTCACATGGGAGCGGAAGACTTCGCCAAAAACGGCGGTTGCCGGGTTTCGGGTGATTTGTGCTTTGGGATTCACAACTCTGAGCACATGTTATTCTGTTGCTTCCTTGAACGGTTTGTTTATAAAGAGGTCATACTTTTGAAGTATCTAAGGTGTAATCGATGGTAGATTTACTCTGCTCGTTTACGCGTTTCATTTCCATGAAGCGTTCCAAATCAACCTTGTCTTGGTTGACCGCTTCACTCGCAAGGCGCAGGCGCTCGACTGCTCCAAATATGACCTGTCCGAATGATCGAAAACAGAAATCAAATTGCCCGGAATGACACGAACTAGGAAGGATGTGTGATGAGTAAGATCGACGTCGAGTATGGTCTTGATGATATACTGAAATCTAAAGACAGAGTCGTCGTTCTTTTCTATGCTTCCTGGTGCCCCTTTTCCCAGAGGTTCTTGCCTATATTTGAAAAGTATGCGCAAAGCAAAACGCAGACGTGTCTGCAGGTCAAGACCGATGATAAGGCAAGTCTCTGTGAAAAGTATTCCGTGGAAGTAGTGCCCACAGTGCTTCTTTTCGAAAAAGGCAAAGTCAAAAAACGGTTGGACGCCGTGCCGGGAGTGGGACTAGAGGAAGGGCAACTGACAAATCTGACTAATGTACGCTGAACTGGCTTCAACTCTGCGTTCTTATAGGCTGATATTCACGAGTCAAAAAAAGTTGAAAACGGCTGCCTCAAGACGAATGGAAGTAGCAACTCTCGCAGGAGGCTGTTTCTGGTGCACCGAAGCAGTTTTCAGTCAATTGAAAGGCATACAGAGGGTCGAACCTGGCTATTCTGGCGGCAAACTTGAAAACCCGACCTATGAGCAAGTCTCTACCGGAAGAACAGGACACACGGAAACCGTGCAAATCACCTTCGATCCTGACGTGATATCATATAAGGAAATCTTGGAAATCTTCTTTTCAACCCACGACCCAACGACCTTGAATCGTCAAGGTCCAGACGTCGGCACTCAATACCGCTCAGTAATATTCTATCACGATGATGAACAGGAGGCAATTGCTGAACAGGTGATCAAAGAACTCACTGAAGAAAAAGCCTTCGATGCGCCCATAGTGACACAAGTAGAATCCTTCAAAGCCTTCTATGCGGCTGAAGACTACCATAAAGACTACTTCAAGCGTCATCCAGAACAAACTTACTGCAATCTGGTTATCACGCCGAAAATCGCAAAGCTACGAGAACTCTACCTGAGCAAATTGAAATTGCAAATATAGCAAATGTGCGCGCCTGTTGTGCTGGCGATATGAGCAGTTAACCTGCGGCGTATGCAACGAATGCTGCAGCTCTCCCGACAACTGGCGCTTCGGAACCGTTTTTACCCAGCTTCTTCAGCTAACCCTCGTCTGTGGTGCACGATCGCTTGGGCTAAGTCGAGTGTAAAGGTAAATCTTAAAAAAGATTTTCAACTATAGATTCGTCCATGAACTATAAAGAGAGACAGGAAATAATCGCTCGTTCACCTATTTCTTTTGCGTATCTGAAGCGTTTCAATGCCGCTGCCGGTGTCCTACATCTCATCCAAGGGATCCTAATGTTGACTTTAGGTATAATCCTGACCTGGCCAATACACATTCACACATCCTATCTGAACATAGCAGGCCCTAATCCATCTTTATGGTCGCCAGGCGTCCAAGCTCTTTTCACATTCAATAATCTGGGCCTGATTCTCGCATCTTTTCCTCTGATCTCCGCGATAGCGCACTTCACGATTGCGTTTCCGAGGAACAAAAGCTACAATGAGAACCTGAAGAAGGGCATGAATCCTTACCGCTGGTACGAATATGCTTTCTCAAGCTCCATAATGCTAGCCTTAATATCAACGTTCGTCGGCATCTTGGATTTCTGGGCGCTCGCAATGATTTTCGTGTTGAACGCGATGATGATAATGTTCGGGTACCTCATGGAGCTGGTTAACCAAAAAACCGAAAAGACAAACTGGTCCCCCTTCAACCTGGGCTGTATCTCCGGCGGTCTGCCATGGGTCGTGATTTTCGCCTATTTCACAGGCGCTGTCACGTCCGCAAGCGCAGTTGCAGGAGCGCGCGTACCAACATTCGTGTACTTCATACTCTTCACTTACTTCGTCCTCTTCATGGTCTTCGCAGTCAACATGGTTCTGCAGTACAAGGGCATCGGACGCTGGAGAGACTACCTGTACGGTGAAAGAACCTACATAATCCTCAGCTTCGTAGCAAAAACACTCCTCGCATGGCTCGTGTTCGCCGGAGTATTCATGCCACACTAAGCACGCCAACGCAAATCTCCTTTTTTCTCCACAAATTCATTCCGAATTTATAAAGGGGCCCTCTTTGAGAGTGCTTAACGAAAAGTCCTGAGCGGCGAAGATCCCAACAATCCTCCCAGACCCACGAACCCATCTGCACAGCCCTTCTTCTCTTCGGGCTACCCTTTTGGGATTACGAGGCGAGATGACATGTGTTAAATCTTCACTTGTGCCAGGCGCAGAGTGTTCAGGAGCAAAAGCATGGTCACGCCGTCGTCGCCCGAGGCCACGGTGAACCATAACGGAACAAACCCGAAGAGCCCGAGGGCGCCGAGAACGATTTTAACGGCTAACGATGCCATTATGTTCTGTTTAGCAATTCTCACGGTCTCGCCGCTGAGCCTAATCAGGTAGGGAATCTGGGACAACTCGTTCTTGACCAGCACTATGTCGGCCGACTCCAAGGCAACGTCTACTCTGCTGCCTCCCATCGCGATTCCCACGTCCGACGCCGCGAGAGCTGGAGCATCATTAACACCATCGCCCACCATCGCAACAGTCCCATACTTCGCCTTGATTTGACTGAGAATCCTCAGCTTGTCTTCAGGAAAGAGCTCAGAATGCACCTCGTCAATCTCAAGTCTCCTCCCAACCTCATCCGCTATTTCCCGTTTGTCCCCCGTCAACATCACCGTGTGAATCCCCGATTTCTTAAGAGCTTTCACCGCTTCGGCCGCGTCCCCCCTGACCTCATCCATCACACAGAAAGAGGCCACAGCAGTCTTGTCCATTGAAACGCAGACCGCAGTGTGCTTCTCACTCTCATAATTCTCGCTGATCTGTTCGCAGTTGCAATCGTGTTGTTTCATGAGTTCCATGTTGCCAACCACAACGTGAACGCCCTCAACATAGCCTGCCATGCCCTTGCCCGGAACCTCCTCCACATCCTCGACCTTGAGGTCGCCATAGTCCAGATTGCGCTCCTTCGCCTTCTTGACGATGGTTTGAGCAAGAGGATGATTCGAGAACTGTTCCAAAGCGGCTGCATATTTCAATGCTTGCTGATCAGACTTTTCGACAGAATCAACGTCATTCACCACTGGCGTGCCCAAAGTCAACGTGCCGGTCTTGTCGAAGACGGTAGCCCTAACTCTTGCCAGCTTTTCAATGCAGATTCCACCCTTAACGAGGACTCCTTTCCGGGCAGCAATAGTTACGGCTGCAAAGATGGTTGCCGGAACCGAAATAACGAAGGCGCTGGGACAAGAAACTACCAACAGAATCAACGACCTGTACAGCCACGTGGTGAACGCTCCACCGGTCAACCTTGGGATTCCGAGCGCCGTGAAGGCTGCGAGACCTATAACAACTGGGACGTAGAAACGAGCAAACCTATCAACTAACTTTTCAATGTGCGCCTTTCTCTTTTTGGATTCAATGACCAGCTTCACGATTCTGGACACCAACGTATCTTCAGCGCCTTTGTTGATAGCCACTTTGAGGATGCCGCCCGAGTTCACAGTGCCCGCGTAAACGCAGTCTCCGGTTTTCTTTAGAACTGGAATGGACTCCCCGGTGACAAGAGACTGATCAACAGAGGAACAGCCTTCAACTACTGTGCCGTCCATCGCGATTCTTTCGCCCGGTCTTACCATCATCGTCATGCCCGGTCGAACTGCTCTTACGTCAATCGTTCTTTCAGAACCGTCGACAATTACTGAAGCCTTGTCGGGCATGAACCGCGAAAGCTCCTCGACCGTTCTCGTCGCTCGATCTTGAATGTATTCTTCGAAATACTCCGCCAGCGAGTAGAGAAAAAGCACGGTAGTAGCTTCAAAGAGAAAACCCAAGTAGACCGCGCCCAAGGCCGCGATGGACATGAGAAACTCCACTGAAAACCTTTTTTCTAGGATGAGTTCTTTCAAGCCCAGAACGCCAACGTACACTCCTCCTGCGATGACAGAAACGTAGTAGATTGACCTCGATAAGCTTGCAGGTTCGTTCAGTAACGGTATTACAAAACCAAGTGGGACTCCTTTCAGCAGGAGATCCAGCGAACCTGAAATGACCATGGTTAGGCCGAAAGCCAAGGCTAGAAGAATCCAGACTCTCCTGTTTTCGCGTTGCCCAGGCTCTTCCAGTTCGGGTTTTTCGGGACTGCTCATCCGCAATCGTGATACGAAAGATGCAGGTTATGATATTAAACTAGTGCTAACGACTTCGGACGAAATATTAATAGGGCAATAGCCTCAAGATGCTATGTTAATAGCTGAGGCGGTTTTGATGACGGTGATAAGTATAACTCTTCCAGGTGAGCTTCTCGCAAAGTTCGATGAGTTTACGAAGACACGTGGATACTACAGCCGGTCAGAAGCCTTTCGAGACGCGGTCAGGAGTCTCATCGTCGAATCGGACATCGCCAAGACGGAGACCGGTGAAGTGGCAGCGACGATAATGATTACTTGCGACTACGCGAGAAGAGACGTTGACCTGAGGATGACGGAGGTCAGACACGAATTTGACGACGTAGTGGTGGAGAACGTGCACAGACACATCGACGACAAGTATTGCCTAGAAATCTTCATCGCCCAAGGAAAGAACAAGCGAATTCTCGACCTAATTGGGAGGGTCAGAGGGATGCGAGGCATTCAACAGGTAAAGGCCCTTTTCATGTCGCTATGACCGCAAATGAAGGCGCACTTCTCAACATTGAGTGTCTATACCTCTTTTTCATCGTACACGTGCGTTGCGAGACTATGAGGACAAACTGCAGACAAGTGCAAACCCCATGAAACGATGAAGCTGTGGTGAGCTAGTCCCCGCCTTTTCTTGTCTACGTCCAACATTATGTTTTACAGGATTGTGATGTTGTGTTTTTGACCCGCCTATTTGTTTGTAATGTCAGAAGTAATGTGCATTGTAACAAACCATGAAGAAAACAGGCCTGAACTCCCGTTCAGAGCTGATCAGTTCGGTCTATTTGTAATGTCAGAAGTAATGTGCATTGTAACTTTTCTTCTTCAGCCTCTTACCGTTTCCCAGTCACGTCAGATGTAATTGCAATCGTATCTGTGGTGAGACCCTGAAAAGATGGAGAGGTGCGCCGTGCGATTGCGGTCGCCGGGATTTGAACCCGGGTCGTCGGCGTGGGAGGCCGATGTCCTAGCCAGGCTGGACTACGACCGCACAGTGTCTTGGAAGTTGACAAGACGAAAAATGGGTTTGAGCTTTTATTTAGTTTTCTCTCATACAGTGCTGTAGACGGCAGAATTGGCAGACTGGCTCAGAATCGGTTCTCTCTTTTCCGAGGCTTCTTTTGGTCGCGAATAAATTCTTTTTGAGAAGTAAACTGTGGCTATTATGAGAACTGCTGTGCCGGCCGCGAAGATGTACATTAGGCTGCGTACGTTCTGCAGATTCTGGTTGTCGTTTGACAAGTGCTGCTGATAAGAAGCGTTCAATTCCTGATAGCTTTGTTGAAGCTGACTGTAGTTTCCTAACAGGTTGGCGTAGCTGCTGAGGAGTGCGTTGTAGGTGCTGTTTAGGTTGTAGAAGCTTGTTATGATGGGCTGTTGGGCAGTGTAGTTGTTGAGGAGTTGATTATACGTTGCGTTCAACGCCAAGAAATTGTTTAGGAGCTGATAATACAGATCCAAAGTTCTGGAAGAGGTTATCAGAACTGTCTGATTGCTGTGCGAGTAGGTGAAATACAGGTAGCGAAATGCGGTGTCTTGGCTGCTCGCCCAAGTGGGAGCGATTTCTCTGTCGCCAACGAGTATCATAACCGAAGTGTTCATTAACCCCGTTGGAATCGCCACCCGCGAAAAACCAACAGTACCTTCTACACCGGCGACGTTAAACAGTATTATTTTACTCCCGGTTTCTATCCCAATTTCGAATTCGAAGCCAGAGACAGTGGAATTGCTGACAACTGAGATTTGGTAGGTTTCACCGACAAAGGTTACAGTGGAGCTGGAGAATTTTCCCATTAGAGGATGATGGTCGAAGTTGCTTGGAGCTACGGTGTAGCTCTCGATGCCTATTCCATCTCCGCGGTTATGTCCCGTGTAGTTGCTCCAGTAGTTCCCTTCACCGCCGAAGTCCCATGTGTTAGAATACGGAGTGCTGCTAACCTGAAACGTGTCGAAAAAGTTATTGTAGTAGAAGATATTTTTATCGCAAAACAACAAAATAGTCTCCCCTGCAGCATTATTAGGATTATTATCGGCAAAAGTGTTGCCCGAAAACACGTTTTCGCTGGAAGAGTACATATAAAGCCCTCCGTAGGCGCCAGAGTTGTTTGAAACAACGTTTGCTGAAAACATGTTTGTTGTTTGAGGATGAGAGGGTGATTCCCTGTGTATTGTTCGTTATTGTGCTGTCCGAGATTGTGTTGTTGTTTGAGGATGAGAGGGTGATTCCCTGTGTATTGTTCGTTATTGTGCTGCCCGAGATTGTGTTGCCGCTTGAGGACGACAGATTCATTCCCTGTTGACAATTACTCACCGTGTTTCTATCTATCGTACTTCCTTTCGAAAGCGTCACACTTATTCCGCTGTTGGGGTTTAGGTTAGGAGCGCTTGTAATCGTGAAGCCTTCGACTGTAACGTTGTCAGCCGTTATGCTGATGACGAACTGGCTATTCTGTCCATTTATGATTGTCCGATTTGTGTCTTCGCCGATTAGAGAAATGCTTTTGTTGATCTGCAAGCTTTCGTTGTACATCCCTGCACTTACAAGGATCGTGTCTCCCGCCGTTGCGTTGTTGATGGCTGCCTGAATCGACTCAGACGGGCTCACTGTAACACTTGTATAGCCTGCGCTTGCAGACAATTCGAATCTGAATGGTAACGCTAGTAGCAAACAGAAGACAATACAAAGAACTGAAACGACTTCTTTCAATCTGAACAATTTCTTCTCGTTGCGCATACAAATCACCTTGCATCTGGTTGGGCACGCAGGTCTAGTCTTGACAGCATTCTTCCGAGAGCAACAGAACCTGCTATTGCGATTGAAAAAGCAGACACAAAGACTATCGCACTGATAGCCGGCTGCATAACTTCCCAAACAATCGCCGTGTACGAGGCGACAACTGCTAACACAAGAGTAAACGTGTAAGCCCTGACCTTGGCACTGCCGAGTTTGCTCGATCCTTCTTGAAGCTGACTCAGCGTCGAGTTCAGCAGGTTCTGCGCCTGTTTTATCTGCGCGTCCGTTGCCAAAACCGTCATGTTCTTGTCGATGTCTTGGAATTTGAAGCTTGAAAGAGCGTATTTCTGCAGCTCCCAAGGTTTCTTCTTTGGCAGGATTTTGACTATGCCGCTTTTCTCCATTTTCTTCAATATTGTCTGGATTTTCCGTACAAGCTGAACGTCGGCTGTTTTCCCCTCTCCATACAACCTTTGTATGATGTCTTTAACATCTGGGAAAAACAGTTCCAGTTGAAAGGAAGCTATTGCCTTGGCGAGACCGAACTGGTGTTCGCCCTCACGCAAGCGTATGCTGCTCAATTTATAATCCGCTTTGAAGGCCTCTTGTAAGAACTCGGTCTCGCTTGGCGTCAATCTGGGCTCTGACAAGCTGGTCGCCTATTCAATACTTTCAGTTGAAACAATATAATAAATGCTTCGTGGCCTGAATACATATTTTCAATAGTTCTCAGCTTTCAAAGGTTCGATTTCAATTCATTCAACGGAAACAATGCGTAATATTGTCAACGAACCTATGTATAGTAAGGTGGGGAGTATGGCAAACCGTGTTAGAACCGTGGATATGCTGTGCCTGCCACCGGGCAAAAAGTACAATTTAAGTAGCCTGCAGCCCCTGCACAAGAAATACAGAAGCCACTTCGAGATCATTGGACTGGTGCTTGAAGCCGTAAAGGCTGACAGTGCCACTCCCTTCTCCATCATGAAACACGCGAACGTCAACTTCACGCAACTCAAGAAATACCTAAAGTCTCTAACTGAGATAGGGTTCCTTGAAGTTGAAATCAAGAAAAGCACTATTTCCTACAGAGCAAGCAAGGAAGGTCTTGAATTCTTAAAACAATACTATGCCCTGATTGCGATGTTGTTGACCGCTCGGATCTGAAGAGGAGAAAGCCCTGCAACGAACAACGTTCCTTGTTTAGCATGTGACGTTCGGCATAGAATTCCATCGAGGCAAACAGCGCACGTCTTTCGATGTTCAATGCCTCCTTGAAAATTTGATTCGTGAGCGCGCCGCAGCCTTGGACCGTCGTGAGGCGGCGGATCATGATTTTCTGTTGGCGCAAGATTATTAAATACACATTTTTCACTAAGTAACATTCGCCTCAACTAAGGAGGATTGTTGTTGCCCCGTAAATTTACTTACTCAAATGCCGGTGTCGACAGGGATTTAAGAGCTCGTTCTAAGAAGGCACTGGGTTATCTTGAGAAAACCTACGGTTACAGCCGTTACGGCAAACTCGTCGATCTTCCATACGGGAAGATTTTTCCGGGGGTAGACTGCTACTTTGACTTGGTCATTGAAGGTGTGGGTACAAAGGTACTTGTTGCTCAGCTGGCCAAGAAATTTGATACTATCGGCGTTGACGGTGTGGCCATGGCCGTAAACGATGTGATTCGTTCGGGGGCGAGGCCGCTTGCATTGGCAGACAATGTCCATGCTCAGGTTTCAGACCCCGACTTGATTTCAGAATTCATGAAAGGAATAGTAAGAGGCGCGACAGAAGCTGAATGCATAGTGCCAAGCGGCGAGATAGGTGACGTTGCCGAATTAGTAAAAGGGTTGATAGAAGGGAAGGGTTTTGACATGGTCGTTGCTTCCATAGGAATAGTTGCTAAGGAAAAGGTGATTTCAGGGAGAGACATAAAACCGGGAGATGTTATAGTGGGCATGCGCAGTTCAGGCCTCCACAGCAACGGCATATCCCTTGCCAGAAGAGTACTGTTTAAACAATGGGGAGGAAAATATGAGGCTGACACCGTTCCTGACGGGCTTGAAAGAGGAGTTGTTCATGAGGTTTTGGAGCCCACCAGAATATATGTTAAACCTCTGCTCAGGGTTGCAGAGGAACTCAAAGTCAAAGCTGCCACACACATAACTGGCGACGCCTACCTGAAGTTTAACAGGCTAACCGCATTTTCGGGAGACATAGGTTTCGAATTCGACAATTTTAAGCCCCAACCAATATTCCAATTGATTCAGGAGACTGCAGCTGACCTCGGTGGAACAATATCTGAAGAGGAGATGTTCAAGACGTTTAACATGGGATGGGGCTTCGCGTTGATAGTCGACAAAGAGGACGGCGAGAGGGCAATAGATGTCTTGGAGAAAGCAGGCGCTCATGCTGAAGAAATAGGCCACATTACCGGCGTGGGCGGAGTCAAGATTCTGTACAAGAATAGGAAAATTGTTCTCGAGTGAAAGTTGCCTAGATGATGACAAAAGTGTTTAAATCTACTTGAACCCAGTTTAGCCTATGAAGTACCATCTCAAAATCGAAGTCAGCCTAAAGCCTGGACACAGCGACCCTGAAGGTGAAACTACCGCGGATTTGTTGAAGGAGCTGGGGTACAAAGTTGAAGCTGTTAACGTCGGAAAGGCCTACAGAGTGATTCTTGAAGCTTCTTCCAGAAAGGAGGCGCAGGCTGAGGCTGTGGAGATGTGCAAGAGGCTCTTGGCAAACCCGACCAAGGACGATTATGGGATACGTTTCGAGGAGACAAGATGACGGCAAGACTGTTTGTCCGCAGGAAAACCCCCTTTTCCCTCGTGGACGTGATGGTTCTCGGGGCCTCTGACGAGCAGCTTCTGGAAATCAGCCGTGAACTCGGCTTGGCCCTTAGCCTGCACGAGATGAAGATGGTAAAAGAGCATTTTAGCAGGAGGGGACGGAACCCGACCGATGCCGAGCTTCAGACCATCGCTCAAACGTGGTCTGAGCACTGTTTCCACAAGACTTTCAAGGACAGAATCAGGTTTGACGGAAAACTGATTAACGGTCTTTTCAAAACGTACATTGCAAGTGCGACGAAGAGGATCAGTCCGGACTGGTGCTTCTCTGTTTTCGAGGATAACGCGGGCATCGTGAACTTCGACAAAGGGTACGGCGTGGCGGTCAAGGTTGAGACGCACAATCATCCGTCGGCGGTGGAGCCCTTCGGCGGCGCGGCAACGGGGACGGGCGGCGTCATCCGAGACATCCTTGGCGTGTGGGCAGACCCCATAGCGTGCACGGACGTGCTAGGTTTTGGACCCTTGGACTTCGAGTACAAGAAGCTGCCCAGCGGTGCTAAGCACCCGAGGTACGTGTACATGGGTGTCGTCGCGGGGATAGGAAGCTACGGCAACAACATGGGAATTCCAACCGTGAACGGAGCAATATACTTTGATGAGAGCTACACGGGCAACGTTGTTGTCTACTGCGGCTGCGTGGGGCTGCTTCCTTTTGACAAGTTCAAGAAAGACGCGAAGGCCGATGATGCTTTTGTGCTTGCGGGTGGAAAGACAGGGCGTGACGGTGTTCACGGGGTGACTTTTGCGTCTGCGGAGCTGACGGAGAAGTCTGAGACGGTTTCTCGGCCGGCCGTGCAGATAGCTAACCCTGTTGAGGAGGAGAAGTTAAAGAGGGCAATTGTTCAGGTCAGAGATTTGGGGCTGGCATCGGGCATAACGGACTTGGGCGGTGGGGGCTTATCTTCGGCGGTCGGCGAGACGGCCAACAAGTACGGCTGCGGAGCAATGGTTGACCTTGACAAGGTGCCACTGAAGTATGCGGGGTTGGCTCCGTGGGAGATCTACGTTTCAGAGTCACAGGAAAGAATGCTGCTGACGGTGCCGTCTGACAACGTTGAAAGGGTCCTCAGAGTCTTTGGAGGGGAGGATGTTGAGGCGACGGTAATCGGGAGACTGATTTCCGGCGGGTTGCTGAGGCTTGATTACATGGGTGAGAGGGTTGGGGAGGTGGGCATTTCCTTCCTTTTCAAGCCGCCTAGGATCACGAGGACGGCGGAGTACCGCCCCTCGGGTGATGCGGAGCCGATGTTTCCGGAGCCTGAGGACTTGAATGAGGTGTTGATACGGGTTTTGGCCTCGCCCAACGTGGCGAGCAAGGAGAGTGTTGTGAGGAGTTATGATCATGAGGTGAAGGGACACACGGTGCTTAAGCCGTTGCAGAGCGAGTTCGGCGGGCCGAACGATGCGGCCGTGTTGAAGCCGCTGGATGATTCTTGGAAGGGCATAACGGTTTCGTGCGGGATGAACCCAAGTTACGGGAGGATTGATGCTTACTGGATGGCTGCCTCGGCGATTGATGAGGCCGTCAGGAACAACATTGCCGTCGGCGGGAGAAGGATCGCGTTGCTGGACAATTTCACGTGGGGCAATCCCGAGAGGCCTGAACGGTTGGGCAGCTTGGTACGGGCTTGTGAAGCGTGTTACGACTTTGCAGTTGCATTTGGGACGCCGTTCATATCCGGGAAAGACAGCTTGTACAACGAGTCGCCGCTTGGACCCGTGACGCCGACGCTTCTGATTACGGCTTTAGGGTTCATGCCTGACATTCGTTCAACGGTTTCGATGGACGTTAAGACTCCGGGCGACTCTGTCTACGTTGTGGGCGAAACTTTTCTGGAGCTGGGCGGCTCAGAATACTACAAACTGAAGGGATGTCTGGGCAAGTCTGTTCCCAACGTGCGTGGTGCTCAGGCTAGGAAGGGGTTCTGGGCGATTACTAGGACGATTGATGGTGGGCTGGTTAGGGCGTGTCATGACTTGTCTGAGGGCGGTTTGGCTGTGGCTGCGGCGGAGATGGCTTTTGCCGGAGGCTATGGTTTAGAGTTGGATTTGCGCAAGGTTTCAGCGAAAGGTCTGGGGCGTGATGATTTTGTCTTGTTTTCGGAGTCGAACAGCAGGTTTCTTGTGGAGGTCTCGATGAAGGCGACGGACGAGTTTGAGGGTTTGATGAAGGGCGTGGTTTGTACTGAGATTGGAAAGGTTACAAGATCTCCTCGGCTGTGCGTTAAGGGGCTAGCTGGCGGAGTGATTATGGACGCTTCGTTGGATGATTTGTTGAAGGGTTGGAAGCGGACGTTGACAGTGGGGTGTGATTTGTGAAGCGTGGAGACATTAAGGTTTGTGTTCTGCGTGTAGGTGGGACTAATTGTGATGCGGAGACGAGGCTTTCGTTCACGGCGTTGGGCGTGCAGGCTGAGGTTGCACATGTGAATGAGGTCGTGAAGAGGAAGAGTCTAATGGAGTATGATGTGCTGGTTTTTCCCGGGGGTTTTTCTTATGGGGATTACGTTCGGGCTGGGGCAATTTGGGCGAAGTGGATATTGGCGAGGCTGGGCAAAGAGTTAAAGGCTTTTGTTGATGAGGGCCGTCTTATTCTAGGAATTTGTAACGGTTTTCAAGTGCTCGTTGAAACGGGTCTGCTGCCAGGCTTTGAAGGAATGAGCCCATATCCCGAAGCGGGGTTGGCAACGAATTTTCCGCCAGGATACAACTGCCGCTGGATAAGCCTAAAACATGAAAACAACGGCAAATGCGCGTTCACCACACAAATTCCAAAGGGAAAGGTCTTGCACGTGCCAGTGGCACACAGCGAAGGCAGGTTTCTATTCCCGAAAGAGAAGGAGAAACAGTATCTTGAGAAGGTTCGAGAGAATGATCAGCTGGTCTTCCGATACTGCAACAAAGACGGCGATTACGCCGGAGGCAGGTTTCCCACGAATCCGAACGGTTCTTTCTACGACATAGCAGGAATATGCAATGCGGAAGGAACAGTGTTTGGGCTAATGCCTCATCCCGAAAGAGCATTCTACTGGTGGCAACAAGCGGACTGGACAAGACAGCAGAAGATGCCGGAACACGGCGATGGAAAACTCATCTTTGAAAGCTTGATTAGCCATCTAGAAAAAACCTAGCGCGCGCTTTTCGCCACACGCACCCAAATATTAAAACTATTAAATCTAAAACATGCATAACAGCAAGCAATCATGATCGGGTGGGCGAAGGTGGCAAAAAGTAAATTATCTGACTCGGAACTCATGGGTGCCTTGCAGATAGATGCCAATACCCTGGAGATGTTCAAGAGGGTTAGGGAGAATGCCCTGAAAGAAGCAAAGACGATGGATGCCAGGAAGAACGTGAAGATCAGAGTCTTGGGCATCTCCGGTTCGGCAAGGGACGTGGTAGAGACTTCGCAGGAGAATTCCAACTCGGAGGAACTGCTCAAGAGATGCCTGGAATATTGCAGGGAGCTCGGCGCGGAGACGGAGCTGATTCCGCTCAGAAAATATGACATACGTCACTGCAAGGCCTGCTACTCAACGACAAACACCCAGTGCCATTTCTATTGCACCTGCTACCCCCGTGGCTCGGAGGGGGACGATATGACGAATATCCTCTACGATAAGATCCTCGGAGCCGACGCGATAATTTTCGCCACTCCAGTGAATAACTTCAAGATTTCTGCGCTTATGGCAAACTTTATTGATAGGTGCATAAGCCTCGACGGCAGCCTGGAACCAGCGAATGCCCAAAGGCCGAAGGACAAGGAGCTCAACAAAAGGCACATGAAGTTCATCGAGCTGACTGCGGACAATGACGTCCTCGGAAGCGGTATGCTAAGGCGGTTCCTCGGCAAGGTTGCAGGGATAATCGTCACGGGGCACGAGGCTGGGGCCACACTAGCCATAAGCACGCTATTTTTGACTTTAAACCAATTCGGCATGCTATTCCCGCCGTTCAGCTGCATGTATGCGATGTCTTCGGTGTGCTACTCGACCTACGAAGACAAGAAGATAGTGCTGAGCGAGTGCTACACAGAGGAAACGAAGATGCTTGCAAAGAACGTCATGACCGCAGTGAAGATTGCTGGAGACAGCAAGCCGAGTGATTGGGTTTATGATTATAGAGCAGATTGAATGAAGGTGTATCTATGAAGGTTGCTAAGAAAAAAGATGTTGTTGAGGAGACGCCCTTCTGCGCTGTTTTTGAAGAAAAGTCGATTGCCTTATTCAATGTAGGGGGCACGTACTACGCGATTGATAACACATGCACACATATGGGCGGACCGCTGTGCCATGGTACGCTCAGAGGAGATGTTGTGCAATGCCCATGGCACGGATCGAGGTTCGATGTCAAATCTGGCAAAGTTGTCAGAGGACCCGCGGAGAAACCCGTGAAGCAATATAAAGTGCAAGTAGATGGAGAAGACATTGAAGTAACTGAATAAGCGCGCACTCGATCGCTAATTAATCATTAGTTATTAATCGGCAGTCGTCGCGGTCGTTTTTTCTTGTGTGTTTGAGTTTGGGATAAGACTTTACCACCACAACCTTTTACTGTCTGATTCGAGGCTCTACCCTGCACGCGCTAACGGCAACCCATCATTGAACACGGTGAAGTATTGGGCTAAGAAAGGTTGCAAGAAATTCGATTTAAAAGGTTTCAGAATTTTCAAGTCAAGTAAGGGAAGTTATCATGTTGTTTTTGACCGTTCAGTTTCTTGGAAAGAGTTCAAATTATGAGTTGGTTTGCTCTTGTGATTGAGGGAAAACAGTTGAAGAGCTGCCCTTTAGCTAAATATGTGGTTATGTGTGGAATTAAGACTGTAAGTTGTCTCAGAATCGGAAAGAAAAAAGAGAAGCCTTCTCCTAGAACTGTTTTCAAATTTGGAAAACAGAATAACGAGATTGAGAATTATTTGCAGTTTAAGAGAAACTTGAGGCGTTTTCTATGAGGTATGCTTTTGAGAAACAAGATGTAATTGCGCAAGTTTTTACTCCTCAGAGGCTTTGTACGTTATCAAGGTAACATAAATATTCAACCGACAAACCTATCAATAGCAATGGCTTCCAACTACCCCAAACCAAACCTGACGGCTATGCGCGCGTCTTCGCCAAATCTTTGAGTGTTGGGAGTCCTACTCTGGCTCCCATTTTTGTTGTGCATCTTGATGCCACAAAATTTCCTATCCTACCACATTCCTCAAGATTCCTATGTTTGATCAAGCCGAAGAGGAACCCCGCACAAAAAGCATCCCCAGCACCGGTCGTGCTAATCACATTCACCTTGAACGCTTCTACGTTGTGGCTCCGTCTCCCATCAGTCACGTAGCATCCTCTGCTGCCCAACTTGACCGCAACAATCTTCACACCCCTCTTAAGCATGGCTTCGGCTCCCTTTCTATAGTCAGCCATGCCTGTCAGGAGTTCAAGTTCACTTGCGTTTGGCATCAAAACAAAGCTTTTCTCAATAATCGATCCCAGTGCAGCCTGTCCTTTCCTCGCGTATAATGCGCCTGGATCAAAGCTTACCAAAACGTTTTCAGGGAGAGTCTCAAGAATCTTCTTCTGTGCCTGAAAGGACTTTTCTCCCACAAAGGATGTCAGATGAAGAAACTTGGTTTGATGCGCATATCTCTTGATTTTCTCGCTGAGTCCTACTTGGTTGTTCACGCCCGCGTCAACGTATAGCGCTCGCTCGCCATTTTCGTCCACAAAACCCATAACTGTGCCGCTTCTCCCCTGCTTTGCGACAGCTATGCCTTCTGTGTCGACTCCTTCTCTGCGAAATTCTTCAAGCAGCATTTTTCCTTCTCTGTCATTGGCAACTTTTCCTATAAAACCAACTTTACATCCGAGTCTCGCCAAGCCCACGACTGTGTTTGCTGCTGACCCGCCGCATGTCTCAGCGAAATCTGTTATGAAGCTTTCCTCTTCTTTCGCGGCTATCCTGTTTACTTTGAAGAGTTTATCTACGTTGAGTGCGCCGAATCCTACAACGTCAAACTTGTTCATCGGAACAGCTCACGCAAGTAAATTTTGTGCTCTCCCAGTTTCCCACCATAGTTTCCAGCCGATGCCTTCACGACGCCGTCAACAGTCAAGCTTGCTTCAATCCCAGCCTTCATCGCCTCTTTCACCGCTCGCATCGAAACGCCGTTAATCACTATTTCGGGAATGTACTTGACCACTTCAGGCACTTTTGAATCTCCGCCCAGCTTCTCCCTCAGCGACGGACAATAGGGATGGTTCGTCGTCGGTCCAATCAAGGGAAACTTTGTCTCAGTTTTCGACCCTGCTGAACAAACGTCAAAAGGCGTTATCACTCCCTCAACTCTGCCAATGGCTTCTAATGCGGCTTTTCCCGCTTCCGTGACCGCGTCCTTCGTTCCGCACATTATCCAAAAATTACCGCCCGAAACCCCCCTTGCATATCCAATGTACCGCTCTATGAGAAAGTCAGGCACCATAAGCGGAACAACAATCATGCGGCGGCCGTAGACCTGTTCCTCCCATTCATGGCCGTCGCCGCAGTGTCCGACTCTTTCCAACATGTCCATTTTTCCCTCAGGCTTCGCATGCAATGCCTCGAAAACCGCGGTGAAGGGCTTCACGAGAATGTCTTGCCGAATCCGATAAGACAGCTCCTTCCCAAACCGTTCAACCACGCTCTCCAAGGGCTTTCCCTTCTCCAGCCCCTTCCAAAGCTGGAGAACGGCTCCCTTCCGCTTGTCAGGTGTCTCCTTCTCGCTGAGCCATCTTTCGATTCCTCCCTCAAGCCTGCTTATCACGCCCGAAGGCGTAGCCGTAGCGTCCTCCGCTGCCTTCTTCAACGTTTCCTCATCGTCCGCGGTGACCATGAGCCGCACGTACAGCCCGTCGAACGCCTCAGCATAAGTGTCCTCAACCAAGTCCTTCTCAACCATCCTAACCAAACCTGCCCTCATTGACCTTAGCGGTTGCTCTGTTATCCTCTTCTGTTTCATCATTTTCTCTATTCATGTTTTTACTTCCTTCGAATTGTTCCGGTAGTCCTGTTTATGCCTACTGCCGGACATTTCTGATTTCGTCTTGAGTTCTATTTATGGTTGGTTATAGTCTAAAAGCGCGACATGACGTGCTGATGTTCCTCTGCAATTATCATTGACGATAGTTCATGGCTGGCTTCAGAAGGAGAAAAAGATAGGTGGTTCTGACCAAGAGAAAGGCTGCTCCTTTGTTGGTCGAGCTTAGATGGGCGTGATTTTGTATTCTTTTCCGCGTTTGATTAGTTGAATCTTTTTGCTTATTTTCTTGAATAGCTGCGCGTTTTCTGTGTGCACGGGATAGATTTTCTTGGGTTCTATTTCGTTGATGAGTTTTCCTATCTGGTCCTTGTTCATGTGTCCGGAAGCGTGCAGTTGGTGAAACTGCATTCCAAAATGGTCAAGCCAGTTGTGCAGAACCTCGTCTTCAATGTCCTCTTCGCTGAAGGGTTCACTCATGCTGTGTATAAAGCAACTGCCTCGTTCTGGCCTTATGTCTATCAGCTCTGCAAACTGGTAGAAATCCAAGTCCATAATCAACTCGTTCTGGTTCTTGTGAACGAATTCGTACGTCACCATCTTGTCCATGAATTCTCTCTCCCACGCATAGTAGTCACCGTCGTCAAAGGTTCCAGACCTCTTGCGCTTATAGTACACGAATATGTTTTCATCCTTCAAAGGATCGGGCAGATCAAGACGTTCGTCATCTATGAGCCTGCTCAGCAAACACGCTGTCTTAGGAGAAATAACCATTTTTCTTCCGTTCCTCTTGGCAACGTTGTAGAAGCTTCTGAACCTGTCCATGTCTCGGCTGTAATGCGATATGAACACGATTTTGTCTGTTGAAGAAACAAGCTTATTGCTCAAATGCTCCACCTGCGCCTCTGAATAGTTCTTTCTTTTTTCCTTCAACGCCATTCTCGTGCCCTCACAGACAAGAGCCGTGGCCCCCGATTCCTTCGCCCTCTGCACAAAATCATCAGTCAAATCCCTCCGTGCACCATGCATCCTCAAGTCGCCCGTGTAAGCAATGGTTCCTTCAGAAGTGTATATCAAGAAGCCGTAAGCCGCAGGAATCGAATGGTCCACGTGTACCGGTTCCACCTCAACGTCACCCACTCTGATATTCTTTCCAGTGCGAAAAGTCCTGTAATCGTGGTTTCCATAATCGCAGAAGCTGCTCGTCTCTTCCATCGACTCAAGAAACAGCTTGGCACCAACACCAAGGTACACCGGAATTAGAGGATCTGTGAAGCAGATGTGAGTCACATGGTCAAAGTGAGCGTGCGACAGAAAAATCGCGTCAAACTCCGGCTCCGAGTACGGAACATCAGTGAAAGCCAGCTTCTCCTTAGCATAGAGCCCCCGAATCTTCGGCAGCAAACCAAACTCGAAATGATCTCCCAAACCATTTATCGCACGCGGCGAAAGCCAACCCGTAAAGTATTCAGCGCCAAAACTGAAAGACTGACCAAAATCAAACAACAATTTCGTATTTCTATCGTGCACAAGAATCTTGTTTCCGCCGATCTCGTCGACCCCACCATAAAAAGTAAGCCCGACCATCCGACTCACGCAGAAACAAAATGCAGACGCCGCTTTTCTAGTTTAGCTTGCTCGTAACACTCATCTCGGTCAATGCCACCTGTTGATATGAACTAGTTCCAAGAACGGAGGGATTTGACTGAGAGTCAATCTTGACTCTGTAACTAACCAATACGCTCGTATGATTCTTAACATTCTTCCCAATTCATCTCAAGTCTTCGAAAGAAAAACGCGCGCTAAGTACGGGCAGGTTTAGCCCAACCTGCCAACGGCCTCTCCCCTGACTTTGTTTCTAAACTTGCTGCTTTCTTCTGCTAGCGTCTCTATATTCTGGTCCGTAATAATTTCAGCTTTAGGCAATCTGGCCGGGTACAACTTGAAAAGCTGATCAAGCAAAGCTTGACTAACCGAACTCTTTTCCAGAGCTTTTCTGTTCCAGCTTTTCACCAGGTTTAGGACTTCTGATTTTCCAAGCCTGAGAAACGCGTCTGCAATGACAGCGGTTACTATGCTGTTTTCAGACAAAACTGCAACCTCTGTGTTTCTTACAGCGTATCGGTTGCCGTTGAAGGACACGGTTAAACCGCCCTTTCTCTCCACAAGCCTGAAGGCCTCGCCATCCGTTATGCTGTCACCCACATACATTACATCTGCCACCGCAACGCCAAGCCCGTGAACTATGTCCTTTATCGCCTCAGCCTTTTCGCCCCCACCGACCGGGTGGACTTCACAATAAATTCTGCCAATTTCCATCTCTGCAATTTTTTTCCAGAAAATCTCATCAAGCCATCTCACGGTTTTCTGATCTTCTTTCGCTAGATCATCCAGTGACTCAGCATCTGACGGGATCTCAAACACAGGCATCCTCGCGATCTTCTTTGCAATCTGCTTTAGTTCCTCTTTTTCTTCTTCTCGAATGCCGTAATTGTCCATGCAGACTCTTGTACAGTACGCATTCTCGAAAGGAAACTCCAAGACTTCGCATAAGGCTCTCAAATAGTGCTCGTAACTCACGCTGACAATAAACGCAGGAGCCAAGCCTTGAACGTGTTGAAGCGTGTCCTTTATGCCCGGAATGCACACCAAGTTTTCAGCCGAGAATTCCCGCATTTTTCCGTCTGTAACGCCATAGGCCTTGAGAAAGGGCAGAATGAGCTTAAGCGTGTCGCCAGCTTCATAGCCAGGTTTTCTCACAACCTCTGCGAGCACGTCGTCATACCTGCTCATAACCGTGAATAGCTTGTCCCCATCAGGAACGAAGCGTGACGTTAACTCGAAGGCGTTGTCATTTTTTGAAATCGGGCCCTCGCAGTCCGAAACGAAGACTCTCTTCACCGTTTGCGCCTCAACTCCTCCATATGCTTCACGCTTTTTTCAATTTGTCTCCCAGAAGCGATGTCTGTTCTGTTCCACAGTGCTCCGCCCTTGATAGCGTCTATGCCTTCGAGAGAAATCTCTCTCGCCGTCTCTAGATCGTCACCGATGCCTACGACGCACACGGCTCGCGACTTCAGGGCATAGGTTTCGCCGTTCCGCTGTTCTATTGCCGCTGGGTAAACACGAACATTGTCACCGTACTTGCCGCTCAGCTCGTATGCTCCTGACAGGTCAACAGGCTTGCCGACTTCGCCTTCTTTCACAAGATTGGGGAAAGCTTCCGCGTATCCGCCGTAGCTGGGCGGAACCTTATAGGTCGCAACAGTCGCGGACTTTTCCAACTCGATGCGTGTCAAATTTCCCTCCAAAATCTTAAAACACACATCAACAAAATCGTCCTTCAGGACTGGCAAGACGTTTATTATTTCTGGATCTCCGGGTCGGCTGTTGTTTTCGAGAATCTTCAGCCCCTTACTCGTGTGCATGAACGCGACGTACAACGGCACACCTCTCAAGGCCGAAGCATCTTTTGCCTTCGACTTCCAGCTTTCAAAAATTTTCTCGACGACTTCCAGCTCTCTCTGCCTATCCGCCTTGGACAGGAAGGGTAACACGTCGCCCTTGTCCTTGTAGGATCCCATTCCCCCAGTGTTCGGTCCCAAATCATCGTTGAACGCGCGTTTGTGGTCTCTCGTGTCGGGAAGGGGCACGAGCCGTTTGCCGTCACAGAAAGCTTGAAAACTCGATTCTTCCCCCTCAACCTTTTCTTCAATGATAACGGTGCCATGTTGATAGTTGGAGAGGAAGTGATCAAACAGTTCTTCCCGCGTGCTGAAGTGGTCTCCCCAGACGCCCACTCCTTTTCCCGCCGTAGGTTTGTCGGGCTTCACGACTGCTTGGTTTTTCAGTTCGTCAACCCAACTTTCGACAGCTCTCTTCACTTCCGCCGTGCCCTTGTAATCCTTCGGATCAAAAACCTTGAAGCGCGGATTAACTTCCGGCACGATTTCTTGAAACAGAAGTCTCTGCTGCACCTTGCTTTCCTCTATGGCGTACTCCTTCGTCGGACAAATCAGGGGTATGCCCGTCTGTTTTTCCACGAGGTCGCGCACGCCCTCGATGATGGGCTTCTCCGGCCCGATTATGCCGAAGTCAATATTGTCCTTGTTGGCTTCAGCGAACTTGCAGATTTCGCGGATGTTCAAGTCTGGTATGACAACGTGCTTGGCAGCTCTCTGAACGTTGAACAGGTTCCGCTGCTTGTCAGCAATGTAAAGCTTTACCCTGTAGTTCCGGCTTCTGGCAAAAGCGTCAACCATGGCCGCTTCTCTTGAACCGTAGGAAACAACGAGCACGCTCACGTTCTCCATAAGCTAACCCGCTTAGATCACGAAATAACTTTGGAACGCCTAATTTGGTTTGCTGCTATGCCATTTGGGCGGCTTCTTCTATCTCATACAGCCTTCCTGTTTCTTCCTGGCCTTCGAAGAACCGTTTCTTCATCACGTCAGCTATCTTCTGAGCCAGCGGCGTGGGATACTTGCCCGTCAAGCACGCCGTGCACAAGTCATCCTGTTTGAAACCCGTCGCCTTCACGAGTCCTTCCAGAGACTGATAGCAAACCTTGTCCGCATCGATTATCTTGGCGATCTCCTCCGGACTGTGTTTTGAACCTATCAGCTGGCCGTATGTTGCCATGTCGATTCCGTAGAGGCAGGGTCCGATTATGCGGGGAAAAGTCACGAACACGTACACTTTCTTGGCGCCCATTCTGCGCAGCTTCTCAACTATTATCCTTGTCGTGTCGCTCCTGACGATGCTGTCCTCCGTGACTATGATCCTCTTTCCCTTGACCTTTGGCCCCAGAATGTTGACCTTCCTGTCTATTGTCGAGGTGCGATCCTTGCTCAGCAACAGAAAAGCTCTTTCAGTCACGTACCTGTGTCTTCGTGTAGCCCTCTCCCATCTTATTCCAGATGCCTCGTGAACGCCCATTGCCGGGTCATCGCCCGTTTCGGGCACAGAAAGAATGATATCTGCATCCTTGACCACGTCTGGATTCTCTTTGACGAGGTTTCTGCCAAACTCCTCCCGAACCTCATAAACATACTTGTCATCAAACCGCGAATCCGGCCTCGCAAAATACGCAAACTCGAAGGCGCAGAAAGCCTTCCGGTCTCCTCTCACAAGCTTTTGCCTTTCGAAACCGTTGTTTGAAACCGTCACGAGCTCTCCTGGTTCGAGTTCAAAGTCTCTTTCAAAACCGTTTATGTCCAAGCTCACGGTTTCCGAAGAAAACACGTAGGTTGATCCGTCTGGACTGTGGCCGGCGCACAGTGGCCTTATGCCGTGTGGATCTTTGAAAGCGAAGAAATCGCCTTTCTCCGTTATGCCAGCCACGGAGAAGGCTCCCTCAATCTCCTGCATGCACGCCTTAACCGCCGAAGCCAAGTCCTTGCGCTTCACAAGCTCTATCAGAAGCTTGTGGCAAATCAAGTCTGAGTCACACTCATACTCGAAACCGCGAAACTTGCTGTCTATCTCTTTCCTAAGCTGGAACGTGTTTACAACGTTGCCGTTAAAGGAAATAGCCACTTTTGAACCGTTCTTTGTGGCAGTAACCGGCTGTGTTCCCTTAATCAACGACTTTTCATCGCATTTTCCGGAAGTCGTGTACCTCACGTTTCCAATACCTATGCTTCCTGGCAATCGCCCAAACCATTCCTGAATGGCACTCGTCTTAATTTTCGGCACGAGGTCCAGATTCCTGTGAACATGAAACTTTCCATCCTGATACGTCAGAAAACCGTGCGACTGGTGACCCCTGTGGTTCTGCGCCCTCATACCCCAATAGATATAGGGAAACACCGGACGATTCTCAAGATTCTTTGCAGCGAACACTCCGCACGCAATCTTAAGCTCGTCTTGCATGTTGCGCAGTAGACAGAAGGGAGACTTATCAGTTTTTAGGACATTTTTAGCTAAAAACTATGTTGATTTTTACAAGAACAGTGCCAAAGCAAGGTAGAAACAAAACGTTCAGCACACATTCATAAACCCCGCGCCCGACACCAACTTGGAAAGCCGGTTTTAACGTGCGCTCGTCGTTCTCTGTCTGGTCTGCCGCAATACTGTCCTAGGGTGTGAGTCTGAACTTGTCTCTTGGGTAAAGCGTGGTTTCTCGTATGTTCTTCTTCCCCGTTAACACCATCGTTAGTCTTTCGAGCCCTATCGCCCAGCCTGCGTGCGGCGGCATTCCATAGTCATACGCTTGCAGATGATGCTTAAACGACTCAGGGTTCAGACCCTTCTCTCTAAGCCGTTTTGTCAGGAGCTCCTTGGAAGCTATCCTCGTTCCACCTGAAACCAGTTCTATCCACTTCCACATCAGGTCGAAGCCCTCAGAAATTTCCGGCTTGTCATCGCGCGGTTTTATGTAGAAGGCTTTCGCTTCTGTCGGCCACTCAACTATGAAGTAAAAGCCAGGATGAAGCTTCCCAACGGTCCTGAAGGCGGGTGTGGGTATGTCTTCGCCCCATTTTATGTTTATACCTTCTTTTTTCAGTTCCTCAAGAATCTCCGAATAGGTGATTCGCTTGAAGGGGAGTTCGGGCACCTTCAAGTTGTATTTGAGTGTCGCCAACTCTCTCGGGCATTTTTCAACGACACTCCTACAAGTGTGCTGGATGAGCTGCTCAAGTAGTTGCATCACGTCTTCGGCATTTGCAAATGCCTCTTCAATGTCTATCGAGGTAAATTCGCTCAAGTGGCGGCGTGTGTGTGACATTTCAGCTCTGAAAAACGGGCCGATCTCGAACACTTTTTCAAGGCTCATCACGAGCTCTTCCTTGTACAGTTGCGGGCTTTGGGCAAGGAATGCTTTCCTATCGAAGAAATCTATGGAAAAAAGTGCCGCACCACCTTCAGTGGCTGAAGCGATTATGCGAGGCGTGTGCACTTCCAGAAAGCCTCTTTCGAAGAGAAAGCTTCGAATGGCCTCCGTTGCGGCATGCTGAATCTTGAAGATTGCGATGTTTCTTTCTTGGCAAAGGTCCAGCGCCCGCGCGTCCAAACAGACCTCCAGGTTTGCCGGGGTTCTTCCACACACGTCTATCGGCAAATGTTCAGCAGAGTTGAAAACTCTAATTTCCTTCGGTAGCACTTCGACGCCTCTCGGGGTCATCTCGGTCTTCTTCACCGTTCCCTTCACGCCTATGCTGAACCGCTTCTGCAAAGCGTCTGCCTTCGACAAGACTTCGGAGCTTGCTTTTTTACGCAAGACTGTGACTTGAATCGTGCCCTCTCTGTCCTGCAATATTATGAATCGGATTGCCCCCAGGTCTCTGATTTCCTGAACCCATCCGAAAAGTGTGACCTCTTCCCCATCCATACCAGGTTTAACGTCGATAGAATATTGTGTTCTACGCCACTCACCGATTGAGTCCAATTCCATCGGAGTCGTCACCGTCTAGCCTAATCTGCATACTCCACCCGCAACGTTATGTCACGAACTCTACTGGCAATCTCCTTTAAAGCCTTTACATCAAGGGAAGAATGCGCCCCACGCTTCCTTCCCAGTATGACCCTAGTCTCTGTAGTTCCGTCAGGCAGCCATATCGTGTTTATCGTCATGATGCTCAATGGAGCAAACAAGTCTTCCAGGAACTTTCTATTGTCAACCCCGTTCTCCAAAATACGAATACTCTTGCCCGTTTCTTCACTCAAAGTCTTAACGATTTTTCCTCCGTATCCCAGAAGACGAGGAACATCCCCCGGACCGACTACTATCGCTAACGTTCTACCCGTTTCAATGGTTTTATGAAAATAGACGTTCTGAAGCGAGGGGAACTTTTCTTCCAGAGACAGGAGCAAACGGGCCACTCTCAAGTCTGTTTCACTCACTTCTCCAGACTTTAGTTTAGCTAAACACTTTTGGCACAGTATACCGCTCTTTAGGCAGAAACTGCAAAGACCCATCTTCAACTATGGAATGGCCCTCCACAAACAAAGGACGGGGCGGCGGAGCATTGCTTTCTGTACTAAGGTCTTCTATCTTTCAAGCGAAATCTCGATAGTGCTGACGTTTGAAGGCGAACCACCCTCTTCTCTGGGTGCCATCTGCTGTGTTCCAATGCTAATTCTTTTGATCTTCACGTCTGGCAAGAATCGGCGTCTGACAACCTCGACGATGTCAACCGCTCGACTTATGGATCTCCCTCGTGCCTTAACATTTACTTCTTTTGCTCCGCCGTGAAAGAGGGTTATGCATGCCAGTACATAGTTCATTACTGGCTTGTTTCCGATTAACACTGCGTTGCTTTCTGACATTCATTACCGCCTCGCTCCTAGTTTCCATTTTTTTTGTAGGCTTCTTAACCTTCTTTGTCGGCAAATAAATACATTACGGTTTAAATCTTCAGTTAACAAAAGCCTGATTTTGAAAAGAATCTGTTTTGTTTCGATTTCTTGCTAAACATTTAAATAAACGGTACTATCGTAAACACCAATCTTCACAAAATACAATGATCGGGGAGACAACTTGGAGGCTCTTACAAGACGTTCAAGGCAACTCTTGCGGTTGCTCTGCGACAAGGGCAAGTCGACGAACGCGTACACTTTACACCTGAAGCAGGATGAATTGGCGAGACAGTTGGACATAAGCAGACAAGCTTTAAACGTTCACTTGCGAAAGCTCAGAGACCTGAACTACATTAGGACTGGAAGAGGCTTCATAGACGTGACTGAAGAGGGGCTAAGCGCGCTCGGGATTTCTGCGACTCCTGCCTTCATATTCATCAAGGTTTCGCCTCTTAAGAGAAGCTACGTCTATGACAAGATCAAGGAGCTTGCTGTTCAAAAGGCCTTCAGAATCGCGGGCGATGTGGATGCTCTAGTGATGACGGAAAGGGAAAAGCTTGACGAGGTTTTGAAGAGGCTGTCCTCTATCGACGGTATACAGGACACCAAGTCGTACATTGCGATAGAAACGATAAGATAAGGAGAGTGTCTGATTGAAACTGTTTGAGTATGAAGCGAAAAATATACTTGCGAAATACGGCGTTCCAGTTCCTCAAGGCGGACTGGCGTCAGATCCTCATCAATCACGTGAAGTTGCGGCAAGGCTGAACATGCCGGTTGCGGTTAAAGCACAGGTTTTGGTCGCGGGAAGAGGCAAGGCAGGCGGCATTCTGTTCGCCAGCTCTGTTGAAGAGACTGAGAGAACCGCGGAAAAACTGTTGAACATGCAAATAAAGGGTATACCCGTCAAAAGTGTGTGGGTCGAAGAGAAAATTCAGGTGAAAAGAGAACTGTACTTCGGCCTAACCACCGACAGGTTCAGACAGCAATACGTCGCCATTGCTTCAGGCGTCGGGGGAATGGATATAGAGGAGGTAGCTTCCAAAACCCCTGAGAGAGTGATAGCAACTCCGATAAACCCTAACTTCGGGTTTCATCCTTTTCAGGCGCGGCAGATTGCGAAAAGAATGGGGTATTCGGGCATCCAAATCTCAGAACTCGGGAGGATTATCGAAAAGCTCTACCTTGTCGGCATGGACTACGATACAGAACTGATCGAGATGAACCCGCTGGTGGAAACCAGTGACGGAAAATTCCTAGCGGCAGACGCGCGCATGATAATCGACGACAATGCCCTGTTCCGTCATCAGGAATACAGGAAGAAGCTTCTTGAAGGAGAGAGTGAGCTCAGTCCGCAGGAGGTTGAAGCCGTCAAGAACGATTTGGCATACGTGAAGCTCGAAGGAAACATCGGCGTCATAGGCAACGGAGCAGGCTTGGTGATGGCGACACTGGACACGATCCAGTACTACGGCGGAAAACCAGCGAACTTTCTGGACGTTGGAGGAGGGGCTCCCTCAGAAAAAACGGCGCTTGCCCTCAAGATAGTGCTTTCAGACGCGAAGGTCAGAGTGCTTTTCATAAACATTCTGGGGGGAATCACCCGTTGCGACGAGGTTGCAAAAGGAATCTTGGAGGCTAAGGAGAAAGTCGGAGTGACGAAACCATTGGTAATCCGGCTGATGGGCACAAACGAGGATGAGGGAAAACAGATACTGACGGAGGCTGGCATTGACGTGTTGGAAAGCATGGAAGAGGCCGCTCAGCGAGCTGTTGAAATCTCCAAGAGGGAGGGTGCATAAGCTTGGGAATAATAATTGGCAAAGACACGCGTGCAATCGTTTGGGGAATAACTGGAACTCAGGGAAGTTTCCATACAAGGCTGATGCTAGAATACGGGACAAAAATAGTTGCGGGCGTAACGCCGGGAAAAGGAGGAACTCGGGTTGAAGGCGTGGCAGTCTACGACGCGGGTGAGGAGGCACAAGAGAAGCATCATGCTGACGCCTCAATAATCTTTGTGCCCGCTCCATTCGCTGCAGATGCGGCCTTGGAAGCCCTGGAAAACGGGATAAAAACCCTTGTGATAATAACTGAACACATTCCCATCAAAGACGCGATCAACGTGATGGCCTATGCCAAACAGGCTAACGCAACGGTAATCGGACCTAACACTCCTGGCATAATATCGCCTGAGGCGTGTAAACTGGGCATCATGCCCTCGCACATCTTCAAGTCAGGTAGCGTGGGCATGGTTTCGCGTAGCGGAACGCTCACGTACGAAATAGCCGCGGGATTGACTCGAAAGCGGTTGGGGCAGTCTACATGTCTCGGTTTGGGAGGAGACCCAATTACGGGACTGAATTTCATAGACGCCCTGAAGATGTTTGAAACTGATTCTCAGACGAAAGCTGTTGTCCTAATAGGAGAGATTGGAGGTAACCTTGAAGAGTTGGCGGCAAAATACATTTCAGAGGAAGCGTATCCAAAACCTGTTGTGGCCTTCATAGCTGGACGTTCGGCTCCGCCTGGAAAACGCATGGGACATGCGGGTGCAATCGTGATGGGCAAAGCAGGAACAGCTGAAAACAAGATTGATGCCTTAAGGAATGCTGGGGTGAAAGTGGCTGAAAAACCTAGCGATGTGGCAGAGCTTTTGGCCAAGCTGATTAAAGCTTGAAAGAGCCATGTGTTGCAGAGAGAGCTGGCAAAAAGTATATTTGACACTGGAATGTTTCACTCTTAGCCACATAAGAGAGAATGGACAAATGCCGATACTTGATCCTCTCAAGAAGACTCTTGCTCAAGAACACCGGCTTCACATGAAGATATGCCGACAGTGCGGTGCAAGAAACGCTGCGACTGCCGTGAAATGCAGGAAATGTCACAGCAAGAACTTACGATGGAAGAAACGGGAAATCGTGAAGTAGCGTCCAGTTTATTTCTTTCCTCAAAGGATTTTTGAAAGGTTTTCGATGTTGAAAGCTGTGTTTGCGCAGCCGTTTTTTATTAATGGAACAGTTTGGCCGCTTATGTTCATAGCTTTCAGTGTTTCCCCGCCGGTTCTTACCTCTTCACCGCAGGCCACTCCGATGATGCCTTCATAGTGTTTCGCGTTCAAAATCTTTGGAATGCAAGAGCCGCCGGGTAAGATGTAAACGTCATAGCCTTTTTCCTTGGCTAAGAGTTCAGCTTTTCCAACTTGACAATCTGGAGAACAGTGAGCGCAGACGTAAGATGGAAGAGATGGGTCGAAGGCTGCTTTGCATCGGCTGTCCATGAATTTTCTGGAGCAGTGAGGCAGAAGCAACGCTCTTCTCTTCGTTTGAATGAATCTTTCCCGTTCCATGAGGTTTCTGGCCTGCACATCTATGAGATCTTCGAGGAGGGTTACGGCGTCAGACAAGTTGAGGCCTGTTGCCTCTTGGATCTTGAACTTCCTTATCATTTCTTGGACGGTTTTGCCGACCTTTCTATGCATGTCCCTTTGGTAAGCAGCCGTGGCTACTTCAGTGAAAAAGAAACGCGGTATCCTTGAAAGGTCGAACGTAAACCTGTATGGCATACGCCCATAGTGGTAGAACAAACCTTTAAGATTACCTATTATTATAGTAGGGTTAAATTCAGGATATTTACGAGAAGGAGATGCTTTGATTGGAAAAAACGTCTGAAAAAGGAAAAGAGAAAAGCAAAGCGAGTGCGGTAACAGCAACAAATTTGACAACACTCGAACAAATTTGTGGAAGCGACAAGGAGACATATCAAGCTCTGTCCTACATGTTCCTTGATCCTAGGAAAATTGATGTTTCCACGAAACAGGCTGTTGACAATGCTAAAAAAGCTGAGAAGGAAAAAGACATTACTAGTGCCAGAATGTGGTATGAAGTTGCTGGCGGACTAGCAATTTACGAGGGCGACACGAAGGAAGTAGTAGAGTACTTCGGTGGGGCAGAAAGGGTTACTGGTGAAAAATATCTAATCGTGAATAATCCGGATAAAGCCGTGGCAAAGGCGCAGGAATACTACAAGCAATATTTGCACTCCTAATGCGTGGCGAGGCGAAAAACCAAAACAGTTGCAAGCAAGGGTGTCAGACAGCGTCTCTATTGGTTTTCTTCTTCCTTATACCCCAAAAGGTCCCTCAGAGATTTTGCTTCGCTTCTCAGCATACTTACCTCGCTCTCAAGAGCGTCGACTCTTGATTCTGCAACTTTTCTCAAGTTCTCAATTTCAACCATTAGACTTGCACGTTCAGTTTCTAGGGTGTTTATTTTTTCGCGAAGATTCGTCAGCGTCTGCATGAGTCCCCCTTTTACGCCTTTAATTCTTTCGAACACGTTCTTAATGTTTGCTGTCTCTCCGAATTCAGTTTCAGTCTCCACAGCATATCTAAACCTGGCCTTACAGGTCGGACACTCATATATGCCAACGTGCTGGGGTTGCTCACCCTCTTTCAAAGGTTCTCTTGAAGGAATAGCCCAAGTCTTGACTGGCGTCTTCACATTATTTCCGCACTTTGGACAATTAACCAAATTGCTCTCCTCTTCCCCCCGGTAAACATCGTACGTTTGGTCCTAAAATGCATTTTGTAATGAAAACCAAATCGAACCTGCAAGGCCAAACTGTTGTCCGCAAACTGAAAACTGTGCCTGGCTCTTAGCGAAAGGGTTCCGAGCATTGGGTTGGAATGATAACGTTTGACACTAAGAAAAAGGGAAGAGGGTTTAGAGTGTCATTTGAAATGTCAATCGTTCGACAAGCTCTTTGTAACGGTTTCGGATGGTGACCTCAGTTACTTGTGCTATCTCAGCTATCTCTCTTTGTGTTTTTCTTTCTCCGGTTAGAACTGAGGCGATATAACTTGCTGCGGCTGCGATGCCTGTTGGGCCTCGACCTGAAGTCAGCTTCAGTTCTTTTGCGGCTGCCAAAATTTTGTGGGCGATTTCTTCAACCTTTCCCTGCATTGTCAGCTGGTTTGAGAACTTGGTTATGTATTGGCTTGGTTTGAGTGGTGGAATAATATAGTTGAGCTCCTTGATTAGGAAGCGGTAACTGCGGCCTACTTCCTTCTTGTTAACGCTTGACGCTTGTGCTATCTCTTCTAATGTTCTTGCCAGCCCGCATTGTCTGCAGGCCAGATAGATGGCTGCTGCCGTTACGCCTTGAATCGATCTTCCTCGTATCAGTCGTTCTTTGACGGCTTTTCGGTAAATCACTGATGCTGTTTCAAGGATGCTTTTTGGAAGGTTCAGGTTGTTGGCGATTTTCGTGATTTCGGACAATGCAAAAGCGAGGTTCCTTTCTGTTGCGTCTGAGACTCTTATTCGACGTTGCCACTTTCGGAGACGATATACCTGCGCCTTTTGTCCAGGTGACAGGCTCTTGCCGTAAATGTCTCTGTCGTGCCAGTCAATCATCGTTGATAAGCCTTTATCATGAATTGTGTACGTTAGCGGCGCGCCAACCCTTGTCCTTTTGGTTCTCTGCTCGTCGTCGAAAGCTCTCCATTCCGGTCCTCTGTCGGTTATTTTGGCGGCTAGCACGAAACCACAGTTCATGCAGACGAGTTCGGCACATTCGTAATCACGCATAATTCTAGTACTGCCGCACTCTGGACAGCTTTGCACCTTCACGTGTTCAGGGCTTTGGGTTGGGGTTGCAGAAGCTGAATCTGTGCGTACTTCTTCACTATCGTCCATACCTGTTTTTCTCCTTTCTCCTCTTTGAGGGGAGTATGTATACCGTCCTTTTAGCGAGTCTCTCAGGGTCCCGAATCGTGGGAGCTATAGTTGCGTAAGGCGAAGACACTGGACCAAGTATGTCAAAAACCTTTCCAACAGGCTTCAGACTCTCATCCACGACTATTTCACCGATTCTGGGTACGTTTTCAATCTTTGCTATTACGTTACGGGATGGGGTTACATGAAGGATCAGGCCTAGTCTCTGCAAACTTTTGATATCCCCTCATGAAAAGCAAAATGGTTCAGCCACGCAGCCTATTTAAACCTTTCTACATGCAGGCCTTCACCTGTGCAGGGTTCAACGCTTCAGAATAGCTCAGTTTGAGGTCTGGAGCCTGATTCTTACTTATTTCACGCTTGAAGCATCCGCGCTCTCCAACGCAAATCAACAGTGATGTTGTCCAGAGAGGATTGGACAAAAAAGCTTGAGGCACTTTGTTTTCCAGACTGCCTTCTTGGACATGGCAGGGCACGTATAACATTCTGTCAAAGCTCCAGTGGTTTGGTTCGTCTTCATCGTCACACGAACCAAACAAATATGGAAGCATGAGAACTCGCAAACGAATTTGGAGATGGACACGTGCGCCGTTCAAGGTTCCACAGTTTTCAGTTTGCGTGCTCTCAGGTGCCCTTCCCACGGTCTACTATGTGATCCAAGTATTATTCGACATTAAACGCGCAAGTGTCTTCCTAAACTCATTTTCTCAAGCGTGACCGGGCTGGGTTGTACTGTGCTGGGCGTTGTCTTCCCATGTCTTAAAGTACGTCGCCGTCGTCAAACGAAGCAAAACTGGGAGCACAAGCCATTCAACGAGCGAATTTGGGAAAAGGCACGCAGGTGCAAAGTGTTTAGTAAACGAATTGTATCCATGGTTGCCAATCGATAATCACAAACAGCATGCTCGCTAGTTGGGGTCGAAACCTTCATAAATAGGAACTGTTGATTAGACTGTGCATTTGAAGGGAGAGGCTTATGTCCAAGCCATTCTATGTGAAGTTTGAAGTTTCAAAAGAGCTGGCAGATGCCGCCTATGAAGCCCTGCAAATAGTCGCTAAGACAGGTGCAGTTAGGAAAGGCACGAATGAGACGACGAAGGCCATTGAAAGAGCTCAGGCCAAGCTTGTCGTAATAGCTGAAGATGTACAGCCACCGGAAGTCGTTGCCCATTTGCCTTTGCTGTGTGAAGAGAGGAAAATTCCCTACATATTCGTTCCGAGCAAGGAAAAGATTGGCAGTGCCATAGGTATTGACGTTCCTGCAGGAGCGGCGTGCATCGTCAAAGAAGGAGACGCCACGGGCTTGGTAAAAGAGATTGTCTCGAGAATTGAACAGTTGAGAAGAGGAACGACCTAATGAGCAAAGAGGAGAGAGAGGCTGAGCAGGCAGAGCTTACGCCGGCAGAAGTGATTCAGGTAATTGCACGCACAGGTGTCACGGGCGAAATCTCGCAGGTCAGAATACGCATCCTTGAAGGGAAGGACAAGGGCCGCATTATAACGCGCAACGTGAAAGGGCCCGTGCGAATCCAAGACCTTTTGATGCTCAGGGAAACCGAGAGAGAAGCAAAGAAGATTAACAGATAAGCTCGCATCCAGGTTATTCGGAGAGATGGCTGATGCCGAGGCCTAGAAAATGTTCATTCTGTGGCAGCGAATTCCCAGCGGGCACCGGCATGATGTTCATCAAGAATGACGGATCGATTCTGTGGTTCTGTTCAAGCAAGTGCAGAAAGAGTTCATTGTTCTTGAGAAGAGACGCGCGCAAACTCAAATGGACCACATACTTCGGCAAAGAAGAAAAAGGAAAAGCATGAATTTCTGCAACGGTCAAGTGTATTAGCTTTCCACCGAGTTGCCTTTAAGCCCTTATTATCGACCATATGCCGCCCACTATTCACGACCTCTCGTTGGGTGGGACTCGATGGCCCAAATCATAGAACCAACGAAATTCAAAGAAGAAGGACAACATCGGTCCACATTAGTGAAGTTGCCTAACCATTGATCAGAAGCTTGAGAACATAGCTCAAAATCGGTAATGCAATATTGATTGTTACTCTCAAGATTGCCAGATAATCCGTAGGCCAGTCACTTGCGCCTACTATGCCCTGACACATTTCTTTCAAAGCGAGCATAGATGACGTCTCAGTCGTTTTTGCCGGTTTTCCATTACTGACGATTGCCATAAACTGATCGAACTTCGTCCTATAAAGGTCTTCAAACCTTTGGATTTGTTTTTTTCTTGAAGTTTTCATTGCCTTATGCACATAGTAGGTTGGAACAAAAAAGAACGAGGCAACACAAATCATTAGGAAAAACAATAGACCTATGTTTATTGCTAGATCATAAGTCGTTTTCAGTTTCGAAGACAGAAACAAGACAGGGATCGCAACGCCAGGGGTAATTGCCGCCATAAAGGATGACCGTACTCCTAAGGTGCCGAGTGATCTGAACCCTCCACGCCGATCTTTTGCTATCGGATCGAAGAAATCCCCATCTCCAAATGTAACGCCACAATAGATCGCGAACGCTGAGATAGTAGTTGCCATGGGCCCGACTATTCCTCCCATTAACGCACAAAGCAATAATCCGACCCAATCCGTCAAAATTGGTCTTATGTCTAGGCCACCCGTGAGTCTTAGAGCTATGAAGAGTGAGCAGGCGAAAATCATACAGACAACCTGATAAAACGGAGAACCTCCAGCCACCAAAGCAAAAAAATTCAAGGTTTTGGTTTTGGCGGTCTTCTCAGGCTGCAAGGTTTTGTTCAGTTTTTGGTTCATATCTCCTATTACCTCCTTCACGAAGTAATGATACAACTGACGAGGAACCAAAAAGCCCATCATAATTGCCAAGATTAACAAAGAGGAAGCTATTGTCTGATAGATTGTTGATACGGTCTCTGTCCTCAACCACCATGGTGAGGGCCCAGCGATGAGTAGCGGCAGAAGATAAGTTACGATTGTGACTCCCAGACTTAAGGTGAACGAAAGCACGGCATACTTCACAAGTTCCTTTGAAAATACTTTTTCCATCCAAAAGGAACTTATCTCGGGTTCTTTCTCTTGGGAATAGGAACGCAGTTGTCTCCTAGCGTGCAGAAACATTATGGCGATGACGATAAAACTTATCGCAATTAGACTGCTGGCCACAATGCAAGTCTGAAGCAACTAATCTTCGCCCAACAAGTAGCCATCCTAAGGTTCATCCGAAGTTAGAAACCTATGTGATAAAAGACTTTCGTGCCGATGATGTTTGAAAACTCAAGTAGTTGTTAGATAGACGTGGTAGTTTGGTAGCGGGGAGTAGATTTGAACTACTGATCTCTGGGTTTCTCGAAGCAAATTGGCCTTTATGAGCCCAGCGGGTTAATCCTGGCTACCCCACCCCGCTGCGTCAGGTTAACGACCTAAGACTCGCCTTCGGAACTTAACAGCACACTTTAATTTAAGCATAGTGAATTAAGGTTTTCTGTGCCGTGAAAGATCTAGGTGAAGAGGCGGAAATTGTTATTATCTTCTGGCGCACTTCCGCGTGTTTGGATTCGCCACACAAGATCTTTGGCGAAGTTCGTGCGCGTGCTGTCCAGCTTCTGACCGCTTGCAACGTTGGCGCCGGAGAGTGGGAGCCTGTGCGTCATGAGAAATACATGCGAGAGCTGATTCCCGTCCCCCTTTTACACGCATCCGTAATGTCGCCGTGTGAGAGCACGCGCTGAAGTTCCTCCCCCCTTTTGTCTTACGTTTTTTGTAGTGTTGAATTGTAAAATTGTAATGCTCCATTGATTGACCCTCTCCCTTCATTTGTAAGGTCAGATGTAATCCGTAATTGTAATCTTTCCCGATGTTGTGGCGTGTATCTCCTCTTCTTTGTCGGTAACGTTAGAGGTAATGTTATTCAGTAGCGAGTCCTGAAGAAGCAGGTGGGCGTGTTGATGGGGTTTCAGGTCTGGGAGACCTACGAGGATCTTGAGCGCATGCCCAAGGATATTAGTTTTTCAAAGACATGAACATGGGTGGACTATTTTGAGACAGGTGAGGTTAGATGGTTTCACGAAATTCTGTTCTTCTAAATGTAGCTTATTCCAGTGGGACGTTATTAGCTGATCGGTTTTAGGTTCGTGGGGTCCAGTACGTTGGGCTCTATTCTTGCGCGCATCAGGATGGTGTATGATTTGATCAGTTCTGGTTCAAACCGAAACAGATCTGTCAAGGTGACTACGCCAACTAGGTGTCCATCTTGAACAATAGGCAGCTTCTTGATTCTCTTCGCCAACATAGTTCGTGCCGCGTCTTCTACTCTGTCTTCGGGCCGTGCGGAAGTAAGGGGTTCTGACATTATGTCATCGACCCTTAGTCCTTTGATCTCGTCAATGTTAATCAGAACTTTCTTTAGAAGGTCTCTTTCGGTTATGATTCCCCGCGGCTTTCCTTTTTCAAGTACGATTACGCAGCCGATCTCATGCTTGTTCATAAGCTCAACTGCGTCTCTCAGAGAGCTGCCGGATTCTATCGTTATTACGTCTCGCGTCATGACATGTTCAATCTGAAGAAGCATAGGTATCCTCAGGTCTGATCTCTGCTTGATTCTAATAAGAAGAAGGGCATATGTAATGAGACACACAACAGAGATCACGTGGGCAGCGTCCATTCCGCTAATAGTAGAATCCTGTTACACACAATTACTTAAAAGAAAAATCGAATGATTTCCCTATCGGCGAACTTCTTGAAGGCCAAAGACGTCATGGTTAAAGAAGTGGTGAAAGTAAACTCCTGTACCCTTGTCGACAATGCAGTGAAAATGATGAACAAGAATAACATAGGGTGTTTGATTATCGAGGACGATGGGGAAGCAAGAGGGATTGTGACTCAGAGAGATCTTCTGGAGAAAGTCTTGGAGAAGGCAAAGGATCCTAGGAAACTGGCTGTTTCGGACATCATGACAAAGAAGCTTGTCGTGGGAAGCCCTGACATGGAAATCCACGAAGCTGCCAGACTCATGTTTAAGAGGAGGATCAAGAAGCTCCCCATCGTGGAGAATGGAAAGCTGATAGGTTTGATTACCCTGACCAACATTGCCCGAACGGTCAGCGTTGATCAAGAAATGATTGACATAGTCGAAAAGCTTTCCAACATGCGCGCAATTTAGCGTAACCAATTTGTGAATGTTCAACTCTGAGGGCGTTCATCAAAACCAGCAATTAAGCACGGGTCCTCCGTTCTTGCAGTTTTTCTTCCAGCCAGGAACTAAATGTGACCGATAAGACTTATAGTGCATCTTGCCCGGGGGCTGCCAACCCTGAGCTTCAAGCTGCGTCAAGAGCCGCAATGCACGACAAGACCGGGATTCGAGGATCACAAGCGAGTCAGAATTCAAGTCTGCAAGCTTAGTCCAAGCCGGTCGGCAGCCCTTCACTACAATATATGTAGTAGTGAGATTTAATAAACCTTTCGGACGCGCAACGACTATGGCAACGGCACCGCTTGATCGCGTCTTTCTGTCAAGAACGTTCTATGTCTATTGGTTATGGACTATGAGGTCGGACGCGTGCAGAGTCATTTTGCTTTTTTATGATCTTGTCAGTTTCTCGACCAAATCGACGAGTTTGAATTCCTCGTGCCCTCGCGGATGTTCCACCGTCTCATATATTCGAAGTGTCTGTTCTGCAGCTTCTCGCCACGTGAAGTATTGAAGTACTCTTTTTCTGCCGTTTATTCCCCATTTTATGGCCTTTTCAGGGTCGGATAGGGTTTCTTTGATGCCCCATGCGATATCGGACGGGTTGCCACCGTTTACGTGGACTCCGTTCTGGTCTGGTCCGCGGGGAATTACCTGTTCTCTGAATCCAACTGTGCCTTGGGCTCCGACGATTATGGGTTTTTCCATTGACATGGCTTCTAGGCTTACTATTCCGAATGGTTCGTAGGTGGATGGGAAAATGCAGGCGTCTGCTGCTGCGTAGTGCAGGATACGCTCTTTTTCGGGTACGAATTCAAACCTGCAAGCAACTTTTTCGCTTATTCCGAGTCTGTTTGCAGTTTCAACTATGTCATTCTGTTGTTCACCCTTTCCGAGAATGACCAGCTTGGTTTTGGGATAGTCTGCCAGCACTGTGGGCATTGCTTGAACGAGGTTCGTGACTCCTTTAACCCAGGTGAGCCTTCCGAGGAACAAAACCATTTTTTCGTCGGCTTTTATTCCGTACCGGTTACGGATTGCTTGCACATCTTCGGGTTTGCATTTTCTTGGGTTATAATAGTCAGGGTCCACGCCGTTCCAGATTACGCTTATTTTGGATTTTGGCCATCCGTGTCTGACTAAGTCTTCTTGCATGGCATGGCTGACAGTTATGATCTTGTCCACTTTCTGGGATGTTGCCCATTCGAGGTGTGAGACGACTTCTGATCCCTGCCCTCCTGCCCTACCCCACTCGGTGCTGTGGACGTGAAAAATCACTGGTGTTTTTGTCTCGTTCTTGACCATAAGGCCGGATATGCTGCTCAGCCAGTCGTGTACACAGACTACGTCGAAGTTGCAGCCTTCCTTTTTCAACATGCTGTTTATGAATTTTGAGGCGCTGAGAATATTATAGATGAATATGTCATTGAACATACGTATGTTTGTGCCCCACTGTTTCAGATCGTCGATGACGAACATCGGGAAAACATTGCTTGCATCGGCAATCAGCGGTCTGTGAACTTCTACGCCTTTGAGGATTTCTCGGGTTTTGAGGTTTCCCGGGTTGAGGGTGAACACTGTTACGTCGTTGCCCATGGCAACGAATTGACGCGTTATGTAATCTGCGTACGTGCCCAAACCGCCGACGAGTGCAGGCGGGTATTCCCAGACGAAAAAACCAATCCTCAAAGGGTATCACCGAAGAATAAGTCTTTCTGGCCGAATTCAGTGCGTTTTCTGATTGACAATTAGGTTCCCTCTTCTTGTAGAAAAGGTGCCTCTGTGCGAATAAATAGATTATGAATTCAAGATTAAAATGCAAGCTGAATCTTCTGAATCATTGTTCTGGCTATTAAATTTGGCATTTTCGGACAATTTCCTGTGGGATTTCGGAAATTGGGAGTGTTTCATCCACGCATCCCTCATCTATTGCAGCTTTTGGCATACCAAATATGGTGCTCGTGACCTCGTCTTGGGCTATTGTAGTTCCCCCACAGATCTTGACTGTTTTCATCCCTAGTGCACCGTCTCTTCCCATCCCTGTTAAAATCACTCCTATTGTCTTGGATTGGTAAATCTTTGCAGCAGTTTCCATCATAGGATCTACGGCTGGTCTGACTCCGTGTAAGGCAGGTCCAGTGTTCAAGTGCACTCTTTCATCTTGTCCAACGGTCATATGGTAGCCCCCTGGTGCTAGCAAGGCTCGTCGTACGACAATGTTATCATCTTCTTCTGCTTCTTTGACTTCGAATTTGCACAAGTGTTCTAGTCTTTCTGCAAAGGATTTAGTGAAGCCAGCCGGCATGTGTTGAACGATCAGGATTGGCGGCGTGTCCTCCGGTAGCTTTGTTAGAATTCCTTCTAACGCTTGAGGTCCGCCGGTGGAGGCTCCTAAGAGTATGACTTTGCTTTTGAATTCTTGTCTATGCTGAATTGGTTTGTAAATCATTTGTTCGTATTTGATCATCTTGGCGTTTCTGGCATTCTTGATCTTGGTTATGAGCTCATTCTTAACCTCGCCCATGTTGAGCGATATTTCTCCTGATGGTTTTGTCACATAATCGATTGCGCCGTATTCGAGTGCTTTCAGCGTTGTTTCTGTTCCTTCACGTGTGGTGCTGCTTACCATTATGATAGGTAGTGGATTTTGGTCCATTATGTGCTTCAGTGTTGCCAACCCGTCCATGCGAGGCATGGCAACATCTAAAGTCATTACATCGGGATGAAGCACGGCGACTTTTTTCATAGCGTCCACGCCGTCGAATGCTGTGCCGACGACATTCAATTCCGGGTCTGAACTTAGGATGTCTGTTATTATTTTTCGCATGAATGCCGAGTCGTCAACAACTAGAACTCGCAATTATCGTTCCCTACTCTAGAGTATGAGTGAGATCTGGGAAAAGAAGTATAAAAAAAGTGTGAAGTTAGGCTTCGCTTTCTTCTTGACAGGGTGACTTGGTGCTATTCGTTTCCAATCGTTGCTTTTCCCAAGGGGTTTTCTGCAATAGTTTTCGTCTCTAGAAGTTCGTGCAGGTCCACCAGGATTATGAGTTTGTTGTCTTTTTTTCCGATTCCCTTTATGTATATTGATTGATCTTGAGAGCGGGCTATTTCAGGGGTTTCTTCAATGTCTGCATTCGGAATCATAGTTACCTCTGCTACAGAATCGACTACCATGCCTTGCGAATTGCTTTGAGACTCCACGACCATCATTCTGCTCTGCTTGTCAAATTGTTTCGCAGGCATGCCGAGTCTTTTCCGAAGATCGACGACTGTTGTGACTTGTCCTCGCAGGTTTGTGACGCCTTCGATGTATTCGGGGGAATTTGGGACAGGCGAAATTTCGCCTATCCTTGTGATTTCTCGAACTTGGCCAATGTTTACACCGTAGAGTTTATCGTCGAGCTTGAAAACAATTATTTGTTGCCTTTCCGCGTCTTTCAGAGTCATCAATGTCATCCCCAAATTTACTCTGTCTTGAATTTCTGCATTTCCTTTTGAAGTTGTGCAGCCACTTCTGAAAGCTTTGATGCGCTGGTTGCAATCTGGTTCATGCTTGCTGTCTGTTGTTCCACAGCGGCCGAGTTCTCTTCACATGCTGAAGCTGATTCTTGCGATATGCTCGAGACTTCGTCTATGGTCTTGACAACTGCATCCACTGATGACGCCCCTTTCTTGACTCCCGCGCAAACTTCCTGCAACATTGCGTTTATTCTTTGTATTGACTCAGCAACGCTTTTGGTGCCTTCAATCGAAGCTTTCACGACCTGTGCGCCTTCGTTTGCTTGAGCTGTTGATTTTTGTGCAACGTTGAGTGCTTCTGTTCCCTTTGCCTGTACCTGAGAAACGGATTGAAGGGTTTCGTTGGCAGCTTGGCTTGACTGGTCTGACAGTTCTTTAACAGCGTCTGCTACGACTGCGAACCCTCGTCCAGCTTCGCCTGCTCTTGCAGCTTCAATTGCGGCGTTTAGGGCAAGCATTTCTGTTTGGGAAGCAACATCGGTGACCATGCTTGCCAGTTCGCCAATCTTTTCAAGTGAAGTGTGCATGCTTTCAACTGTTTCCGCAGTGTTTCCCATTGATTTTTGAATGTTTTCGATGGATTCGCTTGCCTTCTTGCTGTCTTGCTGTATTTTCTGCATTACTTCCATGGACTCTTTTCCGACCGTAACTCCCTTTTCCGTGCTGGCGCCTGTTTCTTGAAGAACAGTGGAAAGTGTGTTCACGTGTTTGGCCGTTTCCTCAGCCAATTTGGCCAGCTTCTGTGTTCCCTGGGATATTTGCTGGGTTGCTGTCGAGACTTGCTCCATTCCTGCATTCACTTGCTGTGCCGTTGAACTCATTTCTTGGCTCATTGACGCAGCAGTTTCAGAGGAGGTTCGTACACTCTTAATTAGTCCTCTCAGATTCTGAACCATTGTGCCAAGCGCTCTTGTCATTTTGCCCATTTCATTCTTGCCGGCCTTTTGGTCGTCAACTGAGCCTGTAAGGTCCCCTTTCGAAATGTCATCCAGTTGCTTTGCAAGTTTGCTGAAGTTTTTGGCCATTGGACGTGCGAACATGAATGCAATTATTGCACCACCTATTGAAGCTACGATTACCACAATTATGGTCGTCATGTAAAGCAAGTTCAGACCGTCCAGAAAGTCTCCTTGATAAGCACTTGCAGCGATGACCCACTTCCACGAGGGAAAATCAGTATAAGCCGATATCTTCGTTCTGGCAGCGGATTCTCCCTCGTTTTGCCAGGAGTAGTACATTACCGCGGTCTGCCCTTCTTGTAAAGACAGCCCTGTGTTGACCATTGTCTGGATAAAGTAGTTTCCTGAAGCGTCTTTTGTACTCCAAAGGTTCTTGCCGTCGCTTTGTTCATCTTGTGACAGGACATAGCTTCCATTTTGGTCTAGGATGAAAATGTATCCTGTCTTTCCGATGACTATTTTTGAAAGTGTGTCTTTGAGGTACTGAATCTTGTCTGTTGCAAAACTCGTGTCAACCAATTCGTCATAGTAGGCTCCAACTCCAACAACCCATCCTCTTGCTGGAATATTGACTACGGCTGCGATTTTTTCTCTTGGCGCGGGATCTCCTGCATTCTGCCATGGGTACATCTCATAGGCCACTTGATCTCCTGTCAACGCTCTTGCTTTGTTTATTATATCCTGAATGAAATGAAACCCGTTTGCATCTGTCGAACCCCAAATGTTTACTCCGTCTTTGGCTCGATTCTGTGAGACAATGTAATTCCCCGCGTAGTCCAAAATATAGACATAGCCAGTTTTTCCGACTTTAATAGAAGCAGTTATGTTGAAAAGAGTCTCGTTCTCGCCTTGATATGAATTGACGAACCTATACACCGCTTCGGCCTCTGAACTGACAATTGCCTGCGCTTCAGTTTGAACTGACTGGTTGTTTAATTGAATTTCATCGTATATGCTTTTCACGAGCAGCTCTATCTCTGTGGCTTGTTGCTTCAAGTTGCTTTCAATCTGTTGATAAGTCGAAGTCTGCGTAGAAGCATAGCTGATGTAGCCTAATAGGGCCACTGGAACGACTACTAAAGCCATGCATACGGCCATCAGTTGCCATTTTATGCTAATGTCTCCAAGTTTTCTCATTATCACTCACACCTTTTGGTGCCAGTCTAATATAGGACGATTTAATATAACGCTTATGAATTTACAGTTCAGATGATGCATTCAAAAACCAATCTTGGTCTGGATTGTTGAATGTTAGTCGATTCACATCTCTGAGGTGAAGTGCATTCAAATCTCTAATGTATAGTTCATCTTTCAAACCGGAGAAATCGTCGTGCATATGAATAGGCCGTGGAGACACACCTTGTGGGTGCGCACGTAATTCAGGAACGTAGCTTAGTTGACGAGCCTTCCGCGAAACGCGCATGCCGCATTCATTTGAGGTAGGCCACCGGTAACGTGGTTGGTTTTTCGAACCCAATAGTCTCTTTGGTTTTTTTGTAAATGCGAGTCCCAGAATCGACGCAGACGAATTTCTTGCTTGGTTCTCCACTCAGCATTTCGGTCTTCCCTATTACTAGATAGCCACCCTCTTTCAAGGAGTCGTAGAAGTGCATGTGAATCTTCTGCTGACTTTCCCTTGAGAAGTATATCATAACATTTCTGCACAAAACCAAGTCCAAATTTTGATGTGAAGGCGACGTCATCAGATCATGGCGTTCAAAACGCACGGATTGTTTGACGAAGTCTTTAACGCTGAAGAGTTCGCCTTCACGCGCGAAGTATTTGTCAACCAAGGATTGTTCGACGCCTTGCAACGATTTCAAATCATATTTTCCTCTTGCAGCCTTTGCCAGCGCGTCCCTATCTACGTCTGAAGCATAGATTGTGACCTGTAAATCCTTCGTGGAACGGCTTTTGCATTCATTTGCTAGAATGGCCAGAGAATAGGGTTCTTCGCCAGTCGCGCATCCGGCACTCCAGATTCTAGCGGTCTTGGAAGAAAAAAACTCTGGAAAGATCTTTTCTTTCAAGGACAAGAACACATCAGAGTCTCGGAAAAACAGACTGTAATTAATAGTAAGATCATTGAGAAGGAGATCATGCTCCTTGGGGTTCGCTTTAAGATAGCGAGCATAATCACCATATGTTTTCGAGTTCGTGGCTCTCAATCTGATTTCTAGCCTTCTTTTAAGATATTCTGGTCGATAACCCTCACAATCAACGTCGGTAGCCTCGCGCAGCTGCTTCTTGAGCTTCTCAAACATGATTTTTTCAAGAAAATTCTCGTTTTCAAGACTCATTTCGATCAACTCCAGTATCTCTTCATGAACGCACGGCGAAGTTCATTTATGCAGGAACACGTCATCAAAACTGCTACACTCCGGTTCGGGTTCGACGCTTCTTCACTCACGACAATGTTCTCAACGTGGAACGAAAGTAGATAACAGTTATGAATTCTCATTCTTGATCGCCACTAATCTTGCAAAAAACAATGCAGGGAGGCAAGGCTCAGGACCTGTTGAAGCCAGTCGAAAGAACAGACCAGTAAGACTCAGTTCCTGATTAGTCCAGCCTAGAGCTAGCAAGAATCGCGGATGGCCGATACGTCTAGACAATCTTGCTCAACCATTTCTTAGCCTTGTCGACCAGCATTACCTCGAGTTCTAGGCTTGGGAGCACGATGAATATTCCTTTTGTTGAGCCGCTGCTTCTCTTGAAGTTTGTGTCAAATATCAGGGCTGTCTCAGATTTCAATGTCTACTCCGAAAGAAAAACGTCAATAAGGGCATGCGAAAGTGTCTGTGATAAGCTGTGGAGGTGCCGGCACGAGTTTTATGTCGGCAAAATCCGCGACTGCGGTTAAGAAGGAACAAATCATTATGGATCCCAGCTCTTGCATCGCGGGTGCTTCCATTTCTGGACTAGTCTCGTCTGGTGATGAAGCCATCGTCATTATGGCGACAATGTTCTTGACCTCTTCTGGCTCGAAAGCAAGTAGGAAATCACAGTTAGGTTCACCTCTCAATTGCATGTAGATGACTGTCATAGGCTGATTGTGCATTCCATATATCTTGGGCACTAGATGCGGAGGAACTACGTGAACCCTGGGAACCTCCACCATTATGCGCTCGCGTACTATCTCAGAAAGTGCCGTGGTTGCGTGCCCAGAACCCATGGTTTCCAATTTCTAACAGTATTTCCAGATTCACTTGGTGTCCGTTGGCTCGGTCGTAGGCCGTACTCTTCGGCTCGTCAGCACACGATGGTTTTTTGTCCAAATCTTAACCTTCTTCTCATTCAATCTCTTTCTTGGGAGTTGCAGCATTCGAAATGTTTACAACGCTATCTGATGTGCATTCTATCGATCTCTCATTAGCTTTTGGCGTAGCGTCATCCATCCACTGCTTTGCCTTTTCAACAAGCACATTCTGTAGTTCTCTGCTTGGGAAAAGCAGCAGGGTACCCCCAACGTTTCCGTCGGTTCGCGTGAATTGTGTGTCGAAAATTATGGCAATGTCTGAAAGCAACGATTGTTTTACGAGGAAATTGTCAATCAATGCGTCGAAACAATCTGTGGATAGTTGAGGAGGAGTGGGCATCAATTTAACACCTGTGAAGTCAGAAATTGCGCTCAGAAATGAACCAATCACAATGTTGGCTAGTTCTTGTATTGCAGACTTCTCCATTTCTGGGTTGATATCTTCCAGTGACGTTGTCATTGTCATCATGCTTGCGATTTTCTTGGCTTCTTCCCTTTCGAAAAGAAGTAGAATGTCACATTCTGAGTCGCCGTTAAGTTGCATATAGACTGCTGTCGTTGCTGTGTCATGTCTTTCGTAGAGCTTGGGAACGAGGTGTGTTGGAAGTGAGTGGATTTTCGGAAGATCGATGTTGATCTGTTGCTGGAGTATTTCTGAAAGAGAGGTGGCTGCGTGTCCTGCCCCTATGTTTCCTAATTCTTGGAGAATTTCTTTATCTAGGTATCTGTCATCTGTGAAAGCGTTAATCATTGTTTCTCCTTTTGAGTTTGTGCCGGAACGTCCTGAAATTTCCTCATTCATAACTTCTTCGACTCCCCGTTTAGTGTGCTAACACGTGTCGATCCTGTAGAGACGTTGAAGACGATTCTGCGTCCACACGTTCCGCCGACATCTTCCGCAAGCAGTTTGATATTGCTCTTGAAAAGAGCTTCCTTCACAGCCTGAACGTTCTTCTCACCAATATTCAATGCGCCACACTTCAGATTTGAGAACATGTTTGCCCCACCAGAAATCTTCGCAATCAAGCGAGAATTGACAGGGTGCATCTTTCTTATGGAATTGGCTAAGGTCGGGACTGCGGTTTCAGCATACTTGTAGGGAAGGGGTTCACGTGGATTGTTTGGAGTAGGCAACATTATGTGAGCTAGTCCCCCGCATTTGTTGATCGGGTCATGCAAGCAGATTGCAACGCATGATCCAACATTCGTTATCAGGGACACGGGTCTGGATTCAACTCTGGCGTCAGCCATGTCCACTCTTATCTCTTCTAAAGACAGAGTTTCGGGCACTAGGACTGCCTCACAAGGAGTCATTGAAATCCCAAATTGAGGCTTAACTCCAACTGATGGTTCCTTCATTTTGGGGTTAAGTATTGAATGGGCAACAGTGAATTCCTTTTCTGGGAATCGTGGTGGAAAAAGTGAAGTCCACAATGCACGTTGCCTCAGCAATACTTTGACAGGGCTTCCAGTACTTTCTCAGGCTTGAAGGGTTTCATGACGAAATCTTTGGCTCCTGAGTTTAGGGCTTCAGCTATCAGTGCTTGCTGTCCCATGGAACTGCACATGACGACTCTTGCCGTAGGGTTTTGCGCCATGATTTGCTTAAGTGCCTCAATACCGTCCTTCGTTCTAGGGCCTGGTGGCATAACTATGTCGAGCAACACAAGGTCGGGCCTTAGCTGTTGATATCGGTCTAATGCTTCATCTCCAGTTCCGGCTTCAGCAATTACTTGATGTCCCGCCTGTACAACAATCTTCTTCAGTACGGCTCTCATAAATGCCGCATCATCAACTATCAAAACGTTAGCCATGCTTACCCTTCCACCGAACTTCTTGACCTATGTATCTTCCTTTGAAGGGATATAAATATTATGTCTTACGAGACACTATTTGCAAACCTGACGCAAAACACTGCCATCAATCTGACTTGAGATTTTTGGAGGTTAGACAACATACTCTCGGAAACTGTCTCTGCATAAATGTTGTCTAAGCCAGCTATCGCTTGTGAAACCCCATTTGAAGTCGGTGCCCTCAACCTGCAAGACGAGTATGAGGTCTGGATTGTTCAGGCTGGTATACTTCAGGAGCGTTTCGTACAAGTTTTGAGGTATCTCCATTGCTAGGTCTTCTGCAGGGCAGCCTTTGGCTTCTCGAGCGTGGAAGATCGCTCTGTGCTTTTCGCTCCCTTTGCAAAAGTTTACGCGAACCATGGACACGTAGAATATCTTTCCATTGTAGCTCAGAATTACTTGACGCGCGTTTTCCGACCGTGTTTCAGTTTTCTCCATCAAGTCAACCAGCCCGTTTAGGATATCTTCAGATAGAACAGTTGTTGGCAAAGCAGTTAAACCATCCTTCTGCTGTCGAAATATGCCCAAAATCGATTTATGGATGACAATTCGGCTGTTCCAAGTGGCCTATTCGCGACTGTCGCTTCTCTGATGTCTATGCGGGCCTGTGAAAAGAAGAGTGTAAAAATCGAAAGGTCGGGATGCGAGATTCGAGGGTGGCCTCAGTTGTTGCCGTCAGTTTTTCTATTGATGAACTCACTTACGTCTAGGACTGGAACTACCTGTCCGTTTCCTAAGATGGTTGCCCCGCTGAGTCCCCTGCTCTTTCCAAGGGTCTCATCTAAGGCTTTCACCAGTATCTGTTGGTGGCCTAGTATTGAGTCTATCGCTAGTCCTACTTTGTTGTTCTCATTGCTTCCATGAGACACAAGGACTTGGAAGTACTCTGTTTCGCCACCATCGTCAAGCTTGAACAAATCATGCAGATGAAGGATAGGCAGAACCTGTCCGCGCAGCAATATCGCCTCGATAGTTCCAAGAGATTGGATTTCTGTTCGTTTCACCCTGATAACCTCTGCAACCTGGCTTGCAGGGACAGCAAATGTCTGGTTTGAATCTCTTACGAGCAGGGCTCTGATGATTGCCAATGTTAATGGAAGTCTAAGCGTGACCTTCGTTCCTGCGCCCATACGCGTTTCGATGTGCACCGTACCTCCGAGAGCAGTTATTTTGCTTTGAACTACGTCCATCCCAACTCCTCTTCCGCTGGTTTCGGTGACTTCTTTAGCGGTTGACAATCCTGGGAGGAAAATCAGGTTTATCAGTTGCTCCTTTGTCATTCCTTCGGCTTCAGCTTTTGGAATGAACCCCTTCTCCACCGCAGCCTTTTTGACTTTTTCCGGGTCAATGCCGGCGCCGTCATCTGCTATTTCAATGATAACGTGTTCTCCCTTTCGTTGTGCGGTCAATCGCACGATTCCGGTCGCGTTCTTGCCGCATTTTATTCTTTCATCTGGGTTCTCAATTCCGTGGTCAATGCTGTTTCTGATGAGGTGAATCAGAGGCTGGCCAATTTCGTCCAGCACGGTTCTGTCCACTTCTATTTCCCTTCCTTCCATCAGGAGATCTGCTTTCTTTTCCTTCTTCAGTGACAAATCTCTCACGAGTCTTGGAAAACGGTCGAAAACTTGGCTGACGGGAACCATTCTTATCTGCATCACCAAGTCGTGAAGGTCTGCAGTAAGCATGTTAATGCTGCCCACCACACGCTTCAAAGCTTGATTCTGGCCTTCCGTCGATATTTGGTTGAGTTCAATTTTGTTAATGACAAGTTCTCCTACCAGATTCATCAGCTTGTCCAGTTGATCGAAGTGAACTCGGACTGTTTGGGCTGAGCGAGTGTCGGCAACGGATTTCGTTTCTCCATGAGCCTCATTTTTTGCCTTTATCTCTTGTTGTCCCAGCAAGTCGACGTTAAGACAGACAACTCCGGCTTGATCTACTTCGCAAACTGATTTGGCGCATGCTTCGGCTTCTTTTTCACTTATGTTCCCTAGGAAAACAACCCTGAGCCCAGATTCAATCTTCTCCTCATCGAGTTCCTCTTTGCTTGGAATTGTCTTAACGATTTTGCCCTTTTCACTCAGGTTGTCCAGAACCATCTTCGCTCTCACAGACTTGAACACGCAATCATCGCTGAATTTGATGTCAACGATAAAACATCGGTCGCCATCTCTGACGGCTTCTCTGATAGCCTTCTTTTCATCCTCATTCAAATCGTTACTTGCTTTGCAGGACATGAGGTTTTCAGCAGCGGGGCTCTCTGCGTGGGATGAACCGGATTCTGCTCTGTCTGAGGCTTGATGAAGTCTTTGCGCAAACTGTACCACTTCAATTTCTCCATCCTGATTCTCTTGGATTCTGTTCAATCGTGACGTTAACACGTCCACGCATTCAAGCAAGATACTTACAAGGTCGCTTGAGGGTTGACTACCCCTCCGCATGGCGTCAAAGATGTCTTCCATAGCGTGGGTCAGCTCTGAAAAATCCTTGTAACCCATCATCGCTGAGGACCCCTTAAGCGTGTGAGCTGACCGGAAAAGCATGTTCAAAACATCAATGTTTTTAGGATCCTTCTCCAAAATCAGAAGGGACTTTGTCAAGACTTCAACGTGTTCTTTCGCCTCTTCAATGAACAACTGTTTATACTGATCCACATCTACAGACATTTCTGCACTCTCATACCTCTAGCATAGGAGCCGTTGACACATTGAAACAGCCTATTTTCTATGCAACTCACGACAACCATGTCTGCCTGCCGGACGATTATCTGGTTAAGTGTGTGTGCCAATGTTACACTCAAACCACATCACACACTGCCCGCCTGCCGGAGATAAACTGCCAGATCAAGCCGAAGCCCTCCAGCTTGAGGACTCAAGAAATCTCCAAAGTATTCTAAAGAAGGACTTGATTTTCAACAAACTAGTGTTCGCTTTTTTGATGTTCGAGCAATCAACTGTCGTGCGCGCTTGACAGGCGATGTTGTTGGGAACATAACTGAAAAACTAGTTCTTCCACATGCTTGCGCTTGCTGAATTTCTGATTCAGATTTCAGGTTCATAAGTATAAAGTATATGCTCCGTTAGAATTGGCCGTCAAGCTCGGATCGCGATGAGCTAGGAGAATGGCCTATGGAGCTGGCGATAGAAGAAATCGATGATCTGATCAAAGTATATGATGAGAAGAATGAATCATGGAAGTTCGTCAAGAGGGACAAGGGGCTTGGCAAGCAGCTGATAATGATAGAGGACACGCTGTCTAGGTTCGGGCTGCTGAAAAACGAGATAAGAGTCTACGTCTATCTTGCAAGAGCGGGGGAGAGAAAGGCCGCTGAAGTTGCGGAGGCAATATCGCTTCATAGAACAGAGACGTACAGGATTCTGCGCGATCTCGAGAAGAAGGGTATCGTTTTTTCGGCTTTCGAAAAACCGCTGAAGTTCACAGCGGTACCTCTGGAGAAGGCTGTAGACCTGCTGATTGAAGCTCAGAAAATGAGAATCAGGCTCTTGGAGAAGGAAAAAGCCGGCTTGGTCGAACTTTGGTCATCTATGCCGCAGCCGAAACCTGAAAGCAACAAGAAGGAGATATTTCAGATACTCGAAGGCGGTCAACAAATACTTCTCAAAGCAAATGAACTTCTTGAACGGGCAAGAAGAGAAATCCAGATATTTGCTCCAGGCGAATATTTGGGTCAACTGTACCACAGCGATTTCATAGACAACTTGGAATTGTGCGCAAAGAAGCTGGACATCGCGTTGTTGACGGAAAACTCACTGAAAGGCAGATTCTTCTTGGACAAAATGAGCTGGGCAGGCCACAAGCACCGGGTAGTGGACGTCAAAAACATACCTTGTTTCATAATATCTGACAGAAAAGAACTGCTCATCGCCATTCAACAAAACGAAGAAGGAGAGGATGACATCGATAAAAAGAAATCCAAGACGGTGGCTCTCTGGACAAACTACAACGCTTTCATCGAAACACTCGAAATGCTGTTCTCCAAACTTAACGAAGCCGCAAGAACAGTTCAAGAAATCTGCCTAAAACACTGAATTCTTCAATCGTTTTCTCAGGCTTCTGCACCCAATTAACATCTTTGTATGGTGCGAGGCTGCAACAAACCGTATGTTCTGACAGATAACCAGTCTGAACACATTGAAGAACTTTATCCGTCTGCCCGGCAAAGTTTACCCTTAAAGTCAATATTGATCAGCTTCTCGTCAACGCGGTGTTCTCATTTTGAGTTTTGTTGAATGGATGGGTGTCTCAACCCGCTTATCGTTGAGAATTTGAAAGATCCTTCGTTTTCGGAATTTTTGAATTGGAAGCAGTTTATGCAAACAATGCTCAGTATGATGCTCTGAAAGAGAGACTCATCGGGAGATAGGGTCAAATTCCGCGGAAAACCGTTGTCTGTGAAGTTTGCGACATACAGAAGATTATATCTAAATATTCTGAATACTGAGCACAGCTACAGGTGAAGGCTTTAATGAATATTAGGAAAGCTTTGAAGAAATCTTTGAAGCAGAATCGCGCTATGGTGGGCATTGAAGCTGCAATCGTGCTCATCGCCTTTGTCATTGTTGCTGCTGCTTTCAGTTTCATGGCCGTAAACATGGGTCTATTCGCAACGCAGAGAGGAAGAGACACAATTCAGCAGGGCATATCGGAAGTGAGTAGCCCATTGATGACTGATGGTAGCATATACCTGAGAGGAAGCTCCGGAAAAGTGGACGCCACGGTAATCCCATTGAAGACTATTGGAACACAGTACGTGTCAATGGCCCAAAACTCAACCGAAGTAACATTAAGAGTCGGGAATCACACCGCAATTGCCGATGTTTACGAAGGAATAAATGATACTAACCCATACACAGCTCAGTTTGATACACTCGTAAACGCCGTCGGAAACAGCAGCACAGGCGCAAAACTCTTCATAGGCAACAGTGATGGTGGCTCATCCCTTGACTCTAGCGAAAAAGGCTTCTTGGTACTCTATTTCAGCGGAACCGACCAGGCAGCCAAAGGAGAACACATCTACATCGACATCCGACCACAGAACGGTGCTCCACTCTCAGTTGAAATCTTCGTCCCGCCGGATCTCACCAACGGATGGCTAACAGTAGGCAGCTAAACAAAACTACACGCTTCTAAAACACCTTTCCGCGTCTCAACCGCGGAACGGAATAGCGTTGCTAAACCCGCTATTTACCTTGGACATGGATAACGCAACAGACGTGCACTGAAACCTGCAGAAAGGTCTTAGAAAACAGAACGGGAGTCCAGGCTTTCAGGCGTTCAGTCAATTCCGACCTCAAGGTCCCGGAACATTTGCTCAGTTGATGGTTGTCGGCTGAGCGGGTAACATCGAGCTATCCTTTTGGGGCGAGCGTTGTTTGTAGGTGCTGTGACGCACAGAATATTATATCGCAACAGTCAATACTCTTAGGCTCAGGTGAAAAAGAAAATGAAAATAAAACAAAGCCTAAGAAAACTACTGAAACAAAATCGCGCTATGGTGGGCATTGAAGCTGCAATCGTGCTCATCGCCTTTGTCATTGTTGCTGCTGCTTTCAGTTTCATGGTCGTCAACATGGGTCTGTTCGCAACACAGAGCGGCAAACAGACAATCCAGACGGGCTTGTCAGAAGCAAGCAGCCCTCTGATTGTTGACGGAGACATCAACATAAGAGCCAACTCCACTTCTCCTTACTACGTTGACGGCTTAGTAGTCCCACTGCAAGTAGTCGGAGTCAGATACGTTCCAATGGACGCAAATTCAACCGAAGTTACCTTGACGGTCTCAAACCAAACAGCAATCGCCAACTGCTACGAGGGAGTCTACGCCACCGACGACACACACGTTGTCGATCCATACAACAGTACACTGGACACCTTGGTCAGCACTGTGGCTCCAACGACCGGGGGCACAGGTAGTACGGCGGCCCAGCTGTTCATAGGCAACAGCAACAACAACACGTCGCTTGACAGCAACGAAAAAGGATTTCTAGTGTGCTGGTTCTCACCACAGGATCGCCCAATTCACGGCCAAACCATCTACCTCCAGATAAGACCGGAGCAAGGCGCACCCATAAGTGTTAGTTTCGTTGTTTCACCACAGCTCTCTACAGGATGGAGCACAGTAGGCAGTTAGGTGAACCACTATGAACACCTTGATGCGTTGCATCCGAAAGAATAAGCGCGGCATCGTCGGCATTGAAGCTGCAATCGTTTTGATTGCCTTCGTGGTGATAGCCGCAGCCTTGGCCTACGTGGTCATCAACATGGGTTTCTACTCGGCTCAGACGGCGAAGTCAACGATTAACAAGGGCATCAACGAGGCGACAAGCGCCCTCGAACTCGACGGCTACATAACAGGATTGACAGACGCGAACGGCAACGTGACAGCTCTTGCTATCCCCTTGAAGCTCGCAGTGGCTCAAGCGCAAGTGGACATGGCCAGTAACACCGTGGTAGTGGCAGTGGAAGGCAACAACTTCTCGCTTGCCAACATATACAACGGTTCAATCACTTCAACCGAGCGAGATGTTGCTACCCTCATAACTACAGCTAACGCTACTACTGGCAACATGCCCAATGCTACGTGCTTCCTCTACAACGCTCCAATCCCGACTGACACGGTTCTACAACAAAACGGGAAAGCATACATGGTCGTCTATTTGGGCCCGACCTACCCGTTGGAGCCTTACACCAAGGTGACGGTTGAGATCAGGACCAGTGTCGGTGCAGCTTTGATGATCGAAAGAGACATCCCAGGCGGCCTACCCACGAGTGCGCTCATCGATCTCGGTTAGAAAACTCGTTCCAGCTGAGATCCACCCCACTTTCTTTCCGTTTTTTCTGAAACCGAACCGCAAACAGATTTTGAGATCGATATTATCCATTTGTCTTTTTGGAGAACTCGTGAAGGCTAACGGCAAATCTGCTAGATTTGTTCAATTCGTTCGCGTGAACAGGTATTTTTGCTCACTGAACCGATGCATGAGGTCAAAAGCGAAAAAAATGGATGAAGTCATAGGAATCTTTGCGAGCAACTAGAGCAGAAACAGTAACATTGAATAGAATATGCTTCAAACACGTCGTTGAGAACTGGATGGTTGGAGTCAAATTCTATTCGGTTTCGAATCGGCAGCTTGGCTTCCTCTGCGATGGGTGTTCAAGTGAAGACGGGGCATACCTTGCCAAACTTGTCTCGGGCGACAGCTGACCGTGCAGATGCGCTGTTTCGATACCGCAGGTCTTTGACCTGAAACCTATCGAAGCGCGCGCGCTCTTCGTTTGCGTGCTTTGCATTAGACAATTTAAGCGCAAGGCTCGGGAAGACTAAATTCCTATTTTCACTTTATGCTTTCATCTATTGCGATAGAAAAGTCAACAGCTCCTCACATTATCCTGCAGTTGTTGTGTTGTGCGCGCGGTTGTGTTGTTGTTTAATCTGTCTGTTGCGGGACAGATCGAGGAATATGTAGAAGGTGGTTTCCTTCGGTAAAAGAGACCGAACAAGAGTTCCGACACCTTCATGGTAGAGATGAAATCCTGCTCATTTTCGTAATCTGCAACCTAAGATATATCCGAGAGGACCCAAGTTTGGCGCACGCTCGCTGAGAGAGAATGAACTAGCAGCTTCAGCATTCTCCGGATTGGCAAGAGAGAAGTAACTGCCAAAGACACGGAAGCCGTGTAATGGGTTGTAAGTGAAAGCTTTGCGCAAGTCGAATCCAGAGGAGGACAGGATTCTAGAAAGTTGAACACGTTCTCCTAGGTCTAAGAGTTAGGATGGGGCAATCGAGAGCTCTTCGATTGTGTTTGGGCGCTCGAGGAAGCCGCGCGCGCTTTGAAGCAGCCTGCTAAGAACCCGAATGCACGCTCTTCGTGTCGCTGTTTCTGGCAAGATTGTCTCGGACTTCAGAGTGGAAATCAGTACGAGTACTTTGTTGACCTGTTTGGTCAGTTCCTCCTTTTGAGGATGAAGGAAAGTTTCGGATAGGGTGATGCGTTTAAGTTACGGGCTTGCCACATTTCGGCACTTTGGAGATAAATTCTTGTTTAATTGACATCGAAAGTCTGCTACCATTCTTCTTCTGCTGCTGCGCGGCCACGCCATTTTCTAAGATAGAGCATCAGAACTGCTGAGCCTGCTGCTGCGGCTCCGACTCCTAGACCTATGTAGAGGGAATACTGTGCCAAAAAGGACGGTCCTTTAACGGTTGCCACTAATTGTTGGCTCATGCTTCCGTAAGTTGACGCGTCCTCAAAGAATACGGCTTGAACGTTCCAAGTTTCCATGGCATTCGACGTGAGGCTTGCCGTGAAGGAACCATCTGCAAGCGTGAAACACACTATGCTTTCGCTGTCGTTTCCAGAGTCAAAATAAACTGTGATGGGCTTGCCCGCTGTCTGTGGAGTCATGTAGCCTTCGACGGTTATGTTGTCCCCAAATGTCACCGTTGGACGGATCAAAGTTATGTTTAGCATCGAGGGGTTTTTCACGGTGTAGCTTCCGTTGACAACAAGATTGTCTGTCAGCAAATCTGTTGCTTCGATTCCGTAGGCCACGTTTGTTCCAGCAACTTGTCCTGGAATAGTGGCTTGACACGTTCTGTTTTCAAAGATTTCCATCGGGATGGTAGTTGCGTTTGCCCAGTTGTTGGTTGAGTACCGCAGCGTTGCGTTAACCAAGTCCGTTGAAGTGGAAACATAGGCGACTATTCCGGTGTCATTGGGATACAACCTGCCCGGGACGATTGACGCCTGCAGACTGGCATTGAAAATTGTTTTGACCAGAAACTCCACTGTTCCGCTGCCTTTTCCGCCTATTAGTACCAGGTGGTACAGGGTTTGCCCTGCGTGTGGTGACGTGTAGTTTATGAGCATGTCCTGACCTGCATGATCGGAGGTTGCAAAAGCTACTCCTCGGTACCCTTCGGCGTCCAAGTTGTAGCCGCCTATGGTGACGTTTGTGCCTGTTGCTCCTGTTGCGTTGGTTGTGCTGGTTGTGTTGCCGTAGAGTCCTGGTTCCCAGGCTAATGGTACACCGGCTAGGATGGTTTCATTCTTTAATGTTGGATCGGCCATCGGGTAAAGCCTAGCCTCATACATGGTTAACGTGTCTGGAACGCTGATTAGAACCTGTACGTTCTGGCTGTCGGTTACAAATTCGTAGCTCCAGCTTGTGTTAAGAGTTTGCACACCGTTGCTCGTGCCTTCTATGTAACGTTGATTCCACGTGTTGGGTTGAACGTCTTCGATTATCATGAAAGTTGCCTGCTGAGCTGCAACGCTTCCTTCTGCGTTGTTTACTATTTGGAACGTGTAGTTGCCACTGTATTTTGGAGTGAAGAAGGGCGTATCTGAGGCGTCGCCCAAGTGTTGAAGTAGTCCTGCAGACTCCGTGTGGTTGCTTTCAGAATTGCCGTAGGGATCGTAAACGTAGATGTCATAGTCTGTTTTTGGGTTTGGTCCGTTGTTCACCCAGGCACCATAAAAGTAGACGTGGTACGTGTGGTTTGCTTCCAGTGGGCAGATGATGTTCCAGTCTCGGTCTATCTCAATCTGGGAATCATCGAACCATACGGGTGATGTCGGCTTTTCGGTATACGTGGAGCTTTGTATAACGGTGTAGTTTCCATAGGCGCTGAGCCCGTTTTCCAGAGAGTCGTAGGCTTCAACTCCAAAAACGACAAATGTATCTGCGGCCTGTCTTGGGATTGTTGCTGTGCAGGTTCTGTTGTCGTCTGAGATTTCCATTGGAATCGTGGTTGTGGTTGTCCAGTTGTTGGTTGAGTATCGTAAGGTTGCGTTAAGGAGGTCTGTGGACTTTGAAACGTAAGCGATTGTAACGTCGGTGTCTGGGTACACCTTATCTGGTACTATTGACGGCAGCAAGGCAGGGTCAAACACTGTCTTGACTCGGAACTGTACCGTTCCTGATCCATACTCGCCTATTAGAACCATGTGGTACAGGGTTTGCCCAGCGTCTGGTGATGTGTAGTTTATGAGCATGTCTTGGCCTGGGTATTCGCAGCTTGCGTAGGCTACTCCTCGGTACCCTTCGGTGTTCAAGTTGTAGCCGCCGAAGATGCCAGTTCTGTTGCCGTAGAGTCCTGGTTCCCATGCTAGTGGTACGTCATTCAAGATTGTCTCGTTTGTGACTGTCGGATCGGCCATAAGGTAGAGTCTAGCCTCGTACATGTCCAGCGCGTCCGGAACTTTGACGTCTACTTCCACTTGCCGACTACTTGTTACAAAATCGTAGGCCCAACTGGTGTTCAAGGCGGACGAGTTGTTGTTATCTTCTCCTTCTATGTATTGTTGGTGCCAAGTGTTGAGTTGAATGTTTTCTATTATCATGAATGTTGCTTGTTGTGCTGCTTGGCTTGCACGTGCGTTGTTTGCGATTATGAACGTGTAGTTGCCAGTGCTTTTCGCCGTGAAGTACGGCGCGTCCACGGTGTCGCCCAAGTGTTGAAGTAGTCCTGCGGATTCTGTGTGGTAGCTCACGAGCGTGTCGTTTGGGTCGTAAAGGTAGACGTCATATTCGGTTTTTGGCTGTGACCCGTTGTTCGCGAAGGCCCCGTAGAGGTAAGCGTGATAAGAATGACCTGCCTGCAAAGTGGTGACGACGCTCCAGTCTCGGCCTATCTCGATCTGGGAGTTGTTGAATATTACTGGGAACATGGGTTTTGTTAAGAAGGTTAACGAAGGTTGCCTCACTGTATAGTTTCCACTTGCAACAAGCAAGTCTTCTAGATAATCGTAGGCTTGGACGCTGTAGGTGACGAGTGTGCTTGCGGCTTGTGCGGGAATGACTGTTGTGCAGGTTCTGTTGTCGTCTGAGATTTCCATTGGAATCGTGGTTGTGGTTGTCCAGTTGTTGGTTGAGTATCGTAGGGTTGCGTTAAGGAGGTCTGTGGACTTTGAAACATATGATATGGTGGCATTAGTGTCCAAATACACGTTGCCCGGGACTATTGATGGTTGCAGGGAGGCGTCGAATATTGTTTTGACTAGGAAGTCAACTGTTCCTGCTCCGTACTCGCCTATGAGTACTAGGTGGTATAGGGTTTGCCCTCTGTGTGGTGATGTGTAGTTTATGAGCATGTCTTGGCCTGGGTATCCGGTGCTTGCGTAGGCTGGTCCTCGGTATCCTTCAGCGTCTGGGTTGTAGCCGCCTATTGTTGCGTTTGTGCCAGATGTGCCTGTCATGGTTGTGCTGGTTGTGTTGCCGTAGAGTCCTGGTTCCCAGGCTAATGGTACACCGTCTAGAATTGTCTCATTTGGGACTGTTGGGTCTGCCATGACGTAGAGTCTGGCTTCGTACATGTCTAATGTGTCAGGCACTTTGACTTGCACTTGCACGTTCTGGCTGTCTGTTACAAAGTCGTAGGCCCAGCTGGTGTTGAACATGGGTATGCCGAATATTTGGCCCGTGATGTATTGTTGGTACCAGGTGTTTGTCTGGATGGTTTCTATTATCATGAATGTTGCTTGTTGTGCTGCTTGGCTTGTTCCTGCGTTGTTTGCTATTATGAAAGTGTAGTTGCCTGTTTTTTCCGGTGTGAAGAACGGTGTATCCACGGTGTCGCCTAGGTGTTCAAGTAGCCCCGCGGATTCCGTGTGTATGTCCACCAGTGCGCCGTTTGGGTCGTAGACGTAGACGTTGTAGTCTGTTTTTGGTTGCGGTCCGTTGTTGACCCAAGCTCCGTAGAGGTAAGCGTGATAGGAATGAGCTGCCTTCAGGGGACATGTTATCGTCCAGTTTTGACCCACAAGTATTTGAGAATCGTTAATCAGTACCGGAAACATTGGCTTTCCAATGTAAGTGCCGTTTGAGTAATTGAGCACATATCTCTGATACTCTGAGCCGGGTTGGGCGTTCACGTCGGGTTCTAGTTTGACGAACAATGAGGTCATCATGATGATTATGCCTAGAACCAATAGCTTCCTTTTCAAGGCTAGAGCTCTTACCAAAGGCTATCACGAAGTCACCTTTTCGAGTCTATATTGATATCAGTTATGAATACGGAATCTTGATTCCCAATCCAGATTCATTTTCTGCGCTGGAATATCGCTCGGGCGAGAAACCGGCTGCAAAATGGCCTCATTTTATCTCGTCTTGAGTGATATGCCTGCTGTGCGTCCTGTCGGCGCTTTTTCTGTCTTGCTTTCCTGATATGTGCTTCTGTTGCACAGCTCAACGGCAATCCTTATTAAGTATTAATATTAAGGATATGTTTCGGGCTTGCCAAACTGGTGAACCATGACTCTGTCTCGTCCATGTGTCCACAGCCTAAGAGATCAGGTGCTCGTGCGAGAGGTGTATAAGCGTCTTCATTGTCACCTCCACACCTCTCGCATGCGTTTAATCATTCAGTCTCGGCCCTAGAAAAACAATGTCACTTTTCAGACACAAGTGTGCTAACGAGCCTCACTCCATTCGGAGTCTCTGAGCCCTGTTCTCAGGGTCTCAAGAAGTGATGGAACGCAAAATCTTCTGTGTTCAGAAGGATTTTGGGCGGACGGACCGTTTCTGCTTTCTTGGAATGCAAACTCTGTTCTTAGCATTTGATGAAGTTTTCCGTCGAGAGAGTTGTCCGAGTGTGTTGGTAGTTCTTGTGCTTGCGAGAATTTGTTCCTGTCGAATGAGAAAAAGGGATGCGCAGGCGTGTATTTCTGTTTCTTGTCGGCTGTGCACTATGATGTTTTTGTCTAGCGCAGGTCTCCCGTGTATCGTCCTTCAGAGCTGTTCAGCCATCTGATGAATTCTTTGCAGGACGGACTGCCCTTGTGGATGCAATCTTTTTCTTTTAGGGTGACGACAGGACACATCCGCCATAACAAGCACCTTCCTCCTGCGCTGTTCTTTTTGGTTTCAGCTGGACCTGGGACAACGACTTCCGAGGACATTATTTCACCTTGCATTGGGTTTTCAGTTTTTTCTTGTTAGCCCACTTTATTAAAGAGATTTATGAATTCTTGCTCAGTATCAATGATCCTCTTTCTTATCAATGGAAAAGGAAAGCTTCTGGGAAGCGTTATGTTTTCGTCACTATCACTGTCGCCGTGACGTTTCCTACATAGGCACTGATGTAAAAAGTGTAAGTCCCATCATCCGGGGCCTGCCAGGGAACATCATAAAAGGTGTCTCCTACTTTTTCTATAAGCGTTAAAGATTGGTTATCCGTTATTCTGAAGTCAATGGGTTGACCGTCGCCCGATACCTTAACATCAATTCTTTCGCCTCGTGTCAGGTTGAGAGGATATCCGACTTCGTAGTTATCGTCGGTGAGAATTGTCGTTCTGTTCAGGAGGGTCGGGGGAGAGGGCGGATTTGTCATACGGGGAACCAGCATACTGGCCGTTAGCCCTGCAATTATGACGATTGAAACGACAATGGTTGTAATCTTTGCCATCAATTTTACTCAGGCCCTTCTTGAAACGTTTGTTGGGAGTGGTCCGCCCTATGTCAACCGTGATCGCAGCGGCGAGTATGAACCTTATGAAGAGGCTGTTAAGATCACCTGTGAAAATCTGCAATCTTTCTCGTTGAACAATATTCCTGAAACACGTAAGAGTTGCATATGTTAATTTCACATTCAACCATTCCCATTATCCAGAGTCTTGAGCAAACGTGAGAGCTTTCGAGAGTGCTCTCAGTAGAGCTGCCAACCTGTATTACTAATTCATATTCCAAGTTCAGAAGTGTCAAATAGGTCTTGGAGGCTTGTGAAGTGTCAATCTGGATTTAGAGTCGGAATCCGATCAAGAACATGTATTGAATTGGTCGAAGGTGATGGTATGAGTGAAAATCCGAATGTGGCAACGAGTGGGGCTCCAAATGCTGGTGCTAACGAGAATGTGAGGATTGGGGAGGTTGAGAAGGATGTCAAGAAGCTCAAGTCCGATGTTGATAATTTTATGACGCTCAAGAACACGGTTGAAGATTTGAAGAATACGATTGTGGACATTCGAAGTCTTCTCAGTGAGTCTCAGAACCCGTTCAATCTTTTGCAGCTTATCACGAGCGAGGAAGACCTCAACAAGGTGGTTCAAGCAAGACCGATTATCGAGAATAAGCTCCTAGCAAAAGAACAAGCAGCAGGAAAACTCGAAGCAAAGAGTGCTTCAGAAACGCAGATGCCTGCTGCATGCGAGCCCAAAAAGGCCGAAGAGGCTGGGTTCGCCGTGGAGAGCTACGTTGACACCAAAGATGCTGTTAGCTTTCCTTCAGTCCCTGAAATCGAGAAGCCTGAAAACAAGTTCACCACGGAAAAACAAGTTGGAGAAATAGGACGGAAAGAAAGAATGACTGATAATCCCCTGGAAGGAATGGGCAGTGTGAACAAAGGAACTTCAATTGTGCAGTGGGTTTATACGATGCTGGACTTGGGTTTTGACGAAGAGAGCATACACAGAATATGTGACTATTGCGAGTTCTCCGATTTCATGCCCAAAGGTTACAGTGAGCACGTGTCAAACTTGGTTGGCGCCGTCGTCAGAGCAAGATCTCAGAACCTATCAGCCGAGGAAGTGATTCTCAGCATCTATGGTGCAGCAAATGCTTCCGGCGCGAAGATGGACCCACAGGATCTGAGCGGGCTGATAATGCGTGTCTTGAAGAAATGCAAGGCGGCAGAGCCATAAATGGGGTTTTCGCTGACAATAACCGAAGCAATCATGGTTATCGCATCAGTCGTTATGGCAAGCGGCTTTGCAGCCTACGCGATATACGCTGGGACCTCGCTTCAGAGCAACATAATGCAAAACCTTGACAACGCTAAGAAAAACATGGACACGCAGTTGGACATAGTCTACGCCGTCGTTAACCAGACATCAGATCCAAGTCCACTGTTCACAATATACGTAAAAAACACTGGAAGTCTTCCAATTTCAGAATTTGACCTTATCAGTGTCTACGTCGGTGGCTATGGTCAGGCTATGTTGTACTCTTACAACGCAAGCGCGACAACGGGAAGCGGAAAGTTCAACATGACTGATGCAAATGGAAACGGCGTCGTTCAGGTAGGAGAAGCCGCCACAATACAGGTTTACAACGCGACAAGCGTGTCTGGCAACCTTTACGAGGCAAAAATTGTCCCTTACAGGGGGATCCCCAGCAGCTACATGTTTTCACCCCCCTAGAACGGTGACCATCAATGGGGCTCTCGGTATCAATAGCTTCAGCAATTGTTCTGGTAGGTTGGATAGCATTCGTCGGGGCGATCTCAACCGCGTTGCTTGCTACCATGAACAACGTAGGAACCTTAGTTAACTCACCATCAAATGATGAGGCCAAACTCAGTGTCCAGCTCAGCCTCACAATCGCAAGTGTAGAAAGCAGATCGCTCAATTTTTCTGTTCAAAACACTGGCTCTAGCGAAATATTCCTGAGAAATGAGACGTTCGCGTGGAACAGTGTAATAGTCACGTACAACAATACCGACTGGCAAACATACTTGATAGACAACTATACCGTTTTGGTCATCAATGCTATCGGCACAAACGAATCGTTTGACGTTACGTCTCATCAAAGCATCAAACCTGGAGAACAAGCGCTTATCCAGGTAGATCTGCCATCAGGCGCTCCTGATATTCAGATTGGCAGCGTCGTTAACGTTGTCTTCGCGTCTCACTATGGCGTCAGTGCCAGACAAGAACTCCTTGTACTAGTCTATGGTGAACAAATCCAGACAAATGGAAGCGGGCAGACAAGTGCTGGGCTAGGCGGATACAGTGTTGGCGGAGGCCCCGTTGGCTAGTAGTTGCTTGTGTGCAGGAGACAGTCAGACGGATACAAGCAAATCATCTGTTTCTACTTTCTTTCATAACCGCCATTCTGGTATGAACGATCGACTGTGCACCAAGACGCTAACCTGTGGGAAAAGTCGTAAAATATATCTGTCGACATCACTACTCTAACTGGGCAGAAAGAAGAAATTGTCGAAACCAAAGCTATACGCGACAACGTGCACATTGCTTTTGGTTAGTATTCTAATTATCGGATTAAATACCCAATCGGTCAAATCAGCCTCCACAATTGCGACAAAGACCACAATCTTTACGGATTCATATTACGTGGCATCAATGCACTACAATTTCTCCAGCATAGCCCTAAACGGCGGAACCAACATAGAAATTGTGTTCAATGCTTCAAGAACAATAGATTTCTATTGCCAGAATTCTGGGGAATTTGAAATGAGCAACTCAACCCGTTGGCTGACGGTTTACTCAGAATGGAACAGCTCAACTTCATTGTTGAATAGAACGTACGTTATTCCAGCCACGGATCGGTGGTACTTCACTTTTGTGAATTACGCAAACGATACTGGTGCGCCCCCGATAGCCATCTATTTCGTTGCTTTGTATCGCATCGACACCTATGAGGTCCACGTGACAAGCGACAAGCAATCCTACAGCTTGGGAGAACAGGTTTCATTCATGGCCAGCATAAGCAATGATAGCAGTCCAATGCCCGGAATGAGTGTTTTGTTCCAAGTATTTGACCCCAACGGAACCCTCGTAAGCAGTCAAAACAACCTAACAGATGTGTACGGGCGGGTAACTATTTTTCTAATTTTGCCATCTGAAGAAGGTGTATTTCACTGTACTGCAAAGTCTATTGTCGCTGGGAATCCTATCGAAGACTCTGTCACTTTCGCAGTCGTGAAAAACTCAGCCTTGCCCTCTACTTTTGACAATTATGATGGACTGTGGCACACCACAGATTTTAATATAACACTAACGGCATTTGACGGTGAAAGTGGTGTGGCAGAAACGTATTATCGGATCGACAACGGGCCGATCCAGAACGTAAGCACAAGCGGTCAACCGCAAATCAGCGTGGAAAGCGCCAACAATACGCTGGAGTACTGGAGCACGGACAATGCGGGGCACGAAGAACTTCCGCACAACATCCTAACCGGCATAAAACTGGATAAGACTCCGCCGAGCGGTTCCATCCTTGTCAACGGGAATGCGACCTATGTGAACTCAACATCGGTGATCTTGGCGCTTTCCGCAAGTGACGCCATTTCAGCTGTTGCCCAAATGCGGTTCAGCAATGACAACATGACCTGGTCAGATTGGGGGACCTTCAATTCTTCAAGCGACTGGATGCTTGCCTCTGGTGACGGGCCAAAAACAGTCTATGCCCAGTTTGTGGACAATGCGCGTCTGGTCTCCGGCGCTTATTCTGCCAACGTGACATTGGACACGAAGGTTCCCGTGATTGAAAACGAATCGCGCATGCCCGAAAATGCAGTTCAACCCGCTCAAGGAACAAAAGTCTTGGTGAACGTTACCGATCCTGGAAGCGGTGTTAAAAGTGTCACATTGTCGTACACAATAAACAGCAACACTTGGTTTGACACCCAAATGACTTTCAATTCCACAACAGGGTTGTATGAATGCACCGTTTCAGGACAACAAGCAAATACTCGAGTGAAATACAGAATACTCGCGTATGACAACGCTGGAAACGAAAAAATCGGAGACAATCAAGGCCAATACTACATATATACGGTTGTGCCGGAGTTTCCTCCATTGGGAGCTGCATTTTTATTCATCATAATGACGTTGCTTGTCGTCGCATTCAGAGAAAAGCATCGCTCAAGAGAAGAAAATTAGCAACCTGAATTGTTAATATGTATTTCTGGTTCAGAAGGGTCAAATAGCTGTTTCGTCGAAGCTTGTGAACTGACAATCTGGATTTGAAGTCGAAGTCTGACTAAGAAAAGAAATCTAATCTGACCCGAAGAGGCATGGAACGTGACAATCCGAGAGAGATTTCACCTGTTCGACCGTTTATCCCCCGGAAGTACGACTTCGAATCCGTGAAGGAGAATTCAAGAGTGTTAGAGGGAATTCAGCATGAATGTACTATCATTAGGTATAAAAGATCTTGACAAGGCTCTAGGCGGAGGTTTCCCGTATCCTTGCCTAGCGTCGATTGAAGGGGATTTTGGCTCTGGAAAAACTGCACTCACCCAGCAGATAGCGTACTCTGCATTGAAAGGAGGCTTTAGAGTCTGCGTGATAACCAGCGAGACGACGGCCAAAGAGTATCTTGCTATGATGAAATCCATAAAAATAGATCCGTTCCCCTACTACGTAAGTGCAAAACTGGATATATTCGCGTTACACGTTGAGGGAGGCAAATGGAGCCAGTTTCTGTCATCAATGTTCTTCAAAGTCACGAGAAACTTTCTGGAGATGTACAAGAAACGATACGACTTCATCATCATTGACAGTCTCAGCATGTTAGCGGCAGACACTCCTCCACACGTGTTTTTGACCTTTGTCACAAGGATGAAGAACCTAGTTTCAATCGGGAAAACAATAATCCTGACCTTCCATCCGAATTTCCTACCCGAAAATTCTAGCATGAAGCTCAAAGCATCATCAGATGTATACTTGCGCATTTCGAACGCGAAAGTTGCAGGTGTTCAGGTTAAGGTGCTGAAAATAGTCAAACTGTGGGGAACAACTGGTGACCGGAAAGAATCAGTGAGCTTGGAAGTCAACCCGCACCTCGGCCTAAGAGTACTGCCTCTTGGTGGTGTAAAGGTCTAAATGAAAAGTCCTTTCTCTAAACCACAGGCTAAGCCTAGCCAAAATGCAGGTCAGAATGCCAGTCAGAACACAGTCCAAGTCCTCAAAAGCGAAGAGAAAAAAAAGAGTGAAAAGGCAAAGTTTGTCAGTTTATACGACTTGGAAGTGCCCAAGACTCTTGAAGAGGCCTACGAGAAATATCCATATTTGAAGACATACACGGAGACCACGGGCATCACACCTGAATATGTCATCGACCCGAGCCAGGTTGGGACCGACGCTGACTTGATGTCCGCAGCATTCGTGTTGGACATCGTCTATCCAATAGGGCTGGGCGCATTCATTCACATAAAATTCGGCGGAGAATACGGGAAGTACAACATCATCGAGCCGGAAAAACCGCCCAGAAAGATTCTGGATCAAGTCGAGGATGCAATTGCAAAGGCGATAACAGAAAACACTATGGTCGCCGAGGGTGCCAAGGAAAAGGAAAGGCTCATCGAGAAACTGTTCAAAGTGGCAGTCAAGAAGAAAATACTGAAGTTGCCTCCAGGCAAGCAAAGGAGTGTTCTGTATCACTTCTTAAGAGAAAAAGTGGGCCACGGCGTGCTCGACGATTTCCTGGCAGATCCATGGCTTGAAGACATAAGTGTGCCTGGAGCGGGCCACGTATATGTGTATCACAAGTTCTTCGGTGCCCTTGAAAGTAACACCGATATCTCATTGGAAGATGGGGAAAGTCTTCTGAGAGGATTGGCCGAAAGACACGGCAAAGTTTTAAGTTACACTAACCCGATTCTGGACGTACACTTGGACGACGGTTCTAGGTTTAACATTGTGTTTGGCGAGGACATAAGCATCAAGGGAAGCAACTTCACGATACGGAAGTTTCCGAAAGAACCAATTTCTGTAGCGCACTGCATAAAGTGGAGAACCATGTCAGCCGAGCTGGCGGCTTACATGTGGATTCTTCTAGAGGTGGGAATTTCTTTCTTCATGTGCGGAGAAACTGCGTCAGGAAAGACAACTAGTCTGAACGCTTTCGTAGGGCTCATAAAGCCAGATGCAAAGATTGTGAGCATTGAAGAAACGCCTGAGGTGAACTTGGCTCACAGAAACTGGGTAAGAGAGGTCACTCGGCTGCACACCGGAAGTAAAGTGACCATGTTTGACCTTCTGAAGGCGGCTCTGAGGCAGAGGCCAGATCAGATAATTGTGGGAGAGATTAGGGGTGAGGAAGGCCAGATAGCATTTCAAGCTATCGAGACTGGTCACCCCGTGGTTTCCACTATACACGCCGGGGACTTGCAGACGCTTTTTCAAAGGTTGACCTCATCGCCAATAGACGTTCCGAAGTCCCACATGAACGGTTTGAACGTGGCTATTTTTCAGAACAGGATCAAGAGGGGACTCAAACTGGTTAGAAGAGTAACTTCCGTCAATGAGATCATAAACTACGATTCAGAAGAAGGTCAGCTCAACTTCTTGCCCATCTTCACCTTTGATTCAGACGAAGACTTGCTGCGCTTTTCAGGTACGAGTTTCCTGATGGAAGCAAAGATTCTTCCTTACAGAGGCTGGCCCTCAGAAAGGCTTCCAGAGTTGTATGAAGAGCTCAAGATGCGCGCGGGAATCCTGGGAGCCTTGGCTGACAAACATCCGAGATTCAAAGATGTATGGAACACAGTAATAGAAGTTGGGAATGTCGGCGTGGAAGAAGTCTACAGAAAAGTCAAAGAGGGTCAATTTACATGGCTGTCAGACTAGGCTCGTTGAAGAAGCGGCAGATAGCACTAATTCTGGTCATTAACATCCTCGTTTCAGCGTATCTGGTTGTTAGAGGTGATGTTGTAAGTCTTATTGCGGTAAACGCTGTAGCTGGCACGGTTGTGTTTCTCCTGTTTTACATTAGGAAGAGGATTCCCACCAGAATCGATCAACAACTCGTTTCGCTGCTAATTCACATGTACGCGGTTTCCCACGGTGAAATTACGCCAGATGACCTTGTCAAAACCATCGCAGAAACAAAGGACTACGGTTACTACAGTGAAGTCTTCAGCGGAATCCGCAAGTTAGCAAAGGAATACGGCTACGGAATTACCAAAGCCACTTCTGAAATGGCCAATACCACCAAGGCGCCATTCAAAGACGTTCTGATCAGATGCCAGCAGGCTTTTTCGTCAACGCACCCTAAGGGTTACTTGGAGCTAGAATCGTCCACCATGATTGAAGAATATTCAGGCTATTACGATAGGGCAATAAGGTCTATTGACATGCTTGGCGGCGTCTACAGCACCTTCTCAAGCGTATCAACATTCATAATCATGATACTGGACATCATCGTCGTCTTCACAAATGAACCCAACCTCGTCTATTTCGGATACTTCGTGGCCTCTACAGTCTTAATAGTGATGTATCTTGGCCTCAGAACAGTCGTGCCTAAGGACGTTCTAATCCACATTGACAAAGATATGCCGCCCAAACTGTACACTCACTTCAAAGTAGCTCTGCCAATTGCCTTTGCGTGCATAGTACCAGCGGTTCTGGTTAGCATAATATTCGGCTACCCCTACGGCTTTTTTGTATGCGGCTTGGCGTTTCTGCTTCCGGGATATTTCGCTTACAGGTTTGAGACATTCGTTATAGGAGTCAATGAAAACTACCCTACGCTAATCAAGGGCCTCGGCGAAAACATGGCGTCATCAGCGAGTTTGCAAAACGCTCTTTCCTATATCCTTTATCTTGAACTTGGTCGTCTCAAAGACCTGTTGAAGCGGGCTTACGCAAGAGTCAAGGTTGGTGTAGACAACGCGAAGACTTTAAGTCTTTTGTCTTCAGAGGCGGCATCGCACAATGTCTATATGACGAACAAGATTTTCCTTGACGCCTTCAACTGTGGTGCCGATCTGCTGGAGGTGGGAAAAATCTTGGGTAACAACTGTGTTAAGAATCTGGAGTTTCGGAAGAAACGGGAGGCAGTAGTAAAGACGATAGAAACCACAACATTCCTTCTTCAACCAATTACAGTCGCTCTTCTAACTATCCTGACCTTCATGACTAAGTACTTCTCTCAAACCCTAACGTCGGTACCATACTTCACGTTCGGGTCGATACCCACAGATGTGATCAACATGGGAAACGTCTTCATGATACTGCTCATAACCATTCTCAATTCACTGACTCTGAAGGAGGCTCGCGGTGGGTTCTGGGGCAGTAGTCTCATGTACGCCGGAATCCTGCTTATTCTGAGCGGCGCCGCGTGGATTGGTGCTCAAACCATGATGAACGTATCGTTTGGCGGAGCCTTTGGGAATCTTCAACAGATAGTGGCGCCAACAGGGTAAAGAAGAAGACAATAGCACGAAACGAACCGACCCCAAAATGCCTAGCGCAAAGCTTCCTTCAACTGCGAAGCGAGTGCACGAGCCTGCAAAAGGTAATACTCAGCCATTCTCTTTCTGTAATACTCATGTTCTGAAAAACCCTGGTATTTTTCAAAGAATCTTTCCGTTGCATCCAGACATCTTTGAATTAACTGTTCATTTTTGGAAGGGATGTTCTCCCAGTACAAATCAAGGAGCTTGCATGCGTTCTTGAACGCCAGTTCTTTTTGATTGATTTCTAGAAAGAGTTTTTCAGCTTCGCTTCGGAATTCCATGGTCTTGGAGAGGTCGATAGACTTGTCGGCCTTATAGGAGCAGTAGTGGGCGCGCACTTCTTTGTAATACTTGTTTCCTGAGAATTCACTGTATCTGTCGAAGAACTCCTCAGCGGATTTTTCATACGTTTCCAGCATGTTTTCGCGCATATAAGTTAGGACACGGCGAGATCCATTAAAAAGTGCTTTATTCCTCTGCTTCAGTGTTAAAAATATCTCTTCTGCTTCTGCATAGGATCCTCTGGCGTCCTCAAATCTGTGCTCTTCGTCATGTTTGTAACCTTTCCATTGACAGAAGCTGGCAAGATTTTCTACGAAAATCCAATCCATAAAAAAATCTGCGTATTTATGAAGATACTCCTCTACAGCTTGAAAGTATTCTCCCAAAGAAATCTTTTCTTCAAAAAGATACGTCCTGATACGTAAGGATGCGTTTTCAAATGCGTCTTCAGTATCGCTTGATCTCTGGTACATTTCTTCAGCCTGTTGGAAGAACTCTCTGGCCTTCGGCAAATCGCCGCTCTCCAAGTATTCTTTGCCCCTTATCGAAAAATAGTCGGCGCGGTGCGGTTCATGCGTTATTTCTTTTCGAATCCATCTTTCCCGCACATGTGATCTATCGGCAGAGACTTGGCGTCCTAGAGTGTCCAATTCCCATCTCCACTCACCTACGTTTGACGCGTCATCTTCGAAGTGTTTTTCATCTTCCTGCAATCTTTCACCAATAACCTGGCGTTCAGCAGCTGGCTTGAAAACCAAACCTACGCAGTTACTAGAGAAAGGAAAGGCTGTGACAGAGAGGGCGCCCCCAAGAACGTGCTCAGCTGAACGCTGAAATCTTCCTAAATTCTTAGCCCTTCCTGAGCGGATAACCTCCACAATGTTCTTTTCGACGTCAGTCCCAGAAATCTCGGGGTACACTTCGTCAATGGTCTTTCCAATAGTGTTTTCAACATTTACTCCCGTTGTTTTCGCCGCTCCCGGGTTAACGGCGATGAGTCTGAGCGGGCTTGGATAGCTGATGTCTTCAAGATGAAAGACGACCACGGGGCTTTGCATATTATTGATGATTTCCGAATACATTTTTCCGCATACACGCTCGGCCTGTCCCGAGAACGTCATCTCGTCAAAATCTATCCTTTTGAAGGGCCATCCATTCTTTTCATGAAGTCGTCTCAATATTAAGAATTTAAGGTCATCCGCACCTGTCCCAAACACTCTTTCAATAACTCTCGTAAACATTCCGATATGGCGGGGGATTTCATATCTTGGGACGCCGAGACTTTCCAATTGAGCAGAAGTTTCCTTCTTCAGCTTTTCCTCTACTGAAGATAACGCCTCATCGATGGAATCGAGTAGAAGCCTTTCGAAATCCTTAGCTGGCAACGACAGACGTCCTCGCGTGAGATTGGATGAAATAGGTTTGCCGATGTTGGCATAAAACGGTTATGAATTACAAATAGGAATTGACGTTTCTGAATGTACGACGTTGAAGGATGAACAAATCATGCGGTCAGATCATCTGGGTGATTTAGGCGAGGGTTCTGAAATTCAAAGATTGCCTGTTCAAATACCTTGTCTCACGGTTTTGACGAGGGGGATACCCGGGTTGTGGTCTTGTCCTGTACCCGTATTTCAGTTCGTCGTGCCTGAAAACTCCGGTTGGCCATGTGAGACGTGCAGATATTTGCCGATGAGGTATCCTCCAACACTTCCTATGAACAAAGTGGTTACGCTCATGAGTACGAGAACCAAGGACCATTGTTTTATATCTTTGCGCTCCATGCTTCCAACTTCGGACGCGGCATAAACCATGCTATAAACCCAAATAATACACGATACAGAAACGCACAGTAAAGCTATCCCCAACAAGATTTCGTATCCTAGTTTTCTCACTTGCATGTCCGTTCCTATTGCAACATCTTGTTCTGGCAAACGATTTTGGTTCTAGGGTTGAATTAATGATTTGTGCGTATGGCTATACACATACAGGAAGCACCGTGTCCTGTTTCCAATGACCATTTTTGGCAGATATCGAAGTTCTTGGCACCACTTGTAAAATCCCGTCTTTTGTCGATAGATCTGGTAAGCTCTTCAGATTTATGAAGCAGGATAGCAATTTGTGATAGCCATTTGACAAATGTGAGGAAGGAAACGTTTTAGACTTACACTCTCTACCTATTGATGCTGGTGTGAGTTAGATTGGAAAAGCCATATTTCCGTCAAATTTCCAGTCCGGTCCTCGAGAATCCAGTTTTTGTCCAGGGTCTGCCCGGCTTCGGAAACGTCGGGAAGATCGCGGCCTATCTTTTACTGAAATTCTGCAGTGCAAAACCCTTTGCAGAATTGTACTCGCCTTATTTCCCAGACTATGTTTCAATCAATTCAAAAGGAATCTGCCGTTTGCCCCGCTACGAGTTTTATGCGGCGCCTATGGAGAAGAACGATTTCATCATAATGACCGGAGACACGCAGCCCTCTTTTGACGACGTTGCCGCTCACTACGCACTCTGTGGTGAAACGTTAGATTTTGTTGAGAAACAAGGTTGCAGTTTCCTTGTAACGGTCGGTGGCGTGCCAATAACCGAAGAAAAGTCGCAGGTGTATGTGGCAGCCACTTCGTCTCGGCTTGCCTTGGAGTTTATGGAAAAAGGTGGAGTAATCTATAGCAAGGGCAGGATAGTCGGGGCAACAGGTTTAACATTGGCTCTTGCAAAGGAACGTGGTTTGGAAGGCGTATGTCTGCTTGGTGCAACAACGGGTTTTAAAGCGGATCGCGGGGCTGGTTTTTCCGTCTTCAAGTTCTTAATGAAAGCCCTAGGGAACGAAGTGAAGGAAGGGTTATAAGAGAAAACGTGAAATTTAGATAATCATCAGCGTGTGATATGTATGACCCAAGAAACCAAAGAGACCAGAACTGGAATGATGAGTTCAAAGTATCGGAAACTACTGTTGGTCATCCTAGCGGGGCTGTTCACTTTCGGCGCCCCCTACGTGACTTATTTGTCATCCAGTGTTCTCAAACGAGGCATTTTCTTTTCTTTCACCGGCGGATTTGTTTCGCTGATAATAGGACTAGTGCTCATGTGGTATCTCATCAAGAACAAAGTTATTTCATGACGCACGGACTTCATTAAACGTAGGAAACTTTCGCCTCAGATACCCTAGAGCACATCATCTTTTCAGGCAAAAAGCTTCTTCATCGGCAATTCTAGAAGGTGCTTAGGCCTATTAAAAATCGTTCGGTCGCCATATTGGTTTCTCGCGGTGTTCATGGCGCTTGTGATAATTTGAAACGATCCTTGGAACGGTCTGTCATCATAGTTGGGAAGCTATTCCAATGCGGATATGTTTCGATATGCTTTGAGTTCAACGCAAATTATATAAAATATGCTGAAAAATATAACTGTTATGCAAGAGGACAAAGAGAAAAAACTTCAAGAACTGATGAGGAAAAGCGAGACCTCAGCCAAGAGAACAACAATAATTCTGGAGAAAGATGAGAGAGAATTCGTTGACTCTTTAATTAAAGAAGGAAAGGAGCCGGGCATAAAGCCTCTTATTTCAAAAATGCTTGATGTCTACAGAAGCATGATGATTTATGACTGGCGTTTTCCAGGCGAGTATTATTGCGGGATAAGCAGGATAGCCTTCGTAAATGCGGAGCTGGTTAGCATTCTGATTAATAATGTTCCGATAGAGAAATGGCGTGATATCGGAAAGAAAATGGGCGAGGCCGCAAGAGTTTCTATAGAAACCGCGATTGGAATACAAGCCACAAGGCGTGAGAAATGGCCAGACGTTTTCAAGCGCTTAAGAGTGCAAGGGTTCGGCGACTTCTACTTGAAGGACAAATATCTCCTCATAAAAACGCCTTTTATCAGTGAATCTGAAATCTGGGCTGGGTTTCTTGAAGGCTTGCTTGATATAGAATTGGACGCGAAAACCGCGTCTCCGCCATTGGTTTTCGAGATAAGAGAGAACTCGCATTCAGAGGCAAGCGAATAGATATTATATTTGCGGAGATTAAGACTTGCATGAAAAGCCAAGAGGCTGGTTGAATGTCACTTCAGGAAGCAATGCTCTACGAAAAACTACAGGACAAAAAAGTCAACTGTCACCTGTGCGCCAGAAAATGCCTCATAAACGATGGCGGCACGGGCTTTTGCTTAGTAAGAAAGAACGAAGGGGGGACTCTTTTTTCGCTCAACTATGCCAAGGCAATATCTGCAGCCATAGATCCCGTTGAGAAAAAGCCGCTTGCCCACTTTAACCCAGGGGCCTCTGTGATGTCCATTGCCACGATTGGCTGCAACTTCCGCTGTCAGTTCTGTGACAACTGGATGATAAGCCAAGAGAAGAAGATGAGTGGCAAACACTTTCCTCCAGAAGAGGTAATAAAAGCCGCCAGAGACAACGGCTGCGAGGGAATAAGCTACACGTACACGGAACCAACCATTTTCTTCGAATACGCTTACGACACTGCCAGACTCGCTCGCCAAGTGGGGTTCTTCAACACTTTTGTAACAAACGGTTACATGACGCCAGAAGCGGTGAAAACGATAGCTCCATACTTGGACGCTGCGACGGTGGATTTCAAGGGTGGTGGAGACCCGGAATTCTACAAGACTTTTTCTTCTGTTCCTTCAGTTGCGCCGATCTTTGAGGCTTTGAAGGAAATGAGGCGGAACGACATTCACATAGAAATCACGAACCTCATCGTGCCCAAATCAGGAGATTCGATTGAAAGGATTAAGGAGCTTGCCGTTTGGATCAGGGATGGCATTGGAAAGGACACGCCGTTCCACTTGCTGCGTTTCCATCCGGACTATCAGCTGACCACAATCCCCGCAACTCCTCTTGAAACTCTGGAGAAAGCTTACGTTGCTGCAAAGGATGCGGGTCTAAACTATGTTTATATCGGGAATGTGCCGGGGCATACGTGCGAAAATACTTACTGTCCGAACTGTAATGAAACCTTGATTAAGCGTTATAATTTCATGATAACCCGGTGGAATCTGACAAAGGACATGCGTTGTCCCGTGTGTGGGCAAGAAATCCCAATTAAGGGCAAACTGCACGCAAGCGGGCAATCCTATCCGTACGCCTTGTTCTAGTAACTCGATAACCTCAAGTGAAATTGAGCGAAGATGTGGATGTTCCAACGCCCAGATGCGATTGCCGTACTAAACGATAAATTAGCCAAGGAGAGTCTAGCCCGATACTTTGCCGTCATGCAGAACCAATCACCAGCAAAATTTCTGATAGCTAAGAAGATTCCAACAGAATTCCACGCAAGCGCTTCCACTAGGCAGCTTTGGCGAGAACACGCGGTACTTACAGAAGAATTCAACAGAATTCAGAGAGAAATCGACGAAGGACGAAGAGAGTTACGGGCAATGCCCACTTCAGAAAAATCTTACTTGGACTTGAAAATCGAAATTGCAAATAGGATCCTATCCTCTTGTCATCTTTGCGTCCGCAAATGCAGTGTCAACAGGTTGGAGGGAAAGTTAGGCTACTGTGGGTGCGGTCTGGAAATAACCGTCTCGAGCATTTTTGAACACATGGGCGAAGAGCCTGAACTCGTGCCTTCCGGAACAGTTTTCACCTTGGGCTGCACGATGCGGTGCAAACACTGTCAAAACTGGACCATATCTCAATGGATGGAACATGGCCAAGTGTACGACCCAGTAGATCTGGCTCGCGCGGCTCAACGGTTGCGTCTTGGTGGTTGCAGAAATGTGAATCTCGTGGGAGGAGAGCCTACTCCATGGCTTCCGCAGTGGCTCAAAACGTTCAAGCATGCTGAAACGAGTGTTCCTATCGTTTGGAACTCAAATAGCTACTACAACTCAGAGAGCGCGGCGCTCTTGGCCGGCTTCGCAGACGTTTACCTACTGGATTTCAAGTACGGACCCGGCCGATGCGCAAAAGAAATCTCCGACGCTCCAAACTACTGGGAAACCTGCGTGTATAATCACTTGGAAGCTAAGAAACATGGAGAACTCATAGTAAGAATCCTTGTTCTGCCGAACCATTTAGAGTGCTGTACAAAACCAATCGTTGACTGGATCTCCAAAAACTTGGGTGCCGAAACAAGGGTGAACCTCATGTTTCAATACAGACCCGAGTGGAAGGCGTTTGAGGTTTCCGAATTAAGCAGAAGGCTAACAGGTGATGAACTGCACAGAGCAATTCGTTTGGCTAGGGAAGCGAATCTATCAAATCTCATTACCTAAACATGTCAGCCACAGCGAAACCTATTTCTCAAACCATTCTCACTTCATGAGACAGAAAAGTGAACAAGAATGCCCTACTGTCCGGAATGTGGTGGCGAAATGCAGTACATGATAGCCACCAAACACTACGTGTGCAAGAGCTGCGGACTGTCTGTGACCCAGCAGGAACTGATGGAACTGAGGGACAAACTGAAACCCAACTTGGAATCGAAGGAAGAAGAACGGGAAAGGAAGAAAAAAGAATACCTTAAATGGTATCTAAGCAAGAAACAATAAACCCTGACGCAGCTTTCGAAACCGAAAATCAGCAAACAACATGATAACTGGAAATCGTTCATTTCTAATAATCTCTTGAGGTTTGTAGATATCCTTCTGCTCAACCCTAAATGTCCATAGGGAACTTGTTCTTGTCACAGGTTTTACGTTTGTTGTCTCCCAATTCTTTACCTTCAAAACGATTTCTAGATAACCAAGAAATGGAGAATAGCTCATGAAAAAAACGCGGATTTGCCTCAGAGCGACAGTTATATTCCACAAGCCAGTGAACTAGAAACAAAGGTGAACTCTTTGGAAATAATCTGTGTGGGCAATGAATTGCTGATTGGAAAAACTTTGAATACGAACGCTACTTGGCTAGCTAGACGCGTCACCTCTCTGGGGCTGCTGGTCAAGAGAATAGTGGTTATAGGCGATGATGTGGACGAAATTGCAGAAACTCTGCAAGAAACGCTGCGTCGAAAACCCAGTTTCATAATAACGACAGGGGGGTTGGGGCCGACTTTTGACGATAAAACACTTGAAGGAATCGCCAAGGGTTTAAATTGCAGTCTCGAAGTCAATGGAAAAGCTTTGGAAATGGTAAGAGAAAAATATGTTGCTTACCTCAAGAAGCAGGGGAAAACCGAGAGGGTCGAACTGACGCCGCCAAGGGTCAAGATGGCAACCTTACCGAAAGACACGCAGCCACTACCTAATCCTGTTGGCACCGCTCCAGGTGTGATGGCTATGGTGGAAGGAACGTTCATAATTGCGTTGCCAGGCGTCCCTCCGGAAATGGAAGCCATTTTCAACGAGTCTGTAGCGGAGATCATCAAGAAAAAGGCTGGAAAATCTGCTTTCTTTGAGAAGAGCATTTATGCAGAAGGCATAATGGAATCAAACCTGGCACCTTTGATAGACGATGTCATGCATAACAACCCTTACGTTTACGTGAAATCACACGTCTACACGAAATCCATCGTTCAGGTTGAGGGAGAAAAATCGCACATTGAACTTCACTTTTCAACGACTGCAGATGATCCTGAAACTGCCAGAAACCGTTTGGATACGTCCATATCTGAACTATCTGAACTAGTGCAGAAGAACGGCGGAAAAATCAGAAAGTGAAGTTTCCAACATTCTCTTCACAGGTCAGGGACTGGTGCAGTGGGATGATTGCGGATTATCACATCCACACGCGAGCTTCTCCTGACGCTGAGGGAAGCATGGCAGACTGTGTCCGGGCAGCAAAGAAGAGAAGAATTCACGAGATAGGTTTTTCAGAACATGTTCTGCTGCGTCCTCTCAGGGGACGTTCAGACAGTTTTGTCCAGCAAATGCCGGCTTATGTTCACGATTTTGTCGAATGTAAAGAAAGATCAAGTGTTCCTGTCAAGCTGGGCGTCGAAACAGATTTTTTTCCGGATGACGCCCGCAAGATAAGTGAATTCATTCGAAAGTACCCGTTTGATTACGTGATAGGATCCGTTCATGTAATTGGCAACTGGATTTTTGATGAACCGTCTGAGATGGACGAGTTTTCAAGGAAGGACACGTGGCAAGTCTATGATGAGTACTTCAGCCTTGTCAGAAGCGCGGTAAGCTCCCGCCTTTTCGATGTTCTGGGGCATCCAGACCTTATCAAAATCTTCGGGGCAAAACCGAAAACCGACTTTTCGCACATTCTGGTGGAGACCGCTGAGACTTTAGCGGAATCAAACGTGTGCATAGAGATTAACACAAGAGGTTTGAGAAGACCTTGCCAAGAAATTTATCCAAGTGAACAGTTCTTGAGGATACTGCGGCGGCACGATGTTCAAGTGACGTTCGGTTCAGACGCTCATGTACCAGAGGATGTTGGGCGGGACTTCAAGGAAGCAATAAAACTGGCAAAAAAAGTAGGCTACACGCATACGTGTATGTTCGATCGTCGAGAGAGAGCTTCTGTAAGAATATAGGGAACCTGTTGCAAACCTCCACGTGAACGATTAAACCATTTTTTCGCTATTGATTGGCTCTTCATAAGTGCCATTAGTTTGACGTGTAACAACATTTTCAGATGAAGATGAAGACTAAGTCTGAATTAGCGTTCGTTGTGCTGATTGTTTTCGTTGTGTTTTCGTGTTTTCCTCTAAGCGTTCTGTCCGCGAATTCTGTCTTCTCCTACGAGCTTCTAGATCATCCAAGCGGGTCCATACACTATAGTCTGAATGTTGCAGTTTCAGAGTCGCTTTTGGAATACTATGCTGAAAAGGGTCATATGCTAATCTCAACCAGTGATTTTGCCACGTTCGTTACGCCCTCTGTTTTGAAACCGATTGCTGATTGTCTGCGTGAAATATACTCTGACGATGAGGATTTTGCAAATGGCGTCTTAATGATCGTGCACCAGATACCTTATGAAGAGACCACGCCTTCGAAGTATCCTGTTGAGACAATCGTGGCAAACACGGGAGATTGCGCCCTTTTCTCTTACATTGCAGCGTCGATCATGAGAGCCGGCGGGCTGAACGTAACGCTTTTCTACTATGAAAGTGCCGACCATATGAACATCGGCGTGAGCCTTTCGCATGAGCCACAGTATGCAAGGGGGGATATTAGTTACGTCCTGCATGACGGTACGAAATACTATATGGCCGAATGTACAGGAGGCGACTGGCAGGAAGGATGGAGAGTCGGCGAACGTCCGGATGATCTGCAGAATGCCACAGTTCAGGTCATTACCCTTGAAAACTGTGAACAATCCGCTCCAGGACAGGTTTCCGCAAGCTACAAAGCCTTGACAATTTCGGCAGCTTCGCTGGATGTCTCATCAACGTTTCTTATTCAAGGAACCGCGGTCACACTTACAGGAACGCTTTCGCCGCATCTACAAAACATTACGGTTACAATCTACATCAAAGCAAACGGTTTATCTTGGTCGGAATTGTGCGTGGTCTCTACAGACTCCAGCGGGCGTTTCGCATATGTGTGGCCTGCAGACGTTTCGGGCATATGTTATCTTCGAGCGAGCTGGTCTGGAAATGAAGATTATGCTTCTGCAGACAGTCCGACTAGGACGGTGACAGTTTTGCCGTGGTTTTTCATTGCACTGCTGGGTTTGACTCTGGTCTTAGTTAGCGTCGGCACAGTTGTGTTTTTGATGTCAAAGCGTAATGGCTCAGAGATTTTCGAACCGCTGCCGCCTGAGATTCCTTCTTAACAAGAAAAGCTTTAACCCGAGAGTGAAGTTTTGATATCATGCGTGGCGTTTCATACTTAGACAGGGGTTGTTGTTAGGGTATGTTTGTTGTTTTCATAATAGGAACTGCCGGATCTGGAAAGTCTCAACTCACGGCGGCTTTTGAGGAATGGTTGAAAATGTCCAAACAAGACGTTGTGACCGTTAATCTAGATCCAGGAGTGTTAACGCTTCCATACTCGCCGGAAGTGGATGTTCGTGACTACGTTGACGTTAGCAATTTGATGGAAGAGTACGGTCTAGGACCAAACGGGGCTTTGATAATGGCTGCAGACCTGATTGCGGATCAAGTGGAGAAGATTTCAAAAGAAATTGAGGAGTTACAGTCTGACATAGTTTTGGTGGATACCTCGGGGCAGATGGAATTGTTTGCGTTCAGGGCCAGCGGACCGTACATCGCCAGCGAACTCACCAAGGAGCCCAAAGCCATAGTTTACCTGTTTGACGCCGTCTTTTCGGTCAATCCACTCAACTATGTTTCAAACCTTTTTCTCTCAGCAGCGGTCTACAACCGCTTTCTCCTGCCTCAAATGCATCTATTGTCGAAGTGTGATTTGCTTCCCAAACAAGAGGTTGACAGGGTTGTGGATTGGTCATCAAATCCTAACGCCTTGGCTTCTGCAATTGATGAAAAACTTGATGGGACGAAACGCTTGCTGGGCAGAAACGTGATGCAGGCGATTTACAAGCTGGGCTTGAAGTTTCCGTTGACTCCCATTTCAGCCAAGACAAACGAGGGGATCATAAACTTCAATGCAGCTTTGGAGCGCATTTTATCTCAAGGTGACAAATACACCTTCTGAAGAGTAGCCTATCTCACTTTTCATCTGGAATGATCCACGCTGCCCATGTACAATTCTCGACCTTACCCCGCGCCGTGTTTCGTGTTCAGACTCGGCTTTTCATAGCGTAGTGTTCCGCTACGATCCCTACTGTTAATGCGACTAAACCGAGTGCGAGAAGATAGATTATAGGATAAATGAACGTTGATAGCATGGCTTCGTAGGTAATTCCTGATGGTAACTGCGGGGTGAAGAACACTGTTAGCCACAACATGACGAATGCTGCTATGCATCCGATGCCGAGACCGGCGGCAAGCCCGTGGACAAAACTGCTTCGTTCGTGTTGCAGGTTAGATTTACGCTTTCGTTCATTCCTTTTTTGCTTTGGGTGCACCGCTTCAGTCGGTGTCTCGTTCTCTTCATTCTCAGTTTGCTGGCCGATTTCTTGCTCTTGCTGCTGGCTCTCTTCGTCCACCTCCCAATCTTCTGAAATCTGTTGTGTTTCTTGCTCTGAAGCGCTCATGCTATTCGCCCTGTTTTTGTTGCCCAGCATATGGTAATAAGACTATTCAATTTCAGATCTTAATCTAGAATAAGGATTAAGATGATGAATTTCAAAAATGGGCTATTTCGGCGCAAGTTTAGGTGTGAGCTGTTCTACGGCGTTCTTGAGTTTGTTCCATTCTTCCAGATTTCTGACGTTGAATTTGTGTTTTCTCTTCCAGATGTCTTGCCTTTTTTGCCAAAGGTACATGCCGATTGACCTTTTTCCGTATGATTCAAAGACAACTATGGCTTCCCACCAGTTCTTATTCTTGAAAATCGTCACGGAATCGACGACTTTGTAAAATTCGGATATTGGCAGTTTTTCTTCCGTTTTGTCAGACATGCGCTCTAGCCTTCCACTCATAGAATTTGCTTTTTGCACTTAAACGTTTCAACTGCGTACACGCACTACAGGCTCTTGAATGCTCCGTTTACGAGCACATCAAAAGCGGAGTTGTCCGAATTAACGATTTTGACCGTGGGCTTTGATATAAGGAAGTCCATATGGTTGCTTGACGGATTCCTTCCACCAGGCATATCCGAATTGTTGCCAAAGGCTACGTGAATCGTGCCAAGGATTTTTTCGGCCTCGAGAAACTCTTCGACAAATCTTGCTTTTGGGTTTATTCCGAAAGCAAATTCGCCCACAATTTTTGCTCGGCTGTCGGTCTTTAACGATTCTTCAACACTTCTCAGCACTCGGTCGTCCTGGGACTCAGTTTTCTGCACTTTCCCATCCTTTGCTTTGATCCCTACAGCCGCTTTTATTGGGCCTATTCCGCCTATCGCCATGTCGCAGATCAATTCGCCCTCAAGCGAGTCTTCTACAGGTGCGACCGTGACCTCCCCAGTCGGCATATTCATCCAACTTAATCTGTTCCAATCTATCATAGTGTCCGTGAAGAAGGGTCTTCCTTCAACGCTCATCGAAATGTCTGTGCCTGCCGAGTTTGTTATTTCCAGACGGGATGCTTGTCGTAGTCGCTGGATCAGACTGTTCGCGAAGTCTTGCATATCTCTGTGATCTTTGATCGTGAGAGCTAGAGCACCGTCGGTGAGCATGTCCAGCGTGATGCCTGGGCAGTGGGCAAGGCGCGCTTTGCGGTCTTCGGTTTCCAATTCGGTGAGCTTTATCCTGAAAGTTGTTTCTTCCCGGTTTCCGCGCAGCAGGTTGACGAAGATGTCTGTTCTTTGTTTTGTGAAGATTTCTTTGATCTCTAGAGGAATATCTTTCCGTAAGGTCGGTTCGGTCTTCAGCTTGATCAAGTGTGTCTTCAGGCCGAGCTTCAGGGCGCCTATGGAAAACGGTTCACAGACGTCCGTCTTTTCATCGTCACAAAATATCATGATGCTTTCGCCCTTCTTTGCTTCTAGAACACACTCAAGGGCATTTCTTGCGGCTTCAACTGCTTCCATGGCACGTCATCTTGCCTACTATTCACGAGTCGCCAAGTGATAAAGCTTTAGAATATTGGTGGTCAATTTCTTTCACGTACAGGACATGTAGACCACGATTGTGGAACTTACGGGTGCTCCGCTTGGAGAGAGTTTCTTGTTTTTTAGGGAAAAATGTAAGTGACCGTTTTGCGAGCGAGATTTCAGAGGTGCGCTCTGAAGAAGGCGTAAGTCCTCAGAATCCTTCTTTTATTATGTTTCTTGGTTTCATGATTTCCCTCAGCAGTATCGTTGCGTACGAGCCGCGATACAGCATGAACGTTACGCCGACATCGAATCCGCGTGGTCTGTTTGCGTCAGGTGAGATTTCGTCCGTCGAGAAATTGTTGATCGGAGTCGTGGCGGCTCGAAGTCTTCCTTTGGTGCTGACTTCAGGCATCGTGAGTATTCGGAATTCGCTGGGAGAAACGTCTTCCTCTTCTAGGATTCGTTTCTCGATTTCTCCTTGAACTCCTTGTGAAGGATGCTGTTTGAATCCAATCAGTGGAATTGCCAGTCTCAGCTTCCCAGATTGCATCGAGTTGTTGATTTCTGACCGTTTCTCCAGATTGACTGTTTTAAATATAGTGGGGCTGGGTAGTCCTGAGTGTTCTATAGCTACAACGTAGTCTCCGACTTCAGCCATGTTTAGCGGGAGCCCTCGTCCGATTCTTCTGCTTAGGAACTTGTTGAACAAGTAGGATTCGTAGGCTTGGATGAACAGTTCCTGCAGTTTGAAGGGCAGTGTTCTGAAAGCACCGGCAAAATCGTCCGCGTGCCTGGCCAAGTGTTTAAGCATTAATCTTTCGTAGCGCAGTTGCCTGGGGAAATTTCTCAAAGCTTCTTCGAAATCCTGCGTTTCCTGCAATTCCTTACGAGCCTGTCGTGACGAAGGATGCTCGTAGGGACTGGGTTTGGCTAGGAACAGCATTGCAGCTTTGCGGAAGCTTGCTTTTATAATGGCCTTTCCGACTAGGTGCGTTATTGGGCGGGTTGTTCCGAAACGTTGGTGGCCGAAGAAGTTTGGAATCCCGCCGATTGCATTGAGTTCTTCAACCGTTTTCGTAATTCTCTTCTTGATTACGGATTTTGAGTGGTTCACGGCTTTGACACGTATGTAGAACCTGTTGCCTAAGAGGTAGTATGTCGAGAGTTTGTTGTGCAAATAGCCCAGTGGGCGGATTTCAATGTCTTTAATATGGACTTTCTGCACTTGTTCGGGTGATGCGTCTTCGATTGTGATGTGTTGAGCGGTTAGGGCCTTTGCGTCTTTTATTCCTGCAATTTGAATTTGCTCTGAGTCTATGCCAAGCTGGTTGGCGATGTTTTTGACAGCTACAAGTGTGTCCCAGTTCCGTTTGACTATGGCGCATAACAGGTAACGGTTCTTGGCCGTTGAACAGCCCAGCACGTGGTGGTCGGTGCAGCTTTCTAAAGTTTCTATCTGGGCTTTTGAGCCGTCTACGAGCAGTTCCTCGACGTTGAAGTCTTCAACGTTTTTGCGGATTATTCCGCCGATGCCTGTTGAACGGGTAGCATAGACTTCGATGCCTACTTGCTTTTCAAGTTTTGGAGGGTTCAAGGTCGGCGCCCGTTTACAGAAGTGGGAGGCTTCGGGTAATCTTGTCAACTTTTTCTACTGGGGCAGGGCCGATTCCCAGGCATGTCACCGTTCCAGCTGGAACTTCTGTGAGGCCTCTGTCGATGACGAGTGCGTGCGGCAAACCCATTTCCCTTGCTCTTTCTTCCAGTTCTGACAGTTCTTCTTCGTTTTTCACCTTGACGGCGATTTTGCACTGGCCCTCGTTTGACCAGCCTTCAAACCATTCTCTGTGATGTTTGCGCGCTTCTTCTGCCGCTGAAACTGCGGCGTGTCCAGCTTGAGCTGCCGTTTTGCCTTTGCTCAACCTCAGGTTCGAACGGAAGACTATGACTTGTTTGTAACGAAACTCGTACATGGGTTCGCCTCGTCCTTCCGTACTTGTTATCCTCGTGGGATTTTAAAGGTTCGCAGATAGGTAAGCAAAAAAGAAGAAGGCGAGAGCTGTCAGCATGCGGGGGCTTCGCAGGGCTTGTAGAAAGGTTTTTCCCTGAAAGTCTATGTCTTTGACGTTCTGCAGGGTTTTGTCCAAGTTGAGTCTTGCGCACAAGGCTATCGCCTCGTCAATTCTCTCATCAGACAATGCGTCGAGCGTTCTTCTCATTCTAAGCATGATTCTCATGTCGAAACCGAGGAGTTCTTTGCATCTGTTCTGGTACCTGTCTAGAAACTCTTTGGAGAAGTCGTTCTTGTCGAGGGCTTCAGAGGCCACTTCAGCCGCTACTTGCGCGCACGTCATGCCGAAGATCACGCCGCCTCCTGTGGTAGGCTTCACTTGTGAGGCCGCATCGCCCACGGCTAGGAACCCGTTTGAACATGCCTGTGGGGTTGGGCCTCCAAGCGTTATCGGGTGGAACATGGTTCTCAGGATATTCGCTGATCGAAGTTTTCTTGAGGCTGCGGGATGTTTAAGCATGAGTTTTTGCAGAAGATCTTTCGGGTTTCCTGTTCTTGCGGCTAAGCCGACTTTTGCTCTTCCCTCTCTTTTTGGTATTAGCCACGCGTAGAAGCCTGGGGCGTAGCCGTTTCCGAGGTAAACGTCAACTGTGTCCGACTCTGCGTCTTTGACGTTTTCAACCTCTGCTTCTACTCCCTTCAACAGGTTCCGGGGTCTGGGCAGGCCTGCTTCCCTCGTTATCCTTGAGGATATTCCTTCAGCGTCCACGACAAGTCTTGCCCGCATTTTCTCGCTTTTCCCCTCTTGATTGACGACTGTTCCTTCTGCAAAGGCGTTTTTCATGATTAATGTTTCTACCCGAGAGTTCAGGCGGTAGCTTGCACCTGCATCTTTGGCTTTTTCGGAGATGTACTTGTCAAACATTGCACGGTCGACGGCGCATGTTACTGGTTGGGAAAGATGCACTGAGAACTCGTTTCCTTTCGGGGAATAAAAGTTTGCACCGTAGAAAGTGTTTTCAACTATTTCAGGCGGAAGCGGGTGCAGTCTCAACTGCTTCAGGCCTTTCATGCTTAGGTGTCCAGCACAGTGTGAGGGAACGCCTATCTGGTTGTGTTCCTCGAAAACCGTCACGGATCTGCCCTGTTCTGCGAGTTTCAGAGCGGTGAAGGAGCCGCATGGGCCTCCTCCGACGACTATGACGTCTGAAGTTTCGTTCATGTGTTGCACGCGGGAAGTTTTTGAGGCCTGTTTTTTCTCACGTGAGAAGTTCAACGCGTCTTTTTCCGCGAGACATGGAGGTGACGCGTATTTTACCGCTGATTTCCAGTCGCATTAGCAGTTCGCTGAAATCTTTGTAGCCCAAGTCCTCGAATTCGTCGGTCAAGGCTTCGTAGAGCTCCGTATCTGCTAAGGCGCCTTTCTTTTTCAGGAGTTCCATCAGGGTGAAGTAGGCGGGAAGGGTTTTCCAGGTTTTTGTGGGCATGGGCATGTTCGTTTCACCTAGGCTACAGGGGTGGCGGGTTTTTGCACTTGTCTCGCCTGCTGCATGAAGCTCTTGTACCATTTTTCCATGTCAGGCGTAACTGACGGCCCGATTCTTTTTTTGGCTTCCTCGAAGTCCGTCGTCTTGACTTCTTTCGTGTTCACGTCTTTTCGCAAGGCGTACATTGCTGCTTCTCGGCAAAGGGCTGATATGTCGGCGCCCGAGTAGTTCTTGGCCAATGTTGCCAGCTGCGCCATGCCTACGTCTTTTGCGAGTGGCATGTCTTTCGTGTAGATTTTGAATATTAGGATTCTGCTCTGTTCGTCTGGTTCTGGCACGTAGATGAGTCGGTCAAATCTTCCAGGTCTGAGCACTGCTGGATCCACCATGTCCGGCCTGTTTGTGGCGGCTATGACGACCACGTCTTCCAGGGTGACTATGCCGTCCATTTCGGTTAGGAGTTGGCTGATGACCCTTTCGCTGACGCCGCTGTCTGAGAATCCCAGGCCTCTGCGGGGGAGGAGTGAGTCGATTTCGTCGAAGAATATGACGGCCGGCGCGGCCATTCTGGCTTTTCTGAACACTTCTCTTATGGCTTTTTCGGATTCGCCGACCCATTTTGAGAAGATTTCTGGGCCTTTGATGGTGATGAAGTTGGCTGCGCTCTCTGTTGCGACTGCTTTTCCGAGGAGGGTTTTTCCGCAGCCTGGGGGGCCGTAGAGCAGTATGCCCTTGGGCGGTTTTATGCCGAGGCGTGTGAAGATTTCAGGGTTTTTCAGGGGCCACTCTACCGCTTCTTTCAGGTCCTGTTTGACTTCTTCCAGTCCACCTATGTCTTCCCAGCGTGTCGTTGGGATTTCTATGTACACTTCGCGCATGGCCGTGGGCGTTATTTCCTTGTAGGCGTTGATGAAGTCTTCCATGGTTACTTCCATTTTTTCCAGTACGCTTGGCGGTACGCGTTCTTCCTCAAGGTTTATCTGCGGCAGGTATCGGCGGAGGCTTTTCATGGCTGTTTCTCTTCCAAGCGCAGAGACGTCAGCGCCCGTGTAACCATGCGTCATTTCCGACAGTTTCTTGAGGTCAACGCCCTCTTCCAGCGGCATGCCTCGCGTGTGAATCTGGAGGATTTCGTACCTTCCCTGCTTGTCTGGTACGCCTATCTCGATTTCCCTGTCGAACCTGCCGGGTCTGCGAAGAGCCGGGTCGAGGGCGCTCGGCCTATTCGTGGCTCCTATGACTATGACGTTTCCTCTGCCTGACAGTCCGTCCATCAGTGCTAACAATTGTGCAACGACGCGTCTTTCCACTTCGCCCGTGACTTCTTCTCTTTTCGGGGCTATGGCGTCCAGTTCATCTATGAATATTATGCTCGGAGCGTTCTGCTGGGCTTGCTGAAAGATTTCTCGAAGCCTGGCTTCTGATTCACCGTAAAACTTGCTCATTATTTCAGGGCCGTTTATAGAGAAGAAGTTGGCTTCTGACTCGTTTGCCACGGCTCTGGCCAAGAGGGTTTTGCCACATCCGGGAGGGCCGTGTAGCAGCACTCCTTTCGGGGGTTCTATTCCGAGCCGCTGGAACAGTTCCGGGTGCCTCAGTGGAAGCTCCACCATCTCCCTTACTCTTTGTATCTCTTCGTGAAGCCCGCCTACATCTTCGTAGGTTGTTCTGGGCAGGCCTTTCCCTTCAGGCGCCGGTTCGTTCAGTATCGTGAGTTTTGTTTCCGCCGTGATTTTTACTATGCCGTGGGGCCGCGTCTTCGTGACTGTGAACGGTATGGCGTGTCCAAGCATCATGACCAGGGTTGTGTCGCCTTCCACTAGCGTTCTTTCCATCAGGCGGTTTCTGACAAAATTGGTGAAGTCCTCGTCCACGTTCAATCTCATGTCAACCGGGGCCAGCGTGAGGCTTAGGGCCGTTTTCACCTTGGCGGCTCTCACGATGACGTACTCGTTTATGGCCACTCCGGCGTTCTTGCGCGAAAAACCGTCTATGCGGAGCAGGTCACGGTTCTGATCTTCACTGTAGGCAGGCCATGCTATGGCCGAGGTCGTTCTCTTTCCGCATATCTCTATGACGTCGCCCGCTGAGATTCCCAGTTTCTGCATCGTCTTCTGATCTATGCGGGCTATACCTCTGCCAACGTCTCTCTGCCTCGCGTCTCCAACACGCAACTGTACTTCGCTCAACTAGAATCCTTCCATAACAATTCTGCGTTTCGAAACAAAAGAGTGTTCCGATATAAATGTCTTAACCAAAGGTTAGGAGCTATCTACTTGTTCTGCGAACCATGAGCGTCTGCACTTGGCTCACGCCTTCCATGGTTTCAAGCTTCTTTTCGAACTCGTCAACGAGGCCTGTCTGGTCTTCTGGAAACTTGACTTGAACGAGCAGGGCTTTCAAGCCGTAGGCCACGAGTTCTTCGCCGTAACCGTGGACAGACGAAGAAGCTGGCAGAATGGTTTCCAGATTCTTTTTCATGGGGCCAAAATCGTTTATTATGTCTGTTGGAAAAACCTTGTACGTTACTATTACAGAACCCATCTTCAACATGTCCTCCGCTTCATTCTATGGGCCGATGAAACCGCACTTGGGACACTTGTAGGGGCGTCCGAATTTGCGGCATTTTCCGCAACGTTTAATCTGGATTTCTCCGCAGCTTGGGCACATGAACTTGGTTGCCTCCGCTCCAGGCGGGATGGGTTTGTTGCAGCTTGTACACGTGACCAGTATTAACGTTGCTGCTCTTTCAGTCATGGTGAACGTCCTCGATGACGGTTCTGTAATTGTGACTCTTCCTTATAAATCGTTTGAGACACAATTCGCATGGAAGCACTTGCATGCACTTCTGCTGATGTCATCGTCAAAACTCTAAGCGATGCCGCAGGATCTCCCAATACGCACTGTCAAGAGTCCATGTTCAAAAAAACCCCAAAACCGAGCGCGCGCTGCTAATCCAAGTATGTTGAAACACCTTTTGCATCAGGGCCCTTCAAAGTCGCTGCCCTTTTTCACTTGTAATGTCAGATGTAATCTGTAAATGTAACAAACCATGGAGAAAATCAGGCTTGACTACTGTTCAGAGTGGACTCGGCCCGTTTATTTGTAATGTCAGATGTAATTTTCAATGTATGAGTCAGGGACTAGGCGGTGTTGCCCGTGGTACAAAGCCAGAATGGTTAGGTCTGACAGGCTTACTTCGCCGTTGCCGTCTACGTCGCGCGCGCTATCAGTCAATGTTCTGCGGTTTCCGTGTTAGCGTGTTCATTGACACAACCTACCCCGGTCTGCTGTATGATCCAAACATGATTTTGCGAAGAACGTCAACTACGTGGAGGCAATTCTCAAGCCTTTTTTGAACCTCGATGCGCAGGGGCGCGCAAGTTTATTACTGCGATTTGACGCTATGTTCTGCGGGGTCACTTTTGGGCGTAAACCTCCGCGACCTCGTTCCCAAAACAATTGTCAAGCTTGAGGATTTCGGCGGCAAATCACTTGCCATAGACGCCTACAACGCTTTGTACCAGTTTTTGGCCATCATTCGTCAGCCTGACGGTACGCCGTTGAAGGACAGCAGTGGAAGGGTCACGAGCCACCTGAGCGGGTTGCTTTATCGGACGAGCAATTTAGTGGAGTTGGGGATAAAGCCCGTTTACGTTTTTGACGGCGCGCCGCCTGCTCTTAAGGAGGTGGAGATTAAACGCCGAATGAGAGTGAAGGAGCAGGCTGCGGTTAGGTACGAGCAGGCGTTGAGGGAAGGTAAGCCTGAAGAGGCGAGAGTGTACGCTCAGGCCACGTCACACTTGAAGGACTACATGGCGGAGGACAGCAAGAGGCTTTTGGGTTTTATGGGTGTTCCATGGATTCAGGCGCCCAGTGAGGGAGAAGCTCAGGCTGCGCACATAACCAAGCGTGGAGACGCTGATTATTGTGCAAGTCAGGACTATGACAGCCTGCTCTTCGGCGCTCCGAGGTTTGTCAGGAACATCACCATTTCAGGTAGAAGGAAGCTTCCTAGCAAAAACATGTACATTGACGTTGTCCCGGAATTGGTTGAGTTGCAACAAGTTTTGAACGAGTGTGGGATAACCTACGAGCAGCTGGTTGACGTGGGCATACTGATTGGAACGGACTTCAACCCTGACGGGATCAAGGGTTTAGGGCCTAAAACTGCCTTAAAATTGGTCAAGCAGTATGGAAGCTTGGAGCAGGCCGTTGTTCATGTTGAAAATGCAGAGTTTCCGGTTGAACCTCAAAGAATTAGGGAGATTTTTCTGCATCCGAAGGTGACGGACAGTTACAGGCTGGAGTGGCGCGCGCCAGATGTAGAAGGCGTGGTAGATTTCATCTGCCGGGGGAGAGACTTTTCTGAAGAACGTGTTCGCAAAGCGTTGGAGAAGATGCAGAAGGGCATTACCAGTCAAAAGGGAAAGACGACGCTTGAGAAGTGGTTCGGATAGTTACGGCGACCAACGGGGAAATCTTTAATTCGTAACCCATCATACTATAGGCTTCCAAAGATGGTGAACGGTTATGAAACCTGATCAGATTGCTCTGCCGATAGACGAGTTTCCCACTAAGTGGTACAACATCCTGCCCGACTTGCCCGAGCCGCTTCCCCCTCCGAAGGAGCCTGAGACGGGGCCTTCACGGATGGAGTACCTGGGCAGAACTATGATTAAAGAGTCTCTTGGGCAGGAGATGTCAGCTCAAAGCTGGGTTTCCATTCCTGAAGACATTCGGGAACTGTACATTCACATGGGCCGGCCGAGGCCACTCTACCGCGCGAAACGCTTGGAGAAAAGCTTGGGGTTGAAGAAGGTCAAGCTGTTTTACAAGCGTGAGGACTTGTCTCCGACGGGTTCGCACAAAACGAACACGGCGATTGCGCAGGCTTACTACGCGATGAAGGAGGGCAAGACGACGTTGAGTACCGAGACGGGTGCGGGACAGTGGGGGACGGCGCTCGCGTATGCTGCCAAGCTCTTGAACCTCGAATGCGTGGTCTTCTGGGTTAGATCTGTATATGATTGGAAGACCGACAGGAAAACGTTGATGAAGCTTCTGGGCGCGAAGGTTTTTGCTTCCCCCAGCAAGGAAACGAAGATGGGCAAGGAGATACTTTCGAAGAATCCGAAGAGCCCTGGTTCTTTGGGCATCGCGATTTCTGAAGGGTTGGAGTACACGGAGACGCATGAGAACAGCGTGTACTGTCTGGGTTCAGTGTTGAACCATGTTATGATGCAGCAGTCGGTGATAGGACTTGAAACGATTAAACAGTTTGACATGATTGATGAGAAGCCTGACTTGATCGTCGCTTGCTTGGGCGGCGGCTCCAACTTCGGCGGAATAGCTCTTCCCTTCATCGGCGAGGTCTTGAAAGGCAAGCGGAAATGCGAATTCTTGGCAGCACAGACTGAGGCTGCGCCGAACCTTGTTAAGGGAGAGTACAAGTATGACTTCGCCGACGTGGCTGAACACACTCCGCTTCTGAAAATGTACACCTTAGGCCACAAGTCTGACATGGTGCCCATTAGGGCTGACGGTTTACGCTATCACGCAGCCGGGCCAATCATAAGCCTATTGAAAAAACACAACATCGTCAAGGCAGTGAGTTATCCGGTGGACGAGAAATCGATTTTCGAAGCTGCAAGAATGTTCGTGCAGACTGAAGGATGGCTGCCCGCCCCCGAATCCAGCTATGCTGTTCGAGCAGGAATAGACGAAGCGCTTAAGGCTGAGAAAGCGGGCGCGGAAAAAACAATATGCATGAACATCAGCGGACACGGCTGGCTAGATCTAGAAGCGTACAGGGATAAACTTAATATCCAATAATCACACGTCGGCCTAGGAGAAAAGAATCGGGAGAATTCGTTAAAATCTGTGGCCGTGCTTTCCTGTGAGCGGTACGAACGCCACTCCGCCGAGGTTTTCTTCTTTGATTTTTCCGTTTGTTTTTGCAATTTTCATCAGGTTTTGGAATAGAGATGCGCTTCCAACCGGGATTAGCATAATGCCGCCCGATTTCAACTGGTCGATTAGCGGTTTCGGAATGTCTGGTGCCGCTGCAGTCACTAGGATCTTGTCATAGGGGGCTTTTTCTGGGAAACCGAGCGAGCCGTCGCCGCTGATTATCGTGACGCGGTCGCCGAATCCGGCTTTCATTATGTTTTTTCTTGCGAAATCAGCCAGGTCCTGAACGATTTCCACAGTATAGACATGACCATATTCGCTCCGGGGAGCACCGCTTGGTGCGACCAGCTCCGCTATTGTGGCAGCGTGCCAACCTGAACCCGCTCCGACTTCGAGAACCTTGTTGCCTACTTCCAACTGCAGGGCTTCATTCATGATTGAGACCATGTTTCGCCTAGTCTCGGAGCTGAGCCGAGGCTATGTGGCGCCGAAGCCGTCTGCCCGAAACCAATCGGAAGCGGCGTGTCTGTAGCGCTGTAGGAGCGCATGTTTTCGGGGAGAAACTTCTCCCTCGGAACAGAGCGCATTGCTTGGATTACCTTCGGAGAGCGGAGGATATCACCCTTAATCAAGTTCTGGATGAGCTTCTCCCACTCACTTCCTTCCACTCGAAGCACCATGATAGACATTCACAAAGTGAGTTATTAACACATTTGCATTTGAAGATAAGATACAGAATAAGAAACGACGCTACGTTAAATGGTCAGGCAGACGTTCTTGTTGATGACGCCTCTGTAGACGTAAATTGATGATTGTGTCGGGAACGTTTGTTATGCCTCCGAGGTTTTGTGTAGTCAACCATTTAAACAATGGAGTGACTATGTAACTCAGTCACGTTTGAGCGGCAGGGAGAACTTGAGCGGGGAAGAGGCCTCCGTTTCCGGTGCGGAAGAATTGAGCAAGAAACTCGACCAAATAATTCGGAGACTTGATCTTCTTGAAGAGTTGATTCTTGAGAAGCCAGAGTATGAGGGGCTGGCCGCCACGTTGAGGTTGACGAAGATGGGAATAGGAATGTACGGTGAACCGTTGAAGATTGCTTCTCGTTTGAAAAGTGCTGAGAAATACTTGCGCCAGAAGCCGATTGCTCAGGACGACATTTCAAGATGCGTTGTGCAAGCATTGGCTGTGAAGGGAGCTTTGAACATTTCGGCTATCACGAGACAGGTGGCCTCGATGCGAGGAAAAGCAAGCAGACGCATAGTGCGGGACAGGGTGAAAGAACTGTTGAAGCAGGGTGTCCTGTTGAAGGCTGAAGGACGTGTTCCCACCTACGAGCTAGCAGAGAAGACTGACCACTAGACTGGTCACTATTGCACAGAACACCTAACTCTGGTGACCACTCTTATGATAGTTTGAGCTGAGAAAAAATGAAGTTTGGATACTTGCACGAAGCGCGTAAAAAGCATAGCCTGTTTGTCTCTGTAGGAGAGAAGAATTCAAGTTCACCCAAGATAATTGAAGCAGTCCCATGCCGGTTAACAGAACGGGTTCAAATGGAAGCGGTCATAATAGGGGCTGTTTCGCAGAGACTTCGTCTGAATTTAGGGTGAAGAGATTTAGGAGGTGAAAAACATGGTTGATGACGAAAGAAAGGACAGAAAGATGGACCCAGAAAACATTAAAGAAATACTCAGTGTCGTCTCCTCTGAGGTTCCGACCCTAATAAAAAGCCTCTTGGCCTCGGTCTTTTCAGAAGAAGCGGGAAGAAACATGGGCAAGGCTGCGGCGGCATACTACAAAGAACTGAAGAACGGCGGGCTACCTGAACAGGTAGCGGTGAAACTGACTGAAGATTACATGCGAACCTTCACCAGTATAGGCGACATGCTTAGAAGCAGTGGTGTAGGAAGACACGGCGAAAGATCTGGCGAGAACATAGGCGAGGAAATTGAAAAGAGGATCCGCGAGAAGCTTGACAAGAGAATCGATCGTACGGTAGATCGAGGAAGGGAAAGCGGAGAAGAGGAGAAAGAATAATCTTTCCGTCTTCTCTAACTTTGGAGTGAGCTGATTAGGATGAGCGTAGCGCCAACGGTTAAAGCGGTGTTCAAGGCAACTCCACACTTGGCCATAATGGGCACGAGTCTTTTCTGGATGTACTTGACCTTAGGATGGAGGGTGCGAAAAGCCAGAAGAGCCTTTGAGCAACAACTAGTCTCACAAGGGATGTCAAAGGAGGACGCAAAACGGCTGAGCGCTTGCTACAACGATCTGAAAAACAGCATAACCAACATGCTCCGACGGGGAGTAACATTTAACTTCGAACGCCCATAAACAACGAATGCGTTGTCAGCCTCAAACTCCCCCGTGTAAACGCTTGATCGCTCGACAAATTGCCACGCATACCCAAGTGTTGAGATCCTTCTTTTTTCCGTTCTTCAGAAGGGACAGGTTCCACAGGCCGTTTTTCTGCTGCTTTTCCACAAACCACTGTACGGCTGTCTTGACTTGAGAGTCGCATAAATTGAACCCAAAGAACGATAGAGAATCAAGTGAGGACAGCAGATCCGTGAACCAAAAGGGATAGGTAAATCTGGTCCAGTACTGGGGCGTGCCTCGGTCAGGGTAGAAGTCCCGTCTGAAAAAACGTGAAGCCAGCAGCTTTCCTGCGGTCTTCGCTTCATCTGACCTCCGGTAGGTTTTGTGAGCCGCGAAAGCGCGGAGTACCACGCCCGTGACTAGGTGGGAGAAGGGTTTTGACTGGTCAGGCTGCACGGTTTCGGCTTTCATACCTATGACGTTTAGCTTCAGGTTTCTGGTTCGGATGGGTATGGCCCATCCTCCATCATCCTGCCGTTTTGCAAGTAGCCACTCGAACCCTTTCTCTATTCGCCGGTCATTCTCGTACCCTGCCTTTATCAAAAGTTCCATGATTCCTGCGGTGTAGTTTGGAGTGTACTGATCTCCATAGATTCCCCTGAAGTCTCCTTCATCGGTTTGAAATGTGAACAAGAACTCAGCGGCCTTTCTCACCACGGAATGGTTGTTGTTGAGCCCGTATTGCTCCACGAGTTCCCCTAGTTTGCGGTACGTTTCGAGCTGATTGTAGTTGGCCCGCGAACGAATGCTTAGGTCGCCGCCGGGATACTTCCAAGAACCATCCTCCTGTTGTTGCTTCAGCATCTTTGCTACAGGCGGGAGTTTCCACAACGTCTCTACGGAACCTTCTCTCACATTTAGCAGGTCGCGGTTTGCAAAAAACACGATTGCGTCGTTTTTCGAGGAGAGGAGCTGGGGGAGGGGATTAAACCTCAACAGTTTCTGCCATACTTCCAAGCCTTCTCATCCTCGACCATGAGGCTGTGCTGGCAGGCTTATATCGATGTTGGGTTGTCTACTTCACTGTGACTGATTTTGCTAGGTTTCTGGGCATGTCTGGGTTGTACCCTCTCTCGACAGCCATGTAGTACGCGAATAATTGCAGCGGGATAATGAAAGCTATTGGTGACAGAACTTCGGGCACGCCCTTGGGCACTTCCATGTAATCGTCAACGAGGTTCTTGATTTCTTCATCTTCTTCTTCTAGGACCGCGATTATTGAGGCTCCTCGGGCTTTCATTTCCATTATGTTGCCTATCAACGTTTTATGCGTCTCATCCTTTGGACACACAAAGACGACGGGGAAACCTGGCTCTATGAGGCTTATCGGGCCGTGTTTGCTCTCTCCGGCTGGAAAGGCTATTGCAGGCGCATAGGCTATTTCCATGAGTTTGAGCCTGCCTTCAAAAGCCGTTGCTGTGCTGATTCCTCGTCCAAGGAAGAAGAAGTCTTTCTTGTCCTTGTATTTCTTCGCTATCTGTTTCGCTTTTTCCTCCTGCGTGTCGATTATGGTTTGCACGGTGTCCGGCAGCTTGCACAGTCTCTCGGCCAAATAGTCCATTTCGTCCTGTGAAACCTTGCCTCTCTTCTTTGCCAGTCTCAGGGCCAGCTGGGCCATGACTGAAAGCTGTGAGGTGAACGTTTTGGTTGCCGCCACTCCAATTTCTGGGCCTGACTGTTGGCCGATGTAGACTCGCGAAACCCGCGTCAACGTTGAACCGATTGTGTTGGTTAATCCCAGTATCGTTGCTGCTCTCTGTCTGGCGGCGTTCACCGCAGCCAGGGTGTCCGCGGTTTCACCTGATTGACTGACGGCCAAGATGGTGCTCTCAATGTTAACGGATTTGCCGTGCTGCTCTATGAACTCGGAGGCGATTACCGGGTAGGTTGGTAAGAACGCAAGTTTTGAAAGCATGTACGAGGCTGCCCAGCAAGCATGGTAGGATGTTCCGCACGCGGCGAGGTACACCTCTCGTGCACGGTCGAGAAAGGTGGCCATCAAATCAGCGTAGTGCTCCTGCACCCTGAGCGTGTTTCTCAGGCACTCGGCCTGTTCATGAATCTCCTTAATCATGAAGTGTGGATAGCCCTGCTTGACCGCCATTTCAGGGGTCCAATCAATGATTTTCGGCTCGCGCTTGACAATTTTCGAGTCAGCAATCTTCTTAATTTCCACTCCTTCCGTTGAAAGCGTGACAAGTTCGCCGTCCTCCACGATGATTGCCTTGTTTGTCAAGGGTAGGAACGCTGGGATGTCGGAGCCAAAGTACACCGCGTCCTGATTGACTCCGACTACGAGTGGGCTTTCGTTTCTTGCACAGATTATTTTGTTGGGCTCGGTCGTGGAGACGACCGCTATTGCGTATGACCCTTCGAGTCTTTTTACTGCTTCTAGCACTGCTTTCTCAAGGCTCGGGCTAGGGTTGTTTTTGAGGTTTTCTTCGATGAGGTGGGGTATTACTTCAGTGTCGGTTCTGGATTTAAAAACGTGGCCATGATTTTCAAGTTCCGTTTTCAAGTCGGCAAAATTCTCTATGATGCCGTTGTGAACAACAGCTATCCGTCCGCTGCAGTCAACGTGGGGGTGAGCGTTCACTTGCAGGGGGGCGCCGTGTGTTGCCCATCTTGTGTGCCCGATGCCAAGGCTGCCGGGCAAATCGTCTAGATTGAGAAGCTTGTGGACGTCATCTATTTTTCCCTGGTCTTTCTTCATGTAGAGCTTGCCGTCGTGCAGGGTTACCACGCCGACTGAGTCGTAGCCACGGTACTCGAGTCTCTTCAGAGCAGCGTGTATCAGTGGTGAAGCGTTTCCTTCCTTCAAGACGCAACCGAATATGCCACACATTTCCAGACCTCATTGCTCCCTAGTGACTGCAATTCAAGGACTGCTTTTCTAATAAGCATTTTTAGGAGAAAATTCGTAGTTCTAAAAACGGTTTCCAAAGTTTTCCCATCGACCAGTTCAGGGACTGTCATGAATTCTGGGGCAGTGCTAAAAGATATTTTATAATGGTCTTCAGCGGTGTTGCGGCTCCTAGCTGAGGTTCGAACCTGCTTACCGTAACAAAATTTTTAATAATGGATGCGCGGTTTATGATTAGGAATAACCATGGACAAGAGACTGCTGCTTCGCGAAGAAAATAAGACACAGAAAGTTAAAGACATAGCGCTAGTCAACGACCCGCAAAAGCTCAAGCTAATGCTGAACGCGTTAAGCTGGAAAATGCTGGTCATGCTTTCTGAGAAGGAAATGTACCCCTTGGAAATTGCCAGAAAACTGGGCATCCATGAGCAGAAGGTATACTACCACATTAGAAAACTCTGCAGGGCAGGAGCCATAACCGTTGCAAGAGAAGAGGAGAAGAAAGGGGCAATAGCCAAGTACTATAAAGTAGCGGCGCCAGCGTTTGGAATCGAGCTTCCGCAAGAGTACAGAACCATCAAGAGCCTCTCCCTACTGGGAATGGAAGAACAAATCCGGAAATTCTTCAGAGAATTCGTGAGGAAAGATGGTACGTTTGACGGGAAAATAGTTGTGGGCAGCCCAACGCCACACGGGCCTTTTAAAACAAGCGCAAGGGATGGACATTATGCTTCTCATCTGGCCTTCTTTCTGGGGCAGTTCGTCAAACCCCCTGAAGATTTCGCGATAAAACTCGATGTGGACGTTAAGGCTGAGAAAGAGGAAAAGAACAACCTGATACTTGTAGGGGGACCTGGAACTAACCTCCTCGCGGAAGAAGTGAACGAGTATCTACCGATTAAATTTGACATGCGACCCTCAGAGGAAGGCTTTCTTTTCGGCGGTCTAGTTTCCAAGAAAACTGGGCGCGTCTACACGGCAGACGCAGTTGGAGTTGTCGCGAAAGTTGTCAACCCGTGGGACAAGAACAAGCGGGTTATAGTTCTAGCCGGAAACAAAGCGGTGGGCACGAAGGCCTGTGTGCTGGCGCTGACAGACTACTGGGAGAAAACCTTGAAAGGCTACAGTGGCGAGGAGACTTATGCAAAAGTCATACAGGGCTTTGACCTGAACGGCGATGGAAAGGTTGACTCAATAGAGGTTCTTGAGTAATTTGCCATCTGCCGGATTGAAAGAAATCATACTTGCCAAGGGGCACAGGAACATTCTGGCCATTCATCCCACAACCTTGGAGTTCACAAAAGAAGATGACCTGTCAAGAAGAGGTGACTGCGTGATCGCAGTGTCAGCAGACAAAGCTATGCTAGATCTAAGCGTCGAGTTTAAAGAAAGACTACTCGAAGAAAACGCCAGGCTGACTATTCTAATCGAAGCAGGAGGGATAGTCGAAACGGTGAATGCGTATGGAAGCGTGCATCTTACCTTGGTTCATCCGACCGAAATGGTCGTGAGGAAAAGCAACTACATTTGCAGTCGAACGTTGGCAATCAAAGCAGACAAAGCTTCGGCCGATCTGTCGAGAGATCTCATCGAGAAACTGAAGAACCCTGCGCAGAAAGTGAAAATCACTTTGACGGTCGAAGCCTAGTGGATTCTGACGTCTAGAACCGCTTGCCACTCGTACGGAGCTGTCTCGCGGACAAGCCTTGAAAACAAGATTTTCTCCACGCTTCTTTCAGACTTTTCAACGGCCTCCGTGAAACGAGCCTTAAGGTTCTCTAGCGAGTCAGGCTTGTTGACGAAGCTGTAAAAGTGAACTATGCCCCCTGAAGGTTTGATGGCTTCGCAAACTACATCGACAAAATCGATGGCTTTTTCCGGCAAATTCATGATGGTCCGGTCAGCAACACCAGAAAGCTTGTCTTTGACAACTTGTCTCGCGTCTCCTGAAATGGGATGAACCTTCCCTATAACTTTGTTGAGCCTTATGTTCTTCTTGAGATATTCCACCGCGTCTGGGTTCACATCCACAGCATAGACTGTCGCGCTTTGGTGGTTTTTGGCGATTTGTATCGAGAAAGGCCCGACCCCTGCGAACAAGTCAATAACGATGTCGCCTTCCTCCACCAGGGATGCGACTCTGCGGTGTTCGAACGAAAGTCGCGGAGAAAAGAATGCTTTGGTTACGTCCACATGGTATTGGCATCCGTATTCTTTGTGGATGGTGTCGGTCTTAGGTTCGCCTGCCACGATGGTGAACTTTCTCAAGCGGTAGGTTCCGCCTACTGCGCCCGCCTTGGCGAGGACCGTGTGCACCTTTTGGTTCGTTTTCAAGATTGCCTCGCCGATCGCACTTTTGTACGCGCCGAGCTCTGGGGGAAATTCGACTATGGCTATGTCGCCGACGAAGTCTATGGCGCGGGGCAAGCTGGCCAACAAATGTGGTGAAAGCGTATCCTCAAGAAGTTGGACAAGTGACTTTCTCGGTTTCTTCCTCTCTGGAAAAGAGTGAACTGAGACTTTGCAGTCTGCCACTTGCTCCTTGAGAGTTTTCAGTTTTTCTTTTGATGGCCGCTTAACGAGCGGAATGTAGATGAATTCTTCGTCTCGTTGAATTTCCAATTCCTTGTTGATCAACCCGAGTTTGCTGGTCATGATTAGGGTTTTCTCGCCTTCTCGTCTGGGAGTTTTGATGGAGTCTGCCTTTTTCATGGGATCACGTCGTTTCAGTCTTCTTTTTTCGCTGTAATCACTGTGTAGAACAGGGTCATCTCCGTGCTGGTTAGTGCATATTGCTCCTTTGCTTCTTCAGGGGCTCCTTCCAAGTACCGGTGAAGCGTTTCTGGTGCAACGCCAAAGTACCGTCCTTTATCTTCCATTAGGGCACTGTAGGTTTTTCGGTAAGCAATTGTTTTCATCTTTGAGATGCGGAATCCTTGTTTCTCCATGAGCCTCTTCATCCGTGACGGTTTGTAGTATCTTGCATGAGCTTTGGACAAGGTTCTCTCCAGTCCTTCAAAGAATCCTTGGTTGTCCGTTTCGGAAACTGTCAAATCCCCGTATACAAGTGTTCCGTTTTCTTTGAGCGTTTTTCTCAATCTCTTTAGAATTCTTCCTTGAAACGCGAAATAGTGCATCGTGCTCATGCTGATGACCGCATCAAAAGCTTGGCTCACAAAAGGCAAGTGTTCCCCGTCGGCCAATACCAAGCCAAAACCGTCTTTAAAGGAGAGCATTTTTGTTTTTGCCTGTTTCAGCATTTCCCTTGACAAGTCCAATCCTACAAGCCGCGGTTTGACTTTTTCAAGCAGCGGCAACGCGTTTCTGCCGCTTCCCACTCCTAATTCCAACAAGAGTCGGTTTCCAAACCCTCCCAAAGCCGTTAGCAGTTCGTCAAAAACTTCACTTCCAAAACCTTCTCTTGTCTTCCACGTTCTGCTTTTCTGCAGATCATAATCCCTGGATCTTCTTGAATAATATTCTCGAATGAACTTCTTGCGGACAATGCTGTTCATTTGATTTTTTCCTTTAACCTGCAATCGCTATTGTTAGCCAGAGAATAAACATTTAGCGAGAATAAAACTCATCATGTCCTTGCCTTTCACCTTGAAAATGATACTCCTTCTCAATACATAAACCCTAGTCTGGGCCCAGCTTCCTAGCCTGCTAGACTTTTCTTATGGCTTTTCCAACTTCGAGAAAGTCGCGCTAGCGTGTTCCTAAATTCCCTTTTCTGGGGGTGACGAGTTGGTTCATGTCCTACAGACGATACTTCTCGCATCGATAGTCACACGGTCATCTTCGAACCAAGCGAGCCTGTAACAAAAACCAGCTCGCGAATGAATTTAGGAACAGCATACGCGCTAACGAGTTAACGGTTTTTGGGTAAATCATAAATCTGGAGTAGTCTCTCGCGAATAACTGATTTTCCACTGTTGTAACTTAAAGCTGACTTGTCTGAGATTAAGGCGTTGGCAAAGTGTTAAATATGAAAACGAACCAATTAACGGACAACCGAACCAGAAGCTGCTTAAGATGCTAAAGAAAGCAACAATAATCTTCGTTTTGGTTTTGATTACATTATTGGCTACTGTCGGGTCAGCAATTGCCCAGAACTCTGTTCCTTCATTAGTTGCTGTATCAAATAGCCAACTCAGCTATTTTGGTGTCGAAGGAGTATCCAGCCTTAACAGGACGATAAGCATAATTGGAATCGTTGACGAAAACGTCAACGTAACAGTCATTTCAGGAGATCTCTACAACAACAATACAGGAAAAGTGATTTCGTCTTATGAAGTGACAATTTCACCGCCTTCCTTCAGCCTTTCAAAGGGTGACGTGGCAAACGTAAGTATTTCGCTCGAAACCGTAGGGAAGGGTGCGGGAACCTATCAGGGTGTGATTCTTGTCACAGCAACAACGACCACCACAAACGTTACAATTTCAAACATTGCAATCACAGCCAATATCGAGAGCAAGAATGCACTATTGGTTCAATATGGCATTATTTTTGTGATTTTGGTCCTAATTGCGGTCGCCCTTCTTTTCGGAGAAACAGACACCTTCAGATTCACCAAGTTTGTTGTTGTTGTAAGTGGACTTGTCGCAGTCGGTCTCTGGCTTGTGTCAATAGTCACTTCTTCGATTACGGATACGGGTAACATAATCTCGACGATACTGATTGCTCCATTCATAGGATATGTGATATATTATGTCAAAGACAAGAGAGAAGACAGAAGGGACAGAGAGAAAACTTCTCGAACGATACGGAATACAGGAATCGCGGGTGATATTGATATTCTCAGAAATCTCATGGGGGAGATAACCGCACATTATTCCAGCTTTATCTCCGTCTACGATGAAAGCGGTTTGGTTTCCAGAAAGGCATGGGATTCATCCCGCAAACAGGGAATAGTTTTAGATGTGCCTTTACTTCGACTTGAAGAATACTACCACCTGATCAACTCTTACAATCGATATTATCTCCGTGCGGCAAAGTTGACAAAGGAAAAGAAAAAGCAATCCATAACCAAAAAGGAATTTGATTATGATCTGTTTGACGAGTTCAGAAAAGCCTATGCTGAGCTTGAAAAGATACTGTTCGTAAACCTGCAATATGATCTCGGCTGGTTATCAAACACATGTTTGTCGCCGCTGAAAGTTGAATATCCAAGAAGTACGAGAACTCTGCTATTCGAATTAGTTGACTGTGGCGCTTTGAAACCCCCAGAGTTTGTCGATAAGGAAAAATACAAAGATAGAATTCGAGATTGGGAGCTGGGTCCGCGGGATTTTCAGAAAATCAATGAACAAATATACCGGGGCGAAAACACGCAAAAGTTCTTAAAACACGTTGATGAGCAATTCAAAACGAAATACCACAAATTAATAGGAAGCTTTGAACTGTTGCCTCCGCTACCTGAAGACAGTAAAGATTCAAAAAACGGGAACCCACTGGTTAAAGGAACATTTACCCTTGATGTCGACGAAAAGAAAGAAGGTGAGAAAAAGTGAGCCTCGAAATAGTATTTTGGGACGTTGAACACGGCACCGCAACTTATGTGAAAACACCGACGAAAAACACATAGTAGCGCGTGCGTCTAAGTCCAAATCCTATCCCGAAAGCCATGGCAAAAATAGCGCGCATGCGTGTTCCTCAATTGGTTAGATATGGTTCTAATTCTGCTTTCCTCGTTCGGCTGCGTTTTAGAGTAAGTTTTGAATGGAAATCACGAGCAAGTTTGGCTGGCCCACTTGGGAATAAATACCATTTTTGACCATTTTGGGAAGGGGCATGCGCGTTATCGTGCAGGAAAATCCCTACAATCAAAATTCCGTTTCAGTCTAATCTGGCATACGAAAGGAAAGGCCTACGTCAGCGGGCATGATGTGATTAGAGAATCAACTGAAGCCTCACAGCAACACCAATCGCACGCGCAGCGTAGCGTTACAACGTGTGAGCGTCTGTTTTTCTCTTGCGAGCATTCTAAAGTCATGAATGGAAAAAGAGAAATATCAGTTGAATATCATGAGTTATGAAGAAAAATGCGAATGAGAAAGGAACATCTGCGCAAGATTCCAGATTTGTTGCTCAGATCGTTCGGTGCGCTCGAAATCATTGCTCTAAACTGTTTTCTCATGGTTTGGACGGGCGGTCAACTTATAACGTTAGTAGATAATCCCTTGGTTGCCATCTTGCCAATTCTCGGGTTTGGGTCATTGACCTTTTTGCTCGTACATTATTTTCTTGTTAGGGAATCTACACCGAAATCTCACTCTTGATCTCGGCCCTTGACCCTGCCCTGATTCAACAGTTTTTCTCCAGTCTGTGTAGTTCATCTTTCTTTTCTAAGACGAATTTCACATTCAATATTCTTTCCGCGAGCGCAATGTTTGTCCGCAAATGTTCGGTTAATATCCGCGTGAGATAGGCTGACTTGCCGTGGGCCAGAGCAATGTACGGAATAAGCATGTCCGCTAGGTGTGCATCAACCGTGGGTTTCGCAATGATTTCTGTGTAGAGTTTTTCAGCTGCTTCTATTCCGACTGTTTCGCTTGCTTTTCTCAGTTCGCCAATGGCGTCTGCTCCTAGAATCGCTCCAGTGTCAGATTCGGCCCACAAGACAATGGAACTGCCCTTCTGCAGCGGGTTCGAGGCGTCATTTACCACCTGAATATCAGCCTTGTAGCCTCTTTCGCCGAGGTACTCGTTCGCCGCTTTCGCTTGGCGTTCAGCAACCTTTCTGTCAGCAAGGAATGTGCAGACTGAAATTCCTCTTATCGATTTGACGTTGCCAAAAGTCTCTAGGTGCAAAGCTGTTAGAGGCTTGCAGGGCTCTACAGCTATTGTCACTTCGCCGTTTCCTTTGGGGTAATAGCCGTACTTGTGAACGGTCAGAACAGCGTTTAGTCCCATGCGATGAAGGGTTGGCAGGAGAACGAAGCGCATGTAATTTATGGTGGGCGAATGGGAAACGTCGGTTCCGCCTTTGGAAATATGGAGGTGCACGGTGTTTTCGGCGTAGGCGCACATGGGCAGCACCGTCATCAGAAGCATTGAGATGCTTCCGGCAGTGCCGATTTCAGCTTCAATCTTGCCGCCTCTCATTTCTTTAGGCCTGAACCAAAGCTCACGTGAATCGGCTTTCGCGCCTTCCATTTCAGCGTCGCAGAGCTTGGCGGCTGTCAGGACGGCTTCCAAGTGTTGAGGCTTCAAACCTGGCTGGGGACGGTTCTGTCTGATGTTGTAAATGTGCAACGGTTCCCCGATTATTGCGCACAGGGCGACGGCCGTTCTCAGAATCGTGCCGCTTCCACTTTTTTCGCTCCCATCAATCTCTATCAAGCGTGAGGTTCGCTCCACTCTTCGGATTGTTGGAAGAGTCAAAAACCATTAATAAATGCGTTGAGTATTAAGGATTTGTAAGGAAGAAAGTGTATGAGCGCGGATAAAGAGAAAATTGAAGCTCTCACTAAGAGAGTTGACGAGCTTGTTCTGATTATGAACGGCATCATGGACGATTTAAGGCAGGTTTCAGCATCCTTGAAGTCTCTAGCTGTCTCACAGATAACTCAGCCGATAACAGCCCATCCGGCACCAGCATTGTCCCAGCCTATACCCGGCGCGCCACAGCCTCTAGAAAAATCAAAAGTGATAGAGGACGTGAAGATGATGTTTCCAGAAGATCTAGAAAACCTGCTAAGCTTCGAGGAGAAAGACGATTACATCATGATAAAACCGCGGCAGTTTCTAGGTTCAGACAACTTTTCGAAAATCGCTTCAGTCGTGCGTGGTGCTGGGGGAGACTACGTGAGCGCCGGAAAAGCTTCACACTTCAGGGTGCCAAAGAAAAGCACCTGAGCGTGGCGACTGCGGAAGCCCGAGACTTCTCCTAGTATCGTATTTCGAAGTCTCTGAACTCTCCAGAATAGTTTTCCCACGTCACGTCTGCGCTTGCTACTCTAGCTCCGGGTGGTCCTCTCCTGCAGAATTCCAGAAGCTTCTTCACGTTTTCTTGTTCACCCTCAAAAACAGCTTCAACCCTGTCGTCTGGCAGGTTGCGCACCCAACCGGTCACGCCGTGCTTTCTCGCTTCATACCTGGTTTCAGATCTGAAGAACACTCCCTGAACTCTGCCGCTAATGAAGACATGCGCTCTGGCCTTCATCGGTTTTCACTGCTCAAGCGTTCACTTTCACTTATCTCTCTCCACCGCGTAAACGTGTTGCTGCAACACCTGTCTTAAATGTTATTCGCGCCGCGTTGGTTAGTAAGGTGTCGAGGATGTTGGATTGTTCCGGCGGAGAGTTGTTTGTCTACGCTTCTTCTTTCAGTCAGAAAAGATTGAAGCCTGTCAGCATGGCTACGGAAAAAATGGCCAGGTTCCTGAAGCTGAACTTTGAAATCAAGACGTTCAGAAAGAATTTCACGCCGATCTACGTCTACTACAAAACAGGCGACGAAGAGCCTATCCCCATATACTGTAGCAACAACGGCCAGTCCAACATGGAGGAAGTGTGCGAGGCGTTAAGGAACATGATGTTCGTTCTGTCTTTCCATCCAAAACATCAGGCCCTGAGGCAGGCTAGAAAAGAGATCATGCAGTTTTCATGAACTTCAGCGTCTGGTTTTCAAGCGTTATTTCGTAGATTTGGTTCACGTCGAACTCGATGCCCAGGTTCTCGTACTCTTGCTCGGTTAGGAACAGGATTATTTTTGGAATCGCTACCTCCGTTCTCATGGGGAACATCGGCATCTGCTGTTGCAGAGCCTGCATTACGTCTTGCACCATCTTGGCTTCTTCAGTTTGCGGTCTAACCACAAAGTTTGGTATCTGTCTGTCTTCAATTAGCTCTATGCGTTTTCCAAGGTTACCATCAATGTCTCGGATGGATTCAATCTTGTTCACTCTTACGCGGAACATGGCTTTTCATCACAGTAGAATGTTCCAATGGTTTTATACCTTTCTAGCGCGGCCTATTCCATTTCGATTGTTGCAGGCGGCTTGGGAGTGACATCATAATAGACGGTTGAAACGTCCTCGCATTGCTCAACGATTTCTTCTCCAATCTTGTCCAACGTCGTCCATGGTATTTCCGAAACTTCCGCTGTCAAGAAGTCCTTCGTCTGCACAGACCTTATGCCTATGACGTAGGGCTTTTTTTGGGCTGAATCTCTCACTGCGTAAAAAACTCTCGCAACAGGTGGGTTTTCGGTTATTATCCTTGCCTGAACTGAAACGAGGTTCTGAATGCCTGTCTGGTGAAGCTTGCCATCCATTGTTTGTACTTTAATCCCGACTATCTCGCCGTAACGTCGTTTGCCACCCTCAACGCCAGTGGCATTGTCTGCGAAGACTTTGATGTGGACGTTTCTTGATGGGACGTTGAGAAGATGGGCGACGGTCTCTTGGACGTGAAGGGTCTTCGAAGTCTGCGAAGCCTCTTCGTTGTCGACGATGACCGCGAAATATTGTCCAGGCTTGTGAAGTGCAAGCTCGTGTTCAACGATGGTCGTGGTCGTCTTCAGGGTTTCCAGCTTGTCTGGACGGATTTCTCCGACCACCCGCACGGACAGGCCGGGCCCTGGAAAAGGTTGTCGTTCAGAAAATTCCGTCGGCAGCCCCAGATGCCTTGCAGCCATCCTGACCTGCTCCTTTGACAATCGCACGAGAGGCTCAACAACTTTGAAGCCGAACCGTTGATTCGGGTTTATTCCCATCTGTTCCAAAACATTGTGCTGAGTCTTTACGCCTCCCACTGTTTCGATCACGTCGGCGCGTATGGTGCCTTGAACAAGAATCTTGCAGCTTTCGTTTTTGGCTGTTTCGCTCAAAACCGTGTAGAAGGTCTCGCGGAAGGCTTTGCGTTTTTCTTCAGCGTCCCTCAGTCCCTTCATTGCCTGCATGAAACGATCATGAACGTTGGCTATTTTCACGGGCACACTGAACGGCGATTTCGACAGTTTTTCGGCAACATGCTCCGGTTCACCTTGCCGCATGAAAGCGTCGTCCAAGATTACACAAACAAGATTTTCACCAATCGCTTTGTGCGTCAACACGGCGCACAATGTGCTGTCAACCCCTCCAGAAACAGCTACCAACGCCTTCTCATCACCGATGCTCTTCTTCATCTCCGCGATTGCGTTTTCGACAAATGTCTTGGGAGAGAAAGCTTCCACTGAGGTCACAACCTTTGTAGACTGTTAGTTGATTTGTTTTTTATGATTTGCGTATTTGTTGCTCAGGAGGTTGATTTTGACCGTGCTGTTTCTGAAGAATTACCTTAGAGTTTCGGGTCAAATCTTATATTCGGTGCATGTTATATGCATAACATGTTCAGGGAGGGTGCAGCTTGAAACTTGTAACTGTGTTATTGCCGGAAGCTTATTTGGAGGGTTTAGATGAGCTTGTCAGAGCGAACATGTATCCGAGCAGGAGTTCGGCGATTCGGTCTTCGGTGAGGGATTTGCTGAAGAAAGAGCTTTGGGAAAGACGTGGAAGATGAAAATTTGCGGTGAAAACAGGCCCTACACGATTCCCTTACCCACAAGGCTCGTCGACGCGATCAAAGATAATTCGAAAAAAAACATTTTGGAAGTTGGCTGTGGCTATGGAAGAGCCTGTTTTTTCCTGCATGAAAACGGCTTCGAAGTTTTCGGTGTAGACGTTGATAGGGCTCAGATACTATCAGCTCAGGAAGCGACAAAATCGCGGGGAGTTAAAGAAGTGGGCTTCCTGCTCAACGACGCTGAAAACTTGTGCTTCCCAGATTCTTGCTTCGATGGAGCTACGATGCTAGGCGTTCTCACTCTGGCTTCGAAACCTGAGATGTCCAGAATCGTCAGTGAAGTTGATAGAGTTCTCAAGACGCGTGGTTATGTTTTGGTCGAGGAGTTTGGTCGAACTTGGGAAAATCCAGTGTATGCAAAGAGGTACAGAGACGATGTTAAAGACACGGGTGAGTTGGGCACAGTCAAGGTGAAGGATGAAGCTGGAAGGATTCTCCATTTCAGTCATCATTTCACCCAGAGGGAGATCCTCAATCTTCTGAAAGGCTTCCGCATTATCGATTTTGAAGAAGAGGTGTTCACGAGCTACTATCATAAGAACTGGGTGAGAGGGTACATCATTCTTGCACAAAAAAGACAGATAGAATCCTAACCTGCCGGGTCAAAAGATAGTTATGAAAAACGCCTCGGAGCGCTCCACTTGGCAGATTTCGCGGAGTCTCTGGTTTTCTTTGCTGTTTCAGCAGGGTTTTCGGCAAGCGTTATCTCCCTGCCCACGATAAGGTAGGTTGCACCGGCCATCAGGGCAGCTTGGGCTGTTCCACCTTGCGCTCCTATTCCAGGCGAGTATATTGGGACTTTTTCGCCAAGTATCTCGTGTACTTCCCTTATTTTTTCAGGGTATGTGGCACCTACGATGGCGCCGTCTGCACCGTGCTTTAGCGCTTTTTTTGCGAACGAAACGTATTGAGGCAGTTTCTCTCCAGTTTCAGCGTCGAGGATTGTCTGTCCGTATCCTTCTGCCGCTGCTTTGTGGCTCATGTAGATGAGCAGAATTACGCCGCGGCTCATTTTGGCTGCGACGTCAAAAATCGGTTTTAGTCCTTCTTCCCATCCTATGAAAGGGTTGGCTATCAACGCGTCGAATCCTGCGGCATAATAGTATTCTGCGATGACTTGGTTTGTTGCGCCGATGTCGTTCACCTTGCAGTCCATGATGGTCATCAATCCCTCGTCGTGGGCTTTTTTCACGAGCTTCTGAACACCGTTAAACGTGCCCAGTGGGAGGATGAGGTGGTGGTTGAATTTTACAGCGCACAGATATGGATGCACGTCTTCAAGAAGCTGTTCCGCCTTGGGAAACAGGTTTTTGCGGTTTTCGGGTTTCTCGAAGGGAAAGTCAATGGCCAGTACGATGTTGGATTCTTTCTTCTTTTCTGTCTCAGCCATTCTGGCGCGGAAGGACAAGTTTGAACACCTCTTCCTACTCGTGTGCAGAGCTAAAAACTCTTTTGATTTGGCAACTCTCACCGTGACTTCAGCTGGTTTTCAGATCCTCAGTCGAGAGCTCTTTTTCTAGAGCCGACAGGGAGGCGATTGTTCTTCGGTGTCGTTCTTCTGCGATTTTTCTGGCGGAGGATGTGTTCAGTAGATTGTAGATTGGTTTCAACTCTCTAAAGCAGGTGTTACTTGCGGTCTCAAAGGGTTTTTTGCCCATCCAGTGAAAGACTCTGGCGATGCCTATTACTCCGAGCAAATCTATTTTGTCTGCGTCCCACACTATCTTTTCTTCTGGGGGTTCCAGTTTGTCTCTGAAGGCAATGGGGTGCAGCATTATTATTTTGACGATTTTTTCGATTCTTTGCTTAGGATAGTTTGTTGACTGTTCTAGAATCTCGCGTGCGAGTTTTGCCCCTGTTTCGTTGTGGGGTTCACCGACCGCGTATCCTATGTCGTATAGAAGGGCCACTGTCTGCGCAAGCTCTTGGTCGGCTTTCTCTTTTTCAGCTAGAATGGCGGCGATCTTTGCGACTCGTTCGACGTGCGTGTAGGAGTGAGCCGTTCCGTCTAGTACGGACATGGTTTCTTTGACGATTTCTTCCAGCTTTTTTGGGAGTGGTTTCATGGTGGCACCAGGTGATTTGGTGTGTCCTGCACACTAGATTTAAAAGTTAAACCTTATAAACCGTGAAGTAACTACTCACACACTGGGTGTGCAGGTGTGAACTCCCGAACCGTGCTGAGCGAAGAACTCAGGAGACTGGTCGAATCTCGTATGAGAGTCAACCTAAAGGGCATAGAGGAAACGCTAGACGAGATATTTCGGAACCAAAAGCTGGGTTTGGAAGATATGAAGGAGACCATAAAGAGTCTCGAGGAAAGCTTCAGCTTGCTGTCTCAGAAGTGGAGTCTCCAAATTCTCTACATATTATTCCTGAGGCAGACGACGGGTTTCGGCGAGATGAAAAAGATTCTGGGGGTGAATTCTCGCACGCTGTCCGACAAGCTGAAAGGTCTAGACCGGTACGGTTACATCAAGAGATCAGTGGAGCAAGGTCCACCGCTGAGGGTGAAATACTCTCTCACGACGCGGGGACGCAACACGATTCTGCTCGCATTGCCTTTCCTGTACTATTCCAGCAGCAACCTAGCCTGACATTCTCTCTCCGTCAACGCGTGCCGGCTTCTGACAACCTGAAAACGTTGCATTCTCCAAGCGTGACGAGAACGCTCCAGGAAGCGGGCTCTCAGTTGACCCCCGTCTCTTCGTTTGTAAGGTCACATGTAATTATAGATAAACCGAGTTGGAATCGTGTTTAGACGATGCCGTTAAAATATTATATGACCATGTGAAAACTTTCACAAAAAAAGAGGGAGATTTATGCTTGCGATGCCGTTATTGTGATAGAGAATACAGAATCCTGCTAGACGGTGTTGGTCAGGTTCAGCGATGTCAGCGTGAAAGCAAGCCAGCCGTCTTGCCATGGAGGGCATGATTGAAACTCATATTTACCTAAATGACTTATTTTTATGTCATAACTCATGCTCGACAGCAAGATTTTTAAGCATTGAAACAGTATTACTAGTGGAGGGCGCGATAGTTGAATTCACAGGGTCGCGTCATTTTGACAATTCTGCTCGTGGCGCTGTTTGCGTTTCTCTTGCCTTGGGCAGGATTGACCCGCGCTGACGAATCGAGTTCAGAGGCCGAAGCAGTGGCTTTAAACTTCCTTCAACAAGTGGCAGTGGCGAATTTCAGTAACTATGACGTAAACGTCACCAACATCACTTGGAACGCCTACGCGTACTATCCAGACTGGGAATTCAGTTTTAATCTCAGCCGAGGAAACAAAATGAACGAAAGCAATTGGATGGATGTGTGTGTCTCCCACGGAGTTATCAGCTGGTTCTGTGCTGGCGGTCCATCCAAGGAAATTGGAGACGGCGTATATGACGGCACGCCCACCACGATGACCGTGCAAGGTAATGATACTCTGAAACTCACGAGAGACATACTCAAGTCTTACGAGTCCTGCATGAACGCCTCCTACCCTGCTTCGCTTATCGCCCTCACCGACCAAGCCTTGTCCAACGGCAGTTTAACTTTGAACGCAGGCAACTTCACCATCAAGCTCTCCTATTTCGCGAGCGAAGGCAACACGCTAAACCCTGAATTCGACTACACCGCGTACAACAATACACATGAGCTTTGGATGATATTCACACAGGACGGGCACCTGGAAGAGTTTGGTGACGGCATCGGCGAATTGAACATGAGTTCACTCAACGTTAAGAACGTCAACATTTCCGAGGAGCAGGCCATAAACATTTCCATGCCTTACGCGTTGGATTATGCAAAAACATACGGGCGCACGGTGGAATCTGCGAATGCAACATTGACCTACGTGCCCGGTGGACCCATGTTCGACCCGAACGGGAATGGAACTCGTGACCCTTACAGCCTCTATCCTGAATGGGGAGTAAACGTATTTTTCAGCAAGCTGCCCGCGGGCAAGCTGGACTATGGCGTTTTCGGGTATCAAGTGGGAGTGTGGGCAGACAACGGGCAGGTGGCTTTCGCCAACGAGGCCGCCACAGAAGGCTCCTCAAGCTCTCCAACGCCGACGCAGACAAGTGGGACTGACTATTTGCCGGCGTTCTTGGCTGCTGCCGTCGCGGCATCATTCATCGTCATGTCTTTCCTGATATACCATAGGAACCGCAGGGGCAAGCGAGAAGGCGTAAAATGATGAGGCGAGTTTGCACAGGCGTTTGGTGTCGGCGGGCACAGTCAAGATTGAAGCCTTGCTCATAGTTGCCCAGCAAGCTTTAGAATAGCCTTTGGGGTTTCTAGGCTCAAAAGTTAGTTTGGACTTTTTTCTTTGGAATGTGGGAGTCCCTGAGTACTTTCAAGCGCTGTCTGGTGTTGCTTTCTCCGGTGTTTGGAGTGATCATAATTTATCATAATTACTAGGGCTGTTGCGGCAATTGCAACTACGGCTACTGCAGCTCCGATTGCTAAGAATGTTGCTGGTGCGAAGTTGACTGCTGATACTCTGGTGCTTGCGTTTGTCACTGTGAACGTTCCATACATGATGTTTGGATGGAATGCACAGAAATACTTGAAGGTTCCAACGACGCTTGCGTTAATCAGCAGACTGATCGTTGTGGTGAAGGGCCCCGACGTGGGTTCATCAGTGTCTAGAATCCCGTTACCGTTGTAGTCGATGAAGAACTTGTGTTGAAGTCCATCGGCACTTGTCAGAGTGAGGTTGACAACGTCATTCTGCGTCACCGTTATCGTGGGTCCGGGGCTGATCATGCTTTCTGAAGTGAAACCCCATCCCTTCGAAGCAGAACCAAAGAGGGCGAAATTGTCAACGCTGCCGTGGGCGGGCAGAATAGCCGATGCTGAAGTTAGGGCAATGATTAACAACCAAACCGCAGACCTATTGAGTATCTTTCCACCTCAGCATATTTCTTCCATATTTTTGCTAGGGCATGATAGTCAAATATAGCTTGTGGAGCCCGCGCGTGACTGCTTAGCGCTTACTCAATAATTAGCGACCAAACTAATGCCCACCAGCAACTACGTAAATCTTCCGAAGACCCTTATCGTTTCGATTTCTCCGCCGGAAATGCGTTTAATGTACTCGAGTGTTCTTTCGACGGCCGCCTTGAGTTGTTCTTGGGCTATTCTTGGGGCTCCATATCCAATTACTACTGCTTTCTGTGTCGACAAAGTGATTTTCGTGTGGTCAGAGTCGCGGTAGGGGTAGACGCAGAGGACCTGTTTTTCGTCGGTTAGGATGAGCATTTTCTCTGTGAGCTGCATGGGTTTGTCCATTCCGATTCCGGTGAATGCCTCGTTCTTGGCGAAGCGGATGTGGAACGGTGGGTTCAGTCTGTCTTTGTCGAACCCGCTGATGGGAATTACTGTTTGCATTGAGGCCAGATTGTAGGCGTCGACTACCGTGGATATGTTTGGCAACTCGTTTCCGTTGAGAACCCTGCGCAGCAGGGCCTCGCCTGAGGGCCTCGTTTTCGTGGGGTCGATGTCCAGTTTCCAGTAGAAGTCTCTGTAAGCTCTGACTTTCGGGTTGTCCTTCAACGCCTCAACGCTGTATTTGGCCTTGGCTTCTGCGTACACTGTTTTCTTGAGCAGGCGCAGCTGGTCATTCTCTTTCTGATTGTGGATTCCGGTGATTGTTCCAATGCATATGACGAGTTCTGGAAATCTGGCAAGGACATCGGCACTCCAGGTGACGTCTGTTTGCATTGATGCAAGCACCGTTCAAGCCTATTCTGGGCGTTAGCTATTTAACAGCTTCAACCAGAGTCTTGGTTAAGGGCTATGGAAAATGATGGGCGAGTTCGCGGCTCTGGGAGCGGCTGTCAGTTGGACTGTGTCGGCTCTGCTCTACAGAAAAGCTTTGTCGGAGACAAAGCCGGTTTCGGCCAACATCGTTCGCTTGACGCTGACCAGCGCCGTGTTGTTTGTCTTCCTGGCCGCTACCGGGTTGATTGGAGTTCTGGCCAGGCTGCCCATGAGCGTCATTGTTCTTGCCGGTGCTAGCGGAGTAATCGGCCTAGGTTTGGGCGATACTCTGTACATGGTTAGCCTGAGAATGATTGGCGTTGCAAGGGCGGTGCCTGTGACGTGTACGTATCCGCTTTTCAATCTTCTGTGGGTTGCCCTTTTCGCTGGCGAACCTGTGACGTGGTCGGTGGCTCTTGGGGCTGCTATAATAGTTTCTGGAGTGTGGCTGCTGAGCTTGGAACAAAAAGGAGAGGCGGGTGTACAGAAGAAGCTGTTGAGTAAGGGCTTGGCTGTGGCTCTCGCAACGGCTTTGTTGTGGTCTGTGAGTATAGCGATGATGGGTCTGGCTGTGAAGGAGACGCCGAATTTGGACGATGCGTTCGCCATCAACGCTGTCAGAGTTTTTACGATCGCGATTTGCTTCGCGGTGTCTGCTCCGCTTGTGGACAGGAGTTTGGGTTTTCTGAAGATGAGGAAAAGAACCGTGGTTACGCTGGTTGTCGGCGGGATTGTAGCGCTCGGGTTAGGCTGGTTTCTCCTGAACTACAGTTTCATAGACACTTCGCAGTCACGGGCTGTTCCCATATCGTCGGCGACGCCTCTCTTTTCTACTCTCGCGGGGGTTCTGTTGCTGCATGAGAAGGTTGACGCCAAAATCGTTGTGGGTTCAATGATGATTGTTGCGGGAATCTTCATGATATTCCTTATCTAGCCCCTTTTTTAGGGTGCGTGCATAGGTTTTTATAGGGCACGTTGTTCTTACGGAAACGTGCTGAGTTGGAAGGGTCGAGCTCTGATGGCCGCGTCTCCGAGTCTTCGTGATTCTGTTCTGGCGAGGAGGATTGCGGGGGAGATAATTCTCTCGAGCAAGCCAGGGGCGACTATGAGAAAGTGGCGTGAGCTTTTCGCTGTTTCGCAGATGAGGCTTTCGGACAAGATGGTGGTTTCGTCATCGGTGATTAGCGATTATGAGAGCGGCAGGCGGCCGAGTCCCGGCACAAAATTCGTGCGCAGGTTCGTGTGGGCTCTGCTCAAAATCGACGAGGAGAGGGGCGGCCGTTTCATCCATGAGTTCGCCAAGCTCACGAGTTCACCGAGCAACGCCATCGTGGACCTCCGCGAGTTCCCAATACCTGTCAGGGTGGAGTATCTCTGCAAAGCCATAGAAGGCAAAACTGTCGCGTGTCTGGACGCTTATGTTAAGGAGGTTAACGGTTACACAGTCGTCGACAGCAAGAGGGCCGTGGAAACACTCTCGGGCTCGGAGTTTTCGCAAGTTTTCGGGGCGACGACCGAGCGGGCGTTGATATTCACGAACATAGAAGACGGCATATCTCCCATGCTTATCGTCCGTATAAGCAACTTGAAACCACGTGTGGTCGTCTTTCACGGTGCTCAGCCGGACGAATACTCGATACGATTAGCGGAGTACGATCGCATTCCAATAATATACTCAGGCTTACCCAGCGTCGAGCGGCTCGTGAAATCCCTACGAAAACTGTATCGTATTGCACTTCGCAAGAAACTGGGCAGACCTGTTCAACCGCCGCCGCAGGTTAGCGCATGAAGGCGTGCGCTGAGTGAATTTTCCAGCGCTGCTAGCACGCTTTATGGTGAGACTGGGAAGCTGCAGCGAGGACAAACGCCCTGGGCACTTGAGTGTTATGCATCAGATTCGGCTCTGTCGAGAATTTGAAGCGCTTTCAGCAATGCCTTTGTCCTTGGGTTCTCGATGTTCAACTCAACGATTCTGAGGCGTCCGTAGCTTTTAATGCTGATGATGCCCTCTTTTTCCAGAATTTTGAGGTGCGGCATTACTTGGTTGTAGGTGCTGTTGACTATGCGGACGAGGTTGGTCAAGTGGGTTTTTCCGACGTTGTGAAGGGCCAGCAGTATTTTTTGCCTGGAGAAGGAAGCTAAGATCCGTTCGAGTTTCAACAGAAAACGCCTGAACAGTATGCTGTGAGAACATGCACAAATAAGCCTTGCAGAGATCAGGAGAACCGTGAAGGGCCAGAGTGATTGGTTAAAGTGTTCTCTGCATTGTTTCACTTTAACCTAACTCTGTGTTTAGGAAGCATTTCCGCTTCTTCTAATAACGCTTCTGACACAGTCCACGGGCAGCAAGTCAAAAGGAGGTGGAAGGAATGAAAAGAGCGTACATCGTTCTCCCAATTCTCTTGATAGCGTTGGTCGGCATGTCATGTTTGGCGGTCATGGCGACACCGAACGTTGACAAGGATGACGAGACGAGCACGCCGCATGGGTATGCGGAAGCAGTTGTTACTGGCAGCTGGACTCTGTATGGCCATCCATACTATCAAACTCACCACCAGGCGAAGACGAATCCGTCAAGCCTCAATGGAACAGCAGTGTTCACCGGATGGAACAAGACTGGTGGCGTGGTCTACAATGTCACCGTTAACTTTGTCGGCAGCTACTCGTACGATGCGCCTTACTACAATGTAGCGTGGGCTGCTCAAACCGTGTGCATTGCTGGCGGAGAAACTGCGGTAGCTGACATAGGGCCCCCAGGTTCCGCGTAGATAGGCATCTTAGGCAACCTGCATCAAACTCCCCTTTTTCTGTCAAACCGACTGGCACGAGGCTTCTGACCGCTTGGAACGTTAGTGCTTGCGAATGTACGGCTCGGGGAGAACTTACATGCAGAGTCTTCAGGGCACGGGAGACGTTACAGAGGTCGCTGGTACGTCGCACACTGACAGGCTAACGATCGCTAAGGTTTGGGTGAGTGTTTCGCAGCTCAGTTTTCAAAAGCTGAAAATCTTGTTCCAGTATTTTCTTGTGTTCTTGGTTGTAGAGGGCTGATGCTGGATGATATGTTGGAAAAATTGTCCGCGGCACGCCTAGAATTGTTGCTCTACGCGGTTTTCCGCGGACTTGTGTTATGCTGCTGAAGGGCAGCGTTGTTTTTGAGAAAATGTAGGCTGTGGAGTGGCTGCCGAGCGTGACGATGAACTCTGGTTGAATGATTAGTATTTGTCTGTTCAGGTATGGTGTGCAGGTTTCGATTTCCAGGGGTTTGGGCTGACGGTTTTCGGGCGGCCTGCACTTCACGACGTTTGTTATGAAGACTTGTTCTCTTGAAAGGCCGATTTGGGACAGGAGTGTGTCGAGGAGTTTACCCGCAGTTCCCACGAAGGGTTCACCTTTGACGTCTTCTGACCTGCCTGGGGCTTCTCCGATGAGCATTGCTCGGGCTTCAGGGTTTCCAACGCCAGGAACCGCGTTCTTGCGGGACTTCCAGAGTGGACACTTCGTGCAAACCCTGACCTCTGAGGCCACAACGTCCAGTTCTTTCTTGGACAAGGCAACACTCTCTTGACATAGGTTCCTGTCGATTTCGGTTCTTATAAACCTCACAACCATGGAGACGCGGGAGCTCTCTTGCTAAATTCAAGAGTCCTATAAACTCTTCTGTGTTTTCATCAAAACCCGAAGTTTTAACGGTTGGGGTGCTACGGTATTAAGGGAAAATGCTCTAGTCATTCTTGACGAAGCGCATCGCCGAGCGAGAAAGAAGTGTGTATCTTTCCTGGAAATGAACTCAAAAAAGGAAAGGGGAGCTTTTTATCAGGTTGTCTGTTATGGGGGATCAAATCATATCACGCATGCCATTCGCCAAAGTTCTATGAGGTTTAATGATGTTGTACCAGCATTTGGAACGGTGCTGTACTAACAACTAGGCTTAACTAGCGGATTCAGGCTAGGAGTAGTGGAGTAGAATCATATGAATAAGGTAAAGAATAAGTCTCTGATTTTCGCACTAACTGCCATACTAGGTTTTAGCGTCGCGTTGGGTTTCAGTTCACTGTCGTTCGCCAGCGCAGCTTCGTACAATAACGTGCAGGTTTTCGTCCAGACCGCAAGCAGCCTTCCAGACTATTTCACCGTCTCCGCTTTTAACATGAGCGGTTACATGGTTGCTTCTTCTCAAACTCAGTATCCAGCGGCCTCCTTCGAGCTTCCAAACGGACAGTATATGTTCACCGCCACAGCGGATCAATCGAACAATCAGATCTATTACTCGCCTTCACCAATGGTAGGTGTCAACGTTTTTCAAGGCAACTTGGCGATGCCCTACTACGAAGCGCCAGTGGTAGAGTACGGTTACTCGGTGCAGCAGGTCTCTGGTTCCGCAACCTTCACAATCTCGACACAGAACGTTACATCCTTCCCCACAACCACACTCACGATCAAAGTTGTCTACGCCAACGGAACCGCCGCTGAGGGCGCTTCCGTCTCTACATCAGTCGTAGGATCTTGGTACTATTGGGGTTATGAAAGCAACGCTGTAATGTGGAATACCACACAGGCTGATGGCATGGCTACCCTTGTGACGCCTCAGGCACCTGTTCAGGTTGACGCTTGGAGCTGGATACTCGTGAACATGCCGAAAGATCAGACAACGGTTCAGATCATCGTCGCAGGTGAAGAGGTGAACGTGACCGTCTACTGGCAGCCAACGTACGTCGGACTGGCGGGTTCAACGCTGATAGTTCCTCCCCAGACCAATGCCTCGATAACTTTGCATGTTCAGCAGCCTAACTACTGGGTGATGCCGTACGGAGTCCAAACAACCTCAACAATAGGAGGCGAAGCGACCGCGTCCTCCAGCCCAAGCTCAATCCCAGCTGCGGTGTACCAGCAACAACAAGGAAACCCACTGTTAAAGAACTACCAGACTCCAACGAATCCAACCTCAACAACACCAGCGAACCCTCCAACATCGTCCACCGATTCGGGCCTGTTCGCTGGAAATGCGTTGCCTCCAACCATCGTAGCCTTTGCGGCGCTTGCAGTGGCGGCTCTGAGCCTATCGGTCGCGGCGAGAATCAAAAGACAGGAACCAAAAGACGGACAGTAGCAACGCCCACCAGAGCGGAGATGCCACTGGCAGACCCGTTTTTTCTATTCTCTTACTAGCGCGCATCAATAGCTGCAACAATTGAGGCAGAGCTTTCTCCTATGACCTGGCACTGAAAAACGTGAAATATAACCTTCGGTAAACAAGTGACTGCTGATAGACTATTAGCTGGTGGTAAGGAAAAAACATGGCTGGTGAACCGCAGGAGACGGAACTCTATTCCTTTGGTCCTATGGGTGTCGGCATTTGTTTCAGTCGTCCAGGATTCTTCACAGCGATAGCTAAGAATATAACAAGGGTTGTTTTGACCAACAAGCGGATATATGGAGTACCCCCAAGGACCGTTTTTCAAAGACAAAGCCCCGTTTTCAAGTCCCATGTGACAGCATAATTTCCATAGAACAATTCAGGCTTCACACTAACAAGGTTCTTTGGATCCAGTATCGAGAGGCAGAAAAAACCAGAGAAGTGTCAATAATCTGCTACGGACTCAACTCTCAGAACGCTTCACAAGCCTATGAACTTCTCCATAAAACCATACATAAACCTTGAGTCTCGGCAAGGAAAGTGTCCAAAAGCAGACATATTACTCGTGGTTTGCGCAAAGCTTTAAAGGCCCGTCACAACCAACCTAAGCTTGCTAAAGTGCACGGGGGCAGACTGAATGAAAGCTTTGATCGTTTATGACACGGCCTCTCCTTTGAAGATGACGGCGAAGGTCGCGGAAACCATTGGTGGAGTCCTGAAGGAAAAAGGAATCGAAGTTGACTCCTTCTTTGTCAAGGATGTTGACCGGGCAACTGTCAAGAGTTTCGATTGTCTGATTGCTGGTTCACCAACGATGTATTTTAGGGCGTCACGTGAAATGAGGCGGTTCCTCAACAGTTTCTCCGACAAGGAGTTTTCGGGAAAGCGGGGAGCTGCTTTTGACACGCAACTGCAATCAAGGATGAGCGGAAACGGGGCCAAAGGCATAGAAAAGAAACTCAAGAAACTGGGTTTTGAAGTAATCGCGCCTCCGCTCCTCGCTTATGTAGAGGGCAAGATGAATGCAATACAACTGAAAGAGGGAGAACTGGAGAAAACGAAGAATTGGGCGCAAGAAGTCGCCAAAGCGCTTTCAAGATAAGACTTGGAGAGTCGCGCGCGCCGTCTGTGGTGGAATACTAAACAACACACTTTTGGAGCAGGTGAAAAGAATTTATTCCCGCTCATCTTCTCACGGTTAAGCCAGTAGAGACTTACCGCTGCAGAAATCTGTTATTGTTTAGACCCTAGAGCACATACAGGCTCATGCCTCACCCCAAATAACCTAACTGTATCAGCCCAGCGCGCGCAGTTAACTCGTATCCTGCGAAAGGCTGAAATCGCAGCAGTCACACATCATGATCGAATCACAAGACTCAAGGCGACTCAGGATGACCTATTGCACTAAGTGTGGAGCCGTACTGCCTGAAGACGCTAGATTCTGCCCATCATGCGGGACTCCTGTTGCTCAGGCAGAGGAAGAGCCCACGCGAGAGCATCATGCCCTGAAGGTTGTGGAAAAGCCGAAAGTTGTGATACTTCAACGAGCCCCTGGCAGGATCGACGTAAAGAAGGGCACCGAGAGCGAGGTGAATGTTGACCTAGATCTTAGAGAGCGCAGGGACTTGGACTGGAGCGTGACGCAAGAAGGAAATGTTGTGACTATTAAGGCTCGTGCTTTAGTTCATCCTCTGAGGTGGCCTAGATACTTCGTTTCAGGCGGTCCAAGAGCAGATATTGCTGTGTCAGTACCTGCCGAAGCCGATCTTGACATTTCAACGAGCATCGGTGAAGTGGCGGTCGCAGGAATAAGGGGCGCGTTGTCGATTGAATCTTCAGTGGCCAAAGTCACCATAGAAGAATGTGAAGGAAATGTCAGAGTCGTCGGCAAAACTGGCCCTATTGATTTGAGAAACATCAAAGGAATAACCACTGTTGACAGCACGACTGGCCCGGCTACTCTGGAAAACGTAAACGGAACGGTAACTGTCCGCAACACTACGGGTCCCATCAGATTCTCCGGCAGTCTCTCTAGCGGCGAGAACTGGTTCAGAACAAGCACTGGACCTATAGAAATCACGCTGCAAGATCAGTCAGACCTGAAGGTGGAGGCCTACTCCAGACTTGGAAGAGTTACGAGCGTTCCAGAGCTGGCCGATTCACGTTATGAACGAGGCCAGTATACCGGTCGTCTGGGCAACGGAACCGGCAAACTGACCGTCGAGACGAAGACTGGGCCGATTACCATTCGCCACTAACGAGAAACTCACGCGAGAAACCTGTTTCACATCAAATTATGGGGGCGCGCCAGCGTGCGCTTGCTGATAAAAATGGTTTGGTTTGGATAAAACTTTACCCCCCCCAATATTCTGAGCTGATTCGTGGTTTTCTGGATTTAAAGTGAGGACGCAAGCACCGCGACTGAGAAGAAGCAAATAGACCACTACGTGCGGTGCGCGTGCGCTCGTGGAAATTGCAAACAATGCACTTGAGCTCCGGAAATCCCTTGATGAATTACTTGAACTAAAAAAGCATAACATAGTTTTGAAAGACATCCCAAACAGCAACAGGAAGGAGATGGAAGCCTCAGTCTGGAATCACCTGGGGATTTACTTCCTTAGTAATCGAATGTATTCTGATGCTGTAACAGTTTATATGTACGTGTTAGAAACCATAACAGAGGCAGAAGCAGAACGAAAAGTGGACATCCACAAGGGTTTGCCCCTGTACAATATGGGTGTCGCACAACTATACTTAAGGAATTACGACGAAGGAATCCCTAACATTCTAAGAGCATTCGAAGAAGACGTAAGAACTGTTGGACAAACGGCCGCTCAACAACAGTTGGCATCAAAAGTGAAAGAAGGAATCTCCGAGTTTTCATGCAAAATCATAGATGGTAATTACCTGAAGGAATTTGTTAATAAATCAGGAATTGCGGTAAAGAACACTATTTGCTTAATGCAGAACATGGATGAAACAGAAAAACTATTCTTTGCAAAAATCATTAACTCAAGTAAACTGATCACTTTTCATGATGATATATATACACGTGTGGTGATGTTCGACAACATAAGAAACCTAGCACTGCTTCTGGAATCTAACTTGAAGAGACGCTCCAGAACGACGCTTATGCTAAGTGGGCTGATAAGTGCCATATTCAGCGGGACGTCTTGGCAGAAGACGTACCAGCATCATGCTTGTTTGGCTTCATATGAAGGCGTCGGAGATTTTGAGAATAACCTTAAGACAATTGCAACAAACGTCTTCTCCAAAAAACCAGAAGAGGACTTCATCATCAGAAATCTCTTAACAACCCAACTCATTAGGAATTTCACTGCACACTACCTTAATGAAAAGCTGAGCTTCCTTTCCAACTCAGTTGAATACTTTAATGTCTTCAAGGCTGAGGTTTTTTCTATTTTATATTGTTTGGACTTTAAAGTCTGACGAAGTAGAAAACAGTTTCATTCGCGCGTTTTTGCTCTTTGTCGCTCATGTGCGGGGGTAAGAAATTTGCGCGCGCGCTAAGCCATGCCGTACAAAAGGCTCTAGTCAACCTGAAAGAAGAGTACGAACAGAAAGAGGAATAGGAAAAGCAAGAGAAAACTTAGCTGAATTTGATCTTTTCCTTTTGCTGTTCAAGATAAACGCTAAGATGTTTCTTACAAAAATAATGGTTGCAACCTTCGTC
>JBEKCD010000004.1:0-166665 GCA_050015055.1 Bathyarchaeia archaeon | reverse complement strand
TCTCCCAATCAATAATGACTCAACAATTTAGTAATAGAGTTACTTCTTTTCCTCTGGCTTTTTCTCTGCGGGTTTCTTTTCCTCTTTTTTCTCTTCTTTCTTCTTTCGCTTCAAGGGCACGTCAATCACCCCCCCGCTTATTCCTTTGATGCTTTCTTAAAAGGCCTTGGTTAGGAGAGCGCGCGTGGATTTTTCAGGAATCTCTCCTCTCTTTTCAGGTTTTTCGCCTGATTTTGTGACTGCTCAAGTACAGCAACATATGCGTAGTTTAGGCAACAGATGGAAAATAGTCTTAAGAGCCGTCGCGCGCGCCGTTCAAAACCTACCGCAAAGTTGCAGACGGGTTAAAACTCACTCAAGTGGCAGAGCCGCTTCTTTTTTAGACTTTTCGAATGCTTTTTCTCTCCACTTGTTCTTCCAGCTTTTCCATCCCGTCTTTACGAGTTTCTCTCTTAGCTCAGGTCTCTCCCCAACCCATTCCAGAAGTGTCCAGAAACGTCTTTTGTCTTCCAGCCTTTCTGCCGGTACTCCCACTTCAAAACACCATCTTATGTAGCTTCTTTCAACCATCTCTTGGAGTTCGCCTGTGATTTCTACTTCTTCCACGTCGAATCCTCGGTCTTGCAGGTGTCTGCGTATGCCGGACAGAACGTACCCTGAGCAGACCCTAAAATGGGGTTCCCCATTGGGCTGCATAACCTCAACGATCTCATCGGCAATCTTCACTGCGTCATCCAGATACTTTTTATTCTCGAAGTTTGGCGGCTGGAAGGATGATACTGGAATCCTGCGTTCCATGTACCGGCGGTCTGGAGGCTTGAGGGCACCGATTACCACGCCTAAGATAAGGTCTCCCCATCCAGCGTCATCTATCAAGATATCCTCCCTTGACATAAACCGATTCAACCCCATAACCCAACCGCCCAAGACCTGTGACAAACTGAATATTACAAGCTGTTTGATGCAAATTAGTGTTTTCTAATTCTTTTACCTTTTTACAAGTAGCAGCAACAATCGCCTAGACAAACCGCGCGCATAAAGTGATAGAATGACGGCCGAGGACAAGTCGAAGAATTCTGAACTAGAAAAGGGGCCAACTGGAAAACAAGAAGAAACTTTTCGCCGTGCCAAGGAAGTTTATGAACAGGCGCGCGCTTGGAGCATGGACTGTAGTTCCAGAACACCTATTGATTTGGGTGTATGAAGCCTCAAGGTCAGACGCTCTGCAAAAATTCTCAATGGAACCAGAAATTGTAAAATGGATGGCTTGGAACACGAGCGAAATCAAATTAGCAATGAATCTCGAAGAAAGCATGAAATTACTAAAATAAGCTAAATGAAATCACTACTTCTTTTTTTTATTCCCAAGATTCTTTTGGAGTTTATACTAGACGCGTGCTCCTGGAATTTCCAGAAAAAAGGGATAGACTAGGTTCTATCTTTGTTCTTTCAACAATAACAGTCTCTTTGCGATTTCTTTAGAGATTTGTTCAAGACCCTCGGCTAATTCCGCACGAGTAACCCCATCTAATGGATGCACTTTCCCACTCTTATCGATGAATGAAAGTTCCAACTTCCTTTTTTCCATTGTTTCACCCCCATTCAGATTCTATTATTTGCTATTTTAGTTTCCCGCACAAGCTATTTTCGTCCTTCTATATAAGCCGAAGCGACATGCAATATAGGTTCAGCGCGCGCGCTAACGCACAAGAAGAATTGAGCGACAAAGACTTAAGCAAAAAGCTTCATAAAATAATGTATAAGGATGAGGGAAGAGCACGAAATTCTTCCTCCTTTCTCCCTTGCTTCTTCCCTCTCCTTACTTTTGTTTTCTCCCTTCTCCTTCCACTGAAGTCTTTGTTTAATAGTCACATATTGCTTATGGAAAATAGTTCTAGAAGAATCCTCTAGCCGGGTTCATGGCAATTATGACACTGGGAGCGCGCGCTAACATACCGAGCACGTTTCACCACTATCAACACTTTATCTCCTTTCTTGGTGAAACTCAAATAACCGCAATCCCTCTAAACCATTATTATCGCCTCCCTTTAAGGAAACTCGGTATATCTCTGCGAGTTTCCAGAAACTTCCTAATCTGTTTGTCTTGAGAACCGAAACGAAAAACAATCTTTGGAACAGGTTTCTTATCCTTTCTTGAAATAGCACGCGCGCTCACCAACATACTTCAACACATAATTTCGGGACAAGGCAACGCGCGTCTTAACCGTTTACAGTGAGGCATGGTTCCAGCATAGCGTAGTCTATAGCGCGCACGCTTCTTAGTCTGCTTCAAGAAAATGCGAGATAGACGTATAGGGAAATCGGCAACAAACTAAGTTAACGACTTCATCGACACTGCAAGCTCCATCTGAGAAACTGGTGTGAATATGTAAGTCGATCTTGGCTATCGGCAAAGCAATAAAACGACAAAAGATGCAGGTTTAGCTTATAAGCTCTAGTTCATAACTTTGCACGCACGCTTCAATATTGAACAGGAGATGGGCTACAATGCGCTCTATATTATGCAACAAATTATGTCCGAGTGAGATCTATTTCAAGCAAGACAGAGATTTAGAGGAAAAGGTTAGCGCGTGAACGTCAAAGATATTTTCAAGCATTATTTTCAGTTTTGTAGTTGTTCACCGGTGTTTTATCTTTTGGGCATGCGGCTTTTCTAAGTCCTGCATCCCATATGATTTCTGTTCTATTACAATTTGGGCATCGATATACTTTCCCCATCTTCCATCACCTCTTATTTCATTTAAGCTGTACTAGATTTATCTTTCTTTGGATTTCTCAAATGTTCATGGCTAACATAGAGAGAAAAATCAGCGCGCGCGGTTGTATGTCATGTCAGCACATGTCCTATTAGCGCGCGCGCTAACAATATCCATCCAAGTGATTTGAAAAAAGAATATAGAAGCTAGGAGAAAGCCAATCTTAGATTAGAGTCGTTGGCTTGGTCTAAAATTGATTTCTTCTAGGAGGTGCTCTCTTCGAGTAACACTCTCGGCAGTATACAGGTCTGCTACCATCAGGCTTGAATGGCACTTCACATTCCTTTTTGCATTCAGCGCAAACTGCCTTGTGCATTTCTTTTCTCTCATACGTCAACTCTCTCAACTCCTTTTATGGCTGCTGTGCAAAAATCACTTCTTACACGCTGCACCTACCCTTCATACCGATACTTATAAACAAAGTGCCTCATAAGTCATAAAGTCTAGGCTCATAGAGTCTGAATCAGAGATCAACAGACGCCCGCGCCCATTATTACAGAAAATCTTCATGTATCACGCCCCACGCAGCTTAGAGAGAAAGCATTGGAGGTGAAGGTTTGTTCGACGAACCTGACGAAGAAACTGAATTGAACGAGGACGAAAACTTCGAAGAGGAAGAGGACTGGCAGCGTGCGTGTGATTCTTCTGCTTCTAAATAGGCGCGCGCTACATTACTGGACTGATGTAAAATGAGTTAAATGCCCTCGTACGCCCAATAAGATGGAGAGGGTGCCCGAGACGGGACGCGGCAAGAATCCCACGGCAGATATTCCAAGAGAAATACGGAGCCAAATAAGAAGTCTTGTTTCCAAAACAAGCGATGAAACGATCGACTTAGTAGTCAACCTCACTGGAAAGTACATTGGCACACAAAAGAGAAAAGAACTGAAGAAAAAAGCTGAGATCGAAGTTGGCACCGAAATAGAGAAAGCCATTACTGAAACCTATCAGACAGCCATTAGGATTGAAGAAGAGTTTCGAAAGGGAAAACTCAAAACAGTCTCGCTAAAAGAGAAATTCTACTCATTGACAGATGCCTACTTCAAACCATTTATGTCTGAAATTCCGAAAAATGTTCATGTTATAGATGACCTTTTTCAGGTCTGTGAGGAATTGAAGAATTTTCGTTTCAACTGGCATTACTTGAGGGATACAGGATACAAGAAGTACTTGCAAGGGTTGGAAATGCTACTGGGTGAGCTGAGAAAAACGCACAAGATGGAAAAAGCATGGGAAGCCCTAAATGAATTTCTGCATTCCAAGGATTTCTATCCTCTTCTTCAAGCTACGCTACAAAGGGTAATCAAGCACTATGAGTTCTTGGGACGGAGTTTCTCGAAGATTGAAAAGAGACAACTCGACAAATATATGGAGATATACGCGGAGCTATCGGGAATCTATGAGAAGTTCATTTCCTTGATTGTTGTCTTGATACAACTCCTACAAATTGATAATGGCTATGGATACGAAGTTGCAAGGAGAAATGGGCTGTTTTCAAATAGTCAACTTGTCAAGAAAAGTGGCTGGGGCATTTTTGTTTCTGGTTTTGACAGAAACATCAGGAATGCATTGGCACACAAAACATACAAAGTTGACATATTGAAGCGAACAGTTGAATTTGTCGATATGAACACGGCATTCACCTTGACTTTCAGAGAAGTTCGAAAGAAAACCAGGGAACTCGGGACTCTTCTCCTGATCCTGCCACACGTATTCATATCAGTCTTCTGTCTGCTGGTCCAGTCCATAAAAGACATTTTGGGAAGCCTTACAGAATGAAAGGCCCAACGAATGCTCTTCCAATACGGGCGCTATCCTGCCGAGAGACAGAAGGGCAAGGTAAAGCAAAAACATGCCCACGGTCACGAACATTCTATATCGCCGGTAACAGCCCTAACTATTGTGAAGAGTCTACCAGATAGCACGCGCGCTTGAATCTCACTCCTCATACAGTAGGAACTGTTCTATCCTCCGTCCATCCATGTTTGTGAAATGTACGTCTTAAGAAGAGCTTAAGATATACATTTCTTAACGTTGAAAAGCACTTTTGTTCCATCCTTCCACCCTCCATCGTCCGTTCATCGTTTCCGTCGTCCGTCGTGGTCGTGGTCGTCGTCGTTCGTGGTCTTTTTAATACTCCGTCGTCGTCCGTGTTGGTTGGTTGTTGGTTGGATAAAACTTTACCTGGTTGGTTGGGGTAAAGTTTTATCCCAACCCAAACCTATCAAGTTTTTATCATTGAAAGCTTATCTTCTCTTCAATTTCCAATAAACGTTACGACCGCGTCGCTCTCGAGTCAATCCAATTTCATTTTCAAATCGTTTAGCCCAAGTATAACATAGACGAGTTTGCTCGATTTCACCCTTCTTCTTAAGCTGATTCCAGGTGAGACCAATCTTTTCTCCCTGCAATGCTTCTTCCACTTTTTCTCGAAATTCTATGTATGCACGTCTTTTCATCTTTCTTCTCCTAACGGCTCTTGAACTCCGACCAGATTAGTTTTCAACCTTTTCTTGATTCTGCACAAGTCATGCGTTGATGTGAGATAAAACTTTACTCTCTACCCCCAAAACCCTAAAACGTCCATGGCAAATATGGATGCAGCAAAGTCTTTTATCTTGTCAGATTTCTAACTCTAATCGTGCATATAGAAATCGAGCAAAACCTTAGCGCGCGCGTTAGGCTTTCAGCGCTTCAACGCCTTTTATGGCCCATTTCGGATCCTTCCAGAGCGCTCTGCCCACGGCCACCAGGTCAACCTTTCCGTCTCGAATCAGCCTATCGGCGTACTCAGCTTCAGTGATTCCTCCAACACCGATAACGGGAACCCTAACAGCTTTCTTTATCTCGTAAGCTTGAGGAACAAAGTAACCTTCGACGCCTCGAAGCTGTCTAGGCTCGCTTCCGCACAAGCCGCCCGACACGTCAACAATGTCAACTCCGCACTGCTCAAGCTTCACTGCAAAAGCAGCCGAATCCTCTACGTGCGTGCCGTTTGTGGCCAAATCGTCCGAGCCTAACCGGTAAAGCAGAAGCCCACCCCTGACACTTTCACGGACCTTCTCGACAACCATGAGGGGGAAACGCATCCTGTTCTCTAGGGAACCTCCATACTCGTCCTCACGCTTGTTAAGCAAAGGCGAAAAGAACTGGTTAAGCAGGAAACCATGCGCACCGTGAAGCTCTACCCCGTCAAAACCCGCTTTAACCGCACGTTCGGCGGCCACGGCAAACTCTTCAACAAGAGCTTCAATCTCGCTTCTGGTCAACTCACGAGCTTTCCCAGTCGCAGAAGGACCGACAGGCTCCCCGCCTATGACTTTGCTGTTCCCAACGCCCCCAGCATGCGTAATCTGCACGACAACAGGAGTGCCCATCGCATGAACGCTGCCCGCAAGCTTCTCCAACCCGCCGATCAACTCGTCATCATAGATCCCCAGCTGCTTTGGGCTCAACTTTCCACCCGGAGAAACGTAAGCGTGCTCAACGATCAACAAGCCCAAGGCCGCCGAACGCCTCACGTAAAAGCCAATCAGCCTATCCGTGACCGCGCCTCTAACCGTGGCCCGACCTGTCTGCATGGGAGGCATAACTATGCGATTCCTAAGAGTCAGCCCCTTCACTTCCAGAGGATCAAGAAGCCCCGCCAACTCCTAACACCCAGTAGGCTACAGACTAGTTCACACCTATAAGAACATAACACACGCCCACAAAGAACCTTGAAATGCTCGCAAGAACCCGAAATAGGGAGTTGCCCTCTCATGCGTACTAAAGCTGTTGAAGGTCAAGTTCTAGGACATGTGCTTCAAGGCTTCAGATCCTTTCATCCCGGCATCGACGCCCGAGTTTTTCGCTTTGGTCGTTGTAGCCTTGACTTGTGCGTTGAGTACGTCTTCGAAGGTTTTCACTCCGCTGACCATGGCTGCCGCCACGCCTAGTTTTTCAGCCGCGTCAATGTTTAGGAAGCCGCACATTACGAAGCCTTTGTCCGCGACCATAAGAAGCAGGGGTGGGCTCTCGGGCAAATCGACTCTCAAGCCCAGACAAGCTTTGCCGTCAACCTTAACAGTGGTGACGTTAATCATCTCCAAACACCTTTTAACTCAAGTTCTTTACATATCCAAGCTTAATTAAGAATTGCTGGAGAAGCAACCGTAAATGCTCACGAGACTGAAACAGAAGGTCCAGCAGGCACTTGCTGCTGAGGCAAGAGCGGCTCACAGAATAGGCTTGACGCCTAACCTGATAACTGGCACAGGCATGCTATTGGCTTTTCTATCAGCCTTTGCTTATGCAGAATGGCAGAACCCAGAATGGCAGAGCCGCACGTTTTTTCTTCTACTCGCGTTTGTTCTGCTCTTGCTCTCTGGTTTCTGCGACGCGTTGGACGGAATAGTCGCGAGGCTGTACGGGCAGGCAACGGTTTTCGGCGGTTTTTTGGATTCTGTGCTAGACAGGTACGCTGACGCTGCAGTTTACATCGGTATAATCGTGGGGGGACTGTGCACCGTTCTGTGGGTGGGCTTGATCGCGATAGTCGGTTCCCTCCTCGTCAGTTACAGTCGTGCAAGGGCAGAAGGGGCTGGAATCAAAATGGAGTCAGTCGGTCTGGCGGAGAGAGCGGAGCGAATGATCATACTGCTCGTGGCAACCCTGATAGCGTTTTTTTGGCAGCCGACGACGGTAATGACCGTCGGCATTATCCTGCTTGCAATACTCTCAAACTTGACGGTCTTGCAGAGAGGCCTGTACGTTTACGGAAAATCAAAGAAAAAGGAAACTGTCTGAACTTTAGTATCTTCTTCCCGGTCGCGTGCGCATATGACGCTCGTTCTCAGCTCTAACCTTCACAACTCCTCGATGGACCGCGCATGAAACGCAGTAGTACTTCGTGTCGGACGGCACGGCAATATACGTGCCCTTCTGCCGAAGTTCCTTGGCCAAGGCATAATCGACGAAAGAAAGCCTCTTAGTAACCTTCTTGGCCTTATCCCGCGGCACCATAGCTCCGCAACTGGCGCACTGAATAGAACCGCTACTGCCCTTGCCACCTTTAGATCTACCACGGCTCTTACGCTTAAACGGCAACCTGATTACTCCTAAATCATCCTTCAACACACAAGTGAACATGTAGGTTTATATATCTATTCTCACGCTGGTGCTGCTCACTCGTTTTTCATCGAGATCATGCGCAATGAAGAACGGGAGAATTGAGCTTGCTATGCATAGCGTTTAGTCTAAGAATGGAGATTTTTGATAGGTTCTTATACACCTATGGATATCCTGACCAGAGAATGTCCTTAGCGCCTCGTCGCCTCTATACCCCAATTGAGCTGGTTGCGCGTACCTTTTCCGAGGCTTTGAAAGGACCTGTATGTAGGAAACATCTGGAACTTGCTGGACTGATGCAACCCGGAGACATAGTCTTCAGCTACAACTATGACATTTTGATGGATAACGCTCCATCATGAATTGTCATGTAATTTATTCGATTCGCTGTCTATATAATAACCAAACCAGAAAGCAGCAGCAAGTATGGCAGACCATAACAAAAAGTCTACGAGGAAACCTGCGAAATCTACACCTGAAACATAGAAGACACTTTCTCTATATAACCAGGTGAAAGGCAATCCATAACCGTAACCATAACCTTTCACTGGTCCGACAGGATTCAGGTTAAGCACACCAGTAGCGTACGTTATTGCGTGGCCCAAAACAAAAGGCAAAACAATACACAATATCTTTACCAAATTGCGCTCGCGCATCTTGTTGTATGGAGACCTCTTATTCCTTTGTGAGAAATATATAGTCAGAAGGATAAAAACAGCTATTGCTCCAATAACAACGCCAATTCCTAAGTAAAGCAAAGGAGTATTTCCAGGTGGTGACGCGTTAATGATCTCTGCTTTGGTTGGACTAATCATCATTGCTGAAAATGTCAAACAAGCCAAAATCAATGTAATGAAAAATGCAGATTTAGGTATCTTCATCTGACGTCATAGCTTGTTGCAATCCATTTAAGATCTTCACGTTCATTATGAAACACTAGCCCTAGTGCCCTAGGAGTTTCTGGATAGGCTATTTACGATTGTCCGTTAAATGTGTCTACAGTGGAATCATAGGCGAGGGTTACTTCAACTTTATATTTTCCTTCCAACTCAGGCGTGAATGTATAGGTCTGCGCGTATCCGCCGCCCGTGAGCGTTATGTTCGTTGCCTGTTGAAGATATTGGACATGCTGCCACTGTGCGGTTGTTGTGTTCCAATACTGAAGTTCTACAGAGTAGGTTCCGTTGATGTTGAAGTTAGACAGACTGGTAGCGGGCATGGTTGCCTCAAAGATCTTGGCATCATCGAAGTTGTCGGTTGTCTGGGTGTAACGTCCACTAACTGCCAGCCCATCATAGGTGTAGGGGTCGTCGCAGCCTTGAAGATTCTGCCCTTCTAATGTGCCGTTGATCCAAACGGAAAAGACTCTGTTTGGTCTGTCAACGATCAGCTTGACGTCATACCATTGGCCCGGAACGTAGGACTGGAGAGCCTGACCGCCTGGGAATGCGGATTTTCCGTTCGCGATTATTGTTCCATTGTAGGCAAAAGTTACGCTTTCGTACCACGCCGCATCGCCCCAGTCAATTCTTTTCCAGAATCCAACTCTGGCGGCATCGTTGTACCCGCCTGATTGGGGTATTCCGCTGCTGTTGTCGACTCTAACGTTAACTTCGAAACCAATCGTTGGACTGCTGCTGCTGAAGAACCTCACGGCGTCAGCCGCCCAGTTTACGTTGCCCACCAGCTGAAGAGATTTTGTTGGCGAGCTTGAGACATTGTTCACGACTACTTGATACTCATCTCCGTTTCCATTGAACACTAAAGTCCATTGGGGGTTGGGAAAAGTGCCAGCGGCGTAGCTTTCAAAATCGTCGCTGAAAATGGTCTTTTGAAGCCCGAGAGAGACATCAACATTCACTGGGGCATTCACATATCGGTAATCTCCGACATTTATGCTGCACAGGATATTTGGCTGCGTCACGTCGAAAGTGTTGTCCCAGACATACGTCTTATTGTAGAGGGCGGAACCGACGAATGCAATTGCGCCCGCCATTATCGTTGCTATGAGGAAGAACAGTTTTCTTTTCATAGCTCTCTCTCCCAGACCTGCAGAATTACCCACTAATTACACTGTAGAAGACACTTATTTGCGTTGCGGAAACACCTACAAGCTGTTAACTGGGCTATTTCACGCGCGCCAGAAAGCGGTAGCGTACGGGCTCAGGTTCTAGGTTTCGAGCAGGTTTCAAGGATGGTGTTTTAAGGGCGCGCGCCGCGCGCTCTTGATTCTTGTGACCTTGAATTGACACTATCATCTCCCTAGCTTAGCTCATTAGCCTTGCTCATCCAGTCGCTCTCTGACAATTCTCTTGAGAAGGGTGTAAGATAGGGCATGAACGAGCTTAATTCATAGAGACAAATATTGGTCGACTTTTAAGTCGGTGCTTGCGTCATCTATGACTATCCTGTCACTAGCTCCGTATTTTGCGGCATATTTTTGCATGGTCTAAACGGCTTTGAGCTCCAATCTGTATGTGCGAGCGCACCTGCTAGTAGTTACATGATGCAACTCCTATCGTAGGTTTCAGCGCGTTGAGTCTTATTGAAGAATTAAATACTCGCAGGCGGGGGCTGGAACCTTAGCGTGCCTGTTCAACGCTTTGGCTTGGTGTTTCTCAGCTTCAGGATGGTCGCAATGTTTGCTTTCGCGTCTATCTTCGGGGTGATTTTTCCAGTGCGAGATGTGAACAGAGTTGTTACTCCCGGCCCGTGGCCTGCTGACACGCAGTTCGTGTGCACGACGATGCCTACTGATATCGCGCCCTGCCTGTAAATCCTTCCGAATGAGTGGTCCGCGTCGGTTATCGCGACTAGGTCGCCGAGCCTCAGGCTGTCAAGTTTGTATTGTTTTCTCGCTTTCTCGTCGAAGAGTTGGATGTCATAATCTCCAGAATACGTGTTGTCTGAGCCGAGTCCTGAACCCATGATGGCCGCGGGAACCACATGTGTCACGGGTACCTCCAGCTTGTCACCCTTCGCCTTTGGATTGAGCGCTTCAAGAAATCGCGGGTCTATGTTCATGACGATTATGTCTGGACAATCCAGAAGCTTCAAGCCCACGCCGAAGGCTTTCACTAGGAACTTGTCGCCGAGCATGAGCTTCTCCATGACCTCGGGCTGAACGTCTACCAGAACGTGCTCTATTCCGCCGTGTTTGCCCGTGACAACGCCCTTCGCGCCCTTTGCCTCGCCAGTAACCACGACAGCCTCGTTTCCGACGCATGAAAGTACGTTGAACGCGACGTTCGCACCCTGCCCAAACCGCACGTCATTCTCCTTGTTCTCGACACTCACGCCTGGCTCCACGTGATCAGCCTCCCACCCGCAGGCTAGATCGCCAACTCTGACATTGTAAGTGATGCCGCCCACGCCGGGCAAAACCATAGGGTTGCCTTGCGCTGAAATCCTGTAAACGCCTCTCCCGAAAACTGGGCTGACGGCCTCTCCGAACACAGAAAGCCTCACCAACTTGTCAACGTTAGTCCTCAGCATGAGCATTCCTCTCTTTGGGGAACTGTTTCTATAGGTGGAGGCATATAAGACTTGGCGCATGGCAAAAAGGGTTTCAATCGGTTCCTTATCCTGCGTTAGCAAGTCTTAAATTACAGCATATCTTTTCAGTTGAGTAAAGTAGAAGCGTTTCGAAGCACGAGTTGGTGTGGCTGAACAAAATGTCTGATCTGGGGTTAAGGCCTAAGATGCTGGTCAAGGATGTCATGAGTAGCCCAGTCATTACTGTGGAGGAAAACGCACCGGCGAACCGTGTTGCGGAGCTTATGAACAAGCACGATGTGGGCTGCATAATAGTGACGACTAAAGAGGAAAAACCAATCGGCGTAATAACCGAAAGAGACCTCGTCCTGAGAGTGCTGGCCAAGAACGCCAAACCAGACACGCTTAAAGCCGAAGAAGTCATGACCTCGCCGCTTATCACGATAGAGCCGGACGCGACGATCACGGAGACTGCCAGAAGGATGAGCAGGTTGAACATAAGAAGGCTGGGCGTCGTGTACAAGGGAGGGCTCGTCGGCATAATCTCGAGCAAAGACGTCCTTGGCGTCATGCCTGAACTCCTCGAAATAATCCAGGAAAAAGCCATGATTGAAGGCGCAAACATGGCTGAAGAGGAACACGAAGAACCGGCCCCGCTGGCAGGGTACTGCGACCACTGCGGCGTCTGGTCTGACACCCTGACAGAAGTCAACGGAGAATACCATTGTGAAGACTGCAGGGTTGAACTGGAAGAAACCGAAGAGTGAGAGGGGCTCGCTTGCGTGTCAAAGAAATCATGGATGGAAAACACCCTTCCATTTACTCGGATGAGCTCGCCACAAAAGCCCGTGCAATGATACGGGACTTCAACCTCAGGATTCTGCCCGTAACGGACGGGAACAAAAAGCTTCTAGGAAAACTGTCCAGACGCGACGTTATGACCATATCGTCATCCAAATCTTCGATTCTTGTCAAGGGTATAATGACCCCTGCAAAGCACGTTGCAACGGTCGACGATGACGTGACGTCAACCGTTAAGACCATGCTCAAAGTGGACGTATGGTGCGCGCCAGTCGTCACGTCGCCTCAAGACGGAACCTACCAAGGAGTCCTAGGACTGGAAACGTTCATAGAACAGCAAATCGAAACAAACCCAGAAAAATTCGCGAAAGACGTCTCGGAAATAATGACTAAGGACGTCGTAACGTGTTCGCCGGATGACGAGGTTGAACACATTTGGCGTCTGATGCAGGAGAGGCGTTTCGCCGGCCTTCCCGTGGTTAAGAACGGTAAACTTGTGGGCATTGTGACGCATAAGGATCTGCTGCAGAGCGGCGCCTTTCTGCCGACGTTTGAGTCTCAAAAGATTCGTGGTTCGCCCAAAATCTCTTCTGTGATGAAGACGGAGGTCGTGGCCGTGGAGCCTTCGGTAAAGGCGATAAGAGTTGCCAAGGTCATGGTTTCAAAGGACATAGGCAGGGTTCCGGTTAAGGACAAAGGCGGCAGGCTCATCGGCATAGTTGACCGCGAAGACATTGTTAGGCTGACCGTGAAGTGAGGGAAAGCAGTTGAGCAAAGAAGGTTTCAGGAGAAGAATCAGGGGAAGGGGTCCCGTTGACTTGAAGGTTCACGGGGCAAAGAAGCGTGACGGCGAAATCTTGACCGTGGCGAAGAGTCCAGTTGTCATGGTGGCTCCGACCACGCCGATATACGATGCCATCCACTTGATGGCGGACAAGGGTTTTCGTCGGTTACCCATCGTCAACGCTGGAACCAAGCATCTGGAAGGGATAGTGACTGCTACGGACGTGGTTGACTATTTGGGCGGGGGCGAGAAGTTTGAGATGGTTCGGCAGAGGTTTGATGGGAACTTTTTCAAGGCGATTAATGAGCCGATAAAGCTGGTGATGACGCAGAACGTTGTGTCGGTGAATACGTCTGCGAAGATAAGTGAAGCGATAGGAAAGATGAAGGAGTCGAACCTGGGCGGGTTGCCCGTTGTCGACGAAAAAGGCAGCGTGAAGGCGATAGTCACTGAGAGGGACATTGCAAACCTTTTCGCTGACAGAACCAGCGGGGTGAAAGTCTCTCAGCTTATGTCGGAGAAAGTGATAACCGCTTTGCCGAAGACGACGATTTTCGAGGCGGAGAAGACGATGACCACGGAGGGTTTCAGGAGGCTGCCGATTGTGTCAGATGGGAAGGTTGTGGGCATAATTACGGCTATGGATATTATTCGGTTCTTCGGGTGTGGGGAGGCCTTTGCGTATTTGCGATCTGGAACGATTATCCAAGTGTTGAATAATCCTGCTTTGGAGATAGCTTCAAAGGCGGTGACGACGATTGAGCCAGATGTGGATGTGGGGCAGGCGGCGAAGGTTATGCGGGAGAAGAACATAGGCGCCATGCCTGTCGTGAAGAATGAGAAGCTTGTGGGCATGATAACGGAAAGAGACTTCTTCAAAATAATCGTATAAACCACCCTAGAATTGCTTGCGCTCTCACGGCCTACCTCGGGTCCCCGATATGACCTAAATGATTTTGCAAGGGGTCATGTTTCGTGTCGAGTTTTCTGGTATGGCAACGTCGTTCTGTAGTTGGTGTGTGCGTGCAATGGGTGTAGGCCCCTCCATCGGAGCAAATCTGATTTGTTGTGTCTGGGTGTGCCGTTTTAGGTAGGCAAGTCTGAACAGTTTGCTGGGAGAAACCTTTGTTTGATGGCGACTCTGACACTGGAGGGAAGCGCGCGTGGGTGTTATGCTAGCGGAGCTCTAGTTATTTCTTTGACTTGGTCAAAGTCTTTGTCGTCGCTGATAACTGCTTTTATCTTTCTACTGACTGCCGAGGCCGCGTGTATGGAATCGCGCGGGCTGAGCCTCTATTTGTTTAATAGGTTTTGAGCTAGGGTCAGTATTCCTTCGTCTACGTTTATGAATTCCAGGTTTGGGAAGCCGAGTAGTTTTTTGCCCTGGTTTATTCCGTCATCTCTGCTTAATAGCTTGCCGACAACCCATACGACTTCATCCCATGTCAGCGTTGACGTGTGTGCTGATATCTCTCGTTTTTCTATCTTTAGGAGTATTTCTTTGGCTTTTTTGCCTTTTGTTGCGATTCTGTTCGGTATATCGCGGGGTATATAGACACGCTGGAATCAATGTAGGGCATGTCTCTGGGTTACCTCTTCGGTTATCATCTTTTTGATATCCACCGACTCCTTTAGCTTTGCAGACTGCGTGGAAATATAGTACTCGGTGTAGCTGCCTTCAATTTTTGGTTTGCTTATCACTATTTCATCTCCTCTGAGTTCTATGGTCACGTCGACACCTGGCTTTAGGCCTAGGGCATTTCTTATGCGTTTAGGAATCACAACTTGTCCTTTTGGGCCAACGCTCTTTATGGGCATTTTGGTTACCACTTAGTAAACTTGTATTACTTTTATCTATACTTTCTTGCATTTCGGTGCTACTTTTCTTCGCGCGTTTTGTTTGGATGTTTTTGGTTAATTTCCATTCGTTCCTGGGATCTTCGAAAGTTCTTGGATGAATTGCTCGTCCTGTCTATCTCTTCGTCCAGCTTGCTTTGGTTTTCGTAGTAGTAGGATATGGCGTCGTGTACTTGTCCCAGCTTAAGGTTGGGATGTGCGCTGATTATTTCGCCGGGTATTGGGTTGATGTATTCGTATTCAATTCTACGTTGGCGTTTCTCGTTCTGGTTCCCTTTATCACTGGAAAGCCGCCGCAGATCTTCTTGTCTGTTTCAATGGAGGGATCGTTCATTTTAGCCCTCTGCAATGCTCAGATCTTCCTTTAGGTGGGTTTCAGTTGTGTTTTTTGGTTTTATCTTTCTCTATTAACGTTTACTTATTCTGCGCTGTAGACGTGGGAAGAGGCTGAGTTGGCGTTAGGTTTTTTGACGTGTAGTGAGGCGGTCAGATCTATGTCGGTTTGACTGGCGCTTTCGATGATGCAGTAGAACTTTCGCGCGCTGCTATTTCGGTCGTAAACTTTCAATTTGGGTTGTCATTCGGTTCATAAGTTGCAGGCTGTCGCCAAAATGGTTCATCAGAAGCGCGCGCTTCTCTTCAGCTTGAGATTTTACCCAGCCCCACTGGAAGGCTATCTCCTCACCCAAAAGTGCGAAAATATTCTCACGGTTCTCTTTTGTTTAATTGGTTTATAAGGAAGTATGCGTAGTATAGGGCAGTAGCGTTTTGTTGTTGAAGGACGAGAAGAACACGGCAACGTTACAATCTATGATGAAAAGAGTGATGGAAAATGTCGGAAAAATCGGGAATCGTTTTCATAGGAAGCAAAACACCAATGGACTATGTTATGGCGATTATTACAAGCCTATCCGCGAGCAATGCTAAAGAAATAACCTTGAAGGCCAGAGGCCGAGCAATTGCCACAGCTGTTGACGCGGCTGAAATAACCAGAAGACGCTTCCTAAAAGACCTAAAAATAAGCAAAATCTCCATAGGAACAGAGGAAATGCCACCGAGAGAAGGAGAAAACAGAGCGAGAATGGTTTCAACCGTGGAAATAATCCTTGCGAAAGAGTAGGAAGACCCTGCGAAACAAGTGTGGACTACGCGACATCCTGACAGGTTTCACTCGTACGGTGACGTTCGGGGTTCTCGGGTATCTCGCTAGAATTTTAGTAAAAAGCTAAATTGCTTCAGGTAGATTTCTAGTAGTTTTCTTGGTGTTTTCCACGCGCGCTATACCCTCGCGCGTCAAGTCGCGCGTTATGGATCATGCATTCTGCTATCTGAGCTGCTAACAAGGTATAAGTTAACAATTTGAAGTATGTGTTGTCGTGAAATAGTTGCCTCAGACTTATGCCTGCCGCACCTGTGGTAAGATATACTCTTCGGAAGAGTACGAGAATAATCGGTTTTGTAGCGACTGTGGGACATTCTTGATGCCCAATAGTAAGGCTTCGAGTCTTCCCAGAAGAAGTGGCTACAGTGTGAAGCCCAAGATTCCGAAGAGCGGCATGCTTCCTGAAAACTATGAGATTCGAAACAGTCAGAGGGAGTTCATTCAAGAGGCCGCAAAAGCCGTCAAAAGCAGAGAGATTTTTGTTGGAAGCGCCCCTTGTGGAATCGGCAAATCCCTTGCATCACTGCTTGCGATTTTGCCTGAGCTCGGAGAAAACAGACTGATGATCTGTTTCAGAACCAGAAGCCAACTGCACATATACCTCAAGGAGCTGAGGGCACTCTCAAGAGATCTTTACTGCGTTTCCTTCTTCAGCAAACAAGACATGTGTCCGTTGAAGACAAGGGGTGATATGTCCTATTTTGACTTTTTCGAAGAATGCAAGAGACTGAAAGAGAACTGCGAATCTTCCGCTAAGCCCTACTGCAAATTCTATATGAGCATTCTGAGAGGGAGAAGGGAGGCGGAGGATTTGGCTCTGGATTGTGCGCGAAGAATTCTTACGCCTGAAGAGTCGGTCGAGGTCATGTCCAGAAGAGGATTCTGCGCCTACGAAGCCTTGAAGAGGGTTCTGCCCAAGGCGAACGTTTTTCTCGGAACGTACCACTACGCCTTCGATCCCGCGATTAGGGAATCGATACTGAAGAGCTTCGGAGTCGGCCTTTCCAGAGTCTTCTTAATCGTTGATGAGGCTCACAACCTGCCAACCTTCGCCAGAGAATTGCTTTCCGACCAGTTGACGGAGGGCACGGTCGAAAGAGCCTTAAAAGAAACTGAGACTTTCGAACATGAATCGTCTGGGTCAGTCAAAGAGCATCTGCGGGTTTTCAGGAAAGAGGTTTTTCAACGTGTGCAATCCGATTTGAAGGCTAATGGTTTAAGGTTGCTTAACCCTCAAGAACTCAGCGATATATTTGTAGCCAACAATGGTGCGTCGGGTCCTGAAGTTGCGGGCCTCCTTCATGAATATGGGGAATATGTAAAAAAGAAGAGGCTTGAGTCTGGTTCCGAGAGGATTTCGAGCTACAACTATCGAATCGGCACGTTCATGGAGAGTTTTTTCAGCAATGTTGGATCAAAATATGTGCATCTGATTGAAAGAGATCGGAATAGTCGGGTTGCGTTGGAGGTCAGAAGCCTCGACGGAAGAGAAATTGTCGATCCAGTTCTGAGAGAAGCAAGAGGAACCATTCTCATGAGCGGTTTTCTGTCTCCGCTAACCGTTTACAGAGATCTGATGCTTTCTAGTTCAGGCAATGTTTGTCTGAAAGAGTTTGACTCTCCCTTTCCGCGGGAGAACAGGCTCATACTGGCAGCTGAGGATGTGTCGTCGGAGTTTAAGAAGAGAACGGACGTGATGCTTGAAAAATGGAGGAGCTACGTTGAAGCCATTGCGCGGGCTACTCCAGGCAATTTGGCGGTTTTCTTCACGAGCTACGGGCTGATGCATGAAGTTGCAAGGTTGATTAAGACAAATAGAAGGACGATTATGGAAGAGCAGAACACGAGAAGAAATGATGTGATTGAGAAGCTGAGAAGCTCGTCCAGCAACATTCTTTATGGAGTAATGGGGGCCAAACTGAGTGAAGGAATGGACTACCCCGGAAACATCCTCAAGTGCGTCGTGGCTGCGGGATTACCCTTGGCAACATGGAATGCCTATGAAGAATCGCTCATCGATTATCTTGAACAGCAGTTTCCGGGGAAAGGGAGAACCTACGCCTATTTCGCTCCTGCCATACTGCGACTTGTTCAGGCTTGTGGGCGCGTTCACAGGTCAGCAGAAGACAGAGGATGTATAGCGATGCTGGACGAACGCGTCACCCAGCCTCACATCAAACGACAACTTCCAAGCTACTATCAAAAAGAGATGATAACCGTGCGAAATCCATCTGATTGTAGTGAAAAAATGGGGGGTTTTTGGCACTCCCCTCGCAGGCTTTGAAAATCTCGCCCGTGCGCAATCTATTTCGCGCGTTTTTGATTTTAGCGCGCGCGTTGAGTCGTGGCCAAACTGATACGAATTGAACATGACGGCAGTTGACAAGCAAACTTTTAACGCGTTGCTGGACGTTATTGAGGTGGGAGAGGCGATAGCAGTTTGATCGCGGACGTGGTCTTGGTGAACACGAAGGCCTACGTGAACCTGGCAATAGTAGATTGCAGCGTGGCAATCGACGATGGCAAGATTCTCAAGATAGGCAGGGAAACCAACATGCCTAAGTCAGACGTAAGGCTCGATTTGAAGAATCTCCTTGTGTTGCCGGGTCTGATAGACGTGCACGTGCACCTTCGAGATGAGGAAAAGGCTTACAAGGAAGATTTCTATAGCGGCACGGCAGCTGCAGCGGCTGGCGGGATGACAACAATTCTTGACATGCCCAACAACAACCCAGTGACCATGAGTGTTGAAACTCTGAGAAACAGAATGGGACTTGCTGAAAGGAAAGTTTTGGTGAACGTCGGATTCTATTCTGAGTTTCCAAGGGGCAATTCGGAAATCCAAGCAATTATGAGAAAGGGCGCTGTTGGCTTCAAGCTTTACATGGCTGAACAGGTCGGCGGGCTGGACATTCACAGCGACCAAGCTATTGTAGAGGCCTTCAAGGTTGCGGGCAGCTTAGGGATTCTAACGGCTACTCACGCTGAAGATGAACGGACTTTGAAAAGAAATGAAGACAAGTTCAAGAGCATCGGTCGAAATGACATAAACGCTTTCTTGAAGGCACACTCTGAAGACGTCGAAGTGAAGGCTATCGAACGTTTGCTTAAACTTGCAAAGCAAACTGGCATGCATCTGCATTTTTGTCACGTGAGCACAGAAGCAGGGATGACGAAAATAATCGAAGCCAAGAAGTCCGAACTGCAGGTAACGTGTGAAGCAACACCTCATCACCTGTTCCTGTCCGTTAGAGATTTGAAACGAGCTGGAAGCTTGGCCTTGACTATGCCACCTTTGCGTGATAGGCGTGACGTTGACGGTTTGTGGGAGGCTGTCAAGAACGGTTGGGTTGACGTTATAGGCTCTGATCATGCGCCGCACACTCTGAAAGAAAAGGAAGCAGAGTCTGTTTGGGACGTGAAAGTCGGAATACCCGGCTTAGAGACGACGCTTCCGCTTCTGCTCGCTGAAGTTCGGCGCGGTCGAATATCAATCGGCGACGTGGTTAGACTTATGTCTGAAAACCCCGCGGAGATCTTCAAGCTAAAAAACAAGGGCAGTTTGAAAGAAGGAAACGACGCTGACCTGACAGTCGTGGATCTCAACAGAAAATACAAGATTGATGCGTCAAAGTTCCATTCAAAAGCAAGGTTCTCACCCTTCGAAGGCCGCGAGGTTCAGGGAAAACCAGTTAAAACCATCGTTGCGGGTCAACTGGTCATGGATGACGGCGAGATAGTGGCGAAAGCTGGAAGCGGAAGAATAATCCGGAGAGAGTAGCCTCTTGAAGTTTGTCATCGACGGAATGCTCGGCAAACTGGCTCGCTGGCTTCGAATGATGGGACACGACGTAGAATACTCGAACAGCATGGATGACTCCGGACTGTTAACAATCGCCAAGGAAGAGCACAGGATCCTGCTCACAAGAGATTTCGCACTCTACCAGCATGCCGTTGCCAGAGAAGTCGAAGCCTTCTACGTTGAAGGGCAAACAGAACAGGAGAGACTGGCCGAGCTCGCCACAAGATTCGGCATCCGCCTTGAAATAGACATGGCAACGTCCAGATGTCCAAAGTGCAACACCGAAGTCAAGCCCGTTCCAATAGAAAAAGTGGCAGGCCGAGTTGAGAAAAACACTCTTGAACACTACACCGAGTTCTGGGAATGCCCTAAGTGCGGCCAAGTCTACTGGCAAGGCGCACACTGGACGAAAATCAGAGAAACGCTAAAAATCTCAGAACAGAGTCTGCAGAAACTAAAAAAAAGGAGCGTCTAGTGCTCCGCGAGAAGCCATTTCAAGGGAATGTCTTGGAAGCTACCGTCTGGCAATGTCCTTCTAACGGTCATGGGCAGTATGTCGGCTGCGAACTCTTTTAACGCTATGTCTATGGGTCCTGTGAAGCCTTCTGACACGTCGACAAGTATGGGGGCTCCCATGGATATCTGAAGGGCTCTAGCCCCCACTATCCTTGCCTTTTCGAACCGGGTGATTTTTGGCGGTCCAATCGTGATTTTCTTTTTCTCTGACGTAGCTCTAGTACTCCCCCATGCCAGGGTAACCGCCGCCCATCCCGCCTGGTGGGCCGCCGCCTCCTGGGGGTCCTGGAGGAGTTCTCATCTTTCCAGAAGCAATCACATCGTCGATTTTCAGCAGCATCGTCGAGGCTTCAGTGGCCGATTTGATTATCTGTTTCTTGACGGAAATGGGTTCAATAACTCCGGCTTTGCTCATGTCCTGAGTTTTTCCAGAGTTAACTTCTATTCCAGCCCACACTTCGCCTTTCTCGTGTCTTGACCTTAGATCCGAGAGTATGTCAATCGGGTCCAGACCAGCGTTTTCTGTCAGTGTCGTCGGAATCGCTTCAAGAGCCTCTGCAAAAGCTACGACTGCCAGCTGCTCCCTTCCCGGAAGCGTCTCAGCATACTTTTTCAGTCCGCGGGAAACTTCCAATTCAGGCGCGCCGCCGCCGGCAAGAACTTTGGGTTCCTGAACTATGTCTCTGACAACGCACAACGCGTCGTGCAATGATCTTTCAGCTTCGTCGACTATGCGCTGTGTCCCGCCTCTGATGAGAATCGTGACGGCCTTCGGATGCTTGCACCCTTCTATGAAAGTCATCTTATCGTCGCCTATCTTCCGTTCTTCCACAAGAGCCGCGTAACCCAAATCCTCCGAAGTCATGGAATCCAGGTTTGAAACTATTTTTCCTCCAGTGGCCTTTGCAAGTTTCTCCATGTCTGACTTCTTGTTCCGTCTAACCGCAAGGATTCCTTTTCTCGCCATGAAGTGCTGGGCCATGTCGTCGATGCCTTTCTCGGTGAGAACGACGTTTGCACCCGTCTTGACGACCTTGTCAACCATGTCGCGCAGCATGTCTTCTTCCTGTTTTATGAACGCCTCCATCTGCTCAGGGCTTTCGATGTTGATTTTGGCGTCGAACTCGGTTTTTTCAATCTCAAGCACCGCATCCAACAACAGAATCTTCGCCTTCTCCACGCGTTTAGGCATCCCCGAATGCGCGACGTCCTTGTCCAATACTATGCCCTGGATGAGCTTCGTGTCCCTCACGGATTCGCCGGGTTTCTTCTCAACCTTGACATCGTCCACGTCTGCCTTGTACTTCTCACCATCCTTCTCCGCAACCGCAAGAATCGATTTTACAGCCAAGTCTGCCAAGTATTCCTTGTGTTCGGCGACCAGTTTGCTGGCCATCGAAGTCATTGCAGCCTTCTTCAAGTAATCCTGAGAGTTCAGGTCTACCGGTATCGCGATTTTCTCCAAGATTTCCAATGCTTTTTCTGAAGCTTTTCTGTATCCGTCGATTATTATCGTGGGATGAACGCTTTTCTCAATCAGTTCCTGAGCCCTGTTCAGAAGCTCACCGGATATTATCACGGCCGTTGTCGTTCCGTCTCCAGCTTCGTTGTCCTGTGTTTTAGCAACTTCCACCATCATCTTCGCTGCTGGATGCTGAATGTCCATCTCATCCAAGATTGTGCGCCCGTCACTCGTTATCGTCACGTCGCCGAAACTGTCGACAAGCATTTTGTCCATGCCCTTAGGTCCGAGAGAGCTCTTGATTACTTCAGCAACGATTTTTGCTGCTTCTATGTTTGTGTTCTGCGCTTCCTTTCCTCTTGAACGGTTTGAACCTTCCTTCAGCACTAAAACTGGAACACCGCCAGCTGATTGTTGTGATGACAAATCCTATAACCTCCTCAATGCGTCACAAACAGAAACAGCCTCACCATATAAGTTTTTCTAAAAAAATCAGGCGAAAACAAGATTTTCACGCATTAACCCATGAAACCCAGTGTCAGTTTGGGTTAATCGTCGTTTTCAAACCGTTCCCAGTCAGGACTATCACAACTCTGCTTTCCCGTGACACTTCATTGTTCGCTAGTTGTTTCTTGTAACCAGCATAGGCAACAGCTGAGCTCGGCTCAACAAAGAAACCCCTCCTCGCCAGCTCCAAGAACGCCTCCATTATCTCCTCCTCGTCAACCATAACCGCGTCGCCCTTAACCTCCTTCAAACCCTTGACCATAAGATCTAGCAGCGGAGGTTTTGTGCTTACCAACGCATCGGCGATGGATGTCACCTTTTCTGGTGGATCATACTTCAAGCCTTTGAATCGGTGGTAGAGCGGTGAGATCTGCCGTGTTTGGCAAGCTACTGTCCTAGGAAAGGCTTCTATGCTCCCTGAATCTGATAGGTGCTTGAAACCGCTTATCAAGCCCAATAGCAGAGTTCCGGCCGAGACAGGTAGGTAGATGCGTTCTGGAACATTCCATCCGAACTGTTCGAATATTTCGTATGCAAGGCTTCTTATTCCGTCTCTGAAGAGCGGATGAAGTATATGGCCAACATAGAATTTTCCCTTCTCCACACTCTGGGCTTCTTCCGTGACTCTGCTGCGGCTGCCCGAAACCTTCGTGACTTGCGCCCCGTAAAACTGGATTTGGTTGAACTTTGGACCCGCAACAGTTTCCGGAACGTAGATCCTAGCCTTCAAGCCTGCACGGGCAGCGTAGGCGGCCATCGAAGCTCCAGCGTTGCCCGAAGAATCTTCAGAAATGTAACCTCCCGCTTCTTCTATGAGGTCGTGTAAAGCGGAAACCAGAACAGTTGAGCCCCTGTCCTTGAAAGAACCAGTAGGATTCGCACTCTCAAGCTTCACGTACGCATTGTCTGATAACTTGACCAACGGGGTCCAACCTTCTGAGAGAGTTACGATTTTCTTCTCTTGAGCGTAAGGGAAGAATTGTTCGTATCTCCAGACGCTGTAGTTACTAGTGCGTATCTTGTCAGGTTCAAAATTGAAATCCAGTTGAACGTCCAACGGATGGCCGCATGACGGACATTTGAACGCAAGCAAATTGGAAGAAGGCTTGTTGCATGCTGAGCATTTGATTTCGCACTTCATGGAGATGCCTTTCCAAGTTTGACTGATGCCTGTACAAGTAGCGCGTGCAATACAAAAAGGTGGCGGAGTGGGAAAAAAGTGGTGAGGATGAGGCGCTTGGGTTCGGACGGGAATGTGGCGCGCGCTCAGTTTGTTTTCTGGGACCTAAGGCGTGCCACAGTCTGAAGGAATCTGGTTTTCACGGGCTTGAGTTTTCTTCTCTGTCTCACGGCTACTATGGCTACGATGATAAGCAGGATTGCGAGGGCTACTGGCAGGATGTCGGGTTGAAACTCCGGGACGAGTTGAGTGCCCCTGATTGTTATCACGTGCGCTGAATGTGTGTAATTCAGGTACACGAACACGTACTCGGCGTTTTGTGTTATGTCAAACTGTTGCGGGGTCAAGTTTTGTCCGTCAAACGTCACAGTCCAATCACTGAGTGCGCTCGCGTTGAGCAGCGTTTTAGGGATGGTCACGTTGCTGAAGCCAGTGCCCGGTGGTCCCGTGACGTTGAAGGCTATTTGCTTGGCATTTGGATCGAAGGCAAAGGCCGTTACCGTGGAGTTCGTGAATATTGGAACATCATAGCTTCCTCCCGCATAATTGATTTGACTCTGGTAAGCTATAAGAAAAGTCACGTCCTGTAGGCTGCTGAGAGAGGCATTGTTCCAGACCATGGTTCTGCCGTCAGGGGAGAGCTGATCGGGTGGAGGCAGGTTAGGTTGCTGTGATAGCAGGACCGTCTGGTTTTCACTCGACACCCCAGTTATCGTGATACTGAATCTGTCGAACTCCTGCGGCGATGCGTTGAGACTGTTTGTCATGTTCAACCAATTCTTGAGTCTAAACGTTATCGCGCTGATATCGTCGGGTTGAGGTTTGAGAATCAGGCCGCTGAAGTTCGCGTACATCCAGTCCTGTCCCACCTGAAGTCCTGCTTCAAAGTTGTTGATGTTTATGTCGGTCTCGTTAAGAACGTTCAGCTCCCATGTGGGAAGTGACGATGACGGGAGCGTCGCGTTGAAGGATGCTATTAGAAGAGCTTTTCCGCGGTTCAGTTCAGCCTCGAAATCGCCCTGAAGATTCTCTTGTGAAGCAAAAGTTGCGGTTCCGTTCACCATGTCAAACGTCGTTACCGAAGAGTTGACGGTGCTATAGGTAGTGTTGAAGTAAGATGCGATGAGGTCGTGCATGCTCGGTGGTACCAAGTCAGGCAGAACTGGAATGAGGTCGTTCTTAATCTGTGTATCGTTGCTCATGAGCCAGGCGTCAAGTGTTGTTTTTCTCTCAGCACTCGAGTATGAGGCTTTCACGCCTGCGTCTGTCAACGCGTAGGATGTCGCGTTTGCAACCTTGAATAAAGCTTCGATTTGCTTCTCCTCTGAGGACCAGTAAGATGGTATCGCTGGCGGCGCCAGCAAGAGGAGGCTGCTGCACAGGCCCTGCACGTCGCAGGTCAAATGCAAGTCTATTTGTGTTAGGCCTGTTTCATGATAGTAACTGAGTACCAGGGACGCGTTTTTGACAGAGGAAGCCGCTGACTCCAAGGATGCGTATGCAAACTGCTGCGCCTGATCACTCGGAGATCCCTCTGGAAACATCATACTGGCCAAGGCCCCTGTGAAATTGCCGACGACCGAAGCGCTGTACGTGACGTCTGCGCCCAACGTCGGGTCTGACCATGGCGTCTTCGTGACGTTCAGATTAGTGCATTCTAGGTAACCGTCACTCTCGTTGTAAAGCGAGTATAGTCCCTCTCCAGTGAAGTTGGCACTCAAGTCAGCGAGTTTCTGGTCAAGCGTCGTTTGGTTTACCTGAAAGTCGCCATAGTTCGAGTATGTGACGTTTATGTTACCCATTAGGTTGAGGCTGCTTCTGTTGCCGCTGAAGTAAACCGTTACGTCGGTGAGAGGGAAACCTGGAATCGCGTGGAATGTAATGTTTCCGTCCAAGGTCGTCCCGTCGAATTCTGCGCGCACGGTGGCATCCGACATGTTGAACGGAAAAAGAGTGCTGTACGCATCAATGTAAGCCGGCGTGGGTATTACCGTTTGGCCGTTGATGGCCACGTCGAAAAAGCCACCGGCGTATGAGGCGTTGAGGCTTATCTCAGTCGCGTTGTACGGATAGAACTGCGTCTCGTCCGGAGGCAATATTGCCGAAGCGCTGATGGTGTCGTTCTCAAACCCGTTCATGTAAACAGAGCGTGAATGTGCATTGATCATGTTGTAGCCCGTATAGGTGTCCTCTGGAAAGACGAGAGTGCCATTGGAAGTCTCAGTCGTCATGTTTCCGGTTGTCGAAAAACCCATTGAAGCGTTCATTTCAGGATAGTAGGTGTTCTCTGGATACATGTGCGTATAATTGAGCGCTCCGTCCACTGCAATCGTGGCGTTTGGGTATACTTTGAGGTTTACCTGAATATCTCGGGAAGGCGCATTGAAAAGCGTGTAGTCATATCTCCTTGAAAGAGGGACAGAATCAAGCTGACTTACTTCAACACCGTCTGTCGTGTCATATATGCTCACGTAATTTACATGCGTTGGGTTGATATGTTCAGAAACGATTTGTGAACCTGAGAAATTGATGTCGAAGGTGTAAATGCCAGGGCTGAAGGTTTTCGTTTCAGTGTGGGAATCATACAAATAGTTCGTCATGAATCCGTTTTTCTCCATCAACCCTTCGACTTCTAACTGGTATTGTCTCGCTTCTGTGACATTGAATTCTATTCCGACTTCAAGATAGTTGAAAAGTCCGTCACCGTCGGTGTCAATGCCTCGGTCCGAAACCTGTCCAGTCCAGAATGCGCGCGTGCTATTGGTGTCCACACCATTATCAGAAATGTTGCCGGTTAAAGCCGCTCTAGGTGCTTGAGCGGCCGCGTAGGGTCTGCACGTAATAATGAAAGGTGAAACCAAAAGAAGAAACGCTGCAAATAGACTCAAAAGCTTCTTAATTTTCATTTTCCTTCCTCGCACAGATTTGCACTGCGCATTATAATAAAGGGTTGCCAATGCTTAAATAGTTTTTCCGTAAGACTAAGCGTCAAGAGGGATCGCAAACGCGACTGCTGACATTCTGCTTCAGAAACCTTTTTCGCAGAAAAATCAGAACATTCCTGTGTATTCTGGGAGTGGCAATCGCAGCAACTTTCGTCATCGCCGTCGGCGCTACCACCATGCGGTATGCAACGGTGATACGGGAAATGAACGTGCTCTTCAACGGTCAAATCACGGTGGTAAGCAAGGACGCCATTGTAGTTCAGGCAATACCTATCGGCGGGGGCATGCTGCCTGAAGATTCCACAGTGAAAGAACTAGTGAACATCTCAGGCGTGGCCACTGTGACTCCGGTTCTCTTCGTCACTTCTGTAGGATCACAGGGAATGGTTCAGGCAGTCCCAGTGAACTTCACGATGGGCATACCAGTTGATGATTGGGGGCTCGTCCTTGGACCCATACCCCTGAGGCCAAGTGGTCATTTTCCAGCAAATGATTCGAGCACCGAAGTCGTTGCAGGCGCCTCTATCGCTGACCAGTACGGCTGGACCGTGGGCTCAGACATCCAAGTAAACGGCTACACACTGCATGTTTCAGGCGTCTTCGACACGAAAATGGCCTTGCTGAACCGCTGCCTAGTCATGCCCCTCACACTGGCGCAGACCATCTACAATTATCCGCAGAGCGTAAACATAATCGCGGTAAAACCGCTTCAAAACATAACACAGCAAAACCTGACCACGGCCATAAAGCAAGATATAGGCTACGTCAACGCCTTGACAGAAACTGAAAGAAACGACATCGTCCAACCCGTCCTAGATCAGGTGCAGACCTGGACATCAGGCATTGAAGCGGTAGTCTTCGTCATGAGCCTGATACTCGTCATGACACTTACCGTTATGAGTGTGTCAGAGAGACGTCGCGATTTCGCAACCTTGGATGCGATTGGAGCGCCGATGAGCTATATATTCAGAGTAGTAGTCATGGAGACCCTCCTCATAGGTGTCCTCGGCGGCATAATCGGGGTAGCCTTCGGCTCGCTGACAGCCCTCATGTTAGCAAGTTTCTACACTAGCATTCCCCTGACCCTGTTCTTTCCCAGCGTGCTGGAAATCGTTCCGCCAGTCTACATGCTGGAAATGTTCACGGCTATCGTGGGCATCTGCTGCCTCGGCGGAATAATCCCCGCGGTAAACGCCATGAGGATGCGCATAGCTGAAGTCTTGAGAGCTGAATACTGATGAATATCCGAACAGTGAGCCTGACAAGAACGTTCCGGGTGGGTTCATCAGAAATAGCAGCCGTCAAAGCGGTCAACTTAGAGTTCAAAGAGCCAAAACTCTTCGCTGTCATCGGCCCCTCAGGGTCAGGCAAATCGACACTGCTCAACCTGATGGGCTTGAATGATTATCCGAGCTCTGGAAAAATCTTCGTAGACGATGCTGATGCTTCGCAGCTGTCCGGTCGCGAACGCAGAAGGATCCGTAACACGCGCATGGGCTTCATATTTCAAACCTTCAACCTTTTTCCCACGCTGACCGCACTGGAGAACGTTGAACTGCCCATGTCACTGGCCAACAAGTCTCAGGAAGTGCAAGAGGAGAAGGCACTGAAGCTTCTTGAGAGACTGGGGCTTTCAAACAGGCGTGATCACAGGCCGAAACAGTTGAGCATGGGTGAGATGCAGCGGGTGGCCATCGCGAGGGCTCTCGCAAACAACCCCGAGATAATAATTGCCGACGAGCCTACAGGAGAGCTAGACTCGAGGACGGCTAGGGAAATAATCATTCTACTTCAGGACGTGAACGAAAGTGAGAAGACCATGGTGGTCGTCGCAACACATGACGAAAAAATAATAGACGCCACAGACAAGGTGTACACCATGCAGGATGGCAAGTTAAAAGCAGAAGACTAACACCCTACACTTCGGCAACCAAGTGCTCCAACTCATCCGAGACACATCAATGCTGAAACGGACTTCGGCTACTCCGTCGGTTTGGGCGTACGAAGAGTGTTAAAAGAAGAAAAAAACACTCGGACAAAATTGGGAAATAATGCAGATTCCCCGCAATTGTCGTTTATGGGAGATTTTTCATTAATCGGAATATTCGACTTTGCGCTTGTGATATAGTTTGCATTCTTTGGTAACCCTTCTTCTGTATTGCCGTGGGTATGGTAGGCCGCCAATCCCTGTTAGCAGGGCGAGTTGCAAAGTTGGATCGGCAAGTGATTCGCTGTATTTTGGGCATTCTGTGCATTCATGTGGGAACTCGTTGAAGCAACGATGTTGTATTTCCAACAGTGTTCCCCATAATTAACTGAGTGAGATTCAACTATTTAAAGCCAGCTAAATTTGTTCACTTGCATTTGCAAGGCATACACTTATCCTGTTTCATGCTATTCAAAACTCTTCGCGTCCCGAACCAGTTTTCTTCAGCTCTATAGAATATCTCAAAGTCTTGCGCGCGCGAGCAAATCCAATTCGCTTCAACTCCTGATCACAGGGGACTCCTAATCCATCTCTGTTTTTCTCTACGCATCGTAGCTATGTGGGAAAACCCGCGGGGCGAACCCCGAATTTTCACCGCCGTTAGATTCCGAAAATATCAATCGTGCTTCTGAACTAGCTAACTACCTTCCTGAACAGGTACAGCGTCGCTCCCAAAGTGACAACTGCGATGACCCCAATTACACCGAACGCTTTGAGCACCGTCCCCCAATCGTATCCAGTGACCATGAGCGCCCGGGCCGCGTCCACGGTGTAGCTTATGGGGTTGAAGTTCGAGACGTCCAATATCCAATTGGGCATAAAGACCCTTGGAGTCAGAGCCGTGCTCATGAACAGCAACGGAAAGGTGAGGAATCCGCCTATCGCGAACACTGTCTCGGAGGATCTTGTCTTCAACCCTATGGCCAGAGAAATTCCCGACCAAGCGAGGCCGAAGAAGGCTACAGTGAAAAGCATGAGCAGTATTCCCACAATCCCGGTTGATACTGTGGCGCCCAAGGCATAGGCAAGCACCAGGATGATTGTCGACTGAACCACGACTCTGAAAGCGTCACTAGTCAATCTTCCCAACAATATCGCATATCTGCTGACTGGCGTCACGAGCATTTTCTGCAAATATCCCGTATCCAAATCAAGCACTATTGATGTTCCCGATTGCAAGGCGCTGCCAAAAGCGTTTTGGAGGAGGATGCCGGCAGTGGCGAACTCAAGATAGCTGCTGGCGCCAGTGGCTTGGAGAAACCCAGGCAAAGAAGAGAACTTCGAGAACAACTGCGTGAAAAGGAGCAGGAATATTATGGGTTGAAAGAGCGAGAAGAAGAGCAGAATGGGGTTTCTGACGAGTTTCTTCAAGTACCTAACGAAGAGGTATCTGGTGTCGGAGAAAAGAGTCGTATTTTATCGCCTCCTTCCGCCAAGCATGGCGCTTGGGGTCTTGACAAGCTCCTCGGCTCTTATTCTCCTTCCAGTGTGTTGCAGAAAGATGTCGTCAAGAGTCGGGGACGAAAAGCTGACCGATGATAGCCGAATGCCTTTGCTGTCAAACGCTCTAACGATGTCGGCGATGATGAGTCCCGCGTTCTTCGCGTACACGGTCAAGCATTCATCGGAATCGATCACGTTTGTCACGCCTTCAAGGCTGCTGAGAATATCCTTTGCGCTCGGTTTATCCTTGGCGCAATTCTCAAGTGACAGTTTGATAGAGTCGGCTCCGACTTGGCGTTTAAGCTCTGCTGGAGATCCGCTGGCGACTATCTTTCCGAAATCGATTATCGAAAGTTGCCGACAGAGCCTGTCGGCCTCTTCCATATATTGTGTCGTCAAGAATATGGTGGTGCTTTCTTCCTTGTTTAGCTTCTCAAGGTAAGCCCATATCGCGGCGCGCGATTGAGGATCTAGGCCCGTCGTCGGCTCATCTAAAAAGAGCAATGTCGGCCTGTGGACGAGAGCCGTGGCGAGGTCAAGCCTCTTCTTCATGCCCCCCGAATAGTTCCTTGCACGCTTGTCCGCCGCGTCTTCGAGTTCCACGAGTTTCAGGAGTTCATTGACACGTTCTTTGAGTTGGGCACTGGGCAACTGCTGGAAATGGCCTTGAAGTATTAGATTCTCCCTGCCGGTGAGGTCTCCGTCGACAGCTGTGTCTTGGCTCTGAACGCCGATGAGCTTTCGAATCTCCTCGGGCTCCTTGTCAAGGTCATGCTCTGCCACGATGGCCGAACCTGATGTTTTCCTTAGGAGCGTTGTGAGAATCTTGATCGTTGTGCTTTTTCCGGCTCCGTTGGGGCCCAGAAACCCGAAGAACTCGCCTTCCTTGACGTTGAAGGAAATGTTGTCAACAGCCTTCGTTCCGTCGGAGTACACCATGACAAGGTTGTTGACAGTGATTATGTCTGACATAAACCTCGCGTTACTACCTTTTTGGAAGAATAAAAACATTATGCGAGTCCGCTGAACTGTTTTATATTCACCTTGGCAATTGACATGCTTGGGAAACGTCATGGCTTTGGGCGAAGACTACCTGAAACTGCTCGTGCAGATAGGCAATTTCACAAAGGAAGTCACGGGGATCAGCATCGTCGACGCATATTTTGGGCCTAAAAACCTGTCGCCGGAAAAAACGAAGCAGGTTCTACCTTCTGAGAAGCTACTAGCGAATCTTGAAAGGTTGATTGACAGAGCCAAAGAAATAGACGACAAACTGGAAAGAATCTTCACAACAAGTGACCTTCAATCTCTGAAAGCTGTTGTGAGATGGCTTTCCGGAGACAACATTCCATACGTGCAGCTTGTGAAAGGAATATTCGGAATAACTCCATCAAAATTCAGCCAAGCCGAGATTCGCAAAGCACAGCAGCGAGTTGAAGACGCAAGCACTGATCTCCCGGGCTCTGACGTTTCGGGAAAAATCGCAAGATGGAGAGAAGAAAGCAAAATCTCCGGCGAAGCACTGAAGAAAATGGTAAACACTGAAGTTGTCCAGCGCACCAAAGAAATCGAGGAGTTATTTGAGAAACAGGTCTTCAGCCATCTTCCTGTCAAAGTCAAGAACAATGGAGTAATCTACAAAGCCGTTAGCGGCGAACCATGGGGCGCATACAACTACTACCAAGGAAACTACACGAGCGTCAACGCAATAAACATGGACAGAACGTTCAACAAATATCGACTTGTCGCCATGCTCTGCCACGAATACGAACACCACATCGCCAACGTCTTCACCGAACACTACTACCGCAAGACCAAGGCACTCGACACGTCTGTTACCCTGCTACACACGAAACGCAGCATCATCAATGAAGGAACAGCCGACTGCGCCAAAGAATTTCTGAATCTATTGCCAACTGAGCACGGGGAATTGCTGGAGTCACTCGGCACACTCCAAAGCATGATAGGATTGAACGCGGCATACATGCTAAACGTGGAGAGCGTCGACGATGAGAAGACTGCAGAATACATTTCATCGGAAGGCCTCATACCAATCGAGGACGCTAGACAGTCACTCAGCTTCAGCAAACCTGCTAACCCAGATGGTAAACCGAACCCGTTCAAACCCTACATCTACACCTACTACTTCGGAAGAAAAAACTACGTGCTCCCCACTTTCCAGAAAGCCCAGAAGAAAGGCAAACTAAAGGAATTCTTCAGAATCCTATACCTAAACCCCTACTCACGTTCATCAGCAACATGGAAAACTGCCTTTCCAAGAATCTAGAACACGCTTCTCGCGCGCGCTTTCTTCCTCGCCCTCCTGCAGAAGCCTCAAAGTCAACTTCGGAATCGTCAGGCGGCCGTCTCTCGTCATCCTCGCAAGAAACCTCTCATCAACGAAAGAACCCGCAATCCTGACGTTGACTTTCAACACCTGATTCGCCTTCATCCCGTACTGCCAACGAAACAACCTGGGAATCTGAACGCGATTTCCCCGCTGCAACACAGCTTTAAAACATACAGACTCAGTCAGCGGCAACGATTCACGCCTTTACACTACGATTCACGCCTTCCAGCACCAATCCCAGACGTGGACCAAGCCTGACTCAAAGCTTACCATTGGAAAGAAGCTCAAAACACTCTTTCAAAAAGAAAAAAACACAACTCCTTCCCTCACGTCGTTCAGGAAGCGAAAGCAATTCTTCTGCGCGGAGTCTTCGATCTTTAATGGCCTAGCTCCAGGCCCTTCTGGAACGCTTTGATGTTGTTTTCAACGGTTTTCCTCGAAACGTTTTCTCTGATTGCTTTTTCCATCGCTTCTCTGCTCACAAGGTTGGCTATTTTTGTGAAGGCTCCCAGCATAATCATGTTTGCATAGAATGCCTCCCCAAATGCTTTCTTGGCAGTCTCCGTGATTGGAATCCTGTGGACTTGGGCCTTTGTTTCAGGTATGTCTGTTACGTTGGTGCTGTCAACTATGAGCATTCCATTTTCTTTCACATCCTTGATTAGCACGTTGAGAGATTCTTGATTCATCGCTACGAGTATGTCGCATTTTCTGACCGCCGGGAAGCCTATTTTGCCGTCTGATATGATGACTTCGCTCTTGGCCATGCTTCCTCTGGCCTCGGCTCCGTAGGCTTGTGTTTGCAAGGCGTTCCTTCCATCCAGAACCGCGGCTTTTCCAAGGATCTGCGCGGCTAACACAACGCCCTGTCCGCCGCTGCCCCCGAATCTTATTTCAGTCTTGTTGGCCACTTGCCTTTGCCTCCTCAATCATGGCGTAAACCATCTCCACGAGTGTCGGACGCTTTCTTCGCACGAATTCTCCGATAACTATTTTCCCTTCAAGCTCTTCTTCGCTCATTTTCTCAGCCTGCTGTGTTGCGACAGCGTTTTCTCTGTAGTACTTTAGCATCTCTCCTGTGTCCTTGAAGCCGGCTCTTCTGCCGTACGCTGTATAACAGTGAGTTACAACTTCGATGAACTTGAAGCCCGGCATCTGGAGTGCGCTCTTGATTGATTCTTTCAGTTCTTTCAGGTGTGCAGTAGTCCAACGCGCAGAATATGCTGCTCCAGCGCCGACTGCGAGGCTTGCAGCATCCAGTGGGTGTTCAAAGCTTCCGTAGGGAGTGGTTGTTGTCTTAGTCTTGAGCGGCGTTGTGGGCGCTACTTGCCCGCCTGTCATGCCGTACACCATGTTGTTGCCCATTATCACGAGTATGTCCGTGTTGCGTCTCGCAGCGTGTACAAAGTGGCTCAATCCGATGCCCACGATGTCTCCGTCCCCGCCGAACACTACTACGCTTAGGTCTGGACGCACGAGCTTGATGCTCGTCGCAACCGGTATGCTTCTGCCGTGAAGGGTGTGAACTGAATCTGCGAGAAAATATGGCGAAGGAATCCATGAAGAACAGCCTATTCCGCTGGCGAAACAAAACCCGCTCAAGTCTTCATGGCCTAGTTCATGCACAGCCCTCAGGAAAGCGTCGCCAAGTGAAAACAACCCGCAGCCCGGACAGAACGGCAGCTTCAAATCCCTCATGTACTTACGAGACGAGAACACTCCAGACATTTCATTTTCCTCCTCCAACGATTTTGTCAAACACTTCCTCAGGCGTGATAAGCTCGCCCCCTCCGATCTTGTTCAACTTCACAATTTCCGTTTTGCGTGCCACTCTCTGAACTTCTCTGGCAACTTGTCCCAGGTTCATCTCTGGAACGAGAATTCTCTCAGCAGATTTGGCTAGCCTTCGGACGGCTTTGTCTGGGAAAGGCCACAGTGTTTTCAGGCGGACGTAGCCCGTTTTGATTCCCGACGCTTCTGCCCTTTCAACAGCCTCGTAGACCGCACGGGACGTGCAGCCGAAGGAGACTATGCCTACCATGCAGTCGTCAACGTTGTGGCTCTCCACCTCCACAATGTCGTTCGCGTGATTGTCTATCTTTGCGTTAAGGCTCTCCAGCATCCTTCTGTGCACCGCGGCGTCTTGGGTGAAGCGGACTCCACGTTCGTCGTGCGTTGAAGCTGTCACGGCCACGTTGAAGCCTTCGCCCACGGCTGGCATTGGTGCGACTTCCTCCAGACCGAAGAACTCTTTTTCTCCTGTCTCTGGTTTTTTGCGATTGACAATGTCTATGCTTTTGAGTGGCGGAACCGTTATCTGTTCTCTGACGTGGGCTATGGTCTCGTCTGCCAGAAGAATGACCGGCGTGCGATACTTTTCAGCGAGGTTGAAGGCTCTTATCGTGAGCTCAAACATTTCCTGAACCGAGTTCGGCGACAGTGCAACTGCTGCGTAGTCGCCGTGCGTTCCCCAGCGCGCCTGCATGACGTCTCCCTGTGCGCATTTGGTTGCTTGTCCCGTGCCCGGTCCCACTCTTTGAACGTCAACTATTACGCAGGGTGTTTCAGTCATGAATCCCCAGCCTATTGTTTCCTGCATGAGGCTGAAACCGGGCCCCGAAGTGGCGGTCATGGCCTTTTTTCCCGCCCAGCTTGCACCCATAACCGCGCCTATGGAAGCCAGCTCGTCTTCCATCTGCATGAATATTCCGTCGACCTTGGGTAAACGTTCTGAGAGACCTTCAGGTATCTCGTTTGAAGGCGATATTGGGTAACCCGCGAAGAATCGGCATCCGGCAATTATCGCCGCCTCGACGCAAGCCTCGTTTCCTGACCAAAAGTAGGTACCGGACTCAACCATTTTCACTTTTCTCCTGACTCAGTGTGAATTATGGATGACATTATTTAGGCGTTTCTCGCTCCTTCATGAAAACAGCTCGCTCTATATTGAGTCTTCTCAGAGATCCAACAGCCTACTATCGTGGATGAAATCTAATTCATAGCGCGCGCTGGACGGTGCGTTCTGGCTTGCGCGCGTTGGCCGTTGAATCCTTCGGGCTACTGGAGGATGGCCTTGATTGGTAAAATTTTATATGCTCAGCGAGCAACTCCATATGCAGTGTGAAAAAATGAAAGGAACCAAAGCGGTTAGCAGAATGGTAATAGCAGCCATAATAGTGGTGATCATCGTCATAGCCGGAGTCGTTGGCTACATCTTGACAATGCCAACAGGGCCAAAGGTGAAGGATACGTTGCTAATGGGGACAACAGACTCGGTGGAGTCCCGCTTGGACCCCGCAAGCGCCTACGACTTCTTCGGCTGGGAAATAATTCAGTCCTTAGGCTCAGGATTGGCTGAATATCGCGCGGGCGCAACTGGCAGCATCGACGACATCGTACCGTCACTCGCGACCAACTGGACTGTTTCTACAGACGGACTGCAATGGACGTTCAGCCTAAGGCAAGGCGTCCACTTCGATGATGGAACAGAGTTCAACGCTACGCACGTCAAATACTCTTTTGACAGGGGAATCGGCTTAGCGGACCCGGATGGTCCATTCGTAGGCATTGGATACAGCGACATCATCAACAACGTTACGGTAGTAGACAAGTACACTGTAGTGTTTAACCTAAAGATTCCGTTTGCAGCCTTCCTCTCTCTCATGGCTTGTCCAGCTTCGTATGTCGTAGACCCAGCATATGCCCCAATGACATCTATAGTCAACTATACTGATGGTAACGCAAGAGCTAGCCACACGATGGGCTTAGGACCTTACACGCTCCTGAATTGGACCAGAGTGGGAGGGAAAGACTACGAGATGCGTCTTCAGGCAAATCCGAACTACTGGAACGCTAGTGGAGGCTATCCGAAGACCAAGAACATCATAATAAAGTTCTACGCAGACTCTACAGGACTCGCGTTGGCTATCAATTCCGGAGAAGTTGACATTGCGTTCAGGCAGCTCGCGGCCACGGACATCAACAACATGGAGACTAACGCTAATCTACATGTCTGGCAGGGCACCGGCGCCTTCATACAGTACTTGGTCTTCCAAGAATTGCGCGCGCCCTTCAACAACACCAAAATAAGGCAGGCTGTCGCAGCCGCCATAAACAGGACGACGCTTACCCAGACGGTATTCCTCGGGCAGGCTCAAAACCTCTACAGCATTATACCAATAGGCATGTTTGGACACAGCGACATCTTCCAATCGCTTGGCGATCCCAACTACACTCGCACAGTACAATTGCTCGGTGAGGTTGGTTACAACAGCACCCATAAGCTGACGTTTGACTTGTGGTATGAAACAACGGGGCATTATCCGCAGAGTGCGCAACAGGCACAAGTGCTCAAACAATCCTTGGAAGCCAGCGGGGTAATTACCGCTAATCTACAGGGTACTGACTGGGCAACGTACAGATTGAACAGAAGAAACGGTGCAATGGACGCCTTCATTATGGGCTGGTATCCAGACTACATAGATCCTGACGACTACATATTTCCATTCCTTGAATCTTCAGGCAGCTCATGGTTGAATGATCACTATAGCAGCCCGCAAATGGATCAACTGGTAGCATGGGCAAGAGGCAACACGAGCTCAACGGCACGAAATAGCCTGTATGGTCAAATCCAGAATCTCATGGTCAGTGATTGCCCCTTAGTTCCGCTCTACCAAGGTTCAGCCTATGCCGTGACCACATTGAACGTCTCAGGCGTGTATCTTGACATCACTCAGAACTGGCGAAACTGGCTGCTCTATGCCACGCAATAAACAACCTTTAATTCCTTTTTTCTTTTTATGATCCAAATCAGTAGCGTGCAGAAAAATGACTCTACGCACATACGTTATTGCAAGGATACTACTCACAATCCCGATGATATTCATTCTTTTGACTATGGTGTTTGTGGTCGTCAGAGTGTTGCCCGGCGATCCAGTTCTGCTTCATTTTGAGAAAGTTGAAAACCCCGCTGCGATAGCGCAAATGCGGCATGAACTTGGGCTTGACAAGCCTATAGTGGTTCAATATTTCGAGTATATATGGGGACTTTTTCATGGAGATTTGGGCAAGTCCATGTTTGATTACACACCTGTTTCACAGCAGATTTTCTCAGCGTTTCCAGCGACACTAGAGCTGGCAATCTACTCCATGATAATTGCAGTTCTTATTGGGATATTTCTTGGAGTAGAGGCTTCAAAGAGATACAACACACCACAAGACCATGCAATAAGAGTGTTCGGTATAGTGACTTACGCAATCCCGGTCTTCTTCCTGGGCATGATTTTGCAGTTGACTTTTGGGGTATGGCTTCACCTGTTTCCCGTGAGCGGAAGAGCCTACCCGACCATGGAGCCTACAGGACTCACCATTCAATATCATATTCCAGCTCCACCAGGTGGCTTCATTACTTGGTTTCTGCTTTCGTCTATCGCTGGAGTCGGGTCTCTGATTGTATGCTTGCTTGTTGCAAGGGCAAAACACAAGCGGCCGACTCGAAAAGACATCGCAATCGCTGTAGTTGTTTTATTGGCAACTTGGGTTCTTGTGGCAGAAATAGGATGGTTTTTCATATCCAGAACAGAACTCTCTTTGAGAACGGGCCTGTTCACAGTTGACAGTCTTTTGGAAGGGAACGTTTACAAATTCTTCCAAGCTCTCAAGTATCTTTTCTTGCCATCTCTCACTCTGGGATTGGTCCTCTGCGGAGTTTTTATCAGACTTACAAGGAGCAACATGTTTGAGACGATGCGTCTTGATTTTGTGACTGCGGCCAGAGCGAGGGGGTTGACAGAAAATAAAGTGACCTACAGTTACGCTCTTAGGAACGCTTTCCTTCCGATACTAACGATGATGGGACTGCAGTTTGCCACGCTCTTGGGAGGCGCCGTCCTGACAGAAACCACTTTTTCCTGGCCGGGCCTTGGCAGGTACATCGTTGACCGAATCAGCTCTCGGGATTATACAGCCATTCAAGGGGCGGTGGTTGTCTTCGGCCTTTTCGTGTCAGTCGTGAGTCTAGCAGTTGACTTGCTCTACGCTTACCTGGACCCACGAATCAGACTCTGAGGTGCCAAAATGCAGGAACCCAAAATCAAGAAAAGCATGCTTTCAAACATTGTACCAGCCTTCACCTCGTTAGCCAAGAGAGGTCTGGCAGGATGGCTGATAATCTTCGGCGCAATATTGGTTAGCGCCATAGTCGTGATGACCGCAATCTCCCCCTGGATTTCCCCGTATGACCCAACCACCAACGGAATAAACGCGGGCCCACCACTTACACCTCCCAATTCTCGGTTTCCTTTTGGCACCAACGACCTGGGACAGGACATGCTTAGCAGAGTTCTTTCCGGCGGAGGCATAATGCTTCAAGTTTCTGTCTTGTCAGTCATCATCTGTATGATGGTAGGCGTTCCTCTGGGGTTGTTCTCCTCTTACCAAGGAGGCGTAATTGACAGAGGGTTCGGTCTGATAATGGACAGCATTTACGCTTTTCCGGGTCTGATCCTTGCCATAGTAGTAGCCGCAATGCTTGGAAGAGGTTCACTCAACATGGCGCTATCTATCGCAGTTGTGTACGTTCCGTCTTATTTCAGAGTAATCCGCAGCCAAGTACTGAGCATCAAAGAAATGTCGTATGTGGAAGCAGCCAAGGCCACTGGAGCCAAGAACCGCACAATACTTTCCCGTTACATCCTGCCAAACGTTGTCCCATCCATAGTTGTCGTGGCCACAGTGAATTTCGCAGACGCCATCCTCACCGCCGCCGGCTTAACGTTCATCGGACTAGGAGTCCCTGTGAGCATAGCCGACTGGGGCTATGACCTGACCAACGGGCGCAACCTACTATCAAGCGGGGCTTGGTGGGTCATCACTTTTCCAGGCATAATGGTGATACTGCTTGCGCTTGGATTCACGTTAATGGGCGAAGGCCTTAGCGAGCTACTAAACCCGAGGCTTGAGCAATGAAGCCAGAAGACACAAAAGAGCAGCATCTGCTGAGGGTTGACGGACTCACAGTTGAGTACTGGGCCAGAAGAGGGAAAATACGAGCAGTCGAAAACGTGTCCTTGTCGCTAGAAAAAGGCGAAACACTGGGCATCGTGGGTGAATCAGGCTCAGGGAAATCGACACTGGGTTTGTCCTTAATACGCCTCGTCCCTTATCCCGGCAGAATTATCAACGGAAACATTCTGCTCGAAGGCCAAAGCATATTGAAATTCAAAAATGAGCAGGTGAGAGACCTAAGAGGACAAAGAGTCTCTTACGTGTTCCAAGACCCCATGATGTCTCTAAATCCAGTTGAGAAAATCAGGACCCATTTTGTTGAGCTGATACAGGCCCACAGGCCAAACGTCGGCAAGGCAGAAGCCCTAAAACGTGCCAAGGAGCTGCTCAACGCGGTTGGGATTCAAGCTGAACGGATAGACGACTATCCACATCAGCTCAGCGGTGGAATGAGACAACGTGTTATGATAGCTTTGGCTTTGGCTCTCAACCCTAGTATAGTAATCGCTGACGAGCCAACAACAGCTCTTGACGTAATCGTTCAAGCCAAAATTCTTGATCTTCTCAAGGCTCTGAAGGACGCCTACGGAATGGCCTTAATACTCATTACGCATGACTTGAGCATAGTGCTGGAAAGAAGTGACAAGATCATAGTGATGTATGCTGGACGGATAGTCGAACAAGCCCGAAGCGTCGACATTTATGCGAGCACCCAACATCCGTACTCTCAAGGGCTTCTGAAATCGATTCCCAACATTGAACTCGCGGACCAGAAGCTTGAAGCCATAGAAGGTTCCCCCCCGGACCTGCTCAACCCTCCCACCGGTTGCAGGTTTTGGCCCCGTTGCCGATACGTCATGGAGGAGTGCCGATTGAAAGAGCCGCCTTTCTATGAAACGGGTGCAGAACACCTCGCACGATGCTACTTGTACAAAAGGGGGAAAGAAGACTGACCGAGGGTGAGATCCTCCGCGTCGAACACCTGAAGAAGTATTTCCCAGTGGAAAAGAGTTTCCTCGAACGACTGTTAGCTCGCACGAAAAGTTACGTGAAAGCAGTTGACGACATAAGCTACCCGATAAACAAGGGAGAAGTCTTCACCCTGGCCGGTGAAAGCGGCTGCGGAAAATCGACCACGGGTAAACTCATTTTACGATTGATTCCGCCCACCTCTGGTAAAGTCTTCTTCAATCAAACCGACATCACAGACATGAGCAAAGAAGAGTTCAGGTTGTGCAGAAGGAGACTTCAGATCATATTCCAAGACCCCTACGCTTCTCTAAACCCCAGGATGAAAGTCGGACGTGCCGTCGGGCATCCGTTAGAAATACATGGCCTGGCAAGAGGTGCCGAGGAGAAGGAGAGGGTCTTGGAAATACTTGAGAGAGTTGGGCTCACACCTCCTGAACAATTCGTAGGCTTGTATCCGCATCAGCTAAGTGGGGGACAGCGACAGCGTGTCGCAATGGCAAGGTCTCTGATTCTTGAACCCGAATTCATCGTTGCAGACGAGCCTGTCTCGATGATTGACGTTTCACTAAGAACGACGATAATTGATCTCATGTTGGAATTAAGAAAAGATTTAGGGCTCACCTACCTCTTCATAACACATGATCTGGCAATCGCCAAGTACATTTCAGACAGGATTGCCATAATGTACCTTGGAAAAATTGTCGAAATGGGAGAAAAGCAAGAGATCTTCTCAAACCCGATACACCCGTACACACATGCCCTGATGTCCGCCATCCCTGTACCGAACCCTGAACGAAAACGAATCTCAGCTGAGCTTAAGGGCGAAGTGCCTTCAGCCATAAACATTCCATCTGGCTGCCGTTTTCACACGAGATGCCCATACGCAGAAGAAAAATGCAAGGAAGCTGAGCCGGAACTCGTCACCGTCAAACCTGGGCATCTTGTGGCTTGCCACAGAACAGAAGAGTAGAGAGACTGCTGGCGCGCGCTTGCATGGGCTTGAAACACTAATCAACTAGGACTTGGGTTAACGCATCTAATTTCCTTCTTGAGCGGCCGCCTTCTGCCTACGACAACCATGGATAAGGCACCTATCGCAACCAATGATGCGTAGGAAACCAATTGGCCCAGAATGAGATACGGTTTCACGGATATTTCTGACTCAAGAATTACCGGCACCGAGTATATCGCGGTTACTAATCGTGGGCCGGAACTAAAGGTCAAGTTTCCCACGACAGGCTCCGCCGTTTCAGTGATCGGTGAACAATAGACTTTCAGATTTCCCGCCAGAGTCTGGTTCGTCAAGTTTGCTATCGACAAGGTATAGTTGCCATACTCTGAAACAGGAGCCGAGAAAGGCAAATCGAAATCACCTCTACCTGCCGAAACATCAAATAACTCTTCATAGAGTTTTGAACCAATTGGGCCTCTGATAACAAAAACTGCGGTCATCCGCTCTGAGTGACTTATCTCAACGTTGAAAACACTGTAGCTTGACTGATTGAAGGTTTCATTGCTTAGCGGTAGAGCTGCCACTGTCTTGACCCAGTCAAACCCAGATTCGTCTAACGGTGTATAATTTTCCACCACGGCATTCGTAAAGCTGAAAACAGATTCTGCAGGTACAGAGAAGTTATTGGGTCCAAATACTACACCTTCTGGAGTGTTTACGTCGCCTTGTGTAAGTGTATAGAAGTACTGGTCTTGCGTAGTGACATAACTCACTGACAACTTGATGTCGGAAGCATAGACACCTGCCGCAAGGATGATTATCGACAAACATAACATTGCCATAACAACTTTTCTGGGAGCCAAAGCTGAGCGTCCCATGGTCTTTTGTTCGTCGTTCGCATACTCTTCCACTTTCTCCAACGTAAATAATGCGTCTTTTCCCTGGTCTGACAGAACGTACCTGCCGTTTTCATCACTTTTTATCAGGCCATCGAGTTTGTTCATGTGAAAGTCTAGGTGCCCGCTGCTTTCGATGCTTGTTTCTTTTTTCAGTTCAGAAAAGCTCATTGGCTTTCGGCTGAGCGTTTTCAATATTCTTATTCGCACAGGATGGCTCAAGATGTCGAAGATTTCTGCTCGTTGCCTTTCACTGTTCATGTCGCTCATATGGTTTCCCTGAAACCTACGAGTACGCTAAGTTATTTAATTCTACACTTCTGGACAGGCGTAGACAAGCACGCCCTCGACTAGAGTACTAGCTTCTCCGGTTCCACACATCTCTTTTTCAGACCCAAATCACTAGCTTTGAGCTTCTTAGGACTTGCCGTTTAGAACGATTTGTGCTCTGTTCTCTTGATGATTTCATTCTGAAGCTCAGTGCTTAGGTCAACGAAGTAGTCGCTGTATCCTGCAACCCTCACTAAGAGGTCCGTGTACTTTTCGGGGTGTTTCTGTGCGTCTCGAAGGGTCTCCGCGTTTATGACGTTAAACTGGATGTGGTGGCCGTCAAGCTTGAAGTACGTGCGTATGAGATGGCCCAGCTTGTCCATCCCCTGCTCGTCTTCGAGCAGTTCGGGGGCGAATTTTTGGTTGAGAAGAGTTCCGCCTGTTCTGATGTGATCTATCTTTGAAACCGATTTTATCACTGCTGTGGGGCCTTTTCTGTCTGCTCCCTGGACGGGTGAGACGCCCTCGGAGACGGGTTCACCTGCTTTTCTTCCGTCAGGCGTTGCGCCCAATACTTTTCCGAAGTAGACGTGAACCGTAGTCGGCAGGAGGTTTATTCTGTGGCAGCCTCCCTTGGTGTTCGGTCTTCCGTCCACTGCACGATAGTAAATCTCAAACACGGTTCTCATGATGTCGTCCGCGTAATCGTCGTCGTTGCCGTACTTGGGCGTCTTGTTCAGGAGCGCTTGGCGAAGGTTCTCGTGCCCGTCAAAGTTGGCGTGCAGAGCCTTGAGCAGGTTCTTCATCTTGGCGTTTTTCTCGTCAAAGACCTCGTGTTTAATCGCTGTCAAAGAATCAGTTATCGTTCCGAGCCCTACGCCCTGGATATAGTTGGTGTTGTACCTAGCGCCGCCATCGCTGTAGTCTTTTCCTTTCTGCACGCAATCGCTTATTAGGAGTGACAGGAAGGGCGTTGGAAGATGCTCGGCGTACAGCCTCTCTATTATGTTGTTACCCTTGATTTTGACGTCGACAAAGTAGTTTAGTTGCTTCTCATACGCGCCGATGAGTTCGTCGAAAGAACTGAAGTCTGAAGCGTCCCCGGTTTCTAGGCCGATCTTTCTTTTCGTCCTTGGGTCTACACCGTTGTTCAAGACGATTTCTAAGATTTTAGTTAGGTTGAAGTATCCCGTGAGGATGTAGCTTTCTTTTCCGAAGGCCCCCGCTTCCACGCATCCGCTCGCTCCTCCGTTTCTCGCGTCCTCTATCGATTTTCCCTGCCGCAGGAGTTCTTGGATTATTGCGTCCGTGTTGAAGACTGAGGGCTGTCCGAAGCCTTCTCTTATGACCTCCACGGCCTTCTTCACAAAACTGTCGGGAGTTTTCTTGCTGATTTGAACCATGGAACTAGGCTGGATCAGTCTCATTTCTTCCACAACATCAAGCATCAGGTACGAGAGCTCGTTCACGCCGTCCGAGCCGTCGGCCTTCACGCCGCCCGCGTTTATCAGAGCAAAGTCGTTGTAGGTGCTGCTCTCTTCCGCTGTAACGCCGACTTTGGGCGGGGCGGGTTGATTGTTGAATTTTATCCAGAACAATTCCAGAAGCTCTTTGGCTTCTTCCTTCGCTAACGTGCCTTGCTCCAAGCCCCGTTTGTAGAACGGGTACAGGTGCTGATCAAGCCTGCCGGGACTGAATGAATCCCACGGGTTGAGTTCCGATATGACTCCTAGATGAACAAACCAATAGGACTGCAGAGCCTCCCAGAAGTCGCGAGGCGCGTTAGCCGGAACGTGAGAGCAGGCCTCTGCCATCTTTTCAAGCTCTTTTCTTCTTGTCGGATCTTTCTCGTTCTTTGCCATCTCTCTGGCCTTCCTGGCGTGTCGCTCGGCGTAGCGGATCAAGGCGTCTGCGGCGATTTCCATAGCCTTGAGTTCTTCCATCTTTTTGAGTGCTTCAGGATCATTCAGAAAATCGAGGCTTCCCATGCTCTTCTTAATGTCCTTCTTGAAGTCAAGGATGCCTTTCCGGTAGATTTTGTCGTCGAGAACCGTGTGACCTGGGGCTCTCTGCTCAAGAAACTCTGTGAACACTCCAGCTTCGTAGGCGGCCTTCCATTCTTCGGACATGTTACCAAAAATCATTTCCCTTATTGATTTACCCTTCCAGAAATGTATGATCTTGTCTTCGTATGTTCTCCTAGTTTCTTTATCCACCACAAAGCGTGTTTTCTTCCGCGAATTGAGAATTTCGAGATCTTGAAGGCTGTGGCAACATATCTCCGGGTAAGTGGGAACGGCCTTCGGAGCAGGTCCTCTCTCGCCAACGATGAGCTCGCCGTCATCGATGAATATCTGCTTGTGTTCAAGCAGGTACTTCAGGACAAGGGCTCTTTTCACGGGTGTAGACGCTGACTGACTGGCGCCTTCGCCAGCGTAAAACTCCGTTATTAGAACGGCCCTTTCCGGCGTGATGTATGGTTTAGTGCTAACGCTGCGTTCTCTCAGCTTTCTAATCCTGTCTTTCATCTTACCCTCCTCCTATTCTCACGTCTAACCCGAGTGTGACAAGCTTTTCTCTGATCATCTGCATTTTTTCGTCCGAGGGAGATTGAAGATGCTCGAGCCTGTAAGTCTTGTCCAGACTTCTGTACTTTTCAATCCCGGCTCTGTGATAAGGAAGAAGACACACTTGCTTCACGCCATATGAAAGTGCGAACTCGCCTGTCCTGGTGACGTTTTCCGCGTTGTCGTTGAGGCCCGGAATGACTGGGAAGCGAACCGAAATGTTGCTTCCGTTCTCTACTAATCTCTTGAAATTCTGAAAGATGAGTTTGTTTGGCACTCCCGTGTACTTTCTATGCGTCCGGTCGTCCATACTCTTGATGTCATACAAAAAGAGGTCAACTTTGTCCTTTATTCTATCCACCGTTTCGCATGATGCATATCCACACGTATCCAAGGCCGTGCGAATGTTTCTCTCCTTACAACCTTCAAGCAGAGCCTCCAAGAAATCGGGTTGCATGAGGGGCTCCCCACCAGAGAACGTGACGCCTCCGCCGGACTCATCATAAAAGGTCACGTCCTTCTCTATCTCCTTCAGCATCTCATCCTCTCTTGCTGCTCTGCCGACTAACAATAGGGCATCACTTGGACATGCAAGGGCGCACTTTCCGCATAAGTTGCAGAGTTTTCTGTTGATGGACACGTACTGAGCACCTTTCGAGATTGCATTCTTTGGACAGCTTTTTACACATTCACCCGAGCCTTTGCACCTGCTCCGTTTGTACATCAACTCGGGTTTCGGATTTTGACTCTCAGGGTTGTGGCACCACCAGCAACGCAGAGGGCACCCTTTGAAGAATACGGTTGTACGTATCCCTGGCCCATCGTCCGTGGCATACCTTTTGACATCAAAAACAATGCCTTTTTGGATGGTCTTTTCCACCTTTTCAAGAACGCCTGTTAGTTAAACTTAACCTGAGAGTTCTTAAAAACGTTGTGCGCCGATTTTGCAGTTTCATGCGTTATTTGCTTTAACGTGCGCTGCATCTCGACCATGTCCTAATACTTCAATCAGGCCCACGTCGGCGTTAACTCTCACCGAATGGTGTTTAATCACTTCTGCCAGGTCTATTTCTGGCCTGTGAACAATCGGGATTATCTCTCCATAAAGCCTCTCAGCCAACAAAGCGCCAACAGCTATTATCGGTTCGGTTTCTAGGTTAACTATAGCGTTTGGAGCTTTTTTGCATCTTGAGGCCTCAAGAATCGTGGCGGCGCTCGTGCTAGCGCGCGCTAATATATTCCTGACGAGAATATATTGTCTAGAAATAAGTTTCGAAGTTGAGAAGTATGACGGTATTCGAGGAAAGAATAGAAGCTTTGAAGAAAGAAGGCAAGAAGGTCGGAATCGACGCCTTTCTTGTCACCTCTGAAAGGAACATGAGATATTTGGCCGGCTTTTCAACGCTGGCTATAGAGCGGTTCGCTGGAATAGTTATTCCAGTTGAGGTGGGCGTTCCAATAGTGATAGTTCCGAGGCTTGAGGAGACAAAGGCGAAGAGGTTCCCTCTCAAAGAAATCATGAGCTACTCTGACTCGGAGAGTCCAGCACTTCTGCTCAATAAAGTGGTAAAAGAGCTGAAACTGGAGAAAGCCACGTTTGGGATTGAAGGTACTCTGCCCTTCAAGTTCTACCGGATGTTGGTGACCACATCCTCAAGAATAAGGACGGAAGACACTTCAGACCTTTTCAGTCAACTCAGATGCATAAAATCCGAACAAGAACTGGGAATGATAGAAAAGGCCGCAGACATCGTTGCTGAGGGAATTAAAGCGGGAATAGAGTTCACGAAGCCCGGAGTAACTGAATTGGCGATTTCTAGCCAAATAGAGCGAACGATAAAAGAAAACGGCGGGGAAAGCGTTCCTTTTTGCTTAGTGCTTTCAGGGGCAAATTCAGCCCTTCCTCACGGGGAAACATCGAACAGGAAAGTGAGTGAAAAAGACGTCGTGTTGATGGATGTGGGAGCAGTCTATGAAGGATATTATGGTGACCTCACTCGAACAATATTCGTCGGAGAAGCGACAAAAAAAGAGAAAGAAATCTACGATGTTGTGGCCCAAGCCCAGGAAACTGCTATTAAATGTGTGAGGCCGAGCGTCAAAGCTGAAGAAGTTGACGCCGCCGCAAGAAAGGTAATAGAGAACGCAGGGTACGGCAAGTACTTCACTCATCGAACAGGTCACGGGATAGGTTTAGAGGTGCATGAAGAACCATACATCGTTCAAGGCAACAAAACAAGGCTGAAGCCCGGTATGGCGTTTACCATCGAGCCAGGAATATACTTCTTCGAAAAGTTTGGCGTCAGAATCGAAGATAACATGGCTGTTTCACAGACCAAGGGAAGAATGCTGAGTCGCGTATCAAAGGAGCTGGTGGTTGTCTAGCGATGTTAACGCAGCATGAGAACACGTGTGAATATCTGTTGCGCGCTATGTTTGCGCAAGTATTAACTGAGTCGTGAGTCTTGATGAGTGAAAGAAAGCTTCTCATGATTCCAGGTCCAACAAACGTGGATCCAATGGTTCTCCGTGCCTTAGGTAGACCCACTCTGGCCCACACGGATCCACAATTTGTTGAAGCCTTCAAAGAAGCGCTTGAGAACCTAAAAAAAGTGTTCATGACCAAACGCGAAGCCTTCGTTATTGCTGGATCTGGAACCTTGGCATTGGAAATTGGCGTTGCAAACATAATAGAACCCGGCGACAAGATCCTGAACGCAGTGACCGGATATTTCGGCGACTACTTCGTAAAAATCTCGAAGGCTCATGGAGCCGCATGCAAAACTCTTGAGGCACCATGGGGCAAACGCGTGGAACCGGATCAAGTCAAAGCAGCTCTGAAGGAAGACGACTACAAGGCAGTCACAGTTACTCACGTGGACACTTCCACAGGAGTAACCAATCCGATAAGAGAAATAGGTCAAATTGTGAAGGAAAATAGCGATGCATTCTACGTTGTTGACACAGTTTGCTCCTTAGGAGGAATGGAAGTTCGAGTTGACGACTGGAACATAGACGCCTGCGTAAGCGGATCTCAAAAATGCATAGGGCTCCCGCCGGGTTTGGCCCTGCTTTCAATAAGCGACAGAGTCCTCAACCTTCTCGAAAACAGAAAGACTCCCGTAGGACTGTGGTACGGCGACCTCAAAAACTGGTTGCCCATAATGAGGGACCCAGCAAAGTATTTCGCCACACCACCTGTTAACATGATCTACGCTCTTTCTGAATCGTTGAAAGCAATCCTTGCTGAGGGACTGGAACCGAGGTTCAGGAGGCATCACATCATAGCTGAAGCTATCCGAGCTGCGATTGAGGCTCTGAACATCAAACTCGTGACTGACAGGAAATGCACCGCAGACACTCTCACAGTTGCCTACTACCCTGAGAACATCGAGGACATGTCATTCAGGAGTGAAATGCGAAAGCGCGGAGTAGTGGTCGCTTCGACAATCGGACCGATAAAGGGCAAAGGTTTCAGAATCGGCCACATGGGGAACGTGGACGAAAACGATGTACTTTCAACCATAGGAGTAATAGAAACAACGTTGACGCATCTGGGTTACAAGTTCAGCCTTGGGGCAGGGTTGGCAGCAGCTCAGAGCAAACTCGTCCCTCTTTAATCGGTCTGACTTTTGCGAACACCAGCTCGGAAATAGATGAGATGGCGAGCGCCAGGTCGAAACGAACATCTGTTCCTCACAGAGTGCCTCCGAGCCGCCAGGTTGAAATTGATGAGCAAACCTTGAGTAAGGGTTTTTCCTGTTGAAGGGCGCAGTGTGTTAAATCACGGCTTGCGAGGCGAAACTTTTTTATCGCGTATGTCAGGTTTCTAGTTTTCAATTCAGGCCAACTGCAAGAGGTTGAATGATTTGAAACGCGTGATTGTCTGCCTAAAACAGGCGGTCGATGTCTCACAACTGAAGGTCGATCCTGCGACGAGACAGTTGATCACCGCTGGTGCGCCCAGAAAAATCAGCGATTTTGACAAAAACGCCTTGGAAGAGGCGATAAGGATCAAGGAGAAACTCGGCGGGATTGAAATATTCACCTTGACTGTCGACTCAGAGGATGCTAAGGCAGTTCTGCGCGAAGCTCTAGCAATGGGGGCCGACAAGGCTTACTTTGTCAATGATCCTGCGGTTCAGGCAGTGGACACATCGGGCACTGCTTACATTCTGGCTCAAGCAGTGAGGAAAATCGGAGAATTTGACCTGATTCTCGGCGGTGATGCTTCTCTGGACAGTTTTTCTGGACTCGTGGGTTCAAGGTTGACCGAACTTCTAAGTTTGCCCCAGATGAGCTCGGTCAGGAAGCTTTCGGTGGAAGGCGACACAATCGTTGCGGAGAGAGCGCTTGAAGACTCAAGCGAGACTATGAAGGCGAAAATGCCTGCCCTCGTAACCGTGACGAGGGAGATAAATCAGCCGAGAATTCCTTCTCTCATGATGATAATGAAGGCCTCCAAGAAAGAAATAGTCAAGTGGACACTGACAGACATTGATGTGCAGAAGGAAAAAATCACCTCGAAGATTGAAGTGCTGGAAGTCTTGGCGCCCAAAATGGAGAGAAAAAAGATAATCATCAAGGGTGAAACAATGCAGGAAATAGCAGAAAAACTGGCTAAGGCGTTAATTCAAGAAGGAGTTGTCGGAAGGTGAGCATCGTGAGCGAACACAGTGGAATCTGCGTCTTTTCAGAAGCCTACGACCTTACCCTTGAAATGCTTGGAAGAGCTAGAGAGCTAGCAGACAAATTGCAGACGGAGCTTGCAGCTGTACAGTTTGAAAATGACGCGCAAAAGAAAGCAAATGATCTGATAAAATACGGGGCAGATAAGGTTTTTCTCGTTGACAACCCTGCCTTGAAGCGTTTCCAAACCGAACCCTACCTGAGCGTTTTGCACAATCTGGCAGTACGATATCGCCCTGAAATCCTGATGGTTGGATCGACCAGAAACGGAAAGCCTCTCGCTGCAAGACTGGCGACGCGTCTTGACGCCGGATGCGTCCCTGACTGCATCAAGCTTAGCGTTAACGAAGACAGAAGGCTGATCGGCGAAAGGATAACCTACGGCGGAAACGCCGTGGCAAAGGTGGCTTTCAAGTCAAAGCCGCAGATAGTGACCATACCCGCACGGGCATTTGAAAAGGCAACCCCTCAAGAGCGCAAAGGGGAAGTTGTGGAAGTAGACGTTAAGATTGAACTGCCGAAAGTTGAGGTTATCGAGAGAAAACCGCTTGAAACTTCCAGCGAAAGGGTTGAAGAAGCTGAAGTGATAGTCAGCTGTGGAAGAGGTTTAGAAAAAAAAGACGACATTACATTGTTGAAGGAGTTGGCAGAGGTTCTGGGCGGCCAAGTGGGTTGCTCAAGACCATTGGTAGAAGACAGGAAATGGTTCTCAGAATGGATCGGGCTTTCAGGACACAAGGTCAAACCCAAGCTATACATAGCCTCAGGAGTTTCAGGGGTCATCCAGCACGTGGCTGGAATACGCGATGCCAAAGTAATAGTGGCCATCAACAAAGATCCAGAAGCACCAATATTCGAAATAGCGGACTACGGAGTCGTTGGCAACATGTACGAAGTTCTACCGGCGCTGAAAGAAGCCCTGAAAAAACATCTCCAATAGTTCTTTCCTGTTTAGCATAGTTTGAATAAAGGCGGGAAGTTAGCCTACTTGTAGGCTATGAAGTCTTTGCCGAGTAATTCTCTGGCTATGACTGTTCTTTGAATGTTGGTCGCTCCCTCAGCGCCCACGCAGTAGGACATTACGCCTCGCAGACCCATCTCTAACGGGCACTCTTTCGTGTATCCGTAGGCTCCGAGCCAAATCATTGCGTGCTTGTAGATGTCAAAAGCTAGATGCGGGGCGAGGAGTTTGCACGCAGCGATCAACTTAGTCACTTCGAGCGGCGTGAACTTGTTCTCTTTGTAGCGCATATCTATCATCCATGCAGTGCGGAAAGTCAATGATCTTAAAGCTTCCAAATGTGCCCAGTCGTCTGCCATCTCAAACTGTATGCCTTGGAATTTGCCGATAGGCCTTCCGAAGGCTTTCCTTGCTTTCACGTACTCAATTCCGATGTCCAGGGCACGTCTCGCTGCACCCGTGCACACGGCCGATATCAATATGCGCGCAGTGTCGAAACCTTCCATCGTCAAGTAGAAACCCTTGTCTACTTCTCCCAGCCTGTACGAGTCTGGCACCTTGACGTTTTTCATCAAGAAGCCGCCGGTCGAGATTGCCATTCTGCCCATGTCTTCGTACCGTTTGTTGATTTCAACTCCCGGCGCGTTCATCGGAACGTAGAAACCGGTCATTCCACGGTGTGAAGCTTCTGGAGGTGCGGGTGAGCTTCGTGCAACGACGAAGTAGCCTCCGCCCAGCTTCTTTGCTTCTTCAGTGCCGCTGATGTAAGTCTTTTCGCCGTTGAGAACCCAGTCATTTCCCTGCTTTTTCGCCGTTGATTTGAAGCCTGCAACGTCTGAACCTCCTCCAGCTTCTGTCGAGCCTATTCCTATGAATGCGTCGCCTCTTATCGCCTTCCGAATTACCGCTTCACGCACTTGTTCGCTGGCGTATCTGTCAACAACGTAGCCCCACGATGACTCTACAAGCCAAAGCACAGGCAACGCGATGCTTACGTCCGCGTAGCCCAGTTCCTCCGCGGCAATGCAAGCCGTAACCCAGTCTGTGCCAGCTCCACCGTGTTCCTGTGGGGCGGTCATGATGAGCAGTCCCATTTCACCCATGCTTCGAAGCAGTTCCTGCGGAATCCGGCCCTGAGTATCCATTTCCCTGATTTTTTCCATCGGCAGGTTCTTCTCGCACCATTCACGCACGGCCTTGCGGAAAAGCTCCTGTTCGTCTGTGAAACTGAAATCTACCATGTTGTCCACCTTTTAGAAAGGAGTTTGGAGCTACTGGCATAAAAGTTGTTTGGGCGTCTAGATGCAAATCTTGGCCTGAAGTTGGTCTACGGGGCTTTGGTTCAATTCCAAGCCAAGCTTCTTCTCGTCGATACCTAGGGCCAGACCGAGCAGCTGCGTGTAATAGACCACTGGAACATTGAGCTTTGCTCCGACAGTTGTTCCCGCCTCCTTCTGCTTCGCATCAAACATTAATTGACATTCTGGGCAGGAGACGACCATTCCGTCCGCCGGGAGACTCTGCACAGCTTTCAGTTTCGAGCCTGCGAGCGAAAGCGCAGAGTCAGGGTGGCTTCGTGTCAGAGCTGCCCCACAACAGTCGAGTTTCTCAGGGTAGTCGACGGCCTCCGCGCCCAAAGCATTTATCAACTCGTCCAGTTTCTTCGGGGCTTCAGCATCGTCAACCCTTCCAAGGTCGGTGTAACGGATGATCTGGCAGCCGACGTGGCTCGCCACTTTCAAACCTTCAAGAGGTTTGATCACGGCTTTCTTGATTCTTTTGAGCCCAACATAATCGTGTAAAAGATCGATAGTGTGCCACATCTTGGTGTTCGCGCTATACTCCAAGCCTTCCTCATTCAGCAAACCCACGATTTTTTGACCCATCTTGGTGTTGTTATGTATTGTTTTCTTTGCTTCTGAGATTGTGAAGTGGCAGCGGTTGCACGGAACGAGCAGGTTCTCCAATCCCGTCAAGTTTGCCAAGGATAGGGCCCTTGCTGCAAGATAGTTGGCCGAGAAGTCGTTGATGCTTTTGATAGGATCGCCGCAGCAGATGGCCTCAGGGAGATCAACCAGTTCGATGTCAAACTTTGGTAGAACTTGACGGAGCGACATCTCGTAGGCGTACTGGCTTGTTAGTATGCAGCAACCCCAGAAAACCGCCATCTTCAAGCTGTCTTTTCCTCCATTGCCTTCATGAAGACAACCTGAAAGCTTTCTTTCGGCGTGCAAATCTTGGGCAGTTTCAGGCATTCACGGTCAACAGTCTCCATCTTCCTAGTCACGATTTTCTGGTAGGTGTCCACCTGTCCGGTTTCCAGTATCTGTGAAACTGCCTTCAAATACCCCTCTGGCACCTTTGCTTCCTTTTCAACAGCAAGGTTTCTCAGAGCTATTATCACGTGGTAGGGCGAGGCTTTCTGGGGGCACCTCTGTACACATTTCAGGCAGGTTACACACGTCCAAATTATGTCCGAAGAAGGCAGTTCGTCAACGAAACCCAGGTTCACGAGTTTTATTATTTCATGTGGCTTCAGTTCCAGAAGCTTCAAAGCGGTGCATCCGCTCGTGCATTTTATGCACTGAAAACAGTTCACGAGTTCTTTCCCGCCAATCCTGGCTAGGATTTTGTCCCGAGCTTCGATGTTGGGTTTAGCCATCGACATCAAATCGGAGAGGCCCACATCATTTTCCTCCTTCCGCGCAGGTCTCAGCCAAGGCTGCCTCAACCTGGGTCATGACTTGTTTGTTGCTGTATTGCTGTATCTTGATGGCTCCGGTCGGACATGCTGAACTACAAAGACCGCAACCTTGACACACGGCTTCGATAATCTCCGCTCTAGTTCTCTCTTTTCCTTCGGTGATATCAGTTTTCATTTCTATTGCCAGGAATGGGCAAATTGACGTACAAATTTTGCATCCGCTGCACAAGTCTTCGTCGACTGTGGCTTTTAGGGGTTCAAGCTCAATCTCACCGTGTGAGAGCAGGTCCAAGGCTTTCGCGGCGGCTCCGCTTGCCTGCGCTACCGTGTCCGGTATGTCCTTTGGTCCCTGACATGCTCCTGCCAGAAAGACGCCTGCCACGGCGCTTTCGAGTGGTTTCAGTTTCGGATGTGCCTCCAACAGAAAACCGTCTGCGCTCCTTGAAGCGTGAAGCAGTGCGCTGATGTCTGCTAGATCTTTGTTCGGGACAAGTCCTGTTCCAAGGACAACTAGGTCTGTGCGTATCTGCAAGAGTTTGTTTGTTCCCTTGTCGTAGACGTCGAAGTAGAGTGAACCGTCTGGCGACTCGTGGATCTCAGAGGGTAAGCCTGCTACAAAGTCTATGTCCATGTTCCTTGCGCGTGTGTAGAACTCGTCGTAGCCCTTGCCGAAGGCTCGCATGTCGATGTAACAGACGTATATCTTCACGTTTTCATGGATTTTCTCTCTCGCCAGAATCGCTTGTTTCAGAGTTACCATGCAGCCGACTCGGCAACAGTACTCGTGGAAACGCTTGTCTCGAGAGCCCACACACTGGATGAAAACAACTGTCTTGGGTGTTTTACCATTCTTCGGAGAGAGAATTTTGCCTCCTGTCGGTCCAGACGCGTCTGAAATCCTTTCAAACTCGATGTTCGAAATCACGTTCTTGAAGCGTCCATAACCGAGTTCCGCCATTTGTAACGCGTTGAAAACCTCGGAACCCACGGCCAAGACCACGCCGCCGACTTTGACCTGGAATGTTTCAGGTTGCTGCTCGAAGTTTATGGCTTTGGCTTCGCATGCCTCTTGGCACTTGCCGCAAACGCCCTTGTTGTACTTCAGTCTGATGCAGTGGTCCGGGTTGATTATGGCGATATTGGGCACGGCATGCGTCGAGTAGATGAATATAGCACGCTTTTGTGTCAAGTTTTCGTTAAACCTGTCTGGAACTTTGACTGGGCACACTTGCGCGCACAGTTCACAGCCCACACATCTTTTTTCGTCCACGTATCTCGGCTTCTTGAGGATTGTAGCTTCGTAGTTGCCGACAAAGCCCTTCACGTCGGTGACCTCAGCGTTTGTCAGCATTGTGATGTTCGGATTTTTGGCTACATCGACCATTTTAGGCGTCAGTATGCACGCGCTGCAATCGAGAGTTGGGAAGGTTTTGTCCAGCTGTGCCATGCGTCCGCCGATGCTTGGAGCTTTCTCTACAAGGTAGACAGGAAACCCTGCATTAGCAAGGTCCAACGAGGCCTGTATGCCCGCGATTCCTCCGCCCACAACCAAGACGCTTTTCTCAACGCTCACTCTGCGTTTTTCAAGCGGTTCTAAGAGTCGAGAGCGGGCCACTCCCATCCTAACAAGCGCTCTAGCTTTTTCCGTCGCCTTTTCAGGTTCATGAGTGTGCGCCCAAGAAACTTGCTCTCGCAGATTGACTATTTCTGTCAGATATGGGTTAAGTCCAGCTTCCGCAACTGCTCTCCGGAACGTTTCTTCGTGCATTCGAGGCGAGCACGTTGCGATGACTATCCTGTCAAGCTTTTTGTTCCTTATACCCTCCTGAATCATGCGTTGTCCAGGTTCAGAACACATGTAAGTATAATGCTCGGATACGACGACGTCCGGCAAAGTCTTGGCGTATTCAGCAACCTTTTCCACGTCAACGACTCCGGCGATGTTAAGGCCGCAGTGGCAAACGTACACGCCAATTCTGGTCATCAGTCAGCCGTCCGTGACTATGAATGAATAATTTGCGCTTGAAGTGCTCTATTATCCTTTCTGTCAAGAACGTACGTTTCTGATGTTCAGACCGAGTGAAAGTCTGTAACGTGAAGTGTGCTCAAATTCGTAACTCTGAAGGTATCACTGTTGGCCCTTTGGCAGATTGAAACCTTGGCCACTCCCTTTACGTTCAGTAGCTCTGGAATGAGTTCTCCAGGGATTTTTCTCTCAGCGCGTGCTAATAATCTTTTCAACCTCCAAACTCGAGCCGAAAAACGGTCGTAGAGATTATTAACATAAGATCAGTATAGTAGCTGGAAGGCGTTATCATGATATCGATTAATGCGCCGCAGATTGGCGAGGAAGAGATCGAAGCTGTTGTCAAAGTCCTTAAAAGCGGTGTGCTCACATCCGGCCTGGGTGCGGGCCCAAAGGTCACAGAGTTCGAGAAGGCCTTTGCCAGATTCGTAAGGGCAAGGCACGGAATAGCCATGAACTCTGGAACGGCTGCGCTTCATTCGGCTCTTGCAGCGGCTGGCGTCAAGGCGGGTGACGAGGTCATTTTGCCAAGCTTCACGTTTGTGGCTACAGCCGAGGTCGTAGTCTTCAACAGAGCAAAACCAGTCTTTGTTGACATAAACCCAGACACGTACACTGTTTCTCCGAAGACGGTTGAGAAGGCTGTGACTAAGAAGACCAAGGCGATAATGCCGGTTGACCTGTATGGTATGCCCGCTGACGTGCAGCCGATAAGAGAGATTGCCAACAAGCATGGGCTCAGAATCATTGAGGATGCAGCTCAGGCTCATGGGGCTACGTACAAGGGAAAACCTGCGGGAGCCTTTGCCGACGCTGCGTGCTGGAGTTTCTACGGAAGCAAGAACATGACAACGGGCGAAGGTGGCATGATAACAACGAACAGCGACGAGATTGCGGAAATGCCACGGTACATTCGCAGTCACGGAGAGAAAAAGAAGTATCAATCTCTAATGCTTGGACACAACTACCACATGCCGGAAATAGCAGCCGCCATAGGTGTCGAACAACTCAAGAAGCTGCCGAAGTTTGTGGCTAGGAGACGCCAGAACGCGAAAAGACTCACGGAAAACCTCGAGAAGGCAAAGGGTGTTCAACTGCCAAGTGAACCAGAGGGCTTCAAGTGTTCTTGGTACCTCTACACTGTCCGATTGAAAAAAGCAAAGAAGGAAAAGAGAGACGACGTTGTTGAGAAGCTGAAGCAGAAGGGAATAGACGCGTTCATCTGCTACGTGAACCCAATACACCTCATGCCCTACTACCGCAAGTTCGGCAGATACCGACTTCCAGAGACAGAAAAAGCCTCAGAACAGGTGTTCTCGTTACCAGTCCACCCTGGGGTCACAGCGAAACAAATAGACTACATAAGCGACAGTGTCCTACAATTACTAAAATAGCGCCGCAACGTTAAGGTTTATATGGAATGCGCGCGCTAGTATTGAACCCCCCGATTTGAGGTTTTAACGGAGGATTCTATCATGCAGAAAATCAAGGTTATAATAATGGGCGCCGCCGGCAGAGACTTTCACAACTTTAACGTTTACTTCCGAGACAACGACGCATATGACGTCGTGGCCTTCACAGCCACCCAGATACCTGGAATAGAAGGACGCCGCTATCCGACAGAGCTTGCCGGCTCAAAATACCCGAATGGGATACCAATATTCTCGGAGGAGGAGCTCCCAGGACTGATAAGAGAGCATGATATTGATCAGGTTGTTTTCGCTTACAGCGACGTTTCTCATGAGTATGTGATGCACAAGGCTTCCTTGGTTTTGGCAAACGGTGCGGACTTTCGTCTGATGGGGCCCAAGACAACTATGCTGAAGGCTGGAGTCCCCGTTGTCTCCGTGTGCGCTGTCAGAACAGGGTCAGGCAAGAGCCAAACCTCCCGGCAGGTTGCAAAGATCTTGAAGGGCAAAGGTCTGAACGTTGCAGCTGTTAGACATCCGATGCCCTATGGAGATTTGAGAAAACAGGTGTGCGAGCGCTTCGCTTCTTACGCGGATCTGGACAGGTATGCGTGCACGATTGAGGAGAGAGAAGAGTACGAGCCGCACATCGACAACGGGATAATCGTCTACGCAGGAGTTGACTATCAAGAGATTCTGAGAGAGGCCGAGACAGAAGCCGACGTGATAGTGTGGGACGGAGGCAACAACGACATGTCGTTCTACAGACCTGATCTAAACATCGTCGTGGCCGACCCTCACAGGGCAGGAAACGAGTTGACATACTACCCAGGTGAAACCAACCTGCGAATGGCGGATGTCATTATAATAAACAAGGTTGACACTGCTGATCCGCAGAAGGTCAAACAAGTGAGAGATAACATAAAGTCCGTTAATCCAAGGGCTACAGTGCTGGAAGCGGCTTCACCCATAACTGCTGAGAATCCAGAAGCTGTCCGGGGAAAGAGGGTTCTGGCGATTGAGGATGGACCCACGGTAACGCACGGTGGCATGTCCTATGGGGCCGGCGTGGTGTTCGCGAAGAATTTTGGTGCGTCTGAGCTGGTTGATCCTAGACCTTACGCCGTGGGCTCGATAAAGGAAGCGTACAGGAAGTACCCGCATTTGGGGGCCGTTCTTCCTGCGTTGGGTTACGGTGAAAAACAGATAGCGGAGCTAAAGGAGACCATTGATCGGACACCCTGCGACGTTGTAGTCATCGGGACGCCCATCGACCTCAGAAGAGTCATAGCTATTAACAAGCCCACTGTAAGAGTGAAGTATGAGCTCGAAGTTTTGGGGCCAGTTTCTCTCGAGCAGATACTGGACGAGTTCATTCAAAGAAGCCGGAAAGAAAAATGAGTGAAGAAAAAGCAGAGATATCCCGCGTAAAAGTAAAGTTTATAGTCGAGGGTCTGGGCGAGGCAGAAGGAGAACTGGTTCGCTTTCTCGCGCCTAGGACGGTGGATCTGATAGTGAGGAAACTACCCATAGAGGGCAGGGCGGCAATGTGGAAAGAAGAGGTGTACTTCGAAACGCCGATTAAGATGGGAGAGGAGAAGGCCAAGGGCACCGTCGAGGTCGGCACCATCGCGTTTTGGCCTATGGGAAGCGCCATATGCATCTTCCATGGCAGCTCGCAGCCTTACAGCCCTGTGAGCATCTTGGGCAAAGTCACTTCGAACCTTGAGCTGTTCAAAAAGGTGAAGAGCGGAACAAAAATCAGGGTTGAAAGCGTTTAATACACCCAGTAACCCTCTCTCCACAGCTTCAGGATTCTCTCACACTCTTCTCTAACCTGTTTTTCCTGACTCTTGGCTTCTAACACTTTTAGAAATTCTATGCGTTTTTCGTCTGAACGTTTCTCCGCTGCTCCACCATAGTAGAGCTTGCCCTCTAGGTATTCCTTCATGTAGTTGGCCTTTTGAACAAAAAGACTGGCCGCGTCGACGGGATTCTCCACGGCGTACATGTTTGCCCATATTGCAGCGTCAGCCTGTCGGAGCTGGGTCAGGCCGTCAATCTCCTTTATTGTACGAATGTAAGTTCTCAAAAAATCGAAGTAGCCCGCAGCTTTGACAAGCTCGAGTGCTCTTTTCACCTTCTGCTTGAAGGCTGGACTGCCTTCAGATATCAAAATGTGTTTGTATCCGTTCTCAACCAGTTCTCTGGCCTTGTTGACTTCCTCTTCTGTGTAGATTCTCCTGGGAAAATCCAAACAGGTTCTAACCTTCTAACAGTCGATCGGCAACATGCGTAGACGAATGAGTTGCTAAGGTGGGAGTGCGCGCGCTAGTCTGCCTTGTATATTTTGATGTTGTGGCTTCCAGAAACGAGTTGAATCGTGCCGTTTTGTTTTAGCTCCTCCAGGAAATCCTTGGCGGCGCTAATTCTTATGTTGTATCGAGTGGCCACTGCGTAAGGGGTTAAAACGTGCATTTTCTTAAGCTCACCGATGATTTTGTCGTTTTTCGCGTCAGGCGGAACCACTGCCGAAGCTCTCTTTTCTTTCGGTGCTCCACCTTTCTCTTTCTTCTTCTTTTCCTTGTCCTCCTCATCCTTCTTGTCTTGCATTCGTTCCATTTGTTTCAGGTTGAGCTTCTTCTTTCCACCCATGTTTATCAGCTTCTGATATTGAAGTCTGTTCGAAGTTCTTAAGGGTTTTCCACATTAAGACAGGTATTCGATTGTATCAGTCTGCGCCATTTTGATAAAAAGAAAGGAGAAACTGGGAAAAGAAGGTTTATTTGCCCATGACTTTTCTGGCTGCGATTTCGATATCTTCAGACTTTATAGTTTTTCTTCCAGCGTGCATTGCGAAATCTAGAGCTTCTTTGGCGATTTTTACGCCGATTTCCTCCAAAGCTTTTGCTAGCTCTTTCGCTGCTGCTTCGCTAACTCTGTCAGCTCCAGCCTTTTTGCACAGTCTATGCATTGGAGCTACAGCCAACTCTAAATCTACCACAAAGAGTCCTCCGTAGCCTCTTTTACTATTTCAAGCCGTATTTAGGCTTATCGGTTCCGCGCTTACACCTAGTGAGACACTGATTCAGGGTTCACAAGAACCAAGACTAGGGACAACTCACGTACTCTTGGGTTCGACTGAAAAGTAGCGCATCTTGAAAACAAACTGGAGGTTTGAGCATGAGTGAAAAAAACTTGTTAACGGCTCGTTCCTAGGCGAATTTATAAAAGCAGATGTTGTATGAATGGCTTCAAAGTGGTTGTCAATGAAGTTTGTTGACGCGCACATTCATCTTTCAGACGAGGAGTATGCTGGAGTTGTTAGTGAAGTTCTGGCTGAAGCCAAAAACTCAGGTGTAGTGGCCTTGGTTTCGAACTCCATGGACCTGAAAACCTGCCGAGGAACCTTAGAAGTGACAGAGCGACATCCCGGGATGGTCTATGCTGCATTGGGTATCCATCCCTGGACTGTGAGGGATCTGAAGGAGGATGAGCTTGATCAAGTGTTGCAGTTGATTTCAGCGCAGAGGGGGAATAGGGCGTTTGTCGCTTTGGGCGAGATAGGGCTGGATTCCAAGTACATGGAGATATGGGATAAACAGGTGAAAGTTTTTGATTTGATGCTGCGTTTGGCTGAGAAGCTTGGTCTGCCCGCTATCATTCATTCCAGGGGCGCGACTGTACAGATTGTAGACATGCTTCCCTCCTACCAGCTCAAGAAGGTGTTGCTGCACTGGTTCAGCAGTCCCATTAGCGCGCTCGTTAAGGCTGTCGAAAGAGGTTACTATATCACTGAGGGGCCGGCAGCAGCCTATTCAGACGGCATACGTGACGTGGTCAAAATGGTGCCCTTGACCAATCTGTTAACAGAGACTGACGGCCCCGTTCGCTTTTTTAAAGGACCATTTGAAGGAAAAAGAACGACACCCGCTTTTATCCCCACCGTAATTGCGGCCTTCGCAGAAGTAAAAGACATGAGCGCAGAAGAAGTTGCAGAGCAGATACTGAAGAATTTCCAAGATTTCTTTGATGTGAAGCTGGAGTGAAGGTGAACCTGTTTGATTCAGTCTTCTTGTCTGCTTTGCGCTTAAGGGCTGAGGTTCCGTCTGCAAGCGATTGGCACGGATGGTTCCGATGTGTCTTGGATAGGGCATTTTGCAAGTACTATGGGGTAAGCTTAAATTAGTATGGTTGGTTTATGACAGTTCAAACTAGAATTTACTTGCGTTGGAGCGAGTAGAAAGTCAAGAGCATTCGGAGGACCGTGAAGTTTGGGGAATGTGCGGACAGAACAAATCAAACGAACAGCTAAGGAGCTTATCAAACGATTTCCTGACAAATTCTCTAAAGATTTTGAGAATAACAAGCATTTGGTTAACAGTCTAGTGCAGGGAGGAACGCCCAAGGTTCTAAACCAGATCGCGGGCTACATCACTCGGTTTGTGGCGGCAGAACAAAGGCAACTGCAAGAGGAGACCTCCGAGGGAGTAGAGCCGGGAGGGGCGGAATCGACGGAGGAAGCGCCAGAGGGCGCGTAGCCTTGCTTAAACTCGGCTGTTCTTCCAGCCGAATGAAGGGCGAACAGAAATGATGGATGATTACAGAAGAAGCTGGGCATTGCGATACTTGCGCGAAGCAAAAGCGGAGCTTCAGGCCGCAAGAAAAATGCCCTACATGGCTCCAAGCTTAGTTCTGGAGGCCATCAGAAAAGCTAGGAACGCCATCTACTACAGTCTGGGAGAGCCCGCCTTCGTGGAGATAGTTGTGAGGGAAACGGCTGAGAAGACGAACGCTCCGATTACGGATCCCATTTTGAGGTTTCTGGTTGAAATTGAGGCGATGTTTCAGCAGTTGACCCAGATTGAAGAAGTCGACGGCGAGAAAGCCATGAAACAGGCCGACGATCTAGTGCGTCTAGCCTCAGACATAGTTGAGACTCTAACCGAAGAAAAAGTGGAAGACTAAAGAGGCCTATTTCTTCTTGCTTATTTCTTAACAGCCTTTGCTATGCGGTCTAAGGCTTTCTTTATGTTTTCGACGGAGTTGGCGAAGGATAAGCGCAGGTAGCCTTCACCGTATTTTCCGAAGGATGTGCCTGCTAGAGCTGCCACGCCAGCGTTGTTGAGCAGGTGGTCTTGGAGCGTGCGAGAATCCATGCCTGTTCCCGTGATGTTCGGAAACACGTAGAAAGCTCCATGTGGCTTTTTGCATGTTATGCCCTCAATGTTGTTCAGGCCGGAAACTATCACTTCTCGTCTCTTTCGGAATTCCTCAACCATTCTTTCTGGTTCTTTCTGCAGTCCTGTTAAGGCTTCAACTCCGGCTAATTGGATGAAAGCACAGGTGCACGAGTTCGAGTTCGTCATCAGTTGGGCAACTTTTTCAGCCAAGTCTTTTCTCATGACTCCGTAGCCGAGTCTCCAGCCGGTCATGGCATACGTTTTTGAGAACCCGTCCAAAAGGATTGTCTTGTCCTTCATTCCCGAGAATTGCGTTATGCTTTCGTGCTTGCCTTCGTAGATTATTCTGCTGTAGATTTCGTCTGAAAGCACAAACACGTCATTTCTGCCGGATATGCTGTCAGCTACTACCTTGAGCTGTTCTCGGGTTACCACTCCGCCTGTCGGGTTTTCTGGAGAGTTTAAAATGATCATCTTGGTCTTTTTCGTTATCATCTTCTTGACGTATTCAGGGTCAAGGCCGAACTCGTTCTGCTCTTTGAGTTGTATTGGAACGGGTTTGGCGCCGACAAAGTTTATCATAGATTCGTATATTGGGAAGCCTGGGTTTGGATACAGGACTTCGTCACCAGGGTTCACCAAAGCTAAGATGCTGAAGAACATTATCGGCTTTCCGCCAGGTGTGATGACCACTTCTTCCGGTTTCACGTCCAGTTTTCTGGTTTTGGAAATGTAGTCTGCCACGGCTTGTCTCAGTTCCGGCATGCCTGCAGATGGAGTGTAATGCGTGTAGCCTGAATTCAGCGCTTTCGTTGCTGCTTCTTTTATGTTCTTTGGCGTGTCAAAGTCTGGTTCGCCTATCTCCAAGTGCACAATTTCCTTTCCCTGCTTCTCAAGTGCCTTAGCCTTTGCGAGCACCTCGAAGGCCGTTTCCGTTCCGAGAGTTTTCATTCTATCTGCAAAGATAGAGTCCACATGAGTCACCTTATGCTGAAAGGAAATTGAAGGTAAGAAGAAAAGGGGTATTTAACTATTTGCAAGTGGGCCTATGATGATTTCACGTTTAAATCTGCTTTGACAATGGACGCACTTTCAGTACATCTTGGTTGACAAGGTTCGGCGGCTTCTTTCCTTCGAAGAAGGAGACGAGGTTGTCTGCCACCATCTCAGCCATTTTCGAGCGGGTCTCAAGACTTGCGCTTGAAATGTGGGGAGCGACCACGACGCTGTCAAGCTTAAGCAGCGGACTGTCCACTGGTGCTGGTTCTTGCTCGAAAACGTCCAGTCCTGCACCGGCGATCCAAGCTTCCTTCAATGCCTTGTACAGGGCCTTTTCGTCAACAACTGGTCCGCGTGAATTGTTTATCAAGTAGGCCGTTTTCTTCATCAACTTCAATCTTTGTTCGTTCATTAAGTGATGCGTTTCTCTCATAAGCGGAACGTGAATGCTGACGAAGTCCGCTTCCTTGAGTAGCGCGTCAAGATCCATGCGTTTTGCACCGAAGTCTTTTTCCATCTCCGGTCGCGGGATGACATCGTAGAAGAGGATTTTCATGTCGAACCCTTTTGCTCTTTTCGCCATCGCATAGCCTATTCTTCCAGCCCCCACGATGCCTATGGTTGCGCCATGAACGTCTCGGCCCGTCATCATGTCAGGGTGCCATCCAACTTTCCATTGGCCAGTGCGAACATACTTGTCTGCCTCAACGACTCGTCTCGCGACTGCCATAAGCAAAGCCCATGCGAAGTCTGCGGTGGTATCGGTCAGCACTTCAGGCGTGTTTGTGACGTAGATGCCTCTCTTGGTGGCTTCTTGCAGGTCTATGTTGTCGAAGCCTACCGCCATCTGTGAGACAATCTTCAATTTCGGTGCAGCGTCGAAGACCTCAGTGTCTATCTTGTCGGACAAAAGTGTGGCAAGGGCGTCCAAGCTCTTGGCCTTTTCTATTATAGTCTTCTTCGGCGGCGGGCCATATTCTGGCCAGACTTCAGTGTCGAAGTATTTCCTTATTATTTTCAAGCCTCTCTCTGGCAGTTGCCGCGTGACGTAAATCTCTAGTTTCGGCATGTAGTTCACCAAACATTGATTTGCGGAATTCTTTATTAGCGTTGACTTATTACACTTATGCACTAACCATTGAAAAAACTGCAATGGGCCATACAGATGATTGCGATTAGGAACATGGTACAGCTTGTCGAGAACGGGGAGACCCCGCTCAACCGAAAAGCGAGGAAGTTGGCTCTAACGAGTCTTCAAACTGCGCTGAACGCAGTTAATCCAAAGCAGATGTTGAAATCTAAGCTTTTTCTCGATGACTCGACGCTGACGGTTGATGAGCTCTCTTTCAATCTGGAGAAACTGAAGAGTGTTTACGTTGTGGGCGGTGGCAAAGCAAGTGGATCAATGGCTGAAGCGCTTGAACAGATACTGGGCGAGCGAGTAACAGGCGGGCTCGTGAACGTTCCTCACGGCAGCAAGAACAGAACGAGCAGAATCGAGCTTCACGAAGCGAACCATCCGGTTCCGGACGAGGCAGGAGTTGAAGGAACGCGACGCATGCTGGACATGGTGGAACAAGCAGAACGTAACGACTTAATTATATGCTTGATTTCGGGAGGTGGTTCAAGCCTGATGCCTCTCCCACGTGGGAACATTTCACTTGCAGATAAGAGGGAGATGACGCAGGCTTTGCTGAAGTCAGGAGCAACGATAAACGAGGTCAACACAGTTCGAAAACACATTTCAGACTTCAAGGGTGGCTGGCTGGCAAAAAAGGCTTATCCCGCCACGATTCTGAACCTCATCCTCTCTGATGTTGTGGGTGATCCTTTAGACTTCATTGCTTCAGGCCCAACAGTTCCCGACTCAACAACATTCAAAGAAGCCATAGACGTCTTGAAGAAGTACAGTCTATGGGCTACGGTTCCAGAGTCTATTAGAGAGGTATTGTCAAAGGGCGAGAGGGGACTTATCCTGGAAACCCCCAAGGCCAGTGATAAAGCATTCAGGAGGGTCTACAACGTCGTGGTCGGAAACAACAGATCCTCAAGCTTGGCCGCCTGTGAACAGCTGAAAACTGCGGGTCTCAATACGCTCTTGTTGACTGCGACCATGGAAGGGGAAGCTCGACATATAGGCGTCATGCTAGCGTCAATAGCCACGGAAGTTTCAGTTTCTGCAAATCCTGCTCCAAAACCCGCAGGCATAGTTGCGGGCGGAGAAACAACCGTGACCGTAACAGGAAAGGGGCTAGGTGGAAGAAACCAGGAACTAGCGTTGGCTGCTGCCTCACGACTCAAAGGATCTGAGGGAATAGCACTGGCTTCTATCAGCACAGACGGTGTAGACGGACCGACCGATGCAGCAGGAGCGGTTATCGATGGGAAAACGGTGATAAGGGCTTTAAAAATGGGTTTAGCTCCTGCAAAGTTTCTGGCCGAAAATGACTCGTATCACTTCTTTTCAAGACTCGGCGACCTCATCCTCACCGGACCGACTGGCACAAACGTCAACGATGTGTCTGCGATAGTGGTTTTGTGATTGAGAAGGAACAATAGAATGACTGTAAGCGTCAAGTTCATAGGTTCTTTCCGCAGTCTTTCCGGCAAGAACATGCTTGAACTCAGGCTTGAAGGATCTTCTCCAATCAGAGACGTTGTCAAGATGATTGCCGAAGAACTGCCCAAACTTGAGCCAGCTTTGATCGATCCAGAATCTGAAAGCCCGAAGACGAACATGCTTGTAATCGTGAATGGAAAAGAGATGAGCATCTTGGACCAGTTCGAAACAATCATCAAGGATGGGGACGAAGTGGTTTTTGTCCCAATCGTGCACGGAGGATGAAAGTACATGCAACTGTACGCTGTCAGGACGCGCATTGTAAGACCTGGCGATGATTTGGTTGAACTAGTTCACGAAGCTTTGGGAAAACGACAGCTTGAGGTTGAAAACAATGACGTATTGGCATTGGCTTCAAAAATCGTGGCCTACGCTCAAGGTCGTGTTGTGAAATTGAGCGAGGTCAAACCGTCAGAAAAGGCGAGGAAACTGGCGAAAAAATATTCGCTGGAGCCCGGATTTGCCGAGCTTATTCTCCTTGAAGCTGGAGAGGTTTACGGGGGTGTTAAAAAGGCTGTCCTAACGCTTAAAGACAGTGTTATTACACCAAATGCTGGCATAGACAACAAGAACGCGCCCGTTGGTTCGGTCGTGTTGTGGCCTGAGAACCTTGTTGATTGGTTGAGGTTTTTCAGGGGTGAAATCAACCGCAGGACGGGTAAGCGGGTCGCTGTGATTGTTGTTGATAGTGGGTTGATTCCCCTTCGGATAGGCACCGTTGGATTAGCTTTGGCGGTTGCAGGCTTCAATCCGATAAGGGAGTGGAGAGGGAGAAAGGACTTGTATGGAAGGACTATACTGATTACTAGGCATGCAGTGGCGGATGATTTGGCTTCTGCAGCTCATTTGTTGATGGGCGAGGCTGCAGAGAAGACTCCAGTTGTCCTCATCAAAGATGCTCCTGTAGATTTCGACGATGACGTACATGCTTCAGAAGAAATGATGATGCCATTCAGAGAGTGCATCTTCATGAACACGTTCAAGAGTTGAAACGCCTTAACACAGCGCTCTGGCTCGAGCTGGTTCAGCTGCTGAGCTGTACGGTGAATGTAATGACGTCAGTCAATGTGGTACCCTCGTAATTGGTAGTCGCAATGTCTTCATATTTGGCCGTAGCATTCGGAATGATCGGGTTGGTTATGGTCGCAATTCCCGAGGCGTTCGTCGCGTTGACGACAGTGGTGTAATGACCTGTCCCCACTACCAACACCTCAAAACTTACCAGCTGGTAAGGTACTGTATGATTCAACTCGTTCCAGACTTCGATATAGACTTCGACTGTTTCGTTGGTTGTAAAGGTTCCGCCTGGAGCGTTTTGTCCATGTCCGCCTTTCTCAGTGTACACGTCTATCGTGGGCGTTAGGGTTTCGCAGTTGAAGTTTGTTGTGGCGTAGAGTGTTTGTTCATAGATTTTAATCGTCGCTTTTGTTTGCCACGTGCCTAGCTCCCACGTGCTTTCTGAGGAGAGGAATGAAGGCCAGGGTATCTGGAAGGTGACGCTTGCTGTTCCAAGGCTATCAGTATTGGCTGTCAGCACGAGAAAGTCCGTGCCGTTCGGCGATTCAACTTCGAAAGTAACTAGGGCACCAGCTACTGAGGCGTTATTGCTTGATACTTGCGCCTCGAGAAGGACTTGATCTTGAGGGAGAAAGGAGAGGCTGGTCGCCCCGTTTTTCTTGGCGAAAACGCCGATTTGAACGTTAGGAGGAGCCTCGGAAAAGAGGCCGAAACTCAATGTTCCGAGCCCTACAGCAAGAGCTATTGCAAGCAGTGATGTCGCCAACAATTCTTTCTTTGCGTTCACCTACGCCACCAACATAATGTATTGTCGATGAACGATTTAATTCTACGTTTTTGTACGGGTGTACAAGCGATTTGAACAGCAATAGCCAAATAGAATGAAGCAGTTCCTTTCATATGGAGACTGGAAAGCCGTGAGTGAACAGAAAGACGTTCTCAGAGGGCTCACATTGAAGGTCTACAAGTTCGTTCTTAGGAGCGACAGACCTGTAGGAATTCGTGAGGTTCAGAGGGCGCTAGACCTGAGCAGTCCCACGCTCGCACTCTACCACATGAACAAGCTTGAAGAAGCGGGACTCATCAAGAAAGAATCGAACGGGTACATCGCGGACAGAGTAGTCCTTGAGAACCTCATCCGTTTCAGAAGAATCCTCATACCCAGGAATTTCTTCTACATGATATTCCTCGTAACCTCCCTGATTATGCTCGCAGTTCTTCTAAGACCGCCCATAATAACGAGGGAATACGTATTTTCGTTGGCAGTGATTAGCATCGCAGCAGCGACATCGGTTTATGAAACGGTCAAAGTCTTCTCTCAAGAAGTGTCGTAGAAACCCTGGAGTCGTTGATGATATCTATCGTCGACTGCTTCAAAGTTTCCGACAAGGGTGTACCGTTGAAGGTCATTATGAGTGCGATAATTCTGTTCTTGAGAATGGGGCATCCTGAAACATCAGCTCTCGCGAATCGTGGAAATCTAATTAATGTGCTGTTTACAGAGAGAGTGGCATGGGTTGCCCACTGGTCACTTTAACGACGGATTTTGGATTAAGAGATTCCTACGTAGCCGAGATGAAAGCAGTGATTCTGAGTATAAGCCCAAAAACAACGGTCGTTGACATAAGTCATCACATCGATAAGTTTAACGTTAGGATGGGCGCTTATGTCTTGGCCTCGGCGTCCCCTCGCTTTCCAGAGGGCACCGTTCACGTAGCTGTCGTGGATCCTGGCGTGGGAACGAGAAGGCGACCTATAATCGTGCAGACAGACAAAGGCTTCTTTGTTGGACCCGACAACGGCGTGTTGGCTCTGGCCGTGAAAAACATCGGCGGCAAGACGCGCGTCTACAGCATAACCAACAGCGAATTCATGTTGCCAAAAGTCTCCAGCACTTTTCATGGGAGAGACATCTTCGCGCCAGCAGCAGCCCACCTAGTGAAGGGTATACGTCCGGCTGAATTCGGACCAGAGATTCACCAAATGTTGTCGCCGAAATTTGCGAAGATAATCAAAAGAATAGACGCGTTAGAAGGTCAAGTGATTCACGTAGACGATTTCGGAAATATAGTCACAAGTTTCACAGAAAAAGAGGTTAGGACAATGAAAACCAAAGACAAGCTGAAGGTCAAAGTTGGTAACACTGAGTTAACGTTGATGCTGTGCACGGCTTATGGTGATGTCGAAAAGCAGAAGCCGTTAGCTATCATCGGAAGCCATAATTTCCTCGAAATCTCTGTGAATCAGGGTGATGCTGCGAGCACTTTCAAAGCGAGAGTCGAAGACAAGGTTGTGATGACGCGCTCTGACTAAACAGCGCGCACGTTACTCGACATGGCACGTCCGAAGTCTTGCTCGAATGTCTTCTGTGATTGTTTTCAGCAGTTGTCGTCAAGATCAGCTGCACGTCTTTTGTTTAGGAGTCGACGGTGCATGCCTGTCCTAAGCTTTATCGCTCTTTGTCAAATCGCTGAGCCTGTTGACGCCGTCTATCTCTATTATGAAAGCGGCAACGCTCTTCGGGACGAGGTTTTTCCAGTCTTCACCCTTAACCATCTTCGCCCGGATGTCGGTTGAAGAGTAGACTTTCCTCTCGAAAAACCGAATTCCCTTCACTTTGTATCCAGCTTCCGTGAAAAGTCTTCGCGTTAAAGGCTCGTTAGAGTACACGGCGTCAAACTTGGGAGTGTATCCCTCCAGTGCTGAAACCCACAGCATGTGCAGGTGTACGTCAGGCACGGGCACAACCCAGACCCGGCTGCTATCCAGACCGGCTTCTTCCAAGGCTAAGCGAACCATCACCAATCTCTCACCTGCGGTGAACGGATTAGCCATTGTGTGACTGTACTGAGCACTGCCAACGACGATGACAAGTTCATCAGCGTCCTCCAAAACCTCTTTTACCGCGTTGAGGTGGCCCATGTGAAAAGGCTGAAACCTTCCAACATACAATCCGCGCTTAACCATTGAACGTCACCAGCGAGGTAGTCACAACGAGTCCAAGCTCAATTAACGTTTACCTTTCTCAGCTCTGTCCAGCACAAACTCGACAGGAAACAGCTCCAGCTTGCCGGTGCCCACCTTAATATGCTTCTTGGAAGAGTAGCCTCTACATTCCCGCTTCAAGAATGCCAGTTTCACGTCCAAGCCCCCACCGTAACCGCAAAGTGTGAAATCTGAAGCCACGACTCTGTGACAAGGGCAAAGCGGCGCAAAAGGGTTTAAAGCCATAACGCGTCCAGCGGCCCTCGGGCTTCCACCCGTAGCATGGGCAACCCCCCCATAGGAAGCAACGTAACCTGGCGGAATCAAACAAACGGCTTCGATAACTCTCCTGGAGTAGTCGGACAAACGCCCCGTTTCGAAAGGAAAATTCTCGGAAGCATCTTTTCCATCGTACACATCTTTCAAAACACCAATAACACGCTCGGCAAACGCTGAGGCTTTCTCTGAGCGTTGAAACGGAACATTCAGCGGAGCACCCTCCCTTAGGCTCTGCAGAACACTCTTCTCACTGGAGCCAAACCCGGTGGCAAAGATTTGTTCACCGTCGAACGCGACGCCGAACCACACGTCTCCAGCTTTTTGCACGTAAGTCGTCACCATTTCAAATTGCCCTCTTCCCAGATATTCTTAGGACATTGAGCTTAATAGGTTGCCTATTTGGCAAATAGGTTGTTTTTGCAGCCGTTCAGCCTTACTCAGCAAGGTTTTCTCAATAGAACGCCTTTGCACTAGGTTGTTACAGACATGTTTCCATACTGGGAAAATAAGCTTCAGTGGTATAACGAAGTTATACGTAGCGTGCGCGTGGAGGGAACTCCCGCCAGAGAAGTATCCATAATTTCATCATCAAGTTTAATCATCCCGCAAGTGGAGACAGACTCTCCATCTCCCGCGCAATTCTTTTTTTTCTTTTTTTGACAGCATATGTTGGGGTAAAGTTTTGGCGTGTCGCGCTGAGACAACAAAACGTGAGGAGGTGATCGGATGAAACAAATGAATGGTGAACAGGTGACTTATCTGATCAATCCTCCTCCTGAAGATCATCGTTGCGAAGTTTGCGGTAGGCATGTTTCGGAATTGAAGCCGTTTGGAGGTGCTGGAGATCCATTAGTCGGCGATTTCACTGGGGCATTCTTGGTCAAAAAATTCAGGTTGATGGCACTGCCACTCACTGAGAAACAGCTGAACCATTACAGGATAAAATACGGGGACGAGGCAGCGGATATCTATCTTTCTGCTATGAGTGCTGTGTCGGCTAGTTGGGAATGTCGTGACTGCATTGTCCTCTCAACTGAAAAATATTTCAAGTTCCTGAAGGTCAAAGCCAGAAAATTCAAAAGTGGAAGAATCGAACAGGACACAAATCCGAGAATCTAAACGGTAATCATTAATCCTAGTGCGGGAGGTGGGAGTTGAACCCCTCGCCTAGTGGAGAAGTCTCCCGCACAAACCCCCCTTTTTCTTTGGTGGTTCCTACTTCATCGTCAATATCGCGCGCGCTAAACGACAACCGAACAACACCCTTCTTCCACTTGACGTCCCAACAGCGCGCTAACTCGATTTGACTTTTGACTATTCTTTCAACATCCTCATTCTTCTAGAAATTCTGATTTTATGTGCGCTCTGCGAAAAAAGAAAAAGAAGAAAAAAGGGAGGGGGTTTAGATTTGTTGGTATCCGTAATGACTGGCCAGGATAACTAGGTCTGATAGGTCTACGATGCCGTTGCCGTCTATGTCTGCGGTGGGGTTCCAGTTCGGATCTCCGGGCTTGGAGCCGTAGGCTTTCGCGAGGATGACCAGATCACCTAGGCCTACTTTACCATCTTTGTTCAGGTCGCCTAGTGCGAAGACTTGTATAGGATCAAAAGGTTTCATCAATGGGTACCTGTCGACGCCTGCCTCAGTCGCGTAAAGTGTGTCGCCTATCCCGTCGTAATTAGCATCTGGACCAGTGTAGTCGCTCCAGTAGTTCCCTCTTGTGCCATTGTCGAAAAAGTTTGTTGAATTAATGCCAGAGGAAACCTGGAGATTGTTGTCGAAGTTGTTAAGGTATATAGTGCTTCCTGAGGAGGAATCAAACTCTAAGCCGGAAAGGCTGTTTGATGTTATGTTATTTCGGCTCACGGTGTCGTGTGAAGAACCTTGGAAGACTATGCCAAACCAGTTGTTCGCTATAATGTTTCCGATTATGCTGGTGTTGTTAGTCTGCCACAGTTCTATGCCGATGCCTATGTCGGATATGGTGAGGTTCTCCACCTCTACGCGGTTGCAGCGTACAAGTACCACCTGTCCTGCATCACCAACAGAATAGTCTGAAACGTCCTCCAGATAAACAAGGGGCTTACCGTTCACCACGTTATCTGCCACGACATTACCGTAGGAATCCATCACCATCAAACCGTCATTCAAAAACGTGTTTCCAAGAATACTGTTGTTTGAAGAAGACTCAAGCGTAATGCCAACAAAGTCGTTTGCCGTTATGTTGTTTCCGCTCACATTGTTATCCAATGAGGATTCGAGGTCGACTCCCGTTCCATCGTTTGACACTACATTGTTTCCGCTGACGACGTTGTGCAAAGCATCAACAAGCCAGATGCCTAAAATGCCGTCCGTTATGTTATTTCCAGTTATGACGTCGTGTGAAGCCGAAGTTACCGAGATGCCACGCCAAAATTTCTCAACATTGAAGTCCTTGACTGTCACGCCGCTTGTTCCCGACAAATCTATTCCCTTAGCTTTAACAGTAAGGCCAGGGCCTTGCACCGTGTGGCCGGCCCCGTCAACCATTATGTTGTCCCTCTTAACCACAATCGAACCGTAAATGTCACCCGTCAAGGTGTACGTAACATTGTCAACAGTTGAAATCGGCGCTATGGGAGGATCCACGCTTCCGTCAGCCAAAATGTAGACGGTTCCAGAGAACGCAAGCACCTGTGCGCTATAGTCGGTCGCCAAGTCATTGAATTGCTTCCGCAAGGTTGCGACTTGGCTTTGCAGGTTTGCAATCGTACCGTTTTCGGATAAGACTATGGAATTGTCTGATGCAAGCTGGCTCTCAAGCAAAGCTGTTTGAGAATTCAAAGAATCGATGGTCGAGTTGGCTAATACTATCTGGTTTTGCAGGGTCGTGACTTGAGAGTTCAACGAGGAAATCGTACCATTCTTGTCGTTCATCGCTGACACGTGATATGCGAATACCCCGACTAGGCCACCAGCAAGAAGGACACAGATTATTCCCAGTGCAAGAACGCGCATTCGTCCGCGCCTCCAAAACCTGGGCCAAAATCGACTGTGCACAAGAGTGCTCGGCGGCTCTTCCACCTGTTTCATGGTGGAAACGGCTGTTCTACCAAGAGACGACAAAGCGTATTCCCCGTGCTCGGTTTTTGTCAGAAGACTTGTTAACCCTTCAAGATGATAGGTCAAATGAGGACTCTCTATGCCTACGCTCTTCTGCAAGTCTGAAAAACTCTGCGGCCCTGCCGAAAGAGTTCTAAGTATCTTCCTGCGAATAGGGTGCCTCAAGGATGTGAAAACCGTCGAATAAGTTTCTTCTTCGAAGCTGCTCATTGTCTCACCGTCAAATATAGGGTTCTCAGCGCGAGTTAAGCATTTTCGTAAAGAAACCTTGACGAATCTTCGCATTTCAGACACCGAACCTGTGCCACAAACCTTTGTTCACCATGCATTTTGGGGTCAAGCTTTCTTGACGGGTTTGCCAAGCGCAAGCGCGCGCGACAGGGCGCACTTCACGGTTTCAGTCGACCCGATGCGGGTTGTCACTGTTCCAAACACTGTTAACGGCAAAACTGGGCTGATTTGCACGTTCATTGGATCTCCAAGAGACTTGGAAAGAACTGGCCATTTCCAAAGTGTTAGACTTGTCTAAGACGTTTCCTCACGGTTACCCTGAGCCTCTCGAGGGTTCTCTTTCAAAAGAGGACTGTAACGGGGCGATGAAATCACGCGCTCAGAACAGGGTGAGGGCAGCATAATGAGGGTAACCACGATGACACCCACACCAACAAGCCAAGGAGGAGGATGAAAACGTGAAGAACAAACCGCTCATAAACTACATCGTAGAGGGTGGCAAGTTCAAAGATGACTTCTTCGGAAACCTTACGATTTGCAATGTTCCAGACAGCCTGCTCAGAGAGTTTATGCGGACGGTCGTTTGGCCCAAATATCCTGGCGGAATAAATGAGGCACTTCAGGACTTGATGAGAAAGGAAATTCAGAAACAGAAGAAACTGGACGCATTTCAACCGTAAATGTTCAACTTGTTTGGCAATAGAAGAGCATTCGACAAGCGTTAATTGATTATCCCTTCTTAATCGTTGAAGGAGAGAGAAGAAATGTCAAAAAGGCAATTTTCTGCAATAATGATGTCTTTGCTAGTGTTGGCCACGCTAGCATTAGCGTTTAACGTTCAACCAGTTAGGGCAAGCGGAACCGTTTACATTAGGGCTAATGGAAGCATAGACCCGCCAACTGCACCCATCTATACCGCAGACAAAGGCATACACCTTAACTGGCAACATCACCGCCGATGCTGATGGAATTGTGGTTGAGAGAGACAACATTGTTTTGGACGAAGAAACATGACGATAAAAAACTTCACCAATGGCATCGCTTTCTTGGCAATCTTCTGGTAACATTTTGTCTGGCAACAACGTTACAGCAAACTCCGACTGTGGAATTTATCTCTACTCTTCTTCCGACAACGCTTTAACTGGCAACAACGCCGCAAACAACTATATTGGCATTTTGCTCGAATCTTCTTCTGGTAACACTTTGTCTGGCAACAACGTCCAAACAATGGTGCTGGCATCGGGTTCGACTCTAATTCTGGTAACACGCGCGCGCTATACATCCATTGGAACAAACAGCTCTACCAACAAAAAAACGACAGATACTATTGGTCGTCAGCTTCCTCCGACGAAAAAGCAGGTGAACTGATAGAGACGGGATGGACGCATGTATGCAACAACCCATCTAACGGGCATATGTTGTTCAGGAAACCCAAATGAGGTAAACTGCATGAACCAAAAAGCAATCTATTTAGTGAAAAAGCAACCTATAAAGTTTAATAGGTTGTCCGTGCATAAAAGCGAGAAAGGTGTCTAACATGGAGAAGCAATCGCAACAGGACGGTTACATGTTCATTCCCGGAGCGACGACTATAGGCGTAACGTTCAAAGACGGCGTCATTTTGGCATCTGAGAAACGTGTCTCGTACGGTTACCTTGTCGTCAGCAAGACCGGCAAGAAAGTCTTCAAAATAACGGATCTGATTGGCGCAGCGTGCGCTGGACTGGTTTCAGACATGCAGGTTCTCGTAAGGGAAGTGGAGGCCTACGTGAACCTGTTTGTGCTTGACGCTGGCAGGCCTATCTCGGTGAGGTCGACGGCGAAACTGATGTCAAACCTGCTTTTCAACCGTCGTCTGGGCCCACTTATCACCCAGACAATCGTGGGTGGAATAGACGATGAAGGTCCGTCACTCTACTCGCTTGACCCCTTGGGTTCAGTGCTGCCTGACAAATACACGGTTGTGGGCTCTGGAACGGAACTCGCCATGGGAGTTGTAGAAGATGGATACAAGGACAACATGAGCGCTCAAGAAGCAAAAGAGCTGGTCGTCAAAGCTATGAAATCCGCTATAAGCAGGGACATCATGAGCGGCGACGGAACGGATTTTCTGATAATAACCAAAGACGGGATACAAGAAGAATCGACAAAGTTCTAGACCCTTTTTTAAAAACGCTTAAACACTTTGTCATGCACAGTAGGATATGCCATTGACGGAGAAGACAGGATTGTCATTTCAACTAGGCCTAGAGGAAGGAACGTTCGTCGTCGAACTCGCCCGCCGAGCCGTTGAACACTACCTGAAAACAAGAAAATGCATAGACGTCCCAGAAAACCTGTCTGAAAAGCTCCTGCAGCCCTGTGGTGTTTTCGTCACGATAAACAGCATATCAGGGGGAGAAAAGGAACTAAGAGGGTGCATCGGTTTCCCCTATCCGACTTTGCCCTTGGCGCGAGCGGTAATCGACTCAGCAATGAACGCGGCGACTCAAGACCCACGCTTTCCCCCGCTATCTTTAGGCGAGCTTGAACATGTAGTCTTCGAAGTGAGCGTTCTCACGCCGCCAAGACTGATAGAAGCGAAGAACCCAAGAGAATACTGCGCCGAAATCAAGGTAGGAGAAGACGGACTCATCGTTGAAAGAGGCATCTACAAAGGACTACTACTGCCCCAAGTGCCCGTCGAATGGGGATGGGACGCCCAAGAATTCCTATGCCAATGCTGCAACAAAGCCGGCCTGCTTGCAGACTATTGGCTTCGACAGGGCACGAAAATATACAAGTTTCAGTGTGTTATAGCACGAGAAACTAAGCCAAAGGGGCCTGTAGAAGTGATTCTTCCAGCAGACGCGAATAAATCCTAGCGTGCGCTTAACTGTTTCATGCCTACTCTTTCTTTTCCTGTTCCATAAGCAGAACAACGGCATACTCAAAAACGTGGCATAAGCAGAACTAGCGCGCGCTACGCGCTTTCCTAGTGGCTGCGACGGCGTGCCACCGACTGTTGTCGCAATACCTGTGCTTTTGACTTTCTTCGGTTCTCAGTCCAAGAAATGCTACAACCTACAAACCATTCTAGGATCCTGATTTGCAGGACGGATAGCTTGCGAAGGGGTTTTCGCAATTTGACTACCACCAAACATTGATAGTGGTGAAACCTTAAGGGTTCTTGAGAAGTGCAGTTCACTAAATTAGTCAACGGCTCTTTACAAGCGCGGGCGCGCACATTGAAAAAAACCCAAGTATTCTTTGCAGAAAACATGAAATAGCCCTTCACAGGTAACCTGCTCTCATGTCAGTTTATTCCGAGTTGGTCAAGCGTCTTATTCAGGAGCTACATTCGATTGACGTTAGGCTTTCGAAACTTGAAGAAGTCACCTTAGCTCGTAATCCTCAGCCTATAGCAGTTTCCGAGCCTGAACTGCTGGCTATGCCTGACCATTTAAGAAAGACCTTTATGGTTCTGTCCAAGATAGGCAAAGCCACCGCCTTTGAAGTGTCCTTGCGTACAGGACGAGCAAGAGCATGCGAAAGTAGCTGTTTGAATCAGCTTGTCCTGATGGGGTTTCTGGAAAAACGGTTGGAGCCTCGAACTGAGGTAGGTAGAAAAGTCGCTGTCTTCGGCATAGCAAGACGCGATATGGGGCGAGTTCAGGAGAACTCAATTCCTCAGAATGCGTTTGTCCTGTTAAAACAATAGTTTGTGCGGCGATATAGCTGAGTATTTTTCCCAAGTATATACTTGTGTCATAGAAGGAAGCTCTATTATATGCCTCACGTGATTTGGGACGAAGACCTCGGCGCGATACAGCATTTGATAGATGACATCAGGGCGTGTGTTAACCCTCTGCCTGATGCGCTGGATAAGAAGCTGGTTAGAATAGAGAAACTGCTCAAATCGGTCAGAGGAGAATTAGAACCTGACGAAGAATTTGCAGTATTAGAACCTGACGAGAAATTGAGACAGTTGACAGAAAATTTCCTTCATGGTTCGCTAACTCAGGAACTTGATAAAAAAAAGATAGTTAATCGCGGTTTCGCTCTGCCATGGCGCGCGCGCTAAAGCTCGCTCGGGGGAGTGTCCTGAACGAAACCGATTTACTTCTGATCAGTTCTGTTTTGGTTTTTTTCAGTCTTGAAAGCATCATCGCAACCATTTCCGACTTCGGAATTACTTGTATTGGAGTTTTCAGTTCTGATCAGGACCGAAACAGAATTTTCTAGTGCCGTTCAAGACTTGAACAGAGCTTTTCAGAGGCGCACACGCAAAGAGTGCATGATGTGATAATGGTTAAAGAATGTATGATGGTGATATGATAATGGTTAAAGAGTTGTAGGATAACGGTTAAAGACTCATCATGAGTACTCGATTTTAGGGGGGAAGTTATGGAGAGCGCACACATTAAAGAAGTGATGAATATCGCTATCAAGAGCCTCTACTGGCGACTTCGAGCGTGGCTTTGGGGTTTGAAGTGGCTGACAGTTATGAAGGTTCGAGGCGTTGAATATGCGGCCAGAAAGTTTGATGAGACTGAAATTCACGGCAGCCATAGGCAATCCAGAACTAAAAAAGCAACTATAGGAACAGCCTTAGCAATAGTGATCATGATGAGTGCCATCATGAGCATGAACACGTTAGGCGCGCTTGTTGCGACTAAATCAGTATCCAACGCGGGCAGCATCACAATTACTCCATCAGTGCAATTGGGTGTGTATTCAGACAGCGGTTGCACTGTCGCACTTTCGAGCGTCAGTTGGGGAACCCTCAATCCAGGCGCTACGGTGACATCGACGATTTACGTGAAAAACCAGGGCAACGTGGCAGTGACGCTAAGCATGAGCGTAGACAGCTGGACCCCGAGTTCAGCCTCAAGCTACCTCACACTGACGTGGGACAGAGACGGTTACTCGCTTGCAGCAGGCGCATCCGTCCAGGCCGTGCTGAGTCTCGCCGTTTCATCAAGCATCAGCGGCATCACAACCTTCAGCTTCAACATGAACATCGCAGGAACACAATCGCCATAACCCTCGCGCGCTACCGTGCTATAGACTCAGGAGAGTTAAGCGCGTGACATATTTCCCTCTTTTTCTCCTGTTCGGACCGCGCGCCCTAAAGAAAGAATGAAAGACTATGGTTGCGAACACTGCTGCAATAATCCGAGAGCGCAAAAACCATCTGACGATAAGTTACCAGCACCTTTTTTCATGTTGTTCGCGCGCTGAACATTTTAAAATCGTTTACAAACTAATTAATAACACCAGCGGTTAAACTTATATACATGGTCCGACAATACTAGGCTTCACGGAGAAAGAGAAATCATGGAAGCCCAACCACAATACGACAAATACTGCGAACACTGCCGACGCAACCCAAATGGAAAAAAACCCTATGAACGAATGACAACCATCACCCTAGACAAGAACATTAGAAAAATAGCCCAAAAAGAAGCTGACAGACTAGATCAAGACCTCAGTTGTATGCTCTGCAAAGACGTTCTAGCAATTATAAACGCCCAGAAATGACGAATAAGGAAAAACTGTTCAGCACGGGCAATATACTTCAGCTTTCCTCAGTTGTATCGAGCGGTTTGGAATATGTTTTCAGCAACGGCGAAATAGTGCAGTTGCTCGATGCTTCCGCGATAGGCTTAGAGCGAGAGTTTGCATCTTCAAATATTTTTCAAAGCCTCGGTTCAAGCACGTTTGAAACCTTTGGGCTTGGTCACAACTTTTTCTATGTTCTATCTGAAACAACAATAATGTTTGAAACTCCAACAGCGTTTCTAAACGGGGTCGTCAGTCTCTATCCTCCTGCAACAAGTTCTGTTGTGTCTGTGTTGCCTAGTAATCCAGCGTTGGCTTTGGGTGCGGCTGGAGCTTTGATAGGCATTCTTGGTTTCACTTTGGTTATGACTAGAGGCCGAAGAAGAAAGAAAGGGCAACCGTCAATTTTTGGATAGTGTATATCCGTAAGAGGTTCTAGCGCGCGCTCAGTCTAACTTTTTTAAGGTTAAGCAGTCTGTGGCGTTACAGACTCCTGTTCCATCCACAACTATTTCTTTGTTGCAGTATTCGCAAAATAGTTTTTTGCGCGTACGCTAGAAGGCTTTTCAAACGTGTTAGGATCGCTTAATCATGTTAAGCAAATGCTGGGTCAACGCTGGGACACATATCAAAAGATTTGGCAGATTGTCGAAAAAGACAGTGAGTTGCGAGTAGCTAGGGAAAACTGGCTAAATTATCTTGAGGTAGAGCGTAAAGAAAACCTGAGAGCTTTAGCTGAATGGCGTGAGTTCCTACAGGAACAAGCAAAGATATGGAACAAGACTGAGAAAAAGAAGGAATGAAGGCTTAAGCTTCTGGCAGTTTCTCAGATGCTTTCTGAGCAAACTTTGAAATGTTTTCCAGTGTTTTCTCCATCTCTGCCATTCTACAGCGCAAATCGTCTATCTCTGAACTTTTTGAATGCCCATTCACACTTAACGCTGCAACCTGAGCCTCTAACGATTCAACGCGAGATTTCTGTGCTGCAACTTCGCTGACAGCCAAGAGACTATAAGCCTTCATGTACGCTTGCCCAAGAGTCACGACTTCAGGTCTGCTATATGGTCCTTCGCTACCTTCGAGCGCGTGACCCATCATTTTTTTAATCCAGTTCGGGTTTGTGCCAGCCATTTCCAGGTTTGTCTGAAAGTATCTTCTTAAGGAATGTGCGGCGAAGCCTTCTTTCCAGCATCCCGCGTTTATCGCGGCCTTTCTGACTATAACGCCTATTGCAGCGGGTGATAGATGGTTGACTTTCATGTTTGTTCTTTGGAAGAATTTCTCGTATGATCTGAACAGTGGTGATTCAAGCGTTAAAGTTTCAGGGCCTATTCCCAGCTTATGCTCATCGTGGTCGTATCTGCGAATAGTCAGCTCTGCGCTTCCCTGTTGTCTCAGACGTAGCGTAGTCTTGAGCGCGTCTAGGCTTTCTTTGCCCATGAATGTTATCGTGAGCCTTTTAGTCTTCTTTCTTTTAACGATAATCGGTATCGGTGGCTCCAGAAGGAAGATTTCGCTAACTTCCTTCAATGGCCTCACGTCGTACTGTTCAAGCACGTTGATGTCTTTTAACTTCAGTTTTGCACAGTCAGCTTCCGCGAGTCCCGTATCCTTCAAGAATAGAAGCAAAGCTCGTATGCGTGGGTTACTGACTTCAAGCATCTTGTTAATGTCGTCTTTGCTTGCGGCTCGGCTTCCTTCCTGAACCGTCTCATTCTCTGGACCGTCTCCGCGAAAGAATGTTAGCTCGTAGTAATTGCGCTTGTAAAAGTTGCGTATCGCTGAAAAGTGGTTTTTGCGCGTGTTCGGAGATTTGCCCTGTTCTGTCAGATAATCCAAGAACGCTTTAACCTTCAATTCGGCACTGTAACGTTCACGCTGATCTTCTGACCGCAACTGTTCTTTTCTCTCTTCTATAAGCTGATCTGGAGTTTTTCCAGCCCATTCACAGAAACGCTTTAAATTGCCAGCCCAGTGATACTTTGTACTGTGGAGGTCTGGACTGCTCTTGAGACCTGTTAGCCAAGTTTGGACTGAACCCGACTTCATAAACTCTTCCAGGTTCACTCTTCAACACCTGAAGAATGTATTGGTGGAACCCGCTTATAAATTTTTGGTGTATTGTTACGCCACAAAATACAAGTTCCAAGCCATAATCTTCGAGGAAGAGACCCCGCGAGGCAGCATAAAACGTAAGGCCCTCGGCGGGAAATAATCCGATGAGGGTTTATTTTGCTCCATGCGGCATCGGTTTGGGGCACGTTGGAAGATGCATTCCAATAGCAAGAAAACTCGAGAATGCCGATATAGTGTTTTCCACTTACAGAGAGGGCATAAACTACGTTAAGCAAGAGGGTTTTCCTCTCATAGAGGCTCCGCCAATCGTCTTTCAAGTCAAACCGGACGGAAGCGTTGACTTCAGACAAACAGCAGTCAACCCAGGACCCTTCATCGCCCCCTTCACCATTCTAGAGCAAGTCAACTCGGAAGTGAAAACGATTCAGCACTTCAAACCAGACGTCATCGTTTCAGACTCCCGAATTTCGCCGCTGGTGGCCGGTAGAATCCTGCGAATCCCCAGAGTCTGCATACTCAATGAGTTTCAACCCATAATCCCGCGAAGAACACACTATCTGCGCTTGGCAAGACTGGCTGACTCCATCGGCCTCGCAGTCCTTGGGAAAATGTGGACGAGCGGAAACACAGTTCTAATCCCGGATTTCCCCGAACCATACACGATATGCGAAGGCAACCTAAACATCCCCAAATCCTTCAGAAAGAATGTGAGATTGATAGGCCCAATATTGCCCAAGCATCCGGATGAACTTTCGACTAACGAAGATCTGCGCGGAAAACTGGGGCTGCCCTTGGATAGGCCGGTTATCTTTGTGCCTATAAGCGGTCCAACATTGGAGAAAGCCTTCGTAACCGGTGTTCTGAGGAAGATTCTGCTTGAGTTTCCAGAAGAGTATGAAATCGTGGTGTCGTATGGCTACCCAGGCGCTGACAGCAAACCTGTGCGGCATGGCAACGTCACAATCTACAAGTGGGTTCCCAACCGCTTCGAGTACCTGAAAGCCTGCGACGTGGTTATTGGGCGTGCAGGTCATGGAACAATAACGCAGTGTATGTGCTATGGCAAACCCGTGATACTCGTGCCCACACCAAACCACACCGAACAACTCACGAACGCAAGACAAGCACAGAAACTGGGCGCTGCGCAGGTTATCCTGCAAAAATGGCTGACCAAAGAGAGACTGCAGGAAAAGGTTCGACAATGCTTGCAAAAGGAAACTGGCAGAAGACTGGTTCAGATACAAGAAGAAGCGCTGAAGTACAACGGCCTGGAAAACGCTGTCAGAACAGTAATCGAAATGGTCCAAAAATAGGCAAGTGTTTTAGGCTAGGAGACTAAGAAGTACGAGCATGTTCTTGCCACGCAAAATCTTGGAAGAGAAGCTTCGGAACATGTTGGCCGAAGACATAGGCGAAGGAGACATAACCACCGCGCTGATCGTCCCGGCCGGAGCAACTGGAGAGGCCGAAGTGAGGTTCAAAGAGCCGGGAATCGCCGCCGGAATCGAAGAATCCATAGTTCTTCTCGAGAGCCTAGGACTCAAGATTCAAGCGTCATTCAGGGACGGAGAGGAAATAGAGGCTGATGCGGTCATAATGAAGATATCTGGCGACGCAAGGACAATCCTTTCGGTGGAGCGAACTCTGCTCAACCTTCTTTCGCGTATGAGCGGCATAGCAACCGCTACGGGAGAGCTAGTGAAAAAAATCCTGAAGGCCAAGCTCAAAACGAGAATTGCGTGTACACGGAAGACAGCGCCGGGGCTTCTGTATTTTGACAAGAAAGCGGTTCTTTTGGGCGGCGGAGACACGCACAGGCTTCATCTCGACGACATGATATTGATAAAAGACAATCACATCGCGATGGTCGGAAGCCTGCAAGATGCTGTCAGAAGCGCTAAGGAGAGGGCTTCATTCAGCAAGAAAATTGAGGTTGAAGTGACCAGCGCCGCTGCCGCTGTCAAAGCTGCACAGGCAGGAGCGGACATAATCATGTTGGACAATTTTTCTCCGAAAAAAGTGGAAGAGGCAATCGGAGTTCTGGAGAAAGCCGGTTTTCTCGGAAGAGTGTTGGTCGAAGCCAGCGGTGGAATCACTGCTGAAAACGTTCTTTCCTATGCCTCAAAAAAAGTCGACATTGTAAGCTTGGGAGAAATAACGGAGAGTCCAAGGGCCCTAGACATAAATCTAAAAGTGGCAAGACAAAAGCCAAGCCGCGGAACGTGACGGAAGAGCCTGGAGCCTCCTGGCCGCAGGCCCGTGGAGTGCCAAGCTGAGGGTTCAGATCAACAATGCTTCTATCAATGCTCCTGCAACAAGTAAAGCTGCGGTGATCAGGACGAGTTTCCCAAGATTTTTGATTTCCCGTCTCCATTCGCCCTGTAACCCGCGCCTAATGAGCCAAAAACTTTCTGAAAGAGCTGTGGAGTAAGATATGAATTCAAGCCATGTGAAAGGAAAAACGAACAGCACCGCCAAGACTAGAATCGGAGGAAGATTGAGACCTGGGCTTGCGTTATTAGTTATTGTCTGAGCCGCAAGAACACTGCCGGTATTGAATAGTGCGATGGTACCGATCACGATTCCGACGATGGGCACAAACATTAGTAGGCATATCTCGAAGTTGTTTAGGAAAATTGCGGCAGTTCGATGCGCTAAATCCATACTCTGGATTTCCTGTTGTGTCTTGTTGAGGTCGCTACTCTCATCTGCAATTTGTTGAGAGCTGAGCGGGGCCAGAACACCCACTATCGTCACCAATATTGTAAATAGGAAGAACATCCCGATTATTATGATCCTTCTGCCTCTGGGAGAGGCGTTTTTCCAAAATTCTAAGCTCACGTGCTCAGCATCCTCTTTCAGTGTTTAAGCGTTATTTTTAAGGTTCGGAAGCCTCTTGCAACTGGGTTTAACATTTCCGCGATATTAATCTTGCCTAGGACTTTTGTTGAATCCTCTGCGAAACCTCTCACGTCGTGTTCTGCGGCCATGAGCGAGTAGAGGTATACTGCGCTTTCAGTGAGACGGGGTTGGCATCTTGAGGGCAGACCCAGTAGAACGGGCTTCTTTTCTGCGACGGCCTTTTCAGACGCGTACAGTATTGCGTGGGCGCCTGCTGTCAACTCCGCAACCCTCACCGGGATGCTTTCCTTGCCTATGGCCAACACGTCCGCCCCATACTTCAGCGTTATCTCATTTGCAATCTTTCTTGTTCGTGGCAGGATTTTCAGAAGGTGTTGTCTTGCTCTGGAGGAAATCCTCATGTTGGTGAATTGAATCGGCGAAAGCTGTTCTAGCGGGGTAGATCCCAGAGACATGTCCAGATGCACCACGTCCGCCTTCACCTTTCCAATGAGTTCTCTGCAGAGTTCTGCCTCGTGTACCACGACTTCGGATCCGTCGGTTGCATTCGCAAAAATCGGCTCTGCCAAGAACGTGCTTGCCTCTCTGTAGGGCGGGACCACCAGGACTGATGCTGCCGCGACAATCGATAAAGGTTCGAACTTCTCGTTCAACACGGCTGCAGACGAGTCTGCGGCGATGATTCTCAGGTTTTCACCGAGCTTACTATAGATTAGTTGATAGAATTTATGTTTGCTGTTCAAACGGCCTTTTTAAAGCACCGTCCTAGAATGAACATCTCCGAACTCTTAGCCCTGCTTGCCTTGGGCTTTATCACAAGGACGGTTTCAAAGTGCTGCTTCACCTCGTGCGTATACTCGTCAAGCATGTCTCCTTGGAAGACCTTCACGAAGAAGTTGCCTCCGGGTCTAAGCGTCTCTGAGGCTATTTGCAAAGCTTGCTGGGCTAGGTCTATTTGGCGGGCATGGTCAACTTCCCATATTCCCGAGATGTTGGGAGAAGCGTCTGAAATCACCGCATCAGCTTTTCTTGGAAGCATCTCCGAAATCTGCTGCACAGCGTCCTGTTCCATAATGTCACAGATTATCGTCCTAACATAATCCTGGGGAAACGGTTCGATGTGCTTCAAATCAACGCCTAAGACGAAGCCTCTTTTTCCGGCCGTTTTTCTCGCCGCCTGAATCCATCCCCCAGGCGCCGCGCCTAAGTCAACGACCACATCGCCGAATTCTATAAAATGATATTTCTGGATTGCTTGAAACAGCTTGTACGAGGCTCTTGAACGGTACTTCTCTTTTTTTGCCTTCTGGTAGTAATAGTCTCTTTTCCTGTCCTGGATCCACGCTTTGGGCAAGATTAACTGTCACCCATGGCGCCTTGTTGGGCACTTCCGGATATGCAAAGGAGCCAGTCTGTAAGGCGGTCACAGGTTTGGGGTGAAGTTACGCTTGATGGGTCGCACCTAGGATTGTCTGCACACATTAGGCACGGACAGTCCGCTATCGAATCGATTGAGGCGGGCAACCTCTTCGGGAAAAGTCTGAAGGTCCATCTTCCTTCTCGAAGCTCTTTCTCTCGACGGATGAGCCCCTTAGTCTCCAGCTTCAAAGATATCCTAGAGCCTTCTCGGCTAGTTGCTCCGAGTTCATGCCACAGGTCAGATTGAAGAACGCCGTTGAAACCGGTGTTCATGATGAATTGAAGAGCCTTCTGTTCCATGTCATTGCGTTTCGGCATCGCGATCAGTTCCAATCCACTTTAATATACGCAGTTTTCAAATAAAAACCTCACTCTAAATCTACACGATTCCTAACATGCAAATCAAGCTGTGCCATAGTTGCTGCTCAGCATGACTAGGAGATTCGAACGTTCTTAACTTCATGGGCAGGGAGTCCCTATCATTCAGGGTGGGGATGAAAGCCGAAACGTTATAAGCCATTGGATAATAGTTGTTTCTGTGCATCCGGCGCTGAGCCAAAAGTTTAGGCTGTACCCTTCGAGATTAACTGAACAGAAATTATGTGAACACCTTGAATTGTGCAGGTGGCTGTATAATAGGCTGCTTGAAGAACTGAATACAGCGAAGAGTCAAGAGCTAAAGCTCAGTCAGAAAGAAATGCAGCACTTCATTATAGAGTTGAAAAAACGGAAACCAGAACTTGATCGAGTGTATTCTAAAATTTTGCAGATGGTCAACTATCAACTATGGAGCAACATTCGAGCGCTATCAAAGATGAAAGGGAAAGGGCGGAAGACAGGAAAGCTCAGGTTCAAGGGGAAATGGTTCAAAACATTAAATTTCAACCAGTCGGGCTTCAGACTTAATGGAAAGAAACTGTGTCTCTCGAAGGTTGGAGCAATCAACATCAAATTGCACCGCTCAATCGAGGGAAAAATCAAAGGCGTTATCATTAAGCGTGAGCTTTCTGGAAAATGGCATGCTATATTCCAGTTTGAAAGTGAAGCAAAACCGTTGCCTAAAACGAACAAAAGCGTAGGTATAGACGTCGGATTGAAACATTTTTTGTCAGATAGTGATGGACGTCAGGTTGAGAACCCGGCGTTCTACGAGAAAACATTATCCAGAATCCAAGTAGCTCAGCGTGAACTTTCGATGAAGAAGAAAGGTTCAAAAAACAGAGGCAAACAGAGAGTGAGACTGGCACGTCTCCATGAGAAACTCGTGAATCAGAGGAACGGATTTCTCCACAAGCTTTCAAGGTTCTACGTCAACAACTATGATATCATTGCGGTTGAAGATTTGAACATAACAAACATGGTTAGAAACCGTAACCTTGCTGGAAAAATTCTGGACGCCTCTTGGGGCAGGTTCCTTCACATGTTAGCCTACAAAGCTGAAAACGCTGGCAGGCAGTTTGTGAGGGTAAATCCCAGAGGAACATCACAAGAGTACAAACACGGAGATTTGGACAGAGACTACAATGCCTCTCTAAATATTTTGGAGAGGGGTTTAGCGGGGTTGGGACGACCCTTGGAGCCTGTGGAGACGAAGCCTCTGCTGGAAGTGCCAGCAAGCATTGTCGTTGAAGCAGGAAGCCCTATCCTTTAGGGTAGGGTAGTCCACATAAAAAGGTGTATGTTTAAGACCCAAAGAATCGTGTTCAAAGACGAGGAAAATGAAGAGTAAGACGACGAAAGAGCGTTTCTGCTTGGGAATCGAATCATCAGCAGATGATTTCAGCGTTGGAATATCAACATTTGATGGCAAGATATTGGCGAACACAATAGACGCGTATGTTCCACTGGAGGGCGGCATACATCCACGGGAGGCTGCGAGGCACCATGCTGAAGTGGCCAGCAAGGTTTTAGACGCTGCTGTTGAAGAGTCTGGAGTGGAACCACAGAATCTGTCTGTAATCGCGTTTTCTCAAGGCCCGGGTTTGGGTCCATGCCTTCGTACTGGAGCAACCGTGGCTCGCGCGTTGGCTTCTTACCTCAAGATTCCCCTCGTGGGAATCAATCATTGCGTGGCACACATCGAGATAGGAAAACTGGAAACTGGAACCAAGAATCCGCTGACGCTCTACGTCTCAGGAGGTAACACCGTCGTTGCGGCTTTCGATGCTGGACGGTACAGAATCTTCGGCGAGACGCTGGACATTGCGTTGGGAAACTGTTTAGACGTTTTTGCAAGGGAAGCCGGACTGCATCAGAAGCCAGGTCTGCCGTTCGGGGCTGTCGTTGAAAAGCTTGCGCAAACTGGGAAACAGTTGATCAAGCTGCCCTACACCGTTAAAGGCATGGACGTGTCCCTTAGCGGCTTACTAACTGCCGCGGTTGCTCTATTTATGAAAGGAGACTGCAAGCTTGAGGATCTGTGTTACAGCCTTCAGGAGACAGCGTTTTCAATGGTCACAGAGGTGACAGAGAGGGCTCTTGCACACACGGGAAGAGAGGAGGTTCTGCTGACAGGTGGAGTTGCCTCCAACAAAAGGCTGCAAAGCATGATCAAATCTGTGGCAAGGGAGCATAACGCTCGATTCGATGTTGTGCCGACCAGGTTTGCGATTGACAACGGAGCCATGATCGCGTGGACAGGCGTTCTGGCCTACACACACGGCTTGGTGACTGCGATTGAAGAAAGTCAAGTGCGGTTGAGGTGGCGGCTTGAAGAGGTTGAAATTCCTTGGATGCAATGAAACAGCCAGTGCTGATGAAAAAGGGAGCCGAAGCTAATCTTTACCTCGCGGATTGGCATGGAAGAAAAGTAGTGCTGAAGAAGCGTCTCCCAAAAGAATATCGTCCCAGAATGTTGGATGAGCAAATCCGCGCTTACCGAACGATTCATGAACCCCAACTGATGCACGAAGCCAAAAAAGCCGGAGTGCCTACGCCGATAATCTTCTTGGTTGATCACAAGAACACCACCATAATAATGGAATACATAGAAGGAAAGCAAGTGAAGCAACTGCTCAACGGAGTTTCCAAGAGTGAGAGACAAAGTCTATGCTTTAGAATTGGCGAACTGATAGGCAAGCTTCATGAATACGGGATAGTTCACGGTGACCTGACAACCTCAAACCTTATTCAACGCTCGGAGGGCAAGATTTTTTTCTTGGATTTCGGGCTTGGCGACAAAACCAAAGAGCTTGAAGCCAGAGGAGTTGACCTTCATCTGATGAAGAGAGCGCTTCAAAGCACTCACTACAAGTTTGCCGAGGAGTGTTTCAACTCTGCGATGGAGGGATATTCTTCGGTTTTGAAGTCTGAAACATCAGAAAATGTCTTAGACAAGATCAGGGAAATAGAGAGAAGAGGGCGCTACGTTGCCGAAAGGAAAGAAAGAGACTGAGCAAGACCTTTTGGAGTGTGATTCTTCACGTTTCAGATAAGAGAGAGCCGTGAAATTCCATGGAGAGACAGTTGAAAGGCAACTTCGTTTTTTTCGCTACAAACAACGTCAACAAGTTCAATGAGGTCCGAGAAGTCTTGGCCGAAAACAAGATGGCAGTCGGAATGCTCAGAATCAAGTCCTTGGAAATACAGAGCGAAAGCCTCGAGGAAATCGCTGAGGCAAGCGTCATGGAAGCTTTTGAAAAATACAGATTACCAATTGTGGTTGAGGATGCCGGGCTGTTCGTAGACGCCTTGAACGGTTTCCCAGGTCCTTATGCTGCTTACGTTTACAAGACGATAGGCAACAAGGGCTTGCTCAGACTCATGCAAAGGGCCAATAACAGAAGAGCGACATTCAAATCCGTAGTTGCATACCTATCTGCGCAGCTGAGATCACCGATGTGCTTTGAAGGCATAGCCAAAGGAGAAATAATCCGTAAAGAAAGAAAAACGCACAGCAAGATGGGTTTCGGCTTTGATCCCATCTTCAAGCTGGACAACAGTGACAGAACGTTTGCACAAATGAATGTCGCGGAGAAGTGCAAGGTTTCACACCGCGCGGCTGCTTTTCTGCAATTCGCCGAATGGTATAAGTAACTCCAATTAGGCCGAGCGAGTACGCTGTTAACGAGTGAATAAGGTATTTTCGCACGAGTTACAGGACTTGAGGATGAAGAGGAACGCTTATTGATGTGATGGGTCTGAAACGTGGGTGCCAAGCAAACTGTTCGGGCTGGCTTTGGAAAAAGTTTAAGAATCTAATGTATTCTCATCCTACCATGGTACAACCAACTTTCTCGGTCATAACCACTGCAAAAAACGAGAAGAACAGGGGGCTCTTTGAGGAGACTTTTGAAAACTGGGAAACCGTCAAGCAGCTTTTCGAGAAGAAAACAGGCAAGAAAATAGAATTCGTTATCGTTGATGCAGGAGAAAACGCAGGTTTTCCAGAATTGAGTGATTCCAATTTAATAGATTACGAAACCTATGAGAAATATAGACGGGGGCTTTGCGAGTCTGGAAAGATCAAGTACAAGTCATGGGATTCTCCTACAATCGGTAGGAACCTCGGTTTTTCTCATGCAAGAGGAACCATCGTGGTCTTTCAGGATATAGATACCCAATTTTCCAGCGGCACCGAGTTGGATCTCAAGTATGTAAACTCGAAACTTGACAAGTATGAAAACTACTTTGAGGTGATGTATAAAGCGCTGAGAAGCAAGAACATTGTAGGAGCAGCTCCTTCTGCCAGGGCAAGTGACACGCGGAAAGTCAGTCGCAGATTTGGAACCATGGGGGAGAACTACACCGTTTGGTTTTCGACAAAAATCCCGACCATAAGAATTCGGGGCACTCCTGTCTCGGGCCCAAGTGTGCCAGGTTTCAGTATTGCTGTTCTGCATGAAGTAGCTCTTAGAATTCGTGCAGATGAGGGATATCTGTACGATCCAGAATTGGCCGTGGCAGAAGACCACAAGTTTTCAAGGATTTTGGGCGAGTATGGAAGGGTTTCATACGAAAAACGTGCGGGCGTGTTTACGAGGACTGTTAACAGGGTTAGTCCCGGGTTTGATTTGCTGAAATCCTTCCTTTACGCCTTCATGTGGATAATTCCTTATTCATTTCCAGACGCTTGGAAGTATAGGAGGCACACTTTTTCAATATGAATGCGCGAGCATAGATTGGAGGCACCCCGGTGGAAACGGTCAGCAAATTGTTAGAAGCAAGGTCTAATGCGCTGGGGAGATTGGTTGAAAGAAACTCTTCAGAAAACAGGAATGAATGAAAGGAGCATGTATCGTCGAATGAGACAGTTATTCTTAAATATGCGCGTACCTTCGCTGATACAGAGTTTAAGGGATAGTTGATGCCTAAGCAAGAAAAGGGAAAGTCTCATCAGATCAGGCCAGTTAGCAAACGCCCTCCGAGTTGGTGCAAGTATCAGCCGGAAGAGGTAGAGGCTTTGATCGTGAAACTGGGGAAGGAGGGCAACTCTCCCAGTCGTATCGGGACGATACTTAGAGATCAGCACGCGATTCCGTTGGCAAAGCCGATAATCGGAAAAAGGGTGATGATGGTGCTCAAAGAAAACGGGCTTGCTCCATCATTGCCTGAAGACTTGGCAAGTCTGCTCAAGAAAGCTGAGAGCCTTTCTCTTCATCTTGAAAAGAACAGGACTGATCAGATTAACAAAAGGGCCCTTCAGCTGATTGAGGCGAAGATACACAAAATTTCAAGATACTACAAGCATAAGGGCATTCTGCCTCCAAAGTGGAAGTATGTGGCGAAAATAGCTTCGATAACCTAACGTCTTTAGTTAGAATTTTCTTTTCTTGCATATAGAAAAATGCTTGTTGTCAGTCTTAAATCCTTAAATAACTTGATCCTCTAGCCTACAGTGATAATCCATGGCCTCAACCTCAAACGAGAACCAGGTTGCGTGTTTTCTGAATTCGGCTGGCGAGGCAGCTAAGACGATTTTGGAGACGGTTAAGGCAGACGGGTTTATCCATGTTTTTTCACACTTGGACGCTGATGGAGTTGCAGCAGCGGGTATTATCGGAAAGGCGCTGTTCAGGCTGGACGCGAGATTTCGGATTCGAATAACTCAGTGGATTGAACAGAAGATCGTGGGCGAGATTCTTTCGGATAAGCCGCAGTTGGTGATTTTCACAGATTTGGGAAGCGGGTACGTGGATTTGTTGAGTCAGAAACTCGCTGACTTCAAAATCGCCATCCTGGACCACCATCAAATAATCGGCAAGGAGTCAGCCAACTTTGTTCATGTGAACCCGCATCTGTACGGAATTGATGGTGCAAGGGATGTCAGCGGATCGGGTGTGGCATATTTTGTCGCCCATGCGCTTGACAAGGTCAACGTTGATTTGGCTCCAATCGCCGTTGTCGGGGCATTAGGAGACATGCAGGACAAGTATGATCAGCGAATGTTCGGAGGACTCAATGGGAGAATACTTGAAGATGCGAGAAATTCGGGTCTTCTCACTGTGGAGAAAGATTTGATATTCTTTGGCAGGGAAACTCGTCCCATCCATAAGACCTTGGCTTCAACCACCAGCCCGTTTATTCCGGGCATAAGCGGTGAAGAAGACAAGAGCCTGGCTTTCCTGGCAAGTCTAGGCATCAAAGCAAGGGAGGGTGACAAGTGGCGGGCTCTTAGGGATCTTTCAGAGGAGGAGAAGAAGCGACTGTGTTCGGCTTTGGCAGATCACCTGCTCTCGAAGGGTTTGCGCTACGAAGTTTCGAATCTCATAGGGCACGTTTACATCTTGAACCGTGAAGAACCTTGGACTCCGCTCAGGGATGCCAGGGAATTTGCTGTTCTGTTGAATGCCACTGGTAGAATGGACAAGTCAGGTCTCGGAATAGCCGTGTGCATGGGCGACCGAGGGCAAGGGCTTGAAGGGGCAAACAAGGTTCTGGACGATTACAGAAGAACGATAAACAAGTACCTAGGATGGGTCATGGAGAAGCCCGAACGCGTCAAAGAGTTTGAAAACATCTACGTCGTCTCTGGCGAGGACTTCATAGACGACAAGATAATCGGCGCGATTTCATCCATACTCTCAGGAAGTCTCCCAAACCCGGAGAAACCTTTGATCGCCTACTCAAACGTCGAAGGAGAAGACATCGCGAAAATCAGCGCAAGAGCATCCGACATGGTCACGAGCAGAGGCCTCAACCTGGGAGAGATAATGCAGGTCGCAGCAGAAAAATTCCTAGGAAAAGGCGGAGGACACAACGTTGCCGCTGGCGCACAGGTACCTATCGAAGACATAGGCAACTTCGTAAAAACCGTGAATGAACTGGTTGGGAAACAGTTGAAAGGCGAGAGAAGTGGAAGCTGAAATAGCAATAGAGTATGACGATGCGAACATAGCTGAAGCCATCGCTGACGCGGTGTCCCCAGACAATTATGGAACACCGACAGGCCTATCCGTCAAGACAAGAACCGAAAAGGCAAAAGTGGTTACCAGGATAAAATGTCATCAAGGTTTTCCAACGTTTATCGCCACCATCGACGATCTGCTCTTCTCCGTTGCAACTGCTGAGAAGACTCTGCGAGAGACACTCAAGCCTCGTCGAAGAAAACAACCGCGTGCCTAGCGGTTTGCGGAATGCACTTACAAGAATCATTACAGCCAGAGCTTTCGAAAACATTCCTTATGGTAATGATGCGTTTTTTCACTGAAATTCTTGGCCTCGACTTCCTGCCCCCGCTCTATGGCACCACCACATTCGTCGCAACGTAAACTGCCTTCATCTTCAGCGTGGGTTTTTAGAAGTTCTTCATAATGGGCTCTCAATTCTGATATTCTGCTTTTTAAAGCCTGCAGCTTTTGCAGGGTAGCCTCTATCCCTTTTTTAGCCTCAACCTGTTGATTCGAGTTTATTTCTTCACACAATTCCGTTTTTTTGAGCATGGTCTTTCCACCTTAACGTCAACATCGAGTAAAGTGTATCTTAATAGATAATACTTTATTTCTCTCACCACAATATTCCAGAAAAGAACATAGAACAAGAATCCCGCAATTCATGGATCCGTTGTTTGATCGGTGTGCATGCGGACTATGAACGTGTTCTTTCCCGTGGAGGCCAGGGGAAACTAGCCCGGTAAATCATGGCGTAAAAACCACTTTCACATTGCAAATCTGACATAAAACTGGGAAGATCACAAAACTCTGGACGAAGAAGGATGATACTTTGTGTTTTGTAAAGTTCTCGAGCGGCTTGTCTCAGGAAAGAACTGTTGAATGCCACAGGGTGCGTGCAGCTGACTTGCTGTCTGTCCTTACAGCGTGTGCATTTTTTCGAGGATTTTCTTTGCGTCTACATTTTTTTCCGTGAAGATACTTATGTTGTTTTCGTCAATACTCAGGTGAAGCGTGTTTGTGTCTTTTCCTTCCACTGTGATGTTTTTGATTTTGCCCAGGTCGAACAGTTCTGAGAGTTGTTCGCTTGCTTCAAAGGTTGAGGAAGAGAGAGCTGCGTAGTCTGTCACTTTGGTTGGATCGTTGATATCTATTGTTGCTGACGTGGTGTTTCTGAGGATGTAGCCTATGACTCCGTCGGATTTCTTGATTTCTTCTAAGATAGGTCGCACGTTGTCTTCGCATATTGCTTTCTCAACGGCTATCTGTTCGAGTTCGCTGACAGTTTCTTCAGGGTTTTTCTTTTGCTTAACCATGTTGAAGCCTCAGTCACTCGATTACTGGTTTAACCCTGACGAGTTCGCCTTTCCTTGTGTCCAGCGTTTGCTGGATTTTTTCGGGAATCTGTATGATACCCTTGCCTTCGAGTTTTGCGTTCTTTAATGATTTGAGTTTGCAGCGGACTGATTTTCCTCCAAAGGTCTCGATTGTGGCTTCCTCGATCTTTTTGTCTTCATACAGTTCTGTCCATTGTGATAGTGTGTCGCAGTCGATGCGCACGGTATCTGATGATGCAAACAGGCCTCCGACGTTCTCCACGATGAACTGGTTCACTTGAGGCTCTGGAAGAATTTTCTCTGGGCTAGCTTCAATCGCCTCGTGTTCCTCATGCTTCTCCGCAGCCTCTTCGGTAGATTCTTCATTGGGCTTGATGACTGGTCTGACCTTGGGCTGTTCGCTTTCAGTTTCAGACGGGCTGTTTCTGTTGAGGGCGGGGGCGATTTTGTCAAGAAGTTTCAAAACTGTCGGAAGAAGGACATTGGTAAAGATATTTATGTATTTCAGGTCCGCCTTTTCCGGAACTACGGTTACCAGGTAAAAGTCGTTTACACGCGAAACATTGACTGTGCCCTTGGTGCCCTCGAGGCTTATGCTTTCTACGCCGCCTAGAGTTTTAGCCTTTTCCAAAACTTCATCAAGAGCGTCAACAGTGTGCACCGCGACTTCTTCCTGAGCTTTTTCTTCTCCGCTTGTGATATCGCCGTCTTCTTTGAACAAGAAGATGCTTTGGATGTCTGGGCACGCATTAGTGATCTCCGTCAGCGTGTTCCTTAAGACAAAGGAGTAAACGTCGTTTTCCATGGTTTTCCCTTCTCACGAGACTAAGTTATCCTGAAGAGTATTCGTTCAGGAACGCCGTCGCTTTCAATGACGAGATACTTGAGGCCCTCCGTGTCGCCGAGCTGGTCTAACCATTTTAGCGCGTCGCGGGCCTTCTGCAAAACTAGCAGCCTTTCCTGGTGGCTTCTCACAACCTCCTCAATGGCCGTCAGCTCATGAAACGGATTTGCATCCAACACTATGCTCAAGCTGCCGACTGAAATCTCTCCCAGGCTTTCAAAAGACGCTTTCTTGCCTGCGAGCTTCATGACCACCTCATGAATCTTCTTCGACTTCTCTGCCAAAGCTCTGATGTCGTCCAGCCGTCGTAGGTACTCGCCTAACGTACTCTTCGTTTCGGAAATCTCTTTGTCCAAGGTTTCGGCTATCTCTTCTGCTGAACCGTATTCTTTTATTTCCACAACCATTCATTGCACCTCCAAATAGGAAACAAATTAGGGAAACTGTATGATGTTGGCTTCACCCTGCCCCCAATCTCAACCTGCAAAGGATGGCAAGTTCACTAAGGACACGTGCCCGTCGTCTGGTATTCGTTGTTCTTGGCACTCGTTATCACGATAGTATATGAGTAACCTGATTGCCAAGTGCTAGTATAACTAATTCCGACAACTACGGTGTTCTGGGCAGGTATCGGGCCATATCCTCCTGTTCCCAGAGTCACTGCTGTGCCGTTGGCCCATGTACAGTTGGTGAAAGTTGCTCCAACATTGTTTACTCTCACTGCTGATATAGTGATAGCGTTGCCGCTCGGGCATGTAACTCTTACGTAGACGAAATTGCCGCCGTTACTCCATCCGTATGGGCTTCCGATTTGCATTTGTTCTCCGTTGCCCATGAATGAGAATGTTAGGGCTCCCATCCATGCTGCTACTGCTATGCTGACTGCGACTGTTACGGCGATGAGTATGATTGAGGCTACTACGGGACTTAGGGCTTTTCTGCTTCTCAATATTTTCATTTCTTGTTTATCCCTCCTTCTGGAGTTGTTGAATATTTTAGTGGAGGCTAGGCTTTTAAATCTTACGACTCACTATACAAGATTACCTATTTGTATGACAAAAATACGCATACTCCAACGAAGTACGCCTAGCCTAGTGCGTGCTGAACGTTGAAAAAGAAAGTGTTGTACAGTTGTGCGTGTTCGTGTTTTTCGGGTTTATTCTTCCAGTTTGTCAAACAGTCCTATGAGTAGCTCCGCGATTTTTCTGCCTTGTGGTGTTATCTTGTAGAGCTTCTTGAGCGGATCTATCCGCTCGCTCTTAGCCAGCCCTAACTGTTCGATTTCTATCATTCTGGCCCTGAAGGTGCCGTCGCTGAGCGTCAGATGGTGTTCTCGCATGAAGTCTTTCGCCTCTTTCCATTTTCCACGACTGATGTGCAGCAAAAGAATGCAGTCTATGGCGTGGTCTTTTTCAAGCATAGCCTTGATCGCCGAAAGTTTCGGGTCCGTCAGAATGTGTATCGCCTTCTTCTCTTCTCCATCTTTCATTTTCACATCATCCTGTTCTTTTCTTGTATATCCTTCATCCTTAAAAGATTTAACCTATATTACGATTTATGACTTATTACTAGACATTTATGTATATTTTCGAACCATCGTGCGAGGCTCCCACAAATCATAAGAACTGTACGCACGAGAGTGTTAGCACTGCGCCTGCGTGTTTTCCGGGTGAGAGGCTTGGTTAAAGATGAACATTGGATAGGGATAGATCTAGGGGGCACATGGGTAAGGGTTGCCGTTTCGGACAAGAATGGACGCTTCATGGCGAAAATCAGTGAAAAGGTTGACAAGAGTAGTGCCGAGGCAATAAGTGACCAGATGATCAGACTTACCCGTTTCTTATGTGACAAACATGGCTTTGACATCAAATCTCTGAAGGGTGCCGGCATCGCAGCCACAGGCCCGCTGGTTCAAGAGGAAGGCGTACTCATTCATCCGACTGCCATGCCATTTGACTGTGTGCCCATCACGAAGCCCATCTCGGAGGAACTGGGCATACCATCATGCTTGATCAACGATGCTGCCGGCGCTGCTCTTGGCGAAAAAATGTTTGGCGCTGCAAAAGGATTAGACAATTATGTTTACATGACCATAAGCACTGGCATAGGCTGTGGAGCGATTGTCAACGGCACTCTGCTCTTGGGAAAAGATGGCAACGCTCATGAAGCTGGTCACATCGTCATAGACTATGAAGGTCGGCTTAGATGCGGCTGCGGAAAACGCGGCCACTGGGAAGCCTACTGTTCAGGGAGTAACATTCCAAACTTCATCAGAATGAGATTCAAAGACATGCCCAAGAAAACAGTGGAGGAAAGTCTGCTGTTCAGGATTGTGGGAGGAGATTTGTCAAGGTTAAGTGCAATTGATCTGTTCGCCGCTGCAGGAAAGGCCGACGACATATCGGCAAGACTGGTTGAGGAGATTGGGGTTTTGAACGCGATAGGCTTTGCGAACGTGATAAACGTTTATGATCCATCACTGATCACGGTTGGCGGGACTGTAACGCTGAAGAACAGGGCGATGATTCTGAATCCGATAAGAAAGCACGTGAAAGACTATGTCGTAAACAGAATCCCGAAAATAAAGGTCACACTTCTCGGCGACGATGTCGGCCTTTACGGAGCTATTGCCGCCGCTTTGACGTATATATCGTGGCGTTGACAGTTCCCGACTCTAAGATGAAACTCTGCTGCGCGAGCTGAGGGGGAGACAATGCCTGCCCTGCAAAATCTGACTTCGAAGTCAAACCTACATCTACCAGTACGCACGTATGACTAGTAGCGTCTTGGCGATTATGATTCGGATGTTGCTTCTAGTCGGAATAGGGAGCATGGCGCAAATATTTAATAGAAATGGGAGCTAACGCAGGTGTATGATGAAGCGTATATTGGTTTTTGCAGCGCATCCTGACGACGATATCATAGGGTGTGGTGGTAGTCTGGCGAAGCATGTGAAACTGGGAAATCAGGTCTCTGCCTGTTACATGACTTCTGGAGAGGCTGGCAGTCTGGACCACTCCAAAGAGGAATTATCAAGAATAAGAGAAGAGGAAGCGAAGAACGCCGCTCAGGTAATTGGTTTCCAAGACCTGACCTATTTGAAAAATCCAGATGGCTATCTGCAATACGATCAGAGCAACTTGAAAAAGCTGGTTGAACTGATCAGAAAGAAGCAACCGAACATGGTTTATGTTCATCACCCGTCTGATGGCCATCAAGATCACAGAGCGACTTTCCAGCTCGTGAATGAAGCATTGGCAAGAGCCAGTGTACGCCTATTCCAGGAATACACAGGGACTCCTTGGCCAACCGAGACCGTCTTGGCCTATGAAGTCTGGACACCTCTTTCAGACTTCGAATATGTGGAAGACATTTCGGGATTCATCGACAAGAAAGCCACTGCCTTGAGGAAGCATGAGTCACAGATGAAGAATATTCGGTACGATGAAGCCTTCGAAGGCCTCGCCAGATACCGAGGAGCAATGACGGGAAAAGGCAAATACTGCGAAGTCTTCAAAATCACAAAGATATCCAATCTACCTTAGCCGCTGTTTCCGGCCACGTCTTGAGTCAGCATAAAGCTTAAGCTGCTGGCCTGCAGTGGTTTGATGTTTGGACTCCTGCACGGGAGATAGAACATAATTCCATAATTCTTAAATCCGTTCCTGCGGAAAATACAGTGTCGCGAGAAGGAGAAGGGTTAGGCTGGAGAGAGGGGAGCGGCAACCAGTCTGTTCGCAGAACCGTCGATGACCCTCTTCCTCACAACATGGACGCTTCCTTCCGCTTTTGCCTCTGCAGGCGCACGCTTTTCCGCCTGTTTTCTGTTGTTTTTCAGTTTCAGAACGTTTAAATTTCGGTTTGCCCTATCATTCTTTGGGAGAAGGGGTTCCGAACAACTCCTTACAAAGGTCTGCACCGGTGAGTTTATTGATTGAACCTGAAGGAAACATCAGCACCAACCATCGTGGCAATTTCGACATCATCGCAGACATACTGGATGCTTCTTACGGCGGGGCTAAGAAGACTAATCTGATGTACCGCTGCAACCTAAGCTTTAAACAATTGAAGGGATACTCGCTTTTTCTGCTTGGGACCGGACTTTTACGCTTGAATGGCCGAACAAGCAAATCTGACGCTGCGACGTTCGAGGTTACTGAAAAAGGCCGAGAATTCCTAAAAGCCTACAGGGGCTTGAAAGCCCTTATGAAGTAGCCTCTTTGGCCAGGAATTTTCGAACAGCTTGTTCAATTCTAATCTTGTTTTTAGTCTCATTAATTGCCACGAACTCGTATTCTTCCAGAAACAGTGCAATTTGCTGGATTTGGTCCTTGTTCAACTTCATTTCCCTTCGAATTCTCTGCAGCGTGTGCCATTCTCCGTCGCTTAGCATTTCCAGAACTCCCGCAATCTTGAAAGCCATCTGCAGGTCCAGCAGAAACTCATTGTTAGCATGCGTTTAAAGCCTTTCTGATTTTATCTTAGAGAAGTCTCTTCTAGAATATTCTTTCCTGTTCATCTCAGCGTCGGCATGGGACAAGGATTTCAAGGTCAAAGGTCCTCGAGATGAAGTCGTCTTCAGCAAAGGCTTTAACGAAAGCAGTCGTATGCAAGAACGGAGAGCTTTGATGAGACAGTACAATTGGCCGCAGGTACTGGTACAGTGCAAGAACAGGGTACAAGAGCAAATCGCTCCGCTGCTTAGGACGTTGGATCAACCTCAGCCAGACTTGGGCATCGGTGCAGGCGGGGATCCGATCAAAAAGATAGACTTGGCAGCTGAAAATGCCATCGTCGGCACGTTAACAGGGCGAGGGATCTCTTTCACGTTGATAAGCGAGGAATCCGGCGTGCGAGAATACGGGGAGAACCCTCAAGATTGCTACGTGACGGTGGACCCAATTGACGGTACGACAAACTTGATGAGGGGGCTTCCTTTCTACGCAACCTCAATGGCAGTATCTGGGAAGCCGTTTTTGGAGGATGTACACTCGGCCTTGGTCGCTGATTTGTTCCATGGTGTAACGTACACGGCGCAGAGCGGGCAGGGTTCCTGCCGTGACGATGAAAACATCTCTCCATCTGACAACGTTTCGCTTGAGAACGCGGTAATAGGCATGGACCTGAACAGCTACAAAGTGGATAGGATTGCTCCCAGACTGACGGGGTTGATTAAGAAAACGAAGCACATACGACATTTCGGGGCTAACGCGCTGGAACTGTGCTACGTGGCGGACGGGTCAACGGATGCCTTCATCGACATTCGCGGAAAGCTGCGTACCACGGACGTGGCTGCTGCCTGCTTGATTGTGAAAGAGGCGGGTGCAATCCTGACAGCTTCGAATGGAAAACCCTTGGATGCTAGGCTGGATCCGGGGCAGAAGGTCGGGTTCATAGCCGCTGCCAACGCTGAAATGCACCGGAGAATACTCGATTTGGTCACGCCTGGAAAGGAAAAGGAATGATAACGCCTCTGCCGCCGTATCCGGCTGCGCTTCTGAAATCACGTGGAACGCGGCTCATGGCCATAGCCGACCTGCACTTAGGGTGGGAGATGTCTCTTTCAGGCGAGGGCATACACGTTCCATCGCAGACGCCGAAGCTTCTGAAGAAGCTCATCGACCTCATATCTGAATACAGGCCGAATGAAATCCTCGTGTTGGGCGACGTGAAGCACACGGTTGCAACGGCGGAGAAGATGGAGTGGCGCGACGTCCCCGATTTCTTCAACGCGTTAAGGAACCGTGTGCAACGAATATCCATCATTCGCGGTAACCACGACGGAAACCTTGAGCCGTTGCTGCCTGAGGGAATAACAGTTCTGCCGGCAACCGGCGTGGCCTTCGGTGACGTGGGCTTTTTCCACGGGCACCAGTGGCCTTCGCCAGTTCTTCTGAAATGCAAGACGCTGGTGATGGGGCACGTTCACCCAGTTGTGGTGTTCCGCGACCCCGCGGGGTTCAGAGTGACCAGGCAGGTTTGGGTGAAAGCAGACTGTGACGGCAGCAGGCTTTCTAAGGTCCTCCTGCAGAAACACAGGATAAAGGTTGGAACCTGTGCAGAGGAGACTTTCCGTGAACATTACGGGACGAAGCCCAAGACCTCGCAGCTTTTCATAATGCCCTCTTTCAACGATTTCCTGGGAGGCAGGCCGTTGAACGAGAGGAGACCATTCGGAAGCTTCAAGGCTAAAATGGTGACCGGCCCTGTTCTCCGGTCAGAAGCCGTTGACATGAGGGCCGCTGAGGCGTACTTGCTTGACGGAACCTTGCTCGGAACGATTGAACAGCTCAGAGCCTTGAGCTGAGCCCTCGTGCGCGCACAACGTTTATAGATAAACGCGTTCTTAATTCTGGACAATGGGTGATGGAGGCTATGTCTTCGGAAGATGATTCTTCAGGGTGGCACAGGAGTAGACGTTCTCCCTTCTTCAGAAACTGGGGCTTTGATGACGTTGACAAGATTTTCGAAGAGATGGAGAAGATGATGGAGGAAGAGTTCAAAGATTTCGCCTCGCGGGTTCCGAAAGACTACGTGAGGGAACGCAAGCTGCCAGACGGTTCGACAGCGCGGGAGTTTGGGCCTTTCGTGTACGGCTACAGCATGAAGGTCGGTCCTGACGGGAAGCCTGAAATCCGCGAGTTTGGAAACGTGAAGCCTAGGAGAAACGGGCTTCCCCACGTGCAGGAGGAGCGTGAGCCTCTGGTGGACATAGTTGAGATGAACGGTGAAATCCAGGTTGTGGCTGAACTGCCTGGTGTCGAGAAGAAGGAGATTAAGCTGAGCGGAACGGAAGATACCCTTACAATCGCGGTTGACAATCCTCAGCGCAAGTACTTCAAGGAGGTCTCGTTGCCCGGGAAAGTCAGGGTCCGAGAGGCGAGGTCGCAGTACAAGAACGGGGTTCTGGAAGTCACGTTGCCGAAGGCAAAGGATGGAAAGCCGCCTACAGGCGAGCCCATAAGCATAGAGTAGCCTCGATTTTCAGTGGCGTCGCTGTTTGGGTAGTTCGCGTGTTATGGACCAAGAATCTGAGAATGAACTGCTGGTTACCGTGTGCAAAGAAGCTAAGGCAGGGGGCAAACTGACTGGCAAGGATTTGACGAGGCTTTACGAGGTTTTTGGGCAGCGTTTCACGAGGGCTTTCGAGGCTTTGAAGGAGAATCGAGTGAAAAGGTATGTTTTCAGGCCGAGCGGCAGGAACGTTTGGATAGTGGTTGGGAAGGAGCGGGATTACCTGATTATGCCTGAGGCAGAGTTCTGCACGTGTGACGATTTCTATTTTCGAGTCGTGGACAAGAAGGTTCACCTGTGCTATCATCTCATCGCGCAGAAGCTGGCTAAGGCTTTGGGCTGGTATGAGGGCATAGAGGAGCATGATGAGCTTTACGATTCGCTCATGAACGAGTGGAAAAAAGCTACTGTTTAAATATTTAAACTCTGATAGAGTGTGAAAGGAGGCTGTCCGCATGGTAATAGGAGAATACTTTGTCCTGCTTCAGTACGTCATGATAGTTGCAACGTTCGTCGCGCTGGCCTTGATATTCCTGTACGTGTTTTACGGCAAAGAGGAAAAAGAAGAATCCTAAACCCGCGTGATGCCTGGCCTTCTGCGCAAAATCAGAAACATTATGACGCTTAGAACTGCAAGAATAATGGCAAACAGAATCAGCCACTGTGCTCCGGGGCCGGCGCCAAAGACGATAGGGACTGGCCCGATGAAGATGATTCCTCCGAAGCTGGTTGAGCCACCTTGGGAAACTATCGCTGCGATTATGACGAGTATCATGCCCACGAGCATCGTTAAGAATCCGAGAATGAAAAGCGTAAGGAACTTTCGCGGTGCATCTTCATCTGAGGGTTCGGCTGTTTCATGCATTTGCGCCACGGCTTTTTCCTCGACTACTTGGACAGGAAATGCAGCATTATGACTAGCACTATGAGAAGTGTCGTGAGGATTATTGAGAGCAGCAGGGCTGTCTTGAGTGATTGTTTGTCTGTGCCGAAGACTATTGGGATTGGTCCGATTATTATCGCTCCGCCCCCTCTGGCCTTCCCTGCCTTTCCACTTTTTGACAGGAGGAGGAGTGCAGATGCGACTATCATGATTAGCATTCCGGCGAAGGCTAAGGCTGTGCCTAGGCTGTAGAGCGTTTGCGTGTTCATTTTTTGCGCTGGTGCTCCTTCGAATGTTTAGAGTCGCCGGCGGCTTTTAATAAACTTTATAGCGTTAGTGATTTCACTCTTGCACCGTTGAAGCAGAGATGTCGTTTGACGAGATTGTTGAGCGCATTCTTTCGAGTTGTCCCGGGGTTTCGAGGGAATCTGTTCTGGAGAAGCTGGAGGCGGAGAGAAGTAGGGCTGGAGGCCTGATTTCGGATGAGGCTCTTCTGAGGATGATTGCAGCGGGATTCGGCTGTGAGATTCTGGGCGGTGAGGCTACTGTGCACGTCCTATTGATGAGGGACTTGATTCCAGGACTGAATGGCATCAGCGTTGTCGGGCGGGTTGTCGCTGTTTTTTCTCCGCGGGCTTTCAACGGCAACAGGAAAGGGAGGTTTGCAAGTTTGCTCATCGCTGATGAGAGCGGGGTTCTGCGGGTGGTTTTGTGGAACGACAAGGCGGGTTTGGCAGAGTCTGGCGGGGTGAAGGTTGGCGAGATAGTTCGTTTTCGTCACGGCTACACTCGCGAGGATTTCGGTGGGAAAGTCGAAGTGCACATTGGAGAGAAGTGCATTGTCGAGGTTAACCCGGCGGACGTGAAGTCGAAGGATTATCCTTCGATCGGCAAGTTTACGACGAAGATTGACGAGCTGTCGAACGTTCAGAAAGGCCACAAGGTGAACTTGGCTGGGACTGTTAAGCGGTTGGGTTCGGTGTCGGAGTTTGAGAGGTCGGATTCAAGCGTTGGCAAGGTTATGCGGTTTATCTTGTCCGACGGTTCTAGGGAAGTGGCGGTCGTGGTTTGGAACGAGAAGGTTGACGAGATTGAAGGCTTGGTTAAGGTTGGCGCGGGGTTGCAGGTAGTGAATGGAAAGGTCAAGAAAGCAGCTGGTGGAGGGTTGGAGGTTCACGTTGACTCGGCAACCTATGTTGGTGTTCAAGCCCTTTCAGAGTTTTCGCCGCTGGCGAGTTTGAAGGAGGGTTTGGGCCAGATCAACGTTGTGGGAGAAGTTGCGACGAGGCCGATGGTTAGGGAAGTGAAAACTTCGAAACAGGAGATTCTGAAGCTGGCTACTTTCGAGTTGAAAGACGAGACAGGCAGGATGTGGGTTTCGGCGTGGCGAAACCATGCAGATTCGGTGAAAGACTTGAATGTTGGCGACAGAATAGTCATCAAAAACGCCTATGTCAAAAAAGGCTTTGGCGACCAGCTTGAACTGTCAATCAGAAACGCAACGTCCATAGATAAGGAAACCTGAAGGGCTGGGCTGAAGGAACAACTGCGAAGTCGTATCTTGGAAAATTACGATGTGCCCATTTCCGATTTGCGTGCGCTGACATACCCTGCTCCCGGTCCACTATATGATCTGAATATGATTGGACAGAATGTGTGTTAGACCAACTTAGATGAGTTTGAGTAGCGCGTCGCGACTAGTCTTTCTGGGGGAAAAGTACGTGCGGCAGGAAATCAAGTGCGATCATCTGTAAGAAGGCAGTTGCTGTCCGCATTACACAGTTGACTGCGGAAAAGTTCAGCATTCTTGGATAGAGTACATTAAAGCCAACGCGGTATTTCTTTGAAAACGTTACAATATGCAACGTTCCAGCAGGCTTGCTTAGAGAGTTCATGCGAACAGTTGTGCAGCCAAGTGTCAAGGAGGGATAACCGGAGAAGTTCAAGACTTGATGAGAAGAGAAACCCTGGAACAAAAGAGAATAGGCACCTTTGGTGATGCAATGGAAAGACTTAACGCGCTATTCGTATGGGCTATCCTTTCATGGACTATAACCAACCGCATGCATAAAGCTTGTCTCTTAATTCCATTACGAACTCGAGGTGAGTCCTCAGATGCTTCTTAATTCTTTCTACTGTTAGTGCGTCGTTCGTTAGAGACAAATAAACATCTGGTATGTGAGAAGATTCTTCCTTGTGTTTTGACAACCCTAAGAAATCTGCTAAATCTGAAGCGCGGATAGGTTCTGGCCCGAACTGAAAGAACTCAGCTAGATCTTCTATTTCGAATGCACCATGCTCCATGGGCAAAGCAATGCCATATTTCAAAGCTCTAATATTACAGAAAGGGATATCGTATGTTTTTATTTTCCATCCAGTTATCTTTACGTTCTTGTTAGATTTTCTTTTTAGATATGCTTGAAAATCCTTCAATAGTTCCTTCTCATCTTTGTTGAAGAAAATATTATCTCCTATTCCAATCATGATTATCCTACTTGAAATAGGACTAGTTCCTGTTGTTTCAATATCGAATGGGACAGTTTCACTCATCTTTTCCCAACTCCATTCCTAAACACGTCTTTGCGCTTGACACAATAATCTGTAGTCAAACGTCTCTCTTTAGGTTTCACGTTACTATGACGTGTTAGACCGACGAGATTCAACATCAAGCGTGCATGCATGTTCCTCAATCCGGTTTTCGAGTGTGAAGGTAGTGAGGTCGCACCGTTTTAGACACTGGCGCGCGCGTGAGTGAGGTATCGCCCAGCAAATTGGGGAAGAGGATTGCCCTGATGTCGTTCAGAATTCCGAATATTCTCTGCTTCGAAAGCAAATCTCCTCCTTTCAAGTGCTGAAGATCGCCGTGGAAGGCATAAGAAGTCATCAGCTTGTCAGCAATTTGCGTGAGTTCGCTGGGACCAAAAGCCATTTGATTTTCTGGAGTTCTTGTCGTTCTTCGCGAAGGTCAATTGCTGTTTTGAGATTTGACCAGGATCGCTTTTTGCGGCTTGCTCTCTTTTTCTGGCACTTCTCATGACTGGTCACTGTTGTTCTGTTTGGAATAAGGGAGTGCTGAGGTACCGTTCTCCGGTGTCAGGAAAAACTACGACTAAGAGTTTGCCTTCGTTCTCCGCCCTCCTTGCGACTTCCAGCGCCGCGAAGGCTGCGGCTCCTGAAGAAATGCCTACGAGTAATCCTTCTTTCTTGGCAAGCTGTCTTGCCGTTTCCATGGCTTCCTCGTCTTTCACCTTTATTATTTCGTCGATTAACTCCATGTTTAGGATGTCGGGTTTGAATCCGGCGCCGATTCCTTGAATCTTGTGTGGGCCTGGCTTGCCTCCGCTGAGAACTGGCGAGTTGAATGGTTCGACTGCGATTGCTTTGAACTGTTTTTTCTTGGGCTTTATGTACTCGGCAACGCCTGTTATGGTGCCTCCTGTTCCAACTCCGGCAACAAGGATGTCCACTTTTCCTTCCGTGTCTTTCCATATTTCTACAGCCGTTGTTTCGCGATGGATCTTGGGGTTTGCCGGGTTCTTGAATTGTTGTGGCATGAAAGAACTGGGCGTTTGGTTCGCTAGTTCCTCGGCCTTCTTGATGGCTCCTCTCATGCCTTCGGCACCTGGCGTCAGAACGAGTTCTGCCCCGTAAGCTCTTAGAAGGCTGCGCCTCTCTACACTCATTGTTTCGGGCATCGCAAGAATCAGACGATAGCCTCTCACAGCTGCCATCATTGCAAGACCGATTCCCGTGTTTCCACTCGTCGGCTCAATTATGACGGTGTCCCTCTTGATGAGTCCTTGCCTTTCGGCCTCCGTGATCATGCTGAGGCATATCCTGTCTTTCACGCTTCCGCCTGGGTTTTTCGATTCAAGCTTTGCGACAACGGTGCATCGAAGACCATTCGCTAAGCGGTTCAACCTCACTAATGGCGTGTTCCCTATGACCTCTGACACATCGCTAAAAATCCTCATTAAAAACTCAACTCCTTGTAACGTCGATTTTATGAAACATCAGCTCCCCTTTAAATCTTTTCAAGCAAGCCTTGAAAACATTTTGAGTAGTCATCGACGCAAACGCTGCGAAACTCAACCTGCGCTCGCATGTTTGCTTTCCGGCGACGAACTTAGATGTGAGGATCTGTGTGGCTATTCCGTGGCGGAGGAGTCCGCCCAGAGTATGGCAGCAGCAGGGGCAGCAGCTGCAGATTAGCGTGGGGCGGTCGTTGCCCTTCATCATGTAAGCCATGTGGACGAGGCCGGCCTCGTGGCTCCTTCTCAGAGCGTTAAGCGCCTCCTTCAGCGTGGACTCGCGGGGATTGTACTTGGCGAACTTGGTCACGTAGTCCTCGGCGGGTTCTAAGCTTATGCAAACATGTCGGGGAGCGTCGCAGTTCCTTTTGTCGGTGCAGCAGCCGCAGTCTTGGAGAACAATCTTCTTAGCCTGCCTCAGAATCTCTTCGCTTCGCCGATGTCGAATACCCTGTAGTCTGCCATGATATCAACGTTTACAGGGATGGTGACGGCGCTCTCGAGTTCATGGACTTGGGCTCGAAGTTCCTCGTCGGTGTAGTCACTTGGGTATCTCTCCTCTTCTGGACGGCATGGAGTGGCTAGTGCAATCGAAGAAATATAAGGCTTAGAACGCGCGCTGCAATACTTACTGGGTTCAGAAGAAATGGGCAAACGGAGAGCAGCAGGGGAAATGCTGATGTTGGGCAGAGCTTGACTACGGTGTCTGTTGGTTGCGGACTCGCTGATTGGTGCCGTTCGCCCTGACGGAGGCTTGCTCCGGCAGTGGGGCGGGATTCGAGCCCGCGACTTCTGGACATTGGGCGCCTCTTATTGCCCCGTTTGTTGTTCTCCAGATTATGAGTCTGGCGCCCTGGCCAGGCTAGGCTACCCCGGCTCTCTAGTAATTCCTTCTTAGCCTTGTTTCTACTTTCAAGCTCATTAAAGGCTTTTCCATTATTCGACTGTTTTCAAGAACCCTTTTTTTGTCTTTGTACTGAACTTTAGTTTCTGCTTCTGCTGCAAGAGTGTGGTGTGGGGACTCAAAAACAGGAAGCTTCTTATCTGTGTTTAGAAAGGTGCAGCTGGAGGATAAAGCTAGATGAAAAGTTTTCGTGTAATAGCCCGAGTATTTGTCATTCTGCTGGTCTGCGCAGCTTTGTTTCCCATGATACAAGAACGCGCATTCTCATCAGTCCCCGTCTATCTAAGTGTCCAACCCAAAGCTCTGCTGCCGCTTACTGATCTGAACTCAAGTAGCTATGGCCTGGAGGTTCCAGCAACACCGTCAGCAGTCGGCGACAACTTCACAGTTGAGCTTCACCTTACCAACGCCACAGCGACGAATGTTCCGCGCGGAGTCAACGGCGTGGAAGTGCACTTCTACTTTGGCAACATCCTGACCTACGCTGTTCCAACAGGATTCACTGACTTTCTGGGCACGACTGGGGGCGTTCTCACGGGACCCCAAAACAGGCTCCTGTACGGTATCTCTGCAGGATTCTACGACGCTTCTGGAAATTCGATTGACTTCCCTTACACGAACGCCACGTACTATGAAGCCGGAGCGGCCTCTACAGGCATTCCCTGGAACGGCCAGGACGGAGTGGTGGCAAACATGACATTTCACATAATAAGGCAGCCGCAGGCAAACGAGACTTCTGTGAGGCTCCCCCTCGATTATACTTTCACAGACGTTGAGACTCAGGATCCACAAACATTTCAATCTGTACCAGTTGACGTCGGTCTCATCTCAGGAAGTTTGGTCTTGGACAGTAACTACACGCCTCCTTCAAACTACACTTTAACAGTTCTGCAGAACCTAGCGAGTGCAGGAACAGTTAATGTCAAAGTCAACGGAGTTACTCAGTCACCTCCGTACGTCTTCTCCAGCGGAACAATCGTTCAAGCTATGGCTACACCGAACACTAGCTACAATTTCTCAAAGTGGACTCTTGACGGCACAAACGCTGGCTCTGCAAACCCATACAGCATAACTATGAACGGCAACCACACACTAACAGCCAATTACCAGACTCAATACTTTTTGACTGCCACTTCTCCGTACGACTCTCCAACTCCCGCTAGTGGTTGGTTTGACCCTGGCACAATCATAACCGAGTCCGTGACTTCTCCAGTGTTCGGTCCCTCTGGAACTCGATACGCCTGCACAGGCTGGATTGGAACGGGCAGTGTTCCGGCTTCAGGTAACGGCTCAACCGTGGCCTTCACGATTAATGCCAACTCCAGCATAACTTGGAACTGGAAGACCCAGTATCAGGTAACGTTCAGACAGGCTGGCGTCGACAGCGGCTTCATCGGAACTATTGTGACCATAGACGGAACGGGATATAACTACAGCGCGCTGCCTGCTTCGCTGTGGTGGGACAACAGCTCCTCTCATGCTTTCTCGTTCTCCTCGCCACTGGCCACAAACACCAGCAAACAGTACCTGTGGACTTCAACCTCAGGCCTGTCGGCACTGCAAAACGGCTCTATTACAGCCACAACCTCAGGAAACATAACTGGAAACTTCAAGACCCAATATTACTTGACGGTTAAAACCGATCCAAACGGCATCACCACAATCTCGGGACAAGGCTGGTACGACACGTCACAAAACGTAACACTAACCGCTCCACCCATCACAAACTATCAATTCAACCACTGGGACGTCGACGGTATGGCTCAAAGCAACACATCCAACCCAATCACAATCAACATGACCGCAGCACACACAGCAACAGCACACTACACGTCAACTCTACCATTAGGCCACGATATAGCCATAACCAATGTAACCACGCTCAAAAGCGTCGTAGGACAAAGCTATTCCATAGGCATAAACACGACTATCGTAGACCAAGGTGACTACTCAGAAACCTTTAACGTCACGATATATGCAAATCAAACCATCATCGCAACACTTGAGAACATCAATCTGACCAGCCGAAACTCGGTAACCATCACTTCTGTCTGGAACACCACGGGCTTTGCCTACGGCAACTACACCATAAGCGCCTATGCACCGCCAGTTCCCGGAGAAGCGGATACGACAAACAACAACTGCACAGGCGGCCGGACAACCGTTACTGTTCCGGGCGACGTTGACGGCGACCTCAGTGTTAGACTCCAGGACTTGGTAAATCTAGCAAAAGCCTATGGCTCCACGCCAACAGACCCAGCATGGAATCCCAACGCAGATATCGACAATAACGGAAAAATAAGCCTGTCAGATCTTGTGATACTGGCCCAGCACTACGGACAACACTACCCATAATCCCTAACTTTTTTTTGTGTGCAACGCAGCAGAGAATCCATAACGAGCGGCAAACGCCTTCTCCCATCCAGCAAGAGCAAAAGACGCAAAAGACGACAAAAGCACTAATCATGCGGAAAGATGAGATTTTGCTTAACTTTGCCCGCCAATGGCTCGGAAACCTTTGGTTTTCTTATTTATTACTGATCGAGCGAATGACTTGGCGACCATTGGGCAAACTCTTAATTCTATCTCATTAACATACAATTTTCTGGAGAACGGAGAACAGTTGTGCAGTTGTCAAGTTAGGCGTGCATGAATGTTCATTCGTCGGAAGTCTTGAGGGCTTGTTTTCTAGTTAGTTTCTCTACGTTGGAGTGTTTTCCGACATATGCTATTTCTGCCATTTGGACGAAGAGGCCGGTCTCCAAAATTCCGGGTATGGACTTGAGTTTGTGTTCTAGCTCAGTTGGCTCGTGCACGAGTCCAAAGTCTGCGTCTATGATGACGTTTCCGTTGTCCGTTATGACAGGTCCGACTTTCATTTTTCCTTCTCTTAGGGCAGGTGTTCCGCCTATTTCTTTTATTCTGCGCATTACAAGTGAGGCTGCGAAGGGCAGTGTTTCTAGGGGCACTGGGTGATTGTTTTCTCCTAGAATCTTGACTTTCTTGTTTTCGTCTGCGATTATTATCAGTTTTTTGGATGCGGAGGCCACGATTTTTTCGCGTGCGAGTGCTCCGCCCATGCCTTTGATGAGGTTTAGTTCTGGGTCTATCTGGTCTGCTCCGTCTATTGTCAAATCCAATATGGGCTGTTCTTCAAGGGTCGTTGCTGGGATCCCGTGCTGGACGGCGAGCATGAAGGCTTGGTATGATGTTGGAACGCCTTGAACGTGCAGTTCTTCTTTTTTCATTCTTTTTCCGATTTCTTCGATGGCGTAGGCGGCTGTGCTTCCGCTGCCAAGCCCAACCGTGAAGCCATTTTTAACGTGTTTTACGGCTTCTAGGGCGGCGTTTTTCTTGGCTTTTTCAACCCATTCCTGTTTAGGATTCAATTTCCATCTGCCCCAGTTTGTCTAGGACTTTTTCCACTTCGGCTCTGATTTCTTCGATTCGTTTTTCTGCTTCCGTTCGTGGGCTGGGTTTGGCTGGCGATTGCTTTCTCTTCTTCTTGGCTTTCTCTTCTTCCGTGGGTTTTTCTTCAGAAGCGGGGGTTTCGGTTGTCGACGCTTTGGGGGATATTGTTATTTCTTTTATGGATTTGATTTCGGTTTTTGTTCTAAGTTCTTCAATTTTCGAGGTTAGTTCGTCGAATCGTTCGCTGAACAGTTTCATCAAGTCTTGCTGCATGCCTTCAAGCTCGTGCAAGGCCACTACGGATTCGTCTTTAGAAATGGCGTCTTTCACCGTCATCATTCGAGACTTATACGTCTGTGCGAGCCTTTCTCTTTCTTCTTCTGTTATTTTGCCTTCCGCGTGCGCTTCGTAGAGTCGCCTGATCGCGTCGCTCAGAATCTCCCTCTCCAAATCCAATATTCGGAGTTCTTCTTTGGCGTGTGAAGCTTCCTCGGCAGGGACGCTCTTGCTGACTCTGAACGGGTAACCCCTAAGATCAGCCTGTAATTCCTCTTCTACAGTTTTTTTCTCCTTTTTTCCCCGCCTTCGCATCGCAAAAACGACGATTAAACAGGCGATTATCACCCCTACCGTGATTATTGCAACAGTTAAGGCGTCATCGAAGGGCAATAACCGCGTCCCTCTTTATCCTCATTGCACATAATCCATATTTAAACAATTATTCTAGTTGCTCTGTGCTTTTGGATTCAATGTTTAACGCGCGCTTCTGAGAGAGAGTTACTGATTAGATTTGAACCTAATCCGTGCGAGAAGTACATGAGCTATAAGTTAGATTGACGGAAAAACGCAAAGTTGCGCGCGAACTAGCACTACCGACAACACTACCCATAGCCTCAGCTTTTTGACAGCTCCTGTTTGAAAGTTTCTATCAGACCCCGCACTGCCTTCGCCTTGGGTGAAGCTTCGTTGAACTTGTAATAGCGGATTCTCTTTCCAAAGGTAAGGTGTGTAAGGATGCTTTCAGCCTCAAGGGCTTCCATGTGCGCTGTTTCGTCTTTTCTGGCCAATTCTCTCAATTCGCCAATTCTACGATGGGACAAGGCACACTTAGCGCGTGTTTTCGGGAGCCTATTAGATTGACAGAAAAATAAAGGGGGGCGATTTGCTAAGATGAACCTTTGTGGTATATTATGGCGAAGGTCACGAAGTCCTCGAGGTTTATGATGTTGTCGCCGTTTAGGTCAGCTTCTGTGATGAAGCCTGGGTCTCCTTTTTGCAAATGCCAACATGAAGCGAAGAGGGCAAGGTCTTTCAGGTCGACTTTGCCGTCGTGGTTGAGATCTCCTAGGACGCCATGCACGGCGGGGATGAAAGTTGCAGTGACCGTCTTGTTTCCGTCCATGGTTATGTGGACGGTAGTTCTCGTATCGGTTATGTCACCGCTCCAACCGGAAAGTGTGAAGTTGTCGTTTGTAGGAACGGCAGTCAAGGTGACGGTGGTCCCGCTGAGGTAGGTCGCGCTTTGAGGGTTGATCGTCACGGTTCCGTTTCCGACAACGTTCACCGTTAATGTGTAATGCTGCTGGCCTGGTGGAGCTGACGGCGCGTCGAGGGTGAGTGTTCCCTGAATGTCGGCGCCTTTAGTTGACGTTGCAACGATATCCGTGAAGTCCAACACCAAGGGGAAGTTCACTGTCCCGATATCCGACGTCGGACGGTTCGTGATCTGGAAAGTTATCTTGGCTACCAAGGCATCTGTAACATCTTGCGCAGCACCAGTGGAAGCAGCTGCAACATTGTAGCGAACGGCTCCCGTGTATGGAGCATCCAACGGTCCATTACCGCTCGCATCGTAGAAGCCTGCACTAACACCGTACAACAGCTTCGACTGCGGACCTGTGAGAACTCCGCCTGACGTGCCGAGCATGTCAGTGAAACTTAAGGGCGTAGCGTAGGACAGGATGTTGTCAAAAAGGAAGTGAACCTCGACACCGGAAACGCCGGTTGCGCCAGTCAAGTGTATTTCCACCGTGAAGTTGTCGCCTACTGGCGTAGGTGTGGCAGGCGTTTCCAAGCCATACACGGACGAGTTGATGTCAGTCAGAGGTGAAATTGCTACTGGCTTAACGGCATAGGATGAGTCTGGGTTCGCGTGTACTGGTCTGACAACAATGAGCAACGGTGCGGTGATTAATGCGAGTGCGAGAATCAGAGTTAGTACTTTAACTGTTTTCATTTCCTTCCCTTCTATTCCCCACCGTTCCGCTTTAAACGCGTTCATGATTTAAAGGTTCTGGAATCATCTTCTACCCGCTCACGCCCTACGGAATTGTGAAACTTGCATGGCTAGGCAGGCAGTAGGGTTAAGTGGCTGTATGGCATGACTCTTGTCGCGAAAAGATAGGGGGTCTTTCGGCAGCTTGCTGCCAAAAGGGGAGTTCGCTCAGACCGGCGGAGCGGTGGTGGCGGTTGGGGCTGTTGCTTTCTGTTGCGAAGTATCAATGAGCGCGCACGCTAAATACTATCACTTCAGTGATTTTGACAGGGAGCGTTCCTATCCTTGGTGATTTAAATGGTGATGGCAAGGTCGGCCTTGCAGACCTTGTTATTTTGGCACAGGCTTACGGATTCAAACTAGGGGGCGCGCTATATAAGTTATCTAAACGCTCGCTTCGCTGAGGGTACATTGATGCAAAACTTCTTGCCAACGACAAATTGGTTCTCAAGAGCACTTTGCAAGAGAAGAATCCTCGTCAGTGCGCTCTGGTCAGGGGACGAGTATGCCGATGAGTTTGACTCTCTCCAGGTTTTCTTCACCGTGCGGCGCACTTGCCATGTCTTCTGTCAAATCTTTGCCCGCTACGTGTTCGCCCTGATGATCTCCGTCTATCCACAGATAATTGTCCGTAACGTCGTACACCTTGCCCTTGTAGGCAATGTAGGCGGGTCTACCCTCTTTTCCATCATACTGCTTCAGCTCTTCGAGAGTGAACTTGCGTTGAACGCCCTCCAAGTTGACACCACGCAACTGTGTAGCCGAGTTGGGCTATTTGAGCCTTTTGAATAGGTGGGTCAACGCACGTTTTGTTTCTCATTTGATAACGACTGTATACTCGTCTTCGCTTTTTACTCCGAGGCCGAGAGCGGTTGCTTGGCGGATTTGAGTGTAGGTCCACGGGCTGTCCTTCAATTTGGATCCTTCGAAACTTTCGATGACTTTGATGGATTCAACGTCCATGGCTACTCGGTCCCCTGAAGCAAGGATGACGTTTGCGTTTCGTACTTCGCCGCTGAAGGGCCCTCCCGTTATGAAGCATTTTCTTCCGTCCATGATTATCAGGTTTGGATGCACTACCAGGTTCAGATCGACGAGTTTTTGCTTCAGGTGTCTGATGTGAAATTCCATTCTTTCGCTCTTTTTTGTAAACCCGAAGGCCAGTTTCAGGCTGAGGGAGAAGTCGGCGCGGAAGTGCGTCTTCATGCAGCAGGAATAGACTATTTTGTCCGCTCGCATGGCTCGTTCTGCCAAGCTGACGTGTTTTAGGTATTTCCCGCCCACGTTTACTTTGACGTACTTTTCTTCGTCGAAAAACGCGATTTCTGCGCCCGTGTCTTTCAGCGCAGATAGTGCTCCAGCTCGTTCCAGCGTCTTCCGAGTGGCAACCCCTTGCCAAGAAGATTCTCCCAGGATGACTTTTCCAGCGCCGTGTTCAAGCAGCAACTCTACCATTGCCTTAAGAAATTCAGGGTCGCTCGAAGCGGGCGGAGGATCGGCACTGTTGTAGTTGGGCTTAAGCAAGACTTGGTCACCTTTGTCGATGACCTTGTTGAAACCGCCAATCATGTCAACGGCCTTAAGAATGTCTGTTTTCACGTCTCGAGCAGCCGCAACTTTGCTTAAGAGGACTTTGCCATCCCTCGTGAACGGATTACTCGCAACCTCTCCAATTCCTTCATCGGGCGACATAGTGAAACACCAAACATGGAAATGTACGCACAGTGAGCTAGCGCTTCGCCAGTCTAAGTTTGACAAATCCCTAATAAACACTTGTAACTGCACCCGAACATATACGTTCGCGCGTGAGTTCTGCCCTCCGACAGATCAATCACCCAACTGCGCTTAACACCTCAAAAATATCGAAAACGCTTTGAATAATGCCCTCAACCTTTGGCAGGTGCCTAAAACGAAAAAATGGGCTCAAGCTGATGCTTCTTTATCGAAGGAAGGTTCTGTAGAGCCTCGGGCGGGATTTGAACCCGCGACCCCCGCCTTACCAAGGCGGAGCCCCACCAGGCTAGGCTACCGAGGCGCAGACTCCCCTTTGAAGAGGACTCTATAAAATTTAGAGTTTTCTATCCAGCCGCCCTGTTCGGGGCCTCTCTTCATGCATTATTCATTCTTGGCGATTGATCTTAGAAGATCTTTAGCTACGCCCGCAAAGGTTAGGTATCGATAATGAACCTCATCGTTTAGATCTATTAGGAAACTGTCAACGTCTGAAGGTGTGATGTATGGGAATTCTCTGATTATGTTTCTATGCTCAGCATAAGATGCGTAGTTCTTGTAGAGGCAAATCATCACAGCATCCCGGCTTAATCCTAAGCCCCTTTCAAGCAAGAGAATTACGAAATGACTCTGGCTCAAACTCTCTTTAACGGCCTGTCTAACGCTTTCGACCCTTTCCGGAGGAAGGTCTTTGAGTTTCAAGAAAATGAATGCGCACAGGTTGTACCCCAGTTTCCTGAAATCGGGTATCATCGTGTATTCGTTCACAACTCCCTCCTTCTCCAGCCTCTTAATTATTCTGCTCACAGTCGGCTGGGAGACTCCGATGGCCTTGGCTAGTTCTCTGTCGCTTCTTCGGGAATTACTGATCAGCTCCGAGATAAGAGCCGCCTCAGTATCTTTCAGTGGCTCTCTCTCAGCGTTGGAGTCGCGAACAGTTCCTTGCCTGTGACGCTGCTTATCTCTTTTCATAATCTTTCGCCTTTCTCTGGAACTGCTGTTATTTGATTATACATAAATGATCAAATATAACCCTTAGCACGATCAAAACCGGTGTATCATTCTTGGGAAGGCCAAACAAATATAAAAGAAGATGCTGATTCAAGATTTGAACCTTCCTCGCTTCGCGGGGGTGTCCGAGTTTGGCCAAAGGAGACAGGCTTAGGAGAACGTTGCCTAGAATAGAACAAAAGGTTTGTATCGGAATAGGCACCGCTTTGAGAGACCTGTTGCCGTAGGGCTGCATGGGTTCAAACCCCATCCCCCGCACCAATTTGCTGGGCTCTGTCAAGTCTTCGGTTGATTAGAGCGCGTTCGAAAAATCGGTTGATGGCTAGTACTTCAGATGAAGCCATCTGATAAGCTTCAAATAATAACAGTTTTACCTGCAAAACGCGACTAAATTAGTGGTTCTGATGGCAGCCTGGGATAGCTTCAAACTCTCGGTTCAAACTTTTCGCAGATACTATCAATTTGCGAGTAAGAGATAGCTTAATTGCGATTGAAAAGGCTACACTTTGCTAGCATTTTCGCTATTCACCCGAGAGCTCGACGCTTTTTCGTGCTCATGTTATGGCGTGCGGTAGAGCTCCAGAACGCTTATGCTGCGTGTGGATAAAACGGTACCTTTGGGTTTGGGACAAGATTTTACCCCAACCACCACCCTCTTGCGGTCGAAAGAGCAAATCTAAATAGATTCTTGGGCTTTAGAAGACAAGGGGCATGAGATTACCATGATACTGATTAGAGAGGCCACTGAGGACGATAATGATGCTCTTAATGAACTTCAGAAGAAATGTCCGATGGGCACCAGCATGGTTATTGGAATCAACAGCTCGCCCGACTATTTTGCCCGTTCTAGACCATTCAAAGAGTGGCAGGTTCTCGTGGCAGTTGAGAATAGTATAATAGTTGGTTCTGCCGCATACGCGATCATCGATACCCCCATTGAAGGAAAGCAGCTTAAAACTGCATTTGAGTATGGTTTCATCGTTGACCCTCTTCACAGGCGAAAAGGAATTGCGGAAAAACTTCAAAGGCACATCGAGCACGCCTCGCTGGAGAAAGATGTCAAGCTACTGCACCTAGACATAATCGAGGACAACTTACCTTCGATAGGCTTATTTTCCAAAATGGGATTCAAGAAAGTGAAAGACTGCACAATATTTTCCGTGATGCCTTACAAGAAGCAGAGAACTACAGCAGAGGCAAACATAAGGAGTATGAACGAGGCTGACGTTGATGATGTGACAAACCTGATCAACGAGATGTACCGCGACTACGATTTCTTCGCTCCTTTCCAACCTAAGGACTTCCTAGAGTATCTCAAGCGAATGCCATACTTCGACTTTCACAATGTCCTTGTTCTTGAAGACAATGGTGGCATTAAAGCCTGTCTGGGATACTGGGATCACAGCAAAGTCAGAAGATACATTGTAGAGAAAATGAACCGGACATTGAGAATACAGACATACCTGATGAAGTTGATTGGCTTGTTTGCCGAAATGCCTAGAATTCCCAAGCCTGGTGAACCACTGCTGAACTACAACTTGACAGCTATGGCTTGCAGGAACTCAGAAAGCATGACAGAATTGATAAAACATACAGTCAACATTGCTCTGAAGAATAAGGTCAACCAGATCATCGCAGCGGTAGACCCAAGGAACCCGATAGCTGCGAATCTCTCACAGTTCAGACATACTGAGATGAAAATGCACTTTTTCACCAAATCGCTCAGACAGGAAAGATTACCGAACCTTGGAGAAAGGAAACTCTACATTGACGCAAATCAAATGTAACTATCGTTCACATTCACCCTGCAGCATAAAATGGAACTTGCTTGGTTGGTTAGATAAAACTCTACCCCAACCACCACTGAACCGAGAGTTTGAACGTCGTCCTGACTAGGGTTTATGGTAGCCCGGTAGAGATTCGAACTCTCGCCAAAGCATATCTAATATGCTTTTTTTACCTGTAAATTAAGGTGGGGGCCCCATCCCCCGCACCATTATTCACAACAACTCGGACAGATACCGTGGAGAACGAAACCGGGACGCATAGCGCATGCGCTGAACTAGGACTCGACTTATCTTTGCAAGTTTTCCAATGGATGGTAGGGAGCGGACAGTGGGTGGTTTATCTTTTGATTTTCCAGACTAGGTATAGTACAGAGAAAATCAGGAACGTCGCGTCTAAGGCGTTCGGGAAGGCTGGAAAATAGACCCATTTGTCAAAGAATGTCGTGAATTTGAGTGCTATTCCGATTGTGCCGAAGACCAGTACCAAGAGTACGCAATCATTGAGTAGTGCTTTCCAGCTTCTGTTAACTGCTTTCATTTCTTCACCTACGTCTGCACAGGAGTTGGTTCTTTCAGATTGTGTATTTAAGATTTTGTGAATCGTAGGCGTAGTTGCGGTCGTGAAACTCAGCCGCACTCAGACACTTATTATCAAGAATTTGTCAAGCAGAAGTGCTCAGGTTATTCTTGTTGCTGTTTCTATCGTGAAGCCTCTTTCCCCGATTGAATAGGGAAGCATTCGTGTTGGGATGACGGCTCCTCTTATCTTCTTGATCATTATGTGTCTTGCCGAAGCTTCGGTTCCCTGCGTGGTCGTGAAGGCTATGACGCCGTCTGCGAAATGTTGCATTGTGATTTCAATTCTTGGATCCTGCATCCCCTCAGTCAGGAGGATCAGGTGCAATTCTTGGCAGTCTCTGTTCCGAACTGACATGGAGTCAAGTAGACTAACTATTTCCCGAATTTCGTGTGTCAGGATGAGCTCAGAGAGGGAGTCCACCACGACGCTTCTGTGTTGCCCTATTTCTCTGGTTATAACGTCCGTCAGAGAGCCGGCTTGATTGAGGTTGATAAACCTCCATTTTCCAGCTTTCTCCAATGATGAGATCTGCCACCCATAAGCGGACATGTCGTCCCTGACGGAATCTGCGGATCTAATCACCGTGAAGTAGGTTATCCCGACTCCCTTGGCCCTCGCGTGTGCGACCTGCCTGGCGAAGACCTCGCTCCCTGACCCGGGCGGGCCTAAAAGCAAGAAGGTTCTGGGAGGTAGGCCTCCCTGCAGGAACTCGTCGAGGCCAGCGATGCCTGTTTTCAACAGTTTCATTTGTCGTCTTCCTTGTTGGACTCTTTGACGTGTTGTGTTATAATGCTTTTCTCTTGTGGTCTTTCAGCTCGGGTCAAGTCTGCATTGGACCGCGCTGCTGTAGCCGTAGAGGTTAACTCTATAGGATTAATCCTTGTTTGTTTAAATAGCGCGCGCGCATTTGTCCGCGCCACTAGCGCGTACCTAGAGGTTAAATCTACAGGATTAGTCCTTGCTCGGAAGCTCGTATAAATAGCGCCCTTCCGAAGTTGAATATGTGAAAAAGGATGAGGAGGATAGAAAAGAAAATGAGGAATCTCAATAAGAACAAGAAAGGAGTCTCCGATGTCATAGCGGTTCTACTGATGATAGCAATTGCAGTCGCAGCCTCGCTAATAGCTTACGCCTGGGTCATGGGATACTTGAGCGGCACGACTAACAAAGTGGGCAAAGCAATACAAATACAAAGCATGTATTACAGCACTTCCGGGAACACCCTAACCATCTATGTGCAGAACATCGGAAGTGGGCCGGTGACTTTAACCAATGTTTACGAAAACGGCCAGAACGCAACGTCGATTTCTTTCAGTCCTGCCACCTTGCCAATCAACCAAACGTCAACGGTGACTACCGGACTTCCCACTGGCTTTAATCCTGTTAATGCGGTTGACGTCAAAGTTGTCTGCAGTGACGGGACTTTCATCGAAGCTACCCAAACAGTGCCAGGCTCCTAGAATCAACAGGTTGGAGACGAAAACTGATCGGTCGAACGATCGGTCAGTCAATTTCCCTGTCCTTTTAGTCTGAATATCAATGAACGATGGCGTAAGTGGAGGATTAATGTTCATTGGCTCTTAAAAATACGCTGAAAAGGTTGTTCTCTCATAAAAAACTAGTCCATATTCCCAAATCGATATCTTCTGCGCCTCAAACACCAATTGTGGAACCCGTTTCAAAAGTTGCAAGCACGCGTGTTGAAGAACCTAACACAGTCGAGACGTATGCGCTGAACGAGCCGTACGCCTACGCGAATATCGTGCGAAATCCAATCCGAAGAAACCTAACGTATGTGGTTGACGAGCCGAAGCTCAGCCAGGACGATATTCATCAGCTTGAACGCTTGAAAGACTTGTTGATGGAAGTTCTGGATGTACATATTTCGAAGTTGGAGTCGAAGGAAGCGGCCAGAGAGTACCTTGTTCGGAAAGCCGAAGAAGTGCTGGACCACTACGACTTCAAGCTGGACAAGGCAGTCAAAGGCAGGCTTCTGTACTACATGCTCAGGGACAACCTTGGATTCGGAAAGATAGATCCTCTCATGCATGACCCGTCCATCGAAGACATATCCTGCGACGGGACGGGGATAAACATCTATGTTTGGCACAGAAAATACGAGTACGTGCCAACAAGCGTCAGATTTGAAACAACGGAAGAACTCAACTCGTACGCGTTAAGACTGGCTTACTTATGCGGCAGCCACGTTTCAATTGCGCAGCCAATGCTGGATTCTTGTCTGCCGGAGGGAAGCCGCATTAACCTCACGTACGGGACAGAGATCACGAGGAGAGGGTCTACGTTTACGATTCGGAAATTCAAGGCGGACCCGTTGACTATAATCGACATGATAGGCTTTAACACCCTCTCCGCTGAAGTGGCTGCGTACTTCTGGTATGCAGTTGAGAACCGGGTCTCAATCATGGTTTCAGGAGGGATCGCAGCTGGAAAAACGACCATGCTCAACTGTTTGAGCATGTTTATCAAGCCTGACTTCAAAATAGTTTCGATAGAGGATACGCCGGAGCTGAACCTCCCGCATGAAAACTGGATACCTGCAACGACGCGGGCGCACATAGGTCTCGGCACTGAAGCGACTGACATAGGCCTTTTCGAACTGCTCAAGGCCTCGCTTAGGCAGAGGCCGGACTACATAATCGTCGGCGAAGTCAGGGGCGCCGAAGCCTACACCCTTTTCCAAGCTATGAGCACAGGCCACCTTGGCATGTCAACGCTTCACGCTGAGTCTGTGGAATCTGCAGTTTACAGACTTGAATCAGAGCCAATGAACGTTCCAAGGACCCTGATCTCGGGAATAGACATAATCACTATTCAAAAACGAGTTGAACACGTTGACAAGCCAACCAGAAGGACCGTGTCAACATCAGAGATAGTCGGTCTGGATCCGAGGTCGAAGGAGATTCTGACGAATGAGGTCTTCAAGTGGAACCCGACGAAAGATTCGTTCGAATACACTGGGAGAAGCTACCTTGTTGAGAGAATAGCGGAAAAAAAGGGCATCACCACAGACGCGGCAAACGAGGAGATCCAGCGCAGAATGCATGTTCTTGAATGGATGCGTGTTCGGAACGTGAGAAAATACCTGGAGGTCTCGGATGTCATAAGACGATACTACGAGGACCCCGAGCGCGTCTACAAGGAGGCAACATCCACTGGATAACAGGTTTGTCGGTTTCCTCTGGAAGTTTTCAAAGATAATCCCTCCGAGCATCGCCTCGAAATTCGGGGGGCTAGAGAAGACTCTGGGCAAAACGGGCATGGGGATAGCCTTCAGGGTTTACCTCGGATCGATGGTGTTTACGTCTCTGGTCGCGGGCATAACTGTCTTTGCAGCGTCTTATCCGTTGTTCCTATACGCTAATTTTCAGATTCTGGATCCCATTGTATTCCCAGTTCTGCTTGGCATGATGGTAGCAGCATTGTCAATGGGTATTTTCCGCTTGTACCCAGGTTTTGTGTGCCATTCGAGGGCAGGCAAGATCGATGCAAATTTGCCCACGATAGCAAACTTCATGGCTGTTCTGGCGGGCTCTGGAATGCCCGCTGAGAGTGTATTTCGTTCCTTAGCCAGAGTGGGAGAAGAGTTCGGCGTCAGCAAGGAGATCGGAGGAATCATACAGGACATTCAACTCATGGGTCTGGATCTTCACGTAGCTCTCAAGAAAGCAGCCGAGAAGTCACCTTCAAAGGGGTTTGCAAAGTTGTTAGACGGGATAGTGACGACTTCTCATATGGGCGGGGATTTGGCTCTCTATCTGAGAGAGGAATCTGAGAAGTACAAGCGCGAAAGGATGCTCAACGTGAAGCACTTCATCGACAACCTTGGCATAATAGCTGAGACTTACATCACCTTCATGGTTGCTGGCCCGCTCATGCTCATAATAATGCTTACAGTGATGTCCTTCATAGGCGGCGGGATTACTATCGGAAGTGTAGACCCCATGGACCTCCTGAACCTTCTGACGTTTGTTTTCCTGCCAGCTGGAGTCGGCATGATGATCCTGATAGTTGACGGCATGAATCCGCAGAGGTGATCGACAAGTGAAAATTTCCCTGAAGACCAGACAAATCACCGCCGCAATTTCCGTAGCCATCGCTATTTGTTTCAGCGTCGGGTTTTTCATCCTTCAGCCTGACACAGCCGCCCTTTTCTTCAATGAATTGCTACTCGTTTCTATTCTCATCGTGCTCGCTCCGTCAGCGGTGCTCGAGCATTTCAATCAGAAATGGATGGACGGCATCGAAGACCAAATGCCCGTTCTAGTAAGAGGTATCAGCGAAAGTCAGGAGACCGGTATTACGTTCATAAAAGCCATCGAGAAGGTGGTCGAAGACAAGATGGTCCGTCCGCCTCTTTCTGACGAAGTCAAAAAACTCACGGTTCAAATGTCTTGGGGGCTGTCTTTTGAGGACGCTCTTACAGGGTTCAGAAACAGGATCAAATCATCTATTGTGAACCGGTTCTGCACACTTGTCTTAGAGGCAAGCCGTTCAGGCGGCGAGATACGGAAGGTCTTCACGGCGACGGCTGGGTTCATGGAAGATATGAGGCAGACGGATAAGGAGACAAGCTCCCAGATGAGACCCTACACCATAGTGGTCTATGCAGCATTCTTTGTTTTCGCATTCACCTCAGTCATCCTTGTGCGGTCTTTTTTCGCTCCGCTTCAAGGACTTCCCCAGATACTCAGCCCCTTGAGTATAGGCGGCATCAGCAACTTGAAAGACTTCTTCTACAGAACCATGCTGATCTCTGCCTTGGTTGGCGGTCTAATGGCGGGAAAGATAGGTGAACGCCGAGTTGCAGGAGGCTTCAAGCACTCGATCGTTTTGATGGTTGTGGGATACGCCATATTCTACTTATTGATTCCACCAAACTGGGCGGTGATGTGACATGAGAAGACTGTCAAGGAACAGGAAGGCGGTTTCAAATGTCATCGGCACAATCTTGATGATTCTGGTCGTGGTCGTTGGAATGAGCATGGCCTTTGGCTACTTCGTGAATTTCGTGAAGGATTACCAAGCTGGAAGGGGTGCATCAGTCATGGAACTGGTCAGCATCGAGGATGTCTGGTTCAAAAACGATAGTGGCAATCGTACCATTGATATTTGGCTCTACAACAGCGGAAAAGTCTCAACCTCGGTGAGCGCCCTCTACATAAATGGCCAACAACAACCGGGTTTCAATGGTGCTCAGATCCCTATTGGTGGGCATGCTGAACTGTCACCAGTCCAATTTGGCTGGGGCTACGCGGCCGTCTACGATTTGAAGTTTGTGACTGATAGAGGCACTGCTATTGAGGGAGAATATGCTTCGCCGGCGCGCCCGAGCGGATAGGAGACATGGAAATGCTTAGAAGACTACATAAGAGTCGCAGGGGCACCGCGGAGATAGTTGGAACCATACTTTTCCTCGTGATTCTATTCTTCTTCTTTTCCAACGTTTTCCTTTGGCACAATCAAGTAACCCGAGAAATGGATCAATTGGTCGCTGATAAGACAAATTCAGCCGTCAGAATAGAAACTGCAGTGCTCCCCGGGACACCTGTGACCTACAGCGGCGAACCCCAGATAGAGTTAGGCGAGCCAGGGGGACCAGGGGTTCAGAGTCTGTCTGAATCTCCAACGTCTAATGGTTTTTCGTTGGCAGTGAACTATGCGTTTTACCCAACAATGAATGCGGGTGGCGTTGCTACAATAATAGATACTGCTGAAAAGAAGAGGCTTGTCGCGGATCTGCGTTTAAGCATAAATGCAAGTTATGATGATGACGGGCTCAATGAACCGTGTTTCGTGTACATTTTGGACTGTGATCAGAGCGCATGGGTGAACACGGGATTGACGGTGATGAAAGGGTACAGATGGTCCAACGCGACTATATCACTTCCGAGCAGTTACATTGACGGAATAGGACAGGTCAAGGTTAGGTTTGCGGATGCGAGTTCGCAGTTGGGTTTTAACGACACCACACAGGGGACTCTAAATGTTGCGTCTATTCAGGTTTGTGCAGACTCGGTCGCGTTGGAAGTGACTAACCTAGGCGGGTCAGAAGCAACTCTGTCTCGGCTGTGGATAGTCAACGCCATTCAAACCGATGATACACAGACCGACCACATGTACGCTAATCTTACGGCCGCGGCTGCTGACACGACGGTCGCTGGAGGATCGACGCGAACAATCACATTCAACCCCGAAACCGAAGTGCTGGGGCAGTGCATTCTGGTGGTTCAGGATGGTGACAACTTAGTTGTCAATTATGCTCCGCCGCCTGGACAGATAGTGATATTCAGGGTTCTGACCACGCTGGGAAACACTGCGGCTTGCAGCATTGACTTTCCTGAATGAAGAAGGATGTGCAAATTCGCGCAACTAGAACTGTGCTCTAGATCGATCGATTGGAGTGTGCGCATTTTTGTCATGCAAATAGGCAATCTTATGTAGTGAGTCGTAATATTTAAAAGCCTAGCCTCCACTAAAATATTCAATAACTCGTTCGTTTAAATATCGCCGTCCTGAAACTCAATATAGCAGATAGGGAGTAGAATTAAAATGAAAATCTCACCTAGGCATAGAAGAATCGCGAAATTTAAAAGAGTTACAAAAGGTGTTTCAGCCGTTATTGCAGTATTGTTGATGATTGCTATCGCTGTAATAGCCGCCCTCGTAGCCTACTTTTGGGTAACGGGATACTTCAGATCCACGAGTACGAAGGTGAGTAAAGCCATACAAATCCAGAGTGCATACTACACTGGCCAATATCTTGGGATTTACGTGCAGAACGTTGGCCAAGGGAAAGCCACGCTTATCGCGAGTCAATGCCTCTACGTTGACGGAGTGCTCCAGGGTTCGGCGCGCATAAACCCAGACGCATTGCAGCAAACTGCTTACACGTTGCAGGAAAGCGATACTTCATTGTTAGTTGATAGAATCTCCCTGAACCTAGGTCAAACGATTAAGATCAAGGTCGTCACAGATGAAGGAACTTTTGTGGAATATTCCTTCACGATTAACACATTCAACGGACAGAATCCGTACTCGCTGACTGTGAATGTCGAGGGCCAAGGCACTGTTTCTCTGAACGACACTGGACCGTACTACTACGGCGACGTAGTGCAGTTGACCGCCAACGCCAACTCCGGTTGGACTTTCTCAGGCTGGAGCCAAGATCTGATCGGATCTACAAACCCCACGACAATTCTGATCGACGGCAGCAAGACGGTTAATGCTACCTTCACTCAAAACCAGTATAATTTGACAATGTATGTTTCTGGTCAAGGTAGTGTACTTCCTGGCAACAACACGTATCCTTCTGGCACGAGCGTTGATATCAAGGCGATCAGCCCTGCTGGCTGGACTTTTACGGGGTGGAGTGGCGGTGCATCTGGTCTAGCTAACACCACGATAGTCATGAACGGAGATAATGTGGTTAATGCTACCTTCGTTGTGATTCTTGACCACTTTGGTTTTGACACTATCAACAGCCCTCAGGTGGCTGGCGCGGCTTTCAATATAACGATTACGGCTCAAGACCAGTACGGTGACACAGTGACAAACTACGCTGGAACTAGCACCTTGAGCGATTCGACTGGAACGATGAGTCCAACCAGTACAGGCGCCTTTGTTAATGGCGTTTGGACGGGTACCGTCATAATTACCAAGGCGGCCACGAGCGTTACGATTTCAACGTCTGGCGACAGTGCATCCGGAGTAAGCAACGCGTTCACTGTCAATAGTGGTGCGGCTGCAAGCTTTGCTCTCTCTGGCTATCCGACGTCCGCGACTGCTGGGTCGAGCTTCAGTATTACGCTGACTGCTGTCGACCAGTACAGTAACATAGCCACAGGTTATGTAGGTAAGGTTCACTTCAGCTCGACTGACACTCAAGCTGGTCTGCCCGTCGACTATCAGTTCGTAGCAGGGGACAAGGGCACTCACACGTTCACCGCTGCCTTCACGCTGAAGACCACAGGATCTTGGACGATTACCGTGATTGACGGATCGTTATCTGCAACTACTAGCTCGATAACCGTTAATGCTGGTGCAATAGCAAGCTTTACATTAGCTGGCTATCCTTCTTCTGTGACTGCAGGACAGAGCTTTGGCAGCAACAATGTTGTGATGACGGCTTATGATGCTTACGGCAACGTGAAGGTGGATTATGCTGGCGCGGTGACCTTTACCTCCAGCGATGGTCATGCAGTCCTGCCGAGTTCGTACCAATTTACATCTGGAACAGGGAACGATAATGGTGTTCACACGTTTGCCGGAACAGGCTTTACGCTGAAGACCGCAGGATCTCAAACGATTACTGTGACGGATGGATCGATATCTGCAACTAGTAACGCGATAATCGTTAATGCTGTCGTTCTAGATCACTTCACTATCTCGGGCTATCCGACTTCGGTGACTGCTGGTCAGAGTTTTGGTGGGGTCGTGGTGACGGCGTACGATGCTAGTAACAACATCATTACAAGCTACGTTGGTCAGGTCTACTTCACTTCTACTGATAGTTCAGCTGCTCTTCCGTACACTGCCACCAGCAAGTACACTTTCACATTTGGGGATAGTGGTGTTCACACGTTCTCAGGTTTCACGTTGAATACTGCTGGGTCAAGGACGATTACCGTGACTGACGGAACAAAGTCTGCTACGACCACTGCGATAACCGTCATAAGTCCAAGCTCCCGTATTGATTATAATACTGCAATTTCGCCAACCTCTGCTACAACAGGTTCCAGTGTCAGCTTCACATACACTATCACAAGAGAATTAAGCTACAACAATCTAGGCTGGGCATCCATTCAAGTGCCCGCAGGTTTCACAATAACTGGGACGCCGACAGTGACTGATTCCAACCCGCCGGGCGGAACATGGGTTGCCACCGTAGCAGGTAACACAATAACGGTTCACGCGTCAGGAACTTCGAGCGAACTTACCACCAACGGTCAGTATGCTAGAGTGACTTTCACTCTGACTGTGCCTGCCACAGCAGGTATCTATGGTCCATTCACTTCGACAGTCTACCAAAGCTATGACAAGTCTGGTTACGGCCCAGGCACACTTGATGGGAACGATCCAACGGTCACAGTCTACAAAGCTGGAGTTCTAGACCACTTCACCATAGCTGGCTATCCCTCCTCCCGGACAGTTGGGCAGAACTTTGGCAGCAACAACGTCGTGATTACCGCTTACGACGGCGGCAACAACATTCTAACTGGCTACGCTGGTCAGATCTACTTCACATCTAGCGACAGTCAGGCAGTTCTGCCATACACGTCTGGAAGCAAGTACACATTTGTTAGCGGAGACAACGGCGTTCACACGTTCGCTGGAACTGGTTTCACGCTAGAGACGGTTGGGTCCCAAACGATCACAGTGACTGATGTCTCAGTATCTGTGACCAGCAACTCGATAACCGTGAGCCCAGGTGCTGCTTCTAAGCTGGTTTTCACGTCTGGTGTTCCTCAGACTTTAAACGTAGGCCAAGTGTCTGGCCAGATTACGGTGCAGATGCAGGATCAGAATGGCAATCCGGTTTCGTCGGGAATCACTGTCACGTTGGCTTCAAGTTCTGCTGGTGGCCTGTTCTTCTCTGACTCAGGTGGTAGCCACCCAATCACATCCGTAACCATCCAGAACGGCCATAGTGATGCTACTTTCTACTATCAGGATGTGAGCGCTGGTTCTCCGACGTTGACGGCCTCTCATACGGGGTTGACCTCGGCGATATCACAGTTCACGATCAATGGCCAATCTGTGGAGCCTCGTTACTCCACAAGCATCAACCCTGCGCAAGTCGCGGTTGGAAGTCCAACTAGCTTCACGGTCAGGGTCACAATGCAATCCACTTTCGAAGTTGACATATCTTACGTGACCATAACAATACCCGCGGGATTCACTGGAATAACAGTAAATTCGCCTACATCGGATGCTGGAACTTGGACTCAGTCGCTAGCAGGCAACGTCATTACGCTGACATCCAGCGGCATCAGTTCTGATCTTGAAGATGGAACTAACAACTACGTGCAAGTGGTCTTCAGAGCGACACCTCAGGCGGCTGGCAACTATACTTTTGCAATAAGCATCTACGGACACGTCGCATCAGACAGTACTGAGAACCACAACCTCGGTCCAGGAACAAACACTGGATCTGACCCATCGGTCACCGTATACACTCCAGTCAGCATAACAATCACCTCAAGCCCCTCTGGACAAGGCTTCGTAATCGTCGACGGAAACGCGATAACGACTCCCACGACGTTCAATTGGCAGCAAGGGTCAACTCACACCCTTCAGGCCAACTCTCCTGTCTCGGGCGGAACGGGTGTACACTACGTCTACACCGGCTGGAGCGACAGCGGAGCCCAAACCCACACCTACACCGTTCCAAACTCGGGAGCAACAGTGACGGCGGTTTACGCTACGCAGTATCAGTTGACGATGGGCGCCAACTTTGGAACGTTTACTCCAGCTACTGGCGGGTGGTACAACCTTGGTTCTGTCGTAACTATTACGGCGGCGGCTCCTTCGGCTGGCAATGGCGAGAGATACGTCTGGGTAGGATGGACAGGTACCGGAAATGGCAGTTACACCGGAACGGACAACCCGGCCAACGCTGCTGTCACGATGAACAGCGCAATCACCGAGACGGCAACATGGAGGCACCAGTACCAAGTCACTGTGACAGCTAGCCCTAGTGGAGCAATAGGAGGAACATTCGCAGCTACATACACGAATAGTGGAACCACATACACAAACGAACAACACACTACTTCATGGAACCAATGGACAGATGCTTCCACAACCGTAACCGCTAGCAGCCCACAAAGTCCTTTCAACGGATACACCTTCAGCAGCTACACCAATAATGGAGCCACCATGAACTCAGCCCAAACCATAACTCTGGTCTACTCGCGCCCACCACAAACAGTAACTCTGAGACCAAATGGAGCAGGGCACTATTCTGAATTGAGTCAATATCCCAACAGTGGAAATCACTATGATAAAGTCTCTGAAACAACATCAGACGGTGATGCAACTTATGTATATACAACTAGTACTTCCACTCAGAGAGATTCTTACACATTTACCTCTACTTCAGCTACTGGAACAATAAACTCCGTAACAATATACATAGTTGCACGTGCCACAAACAGCGGTACTGCATCGACTGTTGTAAGAATTTCCGGTACTAGTTATTATGGAACAAGTAACACGTTGACAACATCATATACGCCATATTCGACACAATACACATTGAATCCAGATACAAACGCTGCCTGGACATGGGCCGATGTCAGTTCCTTAGACGCTGGGGTTAGATTGGCAAGATCGAGTGGGCAAACTGACGCTAGGTGTACACAAATCTACGTCGTAGTTAATTACACGCCACCCTAAAAATTCTTTTTTAACTTGATTTTTCTATCCTACTTATGTGGATTATTCACTACATTTAATCGCGCGTGCTGCAATATATATTGACGCCAGGTACAATCCAAGGACGGGTACTGAATATGCGTGCACTGTTTTAGGAGAGTCAGGTACTAATTACTAGGGAACAGACATAACTTTGTCAAACAGCTACCAACTGTATTCTACGACGTATAATACTAATCCAGCTGGAGATGCTCGGACATGGAAAGCAGTAAACTCCTTACAAGGAGGTGTCGGACTGAGAAGAACTTGGCGCGCGCTCCAGTTTGGATTGCGGTAGATAGATTGGAGAATCGAGTCCTTCCTTGAAGGAGTAGTAGGAGTATCCAAAAATAGTAAACATACTAAACTAACGCGCGCACCTACAGAATGTTCATCAACGGCACAGAACGCGGGCTTTTAACTGGGGAAACATGCCTTTTCGTTTGCCGTGCAATAGGCCATGATGAATGTAGGGATAATGGAAAGCGACAGGACCAATATTGTGTCCTCCGTAACGACCCAGACTGAGCATTCTGTGAGTTTCAATATTTCTGCGTCTGTCGTTTGGTGATCGTTGTTTGTCGCTAGAGCGCGCGCTGTAAACTGGCTGGTTCTATTTTCCATGTTCTGTTCAAACTCTCAAGTGTCTTCTCTTCCAGATGCATAATACCTTGAAACGTCATAGATTACTTTTGGACCAAGAATTCCTGTAATGTTTAGGAGAAACCAATCGGTCTGGTTGATTTCTGAACAAGCCGGCGAAGGAGCGCGCGCTAAGATTTATGAAGCACTGCTCGAGCTTCGTACAAAATACGTAGCTGCGCTGCATCGCAGTTCATAGAATGAAACAACTCAAAACGTTCAATGGAACGCACGCCAATCAAGAAAGTGACGTTTCTTCCTGCTAATGCTCTGACGCTTCAGACAGCGAGGGAATAGCGTTCCCTCACGCGCACTCCTGTCGGTCTTATCATGGTAATCCCGTTGGCTATCCACTCGCCCCTCGCCAACTGAGGCAGCAGGGCACACTTGTCTCCAGCCATGTTCTTGAGACACTCCAGGTCTCTGGCATCCATCGTTCTGCCGATCAGCTGAGCACTCGTCTGAGATAAGACTGCACTACTAAGCTCCGTAGGGTGCTGAACCAGAAGGCAAAGTGAAACGCCAGCCTTTCTTCCCTCGGACGCGATCCTGTTTAGGGTCTGTTTTTCAACAATCGCTGAGTCTTCGACCACCAACATGAACGGTTCGACGCCTCCTTGGTCTCTGGCCTGCCAGAGAGCCTTCACAAAACAAGTGAAGAAGTTGCCTCGCTCACACTCGGGCAGACCATTAGCATCGATAACCGCAACTTGGCCAGGCTTGACTCCTTTCTTCAGTGCCTCTTTCATCTCGGCCTCGGCCTTCCCACTACAGGCTTTCGACCATTCGCCTTGGACACTCTCGACGGAGAACCTGCCACCTTTTCCATATTCAACCTCAAGCCTCTTGAGATTCTTAACAGCCCTGTCAGAATCATAGGCATAGAGTGAAACCCTAAAGCTGAAAGGATAATTCTTAATCAGTGTAGGATCATCTGCTTTCAGCTCCTTAAGATGTCTTCCAGCTAGGCCCACGGTGAGGTACTCGCCGTGAGGATCCAGGATGACTACGGGATAACGAGTCTTGTTCGCAAGCTCTTCAACGATAACCGTCGCCGCATGAGTCTTTCCTGAGCCAGATACTCCCGCGATAAGCAGGTGTTGAGCCATGAGGTCCTCAGCGTTCAGACTGAATGTAAGTTGTTTGACGTCTCCGCTCTTGGCAACCGCTTGAGATTCAAGTGTTCCCAAGTGAAGAGGATGCATGAACGGCTTTCCTTCAATATCTCTGAGCAGGACGTCCTCAAGAAACTCAAAGGATGGCAGGTAGACCTTGCTGCCCGGAGACGGCGGCACGGACAATTTGCGTAATGGTCTCGCTTCAGGATCTCTCAGGTCAACGTAACCGAATATCTCGCTGGTAGCCACGGTCTCGACGCTCTTCTCATTCACCGTCGTCCCAACAACCTCCTCATAGTTCCTGATATCCTTCACAACCGCCAGCAACGGGCACGACTCGCCGAAAACGGGGTGATCCACCATAACGTAATCTTCCAACCCAACCCAAGCCCTGTTCTTCAGAGATGTAACAAAGAAACCGAACTGACGCGTACTCGTATCGCTCGTGACGATTCCCACATGCTCCCTCAACCGAACATCGTTTTGATTCATCAGAACCACCCGCAACGAATCCCACTTATCGGCCCCCAACATTTTAATTTATCGCACACGCCAAATCTCAAAATCCACAACTTAACCGAATTTCTGTCTCACCACTCGCAACTATTCGATGAACACAGAAACAGAGAGAAGCATACTGCAAAAGCACGCCTTGGCATGGAGAATGCTCCACTCTGCGAAGAAGAAAGGGCACTATCAAAAACGCGGGCTTTATGTCTGTACTAAAGCTAATCTGTCATCTTCGACCAGAGCCCGGTCAGCTCTTCTGAGTCATTTTTCTGCAAGTTCTCGAACCTCTTCCTTCGCTCTTTCAAGTTCTTTGATTTGTTCTCCGTCTATTCTTAGAAGCGCGCGCTAATTGAGAGAGCGATCAACCTTGAGGATACGTACGTTTCTGATGAGTCCAGCCCCTCATTGGCCACGTTTTCGGATGCAAGATCCTAACAACGCGTGGAAGCTCAAAGATGCGCGTGTGCCCCAAGCAACCACTAATTTAATATTCAAACAGAGGAATTCGAGTCTAGAAGATCGAACATTGGTCTGAGGAGTGAGAACATTATGGAAAAAGAGTCGTTTGATGTTGACAAAACCATAACGGGACTGGTCGCGACCGACGATTCAGCGCAAAAGAAGAAGTTGGCCAAGACCATTTTTGACGTTGCTCACATGGAAGGGATCTACTCGGCGAGCATCTATGGGTTCTATATGGCTCGGGGCAGGGGAGAATTCAAAGGTTTCACAGTTCCCGCGATAAACCTTCGGAGCATGACCTACGACTTGGCTCGCGCGATATTCAGAGTAGCTGAGAAAAACGGTTCCGGCGCGTTCATCTTTGAGATTGCCCGGTCGGAGATGGGCTACACCAATCAACTGCCGACAGAATATTCAAGCGCAGTCCTAGCAGCAGCGATAAAGGAAAGATACTCTGGCCCCATATTCATTCAAGGCGACCATTTTCAGGCTAACACCGCGAAATACAAGGAAAACCCAGACAAAGAAGTAGAAAACCTGAAGGCACTGATCGCCGATGCAATAAGCTCAGGTTTCTACAATATCGACATCGACTCGTCAACCCTCGTTGACTTATCCAAGCCCGATTTAAAGGAACAACAGGTCCTGAACTACGAAGTCTGTGCAAAACTCACCCAGTTCATCCGCAGCATCGAGCCGAAAGGGATTACCGTTTCAGTGGGCGGAGAGATAGGCGAGATTGGGCATCAAAATTCTACGCCGGAAGACCTGGACGTGTTTATGGCAGGCCTTGAGGAGAGGCTGCCGAACGGATTAGCGGGAATAAGCAAGATTTCAGTTCAGACTGGAACGACTCACGGGGGCGTAGTCCTGCCAGACGGCTCAGTTGCCCACGTAAACCTTGACTTCAACACTCTGAAGACTCTCTCAGAGATTGCCCGCCGAAAATACGGGTTGGCAGGAGCCGTGCAGCACGGAGCATCAACCTTGCCTCCTGAGGCATTCCACAAATTCGTTGAATGCGAGACCGCTGAAGTGCACCTGGCCACGGAGTTTCAGAACATGATTTACGAATCAAAACACTTTCCCTTAGATCTCAAGAAGAGAATCTACGAATGGCTAAAAATCAACGCCGCAAACGAGGCTAAACAGGGCGAAACAGAGGAACAATTCCTATACAAAACCAGAAAGAAGGCGCTAGGTCCGTTCAAGAAAGAGATTATGAGTCTGCCGCAAAAAACCCGCGACGCGATTGCAGCGGAAGTCGAGAGCAAATTTGATTTCCTTTTCAAGCAGCTCAACGCCGTGAACAAAAAGGACTTGGTCAGCAAATACACCCGCGCCGTCGTCTAACAACATCCAACGCGCACACCTCCAACATCGTTCTTCACGGCCCGGTTTGGTCGAATTCCGAGCCTGCTCAAGTTTATCAGATAAAGCCAACGCCGCCGGGCAATTCTCTAAAAAGCCTCCTCGACCACCATTAAGGTGACGGATTATCTTTTTCTAAGGAGGACCATGTTTATGTTATTCAGGGGTTTGGTCTTCTCCAAGGGCTTATCGAGGAACCATGTGCTTTCAGTTCCTTCCCACCAACCGAGAAACTCGAATCTGTTCTGAAGTTTTATGAGTGTCTTGAATTCTTGTGGAAAGATGAGCTTCAAATCTTCTTCGCTAACTAGCCTCTTCGTCTGTCCTTGGTCATTGACTTCAAGCATGCCCTTTTCTGTGTAAATCTGGTTCAGCGTGTCCTTCCAATAGGTGAATGAATAGGTCGTTTTAACCGAGACTCCCTCTTTTTCCATTATCCAGCTTTGTTCTGCAGTTCTCGTCCAATCGACAATCTTGTTCTGAATGAAGTACAAGCCTCCTCTTTTCAAGGAGCAGGCTACAGAATCCAGATGATCGATGAACCGTTCATTAGACTCAACAACCAAAGAACCCATCATAATAAACGCAAAATCCACTTTCTTCGCGAGTCTAAAGCTGCACATATCCGCTTGCACAGTCTCGATTCTAAGTCCCTCTTCCTTTGCTTTCTCCGACAGGTATCTCAGCATTTGAGGAGAAGAGTCCAACCCGACTGCTTCATATCCTCTCCTTGCAAGCTCTCTCAGCTGCAGGCTTGGGCCACAGGCAACGTCAAGAAAACGTTTCACCTTTATCTTGCTAAACTTCTTGATTACAAGCTCGAACGTGTCAACCTGCTTCTTGACGTCAAAGAAACTGAATGCGATCTCATAGTACGCCGGATTCCTGTAGATTTCCATGTCTAGAGCATTGTCTCTCTTACCCGATAAGCATACTCTAGACCGCGCGTAGAGCACTCTGCACATGCGCTGTTCTGAACTGCTCAAATGACGAGAAAGGTTTAAGGTGATCAGAATCGTGTTCGTCTAGTCTAAAAGTGACGAGTTTGGATTCGAGTCTCTTGGGAGAGTCAGCCGCGATTCTCACTTCATGTCTTTGGACGGCTAGCTCTCTCTTTTTCACGTCTGCTGGCAGAAGGTTCGGCTCGTTCAGTGTGAATGTCTATCGTACGATGATGGCCATAGGGCTTCTGGTTTGTGCGCACGTCGTTTTGCTGGGCACGCTGTTGCCTCTTGCGAGCAGTGGGCAGTGGTTCTGGGTGGGTCTGAGCGGCGTTGTTGGGCTTGGCATCGGCGATTTCGGGTTGTTTGCCGCGTACGTTACAATCGGTCCGCGACGTACAGTCCTAGTGCAAGCCTCAGCCCCCATATTTGCGGCATTAGCCGCGTACTTCATGCTTGGAGAACCGCTCTCGCCACTGGCCACACTTGGAATAGCGGTCACGCTGTCAGGCATTTTCGTGGTCATACTGGAAAGGGAAGAGAAATCGGAACAGAACCTCGCCGCAAAGAATCGGAAGACTCTGGGAGTGTTCTTCGCTCTGATTTCCGCAATGGGCCAAGGTTTCGGCGTTGTCCTCTCAAAGAAGGGAATGTACTTTGGCGTGCCCGTGGCGATGAATCCTGTGTCCGTGGCCCTGATACGGATGTTGCTCGCGGGCGTGTTCGTGTGGACGTGTGCTGTCTTCGCGGGAAAACTGCCGGCATTACAACGGGCTGTGAAGGACAAGGAGGGAATCAAATACACCGCGGCAGGTGCGGTTGTCGGACCCTTCTTGGGCATGACGCTCTCAATGGTCGCTGTGGCCGACACGCAGGCAGGCATAGCTCAAACGTTGATGTCTCTGATGCCCGTCTTCATCATCCCTGTGATATGGATAATCTACCGAGAAAAGACTAACTGGCGCGGCATATTAGGAGCTATCGTAGCCATCATCGGCGTTGCCATTCTGTTCCTAACCTGAAACCGCAGCCTCGCCTAGCACGCTCTCATCCGTAGTGGCAAACACACATTGATGTCACGAAAAAACATATTTGCCCCAAACAGAAACAATGCTGGTTGAAAATGAGCGTAATCATGAACTTCAAGGCTGAAAGAATCGGCAAGGTGTTTTTCGGCAGTTCACCAAGCGACATCAAAGGAACGGTAATAATGACGCTTGGGATTCCATGGTTCTTCAGAAGACTCAACAGACAGAAATGCATTGTAAAGAGGAATGCAGGTTGGTGGAATCTTTCAGTCATGCGATGTGGCGGTTCTGAAGTTACGTTACTGTCAGTGGGCAGCGGCTCCGCCGAGGTCACAGACGTGATTAGGCTCTTGACAAAATTTCGATGCAGAAACATCGTAGGCGTAGGGTTGGCCGGTGCATTAAGAAGAGAGATTCAAATCGGTGACATACTAGTCCCGACCAGTTGTCTTGGGCCGCCCTTCGCCTCAGACGCGAGAAACAGCGTCGGCTACTCTCAGGAGCTCTATTCTGCTTACAAGAGTGAAATGGAAGATTTTTGCGTAAAAAACACCATTTCGCTGCACTATGGCACGCTTTGCACGGTTGATTCTGTAACGTGCGAAGACTCCGAGTTCTTCTCATATGCCAAATCCCAAAGTCTTTCCGCGGTAGATATGGAAACCTTTCACCTGCACAAGGAGGCAACAAGTGCGGGCTTAAGAGTCTCATCATTCCACGTCGTTTCTGACAACCCAATAGCACACAAAAGCTTCCTCGACGACATCCCCGAGGATGACATCAAAAGAAAACGCAAGGTCTACGGAAAACTGCCAACACTCTTAAAAAGTGTGGCAAGCGTCATTGAAAGGGAGTTATGAAAACAAGCTGATGCGCCCAGTCTATCAATCTCTTTATTCAGAAACGCACGCGCCCAGAACCCCGATTCCTCCTCACTTTTGCCAAATCAAGCTCGCCTAGGGTATTTTGATTGAGGCGCACGTAGGAAATCATAAATCATCGCAACAACTAAGCCCTAAAAACATGAAGCCTACTTCTCAAGCAAGAATTGTTGACATAACCAAGGCTGATGAATACAGGAAATACCTCTACAGGTGTATTGTAGGCCCACCATCAAAACAGTGTAAGGAAAGAATGGAATATCTCGAAAAGGCCGTTCCCAAAGGTTTTCACAAGAAACTTCTTCTCTTGAATGAGCAAGTTGTGGGGCAGATTGAATACTCACCCGCAATAGTGTCCTATTATCCGATAATTGGCGACGACGTGACCGTGCTGAATTGCATATGGGTCTTGAGGAAGGCGGGAGGCCATGACTTCGGGAAACGGCTTATCGAGGACATGGTGGCGAGCGAAAAAGAAGCCTCAGGTTTCGCAACTATAGCCTTGGAAAATCATTGGAGTCCATGGTTCAAGAAGGACCAAATGGAAAAACTGGGCTTCAAACCCCTAGACTGTATCACCGTAGCGCACAAGACAAAACGCATGCAAGCTTTCAAGATATACCTGATGTGGAGGCCAAATGCCAAGAACGCAAAACCGCCAACCTGGAACAAGCAAAAACTGTTAGAAGGCACGACCTCCTGCACTGCACATCCACTCTACCATCCGCGAACGTATGAACCCAGGGAAATTCTTCAAAAACAATAAGCGCGCCTGTGCGCCACCGCACATCAGACCCAACATATCATAGCACGCGTTGTTGGCCAAAAGTTTATAGCTTGTATCATCTCCTGCTGTAGGCGAAATGATTCAGGTCTTAGAATTCGCAAATGAACATTTGCAAGCTGTCGTCAGATTGTTAAATGATGAGTACAGGGGCTCCTATGAGTTCGTTCCGTTCAACGAGGAGAGAGTCATGTCCCAGATTCGAAGGCGGGGCATAAGAATTCTTGTGGCAGAAGAGAATGGCTCTGTGTTGGGGCTCATCGGAACTCATCCTGAGGAACGGTCGGAAGAGAACATCTCATGGCTCGCCGCTCGCAAAGGATCTGACCGAAGAACCGTTGAAAACATGCTCGTAAACGCGGTTGAGAGAAAGGCCGAGGGCGACACTGTAATAACAACGGTTGATGAAGGAAGCTTGAGAATCAACGATTGGATTAATCGAGGCTATGACCTGAATCCCGGTTGGCTGCGAATGTCCGCAAAACTCGACCGCCTGAAACCGGTATCAAAAATCGCCGAAGGTATCAAGATTCGAAGCTTAAGAGTCGGAGAGGAGGGAAAACTCGTCGAAGCAATGAACACTGGGTTCGGTTGGCGTAGACTAGAACTTGGAGCTGTTGAAAGTTGGAAGTTTGAGGACCCGCCGTTCAGAGAGGACTGGGTTCAAGTCGCTGAGACTGGCGAGAGGATCGTGTCCGCCGTTGTAGCGAGGCCGGACACGGATTACAACAAGTATCTGCATCTCAAGCGGGGTTATCTCGGTCCAGCCACCACTCTCCCCGAATTTCGAAACAAGCATCTGGCGTCAGCACTCACGGCTCAAGCCATGAATTTTCTGTTCGAAAAAGGAATGAACTCGGTCAGACTGGGGACTTCGGAAGAGAACATTTCCTCCATCACTTTGCTGCGCACGTTAGGCTTTCAGGTGGACAATATCAGAAAAATCATGCGCAAGAAGCTGAAAAACGGCTGAGCCAGAGGCAAGTCAACGCGCGCTGTGTTCGTGGCATTTGCACGTTTGCATGGAAGGCGCGTCGCATGCTTGGAATCTTATCTATGTTCGAAATCATCGCTTCAATCAGCGCGCGCAATGTAGACGGCAACTCCGAAGTAAGTCTGCCAGACCTGACCATTCTGATTTTGTGCCACGGGCACTGCCTACTGTCCCTGACTAATACATTGAAAATTACATCTGACATTACAAATAAAAGGGCTGAGTCCACTCTGAACAGTCTTTCAGCCTGTTTTTCTCCATGGTTTGTTACATTTACAGATTACATCTGACATTACAAGTGAAAAAGGGGAGCGACTTTGCTGGGCCATGATGCAAAAGCTGTTTTAGCATACTTGGATTAGCAGCGCTTGCTGAGCTACCTGAAAAACATATTACAACAGGTGGACACCATTCTACAGCATGAGAGACTGGATAAACAAGCTGTTCATTGACCGGTCCGATCTTTTCTTGAAGATTATGAACCAGAGATGGGCCAGGACCGAGCAGCTTGTCAACGGAATCGTGAAAGTGCTTGACAATTTCGGGATCAAGTCGGGCAAAGTGCTCGACTTATGCTGTGGAAACGGTCGAACTTCCATCTACATGGCCAAGAAGGGCTTCACCTCTGTCGGAGTCGACATATCAAAAGCCTTTCTGGACGACGCCAGAAGAAAAGCGAGAGAGCACAGGGTTTCAGGCCTTGTCACTTTTCTGGAGGGCGATGTGAGAAAGTTGAAAGAAGTCGTTGGACCTAATTCAAAGCCTTTCGATGTAATCGTCAACGTCTGGACCTCTATTGGGTTCTATCAGGAAAAAGTTGATCTAAGCATTTTCAAACAGGCTCGGCAGCTTTCGAGGGAAGGCGCAATCTTGTTCATAGCTGAAACCCTCCATACTGAATTTCTTTCGCTCAAGTTTGCCCCCAATTCTTACGTCGAGTTGGACGACATCGTGATGTTGGAGAACAGGAAGTATGACCCAATAACAGCGCAAGCCCATACTTCCTGGACCTTCTATAAAAGAAGCGGCGAAAATTTAGAATTCATAAACAATGCCGAAATCATGCATCACGTCTACAGCCTAAGTGAGCTGTGTTCTCTTCTGAAAAGAGCAGGCTGGGAAACCGTGGCATCCTACGGGAATCTGTCAACACTACAACCGATGAGCCCCCTAACAAGCATGAACATAATTGCAAAAGCCGTCGGTTCAGATACCTAACACGCACACACAGGATTAATATCCAAGAAAAGACCGTGGGCGCTTGCAAGACGCGTGCGAGTAAGAAAGGCGATTGGATGTTCAACGATATGGTTTGTTCTTTGAAATTGAGGCTCAAGGCGCTTCCTCCGTATGATTTTGCGCTCACAGTCCACAAACCCGCCGGGTGGCCGTTTTCAACACCCTTCGAAATATTCGAGAAAGGCGTGCTATGGACTGCCGTGAGGATGCCTACTGGAAAACTGTTCGGGCTGAAATTGAGGTCTGTTGGAACAGTCGAGAAACCAGAGATATCTTGCAAGATATACTCCCACCAGGAGCTCGGGACAAGCGAAAGAAGCGAGTTGTTGAAAACTGTAGCATGGATGCTGAATCTTAGAGAGCATATTAGAGAATTCTATGCGCTTGCTGAGCGTGACACGCTTGTCAAGGTCTTGGTGAAAGATCTGTATGGAATGAGAAACACGAAACAGCCTGACATCTTCCAGCGTCTCATCTTGGCAGTAACCTTGCAGATGGCTCCGATAACGAGGAGCAATCAGATGATGAACTCGTTGATAAGAGAGTACGGCGACAGAGTAGGTTTCGATGGAAAGAACATCTCGTACTGGCCTTCAGCGGAAAGGATAGCAAATGTTGAAGTCGAGGAGCTTGAGCAGAAGTGCAAGCTTGGTTACAGGGCAAGATTTCTCAAAGACATAGCGGAAACTCTGCGAGCGGGTTTTGCGTCGCTTCAGGAACTTGAAGAGATGCCGGCTCAGGAGGCAAGAGCCAAGCTCATGGAGCTGAACGGGATAGGAGAGTACTCCGCAGACATTGTATTACCCCATTCTGGGTTCGCCCTAGACGTCTGGAGCGCAAAGATATTCAGCGCGCTCCTTCTTGGAGAAACGGCAGAATCGCCACGTAACCCCATTCCGAAGCTCAAGAAGATGGCGGGAGACCGATGGGGCCGGTGGAGAGGCTACGTCTTCATCTACGTGCTGCACGATCTGGACAATTTGTCACGTAGATTCAATCTAAACCTGACGCAAACGTGAACACGCCCTCAATCTACGAGGTTTGTCTTCTCTGGGCACGATAAATTACTTAACGGCGGTTGAGTAATATAGTTGAGGTTTCACAGGGACACTTGGAACCAGCACTGGAGAGATGTTCGGTGAAGAATAATCCGGTCATTCAAACGATGCTTGATCACAGGTCAATCCGAAAATACACAGACCAGACGCCCACAGACGAGACAGTAGAGACAATCGTGAGAGCGGGCCAGCAGGCTCCCTTCGCGTCGCAGTACTACAGCGTCCTGCTCTCGAGAAACAGAAAAAGAAACCCCTTTAAAGCCCCGCTCTTGTTCACGATATGCGTTGACTCCCACAAGTTTGAGCAGATAATGGCAAAAAGAGGCTGGAAACTAGTCGCAAACGATCTAACACTGCTGTTTTTCGGAATTCAAGACGCTGCCTACATGGCGGAAAACATGGTCACGGCGGCGAGAAGCTTGGGGCTTGGAAGCTGCTTCCTCGGCAGCGCAATGTTCCGAGCGGACAAAATCGCAGAAGAATATCAGCTGCCTAAGAGAGTATTCCCACTCGTACAATTGACTGTGGGCTACCCCGCAGAAGACCCGCCCCCCAGACCCAGATACCCGATGGAGTTCACGATGTTCGAAGACAAATACCCCGAGCTGAACGCAAAGATGATTTCGAAAGCAATGAAACAGATGGACGAAGGCTACCTGGCTCAGGACTATTACCGAAAAGCAAAAGCCAAGATACCGCTTGAGGGGGAAAGAAAAGAAACCTTCACTTATGACAACTACAGCTGGACCGAACACATATGCAGAAAATGGGGACAATGGTATCCTGACCCGGAGGAACTGCTGAACCAGCTTGAAAAACGCGGATTCAACCTCACCAACAAGAAAACAAAGTAGCGCGCATGCCTGTTCCGAAATTGGCCTAAAATGGTCTTATTCCCATTTTGCTCTTTAACCCTGTTCCTGATTTTCGCTTGAAGTCCAAGCGCCTCGAAGCTACGCGAAGATTAGAAAAACAATTAAGTGCGCTGTGGCGGAAAGTGCACCAAAATGTTGAGTAGACAGATCATTCGTTGTGTCCTCAGCGTCTTTCTTACGTTATCGGTCATCGGAGTTTACTTCAGAAATTATAAGAGCAAGGTCAAACAGCATATTGATGAGTGATCAGGTATGGCTTCGCAACGTGTTTCTCTGAGTTTAATTCCCCTGTTCTTGATAGCAGTTTTGGCATCTATGTTGGTTCAGTCGGCCTATGCCTACAATAATGCCGCGTATGGGTTCTCGATGACTCCTCCAGCTGGATGGACAGTTAACGAGGGTGTTTCTGGAACTGTTGTGATGTTTGTTGGCCCCGTAATGCCGGAGACTGGAGGCAACGTTAACGTAAATGTGGTTGTTGGAAATACGACCCAAACACTTTCAGAAGCCATTTCTTCGGTAAAAGCTAGTTACGCCACCGAGTTCACAAACTTCTCTCTGGTGTCGGAAAGTAACCGAACCATCGGCGGATTGAACTGCTACGAAGCAGTATTCACATTTTCACAACAAGGAAATGATTACAGGGACGAGCAAGTCTTGTTCATCGAGAATGGACGGTACTTCATCATCACGTGCACGGCAACTCCATCAAACTATGGCACTTATTTGCCTACATTCGAGCAAAGCCTCCAGACTTTCCAAATGACTTCTCCGTCTTCGCATTCTGGATTCTTCATTCCACTTTGGACTTTGCTCGTAGTGGCAGCGGTAGTCGTTGCGGTAATTGTTGTTGCGTTTGTACTTCTCAGAAAAAGACCTAAGTCCGAACGCCTGCAACCTATGCCACCGCCACCACCACCGCCTTAACTTGCAATCAGCGGGTCGCTACTCTAAAGTTCTCACAGAATTCTCTTTATCTTCGAAACTTTAGCACGCGCTGAACTGTGAATGAGCATATTACGCAGGACAGAGAACAAGAAATGGAATTATTACCATTTTTGAGCGCGCGCTGGCCGCAGTGACCCTCGGACGGCCGGTGGAAACTCCGCAACCGAAACCCAGAAAGCTCGTTGATGAGCTATCAGAGCTTCTCGGCTGATGCACTTTCTCGCGAATATGCCTAGCTTCTTGAAAGGGAAAGAATGGGATTCTCCGCGCTATTTCTGCCGTGACTGTTACGACGGTGGTGGGGGAGGAAGAGAGGCTGTTTTGTCTTGAGGCGGCGGTGGGGCGGGTTTCTGTTCGAGCTCTGGTGCGCTTTCCATTATGTATCCAGCTGCTATTCTGATTACTGCCGCTGCCAGAAACAGGTATGCTCCGATTCCGAAGCCCCAGCTAACTGTGGTCGTGCCGATTATGTCGAATTGTGCGCTGGTTGTTCCGGAGACGGGGTTTCCAGCGATGGCGCTAACCATCGTGTTCAATTGGGGTGGCATTGTTTGGCCTGGAACCAGTGCGGAAGCCCATGGGAGGAAGCTCGGCAGCTGCGTCATGAATATGAAGATGAGGATGAAGGGCAGAAGCGATGTGATTGCTCCAAGCATGAATTTTCTTCCGATGTTCTTCCCGCTTTTTACTCCGATGACGTCGAGCACTAGGAGAACTATGCCGACTGCGATGAGTATTGCGAACGGTATCTGCATGAAGAATAGGCTGCTGTAGCCTGATGTGGAGTCACCGCCGGGCCCCGTGAACAGGTTGACCTGCATTCCGTTGATGCCGTCTATAGTCATCAAGGTGACGCCGCCCTGCTTTGCCAGCGGGCCTACGTTGGATGAGGCGGTTATCGTGTACCACGGTAGGAAAAGTGCTACCACCATGATCAGAATCGCCACTATCCCCACCGCGAGTCCAATGCTGCCGCGGCCTTTCAAGAATTTCTTCACACGCAGGCCGCCCTTCCTGTGTAGCCTCACGATGCCCACGATTTTCCATGAGGCTCTGATTACAACATAGATGACGAATAGCAGCAGAAGATTGGCCACCAGCCAGGCGAGGATAAAATATGTGCCGCCCACTGAAAATGTGGAGCTGAGGTACGATTCAGGGTCTGCCCATCTGACTCCATTCTGATTCTGAACTGGGCCGAGAGGGCCGGCTCTTCCTAGAGCTACATCTTGGTCTGTTCCCCAGTAGCCCCAGCGGCCGTTGAAGCCCAGCCAGCTCGGCGGGTTGTTCACGTCTATGATGACAAGTTGCAGGTCGTTTGGCATGATTGTGATGCCGTTGCTGCCCACGATGTCGTTTTCGATTCCTATTTTGCCTTGATAAGGTCTGAAATAGTTGGCGTGAGAGCCCTGAGCTACGTAGACCACGGGGTGGTTGTCCGTTTTCTCCACGTCTCCCCACGCAGCGTTCTCGCCTGCTCCGTGCTGTGAGTACAACGCTTTCACTGGTGTTCCTGAACTGTCAAGGAAAATTTCTACGACTTCAATGTCGCCTTGATGATCATTCAGGGGTCCATTGTTGTATGCGTAGAACAGCCAATACTGAATCACTGTTGACGTGCCGCTGTTGAAGATGTGAACGTAAGCGTAATACCCAATACTGCTGGCTCTTGAAGCGTAATCAGCGGCTATGGCGTCCAACGTGCCCAGCTTGTTGTCCAGAAACAGGTCGGATCCCGCGTACGTGCCCAGAGTGTCGGGGGTCGGTGCAGCGTCGACAGTCGCGTTGGACCCGTCTGAAAATCGCTGCTTCAGAACCGAGCTGCCTATGATATAGTCCACTGATGCTGGATAGAACTTTTCGCCCTGCGTGAAATGAAGAACGGGCGCGAACGTAGAAGCCTGCTGTTCCGGCGTTTGCGCGTTCACAGAGGATCCTGGAGACAGGCATATCATTAGGATGATGGAAAGGAGCAGGCCGAGCAGAAACAAGCGGGATGAAGAAAGCGTCCTCAACCTTGCCTTCACGGTTTTTTCTGACAATGTCATACGCATCGCTCTATAATTCGGCGGGCTCACAATATAAGATTTGCAACGTCTATTTCAGCTTTCAACTCTTTGTAGCCGTCTATTTCAAGTCCTGAATGATCCTGCTGGGACAAGGCGCCTTGCCGTTTAAGGCGACTTGAATGAGAAAAAATAGAGGATGTTTGTTGTTTGGGCTGGTGTGAGCAAGAGACGGGTTCAAGTTATTTGGTCTCTTTTTTGCTGGTGTCTTTGACGATCTCCTTGAAGCCGTACATGCCTATGGGTGGCCATCCTGCTTCTGGCATGGATGCGGGAACGAGCATTATCGTGTTCGTACTGGATTGTTGTCCGATCTCGTACAGTATGTTCATCCAACGCAGTCTTAGGGCTTCGTGGCTTTTTTCGTAGAGGTTTGCGGCTTCAATCATCTTTTGTGCGGCTTCGAATTCTGCAGTGGCCAGCGTGACTCTGGCTCTTCTCTCTCTTTCGGCTTGGGCTTGTCTTGACATGGCGTCTTGGAGGACTTGTGGGATTCCGACGTCGCGGATTTCAACGGAAGTTACTTTTATGCCCCAGGCTTCTGTTTTTGAGTCGATTATGCCCCTTGCGATTGAGCCGACTTTTTCTCTTTCGGTGAGCACTTCGTCGAAAGTTGCTTGTCCGATTACTTCTCTTAGGGTGGTTTGTGCCGCAAAATCGGTGGCGTCTCGGAAGTTCTCGGCGCCCAGCACTACTTTCTGCAGGTCTACGGGTTGGAAATACATGACGGCGTCTACGACTACGGGCACGTTGTCCTTCGTGAGAGTCTGTTCCGTCTTGAATGATACTACCTGCAGCCTGGTTGATATTACAAAGGGCACGTGGCTTATGATTGGCGGTACGTAGATTACTCCCGGCCCTTTAAGCCCTTTGAATCGGCCTAGCGTGAGCAGCGGAGCTCTTTCCCATTCTCTTAGAATTCTGATGCCGCTCAGAAGGATGATCAGAACGATCAGAATGATGAAAATCTCTATGCCGAGCGTGACTGGGTCCATTCAGAATCACCTCAATTTGAAGGGAATGTTCTTCACTTATTAATTTTGCCATCGAGGAAAAACATGCTCGTCTACACGTTATTTCTTGATTTGAGTCGAAGGCTCTCGGTCGCTTTCTCCACCTTCAGCACGAGATCTTCAAGAGACTTGACTCTCACTGATTCGCCCTTTTGTATGTCGCCTGAAATCGACTTGGCTCTCCAGACGATTCCTCCAACCCTCACTTCCCCCTCAGGTTTCAGATCAGTTACAGCCGTGCCAGTTTTACCGATTATTGCTTCTGGTCCGGTTAGTTTGCCGCGGTGCATTATCGGTCCTATTATCCATCTGAAGTAGAGTCCCGCAACTATTCCGGCTACTATGACCAGGAAAAGTTCGAGTTCTGTCACGTCAGTGATGGGTGATGGAGAATAATTTAATCCTTGTGCCAGGTAATAGATGCCGAACGCTCCTAGGGCTACTCCTATCATCATGGCAAAACCGTGTCCCAGCTTAAGTTCAAGCACGATTAGAACGGCCGCGATTGCCAGGATTAGGTAGCCGAGGGATGAAGCGCCGATGACTTCTGCACCTATCAGTCCTGTTACTATGCAGGCGGCTCCCGCAATCGTGAGAATAATCGTGGGGTGGTAGACATCCAGCACGATGGCCACTATTCCAAGGAGAATGAGAATTCCGTCGAGTGTAGGGTCGCTCAGCGCACTTATGAACTCGTTGTACAGAGACTCGTTAAGCGTTACCTGTTGTCTGTCAGAAAGGCCGATCCGGGTGACTACGTCTATGAGGGAGTTTGCAAGTCCGTCGACTAGATGATCGCCGACGGCTTCATTTGCAGTGAAGGCTTCGTCTTGCTGAACCATGTTATAGGCGTCTGTGCTGTTTCGTCCCCATTGCTCAGCAAGACCGACCATGAGCGATAACATTGCTGCTTGGGTGTGGTTTTGCTCCAAATCTGTGCCGCCGACAACGATGGGCGTGCTCGGTCCTATCTCAGAACCTGGCGCCATGTATATCCCGTTCGTTGCCATCGCAATGTAACTTCCAGCCGAGGCTGCCAAACCGTTAGGCACGACGAAAGTGTAAGTCGGTATGCCATGCTGCTGTGCTCTCGTTATCGAATCCTTTATTGACAGCATGTCACTGAGTAAACCGCCGGGCGTGTTCATCTCTATGATTATGGCAGAAGCACTCTGCCCTATCGCATAGGTGACAGCGCCATCCACGAAGCCTGAAGAGCCAGGATCAACCGGCACATTGAAATTGACTATCACGACGGGGCCTGAGTTCCCCTGCGCAGCCCCCTTCATAATCAGTCCTAAACAGCCAGTCAATGCCACCAGGAAAACTGAGCCGAAGAGCAAACAAACGCACACGTGCGACCTCAGACCATTGGATATTCTTTTCCCGAAAATATCCTTACTCTTCGTCACCAACACCAACCCCTCATCGAGGGCATTTCCCGAAAAAGCGGAAGCACAAAGGCCGACCGAACACGCTAGATCGCCTGGTTTTTCTGTTTGCCAGAAGGAGACTGGAAAATATAAAGCTTAAGGTATCCGCAGAATATGCGTGCTGGCCTGAAGGGCTAATGCTCGTAAATGCGCGAGATAATGAAGAAGGTTAGGGGTGGCTGTCCGGGTCTTTAGGTTGTGGGGCCGTGTGTTGTCCAATCTGGAACGCGGGCGTCGGGGACGCAGTCGGCTTTGGGAAGATAGGGTTTGATGTCAACGATGGGTGAGCTCTCGGCCGCGTCAAGTCCCTTGACCGTTAAAACGCATTTCTCAACTTTCATTAGCTCTACAACGCAGAGCCCTATGGGGTTTGGGCGTGAAGGGCTTCTGCAAGCGAACACTCCTGTCTCAACTTTTACCGCGTGTTTTTTGGGAAAAACCAGCAGAGTTTTCCTCTCCTTCTCACTGTCGCGCAGATGCATCCAGTAAAGAATGATCAGGTGGGAAAAACCCGCTATCTCTTTCAACCCAGCGCAGAACTCTTGAAAAACTTGCACCTCAGCCTCTTTTTCACCAGCTTTCATGACGGTTCCGATGAAGTGGACCTCTCCCTTAACACTCATTCTCATGTCTCCAACCCAAGCATGCGCCAATCTGCAATTCTGGGTCTGGCGCATATAAGAGATCTGATTACAGAGTTAACGGCAACGCCGGCGGTCTCCCTTCCCAGAAGAAGTGATTTCAGAAAGAGTGAAATAAGATTTCACTGAATAGGTCTTTGTTGCGGTCGTATGATAAGGATAAAGCGGGTTTACGATCAGGCCTCGAAGGAAGATGGGTTCCAAATTCTCGTGGATAGACTGTGGCCCAGAGGGCTGTCGAAAGACAAAGCCAAGGTTGACCTGTGGTTAAGAGAGGTCGCTCCAAATGATGATTTGCGCAAGTGGTTCTCTCACGACCCGATGAAATGGCAGGGATTTATAAAGCAATATGAAAACGAGTTGAAAGACAAGCAAGAACTGCTGCGTGAAATCAAACAAGCGGAGAAAGAAAAGGGAACAGACACGATTCTCTATGCAGCAAGAGACGAAGAACACAACCAAGCAGTCGCGCTGGCAGCTTTTCTCCAAAAAACATAGACTGCACTGCAGGCTCTGGCCTCAACCGCCGTTTGAAACTCAAAACCGCGTCAAAATGAATAGAACAGGCCGTTTCGGAGAGTCGAGTTTGAACTTTCATGCCTATGAGGTTCTGCGGAACGTTACATGCAACTTAAAGAATTGTTTGTGTAGCACAGTTCGCACGTTTCAATGTTAATCGTCGGATCAAATGCCTTGTGTAGTTCGCACAGTAAGCCCTTTGCTCTTATTGTCTTGCAGATTTCACAGTATTTAGGAATCAAGTCTCGGCGAGAGAGCTTGTTTTCGGCCAATGCTGCTGCGACGTTACGAACCAGGTTTCCGATGCCCTCCTCGTTTTCCAAGTTGATGGCTCTGCCGCGTATCTTCCTGCGGTAGAGGCTTATGGCCGGCTGGCTGACTCGGAGCATCTCGGCGACTTTCGTCTGTTTCAACCGGTATTTTGCCATGAGTTCTTTGGCCAGCATGGCGCGTACCACGGGTAGAACGCATTTCACTGCGACTTCGCACGGTACAGACATTAATGAGACTTCCGCTTTACTGTTGTCGAAAGACATAAATATAGTTTATTACAATCGTAATACAAAATTGAAGGTGCAAAACATGAACTGGCGAAACATTGCCGAAATCTCAAAAAACGTTTACTGGGTAGGCTCTAGAGACTGGAATCGTAGACTCTTTGACGCGTTGATCCCACTTCCAAGGGGAACAACCTACAACGCTTACCTTGTAATAGGGGAAGACAAGAAGGCCCTCATCGACACGGTGAACCCGGGCTTTGAAAAGGAATTGGACGAAAAAATCAGGAAAGTCACCGACCCAGCAGATCTAGATTATGTTGTGATGAACCATGCTGAGCCTGACCATGCAGGTTCAATTCCGTACATCATGTCGATAAACAGCAAAGCCAAACTGGTAGCCACCAGCAAAGGCGCCAAGATGGCGCAGACCTTCTACAAAGTTCCTGAAAACAGGATAAAAGCAGTCGCTGACGGAGAAACTATCGACTTAGGCGGCAAAACGCTTCGATTCATCGAGGCTCCAATGCTCCACTGGCCCGAAACAATGTTCACCTATGTCCCAGAGAACAAGACCCTGTTTCCATGCGACTTCTTCGGCTCACACGTCGCTGAAGGACTGTACGATGACGAGGTAGACGACCTGCTTGTTTTTGCCCAGAAATACTTCGGCGAGATAATGATGCCTTTCAGGTTCAATGCACAGAAGGGAATGGAAAAGATAAAGGACCTGCAGATTGAAACCATAGCTCCCAGCCATGGACCAATACACAGAAACCCAGAACGCATCCTTCAAGCTTACAGGAAATGGTCAAGCGGTGAAACCAGGCAGAAGGCAATCATAGTTTATGCGAGCATGTGGAACAGCACGGAGAAGATGATTCGAACAATCGCAGATGTCTTGGCCTCTGAAGGAATCGAAATCGTGCGGCACAACTTGACCACGGCCGACATAGGGGACGTAGCAATGGACTTAGTCGACTCAAGAGCCATCGTCTTGGGTACCCCCACGGTTCTGGGCGGTGCTCACCCAATAGCAATGTACGCCGCATATCTGGTTAAAGCTCTGAAACCACCGACAAAATACGCAGTGGTCCTCAGCTCATATGGATGGGCAGGAGGGGCGATAAAGCACATCCAGGAAACGCTCGGACCGACCAAAATGGAAATCGTCGGAGCAATGGAAATCAACGGTCCGCCCACCGAGAGCGATATCGACAAGATAGTGGAGTTCGGCAAAGCCCTCGCAAACAAGATCAAGGCAGAAAATTAGCCGTAAATCCCAAACTTTTATCACCTAGAAATCCCTGATTTCAGCCGTTAGGAAGGCGCGTGAAAATGGCAAAGGAGAATGCAAACAAGAAGAAGATGTTAAAAGAAGTAATCAAGGAGTTACATGGTGGAGCGTCGCCCACGGAAGTTAAGGAAAAATTCAAGAAAGTCTTGAAGGACACGAAACCCGAGGATATCGCCAAGATAGAGCAGGAACTTGTAAAGGAAGGAATGCCGAGAGAAGAGCTTCAAAGGCTCTGCGACGTTCATCTGGCCGTTTTCGGCGAGCAGGTTCAAGATGAAGAACTGCACATTCCCGCGGGCCATCCCATCAGCATACTCATCGAGGAACACAGAGTCATGCTGGAAAAGGCTGAAAGACTGGAAACTCTCGTGAAAATGCTTGAAGAAGCCTGTGACTCTGTCTACGTTGGCGACGCGTTGACAGAACTGCAGACCTTAGTGAAGGATTTTCAAGATTCAGAAAAACATTACCTGCGGGAAGAAAACGTGCTTTTCCCATCCATGGAAAAGCACGGAGTCACCGAGCCTCCAGCGATAATGTGGATGGAACACAACCGAATAAGGGAGATAAAGAAAAAACTCTACGACCTGGTTGAAAAATGGAACACAATGCCCTACTCCGACTTCAAAACACGGTTAAGCCAGGATGCCGGGCCCTTGTGCAGTGTTCTTCCAGATCACTTTTTCAAAGAAAACAACATACTGTTCCCCACTGCACTCCAAGTTGTCACGGAGAAAGAGTGGGAAGACATTCGGAAAGAATTCGACGAGATCGGGTATGCCAGTTTTACGCCCCGAACTGTTTTGGTGGCTTTTCGTGCTGCAGAACCGGCAGCCAAAAAAACAGAACCGTCCGCAGATGCGTGGCAGTTTGAAACTGGAAGCCTCTCAAAAGAGGAGGCTGAGGCCATTCTCGACACGTTGCCCGTGGACATATCCTTCATCGATAAGGATGACCGTGTGAAATACTTCAACAAGGCTGAAAAGAGAATATTCGTGAGGACCAAAGCGGTCATCGGTAGAAGCGTGCAGTTGTGTCACCCTCAGAAGAGCGTTCACATAGTTGACAAAATAGTCGAGGCCTTCACAACAGGCGAAAAAGACAAGGCGGAATTCTGGATCACCATGAACAACCGCCTAGTCCACATACGGTACTTCGCGGTGAGAGACAAGAACGGAAAATATTTGGGAACCATGGAAGTCACGCAGGATCTGACTGACCTAAAGAAGATTGAAGGAGAAAGAAGGCTTCTGGACTGGAAAGAATAGACTCAGTTCAACAGTTTCCCGTGAGCGTCGACATTAAGGCGAAAAGATGTAGATGAATGAGACGCTAAAATAAAGGCTGGAAAGGATAGGTAAGGTTTTTTCCTTCAATCGTGGCGACTTCTCTCGCACATCCCTCCTTTCTTTCTTTTTATGGTGATACATTATATCTCATACGTCAATCCAATGCGCGCTGCATTTATCGATACATTACAGAAGAATATTCTATATAACGCGCCATCGGTGCCTGCTTCAGGCTTTCACGACTAGATATTTCATGCATTGTTTATTCTAGGTCAGTTGATAATCTTTCCCCAGCTGGCACGCGCGCTTTCCACATCCTGTCGTACCGTAGTTAGAGAGCGCGCAGTAACACACACCAATGTCTGGCTTTCTATTCTTCCGAAGCGTTTGGTCTATCAGGATACGTGGGGATTTCGATGGGTATTAAGCATTCTCCAGTCTGAAAATGGCTACAGAAAGCACAATGCAACAAGTAGCGCGCGTCATGGGCTGGACATGATCTTGGCGTTTATGTTTACCGTGTTGGGGCCTTCGACACCGTTTCCTGCAGATAGACTGTAGAGGCCTGGTGGTATGTTCCCCGTTACGCCTTGCCAAATGCCGCCTGGTCGAACGCCAACAGTCTCTTTTTCGATTGTCATGACAAGTTCTTCACTATACTGGCTTCCTTCACCTTCACCCAAACGGTTGAGGGTAAGCATGCCCCATCCGCTGGATGTCCAGCTGCTGATTAGACTCGTGATGCTTGTTGCATGATCCAGCATGAACCATCTATCCCTGAAGTATGAAGGACCTGCTGCGCTCACTAAGCAGTCTGCACTAAACGCTATGTCTTTCTCCACAGGCGCTGTGACTGTCTTGTCTGGAAGAATGTAGAAGCTGTAGGCCACCCAGTCAGTCACGGTAGCCTGGGTCTGGGCGTCGAAGCTGCTCTCGTTTGCATCCCATCCAGGCTGGTATTGTACTACATTGTCGTAATGAGCGTACGGGGGAAATGCGTGGGAAAATGTTCCCTTGACCTGCCCAAACAACTCGACCATCACGTTGGCATTCGTTGTGGTGTTGCAGTCATGCGGGCTATACATTCTGAGGACGACAGTGTAAAGTCCAGGCCGAGCGTTGCCCATCGTGAACACTTCTGGGCCGTAACCAGTCACACAGTCGACGTCTATTTGAGCCCCGCTTATGCCAAGCTTGTTGTACCACCAAGCTTGGGCCACACCATCACCATAGGTGTACTGTTGCTGATTGTAAGTGTAAGAGTAATTGAACCAAGTCATGGCTTCGATATTTTTGTAGTTGAAAGCATCTGGCGTGGGGATGTCTGACACCCATTCGCTTTGTTCTGGGACCCCTGACCAGTGCCCAAACAGCTGCCACCACCCGGCATTCCCGTCCATACCGCCTACTCCAGCTGGAAGGCTTATGTAGGGAAAATGCCAAACATGCAGGTCCATGTCGCTGGAATTTGTGTCCCACGTCAAAGTGATCCTTATGTCCATTGACGGTATGTTCGCAACGACTTTGAACGTGCGGCTCTGTCCAACTGTGGCGTTGTTCAGGTCAAGTACGTTGATCATGAAAGTGTTTGTGCCTGGGGCAAGTACGACGCTTCCTTCAAACTCCCAGAGGTCAACGCCTCCAGTGCCTTCCAATGGCTGGACGCTTAGGTATCTCTGACTGTTGTTGAGTGCCAGCATGACCCTCCCGTTAAAAACTCGGTCAGCCACAGGGGTAACCTGGTCGTTCACCAAGCCGGCAGACAGAAGTTGGCAACCACTTCCGTGTGTCGCTGATGCTGACAGCAGGCCTGAAGTCTTGGCTGCTGGAATTGGCGGGTTAGTGACGTTTCCTTTGATTGTCAAAACCTTATCAGCTGTATTCTGTCCGTTTGCTATCAACGTTCCATTTGCGGTCTCCAACCCTGCTATCCATGCCGTTTCAGGATGCGCTAGCTGCTCTCCGGACTTCGGGAAGAGCGGGATGACCCCCACGTAGGTCAGGCTGGCCACGGCGATTATCGCTATGAGAACAACTGATGCCGCTATCAAAAGAGTTCGTCTTTTCTTGGGCCGTCCAACCTGCGGTGGCGGAGGAGGAGGGGGTGGAATAGAAGACGATGCTTTAGTGTGAGAATTCCATGTCAAACCTTATCACCCATGACGTTGGATTCCATATATGGAAAGATAGGTATTTAATATGCACGCTCGACGAAAAATCATTTCGCGTCAAAAACAGAAAAATCAGGCTTCTGGAGGGGAGCCTTGGTTGAAAGCGCGCGCTCCTTTTGTTTGTAGCGGATTATTTAGTCTGGACGGTATCCATGCATGATCCCGCTGAATTCGTAGGGGATTTCGAAGTCTAGGTGGTCGTTCTTGGCGTGTGAGATTACATTTGGGGCTCTTTCTGGCTGATACGCCACTGAATGTTCCCGTCTGCGCGCGCAGGGATATATATAGACTTTCGCCATACATGTAAACATCACTCGTAGACATCTTCCATGATGAGGAGGAAGCTTTGGCGTGAAAGAGAATCCCCCCCGAAAGACTGCTATTATTGGGCTCATCGTCACAATCGTTGGCGTCATGATGATTTTTGTACCTGGGTTTGCTGGCATCGGTGGCATGGAGGGCGGATACGCGATATCGTTCGTCAGCCTTTTCGTGGCTATCATGGGAATAATTGTAGTAGTGATCTATACTTGGCTTGCCAAAATGCTGGATAAGATATTGCGAGGAGAAGGACTACTGGCACACTGGACATATACACCAGAAGAATGGAAAGAATATGCCGAAAGGGAATATGCCGAGGAGAAGACAGAGAAAATAGGACTGTTTATCGTTGTTTCTGCCTTCGCCTTGTTCTTCGGGGTCTTGTTTTGGGTGATCGACCCCGAAAGCGGGATCTATATTTTTCTTGCGATGCTAGGCTTGATCGCCATAATTGGATTCGCATGGCGGTTCACAGCTTGGCACTACTACAATCAAAACAAAAAATACCTTGGAGAAGCCTACATAACAAGAGACGCCTTGTATTTAAACCGTAGATTTTACGCTTGGTGCATCTTGGGTGCCAGACTCATAAGCGTCACCCTAAGAAACGAACAAGATCTAACACTGTTGAATTTCACGTTCACAACACCAACCATGACAGGCCTCCAAGACTACACTGCCCGTGTGCCAATACCACAAGGCCAAGAAGAAACAGCCAAAACAATCGTGCAACAAAATCCAAAACACTAATCTTTCATGCGTTGTGAAGTTGTGGACAGCGAGAACCCCACATCTTAGTGTCGAAAAGATTGCTCGCGCGCGTTCATCAATCAATAGCGCGCTACTGGAAAGCCACAACAGATATCACAGGACCAAAGACATCCTCTACGTCATGCAATTGCTTGGCCACAGAAACATCAAGAACACCCTCGTTTACACGCATCTGGTCAGCTTCCAAGATGACTATCATTCAGCAACCGCCCAGACTATCGGAGAAGCAATAAAGCTCATTGAAACAGGCTTCGACTACGTATGCATTCACAATGATGTAATGCTGTTCAGGAAGCGAAAACAAGGTAAAGGAAAAGTCTCGCGCAAATATAGGAAAGGTTTTTAGTATAGTTGTCGTATGAGAGACTGCAAATAGTTAGGATGTACTGTGAGGATGAAATGAATGTCAGTGTTTGCAGCACCAGGTGCCTACGATCGTGCGATAACTGTTTTTTCACCGGATGGGCGGCTTTTTCAAGTTGAATATGCAATGGAACTTGTCAACCGCGGAGCCACGATCCTTGCGATACGATGCTCAGAGGGAGTGGTTCTTGGAGCCGAAGAGACCGTTGATCCACTGGAAGAAACGGAGTATTCGTGGAAAATCTTTCCGATAGACGATCATGTTGGAGCAGCCATTGTTGGTTTAAGCTCGGACGCGCGCATACTCATAGATCAGGCGCGAGTCATGGCGCAGTCTAACAAGCTAACGTATGATGAACCGATCGATGTTGAAGTCGTGACTAAGAGAATATGCGACATAAAGCAGCTTTACACACAACACGCGGGTGTAAGACCCTTCGGCGTGTCAATGGTGTTTGCCGGAGTGGACAAAACTGGAAACCGCGTGTTCGGAACCCACCCTAGCGGAACCTACCGGGGCTATAAGGCCAGAGCGGAAGGTGCAGGAAGAGAAACGGTGTTCACTATCCTGAAAGAGGAATACAAGGAGGAGATGGGCCTCGAAGAAACCACGAAGCTCACGGTGAAATGCTTGGTCAAAGCCTTGGAAGCGAGACAACTGCCGACGAGAATCAAAGTAGCTGCGGTGTCCTCAGAAACCAAAAAACTGGAAATGCTGAACGACGAGAAAATTGAGGGTATCCTGAAAGAGCTAGGCGCGGGCAAGTGACACGCTGATGAGTGATAAGTACACTGTTGCGCGCATTACAAAGGACAACGAACACTTTGAAGTGCTTGTAAAACCTCAAAAAGCCCTAGATTTTCGAATGGGAAAAATAGCGGGGATAACCGAAGTTTTAGCGGCTGAAACGATATTTTCTGACGCTAACAAAGGCACGAAACCTTCGGAAGAAAACCTGCGCAAGGCTTTCGGCACTACGGATTCGCTGAAAATAGCTGAGACCATACTCACAAAGGGAACGTTACAGGTGACCACCGAACAACGTAGGAAGATGATTGAGGACAAGAGAAAACAGATAGTGGATTTCATATCAAGGCAGAGCGTTGACCCCAGAACTAATCTTCCGCATCCGCCGACGCGAATAGAAAACGCCATGGAACAAGTTCGCTACTCGATAGACCCGTTCAAGCCTGTGGAAGAACAGGCTAAAGAAATAATCAAGCTTCTGCGGACGATTCTGCCGCTCAAAATGGAGCAGATAACCGTAGGCGTCACCATACCCGCGGAGCATTCGGCAAAGGCCTACGGAACAATCAAGGGATTCGGAACGATAAAACGTGAAGAATGGCGCGCAAATGGTTCATGGTATGGAGTTCTGGAAATGCCGGCAGGAGTCTACGCCCCATTCTTGGATAAACTCGGAGAAATAACCAAGGGGACCGGAGAAGCAAAGGTTAACCCCTGACAAGAAAATCTGTATGAATAGAAAAGGAGTGATTTTATGCCAATATTTTTGGAAAGAAGGCAGCTTGTGACGCCTGGCGATTTAATCGCAGAAGGCGATTACATAGCTGGAGAAAACACGTATATGGAAAACAACAAGATTTACGCTTCAAGAGTTGGAATCGTCGAGTATGAAACAAAGAAAATGGATGTCGTCGCCCTGAAGTCCTTTTACGTTCCGAGGATGGAAGACATCGTCATTGGAACCATCACGGAAGTTGGATTCAGCGGGTGGACGGTGGACATCAACTCGCCCTACCCCGCTCTTCTCAGGGCGTCAGACGTTCTGAGCAGACCCTTCAGACCGCAAAAAGACGATTTGCCTCCGGTTCTTGACGTAGGAGATTTAGTAGTGGCCAAGATAGTCTCCTATGACAGGACACACGACCCACAGTTGACGGTGGCAGAACCCGGGCTCGGAAAGATAACGCGCGGACAGATAGTAAAGGTCACGCCGACGAAAATCCCTCGCGTGATAGGCAGAAAAGGCTCGATGATATCCACGATAAAACAGGAGACAGGTTGTAACATTATCCTAGGTGTCAACGGAGTCGTGCTAATCACTGGAAAGACTCTTGAAGACGAGCAGTTGGCGATGATGGCGATTCTGAAAATAGAAGAGGAATCCCACACGAGTGGTCTCACGGATCGCATAACCAAGATGCTTAAAGAGGCAAAAACTGGAAAGGAGGAAAAGAAGAATGAATGATAAACCTGAAAAGTTAATCGATAAAAAGGGCCTGAGACTGGACGGGAGAAAGCCCGATGAGTTAAGGTCGGTGAAGCTTGAAGTAGGCGTGATCTCAAACGCGGACGGTTCAGCTTACATTGAGCATGGAAAAAACAAGATTCTGGCCGGTGTGTACGGGCCGAGGGAAGTGCATCCCAAACATTTGGCCCTTCCGGATCGAACGGTTGTTAAGTGCCGTTACCACATGGCACCGTTCTCGGTTCAGGAGCGCAAGTCACCTGCGCCGTCGAGAAGAGAAATCGAACTGTCGAAAGTGATAAGGGAATCGCTTGAACCCGCTATTTTCATGGAATACTACCCGCGCACGATGATAGACATATTCATTGAAGTGTTACAGGCTGATGGTGGAACAAGATGCGCCAGCATCACAGCAGCCGCTCTGGCTTTGGCAGACTCGGGCATACCGATGCGGGACCTAGTCGTCGCTTGCGCGGCGGGCAAAGTGGAGGACAAAATCGTGCTGGACTTGATGGACACCGAAGACAAGATGGGTTCCGCTGACGTTCCCGTGGCTCTGATGCCCAACCTGAACGCCATCACGTTGCTGCAGATGGATGGAACACTTTCAACCGACGAGTTCGAAAGCGCGGTGAACTTGGCTCTTGAAGGGTGCAAACAAATCTATGCACTTCAGAAAGAAGCGTTAAGAACCAAGTACGTGAACGTTAAAGAAGAGAACAAGGAGGAGGCTGAAGAATAATGGCAGCAGTAATCACTAAAGTGAAGCAGAAGCAGATTGCGCAGTTGATAGACAAGGGAAAACGCTTGGACGGCAGAGAATTGACAGACTATCGCGAAATAAAAATCGAACAGGGCATAATTGAAAAAGCTGAGGGTTCAGCAAGGGTGCTTCTTGGAAAAACCGAGGTCGTCGTGGGAGTAAAAATCGAGACGGGCGAGCCGTTCTCGGATACGCCGAACGAGGGCGTCTTAACGGTAAACGCAGAGCTTGTACCGCTAGCTTCGCCGGGCTTTGAACCAGGACCCCCAGATGAGAATTCGATAGAGCTCGCGAGAATAGTTGACAGGGGAATCAGAGAGTCCAAAGCAATCGATACGGGGAAACTCTGCGTCGTACCTGGAAAGAAGGTTTTCGTCGTCTTCGTTGATGTCTACGTGCTGAATCATGATGGAAATTTGATAGACGCCTCAGCACTGGCTGCAATGGCTGCACTGCTAAACGCGAAAATGAGCAAGTACGAAGTCGAGGACGGAGAAGTAAAGATGAAATCAGGCTACGAGCCGCTTCCACTAAAGAAACACCCCATAACGGTCACCTGCGCCAAAATAAGCGACAAACTCATCGTCGACCCCTGGCGGGAAGAAGAGCAAGTTATGGATGCCCGGATCTCAATAGCATTCGACGACGACGAAAACATATGTGCCATACAAAAAGGCGGAAGCGGGTACTTTGAACCAAAACAAGTATTCGAAGCGGCGAGAATAGCTAAAGAAAAATCTGGGGAACTGCGAAAGAAACTGAACTGGTGAAAACGCGATGGGGAACAGAACCAAAAAAGTCGGGCCCACTCGCGGACTGGGTCCCCGCTACGGTTCGACAGTCAGAAAACGCTACATCAAAGTAATGACAGAGATGAAGAAACCCCACAAATGTCCACAATGCGGTTTCTCAAGAGTAAAAAGAGAAAGCGTCGGAATCTGGAAATGCAAAAAATGCGGTTTCACATACACTGGCGGAGCCTACACACCCATTACAAAGCTAGGAATAGTGGCAAAACGCTCAGCCAAAGGCACACAGGCAGAAGAAACATTAGAGACAGCGGAAGAAGAAAGCGCCTAGGCCTCCCCTCTCTTGCCAAATTCGAGCGCGGAACCTGAGCTTTCGAACGGTTTTCTGGAAATGCCTGAATGAAAGCGACAGCAACTGTGCGCCTGAAGGTACCCTCGGAGAAAAAGTTGCAGACGATTCTCAGATCCTTAGAACCAGAGGTTAACAGTCCAACCGGGCGTTCGTGGGCAAGTTTAGCGAAGAAAGGCGATTACCTGACCTTGAAGATTGAAGCCAAAGACACGGTTGCGTTGCGTGCCGCACTAAATGCATATTTAAGATGGATAAATTCGATTCTAAACGTGTTTCAGACACTAGAAAGAAAAGAACAGCGTTCAGTCTTGAAATCAGAGATTTGACTCAGATTCCGGAAGAGTTCTCCTCCAACCATCATGCTATCATTCCTTGAGAGAACCTCGATTTTTTCAGCTGAACACGCCGCTAGTCATGTATCCTAATGAAACAACTTGCAACTTGCTATTTTCAGAGCAGAAATAATCAGCCACAGGATTCATGCCTTCTAGACGATGCTTCACGCATTCCGAGTCACGCAATTTCGATAGATCAAAACAAAGTCAATGGCAGAAGCTAACATGACAGACTAATTTAGGAACAGCCATGCGCGCTACTTATCTGAGGTAAAGTTTACTCCCAGACCCAAACCTCCAACCGAATCTGACGACGTGCTTTATGGAAGTGAAGTGGGTTATTGAGAGGCAGTATACGCGGTTTAGCACAGTCCTTGATCTCTGCAAAAGAGGCGATATGACGGAATTCAGGGCATAATAGGGGTAGTATATAGAGGGTTATCGGAATCGAGTATGCGTTCTGCAACGTTAACTTATAAGGGCTCGTTTGAGCAACTAGAAGCATACATTAGGTATGAAATGGTCGAGGGTGGTCATTTGGCATGAAGACCGACTCTAGCTCTGCCGAGTCTCGGCGCAACAGGTTGTTTCTGCCAGCATTGGCTACTGCCAGCTTTGCTTCAGGCCCGATTACGGTGTTGGGAGCCCTTCTCTTAATTGACATAGGCAACACGTTTGGTACGTCGGTTAGTGTTACGGGTCAGATTTACACGTTATATTCTATTGCTGCGGTCATCTTTGCGTTGCTGACGGGCGCCTTGAGTATCAGATTCAAGCATAGGTCGTTGCTTCTCGCAGGCTTGTTTTTGATGGCGATCTCGGCTGCAGGTTGTTTCTTAGCTCTGGATTTCGTCACGTTGCTTGCATTCTATTCGTTGAGTGGAGCTGGATACGCCATTGTCAACCCTATGGCGTTCACCTTAGTTGGAGAGCATTTTCCTTTGGAAAAGAGGGCAAATGCGATTGGGTTGATTGTTGCGGGCGGGGCGCTAGTGTACGTCATAGGGGCTCCGGTTATTGCGGTGATGTCAGGATACGAAGGCTGGCGTTTTCCATTTCTGGGTTTTGTCCTGCCGATTCTGCTTATAAGTCTTCTATTGGCTTTTCTCGGTCTTCCGTCTACTTCGAACAAACGTCATGTGCCATCAGAGCCAAAAGCTAATCCGAGTCCCAAAGCGTTTTTCCTGAACAAATCTGTTGTCGCTTGCCTGATTGGCGACACCTTTCGTGCCGCAGCTTTTGTTGCAATCATGCTTTACGCAACGTCATTCTTCAGACAGCGATTCTTGATTCCTACAGATTCTGCCTCCATTATACTGTTGGGTGGAGCATTGTCCTACGTCGTAGGCAGCTTGGCCACTGGTCGGTTCGTAAATAGGATGGGAAGAAAGTCTTCAGCTGTTCTTACTGCCTTGTTATCAGGAACATTCACCGTTTCGTTTGTTTTTGTCCTCAACGTCTGGATTTCTTTAATACTAATGTTGATTGCCAGTTGGTTCTTCGGAATGGTTGCTTCATCAGCTAACAGCCTGATTCTTGAGCAGATTCCAGAGCTGAAGGGTACTTTGATGTCGATTGATACTGCGGTACTGAATGCTGGTTCAGCCTTTGGAACTACTGCAGGAGGACTGGCCTTGCTATACTTTGGCTATGAAGGTCTGGGAAGTGTTCTGGGAACTATAGGTATTGTTGCTGCATTGGTTTTCTATCTACTCGCAAAAGATCCAACCAAGCCGCAATAGTTTACGGGATAAAACTTTACCCCAACCAACCTTGACGACGACGGGAGCTGTGGTGGAAAAAACAGTTACTGTCAGGGCTGAATAGTGGGTTCAGGCCATAGCAGGAAGTAAGAGCAGGATATAGGGGGTAGTATACGAATCGAGTATACGCCCTTCAGGTGTAGACAAAAGGACAACGCTTTAAAATGCGTAATGCTTCTATTGCCTGCTAAGGTTGATGAGCTTTTGTCAAGAAAAGAAAAGAAAGCTGCAGGTTTGGAGCAGCATAAAAAATTACAGCGAGAGAAAGAACTGAAAAGAAAAGAAAAAAAGCAGGTTTCGCTTCCAGCAAAACATTCGAAAGATAAAAAATAGTTGCGGTTGCGTTGAGGGGGGTAAAAGGATATCTCGTAAGTTCTATGAATGATGAAAAAAGGCTGTTGGTCAGCTAAAGAAACTAGTCTTGTGTACTTTGTTTTATGCTTGCTAAGTTCGTCGAATTGCCCAATAGCTGGAGTTGTTGCCTTTCATCCATTTACCACCTAAACTTCTCACAGTATCGTTAATTTCATCCCACTCATCCTTCAAGTATTGGTTTGGCTTTATTGTGACGTATTCTCCGTCTACTGTGAAACTCAACAAATTGCGCTGCTCTGGGCTGAATTCTTTTTCTATTGCGCTTGTGTCTCGACTTGGCTGAACCGGCGTTTTCTCTGGAGGCTTAAATTCAGTTTTGACGTTTGTTGTCGGCTGAAATTCGGCTTTGAGGTTTGTCCTATAGATGACATTGAATTCTGGAGGTGGATAGGATTCTACAACGTCTTCAAAATCGTCGCTTCTTATGATTGCTGATACTTGCTTGGAAAAAAAGTCGTACTTGATATCTAATAGTTCAATATTGTCTGGCAGGTTGGAAGTGAAAGATGCTTTTCCCTGCAATTTTTCTATGAGGAATTCAGGGCGCATTTTTATCATTCTCATTTTCATGGTTTCAACAACTCGGAATTGCTTTCTTAATTGACATCAAACAACTTAAGCGTTGCTCATCACGAGCGGGCGCGGGTTTGGGATAAAACTTTACCCCCAAACCAAAAAGGAGGGAGCAAAAACCATTTTACACCGATTTAGGCACAGACATGCGCGCTAGAAATCCTTAGCCGTTTCACCTGTATTTCAAATTCACAAGTTCTTTATCTTGCTTAGACTGAGAAATAAGCGGACTCATGTTTGCTAGCTGGCAATATGCTGGATGAGTAGAGAATGTCAAACGATGAAAGCACGGACCTCCTACTCGGTTTGGGCTTAAGCCTTAATCAAGCAAAGGTTTATTTGGCAATACTTAAACTGGAGAGAACTACAGTTGCGCAAATAGGAAAGTTTTCGAAAGTGCGCAGGGAAGATGTGTACAGAATTTTACCGATACTTGAAACGATGGGATTAGTAGAAAGAATAATGGGCAAACCGGCCGAGATTCGAGCAACACCCATTTCTGATGCTTTGACTTTCTTAGTGACGGAAGAAAAAACGAAATCTGATGAAAGACTTTCAGGCATGAGGATTAAAGTCCAGAGGTTAGCTTCAAAAGATTGGAAGCAACCCCTGCCTGAAAAAGAAAGCATCTACGTCCTGATACCGGAAAGAAAAGCGATTCTGGCTAAGACTTCAGAACTAATCAAAAACTCTAAAAAAGAAACTTGTTTAATTGCAGATAAGGTGAGAATTTTACCCATTTTGTCGCAGTTTTCAGAGGATTTCAAGACGGCAATAAAGAAAGGTGCACAGATTCGAGTGATTTTTGAGGGGGATAGCCCAGATAATTTACTTAAAGAAAAAGTGCAAAAACTCATTGATGGGGCTTCTTTTCACGTCAAGTTTTATCGTAAACCCTTAAATCACTTCATGATGTCTGATGAAAAAGAAGCGATGATTACCGCTTCCAAAGAAAGCGGTTTAGGAGAAGCCCCCACTTTGTGGACAAACAACGGCAACCTTATTGGCATACTGAAAACAAGTTTTGAATCGGAATGGCAAAAGGCTAAAGATTGACTTGGCAACAAGCAAATTTCATCCAAGATGTGCGGGCGCATGTTAAGAAATTGAGAAAGCAATTATAGCGTGCTGTTGCTGTGGCACCCCAGACACACAGGTTTATCCACTCTATAGCCCATATTATATATTAATAAATCATATGGAGGTTCCTTGTTGTCTTTCTCCATCCAAATCAGCAATCATGTTCACAAGAGAGCAATATTCGCCACCATGTGCATTGCAATGGTCGTCATTCTCAGCACCATTACGGGGTTATTTAATGCGAACAAAACTGTTCACGCTAATTCCGTGGTGGGCTTTGGAGCTGAGATTTACTGGGATCAAGACTGTACAAACAGAACTCTTTCGTTCGATTGGGGGTCCATTGAGCCAGGTTCAAACAAGACCTTTACTGTTTACATTGGGAATGAAGGCGATTCAGCGGCTTGTTTGTCTATGGCAACGTCAAACTGGGCTCCATCCGCCGCCTTGAGCTACATGACTCTAAACTGGAACTACTCTGGTCAAATCCTTAGCGTAGGTCAAGTGATTCCTCTGGAACTAATCCTAGCTGTCTCACCAAGTGTAACAGGAATAACCCATTTCAGCTTCGACATAACCATAGCCACAACAAACTAACATTCATTCGCACGCGCATGGCGCGTACTCGATTTCGATAACATCTATCTATAGTAGACTATGACACATCCTTCCTGTTCCATTAGTGTCCATGGATGTATCCTGAATCGGGTATACAGTCTTTAGCCGTCCGTTAGAAGGCCTATGATTGTCCTTTCCCCGTCCGTCGTCGTGGTCGTGGTCGTCCGTCGTCCGTGTTTATTTTTTTGGTTTTCGTCGTCCGTCCGTCTTTTGGTTGGTTGGATAAAACTTTACCCCCAAACCCAAATATTATTTGTGACGACGATGAACGACGACGCATAGCGATTTTGCAGTGTAGTTGCAGTCACATATTCTTAAATATGTAATCGGAACTCCAAGATTATTGCGAAAACGGAGGTGGAATAACGGAAAAAGCACAAGATCCTTTGAAAGTGGCCAAAAACGTCTACAAGTTCGTAATGGAAAACGATCGTGTGCGTGTACTTGAGGTTCTGTTGAGGCCAGGCGACAAGGCGGTAACGCATTACCATCCAGACCACGTGGTATATGTTCTCAAAGGTGGGAAAGCAAAGATGACATCTTCAGGAAAAACAGATGTATTAGACCTGAAAACTGGCCAGGCAATCTTCCTTAAAGCCCAATCTCACGAAGCCGAGAACACAGGGAAAACTGATGTAGACCTCTTAGTTGTCGAACTTAAAAAATAGTTCCCTTTTTTCTTTTCTTAGCGCGCGCTTCGCCAAAATTCCAAACGATCCGAGCAAGGCCGTTTGCCAAAATCGATTGAATAGCAGAAGCAGAGTTCCCGTCACTATCCGAGATTCATAACATTTTTACATCATTTTCTCTGATTATCCACGAGGGAATTTGAAGATGGTTAATTGTCCAGAATGTGGGAAACCGTTGAAAAAGAACACGCGCAAGGCTAAGTACTCCTGCGAAAACAGCGCTTGTTCCGTTATATTTGTTCGTCATCCTGACAAGCAATCTATAATGGAGATAACATACAAGGCCCGAGCTCGCTCTTGAGTGCGTGCTCTAACTCCGCGCCCACTTAGCATGATCTCCTTTCACGAATCCATATAGGTGCCACCTAGAAACCTCACAGATTACCTTACTGCCATCAAACGCTCTGAGACAGGGAACAGACAGATTTGAATTATCTCGGTGCGTAATCAAGTCGCTGTAGACCTTTGCTATCTCTCCTGAAACGCTGAAAAACCGTTTGTGAAAGAACCAAGCGCGCGCGCTATGTGAGTAAGTCATGTGGGTTCACAAAAGAAAAATTGCATAGGATTCGTTTCAGAGCTTCATAAGACCACATGAAGGATAGTTGGTAAGACTCCTGCTGAAGCCTGCGGAATCAAAGTAGAAGGAAACAACAAGTGGATTACCCTAGTTCAAAATGCAAGCAGTTCAAAAAAGGAGCATGAAGTCTATCGAAAGCCTCTGTTCATGATTATGTTGATTTTAGTGAAACCAATTCGAACTTATATAATGTCCCGTACCCTCCAGATTGCTTCATTCGTTCTATCCCTTCACGAATACCTCCAGTTGTCTTTGCCATCTTAGACCATTCTTCTTCTATTTCGGGGATCAATTTGGACGTGTAAACCTTAAATGTCGCACGATACCATCTATTGGTTTCTATTTCCTCCATTGAAATTCCTTCTGGAACATCCAGAATAAAGGGCATATTCATTTCTGAGTCAAACGCATTGATCTCTCGTTCCTCCTCAACCTTGTCTAGGACCCGAATTTTCTTTGTGACAGTGGTATTAAGCTTCCATTCTGGTTTCTTCATCATAAATGCGGTCTCCGAATACAGGAAAGCGTGTTCTTTCCTATTAATTCTTTCACCATAGTTGTACTAGCATCAACCGATTTCCTAGGGTTTCTCGAATAAAATGGTAAAGGCCATATCGCCCCGCACAATCGAGGTCGAAATGGATGCAATTTTCCAATCCTTGCCCGTTTTTTCCAAGTTCTGGCAGTTTAGTGTCTACTGAGTTGGAAAGGGCATCTCTTTTTTCTAGCTCTCCAACCCCCTTTCCTCTTCTAGACTTTGTGCGTTCAAATGGATAGCGAGAAGTGTACACTTCATATTCCATCGCGCGCGCTAAAACCTTACCCCTACCAACCAACAATATCTGAACTTGTTGACTGAGATAGTCTTATTAGAGGCAGGCAGCAGAGCTATCATTGGGGAAGACTATCTTCGGTATTGACCCGTTGGTCTTGATAGGCATTGTTCTGGTAATAGGCATAGTTCTGGCGGTTCTAGCCTTTGTTTTTTATCGGAGGAGTTTTGCCAGACGAGAAGCTACCCACCCGCCTCCACGACAACCGCCAAGGTCTCGATAGACAGCGTCGTTAGTTGGATAAGGCTTTCCCCGGAAGAGTTCCTGAAAAAACTAGCTGAACTGGAGGATGGCAAATGACGTCAAGAGGATACATAGATTTCAACTGTGATTACTGGTGCGCGTTCTGTGGACGCAGAGTTCCTAAAGGACAGGAAAAACATGACAGTCTAGGCCGCCCGATAGACTGGAAATGTGGACACTTGCTCCGTTACAAAGTAAGAAACAAAAATCAGGGGAAAGATAAAACTTTACCCCCAAAAGCGCGCGCTAATGCTTTATAAGAATTCGAGACTATTTATAATATGGCAGCGTTTAGCGGGTTTCGCAGTGTCAAATCCCTCTTTTCCATGAATTCGCCGCAATATGGGCGCGGGCTAAGATCTGCTGGATTCTGCTTTTAGAAGAAGGATGAAAAATACAAGATGAATGGAGGTGAAAAGTGTTGAGATTGAAGTATCCTTTCGAGTATGAATTGAACCCTACGGAGATGGATAAAGGAAAGCAATGGATAACATTGACACTGAAAAATGCCGGAAATAAAACTCTTAGAAGACTTGACGTGGAAATGCACTCTCTAGATACCTTCTATCTTTCTCCTTTATTCTTTCCTTTTGGAATAGGACACTACATCGGAGAGCTTCAGCCAGACGGAGGGAGCGAGGTGGTTTTCCAAGTAAACGCACAAGGATCAGCTGATGTATACGCCACTATCAGTGCACGTAGGGATGGCGAATACTTCTCGTGGGAATCCGGTTGGACGCACATCTCTG
>JBEKCD010000003.1:0-160459 GCA_050015055.1 Bathyarchaeia archaeon | reverse complement strand
GCCACTAGTCAACCGGTTGTCCGACAGGGCAAACGCCGGGCAGCCACGCCGCTGAGAATAAGGGCTGAAAGCATCTAAGCCCGAAGTCTCTCCTGAAAATAGGCAGCCATTCCCCTAAATGGGGACGAAGGCTCCCATAAAAGATGGGTTTGATGGAACCGGGGTGTAAGCTGGAAGGTTTCGGCCGACCAGCTCAGCCCGCGGTCTCCAACCGCCTAAGGTGTTGGACTATAGGCAGTGTCTGGACGAATTAATCGGGAAACTTGTTGTGTGCGGGTGAAAACGGGTCTATGTGCGGTGCCTCAACACTTCTTTCAAGGCGGGTTCTTCAGGCAAGGGCGAACGTTTTTGAATGCGCCACACCTGAGTAAGGTTAGTGAACTGTGTGGGTTTGATTTCGAGGTTTGATCCTTGGCGTTCTGGTCTGTGTACCTGTCCTTCGAAGTTGACTTTCAATCCTTACACTGGTTGCGATCACGCTTGCACGTACTGCTATGCTTCGAGTTATGTGCCGAGGTTTTCATGTTGCAGGCCCAAGAAGGATCTGATCAGGAGGTTGGCGAGGGAGGCTGGCAGGTTGAACGGTGGAACGTTGTCCATCTCTAATTCTTCAGATCCCTATCCCACTGTGGAAGCGGAAGCGGGGCTGATGCGAAATTGCTTGGAAATTTTGTCGGAGCACGATTGCAGGGTTCAGATAGTTACGAAGTCTCCGTTGGTGGTGAGAGATGTTGACCTTTTGAGGAGGGTTCCTTCAATGGTTTCTATGACGGTGACCACGGACGATGATTGCGCGGCTGGGCTGATTGAGCCTGGTGCTCCGATGCCTTCGGAGCGTTTGAGGACGGTTGAAGCTCTTGTTGAGAAGGGCATACCGGTTTCTGTGCGGGTTGATCCAATTATTCCTTTTGTGAACGATGATCCGGAGAGTTTGATGAGAAGGTTGGCTTCTGTGGGCGTGAGGCATGTTACGAGTTCGACGTTTAAGGTCAGGCCCGACGGTTGGCGAAGGTTCAGTGCCAGGTTACCCGAGGTTGCGGAGAAGCTGAGGCCTCTGTACTTTGAAGGAGGGGTGAGAAAGGCAGGTTATCTTTACTTGCCTGAAGATTTGAGGCTCAGGCTCATGGAGAGGGTGGGAGATTTGGCTGTTAAGCTTGGGATGAAGTTTGGCACGTGCAGGGAAGGCTTCAGCCAATTGAACACGGGAGTGTGCGATGGTTCATGGTTGATGGAGTAAAGGATTTCATACGCTGAAGCGGGCGAGCTGAGCTTGCGCTTAGGTTTTTCAGGACTACAAACGTTGACATCTGGGAGTGTGTCTTCCTCCGGAGAAACGCGCGAAAGTGACCCCCCTTTTTTGTTTGTAATGTCCGATGTAATGTGGATTGTAATAAACCATGGAGAAAACGAGTATGGACATCCGTTCAGAGCTAATCCATTCTGTTTATTTGTAATGTCAGATGTAATGTTGCATTGTAACGTTTTGTCGTTGAGGTTCCATCGTGCGCGCTAAATCATTTGTAGCATTTGATGTTCTTTTCAACATTGATTGAAGAGGTTGCCAAAACTCAAATCGGGAAAGCCTATCTTACCATTGCGGAATGATGCTCTTGGTTACTCACGAGGAAGAATTTATCAAGAATGTCGAAGAAACCTTTCTCAAGTTCGTGGCCTTTTTTGGAATTGCGTATGTAGCGTCGTTAAACGCGCGCGCTCTAATTCTGAAAAATCCTTTAATAACGGATTGGTCAGAGTCTACAATCAGTCATGGAGATTACGGTGATGGAAGATCAAGCGGGTTTGTTCGTGCAATGTTCTTCATTCAATAAGCGCGCTCGCTACCGACTGATAATCGATTTCTCAATATTAGATCTCGTAAGCGCTGCCATACTTACTTGTTGGAGGAATCTTTCGTGATTTTTGGTCTAGTTCGGAGGTCCAGATATGAAGAGTTGCAGAAGCAGATGGATGAGTTAAATGCGTATATGAAAATCTTGACTAGTGAGGTGGAGAAGCTTCGAAAAGAAGCTGGAGGGTTAAGAAACGAGATTAAAGTGTCTAAACAAAGAATCTCGCAGCTTCAAGGAGAAGCAAACAACCTGCGTTTTCAAAGGGAGGAACTCGCAAATTTTGTCGAAATCCTTACTAAAGAACGGGGAATCTTTCAACAAATCATTCAAAACCTTAGCCAATCGGCAAGGAAGCAAAGGCAGGCTAAAAATTAGATTTTGGTGACGGTGCTTTTTAGTCATTCTCTCAAGTTTCCTGTCTACATTGTTCTTTCTGATTTGTGCGCGCTTATCAATAGTAAATATTACGGCTAAACAAGCTTCTTATAACCCGAATCGTTTAATTGAGCATGCAAACCAACATTGCATACTCGCTCAGGGGACAAAACACAAGACTGCTAGAAGAATTGTGGAACCGACGGAGAAGCAAAACCGCGAATGAATTGACATTGGTTCTCCGTTACGAGCTCTCGAGAATTGTGTGTGGCATGATTTGGGATATGCATTTGCTCAAGACGTCCATACTTGTAACCAAAACGCCGTGGACTACGCTCAATTGTCTATCTCGCATGTACATTGGTCGCAAGCGCACTAGCCAAGCCTCCGCTAGCAATGTGAAAGAGAGAATGTTCGGAGCAGTCAAGGACATTAAAGAAGATTTGTTTCGGGCTTTGAAACAGTTCATCGATTACCGCTAGTGCTGTCTAAAGCTAAGCTCAGAATGAAGTGTTCGCAGTGCAGCTGATGGAACAGAGCGCGCTGAGCTGAGGAACTTGGACAAGTTGCGAGAACTATCGGTAGGTCTGTAGCTGAAGAGATAAGGAAGCAGAACTTTCCAGCAGTACCTTCAAACATTTCAATGCAAGAGAAGAGGAAAAAAACAATCGAGGACTTGAAAATCCTGGCAGAATTCACAGGAGAGGAAAAGGAATGAAATGTAACCTGAAAGAATGTAAAAAGAACCATGAGATATACGATGCCTTGACTCTGACCCCCGAGGAAATAGGAAACTTGGATACTTCCATACATCATCTTCTCCAAGAAGGCTTTGCCGGAGCAACTGAGGACTCTACCACAATCAAAGAGTGGTATTATCCTCTAACTTCTGCCACTATTGAAGTCCAAGCACAAGAACCAGAATCAGAAGAGGAAGAGGAAGAGGAAGAAAAGTACCATTGCATCCAATGTGACAAAGAAATCCTTGAGGAAGAATATCTAGAAAACTCTGGACTATGCAATCAATGTGCTCCCGACTAGCGCGAAGTCGTTTGTAACAAATGATGTTGCTCTCAACATTGCTCTAAGAGGTCTCAAAGTTGAGATTGTAACAGCGCGCCGATACGCAGGAAGGCTATGTTGCAGATTGATTTTCTGTAATATAGTATGAGGAAGAGCAGAGAGGCATTATTCATTTTTAGCCCGCGGGCCACGCAAAATATGTGAGAACGCAATCTTCACCTCAGATTTTCTGTTATCTGTTGAATAAACGAACTTCCGGACAGACAGCACTCGAAAGCTCAATGTAGGCTAGACTTTTGAGTGTAAGAAGCCAGGGTTCTTTGTTGCATAGCGCCGCTATGTTAAGCGTTATGTTAAGGGGTTCTCCATTTCTCTGGGTTTCTGTATTCTACCTTTGGGCCGTCCTGCATGATTACGCCCAGTGTCTTTAGGAAATCCTCTCGTGACAGCTTTCTCCTTCTCTTAATCCCTAAGCCTCAAGAAGAGTTAGCCTAGGACGCGATATAACCGAAATTGCGATAATGCTAGTATGTCAAAAACAGAAACATAGGGCTACGTGCTGAACGTAGGAAGGCTGGGATCTTGAGCTGAACTAGTCTAACATAGCGTGCTAGTGTTTGAGCTTGTTTGCTCTCGGTGCACGTTGCGGGGAGGAGCTGGGAAGGAGTAGTCTGTAGTTTTAGCGGGTGCAAAGGCTTATGTGTTGTTGTCAAAAGTTGTTGACCTGGGGTTTGGTTTTGGTCAAGGATGGAGGAGTTATCTATGCGTGTTGGCTGCAGGCTATTGTGGGTGGATGCTGTGGAAGGCCGACATGAAAGAAGCGAAGCATCGGCCGTCGAGGCTCGGACATCGGAAGGGTTTGGGAAGCTGAGGCTTGGCTTTACGTTTTCGATAGTCTCGGTTGTCCTGTTCGCGTTGAGCCCTTTGGGATTGGTCTTCCTGGGACTGGGCTTCTTGTTTGTTGCTCTGCCCGCCGTGTATTTTCTTGGCATCTATTATCGGGCGACCGGTTGGAGGCTCTTGGGTTTCGGGCAAACAGAAACGGTTATGTGGCTATGTGCGGTTCTCTTGGCCCTTTCTCCGTTGGGCTAGCTGTTGTCGCCCATCGTCGGATTTTGGACTTCGTTCTCCTCGAGCATCGCTTTAGGCGTAGTTTCTCTGGTTCAACTGGCGTTGTGGGGAATCTACACGGTTGTTGAGAGTCACAATATCAGGCGGTTAGAGAAAAAGTTCGGTCTGAATCTCACGCGCGGAAGAATCTCCGCTTTGTCGGGAATCCTTGCATTCATCGTTGGAGACTGCTTTGCACTTTTCTCAAACATGTATTCCTTCTTCTTCATTTTCCCTTTCGTTTCGGCCATTTTCGCATCTCCATTTCTAATTCTATCTTGTGTCACGCTCATCAGAAGGCTCAAACCCACCTACAGGCCGGATGCTAGCCCGGAGTCTGGAAGAGCATCGAAGGTTTAGCTTTGCGAGATAGGATGTTCGGCGTTAATGATCCTTGTCTTGTTGATAATCCTGATCTAGATGATTGGGAAGGCGCTTTTTTCTTCTGTTGGGCTACATGAAGCCCATGTCTAGCAGTTTTAGGCCAGTGGCCATGCTTCCGTTGAATTCAAGTTTTCCAGTCATGAAGGCTGTGACGGCGTTGAGTTTTCCGTTGACCAGAGCTACGAAGTCCGTGTCTGCCATCTTGAGCGTGATGTCAGGATTAGCGGCAACTCCTTCCTTTGTGTCGATCTTATGGTTTTTTACTGTTATGATCCAGTTGCCACCGTTGGCGCCGGCCAAGTTTACCTGAGCGACTGCATCAAAACCTTCCGCTTTGTCCGGTTTGAACTTGGTTGGAAGGATCTTCTCAAAAAACTCTTTAGGCGTCTTTGCCTCCAATGTTTTTCACCTTCTTGACTCAGCAGTGTGAACTTATCTGGTTTGCTTGGAGCCTAAATAACTTTGTCGTGAGTTCTGCCTGTTTGCCGTCTATATTTTATATGAAGAGGTCTTTTTCTTTGGGTCGGATGAGTTCGGTTGCCTTAGTGTTTTCGGCTTCTGGGTATTTGTATCCTCTTATTATGGCCGCGGGGACGGCTTCGTTTGCTTGTCCTATGACGAGCTCCGCTGCGCTGGAGAGTTCGTCGGCGATTGCGGTTTGTTTCACTCTCAGGACGTATCCGAACAAGTCTTTTTCGCCTCTTCTGTCTCTTATGGGTTTTATGCCTGCAACGCCTATGGCCACGTTTATTTCGCCCATCCTCAAGGGTCGTCCGTGAGTGTCGGAGACGATTACGGCGACTCTGTGTCCTGTCAGTTTTCTGATTTCCTGTCTTATGGTTTCTGCGGAACGGTCGGGGTCTTTGGGCAGCAGGGCTACGTTTCTTTCTCCTTGTATGTTGGATCTGTCGACGCCTGCGTTTGCACAGACGAAGCCCTGTTTGGTTTCTGTTATTAGGTTGCCGTTCCCCATGCGCACGATGCCTTTTGATTCCCGGAGGACAACTTCAACCAGGGCGGGATCCTTCTGGTGCTGTTCGGCGATTTTCTTCGCAAATTCAGACGGTTGGACCTCGTCGAGGTTGACGGTATTTCCTTCTGCGCGCGAAACGACGACGTGTGTGACCACAAGTATGTCCCCATCCAGGATGGGAGTGCCCTGCTTTTCAGCTGCGTTGCACATGAGCTCGCCCAGCCGATCTCCCTTCTCTATGATGGGCAAACCTGTAACTGCGATTATCTGAACGGTGTCCAAGAGAAACATCTCTGCCAGGTTACGTGGAGATTATCTGTTTTGGGGCAAGACTTAAACTTATAGCCTGGCCGTTTCTAGGGTGAAAAGTGATGAGTTCCAAAGTGGGTTTTGCGGATTCACTGGCGAAGAACGTTGTCTCGGCTGGCATCTGTGCCGGGTGCGGCGCATGTGTGGCGGTATGTCCGAACGGTTGCCTCAGATGGGGGAAGGGAAGGCCAGACCTGCACAAGGAGTGCACATCGTGCGGTTTTTGCGCCAGAGTTTGCCCCAGGTATGACTTGCCGATGTCTGAGCTTGGGTCTTTCGTTTTTGGCAGAGAGAGAAAATCCCAGGAACAATTTGGAATACATCGCCGGATCTACATAGCCAAAGCAACAGACCGCAGAGTGTTGAAGGTCTGTCAGGACGGGGGAGCCGTGACGGCGCTGTTGCTCCACGCGTTGGAAAACAAGCTGATTGACGGGGCTGTGGTCTCAGGTGTAAGTGCTCAGAAGCCCTTCTACCCCGTTCCAAAGCTAGCCTCCACTTCTGAGGAGATTCTGAGCTGTGCCGGAACAAGGTATTCGTGCTCGCCTAATCTACTGGCCTTGCCCGAAGCCGCAAAGCAGGGAAAGACTAGCGTGGCGTTTGTTGGAACACCTTGTCAAATTCAGGCAGTAAGGAAGATGCAAATGCTCGGGATGAAACTTGTTGCAGATGTGAAACTGTTGATAGGGCTTATGTGTTCAGAGTGCTTCGATTATGAAGGACTCATTGAAAAACACATTGGTGAAGAGCTGGGCATCGACTTGGGATGCATTAAGGGCATGAACATAAAGGGAAGAATGATAGTCGCCTCGAAATCGGGGTCTGCAAAAACGATTCCGCTGGCAGAACTGAAGGAGTATGCCCAGAAGAGCTGCGCCTCATGCAGAGACTTCAGCTCCGAAGTGGCTGATCTGTCAGCGGGCGGTCTTGGACTCGAAGGCTGGACCTGCGTTATTACACGCACGAAAGAGGGCGAAAGCATGTTCAAATCAGCGCAGAAAATGGGAGTTCTGAAAACTAAGCCCGTCAGAAGGGACGAGCCAGCTCTTAACGTGCTTATCAGGCTTTCAAACAGAAAGCACGGATCGAAAGCTAGCCTGTAGACTTTTTCTTTCACTTCACGACGGTAGAAGCAAGGTCTAGGTTAATCTTATGAGTGTTTGCAGTCATAGTATTCGCTTGCGATGTTCATGGGGCTCGTGGTGGCTCTTGCTGGAGGCGTAGGCGCCGCTAAACTGTTGAGGGGGCTTGTTCGCGTTATCTCGCCCGAGGATCTTGTGATAGTGGGGAACACTGGGGACGATTTTGAGTTTCACGGGCTTCATGTCAGTCCGGATTTGGACATCGTTATGTACACTCTGGCAGGTATTGTTGATGGGGGGAAGGGCTACGGTATCGCGGGCGACACGTTCAACTGTCTGGGAATGTTGGAGAGGCTTGGCTTTGAAACTTGGTTTAAGCTGGGTGACAAGGATCTTGCGGTTCAAATGGTCAGAACGGATTTGTTAAAGAGCGGTGTGAGTCTGTCCGAAGCGGTTGCTCACCTTTGTCGTTTGTTAAAGGTGAAGGCCAGGCTGGTGCCGATGAGCAACGATGCCGTGCGGACGGTGGTCATGTCGGGTTGTGTGCGCTTGGGTTTTCAGGAATACTTTGTGAAGAGGCGAGCAAGGGATGAGGTTACGGGCGTGCTGTTTAAAGGATGTGACGATGCAAGTCCTGCTCCGGGAGTTATCGAGGCGATAAACAGTGCTGAACGAGTGATAGTGTGTCCTAGCAACCCTGTTCTGAGTGTCAATCCGATTCTGTCGATTCCAGGGATCAGGAACACATTGAAGAACACAAGGGGCTACGTAGTCGGTGTCAGTCCTATCGTGGGTGGGAAAGCGGTTAAGGGGCCGGCTGACAGAATCATGTCCAGTCTCGGGCTTGAAGCTTCTGCGTATGGTGTGGCCAAGTTCTATGAGGATTTTCTTGATCACCTAATCATTGATACGGCTGACGTAGACCTCAGGACGCGCGTAGAAGGGCTCGGATTGAGAGTGTTGGTGGCGGACACGATAATGAAGGATGTTGAAAGCTCTGTTTCTCTGGCCGCAAAGGTTATGGCTGCAAAATGACCAGAGCAGCGCCTTGATGATTCTCGCTGGATGGCTAGAGGAAGCGCGCGCTGCTGGTTTCGTGTTTGGAGAGGGTTGTGATAAGTCACTTGCTAATCGTGGATATGGATTCAGGATATAGCTCGGGCTCTCACCCCTGCGTGTGTCCGCTTGTTTTCATCCGATTCAGACTGGTCCCTGCATAACGTCAACGGATCCTAAGAAGTTGTATTGATTGCGAAAAAGATAAATCGCACTATGCACCTCCTAATTTGATGGTAGACAAGGTAACCGAGGATTTTCCCATTTTCCTTTCTCCCTCGGTGCCGATGAAATCTACCATTCAAAGAATGCGTTCTTCTCCTCGCACGCCCGTTTCCATCAACGCTAGAAAGCGCGCGGGCTAATCGTTGAAGGGTGAAGCGGGTTGTCTTCTCGGAATGCTCCGTTTTCCAAGTATCTCGACGGTATATCCACTCCATGTATTATTAACATTGATAGAGGTTAATCGTTCTGTTATTTCGATTGAGGGAAGAGCGGAACGTTTTCATGGGAGCAATCTGTCTTGTGAACAGTGATGGCGAAAATGCGTTTTTCGGTCGTTGCGAGCATTAACACTGAGAGTCCTGAGGCAGTTGGGCCGGTTCTTGAGAGGCTCGTGCGCAAAGGATGTGTTACGCGAATGGGCGAGAAAGAGTTTCGAATCGAAGCTGAGATGGAAGGGGAAGATGCGAAAGAGTTGAATCGTTCATTACTCTCGGAGCTGCGTAGGGCGGAGAGGCGGACCAGACTGCGGGCTGAGTGGACCTGCGGCGAGACGACGGAACGCTTCTTCGACTAGCGCACGCGCTTCCGTTTTAAGAAGACGAACATCGCCAGCAATGTTGTCATCATGAAGAGTGGCAGAATGAGGTATGAAGGAAATTCGGGCACTGCCGTCGAAGGGCCGAAAGCATAGATCTTGTTATGAGTTGTTCCCACATAAACCACTCCGTTAACCACGGCAGGAGAAGACCGCACCTCGACAAATGTCGTGTAGCTCCAGACGAGCGCTCCGGTGGCAGCGTTCAGGCAGTAAACGTTATCATCATAAGATCCTATGTAGACCATGCCACCAGCAACGGCAGGAGAAGAATCCACATGCTGGCCTGTCGTGTAGTTCCAAACGCGCGCTCCGGTGGCAGCGTTCAGGCAGTAAACGTTATCATCCTCAGATCCCACGTAAACAAAACCACCAGCAACGGCAGGGGAAGACCACACATGCTGGCCTGTCGTGTAGTTCCAAACGCGCGCTCCGGTAGTAGCGTTCAGGCAGTAAACGTTATCATCCTCAGATCCCACATAGACAAAACCACCAACAACGGCAGGAGAAGAATAAGTCACCGGACCACCTATCTTGTAGTTCCAAACGCGCGCTCCGGTAGTAGCGTTCAGGCAGTAAACGTTATCATCATATGATCCCACGTAAACAAAGCCACCCGCAACGGCAGGAGAAGACAACACATCTCCACCTGTCATGTAGTTCCAAACGAACGATCCACTCGTAGCGTTCAAGCAGTAAACATACGTATCATCAGATCCCACATAGACAAAACCACCAACAACGGCAGGAGAAGAATACACCTGGTCACCTGTCGTGTAGTTCCAAACGAACGCTCCACTCGTAGCGTTCAGGCAGTAAACGTTATCATCCTCAGATCCCACGTAAACAAAACCACCAACAACGGCAGGAGAAGAATACACCCCGCCACCTGTCGTGTAGTTCCAAACCAGCGCTCCATTAGTAGCGTTCAGGCAGTAAACATTCCAATCCTCAGATCCCACGTAAACAAAACCACCAGCAACGGCAGGAGAAGAATCCATATCGCCACCTGTGGTATAGTTCCATAGTAGGTTGTTTGTGGTTGGTCCTGTTGAGGTTGAAGTTCCCGTGTGACCTGAGTCGTGATGGAACATTGACCACCAATCAGTATCCGCTGCTTGCACGGTCTCTCCACGTGAACTCGTAAAAGCCCCCGCGAACACACAGACTAACAATAACACAAACAATGTCCCACAAACGATTGCCTTCAACAGCCGCCCCCCGGTTAGCATACGCAGTACTGAGGAAGTCAGATTTAAGGTTTGTTTAGCGCGTGCTGGAGTGGGCGTCATCGTGGTTACCCTCACTATGCTGCCCTCACCCTGTTTTCATTAACGATTGGAAACAATAGAACAAGGGAACAAAAACAACCAACACAACGGCACAAACATTACCAAACTAAAGGTATCAAAATTTAAAGACACAACTTCGATTACGTGTTGAAAAAGAGTACGAAGACGGCGACAAGGTGACCTTCGCAGAAGGGAATATTGTTCAGTCGCCGGAATCAAGGCGTGGCCAGAAATGGGTCTTGGGGTAGCCATTGTCGGAAGTTGTTTTGAATATTGATGGAGTATTCATAACTGTTTAATTGCGCAGAAACCTTTCAAATGATGCATAGTGCTCGTGGTGCGATGGTGGGTGTGAAGGGCGTTTTGCATGATTGAGTCTGTTCACTCTCCAGCTGAGATAATCGTGGACTCTGCTGAGAAAGCAAAGTTGCGTGTCTTGTGTGTTGACGATGAACCTTCTTTGTTGAGGATTGCGAAGCAATGTTTGGAGATGCAAGGCCCTTTCCAAGTTGACACTGCAGAGTCTGTGCAGGAAGCATTAGGGAAACTGGGGAAGGGGAATTATGATGCAATCGTTTCGGACTATCAGATGCCCGGAAAAGACGGGCTTGAGTTTCTGAAGGAATTGCGGCAGGAAGGTAATGGTATCCCGTTTATCTTGTTCACTGGGAAGGGCGGAGAAGAAGTTGCCATCAAAGCTCTGAACCTTGGAGCTGACCGATACCTCAACAAAGCTGGCGACTCAGAATCAGTCTACTGCGAATTAGCTAATGACTTACGTGCCGTCGTGGAAAGCAAAAGGGCAGAAATGGACGTTTGGCGAGAGAAGGAGAGACTGAGGACCATATTCGTTTCCTCTCCAGATGGAATAATGATCAATGACTTGGATGGAAATATCGTCGACTGCAACGAAGCGGCTCTGGAGCTGGTAGGCCATTCATCTGCACGCTGCGTTATTGGCAAGAGTGTCATTGAATTCTTGGCAGAAAAAGACCGTAGTAGAGTCTTAGAGAACCTGAGAAAAATGTCTGAACAGGGAAAAATAAAAACCGTTGAGTGCACTGCTTTGAAGATGAATGGAGAGACATACGTGGCAGAACTATCCGGGAGCATTCTCAATGATTCCAGGGGCAACCCTGTTGGCTTTGTAAACATTATAAGGGACGTCTCTGAACGCAAGAAAGCAGAAAACACAATGGTGGAGAGTGAGAGGAAATATCATTCTTTGTATTCTTCAATGAGCGAAGGGTTTTGTCTCCATGAGATTGTGTATGATGGAGCAGGCGGGGCAGTTGATTACGTTGTTCTGGATGTTAACCCAGCTTTTGAATCGCTCACTGGGATTAAGAGAGAAGAAGCTATTGGTAGCAAAGCCTCAGCGCTTTATGGAGCGGGCGAGCCGCCTTATCTAGGAATCTATGCAAGAGTGGCTGCTTCCGGAGAACCTGCTTCGTTTGAGACGTTTTTCCCACCACTGAACAGGCAGTTCCAAATATCTGTCTTTTCTCCATCTAGGGGAAAGTTTGCTACGGTATTTCATGAAGTCACAGAAAGCAAGAAGGCGGAACAAGAATCACGTCGGTTTTCTGCTGCAATCAGAGCTTCTCTGGACGGCATCGTCACAGGTGATTTGAACGGGAACATTGTCGACGTAAATGAAGCTGTACTTAGAATGGTTGGCAGCGCCGACAAAAGCGACCTGATAGGAAAGAACGTGCTTGACTTTTTGGTTGAAGGCGACCGAGCGCGGGCGCTACAAGACTCGATGGAATCTCTGAAAACGGGAGAGGGCAAAACAATAGAGTACAGGGCCCTCACAAAGAACGGTACTGAAATTCCAGTAGAGATTACCACTGGTTTCATAAAAGGAGAACAAGGTGAGCCAATAGGATTTGTGGATATCGTTCGAAACATGACTGAACGCAAAAAAGCAGAAGATCGTGCCTACTCTAGTCAGAAGAAGTTCGAGAGCTTGTTTATGGGCAACCCTGAAGCTGCTGTTTACCTCGGATCGGACTTTTCCATTTTGGACATTAACCCGCGGTTTGAGGAGCTTTTCGGATATTCTCTCGCAGAAATCAAGGGAAAACACCTTGTTGATGTGATTGTGCAGAAGGACAAGATGGAAGAAGCTGAAACGTTGGACCGGAAAGCTTCAGACGGATACGTTTACCACAATACGGTGAGAAGAAGGAAAGATGGGACTTTGGTTCCAGTAGCCGTGTCTGCTGCCCCTATGAAATTTAACGGCACGGTCGTTGGGTACGTGGGCGTGTACAAGGACATTTCTGAATTGGAGAGAACAGAAGCAGCCATGAAGGAGATGATGCAAAAGCTGGCGACAATGAATGAGAAACTGCAGGTTGTTGGTGGGTTGACGAGGCATGACGTTCGAAACAAGCTTTCAGTAATCACTGGCAACATCTTCTTGGACAAGAAGTGGACAAGGGATAATCCTGAGCTTCTGGAGAGCTTTAAGGACATGGAGTCAGCGTGTGGACAAATCGTGAGAATCCTCGATTTTGCGAGGAACTATGAATTGTTGGGTGTTGAAGAGTTGACCTACACGGATGTGCATGAAGCTGTTCAGAAGGCTGTTTCACTTTTCTCGGACTTGAAAGGAGCAAAGGTGTCAAACGAGTGTCAGGGTCTGATTGTTTTGGCTGATTCCCTTTTGAGACAGATGTTCTATAACCTAGTTGACAACTCGTTGAAATACGGTTGCAAAGTCTCTCAGATCAGAATCTTCTGCCAGCAAGCTGGGGGAGATGGGCTGAGGATTGTCTATCAGGACGATGGCGTAGGCATACCGGAGAATGTCCGACCGAACTTGTTCAGGGAAGGCTTTTCAACGGGCGGAGGCTCAGGTTACGGGCTTTTCTTAATAAAAACGTTAATGGACGTCTACGGCTGGAGAATTGAGGAAACCGGCGAGTCGGGAAAGGGTGCGCAATTCACGATAACGATACCTAGAACCGCCAAGAATGGAAAAGAAAACTATCGGATCGAATGATCTGGAAACGCGTAGGGCAGAACATTTGCACGCGCCCCTTGCGCCCATTGTGTATGAAGAACCACCACCTCGCCAAGATGGGTCTGGTTTGAGGGCTGATGTTCGCATAGAAGGACATTTCCGGACATGAGCCGCGCGAGGCTCATAACTTGAGCTTGAAAAGTGTTAAATATTGAGAAGTCTGACTCACTGGAGAGGCTGTTCATCGTGAGTGCTCCCTATCCTCCGCCTCCGCCGCCGATTGGCCCCACCAAGACGAGGCCGAGTGCCGTGACCAAGTACGCAACATATCTGTTCGTGGCGAGTATAATCATCATTGTGTTCGCGGTTCTTGACTTCATTTTCTATACTCCACCCTGGTCATATGTCATTGGTGTAATTACCATCCTGCTAGCGGCGCTGGCATTCATCGATGGGGTCGGCCTGTTAATTGGACAGCGCTGGGCTCTGACGCTTGGCTGGTATGGCAACAGAGCATGGGCGCAGACTCCAGACGTGAGAGAATACTTCGGTCTTCCTCCAGCCTACCCCGCCTATTCTCCCAGCGCTCCCGCGATTGCACCGCCGTCACCCACGTGTCCCACCTGCGGTCAGCCGCTCAGGTACGTTCAGCAGTATCAGCGATGGTACTGCGACAAAGAACAGAAATACGTATAGAACCACCAGCGCGCTATTTGCCCTTTTGTTCTCAGTTCACGATAAGGAATTTTCCCCTCAACTCAGGGAGAGTCTTCGGTTTGACCGAGTCTGTCGAGGGCTTGTTTGAAACCCTTATTCGTCATTTCCACATACGTCTCCAGCGAGACCAGGTTTCGACTTACGGTTTTCATATTTTTCTCGCTTATTTTTCCGGTTCTAACGAGTTCTTTTCCAACGTTCTTTGCCGCATCAAATACGTCTTGAACTGGGATTCCATTCCTGACCATGTAGCCTGGTGCCTCACCATGATGACGCAAGAGAGCACCAGCAAACTCCCAACAAGTGTTCTTGCATATCGCTTGCATATGCGTAACGAGCGGTTCAAAATTGTCCATCTCCCAAAAACCGCAGTTTGAAACCAGGACCACTTTGGAGTGCTTGTGAGGCTTACGTGGAGGATGCCTGCAGTGCCTGTCTTGCATGACAAAATACGGTTCTACTATCGGTATGAGACGGTCAATGAGGTTTTTCAAGGTTCCAGGCATCCCGTCGACGTACACGGGAGTACCGAAAATGATGACGTCAGCTTCCTGCATTTTAGGCAGCAGCATCTTCACGTCATCATCCTGAACACCCTTGCCCGGCGTTTTCGTCCAGCAGGCCCTGTCACCCAGACATGGTTTCACGCGAAGCCTGCACGTGTAAAACAATTCTACCTCACAACCCTCTTCTCGCATTCCCTCCAAGAGGGGCGCCATCAGGAGAGCCGTGTTCCCTTTGTTCATGAGCGGACTTGCATTCAAGGCTAGAACTTTCACACTTGCACGTTCCTCGGACAATCTGAACTTTTCATGGAACACACTCGCTCTTATCTTTTCTGAACGAGAAGAAGCCATGGTGAAATGCAGAAAGCAAAGAGACTCTTTGAAAAAGAAGTGACTCTCTGAGAGGAAATTTGCAGAACCTGATTGGGCTTGGTTGCTTGGATAAAACTTTGCTTTGGGTTGGGGGAGGGGTAAGGTTTTATCCCCTCTTCCTCCTGACTACGACGACGTGAAACCTGCCTGAAACAAGGTGGGGAGACGGCAGGGCACTAGCCGCGCCGGTCATGGTTTTTTCTGTTTTTCCTGAATGTCATTCGCAAGAGTTGAGAAGGTTAGGTAACGGTAGTGGATCTTGTCATCCAGATCTACGAGGAAACTCTGCATTTTCGATGAGTCTGAGTATGGGTTAGTCTTCACTTCGTCCAAGAATCTTTTGTAGGAAGCGTAATCCTTGTGGAATGAGCCGATGAAAGAGTCATAGTTTAACCCGAGTCCTCTTTCGATCACAATCGCGTTCGGAAACACCAAAGGAGCCTTCTTAAGAGCCCCTTTTCTCGCTTCTTCCATTTCTTCTGCGTCGAGTTCTTTCTTCCAAGTGAAAAAGGTCAGCGCGAAAATATGATAGCCAAGCTTATTGAAATCTGGAATGACCGTGTACTCCCGAAGATAGCCTTCCTTCTCCAGTTTGGATCTGATTCTTGTGACTGTCGGTTGAGAGATTCCCAGAGTTCGCGCTAGTTCTCTGTCGCTGCGGCGACTGTTCTTCATCAACTCAGATATCAACCTAATCTCAGCATCCTTAAGTCCTTTCTTCCTTTGACTCAAGACTAAACATCTCCATCAGTGAGGATGTTCTCTTGTTCATCTCCCTAATCTGTCTTACACTACAATCCGTTTCATACTGTTGGCAAACCCCAAACCTAGCGCGGGCACTGAGAAACCTGTCAGAATACAGTGAAAAAACACCGATATAATGCGTAAATGCCAAAAGCAGTTAGCTCCATACTATATGTGGGTTTGGGAACAAAACTTTGCCCCAAAAGAACCAACGTGCTAACGGGTCTATCCTAGAAACTGGTTTCGGACAGGCAGTAAACGCTGATCGCAGTTTCTATTCCCTCGACTTCCATCATTCCCTCCACGATCTTCTCTGCTACGAGCTTTGTGTTACCACACTTTGTGTCATAAACAACAAAGGCTTTTACCGTGGGCAATCGTCTCCGATCATGCTTCGATTCTGTGGCACAATTCTTATAAAACTTCGTGTGCGTGAGAAAATGGGGAATGTCTAAGCTCGTTCAAGCCGCGCGCTGGCCCACCATGCGCAAAGCAACAACATTTGATAACACACACAGTTGCTTAACCCGAAATGGCAAAAGGTAGCGGGCGGCTTGCTTAATCGTTTTGGTTATACTATGGCTTTCCCGGGTCTGTTGCATATTTCATTTTTGCCTTTTTTCTGCGTTTTTTCCGTCTAATCGACAGGGCACGCTTCCCATAAATGGCTTAAATGACAAAGGAACTGAAGGTTTCTCCATGAGGGATACTCAAAGACGAGACATAAACATTGGAAACTGGTCGTGTCGGATGTGTTGCATTCGAAATATTTTTGGCGCTGCAAGCAGCTTATTTCTCACGCTCAAAAGAGCTGGAAGAATCATATAGAACAGCGTTCCACAAATCTTAAAAGCAAACTGCAATAAACTGCGCATCCAGTCGGGCAGAGTCGACTCTTGCGTGCAAGGGGGCATGCTCCCGACCCGTGTCTTTGCCCAGGGGCACGTTAAAAGTCTGTTGGGCTGAGCGGGTACAGAGCTGCTAATGGCAAGCTTAATCCCGTATTAAAAACCGAAAAAGGAGAAAGGAGGAGAAAAAAATGAAACTTTCAAGAAGGTTGAAAATCAGTCTATTGAGCGTAATTCTGATCGCAGCAATTACTGGCATCGCTTTTGCATGGGTTGCAAGCAATACATTGCATTTCTATACAACTTTGACAGGTAGTCCATTCTCATTGACAATATTGGATTCTTTCACTGCGAGAAATGTACAAAGTCCACCATATCTACCAACAACGATATATTATGAACAGCCGATTGTTCTGTTCACAAACACCAAGAATCTAGCTACTTCATCGTACAGCAATGTTTATACCAGATATGAGATATGGCGAACTGATGGTGGAGCTATGGATACTTTGTGGGTTACTGTTCACGTCCAAGACGTAGTCAATAATTTCGACTTAACTTTCAGTCTTGCTTCTGATACTTCAATATCTGGCACTGCTAACAATGCTCTCGTATCATACATTGGTCCATATACAGCACCTGCTAGTTTCAGTGTTGACACTACTGTCACAGTGACTTTCCACACTTCAGCACCACTTATGCAATTCCAAGCGAACGTTTGGGTCACAATAGGTTAGCAGTAATCCGTAACTGTTAATTTTCCCCTTTTCTTTCAATATTCGTGTCTCAGGGATTGACTAATGTTACAGATGAGCAAGTTGAGAATAGCCGTGATTGCACTGTGTCTAGTTGCAACCATCGGCTCTGCTTTCGCCCTTGCTGTCACGGCTGGCGGTTTCCGTTTCCTAGTATATCAGTCGGATACTGGCTCGTGGAACATCAACTTGGGCGCATCATACTTTGAAGAGCCCAAAAGTTTCAAGGTAACAGTGGAAAGCAAGGATTCGACAGGCACGTTTGCAGTTGTCTATTTTCTCACTGTCAACGGCCCGAAAGGCCTCAGCAATGACGACTTGAGCTTGTACTGGGTCGACACTGACGGTGCATCTTTCACGATTGGAAAAGGTGGCAGCCAAACGTTCTCAGGCACGGGTACGTTAAGCTGGAACGGCGTTCAAACCGTTTTCGAGGCTGGACACAAGAACAACATAACGTTAACATTAACCTTCCATCCGACGGCCCCGGTAGGCGCTTACGAAATGAACATGTGGGCGGCTTTCACGCCCGCGATTTCCGTAACTATTTCGCCCAGCTGTGCAACCTTGTACGTTGGCCAGTGTCAGTTGTTTACTTCAAGCGTCACGGCTGGTTCTTCGCCGTACACGTATCAGTGGTATCTTAACGGCGCTCCAGTCTCCGGCGCTACGAAAACGACTTGGACGTTCACACCAACCTCCGCAGGTTGTTACACGGTCTACGTGAAGGTTACAGACAGCACCGGAACGCAGGCAACTTCCAACACTGCGACTGTCACGGTGGAACAACAGCTTTGTGTTTCGCCCAGTTCTGTGGTTGTCAGGGGCATGGACAACAGTATCTACTACAGGGCTTGGAATGGGACGGGCTGGGAGGGCTGGCTGGTTCTTCCGGGCGCGACGTGTGACAGCCCGGCGGCGGCCATGCTGGGCAAAGCGCTTCACATTGTCGTTCGAGGCATGGATGGCAACACGCTCTGGTACGGATGTCTGTCGAACCCCGCGGATCCGTGTAGCTTTTCAGGTTGGACGTTGCTGAGCGGTTCCACACAGTCGGCGCCGACGCTGACGTCGAACGGCAATATGCTGTGCCTCGTCGTTCGCGGCTTGGACGACCGCATATACTATCGCTGGTATAGTGGCGGTTGCTGGGGATCTTGGTCTGCTGTTCCGACCGGCGCGACGTGTGACAGCCCCGCAACGGTGCTGCTTGGAAATGATCTTCACATCGTTGTTCGTGGAATGGACGGGTCAAGCCTCTGGGACACAATAGTGGATATCTGCGACGGCACCGTTGTCAGGGGCTGGAGTCTACTTTCTGGTGCAACGCCTTCCAAGCCAGTTCTTGCCTGCTCAAGCTCGGGCAACCTGTACCTGGTTGTCAGGGGAATGGACAATGCAATATATTACAGAAGCTACACCGGTTCCACCAATTCCTGGGCTGGCTGGAGCGCATTCCCGACAGGAGCAACCAATGATGGCCCCGCAGCCACGATGGTGGGCAACATGCTTTGCACAGTTGTTCGAGGTTCAGACGGCAGCACGCTCTGGTGTGGAGACATCGACCTAGGGACAACCAGCTTCACCGGCTGGACCCTGGTCAGCGGCGCAACACCATCAGCACCAACACTGACAAGCTAATCCCGCGCGCGCCCCCTGATCTACGTGAAAGTTACGGACAGCGCCAAAACGCAGGCAACGTCCAACACTGCGTACGCACGCGTCAAAAGCAAATAACGGCACGCGCTGGAACCTTGAGACTCTGCCGCGGTGAAATCTATGCCTGAATGGGAAGAAAAAGTGGACAGAATTAAAGAGGTGTTAGAACAGGAAATTCATATGACTTTGACGAAGCAGGGACTTCCTTTGCAAGGTTCTGACAAGCGTTACAACTTCGACTTAGTATCTCCTGACCAGAAAATCGTCATTGAAGTTAAAACTGAGAAATATGAGGGCGGAAACCCAACAAGCGCAGTGGTAAGGCTCTCGGAAGCTTGTCTGCTCCTAATCGCCGCTAAGAATGCAAAGAAACGGATACTCGTTCTCACGGATGAACCCCTTTACAAGCTATTCAAAGAAGAAAGACAGGGCAAGATGATGGCATTATTAGGCATCGAAATAAGATTCATCAAAATACAATCTCTTTTGAATGCTTCACGAAAATCAGCGCGCGTGCCAGCCGAAGCATGTGGAATTAAAGTCGAAGGAAAGAACAAGTGGCTAACGCTAATCCAGAACGCAAGCAAAAACCACTAAATCTCTCTGTCTCTTTCATTATACGTGGGCAGTATGTCATGTTCCTTTTCATATCCATGTAATAATAGTCGCTTTCTTATCCTGCACTCTTCCTCTGTTTCAAATAGTTCAGCGCGCACATTTTCTAGGTGCGGGGTTAGTGTCTGTTTCTTTGTCCAGTTTAGGGGTTCAGGTGTTTCTTGAAGAAGTCTGTGATTTTTGTGTAACAAATGACTTTGTTCTTGAACTTCATTACATCATGGCCTTCGTCTTCGAAGACCAGTAGTTCCACCTCCGTGCCGTTGGTTTTAAGATATTCTGCAGCCTCTCTTGATTCGATCTCCAGTACTCTGGGGTCGTTTCTGCCTTGAATGATGAGCATGGGGCATTTTATGTTTTTCATGTAGGTTTTTGGTGAACGTTCTATCAGGAAGTCTCTGTCCTTCTCAGGGTGACCCATCGCGAGGTAGAAGCCTGTTTTCCAGCTTTCGGGAAGTCGATTGATGAACGCGATGAGGTCTTGTGGACCGAACATGTCGCAGGCTGCTTTCCACAGGTTCGGGTGTTTCCCCGCCAGTGTTAGCGTCATGTAACCGCCGTAGGAGCGGCCGATCACGGCTCTTCTTCCTGAGTCAATGCGCACGTCCTTTTCAAGCATTCTCAAGCCTTCAACATGGTCCTTCACGTCGTCTCCGCCCCAGTCGTGGTCGACCAGTTTCATGTATTTCAAACCATACCCTGTGCTTCCCCTCACGTTTGGCACAAAAACAGCGAAGCCGTTCAGTGTCAGATATTGGATGAGTGGCATGGAGAACCATGTGAAGTCGGGGCGTTCTTGGCTTTGGGGTCCTCCGTGAACGTACAGGACTAGCGGTCTGGGGCCCTTGAAGTCTAGCTGCTCAGAGGGTAGGTACAAGCGAGCGGAGATTCTCAGCCCGTCGAAGCTTGTGTAGCTGGCGTCTTCACCCTTGGAAAGCAGTTTCGGTTCGATTCCTAGGACTCGTTCATTTGACAACGTTTTTGGGGCTTTGGTGCGAGTTGCCGGTGGATAGAGATAAAGTTGCGCGGGACTGCTGGCCTTGGCGAGGGCTAGAACGTACACCGTTTTGGCTCCTTGGAGCTCTTGGTTGTCTCCCATCAGAACGCCCTGATCGAGTGGTGGTTGGCCGCACAATGTGCGCTTCACTGTGAGGCTGCGTTTTTCGTTTCCTTCCTGGTATATACACTCGTACAGCCAGCTGCACCCGTCGATGTTGTATTCGAGTAGGAAGAGGTTACTGTCTGTGTGTCTGATGTCGACAAGTTCGCCTGTGCCTTTGTGCCGCAGGCCCTGAACGGGCACTTCGACGGTGTTTTCGGGGTTGTCCAGGTGAAGGTAGGTTGGTGATCCTTCATCTTTGAAGATGGTGGATCTGAAGAGCAGGCCTTCTTCGTTTTGTGTGAAGTTGCACTGTCCAATGTTGGGCAGTTTGACTTGTTGATTTTTCGTTCTTTCGTCGATGGGTATGCCATACAATAGTTGCCTTTCTTTTGCGCCTTTGTGCACTATATAGAGGACGTTGTCTCCTGCAGTGTAGCCGTCTGAGAGTATGACTGTGGAGTGTGTAGGATTGGCGCCGAAGTAGAAGTTGCCGTAGATGCTTGCGCCAAGAGACGTTGTTTCCAGTCTGGCTAGATCGACGCGCAAGCATTCCAGATTGGGCGTTTTACGATCGTCGTGGAAGAAGTAGGCGATGTTCTTTTTGGTGTCGCAGTCGATGCAGGCTATTTGTTGGTTCTTGTATTTGTCTCCGAAGATTGGTTCAGGAATGCCGCCGTGAAGCGGAATGAAGCATGGTTGGTAGTTTTCGTTCCCGTTTTCATCAATCATCACGAGAACCTTGTTCAATTTCGGCAGGATGAAGTAGTTGTAACCGATTATCAAGTGTGGATTCTGCAGTGCAAGACCGGTCGGCAACAGTGGCTCAGGTATTCCACCGTCTCGATCCATGCCGTAGAGACTCAGAACTCCGCTCATGTCGCTCAGAAAGTATATTCTGTCCTTTGAAATTCTTGGGCTGAGCAGAAGCCTGGCAGAGAGTAACGATTGAATGGGAAAGTTGTAATGAGATTTCGTCTGGGACATGCGAGATTCTTCTCCCTAGAAAACTAGATGTTGGGCATTCGCGGATATAAGCCGTTGCATAGTACCTGCCGCGCGGGGTATTCTGTGACGCTCAACACTTTGGCAACTCCATATGGCTCGGCTATTCAAAACTGAAGCTACGTTCTACCCAGAAGTCTTTAGGTGAACTCGAGCGGACGCTGTATGCTTATAACTCGAATGCCGATTACTTTCTATTCCCCACTTGATCATCGGGCTTAACGGAAGGAATGGGTGTTGGATTTAGAATGCGAAAGGGTCTTGATCTGAAAACGTTCGAAGAAAAAGTCGATAGAGAAGGATTAGTGTGGGAGGAGAAGGGGCAATTCGGAAAGGCCATTAATGCCTACGACCGGCTTTTTGCAGAAGCTGAAGCACTTTCTCCTACAAGCCAATCAGAGGAAAATGATAAGAATGCCATAATGGCCTACTTGTTGATGAGGAAGGCAGGGGTTTTGTTGCAGACTGGAAAAGTTGAGCAGGGTGAACAACTGATGCATCAAGCGTTAGAGCACGCTGAACAATCAGGCAATTCGTTAGTTTTTGCGAGAGCTCAGCTTGGCCTCGGAGTTTTCTGCGGCTCCACTAATCGGCTTGAAGAAGGAGAGAGACTGTTGAGAGCAGCTCTATTGTCCTTCGGCAAGGGCTCAGATTATGACAGCAAACAAGGCTATGGTTGGGCGCTTCTCAACCTTGGCGGACTTTATCGTAAGCAGGGCAAGCTGGTTCAAGCTGAACAGAACCTATTAGAAGCCATCAAGATGCTCGAGACTATTGAGAATTGGGTAGGTGTCGCTTCGGCTTACGAGTTAAAGGCCAAAGTCAACGATACCAAAGGCAACATTGAATTGGGAAAAGAGGACCTGCTAAATGCCATTTTGTTCTACGAGAAGCAGGGTATGATGGAAAAAGCTGATTCACTGAGAAAGGATCTTAAGAGAATGGGCGGCACGCAGTAGGGCGCACGACCGTTTCCGAAAAACTGGTTAGAAAATCCTTGAGCGACAAGAACAGCATAAGCCAGTGCTTTCTCAGAAGTTTCTTCTTGCGCGCGCAGGTCTACCCAGCAGAGGCACGACTAGCGAAAACCCCAACTGTCAAAAACAAAGAAAAAGAGGGGGTTGCGGGAGATTTCTCCACTTTTCCATTCTAAAACCTTAGGCAGCTAGTTTTAGCTGCCCTCTGCAGGATAATCCACGTTGGGCCAAGAGGTGGACTCCCTTGATTCTTTGTGGTCAATTGAATATCAAGGGTTTTCTGGGGTTAACGATGTGAATCTGACATTATAGGGACTTTGCGAACCAGCCAACCACATGAGACTTATGCTCGTGCTTGTCGGATACTCTTCGCTAGTTGGTCCATAGGAATTCACAATGGTTTCTCCCGTCACGAGAGAAGTTGCTGCACTCCACGTTCCTGTCGAATAATCCATTGATCGGTAACACACCCCTGTCGAACTACGATAGAACAAATATAGGGTCGTCTTGTCGTAAGCTGTTAGACTTGGGGAAAAGCATGTGGAAGCGTCAACCAACACTGGATAGCTCCACGAAGTAGTATACGTATAATAGGTTATCGCTCCACCCACATAAGCTTGGTTTCCTTCGGTAAAAGTAGCCGGCACGGTCACAAACTGAACTTGACCATTTCCAGCTACTAGAGAGAAGCCATTTCTTGTATAATCGCCCAGGATTTTGGAACCGAACGTCGAGACCTGGGCCCAGCTTGAACCGTCAAAAGTGTCATATCCATACTCGCCTTCATCGAAAGCGCTTGCCACAAGCATTATCCCATTCGAATAACGAGGCCAGCTGCAAATTCCGACTCCACCAGGATAACCTGACGTTTCAAGGCGGAAATCCGTACTGGCAAAAGATTGTGCCCAGTTTTCCCCATTCGTGCTGTTGTAAACATCGACCTCGTAGTAAGGTGGAATAGAGTTGAAGCTGCACTGAAAACATACCCACCAGTCACCAGCAGAAGTCTTAGCGAACGTGAAGCCTGAATACCACCATCCGACGGCTTGACGAAGTTCTACCGGAGTGTTCCACGATATCTTACCGTTGCTTTGCGTTCCCATTATAGTCCATCCAGTCGTAGCGGTAGGTACCATTGTGGTGTGTGTACCGTTGGCAAAACCACAGATGATGTTTGCACCATCCGTGAACACTCCGAAGGCCCAAGGTTCGCTCAAGCTAGAACCGCTAACGTCTTGTCCGGCATTCCAGTTCACACCATCGCTGGAACTATTGACATAAAGATGCAAATCTGTTCCCGCGTAAAAAGCAAAGAAATATCCACCGACTTCTAGGGTATTCCTCGAAGGCAGATTAATAGAATCTGGGCTAGTGCCGACAGTTCTCGCGCTCGAGCTAGTGGCATTTCCTATTCGCATCAAATCAACCGAGATTGTCAAAGTCGCTGCAGGGGCGTCGGTGGCGACGCTCATGCTGGCTTCAAGGTTCTGCTCTCCAGGAGTTACATGGTACACTTTGTCGCTGAAGGACACGTAGCTCGCTTGGTATTCGCTATCGTTCATTTTGAAATCCAGAATGAGGGAGTAGTTTATGGAAGCGTAGTTCATCACCGTGACGTTGAAGTTCGTCATTTGTCCAGGAAAAAGATTGAACTGGGAAGGATAATTAACTATCGTGATAGGCTCCTTCACCTGCAGCGTCATATTAAACGAGGTCGACAAATCGTATGCTAAAACTGTTACGCCAATTGTAGAAACCAGAATGACTATGATAAACCACACTGGGACAGCGTGTTTACCAAGCCTCAAAAGCCTCATTCACCTTTCTCCATAGGCTTATGGGGTTCCCCGTCTAATACGCTTTTGGAAGAATCCACAATTAAATTTTGCAAACAATTCTTCTTCAAGGCGCCTATTCCAGACACATTTCAAAGAACAGAAAAAAAGAGGGTTGTACGGGAGACGTCGCCACTCGATTGCCAATCTGGCCCAGACTAGGGCTGCTAGCGCGAGATCACTCTGCCCTGACAACGTGGAACATAATGTCCAATGGAAAATCGTCCGCACTCAATTCAACCCTGAAAACCACGGCTTGAAAAGCAGAAAAAGAAGATCATTGGCTCCGCGTTTTAGAACACAAACGTGCCAGATTCTGGAACCCTTATGCCGAGCTTGTGGAAAATGTAGCAGCATTCGCGAGAAGATTTAGATGTCTCTGTTTTAACCTTGAGTATGCAGGTTTGAACGAGTCTGCGGAGGTCTCGAGGGGAGTTTAGGCTGATGGGCGTGGGTAAAGGTGGAGGCAATCGGGCTGCAGTCGCGTCCTTGATCTTGGGCAGAATCGTCTATGCGGTGAACTGGTACAGCTTGGCCGCTGTGTTCACCTTCACAGCGTCTGAGTTGAATCAGAATGTTTCTGGTCTTGGTTTGGTGACGGCAACGTTCTTCGTTGGTATTGGGGTTTTTCAGGTGCCGGGTGGGATTCTTGCGGCGAAGATTGGTCCGCGACTGACGGCGATATATGGAACGGCTATTGCATCTTTCGCTGCGTTGTTGACTGGTTTCGCTGGCAATCTGGTCGAAATAGCGGTTCTTCGGTTTTTTGTCGGGTTGGGCATGGCTTTTGTGTTCGCTCCAGGTGTTATTCTGATGGCCAAGTTTTTGCATGAGGGGTCGGAGGGGTTGGGTGTGGGACTCTATAATTCAGCTTTCAGTCTTGGTGGTGCCCTGGGGCTTTCTGGCTTGGCCGTGCTTGCGGCAGGGGTCGGATGGAGGACCAGTCTGATGACGGGTGGTTTACTTGGTTTATTCACGTCTGTCCTTCTGTGGTTTCTGGTTCCGAAGGACAGTCGACGCTCGGACTTCACGGTGGAACTCCGGCACTTGAGGCTCGTTCTGCTTGACAAGTGGCTGATCGTGCTGTCCGTTGCGATGCTGGGTCTTCAGGTAGGGTCGACGGTTTACAGCAGTTTCATGGCTTACTACCTTGAGAGCGTGGTCAACATGAATGTCGGAGAGGCCGGAGCAATCGCGTCGTTGGTCTCGTTCTTTGCGCTCGCATCGGCTCCGTTCGCCGGGAGGCTGTTTGACAGGTATGGTAATGCGAAGAAGCTGCTCTTGGCCTCAGGTGTCCTTATGGCTGTTGGAGTGGGCGTAGCGTTCGTTGGTACAGTCTATTCGGCAATCTTGGCCGGCGTCCTAGTTGGCTTAGCAGCTGGAACTGGGTTCACTTTCGGCTTCGCCGCAGCGAGAGCGGCTAACAGACTTGACGAGGAATACGAAACGCTGGCCGTCAGCTGGGTGAACAGCATCTCTCTGTTCGGTGATTCTGTCCCTCCTTTGCTCTTTTCTTACTTAGTGGTACAGTACGGATACTCGCCCGCCTGGCTGTACATGGCAGTGCTTGCCTTCGCACTGATTATTCCTGTGCTTTTCACGAAGGTTTCAAGCCAGAAACGAGCGCACGCCGAAACGCATTCGCCTACCCCAGAACGAACATCTTAGACAGAAACCGGAAGCAATGGTTCTCATCAAAGCGTGCGCTATTATCGCGGCTTACCTCAGCGATACGCCCAACCACACCTGCGCGTGCTGTCTGTTCCAGTTGCTTCTCGGAGGCCTTTGTTCATCGAACTCTGAAACCTTGCCATATTCGTTGAAAATATGCTTTTAACAGAGGAATTCATGAATACAGCGGGTGGGGAGCAGATGTCTGCGGAGGTTTCTAAGAGAATCGCCGAGTTTTTGGACTCGAAGATTGGGGAGGAAGATGTGGGTCAACCATATTTTGGAAGCTCAGACTATGAATTGTTGCCTTTTCCTCCCACGAGTTTCGTTCCAATCAAAGATGTTCAATCGAACATACGCATGGCTTTTGTAGATGGTGGAAATCAGGAAATCTTGGGAGCGCCCAACTTCTCTGTTCAGATAAACAGGATATACTTCAACATCCTGACGGGACGGGAGAGAATCGTTCCCAAGTCATTGCCGAGGAAGATAGAGTTCTATTCAGCTACAATGTCGGATTTCAGGAATGAGGAGATTTTCTACGATACCAAGATATTTCCTTTGCGGGACGAGTTTGCAAATCTTGTTCCTGACGAGCGTCACCTGTCGTTCAGCTCCTCGGACAGGACGGTAACCCTTGGAAACCGAAGGGCAGACATAAGATTAGTTGCCACGATGGCGAGAAGATTCGCCGAGTGGGAGTTTTCCAAGCATGTTGTGGAGGATGAACTTGAAGGGGGGGATCTGATTGTCCACGATGGCACTCTGCAGACGAGTCACACAAATGAGCAGACTTACACTTCGAGAGCCTTCGAAGCAGCGGTTAGGAAAGGGGTGGTTTTCGCTGGGCTTTCGAAGACGAGCACTCTTCTTACGACTACTGGGCTCTCGCTCTTGGGCGCGGTGCAGAAGCTTGCTGATGACTACAACGTGAAAGGTCCTTGGTGCCTTCCTATAGCCAAAATTGTAAATGTGAAGCACAATGCCTTCATCTACGTCGTCAAACTGCACGAAAGCGCAAAGTATGTTTTCAGGTACGAGATAAGCGGGGAGCAGGCCAAACAAATGAGCGAGGAGGAATTCTGTAGTGTCACTTCAGCTTTGGCGAATAATTCGAAAGACATAAGCTTTCCCGGGTATCCTTATGGCCTCGTGGACGCGGACAGCTTTGCTCGAGTGAGCGAGAACGAGATAGGAAAGTATCAAATGCTGCTTCTGTCGGAGATATCTAAGCTTGGCAAATGGAGGAAGGTTTCGAGGCACATTTGCTCGAGTGACGCACACAGCGTGTTAGACAGCTTGAAGGGTTGATGAAAGATGACGTTGGAAGTTACGGGTCAGATAATCGCGGGAAAAACTGGCCAGATTCTGGCAAGAGAAAAAGCGGGTGGAGAGATAGAGATAGGAGACTTGCTTGTGGCCGAGGAAGATGGAAGGTACGTGCTTCTTCAAGCTTTCGAGCTTGCCTATGGGAGCCAAGTGCCGCAGCTAGTGAGAGAGCTTCTGGCTGGCATGAAGCTTGAAGGCATGGGCGCTGACTTGGATTTTCTTGAGCCGCAGCTACGCAACTATGTCATTGCACAAATCAAGGCTGTCTTGCGAGTTGGCAAGAACAATGAGCTGCAGATACCAAAGACTCTTCCCACCTTCTTTTCGACAATCAGGCACGTTACTGAGAAGGACCTCTGGTTTCTCACCAAGCCAGAAAACCCCGTGTATCTAGGAAAAGTTCGGAGCGGGTCGAAGGTGCTTGACGTGGGCGTGTATGTTAATGGAGAAGACATGCTTACGCATCACGTGCTCATTCCGGCCACGACTGGAAGGGGGAAGAGCAACCTTGTCAAGGTCATGCTCTGGAGCGTCATGGCCCAAGAAGGTCTGGGCATACTGGTTCTGGACCCTCACGACGAATACTACGGCAGACATGGCAAAGGGTTGAAAGATCATCCTGCGGCGAAGCAGAACTTGCTGTACTATTCGACTGACCCTGTTGCCGGTACAAATACTCTTGTAATAAATCTCAGGTCGATTTTGCCTTCACATTTCCAAGGAATAGTGGAGTTCACAGAAGCTCAGCATGATGCCATATCCTTGTACTATAACCGGTTCAGGGACCAGTGGATTGAGAACATCGTGCGGGGGACCGATATTGGTGATGCTGTTGCTCCCAGAACGCTTGAGGTGTTGAAGAGGAAGTTCGACAATGTGCTCGGCGTGTACATAGGTGACAGCGGCGATTTCCAGTGTAGAAGCGGTGTTTTCAGCGACACCGCGGGCTTGGCTACCACCAGGGAAATTGCGAAGGCTCTTGAGGATGGGAAAAAGGTTGTTATCGACACGTCGAAACTGCTTGATGAGGCTGAACTGCTAATTGGAAGCATAATTTCAGGCGGAATCTTCCACCGGTATCAAGCCTACAAGTCCGAAGGGAAATTGGAAGAGAAGCCCGTAGTAAGTGTCGTGATTGAGGAGGCGCCGAGAGTTCTGGGTGCAGATGTGCTTGCTGCGCGTGGGGATAACATTTACAGCACGATTGCCAGAGAAGGCAGAAAATTCAAGGTGGGATTGATCGCGATAACGCAGTTGGTCAGCTTGATTCCAAGGGCGATACTGGCTAACATGAACACTAAAATAATCCTCGGGAACGAGCTGGCTGCTGAGAGACAGGCGGTTATGGAGAGTGCAGCGCAGGATTTGTCATCGGACGATAGGACCATTGCGAGCTTGGATAAAGGTGAGGCCATCGTGAGCAGCAACTTCACTAGGTTTGCCGTGCCCATTCAGATACCATTGTTTGAAAAGTACGTTGAAGAGAACCTGCAGCCTAAGGAGAAGAACAAGACGGTTTTTGTGGGGTAAAAACCATGTTCAAGTTTGCTCACCTCGCAGATTGTCACATAGGCGCGAACAGAGGGCCCGTTCTGGAGAAACTGGAATTGGCTGCGTTCAACAAAGCCATGGACATCTGCATGCAGGAGAGAGTTGACTTTGTTCTGATATCTGGAGATCTTTTTCACGCCAACTTGCCTGACATGTACGTTGCTAATGAAGCCGTAAAAAAGATGAAAGAAGTCAAAGACGCAGGCATTCCCGTCTACGTCATCTACGGAAGCCACGACTACAGCCCGAACGGCACATCGATAATCGACATTCTTGACAGTACAGGCCTCATTAAGAAAGTGGTGAAAGGAGAGGACGTTGATGGCAAGCTTAGGCTGGGAGTATTCACGGACGCGAAAACTGCGGCGAAACTTATAGGAATATCAGGAAGAAAAGCAGGGTTAGAACGTAACTATTTCGAAATACTTGACAGGGAATGTTTGGAAAAGGAGCAAGGGTTCAAGATTTTCGCGTTTCACAGTGCAATCTCGGAGCTAAAGCCGGAGTTTCTAGCCCAGATGGACTCGATTCCAGTATCTCTTCTTCCCAAGGGCTTTGACTATTATGCAAGCGGACACGTGCACCGGAAGACTGAGTCAGGGTTTACAGGACACGAAAGAGTAGTTTTTCCAGGTGCGCTTTTCGGCGGGTATTCAAGAGACTTGGAAGACAGTGCCAAAGGGGAGAAAAGGGGTTTCTACGTAGTGAGCTTTGACGAAAAAGTGGAAGAAGTCAAGTTCATGGAAGTGTCTGTGTGTGATTTCGCATATTTCGAGTATGATGTTTCCGACAGGAATTCGATGCAAGCCAAGAAGGATCTGAAGGAGAAGCTGAATAAGATTGAGGCCGAGAACAAGATTGCCGTTGTCAAGATAAAGGGAGAACTCTCAGGAGGCAAGACTTCGGACATCAGCTCAGGCGAAATCAGGGACTTGCTGAAAGAGAACGGCGCGCTAGACATCATCATAAATCGCTATGGGCTCACATCAAAGGATTACGCTTCCGTCAAAGTCGTGGGCGAGGATGTTCCTGCGATTGAGAACAGACTATTGAGAGAGAATATTGGAGCAGTCAAGGTTTCATTAGAAGAGTTGAAAGCGGACAAGGGTGCCAAGCTCGCACAAGAGTTGTTGAAGGTTCTGAGGCAGGAGCAGAAGCTCAACGAGACGAAGAAGGATTACGTGGAACGCATCCAGAAGCACGCGTTGAACACGTTGGGTTTGGGAGATGAGGGTCAATGATTCTGAGGTCGCTGAAGCTTGAGAACATCAGAAGCTACACTGAGCAGGCGGTCTCATTTCCCTTGGGGACCACTCTTTTTGAGGGCGATATAGGTTCGGGAAAGTCAACTGTTCTTATGGCGATTGAATTTGCGCTTTTTGGTTTAGGTTCAGAGAAAGGAGGAGCTTTGCTCAAGGCTGGGGAAAAGAGAGGTCTGGTGAGTCTTTGTTTCGAGGTTGAGGGGAAAGAGTATGAGGTGTGCCGGAGCTTGGAGAGAAAGGCCAAGAGCGTCCAGCAGTCTGATTGCAGCCTCAAAACTGACGGTGCAGTGCTGCAACTGTCGGCCTCTGAAATGAAGGAGAAGGTTCTTGATATACTGGCTTTCAACGAGCCTGCAGACCCAAAAGCGCAGAGTGTCATCTATAGGTACGCTATCTTCACTCCGCAAGAAGAAATGAAGGCCATTATCTGGATGAGGGCGGACGCTAGGCTTCAGACTCTTCGAAAGGCATTCCGGATCGAGGATTATCGAATCGCACTGGACAATTCTTCAATTCTGGCGAAGTCTATCAAGGAGAACTCGATTAGACTGGCTTCACATGCTTCTGACCTTGAAAGCCGTCGACAAAAGTGCAACACAACAAGGGTGGAGATCGGAAAATGCGAGCAGGAATTGACAGGTCTCAGCGGGAACAGGGACAGCCTTGACGAGAAGGTAAATGCGCTGAAGGAGAAGGTCGATTCGCTGCAGAAAAGCAAGGAGGCGCTCGGAAAGGCGGTAGGTGAAGTTCCTCTGCTTGAGAAGCAGGTCAGGGAGAAGAATGGTGAAGTAGTCAGCCTCGAAGGTGAAGTAGAAGAGCTTTCTAGAGAAATGGGGCAGTTGCAGCCCGAAGCGGATAGACTGAGCACGATTCAGCAGCCTACGCCGAAAACTGAGGCTGAACTGAAAGAGGAATTGGAGAGTATGAGAAGGAAAGAGCGAGAGCTCACATCGTCGGAGGATGTCATAGGCGCAAAGATAAGCGATTACGAATCTGTAGGAGAAAAGGGAGTCTGCCCAACTTGCGACAGACCTGCAGATCCTAGTGAGTTCGAACAGAAAATCAAGCTGAAAAAAGAGGAGAAGCGCAAGGCGTCAGAGGAAGTCTGTACCTGCGAAACTAGAATCAAGGAAATAGAAACTTTACAAGAATCACTCCGACAATATGAAAGCGCGCGAGACAGATTGCAAAATCTAACTGACCGGATGGAAAGAAATAGAGGGAGAATAGAGAAACATCGTGAGAAGATCCAGGCGCTGAAAGGACAAGTTGGGGAGGCCAGAGAAAAGCTTGAAAAGGCCCGGCAGGAAGCGGGGGAATACAACAGAATATTAGGGGAGACTGCAACATTGTCCGAAGAGCTGGATGAAGCCCGGTCACAGCTTGACACAGTGAAGAGTAAGATATCTAGGTTTCAGACGACGCGTGACATACTCGCGAGTGAGGTGGAGGAACGAGAGAGAGAGATCCGGGACAAGGAAATTGAAAGAAAAGCCGCAGAGAGACTGAAAGAATATCAGATTTGGCTTGAAGAGTTTTTGATGCCAACCCTGGAAGCGATTGAAAAGTGTGTTATGATGAACATAAACCAGGAGTTTAATCAGCATTTCCAAAAATGGTGGGGAATGCTGGTGGAGGATCCTAGCAAAGAATCTCGCATAGACGAGGATTTCACGCCTATAGTTGATCAAGATGGCTATGAGCAGGACTACAACTATCTTAGCGGCGGTGAAAAAACTAGTCTGGCACTTGCCTACAGGCTTTCGCTCAACACCATCGTACAGAGAGTCTCGGCAGGAATCAAATCCAACCTTCTGATCCTCGACGAACCCACAGATGGGTTTAGCAAAGAACAAATATTCAAGATCAGGGATATACTTGACGAACTCAAATGTCCTCAAGTGGTCATGGTTTCGCATGAAAGAGAACTCGAAAGCTTCGCTGACCAAGTTATGAGAGTCGAAAAGAAAGACGGCATCTCTCAAATAAAAGCAACCTAGAAACCATCGCGCGCGCCCAGAAGCTCCTTAGCGTAGAGGATGTCCTTGGTCCTAGTACTCCATGGTGGCCTTGAAGTGCCTCAGGCTCTTCCAAATAATAGACTGTATCTTAGGGTTGTTCAGAGCCCTAGCCATCTTCTTCCTTTTCTTCAAAGTAAGCATCTAGGGAATCTAGGCTAGCCTCTTTCCCTTCCTTCTAAGGACGTACTCAGAGGTTCTATTCAGAGTAGATAAGAGACCAATCAGTTGGCTAGATACCTCTCAGTCTTCTAGCCATAGAACCTTTTTTGGAATTATTAATGGCAACAGCAGAACTTTGGTAAACTACAGTGCTCGTTGTTAAAATACTGTTTTAGAATACATATTTACAATAAGTATTCCAAGTTCAAGCTGTGCGTGGGCTTAATATAAACAGAAATGTGTTACAGAGATAGGGCGAAAACCTCTGTGAGCGCGGCAATGTTTGGGCATGAACCATGGTTTCTAATTCATAAAAGGTTTATACCCTTTGTTCCAACTTGTGGAAAGCACATACGCGAAGGGTAGAATCATGAGACGTTCCAAACTCGAGATGTATGTAGACATTCTCCAAGTACTGTCCCATCGCGGACCCTTAAAACTGACGCATGTAATGTACAAGGCCAATGTTAACTGCAAAGTCCTGAAAGAATACTTGGACTTTTTGATTAAGCAGAACCTGATTGAGGAAAGACCAGTTGGAAAAAACAGAACCGTATTCGCCATAACCCAAAGAGGCATAACCGTCCTCAAATACTTCAGAGAACTGAAACAGGTGCTCCCCATAGTCGAAGAAGCAAGAAACAGCATGCCTATCCCCTTCTGATTCCATAGCACGCGCATCGAAGGTCAATTCTTTCAACGAAGAAACCTAGACTCTCTTAAAGTGCAGTGAGAGAGGTGACCTCGCAACTGATAAATATCTGTGTCTCGACTTGAGAATTAGAGTCGGTTTGTTAAACCGTTGAGAAGGTTCCGCGAAACCTTAAGAACAGACCTGCCAGATTCTTATAATCCATAGATTGTCATCCCACAATGCTTCATATTCTGAATAACCAATTAATCGGATTCCATTCTTTAATCCTTATTCTCGCCAGCGCTGGAAAAAGTGCCCATCAGCCCTTAACTGAGCTTCGAGTAAGCTCAAGGTGGTGCCAGTCCGTAAACTATATTTCCAGCATTGCATACGCTCATGCAGAACGGCTGTACTTGGGTGGCTGTGCAGTTCCCAAGAGTTGCTGTGAAGGGGATGATTCGGTTGAGGTTGTGTTTGGAATGATTCCGGTTGAGATCTCTGATGTGAAGAAGTCGTATGGCGATTTGCATGCGGTTGACGGGGTTTCCTTTTCGGTTAACGAGGGCGAAGTCTTCGCTCTTCTCGGCCCGAACGGGGCGGGTAAGACGACGCTGATAGAGATTTTGGAGGGTTTGCGGAAACGAGACGCGGGCGCCGTGAAGGTGCTGGGTCTTGATCCTTGGGGAAACAGCGGTGTGCTTCACAAGAGAATCGGCGTTATACCTCAGGACTTCACGTTCTTCGACAAAGCAAACCCACGGGAGGCGGTGAAGTATTACGCGGATCTCTTCGATGTCACCGTCGACCCAGACGCGACCTTGAAAGAAGTTTTACTTGATGATTCAGCTCGTGTCCTCTTCGAGAATCTCTCCGGAGGGCAGAAGCAGAAGATGGGTCTCGCACTCGCACTCGTGAACAATGCAGAGCTTCTCTTTCTCGACGAACCCACCACTGGGCTTGATCCAAACGCTAGAAGAGCCGTTTGGGACGTGATAAGAGGATTGAAGAGCAAGGGCAAGACAGTGATATTGACTACGCACTACCTCGACGAGGCTGAACAGCTCTCCGATAGGGTCGCCATCATGAACCACGGACACGTAGTGGCCATGGGAACCACTGAAGAAATCATCGAAACCCACGGCTCAGGCGAAAGGCTCGAAATCCACGGAACAGAGCAGCTGACCACCTACATCAAAACCCACACAAAACTGAAGACTGAGTACAACAGCAAGGGCGTCATCAGCATAACAATCAAACAAAAAGAAGACGCGCTCACAGCCTTGACCGCTGCTGAGCAGTCAGGACTCGATTGGCATGATCTCCACACGCGCCGCGATAGCTTGGACGACGTGTTCGTCAAACTCGTGAGCGGAACAATCGACGAACACGGCGAAATCAGAGCCGAAAACACAAATAACAATTCACATGATCAGAGGAGGCGCTAAAACGAATGCCCAGTGCAAAAAGAATCATATCTGACCTCCGCGTTTTCGGCCGAGGATACCTAAGAAACGCGGCAGGACTGTTCTTCGGCCTAATATTCCCAGTCATCCTCATACTCATCTTCGGCGCAATCTTCCAAAGCGGCCTTTCCGGCACGATGACACTCTACGTTCAAAACCACGACACTGGCCCTTACTCCACTCCCTTCATAGCCGCCCTAAACGGCGCAGGCACAGTCAACCTGGTAAATGTGAGCACTTCTGAAAACTTTTCTCAATACCTCTCAGCTCACTCCGCCTCCGACGGAATAATCATCCCCGCAGATTTCTCGGCCAACTACTCAGCCGGCCAACCCGTGAACGTGACACTCTACGGCAACCCTTCGCAGAGCTCCAGTGAAATCGTGAGCGGAACCGTAACAGGAGTGATATACCGGTTTAACCTTGAACGTTACGGCGCTTCAGCAATCATCGGCGTAACGCAGACCACGGCCAATTCTCAGGTGACCAAGTACATCGACTTCCTGGTTCCAGGCCTCATCGGTTTCGCCATACTCATCAGCCCCATGTTCTCCCTCGTAAACATATCCTCCGAGTACAAGAGAATAAAACTGTTCAAACAGCTATCGCTGACCCCTCTCACCAAGATGGAGTGGCTGGCCTCTAAAGTACTCTTCTACATCCTCCTCTCATCGATGTCATTCTTGTTGATGACCGCCGTAGGAGTCGTCGCTTTTCACGCACACGTCGCGCTCTCACCGTGGCTAATCCCATTCTTGGTGCTGGGCCCCATGTTCTTCGCTTCGCTCGGCATGCTTGTGGGAACCATCTCAAAGAGCACAGAAACAGCCAGCGTCATCGGAAACGTCATAACTTTCCCCATGATGTTCCTCTCCGGCACCTTCTTCCCCATCTCGCTCATGCCCACGTACTTGCAGACTTTCGCACACGTCCTACCCCTGTTCTACATCATCGACGGACTCAACGGCGTCATGATATACAGCAACTACACACAGGCAACAATAGACCTCGTAGTAGTCGCAGTAATCACTATCGTTGCCTTCGTAGCCGCAGCGAGACTATTCAAGTGGAGAGAAGACTAACCCCCGAAACAAGCATCTACCGCGCGCAAACAATAGAAAAATGGAGTGTGGGCAGTACTTTTTATGAGACTTCCATGAACGCCAGCGTGCGCAAATCGGGATTTTACCGCAGCTTCTCGCACTTAGACTTTCGTGTTCTATGAGATTGTTTAGGGCGGAGGGCGTGGCGGCATTGAAGTATCGGTTTCAGTGATCAGTCTGGCCATGAGCTTGAAGTACGACGCGATAGCTCCAAGGATAATCAATATTTCTCCGATTACGATGATGATTACGCCTAGGATTACCCCTCCGAGATTCATGCCCGAAGTGTCGAACGTCTGACTAGTCGAGTCATACTTGATGTTCGCAGACGCCACGATCGTAATTGCTCCTCCTGCAACTATCAGACCGCCAATGATAGCCCAGAGAATAATGTACGCAATGTATCTTACGCCGTATCCTAAAGCCTTGCCCCAAGATATTTCAACCATTCTCTTTCCCCGGAAACACACTACCAAAGCATTGGCTTATATGATTAACGCAACGCCCGCTCTGAACTCTCCATAAAATAACAGATAGTTTAATTTTCCAGCTATCACCACTCACAAGTGGGAACAAAATGACTGGCGAAAATGTAGATTTGTCATTTCTTAATCAACCGAAATAGAGCCTGCATCACTGAGAGCACGCGCATTTGTTGCTGTAGAGTACTGTCACATCATATTGTAAGCGTCAACACAGGTGCAGTGTATGCGCAATGAACATGAACTGTCAGGAAGATGGAAGATGTGGCTAAGAAGTCTAATATGACGTGTCCATGTGGCTTCAGTTTTGTCAACCCTCGCGGCGAGGACGATACAGTAGCGGTGGCGCAGTTTCATATCGAGCGCATTCACAAAAAGGATTACTCGAAAGGAATCTCAAGAGCCGAGGCACTAACGTAAAAGGAGTAAAGTAAGCACGTGCCATTTTTTGCCGTCGTAATCCTAGTTTGCTGCGTTATGCGCGCACTAAATATTCACCTGTCAGGATAGCCGTTCGGCCCCATCCTCTCTTCTTCAGACAAGCTCGGCATCACGCTGCCTGTTCCCATAGGCGCCGGAATGGTCATCAAAGTCTGAGTTCGAAGCACTCCCTTCACGTGGTGGATTCTCTCAATAATCTTCCCCAGATAGTCCAAATCCGAAAACTGTACCAAAACCACCGCGTCGAACTGCCCCGTCACCCCATAAGCCGTCTTCACACCATCAATCTTGAGCATAGACTCCAGAACTTGCCACAAGACACCGGCATCCGTGTTAACTAGAATGAAAGCCTCCAAATTGCCTTCCTCAAGAAACTGTAGTCTGTTCTAGCGCATAAATCTGTTACTCAAAGAGCTAGTCAGGTGAGCTCAAAAAATCTTTACGAGAAATTTGACTTCAGGGCCGAGGGGCTGAGCAAAGACTCATTCTCGGGTTTTGACGGTAAGTATCACGGCATTGTACCTGGGGCAACACTGGAGTAATACTCCTCCCGTAAGAGAGAAACGCTGGGTTCTCTTGCAAGAAATGGAACTAAGGCTATTTGGTTCCTTCTGCGAAAAGAACTGGAGGAGAGACTTCACCCCATCTCCTAATCATGCCAGCGGCTTTATCATATTCTTCTTTGGCCTTTTCTCTTTCGCTTCCAGTCAATGATGCAAGATGGTTATCTATGCAAAAGAGTGGTGGCGTCGCGCTCCAATTGTAGCTGAGTCTCTTGATTTTGATTCTTTTAAACCCCGTTTTCTCGAACATTTTCGCCACCCTCACTTCAGATGGATAATTCAATTCCCCACTCGTCCATTTCACTTTACATTTGAACATTAGCAGGTGGCTCTCCTGGGCTTTGGTCCGAGCAACGGGAAGGCTTTCAACAATTATTACCCGTCCCCCCCTCACAGCTACGCGTTTCATCTCTTTGAGTGCAGTCTCAACGGAAAGGTAGCTTGGGAAATTGCGAATCGAGTGAACTGCAGCGACCACAGCGAAGGAAGAAGATCTAAGTGGCAAATGTTCAGCGTCCGACTTAACGGCAGAGACTCTTTCGCAGAGGTTCAGTTCGTTCATACAAGTGTTGAAGTTTCTCCACCAGCCTGGACGCTCAACTCCATCCATTAAGTCCACGCCTACGACGATCCGCGACGATTTTGCAGCTGCGACCGAGAAATACCCTCTGCCACAGCCGATGTCGAGTACAACATCATGCTCACGCAGCTGCATTTCTCGCGCTATCGCCATTCGCTCTAAGCCAATATCTGAGTTGACGTAGACATCCCACCATGAAATTTTGAATTTCTTAAAAAAAGAATCAATAATCCTTCCACAGTCGTCCAGAAGCCTTCTAAACTCATCTGGAGTCAGTGAAACACTCAATGCACGCTCTGGAAAACTCACCTTTACTCCTAATTTCTTCGCGAGACGAGGAACTGATTGCATAGCCAAAACTTGCAGGTTCACGCCCATTCCAACAACGCCTCAAACTTCCTCTCACAAGCCAGCTAATCTATCCTCTAACGCTTTTTTCCCATATACGCACGTGTTGGGAATCGTGAAAACAAGACAACGTTTTCTCAGCTAAAGCCCTTGTTCCCAAACTCATTATGATGCGTGAACATTTCTAAATCGCGGCGCACTCTCAGCTGTTTAGCCGGCCTGGAGACGGGGTATCCCAGACGGATGGCAAAAGCAATCTTCATGTATTCGGGGACTCCAAGAATCCGCTTCACCTCTTTTTCCACGGCATCTCCGCTGAACACACTCAATATGTGAAAGCTTATTCCAAGCGACTGGGCCACAAGCCACATGTTCTCCATAATACAGCCCAAGCTAATGAAACCCAAAACATCCCCCCCGGAAGCAGGCGCTCTCTTCCTAGAATCATAGATCACTATCAGCAGCAGCGGACTGCCTCTGATGCGTTGGTTCAGGGGCGAAGGCGCGCTCTCACGAACAGCCTTGTCCAGCTTGGCAGGATCCCTCCAATCCGGCGGAAAATTGGTGCCGAGGATTCCGACCTTCTTCTGAAGCAACTCCTCTTCCGAGAATGACAGCTGCTGGTAGTTCTCACGGATGAACGCCTCCGACACATGAGACTTGATTTTTCCAATCTTCTCCAGAACCTCCTTGTCATCAACGACAAGAATTTCGAAGTTCTGCATATTGTGAGCCGTCGGCGCCCAACGCGCCGCCTCTAGGATCTGCTTCAGGCTCTCCTTGGACACCGGACGATTCGGATCAAAAGGAACCCTCATTGACTGTCTCTGCTGAATAATTTTCAAGACATCAGCCATAACCATCATCCCAACTTGACTACTCGCGCCTGTGATTTTCCTCTAGACGAACCTTCGCATATAAGTCTGCTGACGCGGTTTCACGACCCGACTTAGCGGTCCCCATATCAATCTGTTCGAAGAACGTGCCGGAAAATGTGCAAGGACTACGCAGAGGGGATCAGCTTGATTTCGAAAATGTGCGGCCACATCTTTCCGGTGACAAAGAGCCTGTCTCCGTTCGTGTCGTACGCAATTCCGTTCAGTACATTGTTTGGATATTGATTCTTAGAGTCTTGAATGCCCGTCAAGTCGATCCACGCCGTCACCTGTCCGGTCTGGGGATTGATGACCGCGATCTTGCTTTGTTCCCAAATGTTCGCGTAGACCTCCCCTTTTATGTACTCAAGCTCGTTGAGTTCAGTGACGGGTCCAGTGTCATGCACCGCCACCTGCCCGATTCTTTTGAAAGTCACTGGGTCTAGAAAGTACAGGTTCGATGTCCCATCGCTCATTATGAGTCGCTTGCCGTCGTACGTTAACCCCCATCCCTCAGTAGGGTACTCAAACTCCTGCAACAGACTGAAAGTGGCCTTGTCATACACGAAACTCACGTGCGACTGCCACGTCAACTGGACGATTTCATCCCCGACGATTGCGATGCCTTCCCCGAAATACTGAGCCTGCAACGTGTGAACCTGCAAGACCTTACCGGTCTCTAAATCCACGCGGCGCAGCGAGGAGTTGCCGTAGAGTCCCGTGCTTTCGTACAGAAAGCCGTTCTCGAACACCAATCCTTCGGTGAAAGCATTCGTGTCATGCGGGTACACGTTGACAACGCTGAAGGTGTAGCGTACTGCCGTGGAATTGGCAGGCTTGTCGTCTACCAAAACCAGAAACATGCCACAGACCAAAAGCGCGGGTATGACAATCATCACGCCTATAATGCGCCATGTTGTCATTAGAAATCCTCCCCTGTCTCCTGCACTGCCAAGACTCTGATATACTTACCTTCCACCTCTAGGGCATATCTATATAGAAGAGTGTAAACCTTTAGCTCAGCTCATGCTTTTTTCTTATACGTCGCTTCAATGACTTGGCGTGCAGCTTCTGCCAGCAGTTTAACTCGGTGTTGTCTATGGGTCAGTTGCTTGTGTGTGCGCGCATTTCCCAGAACGCCCAAAAGCGTCGAAGCAGCGAGGTTAGGGGTTTGCGTCGGCTCTTTTCTTCATCCAATCGTGGGCGAAGATTTCTGCTTCTCCGCTTTCTATTCCTTCCAGTATCTTCTGCGCCACATACTCCGCGGTGTCGGCTGGAAATGGAACGGAGCCTCCCTGCTCTCCGCCTTCAGGAATGGCATCTTTAATTGTGTTCTTCTCGAAATCGGTGAGCGTAATGTACGGGTACACGACACTGACAACAATGCTATCCTTCTTCAATTCTTCCCGTGCAGTCAAGCTGATGTTGGCAAGCGCTCGTTTCAAGGCTGAATATGCCCCGTTGTTCGGCAGATACATCAGCGCGGTTCCGGAGCTGATGTTGACGATCGTTCCTCCGCCCTGCTTCCGCATGATAGGAATGACGTGCTTCATGGCAACGAGCGGGCCGACCACGTCCAAGTCGAAGATGTGATGGAGAGTGTCAATGTTAGTCTTCTCAACTGGAGCGTCATATCCCTGGCCGGCACAGTTGATTAGAACGTCGATTCTCCCGAAGTGCTCCATCGTCCGTACAATCATGCTCTCGATATCATAGATTCTCGTCACGTCGGCGGGAACTGCCAACGAGCTGGGAAGCTCAACTGAGAGCTGCTCCAACTTCGCTCTTGAACGGGAGACGAGAGCCAGTTTCGCGCCCTGTTTAGCAAGAAGTCTCGCTGTCGCCAGACCTATGCCCGAAGAAGCGCCAGTTACAATAACGACTTTATCACGAAGGTTCGTAAAATCACTTCTTAGTTTTTGTCTCTTTTCTGTAAACATACTGGCCAGTCAATCCGTTTAAGGATTTGGGGTGGCCGTCTCAGCAACGAACTCGTTTTTCCCTTGGGGATTCCAAAGATTGCTCGAAATGCACGTCGTGATCGTCGAGATGCCCAGTTCCTTCTTCACCTTCGGATCGTTCGCTATGCTTATCAGCAAACCGATCCAGCAACTCCCAATACGCACGCGTGCGCTAGACTTCTCTCCATCGTGCCTTGGTCTTCGCTATCATAAAGAGTATGACTGTTACAGCTATCAGGACACTCCAATCAAGAACCATAATCGCAACTGGTAACGACAGGTACCCTGCAGCACTCTGAGCTAACTCTGCCGCGTAGGTAGTCGGAGAAAAATAGGCCAAATATCTGAACGGAAGCGGAATGTAAGTAATCGGGTAGTAAACAGGCGGAATCGTCGAGAAAAGCGTCGAAAGAAGTCTGGAAAACGCAAAGCTCTGAACAATGTCACTGGAAAACGTTGAAAGCGTGTAGCCCACAGCCATGGAAGCAAGAAACATCAGGAACAGCACTGCCACAAACTCTAGGACTCCGACAGGACTCAGGACCAGGAAATAGTGTGCGAGCACGGCGAGCACTGTCAACGCTGGAAGGGAGTAAACAATCTCCGAAATCGCGATTCCAACCATGTACGTCAGCCAACCGGTTGGAGAACTGACCACCATGTCTTGGAGCTTGAAATCGTTCTTGAGGTGCGAGAGGTCCGCTTGGAGGCCCATGCCACTCGAGAACATGCTCATTATGAACGCGCCTTCCACTGCCTCTCCTATCAGGCTGCCCCGACTCACGAACACTATCAGAAGCAGGAAGGACAGAGGCGAGAGAACAGTGTTGATGAGGACAATCGGGTAGTTTCTCATTTCATACACGGCATTGACGAGTATGCCAGCAAGAATCTGGCTGAACTTACTCCTCTTCTGCATCGGGCTCTTCTTGGACTCCGACTCCTTTTCCCCCTTCTCGATTCACAAGGTAGAAGAATATGTCATCAAGCGATATCGGATTGATGGTAAACTTGAACCCGCCCTTTGACAGTTCTCTCGAAATTCTGAAAGCCTCTTCTTCTGCCGTGAGAATTCTGACAACGCCATCCCTCCCCGTCAATATTTCACCTTTCAAAGATGCAAGAAAATCAGGCGCAGGCTTTGACAGCAGCCTCATGCTATAGTTGTAGTTGACTCCCTGCCTCAAATCCTCAAGCGTTCCGAGGCGGATTAGCCTACCGCTGTCCAGTACGCCAATCTGATCTGCCAGTTGCTCCGCCTCTTCGAGGTAATGCGTGGTGAGAAATGTGAAACGTTCTTTTCCAATCTCTCTGAGAATCTCCCAGAACTCTCTTCTCGATATCGGATCAAGCCCCGTTGTCGGTTCATCCAAGAAAACTATTTCGGCTTCTGAGGAGAGGACGGTGGCCACCAAGACCTTCCTTTTCATTCCTCCAGAGAGCATACGATTCAACGTGTTGGAGTATCCGCTGAGCCCGAGCTTCTCGAGCGATTCGGATGCCTTCTCCTTCGCCTCAGCATAGTTGAGCCCTCGCCACAAAAGATACGACAGTACCGTTTGCATCGGGGTCATCCAAGGTATCGGTCTCGCCTCTTGGGGCACAATGGCAATTTTCTCTCTGAGCCTACGTGGTTCATTGACGACGTCTATGCCATTTATAGTGGCCACTCCGGACGTGGGTTCGAGTTCGGTTGCAAGGATACGCACAAGCGTGGTTTTTCCAGAACCGTTCCTGCCTATCAGCACGAACATGCCACGCGAAGGGACAGAGAAGCTTACAGAGTCAAGCGCCTTGGTCTTGCTCTTGCCGTAGACTTTCGTCAGGTGATCACACGTAATCAACTGATAGTTCTCTCCACCAAAGCAACATGTGATGCCTTCAGACTACCATACCCGGGCAGAGTATCCGTTCGATAGTCACAAGAACGCGCATGCTTCAGCATTCCGAAGCGACGGGAAAGGTGTTCTGTTGCAGGGATAGACACGATATCACTTCACTACAGCTTTTGCCTGCGTGTCGTTTGTGAAGACGGAACGCAGAACTTCCATGGCTTTGACGATGACTGCCCTGTCGTCAGCGGCCACATCATTTAGTTTTTCTGCCAGATACGCAAGTGTCCCGCGCCTTGAGGCCTCTAAAATCCTCAGGCCGCGAGGCGTAACGGCTAATCTCACGCGTCTTCTGTCCGTAGGATCGCCTTCCCGTGTCATCATGCCCCGTGCGATGAGACCGTCCACAAGTCTGCAAGTTGAGGGCGGAGTGAGCCCCATGTGATCCGCCACCTCCGAAAGCGATGGGCCCTCTTTGCGGTGCACAAAAGCTAACGTGCGGAACTGAGGAACGGTCAATTCAGGCGACCTTCGACTCCGCATCTCAGATCGTATGTCTCTCATGACTGTAGGAACCATTTCGAGGAGCTCACATGCCGATTCTTGCGGAGTCACGACCATATCAATTGCACCTCCTAATAATTAGATATGCTAACTATTTAATCTTGCGAGGGAGGAGGCGGACGCGCGCGCCTTTCTGGTTTTGCGTGCTGTCAGATTATGAGCATTTCTTGAAGGTAATAGACCATTTGCTGGGGATGGTTGGCGTGTCAAACTCCTTGCCATTCGTCCCTAACCTCCACGACGGCCAAGCGCTTTTGCCGGTAAACATGTGTTCAAATCTCAATCCCCAGTCGCAACATCTCAAATAATTCTTCATTGGTTAAAATAGGTCCAAAACGAGCCTGAAATTGAAGTGCGGGGGGTGGGATCCCCACCCAACTTTACCGGTAAAAGAGCAAACTGATTATGTTTGGCGAGAGTTCGAATCTCTCCCCGGCTACCATTGGCGCGCGCTTGAATATTGCAGTTTTGACTTTTGTTTTGAACATTGATTTCCGAGAATCGTGTTAAAAGTTATTTCAAGTGATTTTCGAAGGTTTTGCTGAGATTGAAGCCAAGACTACGGGATTTCTCAACTAATTCTTGATCAATGTACAAGACGAGATTGTGTTTGTCTGACAATTGCGGTTGTACCCGGGCAGGAGCGAGGGCTTTTGACTTTCATGGTCCTATTCCGTAGGTGCCGTAGGCTTGGCCTATCTTGACGCCCAGTCCGCCTGTGTGGAACGTCCGGCCTGTCTGGAGGTCCTGAAAAAGCGGGTCAACCCTGAAACCTGCCACGTCGCCTCCCGTGCTGTTCGTGTACGTTTGCCCGTAGAATCTATTCTCTGTGAACGCTGTCGAACGGCCATCGTCTACAACGACAGTTTTAGCTGTGGGTTGAGGAACCGTGCTGTTGGGGCCATAGGTCATTTGGCTGATGTCGAATTGGAGGAGCTTATATCTTGAGGGATCGTACTGCGGTCTTCCCCATGCGAGGGATACGCCTCCCTGGGACCATGTTGCATTCATGTATGGCAAAGTGCTGGTTTCTGGAGGTGCGACGCGTACTACGCCGTAATCTTCTAGGTGATGCCCACTGTCCCCGGTGATGGGGTTCAAGGGTGGAAGAGGCGGTGGAGGAGGGTTATCCGGGGGAGACGAGACCCATCCTGTCGCAGGATTGGATTTTGGCGGTCCTTGATTAAAACCTGGAACTTGACCCTGGAGTTTCTTCTTTTGGGCGACATTATGACGAAGCGTCGCAAAAATACCCCCAAAAACAACTGTGCCAGCAACGGCAGCAATCGACCAAGAAACGGGGTCACCACCGATTTCAAAACTAGCTCCTCCGCTGACGAGGGTGACATTCCAGTTGCCATGCGCCCCACTAGGTGAACTCCATGTGCCGCCGCCGGACCCACCTGATATGCTGCCCGAGAAAGTTGCCTGTTCCCCTCCCAACGGGCTTGGACCAACAAAATCCACATAGCCATAGGAGTCTACGCTCCCATAGAACGCGCTCGATCCACTCATAGAAATCTCACCATTACTAACAATAAATACGTCTCCAAGATCCCTAGACGACCATGATCCGCTCCAATCATACGTGTATGAATAGCTATAGGTGCCGTCAAACTGACTCGACGCTTTAACTCGAATGGTTGCCATAGTCAAACAAATAGCTAAACAAAACGCAAATACAAAAAGTTTAGATTGTCTCTTTGTTCGAAACATGTTTTCTCTTCTTGTGGTGATTTCATATAAGCCATATGACTTGGAGATTCATTTTCCTAATATAGAGTTAGCGCAACGCTACCCCAGGCGAAAACACTTACACTTCTGACGAAGGAAGACTGCATGTGCGCGCGCTAACTGAAATAAGCTCGAAATAGGACTTAAAATTGTGGTGCGGGGGGTTAGGTTTATACTTGCGTTTAAAACTGTCGCTACTAAATTAGTCCGGCGGCTTTCAACGCGAAATTCGCAGCTTGTATGATAAGAGGTGCATACGTCTTTACTTTGTTCCACAAGCTCGAACCAGCAGGCGTCTTAATTGCCTCTTTAGCCTTGTCCAAAGTGTCTTTGGCTGCCTGCAGCTGGGTAGTCTGTGTCGCCGGTGCGCCTGGTGTTGCTTGCAGGCTAGGCGCTGGGCTTGTAGCAGCCGCGCTTTCTTGAATTATTTTCTCGACATAAGTTTGGTAAGTGTCGAGAAAGTCTGCGTACTGCTGAATTTTTTGTGATATGTTTACGCGTGCATTATCGAGCAATGCGTCATTGTAGGGTGCGGCGGCAATTGCGTTGTTCAGCATCGACATGGCTGCATTTACCTGGGCCTTTATCAGCTGGAGTTGGTTAAAGGAGTTGACCGCTAAGCTATAGGTGTCATCGCTGAACCAAGTCTTCGCGCTTTCCTTTTTCGCGGTGATTAGGGTCTTTTCGATAGCGTCAATTTGTTTAAGAATTTCAATCAATGGCAAAATATCAACTGTGGACATTTTGTAGTCCTCTCTTTTTTTTTCGCAATTTGTACTACGCGCTATGACCTCATAAAGATTGTGATGCCCGCCCTTCAACCCTGATTCAGCTGTAAGAAGGCTCCCGTAAATCGCGCTCAGTTCGGATATGTCAAGTTCGCCAACATCAGGAGGTCCAGCGAGGTTCGACATCGTGATTGCAGTTTCCATTCGATTCTTTATCAGGGACAGCCAGAAGTTTTGGGCTAAAGAAAACTCGACTGCGCGGGTGTAGTTATGCCTGAAATAGCAGCATTTCCGGGGGTCGCTTTTAGGTGTCCAAAGCAATGTAGCTCCCTGGCCAAAAGCCAAAATGTCTCCTGGGTCGAGGCCTTTTGACCTTTGATTCTTAATTCTTTCGACTTCTCCCTGATGCGGATTTTCATGTAGCAGAATAATCCGAGCTACTTCATCGTCGTCTATCGTCGCTGTCCCATGGCAGATAGGAAATACCACTCGGTGAAAACGCATCGGATACTGGTCAATCACGTCAAAATCTCCGAGATACATTGTTTCAAAAAATCTGTCGCGGATAGCCTTGAAGACTTCGACTTGCTCGCAGGTCGTTTTGGTTTTCATGTTGAGTTTTTTTGCGCTGACTGGATTCATGCAGAAAACATTCTCGTCCGTTAGCATCTTCTGCAAGGTTTGTAGCTCCGCAACAGACAATGGACCTTTTACGTAGACTTTTAGGTGAGCGACTGCAAACCCTTGAGGATACAGTGCAATGTCAACCGACAACCGCATGCGGTTTGCATACGCCGCTTTCTGCGGGTCTTGGCTAGCGACACCTATTTTCATGTTGGGCTTAATCCAATAAGGCACATAAGGAAACAGGCCCTCCAAAGCCTTACCGCTAAGATAAGCGGGCAAATCATTAGCGAAGATGTTCCGCCAGTAATGGGTCTTTGTTTCGAACCGCGAAAGCGTCCTGATGGAGCCAAAATTGTGGATGAACGGTTCCTTCTGCTTATCCGCAGAACGACTTGCATCAAAATCTTCTCGGTACTTCTTGCAGAAAACGTCGGGCGATTGCAGAAAAGAAAACCTGCGATTCAGCCTGCCATGATAGAACAAATGAGTCAATGTAGGCATGAAACCTAACATATCAATATAGACGCCATCGAATTTCTTATCATCCGACGCCATAGCAAGTTTTATTATTGTCGAGCGCATAGTTATCTCTTTGGGTATGAAGAAGTAAGAAGTAAGCAACATTGACTGCTTGGGGCTACTGTTCGACCCTATACGGCTTGTCCACCGAGGCAAGAACATAGGGCCGAACCATATCCATCTATTCTCAGCTTAAACGGAACGTAGCGCGAGTTGTTTTCAAAGGTCAGGAACCGCTCGCTATGCTGGAAGCTGTCGGCGAATTCAGGTTGAAGAATTGTAGTGCGGTCGCCTGGATTTGAACCGAAATGGGTTCGAACTGTATTATGGACCTGGAGTTTGAACCCCAACCAAAGTGCGCGCGCGCCTGTCGAAGGGAAAATATACGCAATTGGAGGATACAAACAAGGTTCTTTGACGCTCAACACAAACGAGGAATACGACCCAGTTACGAACACTTGGACTACGAGAGCTCCGATGCCAACCGCCAGGATGGAGTTTGGCATTGCCGTTTGGCAAGACAAGATATAGCGCGCGAGAAAAACTCAATAATTCCCCATCCGACTATCAATGCTTCAGAGAACTTGTTTTCTTTTTGCAGATCGTCATCATCTTGATTGCATTGTTACTGTTAGGAAGTTTTCTGTCGAGGGGGTGCTCACTTAGATTCTATCTCCCTGAAACTTTGGGTTGTTTTCGCTGCATTCTCAACCTTTGCTTTAACTTATTTCTCCCATTCCTCAGAAGTCAAAACACCCTTCTTTTCCAAGACATTAACTAAAGCAGCTATCATATGATCAACCATATCAAGTTCCAAAGCCAATTCCTTAACACTGTCTTTCTTGAAGAAACAGGTACATCCTATGCGTTTAATGACAAACCACAATTCGTTTAGGGGTGAACTATGGGCGAGTTATCATTCGTAAATCACAAGATCAATTTCAGCTAGCTAGCAGAAGGCAAGCTACCCAGAGATCTCGCACTATTGCACCGATTAAGCCAACAGCGACATAAGCAAAGTTAGCCACGACTTGGTCTATCGGCAGGGCAGTTTCTTGCAACGCATGTAATGTCACCTGTGTTGAGGTCTATGGTGCATTCTACCCATTGCCTGCAGGCCTGCTTGGCCAGCGTGTCTCCGCCGGTCATCCACACGGTCTTCCCACTTGGCAAAGTTACCTTCACATCTCCGCTTGCCAAGCCCCAGTTTCCTGCCTTGTTATCGGGGAATGTGGAGCCTTCCAAGCAACAAAGAGGCTTGTCTGAGTATGTAGTAAAGTTCGCCACTAGTTGATTGTTGTCATATGGATTGTACTCCTTGTGATCAGCGTCTGGCCCAGGACGCCAGTGAGTGTGCCCTGAAAGCACCAGATTGCATTTGTCAAGGCGATCATACAAGTCCCGTGCGTTAACCAAATGCTTACCGATCTTCTTGATGTCATCCGGTTGTGTTGTTCTCGTAAGTGAATAGTCATCCACGGGGTAATGAATGGCAACAACAAGAAGCGATCGATCGTCAGAAAAGTGCTTCTGCACTCCATCGACGAAATGATTGAAGTGATTAACTCCCATTTTGGTCGAGGTATAGGGATCACTCTGTTTCCACGAATCCTTGTCTTCTAGCCAGCCACGATCAAACCGAAGCCCACAGTAATCCAAACAATAACCTTCCACATAATGATCTACAAATTCGCCCATTCGGGTATTATCGTGAAAGTAGAACCTTGGGTGTATTAGCAGGGGGAGAGTTGGATCAGGTGTAGCAGGAAAATCGCTGGGACTCGAACCAACAATATGCGAATGATGGTCCTGAGCGTCCAGGAGTATGAATTTCAAGTTATATTTGGCCCCATGTTTGCGCCAATCATCCTCCTGATACACGCCTTCGCTACCCATCATCATGTAGTTTCCGAAATAGGAAATGAATGCATTGCAAGCATCATCCGTGAAGTTGAGACCTGACGCCATCTTCGGGTCGTATCCCATCCCGTTCGCGAAGGCCTTCAATAAGTCGTTAATCTTTTTGATAGGTGCCATTTGCAATGCGCTGATACCGTTGGACACATCAAACTTTTCGCAGTAGTCGTGATTGCCTGGAACGACGAGTACAGTGAATCCGTCGTTGGCAAGTTGCTGGAGAAGATTGGCAGCATTTTGTAGATTTTCAGTCGAGTAATTATCGACCAAGTCGCCGGTGACCACGACAATCGGTTTCTTTGTAAAGTGTGAATACTGCTCTTCGATGCCGTCTACGATGAGTTGGGCTTGTTGAAGTGCAACAGAACTACCGTTCATGCCTATATGAAGGTCGCTTAGCTGAATCACAATGCGCTGATGCGCAATTTTCGGTCGCTGAATCTGAATGTATGATTTGCCTATAGTTTTCCCTATCACATCGCGCTTAACTGGGCCCATAGATGTCATCTCTAGATCAACTGCTCTTATGAGTTTTTTGGTTAGCAGCAGTTGCGCGCGCGCCACGATTGACACGTCGATCGACCCAATCTGGGAAGATCAGATACCTCTTCAGACTATGGGTACTGCTTATGAAAAATGTGCAAACTTCGTGGATGCTGCTCGTTATTATGAGTCATATATTCAGGAACCTTGGGCACGCGACGGTTGGCTGAGAGTCAAGATAGCTCATCGCGAATTTTATAGCCAAAGTCGAGAATATGAGAAGGCAGAAAGAATCGATAGTGAGATCCGAAATCGGAGAAGTGCATGGGGATTTTAACTCAATCTCCAATTATTTCAGCAAACGTAACTCGATAAGCCGTTCGAAGGATTGAACAAAACCGCTTTGGAAAGCAAAAGGCAACATATTTCAAGTGCCTTGCCTCAGAGAGGACAAACCACGCACGACGGAACACACAGAATCTCTTGATACGTATCGGGAAACTAGAAAATATGTCAATACATACGGCATATATTGACAGCTCTGAACGCTCAAGCGAAATCAAATTCAGGTGACGAAAAGATTGGTGATTGCCGACGGTTGACAGTTTTAAACGGTGAAGTAAGCGGTGGTGCGGGGGGTTAGGTTTATGCTGTCGTTTAAAACTGTCAAGTCCATCTGGCAATGGACTACATTGTACTCATTAGTTCGCCTAAGTCACGTCGAGGGTTGGGTTTGAACTCATGATAAGTAGAGATATCTCCACTCCCCACAACTCCCTTTTTTTGATTCCTTGAATGGCCAAACCTCAAAAACAAGCTATCTATTTTTTTCTTGCCTTTTCGCATTATTGATATAAGACAAGGGTGCGCGCGCGCTACTGCCAACGCAGCGTGCCTAAGTTCGAGAGTGACTGTGTGCACATCCTTTCCGTGACCAGTTTCGTGCAGATTCCGGAGTTCCAGCTATGCATTGAGTGAGACTATTCATACCGATAATTCTTCCTATGAGCTTTTCGACTTTCTCATCAGAACCCAAGCGCGCTTAATAGTTGGCTTTACCTCGTCAATTGTCATGAAGACTAGCTAACAGCACATACGCCCCGAAACTGCCCCCAAAAATCCCAAAAAGGAATAAACACCATTTTTAATCATTTTTGCAACAGGCTAGCGCGCTATCAAACGCGCAGGGACCCCGACGACAGTCGTATTTGGTTTGACGTTTCTCGTCACAACTGCGTTTGCACCGACAAACGCATTTTCTCCCACGATGACATCTCCTACCAGAATCGCTCCCATGCCTATATTCGCTCCTCTTTTGACAATCGGAGCTGTCTCGACTGCACCTCGTTTAACTCTATATTTATGTGCCATTATTCCTAGCATAGCTGCATCATCCTCGACAACACTCCAATTGCTTAGGAACCCGAAAAGTCTCACGTTGTTGCCAATTCTGACGTGAGCATGTATTTGGGTCCCTGGAAGAATGTAAACATCATTGCCAATTTCACAATTCTCCCTGATTATGACATTATGTCCACAATCCAATCTGTCGCCTATTCTTGTCCCAGAATAGACTATTGTCCCGCTTCTCAAAATACAGTTCCCGCCAATTACAGTACTGGCTTTGACAAAATGATCCATCTGAGCATCGTGTCTAATGCCAAGAGATTTGATAAAAACATTGAACTCTTGGGGCGATGGATGACCAATGACTGAGTTATCTTCAATTACGGTATAGTCCCCTATTCGAACGTTGGGATATATATGGATATTCTGACCGAGGCTTACATGCTTTCCAACCAGTTCTTTTTTTCTTGCAAGAGCACTATTTTTCACATGTGGTACCAAGTGACGCTATGCCCTCCTTCATTTTTGACGCCATTTCTTTGAAATCATTGGCCGTCGGTTGATAAAGTCTCTCATACAGTTCCTGATTCAACCATAAACTAGGACTGGTAACGTCGCCTTTGAACCTAGGAACCACATGGACGTGTAAGTGAGATATGACCTGACCGGCATTTCTCCCATTGTTACAAATAATGTTTACACCATTTGCTTGAAATACCTTGATCAGCACCGTGGAAAGCACTTTGCATAGGTTAAAAATCCGGCAAACTGTATCATAGGGCAAGTCGGATATATCTTCGATATGCCTCCTCGGAATTACGAGAGATTGACCAGGGCCTATTGCGTCTTTTGCAAGAAAACCGATGATTTCGTCATCACTGTAGAAAATCCTCGTCCGACTGCTTATCTTGCAAAACTCGCATTTTTTGTCAGGGTTCATTGCTTACACTCCAGACGTAGTCAAAAAAAGATCGAAAAGGATCGAAAAGTGATATTTTCTTCCCACCCAACAAAAACACAGGCGAATGTCTTCCTCTATGCCCATGAGGATAGTACGTCACCTGAATCAATTCCTCATCTGCGAAGAGTAGTCTCCAAATAGGCAAAGAGTTGTAGAGTCTTATCCTAACCTTGCTGGGATCGGTTTCCTTTCCAACCCGTTCGAGTCGCAAAATGCTTGCCTCAATATCATGCCTCCACGCTTCTGGATCGTCTCCTTCATCTTTTGCCTTAGCTTCTAAATAAGGAGCTTTAGGATCAAGCAAAAGAAACCTGAACACGCATCCTTCTTTGATTCTCCTTTTCATACTTTCCTCAACTTCTTCGGATTCGAAGAAAGTTCTCGCTGATATACCTAAGAAGTCTACAGAATGCTTGACATTCTCAATTAGCTCAAGAGTCTTAGGAGCATCATCGAGGGTTTTGAATATTCTACGAATGCCCAAGAGATCTTTCTCCCGACCATAGAAAACATACATGTAAATACATACCATCATGGCTACTACTAGGACGACAGCCATGAGACTCAGTTGACGGTTCGCAGTAACTGCATCCAAGCTCAAAGCCAAGGCCGTCGCCAAGGCCGTCGTGGCGAAAGCAACAATCAATTCCTCATAAATTCGAGCCTTATTCATTGTAATCCCACAAGGCTGACTATTTCGGCTACTTTCTTGAATACAAAATCTGCCGTGTTGGCTTTAATTTTGGAGAAATCCTTCTCTCTATATTCCGTGACTAATGCGGTTCTCATTCCAACACTTTTCGCGCCTGCAATGTCTCGCATCACATCATCTCCTACCATCAATGTCTCCTCTGCTTTCAAATGAAGTTGGTCTAACGCAGCTTGAAAAAGACAGGAATTGGGTTTCTCAACTTCGAAGTCCTCAGAAACTACAATTGCATCGAGATATCTTATAACCCCTAGATAAACCAGCGTCTCAAGTTGCTCTGTAACAGTACCGTCTGAAACTATTCCTAACTTAAGCCCTTTATCCTTCAGCAACTTGAACAACTTCACGATTTCTTCGTTGACGCTTATGCGCGCTCTCACATGATTTCTGAATGCAACAAGGAATATTCCATAGGCCGCGTAAGAGAGTTGCAATTCCAGCTTTTGCCAAGTTTTTTTTATTATACAAATGTCCGAAAAGAGATGGTTGATATGGCTGCCATGGATGCTCTTATCCACCTCTCGATATGCTTGCTTGAACTTGCGCTTATCTGTGATATAGCCATTCAAGTGGAGCGAATCAGTTGCCTTATCAAGAGCTTCAATCATTATCTGGGAAGCATCTATCAGAGTATCTCCTATGTCAAACAAGACCCCTTTGATCCTTGCTTCTTTCTTTGAACGATTTGATTTCATACGTTCTAGATACATCATATTCCGCCTTAATTAGTTGTGAAAAAAGGTTAATATGCTTATATATGCTTATGATAGGCTAAATTGACTGCGCGCCAAATCTGTCTTTGAAACTTCTAGCTTTATCGAAACCCTCAAGCAAAAAACCGATGCGTGCCATTCCCCGCACACTCCATTTTTTTGTTCGGGAGTCGAGGAGCATGCACTCAGCGTTTTTTGTCTTTTGCAGTTTCTTATAAAGCAAGGTCGAATACAATTATAACGTAAGTAGAATGATATGGATATGGAATATCCCAAAGCTCCCATCGAGTTAGCATATAGGAAAATTAAGGAGTTGTATAGTCATATCGATTCTTATGACGTTGTCAAAGAAGTTGATAAATACAGGAATTAGCGCGCGCGCTTCCTTTTCAACTTTTTCGCTGAACAGCTTGCTTTCTTTAGTGTGTTTACTTCCTACGATTAGCTCGAACCACTTTTCTCTTTCCTTGACCATTTTGAAAATGTCTTCGTCTACTGTGTCTTTGATGCGCGCGCGCCTTAAACCATTCATTACAACAAGGACAACTAAGGGCGATACCCCAATTTCCCACAATTACCTCATGTTTCTCAGTTCCTCTAGTCATAAGCTTCTCCTCTCTGTCTTTAGTCATGTTCGCTATATTGATAATGTTTAGCTTGAGACAAATGGTCTCAAAAGGCCATCCTCCAGGCGGTTGAGATAGCCATTCACATTTTCCAAATATCTAATGCTATGATTGCAAGATTCTTGGCTCTTTCAGTTATTTCTTGCTCAGTCCACTTGTCGAACTTGGCTAGTTCCATGGTGATCTGGATTCCACTCTTCCGATAGCCTTTTTCATGGTCTCGTTTTTCAATAAAAGTCAGGTTGGAGTATTCTTGATTGTAGCCAGTTAAGGTTAGATTGCCCAAGGTATCAAGGTATGTTTGATGAACATGTTCATAGTTTTCGCCCAGTTGTTTTTTCCATTCTTCTGTTAGAGTTTGAGGCATAATGTGTTCAATTTGCAATGTTTCCATTTTGACTGGTTCTTTGTTATTATGGTGTTCGATGGCTTCCAATACGTACCGTAGGGTTCGGTCTCCATAGAGCTTACGGGTCATAAGATTCGTCATGAAGTCGTTATCATCGGGCATACGCTGTTGCTTAGTTCCCCCTTTCAGTTTTAGCCTCAAAGACTCAACCATTTTGTTTTTGTCTAGAAAGGCGTAAATTGTTGGAAGGTATCTGTTGAGAGCATTTGTTGGAACTCCACAAACTGCTCTTCTCACAATGAATGTTTCCACAAGTTTTAGCATGCTTGCGAAATCGTCGCTCGTTATTCTTCCATTTTGGTAGTCATCGTAAAGCATCAGCAAAAGAGGATATGACGTCGTAACTTCCAATTCGTTGAGCTTTTCGAAACCTTGCCTGAGTTCTATCTGGTTCTCCTTCGCAGGGGTCAGAAACTTTTCGTAGTATTCACCAAAATCGCCAAGTCTACTCATCAAAGCTACTACTTGAACTTCATTCTTTGCTTTGCTTTCGGCATCTTCTTTGAACGTGGTATAAACTCTCTCAATGTTTGGTACGATGCCGTTCATTGCCAAGTAATGTCGCGCAAAATTCTGCAGGTAATCGCCTAGCCTTTGTTGCAAAGGGAACCACACGTCTTTGTAAATCTGTTCTTGGTGTCCTTGTTCGATTCTCATGAAAAGATAATTACGTATCAAATCAGTTTGCGTCAGTTTTGTTCCAGTGGCATTCAAGCTTTCAAAGATTAAATGCGGATTATCTCCCAACTCAAGTCTAATATCAACTGAGGAGAATTTGTTTAATACTATATTCTTCAGAATAGTCAATTCAGTTAAGTCATTAATTGTTGATAATTTCTCCTTGAAAAAGGCTATAGCATACATGATAAGATTGTACTCTTGATAGCTGCTCGTTTTACCATCGACCAAGTCAAAGAACAGTTGTCTATCAGCTTGGGTCGGAACAAGTTTATACTTTTCTTCCGGATGATATTTGTTAGTTAGATACAAGTCATTTATTTCATCTATTAGTTTGTGTTTAGGGTCCAACTCTTTGATTCTATCCTTCAAAGCGGTAAGAAACAAAAAGGTTGTAACCAGTCTTTGTTGCCCATCTATAACTAGATATTTCGATACTTCAGATGCCGATGAGGAAATAGGTTCGGTGACAAAAGGTCCTAAGAAGTGAACAGCCTCTTCACCATTTTTTACGCCTTCAATGTCTTCCCATAAGGTAGCGATTCGCGTTACATCCCAACTGTAAGTTCTCTGATATAACGGAACAACAAATTGTTTGCTTCCCTCTAGAAATTTAATCATTAAAGTATCGTTAGCTTTCATTTTGTCGGCACCCTTTTCCAACAACGATTTGTATGCGGTTATGTACTATTTGATGCTAGTCAATTTGAATGAATCAAGGGTGCAGTTTCTTAATTCCCCGTAACGTTTAAGATAAAAGCGTAACAAACTATCGATCGATATCTAAATCGGGTAGCATCGCATCGTACCCACTTCCTTCGGCATTAGTGGGTATACCCACTTCGGAAGAAACTTCTGTGAATAAAGTCTATTATAAATTAGCTTCACTGGAGTCCACATGTGCTCAATTGAATCAGACCATCATTGTTCTGAAGAGAAAGCCAGACTTCGTCTAAACATGGTTCTAAAGGCAGAAACAGCGAAAATGCTCCATGAGTTGCGAGAAAGAGGCATCATCAGGAGCTACGCAGATGGAGTAAATCAAGCTATCCAGACTTTTTATGATAGGATATTAGAACGTGATTTGAGGTCAGCGCGTTTCCGTGTTCTTCAGACAAGCCAAAATGAGAGCGAATAAAGAGGGAAAAATTAATATGTTACATATAATCATACAATCATATAGACGTACACAATCGGGTGTGAGCCAACTTGATGACTGACAAATGGATTGGAATATTGATTCGGTTTGGTCAACAGGAGTTGGAGACGATAAACGCATATTGCATCAAGCACAGCATTAAGAGAACTGACTTTGTTAGAGGATCAATTCGCGACAAGATAGCCAATGCGGATTCAATTAGTGGAACCGCTCAAGCGAATTCCATCGATCTCGTTCCATTGATTGACAGCATTAATTTGTTGAGCACGAAAGTCGAGAACCTCGAAAAGATCTCTGTTGCTAATTCCGGGGCCAAGGAAGAAAACAAAATTTCAGCTGCGAAAGGCCGAATCACTGAAGCAATCCGTCAGGTGATTGAGAAAACCTCAGGAGAGTTTACCACTACTGAAAAGTTGGGCGAGCGGATAAAGCGAATCGATCCTTCGCTTGAGCCGTTTCTCCATGCATGCGCGGCAAGCGGTGTTTCCCCTTTTGACGAGGTCCTCATTGAGCTAGACCAAGATGGCATGCTGCATAGAAATTCAAGCGGAATAATCGAATTGAATGGAGGAGTGGGAAATGCTCAGGGGAAGAAAAACAGATTACGATAAACTCCCGCCCATTTTGCAGCGATTTGATATGGAACTAAAGGGCACTAAAAGCTCGGTAACGAGAGACAGTTACATTTACTGTCTATTGATGCTCTATAAATACCTGCTAGAAATGGGCAAGAACTTGGAACATATAAGGTTAGAAGAATTCAAAACCTATATAAATTATCTCACGCAACGCAGAGAAAAAGGCGAAATATCGCAACAGTCAGTCAAGTCAATTGCGAAAATCTTCAAAACGTTTGCACAATGGCTTGTAACAGAAGAAATGCTTGACGAACACGAGTATTTCAAAATCGAAATGTACGTCAAGAAAATCCCAGGTGGAGGATTAGGCAATGATGACGTGGAAGCGCTTAGTAAAGAAGACGAAATTAAAGCTTACAGGAAACTGCAAGATACGCAACTATCATTTCTCCTGACCTGTGGCATAAATTATGGGCTGCGACGATTGGAGTATGCCAACCTTCGCATCAAACACATAGAACTCAATCATGTTGAAGATAACAAGCCACGTCCGAGGGTCAAGGTTGAGGACAGCAAGGGCCACGTGAAAAAGACACGATACTACTATCTTCACCCAGGTCAAGCTAATGCATGGCGAAAATGGTTGGGATATTTGAAATCATTAAATTTACCTCATGACCATGTCTTTTTCAGGCCTAAGGATCCTTTCAGGCCGCCTGATAAAGATGCGATTACCTATTTATTCCAACAAATCTCGAAGATCACTGGAATCCATATTCCCAGCCATAGACTACGTTACACATATGCAACAAGACTGTGGGAAGAGACGAAGGACATTTTATTAGTAAGCTACCAACTTGGACATGTCAGAATCGAAACAACCAGAAGATACCTCAAAATTACATCAAGGGCTTTTCGTGATAAATATCTGGATAGTACGAAACACCTCTTCTATTGATTGGAGCAAAAGTTCATTGACAAATCGCAGCCCTACGATGATCAAGATCTTGAATGCCCTCGCGGAAAACCAACCTCTGTCGAGCGCCCAGATTGTCGAGATGACTGGACTAAGCAGAAACGTGGTATGGGGAGCACTAAGAAGATACTGGCACAAGAATCTGATTTTGCGTACTCGAGTCCCAGTTAGGAAATCATGCCGCACTTTCAAGGGCAGGGCTGGAATCCGAAGAAATTTACGTTCATACCACCTTTACACGATCAGATTACAGAATTCTGATCGAGTCAATTTGGGCGACATGGAATTCGTCGATTATCATCAAGGCGAAAATTGTCCAAACTCAAGCAAAGCACACTCAATCTTGAGCTTGTTGAAGGGTAACCCGGCAAGAGCTTTCTTCGCGACGGAGATAGTCCATGCTCTTTCATGCAGCGGCATCAAACCGTGCGACATCATGTCTAATGTCAGGAGGTGGGAAAAGAAAGGATTGGTTCTGGTCAGAGGGTACAGATTAGATGACAGACAAACACCATTCAAAGAAGGATATCTCATCACATGGATAGATCCTTCAATGCCAAGAGACAAGGCTGTCAAAGAGGCCATCGACAAAACCGAGAAGGCTCTTGTGAATAAAGAATCCACAAATCCAACGATTCAAAGGATTCACCGAACTCGCGACTTGATTCTTCAAGCTTCGAGACTGAGAGAACTTGTCAGTTTCGCCTACATTTGGGAAAGTCTGAGTTGCTCAAAGTCTGAAGTTGAAGTAGCCGTAGACAGAGCTTTGCAGCTATATTCAGACCTTAGAGAGACCAAACTGTTCAAGGCTTTCAGGTATTTTTATTGCGATTTCATGGCTGAAGAGGAACTGAGAGCAGCCATTGCCTTGAAGGAGAATTACATTCGATTGACTAAAGGCAAGGCAAATCGGATTGGACATAACTGGGAGGCCGTTGTTGAGTGGTTTATCGACAGGTTTACGACTGGAGCTCGCTTTTGGACTCAAAACCATCGATCACAATCCATGGACTCGAGACGCATCACCATACATTTGGTCAAGAGTACTAATGGACGCATAAGGAATGCAGAAGTGGATCGCGTGTGGGAAGTAACTCCAAGCGTTTTTTCACCTTCAATAACATATGTACTAAGCTGCAAGTGGGGGCTTATATACAAAAGAGATGTTGACGATTTCTTTGAAGTTTTGAGATGGAGTAAAGAGTTCGGTGTAGGTACAGCAGACGGCCAAGAAATCAGACAGGGTGTAATTGGAGTTTTTGCTGGGAATGCGTTCAATCCTAACGAAAATGTTCGTTTAAAAGATGACAAGACGATGACCCTTGCTGAATACGCAGCTCGGCTAAACATACAGCTGTTGAAGGCCCCTGATTTCAATAGCAGACTCCATGTAAGAGGCTGTTCAACCGCAGTAAGTGTTCAGAAGGTATGCAAAATAGCTAAGAATGAAAAACAGGTTCGCGAGATCCTAGACAGCATCTGGGGAAAACCTGAAGAAACCGAGTCCGTCTTGGGCATGTCCTTCAAAGCGAATAAAGAGGTTTATGAATTTGAGAAATCACTTGAAGCCAACTGACTGACTCGTTCATCGACACCACGTTGTGGTCTTTGTTCAACTTAAAACTTAATGAACGGGCGAGAGAGACGGAAATCGAAACATTTTTGGGTGAATTCAATGAAGATAACCAATGAAACACGTTGTTGGATTTGCCATAGAAGCCCAAACGAATTGAAGGATGTAGTAGAAATCTATTGGGAAAGCGGTGAAAACTTGGGTATAGACGCTTGCTTCGAAATCATAAGCATAGAAAAACCTGCATCAGGAAAGAAAATGGAAATCCCGGTTTGCCAGATATGTTCCCAGATGATACTTCAGTACCCTCTAGACTATCTTAGAGATAACTTGGAAGTCACTGTCAAAGCAAAAGACCCCGAGGTAAAAATAACCCTATAAATCTCTTTTTTATTTGGGTGAGCGTTTTCGCGCGCGCGAGTGAGCAATATGAAGCGGAAATATGATTCGCTAGTGGCTGATGATGCATATCGTGATTACGTCTCTAGGTCAACTACCGACGTTGATAGAGTGACTGGCAGGATAAAAATCGCCATTGGTAAGTTCTCACAATGAAATGCGTAGAAGCTAAGAAGCGGTTCTGTTTCTTCTTCGGGTCACGGTTTTCCCTGTTGCATATCGGGTGATGGATTCGCTTTTTTTTGGTTCTGTGAAGTCTCCGTTTGGTCATTTTTGCTGTTAAAAACCGTTGGTAGGATACTGGTAACCTTATCTTATCATCTTAGGGTGATGGTTGTCCGTGGTGCAAGTCGGGTGATGGTGAAGACTACGTTTGCCTAAAAGTTTATTCGCCAGATTAGCCACTAGTACAAGTGAGGAATATGAGAGAGAAAGCTACCATTTTAGCAACTGCTTGTGTCATGATTGTAGTCGTCGTCTTTTTCGAGTTCTACGTGTTCCAAATAACAGAATCCTATTCCACGGCATACTACGATGAGTTCAACAAGACTCCTACGCCTTCATACAACTACTCTTTCTCTCCACCAGTTTCTATGTACCGTGCGCTGCTAATCGCTTTAGAAAGTGGAGGCTGGAACGCAACCTCGCTCAAGAACATGACAATCAACGTAGAGCTGGACTATTGCGTTTTCCTTAATAATTATTCTACCCCGTCAGGAACGGCAACGTTTGGCAAAGGCACCGGCATAACTCCAATGTGGGGATTCCAAGTGCTATACCAAGTGACACACCCACCCGCAGATTGGTCACCCCAACAATTCAATGGCAGCATCGCGTACAGATACGTCTGGACGATTATCGTCCAATACTCAGATTTATTTGCCATGCCACCTCCGGGATACTATCTTGTTGACGCTGCAACTGCTGAATTAGTGCCCACAGGCCCTTTGTATTAAAATATTGTCCAAACAGAGTGCTCTAAAGGAATTTTTCTTTTGTGAGTCCATATTGAGTTATCGTAGTCGTTCTTCTCCTAAACTGTGGCTTGTTGTAAGACGAAAAGGAAACAGCCCGATCAGAGTTGTGAGCGGTGAACGATTCAGAACCAAAGCGCGCGCTAATGTACAGGAGCTCATCGTTTTTCGATATCTATAGCTCACAACATGTTGGAGATACAAGGATTGACAGACTAATAGGAAACATGGGAAGCCTAAAGGCGAATTAGAGACTGCACTGAGAAACCTGTCGGGTGAGAACAATCAAGAACTGAAGCACGAGTGCTGTATATTCGATTCCGATAACCTCTATGTACCCTATTATGAGCCTGATTCGCATACGCGATAAACCTCAGTAAACGTTCTCAGTAAACGGACCGACTTTTTACCAGCTTGAAGTAAACGTATTCCTTATTGGATGCGTGATGCTATAGTTTTGAGGTAAAAAAGATAGGACCTAGAACCGAGGTTTCCCTAGGCCAGAAGCCATTGCATCCTTAGAACCTATAGCGCGCGCTTGATGCAAGATGGGTGGATAATAATATACCGGGGAACCGAAGAATATTTTACTAATCTACGACCCAGATTAAACGAGGTCACAAAGATGGACAAAGCTCGTGAAAAAATCTTGAAAATGATGGAAAGCGAGATTATGGACCAAGTGGTTGTCAAATACGACAAAAAATATACCGAATCAGCGAAGAATGAAGAACCTATGCTAGGATGGTTTGTCCCAAAGTGCCCTAATTGCAACAACATTCTTGGTCAGAAATTCGCAAGCAGAAGATTGGTCTGTCTTGTATGCAGCAAAGAGTTTGAGCTGATAGAGCCATAAACAAAAACTTGACCGCTAGCGTCAGGTGCTACGCACGAGTGTTAATGTTACTCTAAAGAATTCGACCGACCGTGAAAACCCGAAGTTCTCTTTGTTGCGGCTTTCCTGATAGGTTCAGCTAGCACCTATATCCATGAACTTTTTCAGTACGTCTCTTGTTTTCTCATCGATCTCTGCGTCGGCTCGATAGCCCAAAACATGGAAGAATTCGTGTATTGCAGTTTCCAGAACATAGATCTTAAATTGCAGAGAATCCATTTGACTCCGCTTCTTGTCAAAAGCGCTCTTCCTGAAAATGACACAATGAAAGCCATTATCTGATATAACGTGAGCAGCATCCCATTGGTCGGCAGGTTGCCCTCGGTGAAGTTCTTGCCATTTCGTATCGTCAACAAAACCAGACTTCTCTGGATCATATTCAATCCTTCTGTTTTCAGCAGTTTCCACAAGATCCTTAGCCAGTTCGACAATGTCACTAGTTTTTGAATATTTTTTGAGCATGCGCCACATGGTATGGGGTATCTCCTAGATCGATCTTGCAATCTCCAATTTATAAGTCAGAACATCGCGAGTTTGAAGCTGAGTGTGTTCGATGGATCAAGAATTCCCAGTTTTGCTTAACGAGATTCAACAAGTTTTCGCCGTATAGTGGCAAGTTGTTCTTGGAATTTTGGGAAAATTGTGTTGATATTGTGCTCGTTTTTAAGAAACCATTCTTCTGTTGTTCTACTGGAACTCCATTCCGCAACACATTAAATGAATGTTTAACATGCATTTAAGCAATGCGCGTACGTTTGAGGTCTCACCGATCGTGCCACAGAAAAGAGTTCTGCCCTCTACTCAGGGAGATAAGAACAACCCGATGCCCTTAGACCGGTCTCCTCATTGAGCTCCCCTATTGCAGCACTTCTCCTACTCTCATTGCGTTTGGTAGCGCGCTAATGGTTGTACGCTTTCCGGATTCAAGAAATAGGTCGAAACCCTGTACCGCCCTTCAGCCTATATACTTCGTCAAGCTCGTATCTTTCTGCGATCCTATCTGTGCTTCCAGCACGAATAAAAACACCCTTTTGCCAAGCCGTATACGGTTTGTCTGAACCTTCCTCAACTTTTATTACTATTATTTCTTTTTCATCAATCGACCGTTTCATACATTCATACTTGGGCTCCGGTATGCAGTGACTCCTGACAATCTTCCCTATTCTGTCTACGTCGTCTTTTTCTGATAACCCGTGGACTTGGGCGTCATTGTCCACTCCGAGAAGAATGACGCCTCCTTTTGAATTGGCAAATGCCACTACTGACTCCACAAATTCGTACACGTCTCCTTGGCGCGACTCCCCTTCTATTTGCCTTTTGAATTCGACTGTGTTTGACTCTCCCTGCTCTATCAACTGTTTTATCTCAAACTCTGGAATGTCGATTACTACATCCTTGGGGAGACGCCAACTTGAGTAGATTCGTCGCTTGTCGAGCATTTCATCCTTTGACTTCGAAACAAGCGCAAAGTAGGCCGTCTCAGGTCTAAACCCGATGAAAAATCGACTCTGCGAACTGGAAAAGGTGACGTCCTCTTGCCTTGTCTTATTTGCACTTTGGCAATAGCATTTTGCGATTATATCATTAAGGGTTGTATCTTTTGTTTCGACAGAAATCGACACTTCCGTGGGTCCGACCTTGATTTCGGTTATCCTAGCGGAATAATTGGGCAGACAGATTAGAACGCCATAGGTGCCTGAGCTGGCAACTTCAATGCCGAGGCAGTCCTGTATTGCTTGGTTTGAGTCAGCGAACAAAGGCAACTCTGAGGAAATCAATGGGCCATAGCTGTAATTTGGCCGACTACACGAAAAATGGAACCGTTTGAAAAACCATCCAACGTTAAGGTAGCCCTCGCTACTGTCATATTCATACGGGTCCTGAAAGCCACCTCGTGGAATCTCAAATTCATAACCGCCTAGAGAAAAACTCGTCTCTGTATCTGTCGGTAAATTCTGTACGAACTCCACCAATTCTTCAAGAGAAATCAAACTCTCAACTATCACAAAGTCTCCATAATCGAGTTTTTTCAAGGAATCCAGCTTTTCTTGGCGGTGAAGAGGGACAATCTTAGTAACAATATTCTGCCATTTTCCCTTGCGTTTTGAAATTGCACTCTGAACAAGAACAGACCCATAGCTGTCTTTGCGGATCTGGATAAGTCCAAGGATTTGCTTTCTCGATTCTTCTTCGTGTGACATAGAAGCTCACTTGCAAACCTTCAACAGAGAGGGATATTTATGGTTTCGTACTGTTGCAGTTCCACAATTTCTCTGGCATGAGTTAACATTGCCACACGCGTGGCAATGGACTTTAGAACGGACTTATCCGCTTGGCTTGATCTCTGTGAAAGGTAACGATTGTTTAACTTCGCTAACCTTCAGGGGTTGAACAGCGCTCGTGCTGAGTGCCGAGCCCGCTAGAGGATTGTTATGTCGTGCGGACACGGGACCGCTAAGAAAGCAAGTGCCGAGGTTGAAATCGCTGTAAAGGAGTATCTGGATCGCCATAACAGAGAATTATGATTGGAGCATTTTAACCCGCATAGTTTTCCTCGTATGCAAGCGTCACGATTGACAGCGGATCGACCGTTTCTATCTCAGACTCCAACGCAATCATTGTTCCTCCCAAAGGCACCAGCTCCTCAAATCGCTTTTTCTCCACTGTTTTTAAGATATGGTTTGAAAGTCGTCTCAGCCATTCATTACGGGGCTCTCGCTCAGGGATATATTTTGGAATTGTCATCTTTCTATACAAAGGATTTATTTTGCTTTTCAGTCTTGTTTTTGACCTAAAGAGAGTCCCTTCCTGTACAAGCTTGACAAAAACAGAGTTCCAAATTGATAAGTCAGTTATCATCCTGTAGGCAATTATCTCTGAAGAAACGACAAACATGGATTTTAGACGGCCTATGTTCCTAACCGAGGGAAACCCTATCGATTTGTCCTTAGATGCCAAATCAAGCACCGAGAAGGTGGGCATCAAGAAGACTCTTGAAAGATAGTGGCATAACTCTTCTTCCATAAGAAAATGCTCTCTTGATGCATCACCAAAACCAAGTTTGATCGGAGGCAACACACTCGTATCATAGAAGAATGTGTGCATAAGCTCATGAGTTGTGGTTGATCTCAATCTATGTCTGTGTTTTGCTTTCTCCGCCAGCATTTGGTCCACTTTCAGGAGAAAACCCTCACTGGTCGCTTGCATACAACCATCCGCTCCGATTTCGTTTCTTGGAACATATTTAAACTCTATCTTCGCATGCCCAATTCTGTGAACTTTGGACGGCTCAAAAGGAGGGCCAACCATCATGTTCTTTTTCAAAAGATCTTCGACATCAGTGCTCAGGGCTTGCCTCAGCTTCTTGAATGCTGTTGATCTGTTAGCTGCCATGGTTTTTCCATATTCTTCCCCGAACTTCCTGAATATGAGCTCTTCCACGGAAGATCTGTTATTACTCAATGGGTTGACGCTCTCAACTGTTGTTGAAAATATCTTCGAATGTAGCGAAGCTACGTTTTTTGTCTTGCACAATTTTCAACACTCTGTCGTTGAGTTCATTGCTGAGCGTTGGAGCTTTCGGAGTTTCAGCCTCAAACTGTATTTTGCTTCTGGCACATGAGAAGAATTTTTCTATCAGCGCGACCGCAATTGGTTGGACAGTTTCATGATCTACATCTGGCGAAATGAACAACGAAGCATGCCAAAGATTCTTGAATTTCTTTATGAGGAGCTGGCGCTGCAATATGGTCCTCTCCATTATTATCCGCATCGTACGTGACATAGAACTGTAGTCTTTCTCAGCGGTTGTCAACGAGAGCAAAGTTCCAACCTTGTCCTTTCCCTCCTGATCTAGATACTTAACATTAGTCTTGAGTTCTTTGAATAGCCGACCTGGTAGTGGCATAAGGTATATCAGAAAATCCCCTTCTCGCAGTCTCGCGGACGGCAGGTCATAGTTCAGCCATTTCACCAGTAGTTTTTCAAGAAACAATCGTTCTCGAGGATTATACAAGTGTTCTTTCAAAGCCTTCTTGATATCTGGTTCATCTTCAACTGTTTTGTATCTGCAGAGAATGCATTCTTGATAAGGGCGGCGTTTGAAATAATGATCAAGGATATGCTCTGACGCGAGGTTTTGTTCTGACCCGGGGTTTTGCCTTCTGACATATGACAACATATCATCATCGCCCATATGCATCATTTCGGCTGCAAGTTTCTGCCGTGCGTCCTCATCCAAAGACTGATAATAGAAGTTGAATGCTTCTATAGCCATTGCAGAAAAGGCGTTCTTTGTTCGATGCGTATGTATAAGTTCAGCTAGAGTGTATCTCAGCTCAAGTGCATCAAACAAGGAAGAAAGAACCGATTGCTTTAACTCTTTTCTCTTCCCTACTAGATTATACGCAAAAACAGGGTACTGCTTCTTCTTCGTTCCATCTATGTACGTGCTTATGCTTGCATATTTGAGAAATCTTTCATCATAAGTTTTCTTTATGCCGCAGAAACAGAAATCTCGCGGCAAATAGTCCAGCAAATCGGCGCACACTGTATCGAGGACTATTTGATTGGCGGCCACCAAGAATTTCTTGTCTATAAGATTTGTTATTATGTCTTCGTCGCCAAACAACTCATTGGTAATCCCTGATAATGCGAATTTCCGACCCTTTACGACCTTGTAAGCGAAGGTTATTATCGTCTTTGTCAGAAGTTTAGAGAACTCTTCTTTGTCTTTGGCATTTAACACGGGCTGACCTGCCAAAGCTCTCGCCGATTCTTCTGGACCGAGAATTTTCAGGATATTGTCCGAAATCGCTTTGAATATCTCGCTCCCTTCTCCCAGAATCCTCTTGTTGAACGTTCTAACCTTCCATTGTGGCGGAAATATGTTGCCTTCTTTTTCCAGTGTGTGTGAGAGAGGAAATTCATGAACATCATGTATTAAAGCGGCAAGTCTTACTACTAGCTCGAAAGCAGAATCCTGGGCATGGTTGCCAAACGATCGATACTCGGAAAATCTGTTGTTTCTTATACATTGGAGCAGAATTTTTGCCATGTGAAGTGTACCTAGGCTATGTTGGAACCGTGAATGTTCTGCTCCGGGATAAACGAAGTGCACTGTTCCTAACTGCTTTATTCTTCTTAATCTTTGAAATATCTCTGTATCAATGACGGATGTTTCCAGATGATTCCAGAGTATATCTCCATGCACGGGATCACGGACCGTCTTGTCTTCTTTGATCAATTCGTCAATAAGATATGATGCTAGTAAAAGCTGCTCATTAGGGTTCAAGTGTAGGTTCCTCTAAGAGTTCGAGTTTGGAGCGGTTAAGATAAAAGCGTTGTGCCAATTGGTTCTGTTAACTCTTCGGCGCTTAAAGAAGTTTGTTAACCATCGGCGCTTTCTGACGTAAACGGATATGCAACTCGCATGTGGCAAGAATTGGCGGAATAATCGTTAGAAGAATTCTATAGAAGACTATATCATAATGCATATTAACGGTAAACATGTATAACGTGGTAGAGAGAAGAATGGGCTGACCTCATGAAAAGCAGGTTTTCCAAGAGACCATCTCGGCCCATTCTTCTTTTCTACTTTTGCTTGTGCGATTCTGTTAACTCACGGGGCTTCTTAGACGGTTGTTGTGGGTTTTCCTTTATCGAGAAGTTCAAGCACAAGCCTATCAATCTTTTTCATAGAAGGAATCGCTGCTTTTGTCTTTGTTCTTGAGGTTTTTTCGACTTTTGCAGCTTCGGTAGAAGCTTCTAGTCCAGCGATTGCCAATTGTTTATGAAGTTCGTTGTTTGGGTCAAATTGAGGTATGTTTTGTTCAAATGGCAGTCTGCATATGTCGCGAGGACCCCATTTGCCTCTTGATTGGTACTGCTTAATTTTTTCATCCAAGACATTCGAATTTAATATTGCGGCCAGATAGTATGCTTCATCGCGTACAGATGTACTGAACCAAAAGGTCTTGTAGTCTGCAACAAACCCTTTTGGAACAATTTGTGCTTTGCCTATTGCCAAAGTAGGTATTTTCTGAGTATCTACGACTGCCGCCGCTAGGTTTGACCCAGAGGCTGTCTGAAGCAAATAATATTTATGGTTTTGCGGTTGAAGAGTTAACTTATTGTGGTAGTTAACATAGTCCATTACTTTTGGATATGTTTTCAAAGCTGTCTTGGTGGCGTTCTCAGTCCACCTTTCTTGGGCTTTGTCTAGCCAGTTAGCCATTTTTAACTTGCCATCTTGCCTCAGTTCATCAGGAGTCAGTATAGTGAATTTTAGGACTCCTTTTTTTATGGGCAAGACGACTGGTTGAAACTGAACCTTAAAAGGTAAAAGAGTTTTTCCAGTTACCGTGAAAAAGATGAAATCACTCTCCACTTCATCCTTGAGGATTATGTTTTTCCACGGTTCCTTAGCGTCGGGCAAAACTAAGCTTTCTACTAGAGGAGATTCAGGATTAATTCCAAAAGGGCTCTCCGCGAACTTGATAAACCATAATGTTCTAGGGTAAATACATGCGCCTGATAGGACTTTATCATGATACGGACTCATCTTCTTTCCCTTTGTAGGTGGGCTATAAGTTGTTTCCGTGAAAGTCATGTATTTCATGGCTCTGTTTAGACGTAGATTCTTTTCGGGTAACTTTCCTTCAATGCTGAGAGATGCCACTGGGTATGCAGTCGCTTCACCCTTCTCTGCAATTAAGGAACATGCATCGACTTTAAACAATGGATTTACCTTTTCAACATCTAGTATTTTGAGGATTTTCATCTGAGGCTTTCTTTGTTTCTTGAAGGCTTCATGTTGCTTGGCACCAGTGAGAATACTTCTGGGCATTACAAAGGCCAAAAATCCGATTTTCGGCAAATAGACATCAGCGGTTGAGCAATAGAATGCTGTAGATGAATCCATTTGCGTGAACAAATCTGTTTGTCTTCTTTCTAGAAGCCTATATTTGAAAGTTGTTTTCTTGACAAAATCTTGATATGAAGTGTTCTCTATGTACTTGAACGAAATCCATGGAGGGTTTCCAACTACCAGCAGGAATTTTCTCCTTATCATTCGTAATGGTGCGTAGATGTTTCGTAGCATGAAAACCCAAACTGAATCTTTGTTGGTATCAATGAGTTTAATCATTGTTGCTAAGGTATTCTCTAGAATCTCTGTTTCTCTTTTGGTTCCTTGATACAAGTTTCCAAATGTTCTTATGACCTGATCGTCTGTCAGTGTACCAGACTTGTATTCCGCTAAGACATCGTTGAAGATAGTCAATAGGTTTCTTAATTTGTTATCGTCAAGGGCTATCTCCAGAGGAAGATTGAGTTGGACATTCTGCTCTACGTCTATCGCTAAAATACTATCTCCATGATGAAGCTCCTTACGAGTCTGAGGAAGTCTTATCGAATCTGCCATAAACACAGGAATGAAAATAGCACTTTTCTTAGTTTCAACCAACTTACCTAAGGCAAGCAAGTAATTTGCTCTTGCTATGGCAACTGCTAGAGGATTGAGATCAATGCCATAGATATTGTCGAGAATTTCCTCAAGAGAACACCCATTCCTTTTGAGCAGGGCTATCGCATTTGTGAGAAATGTGCCTGAACCACAGGCAGGATCAAGAATGGAATAGATTCTGATTTGGTGTTTTGGGTCCATTATTGAAATTGCTTCATTTAAGGTGAGTTCTGCCAACCATTCAGGCGTGTAATACTCGCCAAGTTTATGGCGGTCAGCTCGTTTTACTATGTCTTGATAGATTTCTTTGAATATGTCCTCGTCTACAGCACTAAGATCGTAACTGTCAAATGCGTCTGTCAAGGTGTGTAATAGTGTTTTTACTTGAGGCCAAAATAATGGATTTAGAACCCATGAGAAGAAGTCATCTTCTATTATGTTAATTCCTTGTGAACTGAACAATTTACCTGTTAATGCATCCCGAACAGGTAGCTCTGCACCTTTAGTTAATTGTTTAGCTAGTAGTAATTTCACCAAAATCATGAGATAGGTATGCGAAACAAACGCCTCATTTGGAGGTGTAGAACCATAGACAAGTTGCATATTTTTGGCCCAGAGTTCAAATTTGACAGGGTCTTTTATTGCCTTGAAAAGGTCGGTTAGTTCTCCGACAACTTCTTCATAGATCGCCGAGCCAGGTCCGAAACGCATATTTAAGTCTTCCGCGGTCGGTATTTTCCTTTCGCTGAAAAGGAAAGCATCTAAGAACATGATGGCTTGTTCAGGGGTAACTTCTTGGAAATTAATCTCACGAACTAGAACAGCTTTCTCGCGAACAGTATAAACCTTAAACTGCAATCCGTCTGTAATTATGCACTCTGCCACTTTCTTCTTGCTTTCCCTCAAGATAGACGTATATCGCTCGATTTCCTCTATGCCCGTCTCAAGTTCTCTATTAAGGTCTATCTTAAACTCCATTATAGTCTGTCCGAGATGCAAATCCATTCGTCCTTTTAGAGCCAGCACGCCTCCAGTTTTTACATATTGTTCAACATTCGGAACAATGTCGAAACTCGTAACTCCAAATATTGACTTCATGAGTTCTGAGAAAGCTATGAGTTTCCCAGGATGTGAATTAGCCCTCTTGGTTGCTCGAAGATACTCTTCTATATTCTTCTGAAAAACCGTTTTCTCTGGTGAAGACATATAGCATAAATAAGCGAGTTTTCTTTAAAAACCTGAGCTTACATGTGTCCTTTTGCCTTAGCTGCTTTTTTTATTAGAGACATCCATTTTGCTTCATCAGATTCAACATTTGCTTTTTGCGCTGGAGTTTTTCCGTTTAGTGCTGTGTGTGGTCTTATGAAATTGTAGTAGATTCTTAGACCATCCATCATTGTCTGTGCGGTTTCAACATCATCGAGTCCTCGCATGACCTTGTTTCTCTGTCTGATCGTTCCATGAAGTCTTTCAACCATGTTGTTGTTTGACTTATCTCTAATGTTCGGAATCCGAACATGCTGCGTCCTTGGCCCCTTCATGGTGAAGAACTCTTTAGGTATCGCGTCTTGATAGGCTCTTAATCCGTCTGTCACTATTGCCATTGGTCTAGTTTTTGAAAGTGTCGAAGCTTGAGCCAACACTTTTCGAGCGTCTGCAATTTCCCTTTTCTCCGTTATTTGAGAGGCAAGCCAGAAACGAGCGCGCGCGCCCTTCAAACTACACGAAATCTGTTAAGTCCAGACCTTGATCTTCTGATTTCGAAGTCAATTCCTTTAGCATATTGCCAGCTTTTTGATCTTTAAACATACTTTTCTCGTTCAACAAAGTATCAATATTCTGATTTTGGAGAAAATATACTGATTGGGTCTTAAATTCAGCGTTCAGCTTTGCAGCATTGATTGGTACGTACTTGGTTTTCGGAAATAGACCTGGATCAGTTGTTTTTACATAGTAGTAAGTATCTCTGTTGAATATTCTAGCTTTGTGGCTTGGGTCTATGGGTGTCGCTTTTCGTATAGTAGAATCTCCTTTTCCTGCCTTGCCCAAGGTATCACTTTGAGTTTCGGGTGGCGTGAAATATCTCATTGGTTCTCGATTTACCCCAATCAAGTTTGCACCAGCAATAGCACATAGCGCGTCAGAAGCAACACTTGTCAGTTCATTAGAGTTGGATAGTTTTTCACGCCTAATATTTGTAAAGTAACTAACTGTTCTTCCAAAGTTTTCGCTTTTCTTTAAGATGTTGAAAACGTGTCTCAACCTGCCTAGGCTCATTTCGCTTATTGGTTGCCCCTCAAAATCGAACCAGTAGAAATAATGCTCGTTTTTCAAGTAGTGTTCAATCAGTTCACTCAGTTTCCTGATTCCCATCTTTATTGATACAGGAACAAAAATTGGTTTGTTGTTCTTGTCATTCAAAATCTCGAAAGCCGAATCTACAAATTTCATGTAGTTATCAAGGCTAATTATGTCAAAAGTTTTCTTGTTAACTCGTCGCCTCAGCCTGATATTTGGTACTGTCAAAATTAGCTTTGAATATGGGTAGTATTGGTCAAAAAACCAACTCAAATCATCTATCGACTTCACGGAGTCAAATGGATTAAATTCAAAAGTGAAGTTTACAACATTCGGCGCGTTAGAAAGCCAGTCTCTTTTGTAGAAGAAGTAATCGATATTCTGTTTTTCATCCTCTTCGGACAACTTTATGAGGTTATTATACCTTCTTACGATCTTAGTTGCTTCATAGAATTTAAACTCGCTTTTCAGATCATTGAAGGTGGATTGGTCGAGACTTTTTACGTCAAGACTTTTTTCAGGTTTGTCAAAATTATTATCGCCAATCCTAAATTTCTTGATGTTGAACCACGATTTCTTATCTTCTATTGTTTCAGTTATATTGATGTCCGAAACCATCTCTATCTGCTGTTTATCTTGGTTAATACCTCATTTATAATTTCTGGTTCTACTCGGAAAGTAGAGGTACTTATTACAAGCAGAATCGCTGATGCTTCGTTTTTCTTTAGAATTTCATATTCATAGTAGCATTTTCCAACAAAGCCAACTGTGCCGACCATTAGCTCTACCAAATATGGGAGGTTTCGCATTACGAAAAGTCTTGGTTCTTTGTCATCAAGAATAAACATCTTAGGAGTACCATCGGCATAAAATTCGTAGGCAAGTTCTATTACCTCAGTTTCCCCTTTTTCTATTTGCCCTTTACTGAAGAATGGTTTCAGTATCTCGCCGAGATTTTCCTTCGGAAGCAAGATTATCTTAGGATTCGACCGAAAATGTTTGAAATTGTCAGATTTGCTTACCTCTTCGTATACTATTGGTGTTATTAAGAAATCTAACCTATTCAATATCCTTGTCAACACTTCTGGTTGTTTTATATCTTCTAAAAAGCAGAGATAAAAACTGCTATCGGCTAAAATTTGAGTAGGTTCAATCCACGACACACTCAATCAATTCCTTGTATCTTTCCATGGTAATTAACCCTTTTTTCAACAAGCTCGCACATAATTGCTTTCTCTTTTCTGGATTTTTGACGATCCTATCGTAAATGTTTGAAAACTCAATGTACTCAGGGTATGTAATGTAGATTAGAAACAGCAGTTCTTCTTTTGTCAATTTCTCATAAATTTCTCTAATAAGTTTTAAGGAGTGAAGAAGATGAGCAAATTTCTCATCGTTAGCATGCTTCTCTTTTATGTCGCTGAATGTCTCAATGCCTTGGCTTGTAAGGCAAATTTCGCCATTATATTTTGTAAGAAAGGCATCTTCATAGTACATTGGCTCTCTAAGCGAGTCTTGCAATACCTGAGAATAAGGTCCTTCATAATGTTTTACAAAATTAAATAGCTTTTGTGCTTTGGGATTCATTTGTGTGAAAATAAAGAGCTCTTTCTGCAAATGCCAAACAGTGGGACATGGCTTTTCCCTTATTCCAAGTAAGGAAACGATATATTCTTCCACTATTTTGAGCATGTTGCTACTCACTTTTATCAGCCTCTTCCTTTCTCATCTCGCCGAGTATGAGCAATTCCACACCATGACTACGTGTGTCGTATCTTCGGCTGTCCACTTGCTTATCGAGCCATTCTAAACATTTTGGCGGGATGGTTATGGTGATTGGTTTTCTTGTCATATTATTATCCACTTACATCCCATTATCTTGCCTTACATTCTCATTATCCAATGTAAATGTATTAATATTTAAGAGTTTATAACACGCTCACGTATATGCCAAGGTATCTGTTGTGTCAGCAAGAATGATGGCGATCATTCTTTCATAATCTGTGGTACTCCCATGCAATGAAAAAAGCAGTAGCCCGAAACAAATACGACTGGCAAGAAGCACATATTGACGAAACAGGTAACATAATTCCCGAGTAACCAACCGATCAATTGCACTCAGGCATAATAAAGAAGCTTTGATTCTTTCGCGAATACTGGATATAGAAAAATAGCTCTAGGTCATCCCTAGTAAGTTAACAATATCCGTGGTTCATAATGTTCTTAAGAGAGGAAACACGCAAAGTCTGGTGATGATGAATATGAGCCATAAAGATGGAGACCCAGACAAAACCAAAGAGGAATATGATGACGACAATCATGCTGACCAAGAAAATCCAAACAACGATGAGTATGATAAAGACGCGCGCGCCGCGCGCTTCAAACCCCAGTCCCTTCAGAATATACCCCCGACAAGTTAACAGAATAACGAATAGAACTTCTTATTTCCTTAACCTCAGTGCTTGCTGAATAGAAACCGACTAATTGCTGATGGGCTTCAGTCCTATCTTTACTTGCGTTTTGGATTAGGGTTAGCCACTTGTGCGCTTTTGTGATAAATTGGTAAACAATATAAACTATTGAACCTTAAAACAAATCAGAAGAAACATGACCGATAACGAAAAATTCATCTTTGTGACGACTCTTGACCCTATCAGGATTCTTCAAGTCTTTAGCGAAGATGACTATGAGACTATGATCGAAGAATGGCAAAGCGCCTCTCTGCAGAGTAAATACGTTAAAGTGGAAAAACTCGGAGGCCCTGGAGACAAGGGTCGAGATGTTATTTGCACGGATAATAACAATGACTCATTTGTTTATCAGTGCAAGCACTACGATAGAAAATTGAGCAAACATGATGTTTTGCTTGAAATTGGAAAATGCTGTTATCATTGTTCTAAGGGCGATTATCCAACTCCCAAGAAATACTATTTTGTATCTCCTCAAGGTGTGTCACCACAGGCGAGAGATCTCCTTGCCGGATCAAAGGGCCTTAGGGAAGAACTGAAAGCAAACTGGGAGAAAATTTGTCAATTCAAAATAAGTAGTTCAGGAGTAGAACTGAAAGGTAACTTGTTGGCTTTCATCGATCAGCTAGATTTTTCTGTATTTAGCTACATCTCTCCATTAGAGTTTCTTGAGGACTTCAAGAAGACGGCGTATTACACCAAATGGTTTGGGAAACTTTTCAGACCACGAAAACTGATAACTGCTGCACCTGATGAAATTCAAGAAAACGAAATGACTTATATTGGGAAGATTCTCGAAGCCTACGGAGAATTTCTTGGAAGGAACATTGAAGATGCAAAAAACCTGAAAGCGACAGACCCCAAATTGTGGCTTGACTTTAATCGCCAAAGGTTGTATTTTTACTCAGCAGAGTATCTGGCGGCATTTTCCCGTGAAACCTACGCTCCAGAACTGCAATGTTTTGAACAACTGAAAGACGAATTTTATTATGGAATCATTGATGAAATTCAAGAAGATGCAAAGAACGGTTTTGAAAGACTAAAGAAGGTTCTAAAACGAGCAGAAAGCCTCATTACAAGCCCGAATAATCCTCTAAGTTCAGAAGTTAACATCAAAGATCGGAAAGGTATTTGTCATCACCTGGCAAATGAGAGGGAGGACATAAGATGGAAGAAGTAACTGGAAGCAAGAATTTTGTCTTTAATTCCCCTTTGGAAATTGCTTTGAGGCTCATCTTTGTCCTTAACAGAACTTCTCGGCCTTTGGATTTGCAACGTTTGATTTACTACAACTATTTGCTAGTCCATTCGGCCGACATTCCAGATTCGCCTAAAAGCATTCACGCTGACTTGCCGAGGAGGTCTTGCGAAATGTTGGTTAACAGAGACGTCGTCAAGAAAGGGCTGATGTTGCTCTTGCTGAAGGGTTTGATTGGGGTGGAGTATTCTAAAGAAGATGGCATCCAATATAAGAGAAACGACAATACTGAGTCTTTTGCGAAGTATTTTGAATCGGTCTATTCGAAGCAATTGAAGGAGAGAGCTGATTGGCTCTGCTCGAATTTCGACGATTTCGATGATAAACGACTCGCTCAACTTATCGAATCAAACATAGGAAAATGGGGAAGCGAGTTCTCTGTCATATACGATGAGTTGGATGATAGCGATGCCTAACGGGATATACTTCACCAGAATTGCAGCGCTTGGAACAGGCAAACCACCTGCAGAAATTAGCTTCAAGACTGGACTAAACGTTGTAACCGGAGCATCTGATACAGGAAAATCGTATCTGATCGACTGTATAGACTACATTTTGGGTGCAAGAGAAGAACCAAAGAAGATTAAGCAAGCTGAGGGTTACGAAAAGATCCGAGCAGAGATAAGAACTTTTGATGGCCACACATATACTTTGAACAGACAATTCAACGATAATTCAATTTATGTCGCCGAGTGTGAATTTGAGAGATTTGATCAAACCGGGGCACGAAGACTTTCGACATATCACAGTGAAAAGAATGACAATAATATCTCTGTTTTCCTATTGAAGCTCATCAGAATGGATGGAAAAAGACTAAAGAAAAATAACCTAAATGAAACAAAAAGCCTAAGCTTCCGTGACCTGGCAGGATTCTGTTTAGTCAGCGAAACCAGAATAATAGAAAAACAATCACCTATCTACAGTGGACAGAAAACTGAGGAAACTGCGAACAAATCACTATTCAAATTGCTTCTAACGGGCGAAGACGATGATGAATTGGAGTCTATAGAAAATCCTGAACTCTTCAAGAGTAGAATAAAAGGAAAAATCGAACTCATAAAAGAGGAAATGGAATCCAAGCAAAAGTTCTTGCTGGAAACCAAGAAGCATTCAGACGCTTTGACGGATCAGGAGATAAATGTTCAAATTCAGAAGCTTTTAGACATCGTTGAGGAAGCGCATAAAGAATTATCGGCAGAAGAGAACAAAAGAGCACTTGCTTGGTCACAGTTAGATCAACTCAAGTCCGCCTTATCCCAGAACGAGGAGATAAAAAAGAGGTTTGAATTATTGAATCAACACTATTCGAGCGATTTAAACAGATTGGAATTCATAAATGAAGGTAAACAAGGGCTTGACCAACTTAAGGAGGTAAATTGCCCTCTTTGTAACAGCCTCATTGATCAAAGAATATTGGAACCTTATACGGAACAGGTCGATTTCCTGGCTTCAGTTAGAAGTGAGTTTTCGAAGATAGAACAAAAAAAGGGAGAATTGATTGAAACAATAGGTGAGTTGAACGAAAAGATAGAAGGACTTAGGTCCGACGTCAATGATAAGCGAGAAGAGTTTGAAAAAATCGACAAATTCATTTCGGACAAGTTGAAACCGATTCACGAAACCCATGCAGAACATCTGAATAGTTTCCTGAAATTGAGAGACGAAAAGGCTCAGATCAGCCTAGTAGAATCGCAAGTAATTGAACTCAAGAGAGATTTGTCTTATTACTATGAAAAGCTTCAAGAGAAACAAGAGAGGGCACCTGAAAAAATAATGCCTGAGCAAGTATACTCAGAACTTTCAAACGAAGTGAAAAATGTCTTTGTCTCTTGGGGCATCGAGTGTGAAAAGATCTATTATGACCCATCAACCAATGACATAGAAATTAATGGTGAAAAGAGAAGTAATTCGGGGAAAGGATATCGAGCAATATATCTGTCTGGCTTCATGATTGCAGTGCTGCTGTATTGTCTCAAGCACAACCTAAAACATCCTAATTTTCTTGTTTTAGATTCGCCCCTGACTCAGTACAAAGAACGGGATCTAGGAAGGGAAGGTGGAGAGAAAGAAGAGAGGCTTCCGGAGGAGATTCAGAATAGGTTTTATGAGTCATTGGCTAGCTTGCAAGACATCAACAAATTCCAGATAATAGTTATTGAAAACAAAGACCCGCCAGAAGATGTAAGAAGCAAAATTAACTTTGTGCACTTTTCAAAGAATGAAAAGATAGGAAGATATGGATTTTACCCGTTGTAGAGTTCGCTTTGAATATCTGATATCTATGCCGCATCTCAGAACTCAAACGAAGTTCGCGCGCGCGAATGTAAAGAAATAGCAGAATCCATTAAAGGTACAATTTAATTAGTGTTAAACTTGTTTACGCGCGCTCAATGAACTAGTTCATGTTGTAACTCTCGCCTGCTCCTTTCAGAACGTGAACTGTCTTTGACCATTTTTCATAGGTTTTTGCGCTTTCAGTATGAATGGGAATTATGGTTTTTGGGTTGATTTGCTCTACAAATTCCTTAAGTTGAAGACCTGAGGCATGCCCGGAAACGTGGGTTGAGCTGATATTCATGTCAAAATGTTTTATCCAGTTTTCTATTCTCTCCCAGTCAATCTCCATTTCTGCATCGAAAGGTTCGCACACAGACTTGATGTAGACAGAACCTTCTGTGGGCTTGATGTCAATGAGTTCCTTGAGGTCAAAGTTGCTGCAGAACATTAGATAATCGTGCTGATGGTCGCGCAAATCTTTGTGACAGATTGCCCTGTCAAGATAGGGACGCTCCCAGGAATCATAATCCTCATCACGCATCTTTTCACACCAATCTTTGTCCCCTATTACACCCCAACTTTTTCTGTTTGCATATAGCTCTATGTTATCGTCAGCGATTCTTGGAGCTATGCTGTCATGGCACATAGATAGTTGTTCCAACAAATATGCCTGTTTGAGAGATATCGCGAGTTTCTTGTCCAATTTCTTAGCTGCGTTCAGAAAGGAGAGCATTCTATCGGTGTCTCTTATCGACCAATTGCAGACGGAAAGACCGGCTGCTTTGGAAGAAATACCACAAATCTCGTCTTCTACTTCTGATTCCTTTTTTGAACTTTCCTCCATGACCCTTGTGCCTTCTATTATCAGCAAGTCTGGCTTCGTATTCTTGCAGGCTTCCGTAAATTCTACAGTTTCCTTTTCTCTGCGACCATGAAAACGAAAATCTCCAGTATAGACAATCGTTCCTGAAGAAGTGTGGATGATGTAGCCTGTTGCTCCGGATAGTGAATGGTCAACTCTGTAGGGTTCGACTACTATATCGTCAATCTGAAATTTCTCCTTGAACTTGAACGGTATATACTTGCGGTCAACCATGATGTCCTTTGAACGTACTGTTTCTCCTTTTTTGCCGATATGTGTTTCAAAGCATACTGCCATGTCTGTGATGTCATTGAAACTGCCCCTTGATGTGTCATTTAGAGCCTTGAGTATGTGATACGTTTCTTCTGAACAGTGAATTTCCAAGTCTTCGCGAAGGTGATTTATGTACGATGCGTGGTCGGCATGGGCATGAGACAAAAGTAATCCTTGAATTTCTAGGTCTTCCGCCGGTCGTCCCATGTGTTTTAGGAAATCTTGGCGATAGAGACCTTTTAGATCCGGAATAAATCCGAACTCTATGAAATCTCCTAACCCGTTACATTTTCTTGGTTGCAAAAACTCCGAAAAATATTTGTTTACAGTGCCAAAACTCATTCCAAAATCCAGGAAAATCCTTGTTCCCTTGTCTTCAACGAGAATCTTATTGCCACCAATCTCGTTCACGCCGCCGTAAAATGTAACACTTGTCATCTCCAACCCCAATGTTGGTATGTTGCATTTCACTTTTCTGCTTTGCGTAACTCAACTTTTGTCGATAAGCTTGAACGGTCTCAATCTACTTTAGGAAACATGCGGTTATAGTGGGACGGAAATCGCAAGCAATATCATTGCAACGTGGACTTGTAACTAATCGAGATGATGACTACTCATGGTTGCCAAGGGGGGCCATTCACATATCTCATCCTATTGTTGAATCTTTTAGTTGTTTGATGTAGCTTCCGACGGTTTCAGCGATGATTATTCTAGCATCGTCGGTGTTTGATTCGGGGATTCTTCCAAGTTTTCGGGCGAGTTTGGCGTCGCCGAGGATTTTTTCGACCCACTTTCTACAGATTCTCAGATGCATTTATGGCTCAATCCGTACCCTGCGAAAAGAAATCAATGGTGAACGCATAGCTGGGCTATTGATTTGTAATTCATAAACCTTTAGAACTAACGGTTTAATCTTCAGTATCAGGTGCGCGCAGGTTGCGATGGAGAGAACATGTCGGCATCTAATGTTATAGCAATAATCTGTGATTTTGACGACACACTCGGAGAGGATACTACAAACCTATTTCTGAAAGAATATTTTGGGATGCATGAAAAAGACATCTTGGATTTTTGGAATAAGGATGTAAAAAGATTGGTTACGAAAGGGTGGGATCCTCCTCTAGCTTCTATCGATCTGATTCTGGCACGACTCAAGAAAGCTAAGCGAAAGATCGCAAACCAAGATCTCAGAGATTTAGGAAGGAAAGTCCACCTCTTTACTGGAGTGCAGGATTTATTCGGACGGTTAAGATCCTTTGTGAATGGAAGGAAGGAGTTCTCGGAGGCCTTTATTCAAATGGAGTTTTACATTATAAGTGGGGGATTTGAGGAGATAATTCGCGGAACTACAATATCCAGTGAGATGAAGGACATTTTTGGATGCACTTTTGATGAAAGAAAGGGTAGCCTAGTTGTCAAGAGTATTGTGACTTTCACCGAGAAGACAAAGTTTCTATATGCTATCAATAAAGGGATTAGCGGAACCGAGCTACGTCGCAACCCGTATCGCGTGAATGATGTCAAGGCTAAGGAGCAGCGGCGAATACCCTTTCCTAATATGATTTACGTAGGCGATGGTCCTACGGATATTCCTTGCTTTTCGGCTGTACAGCAGTACGGCGGGAAAACGATTGGCGTATTGAAATATGAGAAGAAGGCCGAGGAACTTGTTGTGGACAAATGGAGGGCATGGGCCATCGCTAAGGGAGAACGAGCAACTTTGGGTCCCTACCTACCTGAATATGGAGAAGGAACTGACCTCTATGTAAATCTCAGACTGCAGGTGGAAAGAGTCGCGCTAGATATTAGTGATAGGTCTAAGAGAGTAGGTTAGATAAAGAGGGAGTGAACGCCCAGATGTCATTGAAACACAGTTTCACGATTTAAGTCATAAAGTCTCTGGCTGTATTTTGATACCTCTCATTTTGGAACGATGGCGCACGCTGCAATCAGAACAAGAAATGAACTGAGAGACAAAATGACCTTCTACTATGGATATCCCTCAATTGAAGACAGGATTCGTGCATGATCAGCGCGACATTTGTTAATGAATGACTAGGCATTTTGGCGTTGCCTGGCGGCTTAGCTGCTTCCCTTTCACTCTATCTCAACCATGACATTGACCAACGTATTGCGTCAAGTGCTTCAGAACAATACCTGCTGGATGCATTTTCTTTGTGCCGCGTGGTAACCGAAATTGGAAATTGCCAAAAATCGATTATCTTGAAAATGGAAGCAAATCAATCAAACGAATGCTTCTGTTTTCAACTCAAGATACTGTCGGAATGTTTACACGTTTTGCCTTAGCCTTCGTTCACAACCAAGATACTACCGTATTCTTCGCACTTAATGACTTAATCCACGAAGCTAAACTGTTTGGAGAGATAATGGGTCCTATTCAAAGAGTCTTAGGAAGACTAGAGAGATATCCTACTTTCGTAGCTGTGGTCTGGGCGATAGCCTCAACCATTATCTCTATCGTGCTGGCAATCCTGCTTAAAATTAATGTGAAATGATGAAAGCACTAGCCTGTCTTAGCGCGCGCTCCCTATGCAATTTCAATTAGCTTTTTTAGGTTTCTTCAGTCCTTTGAGGCTCTCTCGCTCTATGAAATATACCGTATAGTGATATGTTTTATGGGAGTATTTGTTAGCAAACTCGTAATTCTCTGCCTTCAATTTTCCTTTTTTAATCCATGCTCTAATGGTTCCTTGCGATTTCCCAAGCAATTCTGCAGCTTCTTCAACTGTCACGTACTTGGATTTGCGAATTAAATAATCGCAGCGCAAGCACCGTTGATCTTTGTAAGCACATAAACTATCTGTAACAACCTCATCATGGTATAAGCAATAACCATGTTCAACAAGCCTCATTATTTCTTTCACTTCCTTTATTCTCTTGATTTGATGTGATCTTTGATATGATCAAATAACATCCTCGTATGTTTAAACGGGCGCGCTCTTGCGGTTCAGGCTCTTCCTGTGGTTCTGGCTCTTCCTCATCCTCATCTTGCCACTCATAATCATCATAGTCGTCTTCATCCAACTTGAATCACTTTCCTCTTTTTCTTACCCACTACTCTCAGTTCTTGAACGCGCGCGCTTGGCTGTTACTCGCGTTTGCCTCATTCTGACTTCGTCGTATGCACCAAGACTCCAAGAGTTAACTGACCTGGAGAAATTTGTCCTCACAAGACTTCATCTTCCGCGTGTTTCCCAAAGCTCTTTCTTCAGCAAATCCCTCACTGAAGACCTGATTGCCGAGCTTCGACTTGCGTACATGTTCTTTCTAACAAGCTCATCTAGGCCTGCCAGATAAGCTTCGGGCAATAATACCGTTACGAGTTTCAACCCGCTTTCCCCCTAGACATGTCTCTTATAATATTTCACAGAGCAGAACCTCGTGGCGAGTAGTAGCGCGCCTGCCAACATCATTCAGTAATCACTTTCGCAGTTTCTTTCTCAAAGACCTTTCGAAGTCTGCTTTGATAGCTCAATATTGACTCTTCAAGCTCTTCAAGATGCGTTCGCACACTCTCGCAATTTCTCAATGCAGCATTGGAGGCCTTCCTCAATTTGTCGATGAAGGCGTTGATAGCTTGTATGTCTGCTATAGCCTTATCTAACTCGGCTAAGTCAATGCTCTCACGTTTGTCGCTGGGAGCTGTAATCTGGAGTACTTCTAGGATCTCTCTTGCGGTCACCCATGATCTCTCGTCAAGGCAGGCTACTGCAATGGTCAGATGTTGTTGTGGCCTGAACATTAACTTAATTGGACGAAATTCGTTTGGCAAGTTTGTTCTGTCATCGTAAATCAGCATGACTTGGGAAGCTCCGCACTTTCGGGCGTGTCGACTTGCTTCCTCGAGGTGTTTTCCGGAATAATTTTGATCGCCAGCTTTTCGTTCCAGGGATATTCTTTGTCCGTAGTCGCCGCCATTCATGCCCAGATAAGGAATGACCAAGGCGTCAGGTTCTCCAGGACCTCCTCTTGAATCGAATATGTCCTGCGAAAACTCGTTTAACCATGATAAAGCTAGAACGCCTTCTCCGATGCGCCCCAAGTCAGTTGGTTTGTGGATCAGCTTGTTTATGGTGTCTCGCAGTTCTTTGACTTCACAGCTTACTTCTGTGCTGGATTTTTCAGCCTGGTTTCTGACTTCAACCAGTTGTTCTTGGAGACTAGTTTTGACTTCTTTAAACTCTTCTCTAATTTCTTTGGGAAGCTTTTCCATCAGTTGACCGAGTTTTTCGCCAAATGGTTCAAGCAATTCGTTGAACATTGTCAAGGGTGTTTCGGTTGAACTCTTCTCTATTGCCTTCAGCTTCTCAGCAAGTTCTCTCCTCAGTTCTAGGAATTCCTCGCTAATGTCTGCCGGAACCTTGTCTGTCACTCTTGACAATCGTTCCATAACTTGGTTTGCATTATTGACAAACGCTGCCGCAGGTGTTACCACCATGCGAGCGATTTCTTCTTGGATTTTCTTGAAATACTCTTCAAGGGCTGATTTGTTTGAAGCGTCGATGGTTATTCCTGGAACTTTTTCACAAATAATGCGCAAGATGGTTAACGCTTCATCCAAAGTGCCGCCTTTAGAGTGCCCCTGAAGAAACTTGACGTTCAATTCGGCTATTTTGAGTTCATTCCGTGGTACTTTGCTTCCGCATACTGGGCATGTAAATTCGTTTAATTGATTCACTGACTTTAACAATTCGATCCCTTCTCCTGACAAAGTTCATTTTCGTGGTCTTTCAAAAACAGAAAGATCAATTCTTTCCAGATTACGAATATTGTATCATTGAATTTCAATGCAATCCATGTCTCTTTCATCATCTCAAACTGTCCGATTAGCTTTGCAATTTCTTCCTTCTTGAGTATAACAACAGGCTTAGACTTGGTTAGGTCGGGCGTAGTATCTATCTCAACAAGTCTCTGGTTGAGAATGTCTATAGAGTTCTGATTCAAGGTATCAAGCACCTATATGCTTATATGACTATATGCTCAAGCTTTATAAGTTTTACGCTCATACACCTATATGGTTATGTGAATTGCCTAAACGCCGAACTACAATAGTCATAGACGACGAACTTTGGAAACGCTTTCTAACATATGTGGTCAAGAAACATGGTGCCGCGAAAAAAGCGAGCATTGAGGTAGAGGCCGCTGTCCGAGAATATTTGAATAAACACGAAAAATAGTATATGACCTTTTGGAATTACCACAATATCACAGAATTATTTGAAACAGTGAAGTGTGGACCCAGGAATGCCCCAAGTCGTGTATACAACTGACCAGTACTATCCTGGATAGCATATATTTGAAGCGAGGATTAACCCTATGCAAGACAAGTTAGATTCGGCAAGCAATTGATTGTCAAATCATTCTCTTTTTATCTATTTTCTGTATGTTTAGAGTCTAAATAACAAGTCTTTTACGTGTTCTAACACTTTGTTATGACAGTGTGTTGAAATATGAAAAAAGAAATAGTTGAAGAGGGAATAGTAGTAACTAAACCTCGCAAGATTATAACTGTCGGGCATAGCAAAGCGATCACTCTTCCCAAAAAATGGCTGGATATTCAGGCTTGGTTGGGAAAGGAAGTTATTGAGATGACGGGCATTGGAAATAGTGCCGTTATATTTTGCAACCCCAAAGATGTATCCAAATGGAAAAGCATTATCAAGAAAATTGAGGATGTCGGGGAAGTAACATGATATCTAAAAGATATATAACAAAATCATTTCGGGTGAAAGATGGTCAAAAGATATCATTTGAATATATTCGATGGCAATTTGCTCAGTCTCAGTTACTTGAGACTCTAATCTCTTTGACTACCCAGGAAAAACTTAAAACAAGCTCGCTTGCGCCCCCCGTGAGTGAGAGTGACACTAATTGGAACTACATTGCGAGAAGAGAGGCACTTCTGTATTTGACCAAGAATGGGGAAGATTACTTCTACAGTCTGTACAAGTTTCTTTGCAAACAAAAGATCGCGCTCGCTAAACATCAGTTTGCGCAGTCTCAGGTCGGGCGTGCATTGCACAGTCTGAAATCAGAAGGTTATATAGAATCACACGATGGAGGATTAGGACATAAGGGCCAAAAGAGTGGTCCTTTCTATTACATCACAATGCTTGGCTTGCTAAAGGCCCTTACATATAGGCTCTCGCCAGAAGATATCCGGTTAATTGCGAAGAAGAATGCGGACAAAATCCCGCTGATATTTGGTGAATGGGGTTATTTCGAGGACAAAGGCGCTGCCGAAAACATTGTTCATGCACTGAGGTACTATTATATTCAGATCCTAACTTCCATAATAGAAGGTAAGGACGAAACTCAAAAGATCGAACCACGCAGAAAATTTGCATATCACTACTATAACCAGCCCGAACTGAATGCGTCTGTCTTGACAAGGTTCATTCTGTTTAACTGCTTGCCATTGCTGACTCTTCGAAGATTGGAAACGGTAGAGCCTATGGCTAGAAGAATATTTGAGACATCACGGAAAACATCATTGGATTGGATTAAAATCTGGGCTGATAACCCTCGCTTGAAGAAATATCTTGTTGACCAGTTGGCTAGGGAGGATAGGGACACAGAAGATCTTTTGACGCGGATTAGAGACCTAGAACATCATATAAACGTCAATACACCTTCTGAAAATTGACAGCTTTAAACGCTCAAGCGAAATCAAAATAATCCCAGAATTTGAAGACGTCTTTCTACCATCCTACGCTCGAAACGAGCGAAATTTGAGCGAAACTGATGGTTCGAAGGTAGTGCGGGGGGTGGGATTTGAACCCACGAACCTCTGCAGGATAGGCTCCTGAAGCTTTCGCGCCTTCTCTTGTCTGGCTCTACGCCTTTGGCCAAGCTTGGCGACCCCCGCTTGGCATAGTATTGGTGCATTTGAAAAGGTTTAAGAGTTACTATAAGCTTTGCATAGCACACAGGTGCATTTCATTTGCCTACTCACGGTTCGCTCTCAAAAGCTGGAAAAGTCAGATCTCAAACTCCCAAAATCCAGGCTACTCCCAAGAGAAGTCCCGGCCCAAGGTATCGCAACAGACGCAACTACGAAAAACGCGTAGTTCTTCAGAGAAAACCCGGCCAAAACTGGGTCTGACAACCCTCTTTCAAAACCTTATTTTCTCCCCCAATAATAATCAGTGATCATGCCAGTCGCTTCGCTTGTAATACTTAACGCCAACATAATCACGCTCAACCCTGAACAGCCCAGAGCCGAGGCGGTAGCCGTTCAAAACGGTCGAATAATCGCCGTAGGCCCGAACACTGAAATCCGCAAACACGCAGGCACCGGCACGAAAATCGTCGACGCCAAGAACAAAACCGTCGTTCCAGGCCTCGTCGACTGCCACGTACACATGACGGAGTTCGGCTTCTTTCTGCAAAGCCCCGACCTCAAAAACGCACAATCCATAAAAGAAATGCAACACAAGCTCCGAGAACACGCCTCCAAAACCCGCGGAACAGGCTGGATTCTGGGAGGAAGATGGGACCAAGAGAAATTCACTGAAAAGCGGTACCCAACCCGGTGGGACTTGGACATTGCAGTGCCAGACAGGCCAGTTTTCCTAGTCCGCGTCTGCGGCCACATCGGCCTCGCCAACAGTGAAGCTCTCCGATTGGCGGGCATAACAGAGAAGACGTTTGTGGAAGGTGGAAAGATAGAACTGGATGAAACCAGCGGCCAACCAAATGGAATTGTGAAGGAAAACGCCATGCGCCTCATCTGGAAAACGGTTCCCAAACCAAGCTTGGAAGCTCTCGAAGAAGCCAGCCTTCTCGCCAGCACGAAAGCCGTGGAAGCCGGGCTCACGGGCGTTCACTGGATGACCGAGTCAACCGACGAAGTTCAAGCCATAATGAACCTTGATTCTGAAGGAAAATTGCCCTTAAGAGTCTACTTGGGCGTCCCACCCAACCTGCTGGACAGCCGTGCCAACCTACATCTCTCAACCCGCGCCTCGAACAGCAAGGTCAAGATGGGTTTCGTCAAGCTCTTCGCCGACGGTTCACTCGGCTCCCGCACCGCGGCTCTCAAAGAACCTTACTCTGACGAGCCTAGCTCGAACGGCCTGCTCCTGCACGCCCAGAAGGAACTCCGCCAACTCATCCTCAAGGCCCACAAGGCAGGGCTGCAGCTAGCCGTTCACGCCATAGGCGACCGCGCCGTCGAAAGCGTCCTGGACGCTTACGAAGAAGCTCTGAAACAGTTCCCACGGAAAGATCACAGACACAGAATCGAACACTGCTCCATCCTCAACCCTCAACTCATCAAACGCATGAAAAGCTTGGGCTTGATAGCCTCTGTTCAGCCTCACTTCGTCGTCTCTGACTTCTGGCTCGTCGACCGTGTGGGCAAAGAAAGAGCACGTTGGGCCTTTCCGTTCAGAACCCTCATGAAAGAGGGCGTGGTTGTCATTTCAGGCTCTGACTGTCCCGTGGAGAAAATCAGTCCCCTGCTCGGCATCTGGGCTGCCGTGGCGAAAAGAGGTTCAGACGAGGGTCTCAACACGAAGCAAGCCTTGGAAACCTACACGCTGAACGCAGCCCACGCCAGTCTGGACGCGGCTGAGAAGGGAACGATTGAAGTTGGCAAGCTGGCCGACTTCACCATTCTTTCGGACGACTTGTTCACCGTCGAACCAGACACGATTAACAAGGTCAAGGTAGAGACGACAATCGTTGACGGAAAAATAGTCTATTCCAGCGATGACTCTAGTATACGAATGGGGTAAATCTGTCGCCAACCAAAACGCACTCGCCACAGTTTTTCTGAAAGGGAGAACGCGGAAAACAGCTTGCCCGTCTCTTGTAGGTATGAGAAGCTTCTTAACCCTTCACTTCCCAAATAGGTCTGGGTTTGCACGTTGGGAGGAGAGGTGAACCCGTTTGAAAGACTTTGAGCTTCAACTCGTATCAGAGCTTGTTAGAAACTGCAGAAGGAGTGATAGGGAGCTTGCCAGGGTACTTCATGTCTCTCAGCCCACCGTCACTAGGACGAGGGCGAGGCTCGAGAAACAAGGACTCGTAGATTACGGCGCGTCTCCTAATCTGGCTAAGCTGGGTTACAAGATAATGGCAGTAGTTTTTGGCAAACGGGACTATGAGAAACACCCAGAAGATGTTTTTCAAAAAGCCAAGAGCTTCGTGGAAAGACACTCAAACATGATATTTGCCTCTGATGGCGACGGGCTAGATCACGATAGAATAACGATTTCAATCCACAAGAGCTATTCAGACTATTCTGTTTTCATGCAGGAGATGCGGGCCGAGGTGAAGGATATCATGAGCCTCGAATCATTTCTTATAGACCTAACCACTGAAAACGTACTGCGACCATTCTCAATGAAGCAGCTTGCAGATGACTTGAAGGGCCAAAACAGTTCACACCTACACACGTTGGCAAAAGCAGCGGACGGTTGAAAACAGAAGCGCGAACCCAGGAATGAAGTGAAGGAATCAATTTGAGTAAAAAAGAACGTGATAGGGAAAAGAAGCCTTCTAAACCAGATGAGCTGGTTGTGTTGTGGACGAGTGGAGACAGAGAAGTGGCGTTAAAAATGGCGTTCATGTACACGTTGAATTCGAAGCGATTCAACTGGGGTTGGAAGAACGTTACGTTGGTAGTCTGGGGGCCATCTTCTAAACTTCTTGCCGCAGACACTGAATTGCAGGAATGTCTTTCAAGAATGAAAGAGGCCGGTGTGAAACTGTTGGCTTGCAAGAAGTGTTCAGACCTGTACGGAGTTTCTGACGACTTGAGAAGGCTAGACATAGAGGTCAAGTACATGGGCAAACCGCTGACTGACTACCTCAGAAACGACAACTGCAGAGTAATCACTGTCTAGACTTCGCCTCAGACCTGAATGCGACACAAAGCTCAGCAGCGTACGTTAATTCAAATCGATATTAAGCGCGCGCCTCCACAAACCTCTTTGAACTTCGCGTTAGCAAACACAACAGCTCTTTACGGACAATTAACAACGTGGAGCAGTTATCAGAATCCAGATAGCGCCTTTTCTTAGTGTGCCCTAGAAGACAGAAATAACATGCGCGCGATCTTAATCTTGCTTGTCAGGTTCCATCAAGGGTGTTCATGCTCTTCAGGGTAGTGGCTGCTGTCGCAGAAAGGCTTAATTGAGGACTTGCCGCAGCGGCAGAGAGTAACTCGATTGCGAATTTCATAAGTCCTGCCCTCAGCCGACTGGATTGGAATGTTGCCTCTCACCCAGATTGGACCGCTCACGCCCATCTGGGGGTCTTCAATCAATCCAATAGATCGCTCAAACTTGGGCTCAATTGGTTTTCCAGTTTCCTTGTCACAGGCAATCAGACGGCCAGAGGGGCAGTCTGCAGCCTCCTCGATAGCGATTCGCCTGGCTTCTGAACTGTGCGTTTGTGGGACAAGGTTCCAGATTCCGCCTGCTCGGTGGCAGAATCGGGCAGATGCGCACAGGATCTCAACATCGGTCAATTTCAGAGCCGGGCCGTCGATTTCTTTGGCCTGGTGAAGGTAGGACTCTTGGCCGGCTGTCTCGGTGCCATCAAAGTTGATTTTTGCATGCGTTCCGTCACAGAACGGTTTGTTCTTAGACTCCCCGCAACGGCAGAGGCCACATTTTTCCTGCACTGCGTATTTTTTGCCCGGACGCCATTCATTGGGGGTTCCTTCGGCGTCAGTCCCGATTAACTGTTCCATCAAGGGAACTCCGCCTGAAACAATATAGGGACCATTCTTGCTTACTTTAATCCATTGTCTATTGCTCGTTGTCTCATTTTCGGCTACCAAGGCCAGCTCTCCAAACTATTGATCTAACCAGTCACGCTGTTGAACTATCGCATATATTAAGCGTTTCCAAAGACCTGAACGTTCCACGACTCCTGAAGAGAATTGTCACGTTTCGAGCCGTTTCCTTCAGCCGGTGCTTTGGCTCTTATTTCAGGTGGATTTCAATCGAGTCTCCGTCCCGCAGCTTGAATGTTGCACCGACTTTCTGCGGGCTGTAGGCTAAGCGCTTAGACCAGACTCTCGCATAGTTGAAGTTCTCCTTGAAATCGCTGTGAATGCTCTTCGCCAAATCGTACACCGACGAATCCTTCTTCAGGATGAACGGCTTCTTCGAAAACCCTCTCTCATTCAGCTCCTTCGTGTAGATGCGCATGAGATTCAACGTGCTGAACAAGGTTTCGCCCAGCTTCTCCAGGCCCATTCTCCTATAGCACGAGACTGCCAGTATTGGAAGCTTGCCACGAACATAGGTTTTCAGCAGTCTCAGGTTTCTCTCCGCGCCTTTCAAGTCCGCCTTGTTCGCCACTATTACTGCTGGCTTGTAAATCGTGTTCTCAAAAACGGCCTCCTCCACCTCTTCGAGCGTCGCATCTCCCGAGATCCGCACAAACGCGTCCGTCACATGATACGTCTTTAGCAGTTCCTCAACGTCTTTGAAGGTGCAGTCCACCAGTCTTCCGAACACGATTATGCGAAGGCCAGCACCCATGAACTTCCTCTCAATCTCCACACGCGCCCTGGGCTGACTCACGAGGATCCGCGCCTTTTCCATCTCCCCCAAAACCAACCCCAATTCATCAACAGGCTTCTGTGACAAGTCCACCATTATGATCAGTCCGTCGGCGTTCCGGGCGATGCCCAACGTCTGCAGTCCCCACGCTCTGCCATCCCCAGAGCCCTCCATGAGCGCTGGCGCCTCAATCAATTGAAACTGAATGTCCTGATAATTCATCACCCCTGGCACGGGCACACGCGTGGTGTACGGGTGCGCGGACACCTCCACTTTAGCGTTCGTGACGGCAGCGAGCAAACTGCTCTTCCCAGTCTTCGTCAAGCCTATGATAGCCACTTGTGCAGCACCCTCCTTCTCGATAAAGAACTTCGGACCCGTCCTCGCCGCTGAGGCCCTCTTTCTCTTCGTCTCCTCAATTTCTTTGCGCAGGTTCGTAATCTGCTTCTTAGTCTGAACTACCATCCTAGCCGTACCATGATGCCTCGGAACCAAACTCAAAAACTCTTCCAGCAGCTTGAGCTTCTGGCGTGGTTCCTTGGTCGCCTCAACCTCTTCCCACTTGTTCTTCGCATCCGGAGGCAAATTCGTCGGCATAGCCCACGCAACCCAAACAATAAACAAAAAAGCCCAGAGCTAATATCTGTTTCCAAAACCGTGCGCGCTAACCGAGTAGTCTTCTGCGAAGGCCGGCCGCTCCGTTCAAAAGACCTTTCCAACAATAACCACACATAACACGTTCCACAAGCCCTGACAAACTCATTTCGCTAACAACATCACTAGGAAAACAGCAAGCCACCCTTCCACTACACATCTCTTTTGAGAACTAGAAACAACGCGAATCAGGCACTGAAAACCAAGAAGTCACACGCAACATGAACTCCAAACGTTTGCCGTTATCCACGGGCTTTCGCAAGCGCGTGTCGTAAGCGCGAAATCAACATCATAAACTTTTAATAATCGATTAAACAGTTGAATAAACGAATTCATTAAAATTTAGAGGAAGATTTGAAGAACAGGAGGAAAAAGAGAAAGTGAGCAAAACAGGCAAGCCACACTTGAACCTAGTCATAATGGGACACGTCGACCACGGAAAATCAACCACCACGGGACACCTGCTGTACCTAGCTGGAGCCGTCGACGAAAGAACAATAAAGACTTTTGAGGAAGAGGCCAAGAAAGCCGGAAAAGAAAGTTTCAAGTTCGCATGGGTCCTCGATAACCTCAAAGAAGAACGCGAAAGAGGCGTAACCATAGACCTCAGATTCCTAAAGTTCGAGACCAAGAAGTTCTACTTCACCGTAATAGACGCACCCGGACACAGAGACTTCGTAAAGAACATGATCACAGGCGCAAGCCAAGCCGACGGCGCCATACTCTTCTGCTCGGCTAGGAGAGGAGAGTTCGAAGCGGGCATCGGCCCCGGTGGTCAGACAAGAGAACACGCGTTTCTGGCCTTCACACTGGGCGTCCGCCAGCTCGTCGTAGCGGTCAACAAGATGGACGACATATCCGTCAACTGGAGCGAAGAACGCTACAACGAAATCAAGAACGAAGTCAGTCGAATGCTAAAAATGGTGGGCTTCAAACTTGAAAAAATCCCCTTCGTACCCACAAGCGGCTGGACCGGCGACAACCTCGTCAAACCCAGCGAACATATGCCCTGGTACAAGGGCCCAACACTGATTGAAGCCTTGGACACGTTCGAAGTGCCCTCCAAACCCACGGGCAAACCCCTGCGCGTTCCGATCCAGGACGTGTACAGCATAACAGGCGTCGGCACAGTCCCCGTCGGCAGAGTCGAAACCGGCATTATCAAAGAAAACGATGTCGTCGTCTTCATGCCCTCCAACAAACAGGGCGAAGTCAAATCACTCGAGATGCACCACGAACGAATACCCAAAGCTGAACCAGGAGACAACATAGGCTTCAACATCCGAGGCGTAGCCAAAACCGACATACACCGCGGAGACGTAGCAGGTCACACCACTAGCCCGCCGACCGTAGCCAAGGAATTCATCGGACAAATAATCGTCATCTACCACCCCACAGCCGTCGCAGCAGGATACACACCCGTATTGCACTTCCACACAGGACAAGTAGCATGTCGATTCACCGAGCTGATCAGAAAACTTGACCCACGCTCGGGGCAGGTTACTGAGGAAAAGCCGACTTTCTTGAAGACCGGAGACGCAGCCGTCGTCAGAATGGAACCTTTGCACCCGATCGCCGTTGAAACCTTCGCCGAATTCGAAGAACTCGGCCGCTTCGCCGTCAGAGACATGGGCACAACAGTGGCTGCAGGCATTATAAAGGAGATCACCAAGAAAGGACCATAGTTTCATTCTCTCCCTTTTTTCGTAGCATCAAACCCATCAATTTGTCGAAGGTTAACCTCTAGTTCTGCTGTTCCCACAAGCCTGCGTGTAGGCTTCATTGACTGTGCGTGTCTCTGGGACGTTTTTTGAGAATTCAGATAGGGAATTCATAACGATTAATATCGTCAGGCGGGGAATTATTACGGTCATCGTAGTGTAAAGGGCTTGATTAGGGGTTGATTAATTGCGGAACGATAAGAATTGGGGTCTTCCCAGTTTTGTGAAGCTGGGAAGGCTCAGAGAAACAACGTTGATATGACGATGGAGCTGGCTGAATGAAGAGAAGTAGTGATGAGCTGAGTGCTAGCGGTAAAGTCGCCGGCATCGCAGAATGCAAGAAGACGGAAGAAGCTTTGAACGAGTCTGAGAAAAGATACAAGAGTGTTGTTGACAACATCGCCATCGGCGTTGCCGTGATAAGCACGAACATGGAGATTCTGGAATTAAACGCCCAGATGAAAAAGTGGTTCCGTGACGTCGAGGTTTCGAAGAAACCCATTTGCTTTAAGGCTTTTTACAACCCGCCTCGAAATACGGTATGCTCTTACTGCCCGACGCACAAGACTCTGACAGACGGGCAAGTGCACGAGTCCATCGGGAGTACTCCTACGGGCGACAAGACTCGGCGTTTCAGGGTGATCTCGTCTCCTGTTAAAGATGAGAAAGGCAGGGTCATCGAAGCCATTGAGATGGTGGAGGACGTCACTGAGCGCAGTCGGTTGGAAGAGGAACTTAAGTTTCATTCTGAACGTTTGGAGGAGCTGATCCAGCAAAGAACCCGCGAACTTATGGAGGACGAGGAGCGTTCAAGAGCGCTAAACTTGTACGGTGGAAAGGTGAATGCCGCAAAGACTCTCTATCAAGTCTATGAATGGACTTTGGATGCTATGGAGAAGGTTCTAGGTTTCAGTCACGCCTCGTTCTTGATATCGGGGAATGGCGTGCTCCATTCTGGTCATCAGCGCGGATATCAAGCCCCAACGGGTTTTGAGCTGCCTTTGGACGGTTCTAAAGGTGGCGTGACGGTTAGGGCGGCAGTCACGCGTAAAACCGTGCTCTTGCCAGACATTTCTAAGGACAAACTATACGTTGGATTTAGCGCAGATGCGCCTGCCGCTTGGTCTGAGCTTGCGGTTCCGGTCGTTGCGGAAGACGAAGTGCTGGGTGTTTTGAACGTGGAAAGTGAGGAGCTGAACGCGTTCGACGAGAGAGACGCGATGATGCTCGAGGTTTTAGCTTCGCACGCTGCAACCGCTATCGTCAACATTGAACATCGAAATGAACTTGAGAAGCGTAATGCCCAGCAGGCTTCATTGATGAAGAGTTCTGCCGAGATGATTCACTCGGTTGATCTGCGACAACGTCTTCAGGCCATTCTGGACGCTGTCAGAGGCTTGGGTTGGGGCAGAGTTGTGATTTCTCTCATGGATGAAAACTTCGAGATAGGTAGGGCTGAGGATGTCGTGGCCTCAGGGTTGACGGAGGAAGAGAGGCTGTACCTCTGGAACCACAGGAAACCCGGGCAACTCTGGAAAGAGCGTCTCGGACCCCAGTTTGAGCGTTTCAAAATGGGCGAGTTCTACTATTTGCCATGGAGCGACAGCTTTGTCCGGGAAAAGTTCAGCCAAGGTGTTGTGCTTAGCCATATGTCTCAGAAGCAGATGTTGGACTGGGATCCGAACGATCTGCTTTACGCTCCTCTCAGGTTGGCCGACGGGCGAATCGTGGGCTTAATGAGCATCGACGACCCCGCGGATGGAAGAAGACCCACCAAAGATTCGTTAGCGGCGTTCGAGCTCTTTCTCTATCAGGCCGCGGTGGCCATCGAAAACGCTAGACTGATTCAACAGTTGAACGAGGCGAAAAACGAGATTCAAGGGTACGCGGGGCAGCTCGAGGTGAAAGTGAAAGAGAGAACGCGAGAACTCGTTGAGGCTCAGAACCAGCTCCTGAGGGCGCAGAGGCTTGCCGCCATAGGCGAACTTGCCGGAATGGTGGGACACGACCTACGAAATCCGTTAACAGGCATCGCAGGCGCCACATATTATTTGAAGATGAAACTGAACGAGAAGTTGAACGATAAGGAAAAAGAAATGTTCGAGACCATGGAAAAGGCCATAGCTTACTCGAACAAAATCATCAACGACCTCTTGGAATACTCCCGGGAAATCAGGCTAGAGCTGTCGGAAGCTGTGCCGAAAACGCTCTTGACAGATGCATTGTCGTTGATGAAAGTTCCACAAAACGTCCTCGTGATTGACCGAATGGGAAAGACGCCACGACTCAAGGTTGACAAGGAAAAGATGCGCAGGGTATTTGTGAACATTATCAAGAACGCGTTCGACGCCATGCCAAACGGCGGAACACTGACAGTAAAAAGCGAGAAAGAAGGAGATAACGTTGCGTTTAGCTTCTCCGACACGGGCACGGGCATGTCAAAAGACGTATTGGACAAGATTTGGTCACCGCTCTTCACAACCAAGGCAAGAGGCATGGGATTCGGACTGCCAATCTGCAAACGCCTAGTCGAAGCCCACGGAGGCAGAATCACGATATCAAGCGCCGCAGACAAAGGATCCACGTTTACGATAACTCTTCCCATCGAACCGAAAACCGGCGACAAAGACCAAAAAGTCTGGATGAACATGCCCGAACGTCTACAGTCTATCACGAAAACGTGAAAGAAAACAAACCCCCTCGCCTTCTCGTGTTCCATTTGCAGCTGCGCACCCAGACATGGTCTTCATCCAAACAGCTCATCTGCTTCTTCAAGAATTGTTACCAAGCAACATTACGTCTGATGCTACCGACAAGGATAAGGGTGCCCACAACATTGCCACCGATTACAATTACAGATCGCATCAGACCTTACAGGCGAAGAGGGAGGTCAACTCTGAAAACGTTGTGGTTCACGGGTTTCCGCTCAACCGCAAACCCATACATCGACCTCTTAGGGGTCGGAAGACGGGCAGTGCACGCAATAGCGTTGGATTTCAGCAACAGGATTTTGCGTTTGCTCTCACTATATCGTTCAGCACCGCGTAGGCTGTTTGTTTGGGGCCCAGGAACTGGGCTGAGACGAAAATTTCTTTCGAGGTTTTGAAACTGTATTTTATGGCCATGTTTCTCTCGTTCACAGTTGCCAAAGCGTCGTCTAGGGGGATCATTTTTGGCGAAACGGTCATCTCAAGTTTGTCCTTGTTCCTGGCGATCTCGCAGATGAGTTTGACTTTTTTGTTCTCTCTGCGAGCCGCTTTCACAAGCGTTTCGACATGTCTGATTCCTTCAATCTTCACATCCTTGAGCGACGCGTTCTCCCCGAAGAGCGCATTAGCAATAATCACCAGCTTTCTAGCCGAGTCTATTCCGTCAACATCGTCAGAATAGTTTGTTTCAGCCCATCCTGCCCTCACCGCTTCGTCTATGGCATCTTGAAAACTCCTGCCCTTCTGCATCTCTCCGATCACAAAGTTTGTCGTAGCGTTGAGTATGCCCCTGACACTTTGAAGCTCGTCCGCTTTGAAGCACGATTCAACCATACAGAACACCGGAACATGCGCGCCAACCGTAGCTTCATAGAACAGCCCGACACTGTTTTTCTTGGCTATCCCAATGAGTTCGCTGTAAGCAACGACCAGTGGACCCTTGTTCGCCGTGACGACACTCTTCTTCTTAGCCAACGCAGCCTTGATGTTCGAGAGCCCAGGTTCACCGTTCAGCGTCGACGGCGTCAACTCTACCGTCACATCGCATCCGATCTTTCTCACAGCCTCTATCGCGCCGAAACCCTCCACGTACTCGCCGAAGCCTTTCCAACCTCGCGTTTTGTACCTGAGAATTTCCGTCGGACTGAGTCCTCTCTCATCCAAGGCCGTTCCTCTTGAATCGGAAACAGAAACTATGCGCAGATCCAGCCCTAGCGCGTTCAACAGTTCCTTCTTCTCGTCGATAAGCTCGATAAGGCTTTGTCCAACATGGCCCAAGCCCACAAGTTGGATTTTCATGAACGCACCATTGTCACAATAAATATTTTAAGCTTGACAACAAGACCGGCCCAGTCTCAGAACAGACAAGACCAGTGCCACAGAAGCCAGGAATCAGAAAACATATAAACGAAAACAAGTTGAGCTGAATCATCCAGTGCAGGGATAGGAATGGACGGGAACAAAGAACAGAAGAGTGTTGCAGGAGCGCACGTTGCAAAGTTGGTTGATTTGGCAGACTATCAAGAAGACTCCGTGGTGAGCCGAACGATAATCGACAGAAAAACTGGAACCGTGACCTTTTTCGCTTTTGACGAAGGACAGGGTCTGAGCGAACACACGGCGCCCTGTGATGCCTTGATCTATCTCCTTGATGGAGAAGCGGAGATCGTTATCTCAGGCAAAGCCACACACATGGAAGAAGGGGAAATGATTGTAATTCCAGCCAAAAAACCACACACGCTGAGAGCGGTGAAAAAGTTTAAGATGATCTTGACGATGATACGCTCGTGATGCAGACGATTAGCAAGCCCGATACACCTACTTAGGATTAAGTATATTATTATTGTCGCACAATAGCCACAAGTGTTTTGGTATAGCAAGATGTCAAAACAGCAGGTCGAGAGAAGCGAATGAACATGCTTTATGAACCCCCTGAAAAGCCTCCTATGAGGAAGGGGAGAATCTTCACAATTCTCCTGATTATCTTGCTGGACTCTTTGCTCGTCCTCGCCCTGATTCTTTTCTTTCCTCTTCTAACAGGCTCGGCGAATAGACGCTTGACCAGTTCCGACTGGTCGGGTTTTGTTGTGGCCACAGACTTGAACAACCCTCAACCGTTTGCCACAAGGATCGAAGCCTCTTGGAGAGTTCCCGCGGTCGGCGTTTCAATAAGAGATTCCTACAGTGCGACATGGATTGGTGTCGGTGGCCAATTCGACAGTACGCTGATCCAGACGGGAACAGAGCAGGACTCAATAAACGGAGTCGGAACATACTCAGCGTGGTATGAGCTGTTGCCCAACACAGAAGTGACAATCGCTTCACTGAGCGTATCAGCGGGAGACCAAATCACGGCTTCAATATCACTCCTAGACCCGACCGCGAACACATGGCTCATAGAACTCCATGACTTCACTGGTGCCACGGGTGAACAGTCGTTCCAAAACAGTTTCGTTTACGTTTCCTCAATGCTCTCTGCTGAGTGGATTGTGGAGCGACCGACAGTGAACAATGTTTTGAGAAATCTAGCCGACTTTTCAGAATTGACATTCACAGGTTGCGCAGCAACAGTGGGCGGCAAGGTCGTAGCTATCAGCAGTCTTCCCTCTATCCAAGTCACGATGTATACTCATAACACAAAGCTGGTGAGTGTTTCGCCGCTTGCTTCTAACGGCTCATCCTTCACAGTGAACTATGTGGGCTAGCAGATAACTCTCAAAATTCCCCGAGCGCGACGATAATCCTCCTTTTGGATCAACTGACGATGCGCATTCATGACGCAAAAGAACGGTGGCGAAGACGCGGGAAGCTTTTTGGGGTTTGCAACGTTTAAATAGCGTCGCGGAATCCATGTCTGACAGAACGTGTGTGCGGATAGGCTCTGGTGGAGGGTGCCAGGGATGAAAAAGATGAAGGTTTTGGTCTCTTTCGATTTGCCAAACGTCTTTGTTGAGAAGATTAGAAGTGTTTCGCCGAACCTTGAGGTGGTGCAGAGTGAAGGCAAGGAAGAGGCTCTGCGTCTAATCGAGGATGCGGACATCCTGTTTGCAGGTTTCTTCTCGAAAGAGCTGTTCCTTGGAGCGAGGAAACTGAAATGGATCCAGGCGTGGGGTGCCGGCGTTGATAGACTCCTTCTTCCGGAGGTGGTGAAGAGTCGGGTCGTAGTGACGAACGCTGGAGGGGTTCATCCTACGCCGATTTCGGAGCACGTCATCGGATTGATGCTGTGCCTGTGCCGAAAACTGCACCTATTCATCAGGAATCAGGTGGAGAAAAGATGGGAAAGGTTCGAATCATGGGCATCCGCGGAGCAGGTTGAGGAGTTGTCGGGTAAAACCGTGGGGATAGTGGGGCTGGGTAGAATTGGAACAGAAATAGCTCAGAAAGCAAAATGCCTCGGAATGAGAGTCATCGCGACAAAACGAGATCCTTCTCACACGGCGTCAACCAGTGTTGATCAGCTCTTGCATCCGGATGATTTGAACCAGCTGCTCGCTGGATCAGACTTCGTTGTTCTCTCGCTGCCGCTCACCAAAGAGACGGAGGGGATGATGGGGGAGGCACAGTTTAAGAGCATGAAACGAACCGGCTACCTCATCAACGTAAGCAGAGGAAAAATCGTTCAGGAAGACAAGCTCATCGAGGCGCTGAAACAGGGATGGATTGCGGGGGCAGGCTTGGACACTTTTGATAACGAACCGTTGCCTGAGGGAAGCGAACTCTGGGGCTTCGAAAGTGTAATAATAACTCCTCACGTCGCCGGGCTGACACCGTATTACATGGAACGTTTAACAAGCATATTCTGCGAAAACCTAGACCGATTCATCCATAGGCAACCTCTAATCAACGTTGTGGACAAGACTCTTGGATACTGAAACGGCAATACACTCTGTTCGCGCTTGCGTGCGCTGCTGGGGTATTTGTAGTCGTGGGGGCACCGTGTGTTTTGACTCTCGGTCATGAACCGGAGTTCGGACAGGATGCAAGGGATTAGCGGCAGGCGTGGTCTGCTTTCGCTTGAATCTGGATTGATAATGCTTAAATGCTGCAAGAGAGTGGTTTGTGAGGTTTGTTGGTGAGCTGTGTTGCTCAAGGTGAGGCCTTTCCGGGAGGGGGTTGATGAAGAAATCTACGTTGGCATATATAATTCGGCGTTCTCGGATTACGATGACCTGAGAGGCGTTACTCTTGAAGAGGTGCAGGCTTTGGAGAAAGCTCCGAGCTACAACCTCGATGGGCTTCTAATAGCTGAGTGGGATGGCCAGACCGCAGGAATGGTGCAGGCCCTTGTTGACGAATTTAGAGAGGAGAAGAAGGGTTTCATTCAATCTTTGGCAGTGCTGCCTGAATTCAGAAACAGAGGAATAGCAACGAAACTCTTGCTGAAAGCGGTTGAGAGTTTGAAGAAAAGAGGAATGGAAGTTGCTGGCGCTTGGGTGCAAGCAGACAGAGTTGCCTGCGTGCACCTTTACGAGAGTCTCGGTTTCAAGCGTGTGCGGACCTCGAGCCTTATGAAGAGGAGCTTAACTGAAAAGACTCGGATAAAAGTTAATGAAGCAGTAGTCGTGAGAGAAGCCGAACTAAGGGTTGATGAAGATATTGCTTTGATTTGGAGGCTCGAGAACGAAGCCTTCATAGAACACTTTAACTATAGGCCACTCGCTCTTGAGGAGACTAAGTACATGTTTTTCGAAATGCCGTGGTACAGGCACCAAAAAGCGTGGTTTGCAACGTTCGCTGGTGAACCGGTGGGCTACATCATAACGGGAATCGACGTACGATTGAATGAAGAAAAGCACGCAAATTACGGTTGGATCTTAGACATCGGTGTCTTGAAGCCTTTCAGGAGACGAAAAATCGGCTCAACTCTGATGCACAGTGCGATGCGTTACTTGAAATCTCTCGGGATGGAAGACGCGTTGCTCTATGTGGACGATCAAAATCCAACCGAGGCAATAAAACTGTATGAAAGAGTCGGTTTCGAAGTCTTTCACAGCAACTCGGTTTACGAGCTGCAGCTTGTCAGGGACGTACCTTTCGGAAATGACGCTGAAGGGTGAAACGTACTCCATTTTTGAAATAGCACGCCACTAACGCTCACTGGACATGGCCTCTAAGCACGCTCTATATAGAGCAAATACCAATCCATACATTATTTGGAAAATCATCATAAGATGCCGTTGCACATGGCTGGTGCTGGAGAGGAGATAGGGAAAAGGCGCGGATGAAGTAGCTCTCTTTTCACCCCCTTTGTTTTCTGCTTTGTCCGCGCCGAACTCTTCGCACGTAGAACGCGCGCGAGTGATCCATTAGGCGGAAAAATAGGAGTTAACGGCTAAAGCTTGGAACCGTAGGGGTTGCTAGGCTATTGTTGAAATGTATTTTTCTATCATGTGGTGTGGGTGGTAGCTGAGTTTTGCTTTTCTGAGCCCTGGTATTCCTAGGTCTTGTTCGCGGTTGACATATGTGAAGGTTCTAAGTGTGTTTTGGCAGAACCATTGATTGATGAGTTGGTAGAGGCCTGTGATTTGTGGGTTGGCTTTTTCGAAATGCATGACTGCTGTGTCGTTGTTGAGCGGTTCTGCGAGGGCGAAGGCTTCGAGTTTGCTGTCCACGTAGACTGCGCCGCCGAACACGGCTAGCTGTGGGTACTTGTCAAAGACTGTTTTGATTGCTTTGTTCTCCGCTTCCAAGCTTAGCACGGAGCCGCATTGGCGGAGGTTGCACCATTCTGTTTGAAGCTGGAGGGCGTCGGTTACGACTGAGGCGTCAAGCTTGGTGTATTCGCACTTGTGGTCAGCGAGGCAGCGGGTTATGAAGTTGCGTTTGGAATGGTACTTATCGCCCGGAAGATCGGCTAGGTCGGACGTGAGGTACACGTAGTCCCAGTTATCCCTGTCCGGCTCAACTCGATACCGCGCGCTGAGCTGCCCTGCCACCTTCGAATCTATACCATACAGCAATATCTCAGAGTGATTCGCAACTACTGCCTTCTTCAAGTCTTCCTGCACTGTGGGGATCGGTTCATTTGCCAGTGGGGGCAAGAGCACGTTCTTTCCATCGCGTACTCTCCTGCGTTGTATCAAGGCTGTTTTGTTATGCCGTGAGAGTTGTACTGGTTCTGCCTCGTTCCACACGTAGAGGTTTGTGAAGGTGAGCTCAGAAATCTGCGGTTGCATCTCCTTGAAGAGTGCCTCAAGAAGAGCTTTGTCTTCAAACGTTAGTTTTCGGAACTCGGGGAATTCTGGAAGATCGTTTGTTCCGTTCAAGGTTCTCATTTCCCATCGTTCTTGCTTTTCGTCTCGAAGAGGATAGTCTCAGAGGAAGTTGTGGGCAGGTTAGGGTTTCTTGTCTTGTTTGAAGAGGTTTTGCAGGACCTGCGCGGAGGTGAAAAGGGCACGGTTGCCTCCGACGTAATATGCTACTCTGAGGGCTTCGATGATTTCTTCCTTTGTGGCTCCTAGTTTGAGGGCTCTCCTGCCTAGCGCTGTGGCGCCTTGAAGCGCGCTTTGCTCCACGTCGATGGCCATAGCTATCAGTACTTTGTATTTCTGAGGCAGAGCTCCTTCACAAAGGACAAGCGCCTGTAACTGGTTGAAGGATTCAATCACTTTGGAGTCAAATTCTTTGTAAATGTCTAGAGGGTTTGTGGACATATCTATCGTCTAGAGGGTCATTAATAGGTCGTCAGAAAATAAAGCTTGGCTTCAGGACGGCGCGCGAGCGGTTTTCCAGCGTACTCTGAACCCTCTTGAGACACTGCGCCCGCATCAAGCTCGAATTTTATAGAAGCGTCGCAGCATCATACGAGGACAAAAAGATAAAAGAATCTGGAGACCTTTGAACCTCAAACAAAGAACCCGTGGAAAGGCCTGTTCCTGCGTTGCTACTGCCTCGGTTTCGCACTTGTTTTTGTTCAACTTCTTTTCTTCGACTTGTTCTCTAATACCTTTATTGCCTTAAGGGCGACGCGTATCTCTTCTTTGATTGCTTCTTGAACGCTTTCATCCAGCTCACCAGTTCTTTGCCCTGGTTCAAATTCACCCTTCCCCAGGCCCATCAATGGTTTGCTATCAACAACCAGGATGGCTCCAGCCCTCACCTTCCTCAGTTTTGCAACTACAAATATCGCGGAACACTCCATTTCAACGGACAAGACATCAAGCCTTCTCCAACGTTTCAGGTCGTCCACGTCGCCGTAGAACGCATCTGTAGTCAAAACAGGGCCGAAATGAACCTTCCGTTTCGACTCTTGTGCTGCTTGAAACAATGCTCCGGTCACGTTGAAATCGGCGACGGCAGGGTACTCAATCGGCACGTAGTTTCTTGATGTTCCATCGCCGCGTACAGCGGCAGGTGCGATGACTATGTCGCCAACCTCTACGATGGGTTGCAGACTGCCCGTCGTTCCAACTCGTATAAGGGTCTCAGCCCCAATCTTCGCCAACTCCTCAACGATAATCGCCGCCGACGGACACCCGATTCCCGTTGAGCAGGCAGAAACTCCTATGCCTTCGACGCTGCCTGTGTGCGTCACGAACCCCCTGTAGTCCCCCACCTTCACGCTGTCGTCAAAGAAAGCAGCAATCCTCTCAACTCTCTTAGGGTCTCCCGAAATCAGGACATACCTAGCAACGTCCCCAACCCCACACATTATGTGAGGCTGCAAGCGCTTCCTCATCAACATCTCCGAACTCTCTACGCGGCACCGCAAGTTATGTTTTCTGATAGGATCGTCTGTCATCGGATTCCGCAAACCAATCGCACCGCGCATTTCTCCTTGAAGCGTGTTCTCAGATATGGCGCAAATGTAGGACTACATTAGGAATAGAATAGGATCCAATTCTGATATAATTCTGAAAACGCCTTAATAATTCGCAGACCATGGCGTGTCTGGAGGTTGAGAATAATTCGGCAATACTCTATCCTCTCAGAAAAGGACTCGCGGAGGCCCAGAGGAGCTGAAGAACTTTTTCGTTTCTCCTTTCTCCCTTCCACTGCTCTGAGCCGTCGCGAGAACCTGAATGGAAGAGAGTTGCGCTGACCGTTCTGGAGTGGAAGGAATGAAGTCTTTGCTCGAAGAAGAACATGCCGTTTTGAAGGATAGGCTCAGTCGGAATTTGAAAAGAAAGCATGCTTTGGAACTGGAAATCAACAGACAGTATGAGAAGTTGAAGAAACTGGAAATCTCGATGGAAAAACGCGCCTCCTTTCCAACATCTGAGGAAGGGCCAATCACGCCTCAGTTGTTTTGTATCTGAGTTGTCGAGAGCGTCGAACCTCTGTGAGTAGGCGTGGGAACAAAAAAAAGAGGAGAATGCTATTGGACGGTGCTCGCGTTCTTGTAGCGTTTCGTTTTCAGCATCAATTTGCCTGCTACCGCAGCTACGAGTGTCAGAGAGAGCATTGCCATCAATGGATACTGAAACTCTGGAATTGTGGTTATCGGGTTTGGGGCTCCTGTTACGGTGCCGGTGATGGTTCCGAAGGTTTGTGCTGGCTGCGCGGTCATCTGGATGTTGATGTTGGGTGTTGTCTGGTCGACTGTGACGGTGACGAGAGTTGGGTAATATGCATCATAATAGCCTGATGCTGTTGCGCTGACGTTGTAGTCGTTTCCGTTTCCCAATCCGCTTGAGATGTTGTAGTCGCCGTTGCTGTCGGTTTCGCCTGAACCGAAGCCGCCGCTCCCAGTGGCGCTGACCGATGCGAATCTAATCGGTTTGTTGCTCTGGTCTGTTATGCGTCCAGTTATCGTTCCCGAGGGTGTCGGAGGCGTCGTGACAGGGGTTAATTCCACGTTTATGCCGCTCGTCTCTTGCCCCGCAGTAACAGGAACTTCAACGGGGTTCATGATGCTTACGTACGTTGTGTAGTTTCCGTCGCCACTGGCGTACACGGTGTAGTTGCTTGTTCCCAGTCCTGTGGCTATCCTGTAGTTGCCTGCCGAGTCCGTTGTGGCAGAACCATAATACGATGTACTGCCGCCGCTTGAGAAGGCAATGACGTCAATACCGAAGAGACCCGTTCCGTTTGGTGCCGCTACCTTTCCCGAGATAATTCCGGAACTTGCCAGGGCAAGGTTTACATTCTTGGTCTCAACTCCCGCAACGACGTTTGCCGTCGTCATTTGAGTGATATATCCATCTGGTGGCAGTAAAATCGAGACGTTGTACATTCCGGTTGGTAGGTTTGTCGCTATGAGATACTTCCCATTCGTCCCTGTTATACCATAAAATCCGAAGGTTCCTGTTCCATTTGAAAGTTCTGCGTAGATATCAGTGCCGTTTATTGGGTTTTGGCTTACGGCGCCGGTGACTGTGCCTGAGATTCCGCCGGAAACCTGTAAATCAAAGTTTACGCCTGATGTGGTTTGGCCAGCTGTTACGTTTACGGAGTCTCGTTCGCTGTCTATGTACCCGTAAGCAAAGGTTGTCACGTTGTAGGTTCCCGCCTTTAGGCCCGTAGTCATGGTGTAGTGTCCCGAACTGTCGGTTGTGGCGAATCCTGAGCCGTTGTCTCCTTCTGCTGACACAAAGGCGCCTGCGAGTGGACCGTTGGCGCCGTAGACGATTCCCACGGCATTCTGTGTCGTTGTGGCGTTGATGCATATTTGAGCTGCGAAGCTCAAGGCTATTGCAAACATTAAGATATCTGCTAGTAACCAACGCTTAAACAAGCTTTTTTTCCTCCTTAAGACACACTTTCTTCTTCTTCGTCGTATTTAAAGACTTGTGACGTGGCCCATGCAGCTTCCATGCCAACGTGGCTGGGCGTGGACTTACTCAATCTGGCCCAGATCTTCTGATTTTGTGCTTTTCTGCTAAAATCTTGTTCAGGAACCTCTGGGCTTGCCTTGCCGATAATCGTCCATGTTGGATATCATCCAGTTCTTTTCTCTGTTTCCATTTTGAGCCTCGTGTTACTGATTGGATGGTCTCTTTTGTTTCCCATGGGAAGACTATCCAGCATGACGTCTTCTTTCCTTGGTAGTCTGGTTCGATGATACTCCACGGTTTCGTGTACACAGTCGCGGTTTTCACTTTATTTGCTCCTTCTTTGATGACCTGCTCTTTAGCCAACTTCAGGCTCTCTCCAGTGTCCGTAACCTCGTCGACGAGTAGCACTTTCTTGCCAGACACCGAGGTTGACAGCGGTTGCGTTAGTCTCGGTCGGCGCCCAGTCTTGCCGATACCAGTGTAGAATTCGACTCCGATGTTCGCCAGCACAGGTGCACTCAACAAGTCACAGAGAACGCGAGCAGGAATCCAGCCTCCCCTCGAAACGCCGACTATCACATCCGGCACAAACCCACTTCTGAGAATCTTCCTCGCCAGACTCAAGAGAACATTGTACATCCGGTTCCAGGTTAACACTTCAAACTCCACTACTCGCGTCGTCGTGCTAGGCCACCGTCTGCTACATTCTACCGGTCCACAAATTAAGAATTGTGCATCCATCATGTTTGGGACTTGTTCGCGTATTGATTCCTAGTCTTCTTCCCACTTGGTTATCCAAGAACCTATGACGATGCATGCAATTCCCAACACGGAGATTATGGCGGTGTTCAAGATTGCTGTCTGTGATTGGCCGAAAATCATGGAGGCTCTGAGTCCGTCGCTCACGTAAGTGAGCGGAAGCACTTGCGCGATCGCTTGCAAGAACAATGGCATCTGGCTCAGCGGGAAGAACGTGCCCGAAAGAAACATCATTGGGAAGGTTATCACGTTCGCCGCCGCGTCTGCGCCATCCGGGTCTTTCACGAACCTTGCGATGATCATCCCTAAACCCGTGAACATCAGAGAGGCCATCGCCACCATGAACAACGAAACGGCGTCCACAGTCATCTTCATGCTGAACACAGCTACTCCCAAAATAAGCATAACTGCCATGCCCAGAAAAGTTATCAGGACGTTGTATACGGTTCTGGAAAGTATCCATTCGTAACGTCTTAGCGGCGTAGTTGCCAACTTGTGAAAAACACCGTTCTGCTTGAACTGGGCGCTTATCGAAACCGAAGTGAAAATGCTCGTAGTCATGGCCGTCACCCCAATCATGCCGGGTAGAAAGAAGTCAATGTAGCCATAACGCTTCGGCGCAATAGTAAAGTCTTGAACGTTCAAGTACTTGACTCCATTTGAGAGTTGGAAGTTGATGTTTTCGATAATGCTCGTCACGATGCTGCCCACTACCGGTGCCGAAGATGTGGACTGGTCGAAGACGTAAGTGACGTTTGCAAGGTTTGCAGTGTGAGTCAAGAGCGCCATGTTGGCGGAGTCGTTAAACCCTGAGGGGATGATAATCAAGCTGCTGAGTCTGTTTGATATTGCATAGTCTGTGGCATTGACGGTGGCGTTAACCGTCTGAATGTTGAAGACACCTGAAGAGTTCAGTATGTTTATCAGAGTATTGGACCAGTAGGTTGCTTTTCCATCCACCATATCTTGGTTTTGAAGGTAAAGGTCATACTTCACGGAGGAATAACTGAAAATAGCCCCGAATAGGAGTATGAGAACGCATGGAAATGCAATCGTCCAGAAAATGGTGCTCTTGTTGCGCAGGAAGCTCCTGAGACCTGCTTTCAGGTCTATCACTACGTGGCTCATGCTGTGTCTTCCTCCTCTCCCAATGTTTCCCCAGTTAGGTTTAGAAACACGTCTTCAAGACTTGAGCGTCTGAGCTGCAGTTCGCCGAACGCTATGTCGCTGTTGCTTAGACTGTGCAGAACTTCTGAGACGGTCACAGAATGGTTCAGGTGGACGGTGACGTCTCCGGTTGATTCGTCATAGGTGGCTTTTATCCCGAGTTTCTCTATGTTCGGAACAGCCTTCGAACTGGTTTCTTTCAGTATAAGCATGTTCCTCTTGCCGTGTTCGGAAATGAGCCTCTGAGGCGTATCGAGTGCAACGATGTTGCCGCTGTGAATGATGCCTACCCTGCTGGCAAGAATTTCAGCCTCTTCCATGTAGTGCGTCGTTAAGAAAATGGTTTTTCCCTGCTTTTGAAGCCCCTCGATAAGGTGCCACACACCGTGACGCGCCTTCGGATCCAACCCCGCTGACGGCTCGTCCAAAAAAATCACATCAGGATCGTTAACCAAAGCGACAGCTATGCCTAAGCGTTGCTTCAAACCGCCTGACAAGTGCTTAAAGAGCACATTCTTCTTATCCTCCAGATCCACGAGTTTTATCAAACCCTCGACATCCGGACGACTGTTAAACATGCCAGCATAGTACTGAATCGTCTCCCTGACCGTAAGCCTCTCATAAGTGTAAAAGTCCTGCGGCAAAACACCTGCCTTCCTCTTTATCGCCATCTGATCCTTCGCGATGTCAAGCCCAAGAACAAATGCTTTCCCGCTCGTGGGCTTTCGCAGGCACTCCAACATCTCTACTGTCGTCGTTTTGCCGGCTCCGTTGGGCCCTAGGAACGCAAAGATCTCACCCCGATTGACAGAAAAAGAAATGCCGTTAACAGCAACCAAATCGCCGTAACGCTTGGTAAGTTCTTCCACTTGAATAGCGCTATCATCGGTCAAACTTGTCACTTCCAGTGATATCCCACCTTCGGAATCGATGCCGTTATCTTAAGCTTTTCTACGGTATTCTCCTGTATTCTATATTATCCTATAGAATTCAAAGAAACAGGTTGCCTTCATGCCTAATTCCTGGTAAGAGTGAATGGCTCGAGTACGCCATGCCAGTTTCCGCAAATACTTTTATACAAGCTTCGGAAGTTGTCTAGATAGAAAGAGACAAAATTCTGGGAAAACAATGTCAATCCCTCCTGAGGTCGCTTGGATAGTCCCGGTTGTCCTACCGTTCATCATAGGCTTGCTGGTGGGTGCTGTGATCAAGAGAGCTTTGAAGCTTCTGGTACTCGTAGTAGCACTCGTCATAGTCCTAGTCGCGACCGGCATCTTGAGCTTAACCTTCAGCGGCCTTTTTGCCGAGGCAATGAAGATTCTGCCCAAGCTATACGACCTTGGGCACGGCTGGCTCAACGTCCTGCCCTATTCTTCTGTGGCTTTCCTTATCGGCGTCGCACTGGGTTTTCTGTTTGCGAAGTAGCGCGCTGTGACCGTTTTTCTGTGCGCCTCCTTTGAAGTAATTGTTAATAAGACAGAAACCAACTAAAACATGCCCTATCTGCTCTCGTACTGCTATTTTGGAGATGTGCCAAGAATGAACGGTGAAACAAGTTCAAATAACACGAGAATGGAGACCCATGGTTCCTTGTTCTTGGGCAGGACCAGGGCAGATGGGTCTCCGGTAGAGCTGCCAGTTAACGCCTTCAAACGTCACTTCATGGCCCTCGGAGGCAGCGGTTCCGGCAAAACCGTGTTATGCAAATGCGTCATCGAAGAGGCTGTGCGAAACAACATCCCCGTCATCATCATCGACCCTCAAGGAGACATTTCCTCCCTCGCCATAAAAGGTAATCCTGAAGAACTCACAGAACACGGAACGTCCTTGGAGGTTCAAGAGGAATTCTTCTCAAAAGCAAGGATAGCCATCTTCACTCCTGCCAGCAACAAAGCCATCCCCATAAGCGTCAACCCGTTCAAATCTCCTTCCCAAGACATTCCACATGAAGAGGCCGTCCAAACCATCGACCTCACCGCCACGTCCCTTGCAAGCTTTCTCGGCTACGATGTAAACGCAGACGCTGGAAAAAGTGCCAAAGCCTACATGTTCACCATACTCGAACACCTGTGGCAACAGGGGCAGAGAATCAGCGACATGAACCACCTGGCTCACGTAGTCCTGAACCCCCCAGCCAAAATCGCCGCGACTCTCAACAGTCTCGTAACCAAGAAAGAGCCGCAAGAGATTGCCCGGAAGCTGCACTTTCTGACGGTTGGAACTTCTTCACTGATGTTTCAATTGGGAGTTCAGATAGACATCAGCCTGTTCCTGGACACCAGCGACGGAAAAGTACCCGTGAACATAATCTATTTGAACACCTTGAGCTCTGAAAACGACAAGCAATTCTTCCTAGCCACCCTCTTCAAAGAGCTCTACTGTTGGATGCTGAAAAACCCCTCAAACGATTTGAGAATGCTGTTCTACGTTGACGAAATCTCCCCCTACATTCCACCCTACCCCCGGAACCCTCCTCCAAAAAACGCGTACACCCTGCTCTTCAAACAGGCAAGAAAATACGGTGTTGGACTCGTGGCGGCCACACAGAACATCACAGACATAGACTACAAAGCTCTGGCACAGGTCAACACATGGTGTCTCGGCCGCATGATGACAACCCAAGACATTGCCAGAGTCCAAAAAATCATCCAATCGATAGATCCCTCACACGCAGACATCGTTCTGCAGAAACTACCAAGCCTGCGAACAGGCGAATTTCTCCTCCTGTCCCCCGACTTTTACGATGACGTTGTCGACTTCAATGTTCGCTGGCTGGCCACCAAACACTTGACACTTGATGAAAAGGATCTCTCCCAATACGTGTCCCCCGAATCAAGAGCCTTCTTCGAGAAACACTTGGAAAAGAGAATCGCAAAGAAGTGGACCGCAGCCGCCCACATCGCTCCCTCCGCGAATTTGGAGGAGAAAGCTCGGCGATTCCTTCATTCAGAAAGAAAGGCAGTGCCCGCGGACTCTGTGGCGAAGAGCTTGAAGATCAGCCCAGCGGATACTGAAAAAATCCTCCGCAAGCTCGTCAACGCTGGCGCCGCAAAGAAGGGTAGACCCAGAAGTCGGAGTGAGTACTTGTACTGGCTTTCAGAATTCAACCTCGATCCTTCCAAAGACATCAATGGAGAGGTGCTGACAATTCCCACACGTATTACCCAAGTCGAAGCTTCTAAGAGAGCCAGATCCATGCTCGAAGGTGGCCTGCTACGGAAAGATGAAGAAATCTATGATGCAGAGTTCTGGTACATCCCCCTCTGGAGAGTCACCGCCACACGCGAGGCAACCAAAATGCTTCTCCTCAAAAAAGAAGAAACACGCACATACTACGTTAGCGCACAAACTGGGGCAATAATATCCCTAGAAAAGAAAGAAATGGTCTTCCACAAACTCATTACAAGCACCACCGAGAAACTCAGAAACTTGGACGAAGACGAACGCATCACATTCGCGCCCAAACTGCCAAGCGAAATCGGAAAATTCCCACAGATAAGGCTTGGCACAGACAGAGCATACCAAACGCTAGAATTGAAAATAGGCGTCCGCCCAGTTTCAGCAGAAATGATTTTACTTCCCGTGTGGAGCATAAAAGTACGGCACAAAACAAAAAAGACCAAACGCATCATCAACATGGACGCCGCCACAGGACGATTGCTATCCGGACATTTCCAAGAGGTCACACGCTAGAGACTGAAATATCATCAAACTGTAATCACATCGGCCCGGGCTTGCTCCAGGTCCGCGTTTTGAACCGCAAGCGTATACAAGCAGACATTTATGAAACAAAAGGAAAGGTTGACGGTGATAGCTCATGCCCAACTTGTTTACGGGATTTGGAGCGAGTCTATACGCATTCGCTACCGGAAGGATCTCTTTGTTCAGGGATATCAACGCCGTAGTTGCGAATGAGATTCTAGACAGAGTTGCATCCGGCACAGTTTTAGATGTGGGAACGGGCCCAGGGCATCTCCCCACCGGTGTCACCATTAAGAATCCCTAAAGTACCTGTTCGAATTTGTTGATGTCAATAGATGCGCTGTTTCAGGAAGCGGTGCTTCATTGCAACAAGTTAAGAAGCTGCTCTGCATCGCTTGGAGGATAGCCTGAATAGTACTTACTAAAATACCCAAAAACTTCCAAGTTTTGATCCAGGAAATTCCTCACCCCGGCCGCCACCTTTCCAATATCCTCTGTTCTGTCAACTTCCACCTTGCCCAAAGTCCCACTCACTTTGCTCCTATCTCCTTCCCATCTTATGTAGACAAAACCAGCTGTCGCCTCGAAAACAGGCTGGCCAACGGAAACCTGGACCACACCGTTTTCTCTGAGAAGAGAGTCCAATTTCTCTCCTGCCCAGTCTTTGTTTCTCACTTCAACAGCGTAACGATAACCCTTGGGCAACGTTGACAAAAACTCCCGTAAATCTGGAAAATGCTTAGCTCCGAATGAGCTGGGAAACTGGAGCAGAAGCGGTCCGAGTTTGTCCTGCAACTGAGACATTCTTGAAATGAAGATATCCACCTCTCTTTCGCAGTTTCGCAGCATTTTGACGTGAGTTATGACTCTGGGAAATTTGGCGGAGAACAAGAATCCCTCAGGAGTCTGTTCTCTCCAAGTCTTCGTCGCGCTCGTCGACGGAATCCTGTAGAACGTGTTGTCCAATTCTACCGTGTCAAAATGCTTTGCATACTCGGCCAGAAACGCTGGCGGCTTCAGCCCTTCAGGATAGAAGTGGCTCACCCAGAACCCGTAGCTCCAGCCCATAGTGCCAATGTGCAGTTTTTCTATTCTACCTCTTTTGCCTTCAAGAGCAGCCACTGTTTCTCCCCCGCCTTCTTGAAGCGTGCCAACACATACCTGCCATGTAGTCTCTGGCCGTGGAGAGTGACCTCCACCATGTTTTCACTCCAAACCTTCGTTTCGTATGTCCCGCTGTCAAATATCTTCACGGTGCCTGCGCCATAATGGCCTTTCGGTATAGTTCCCTCAAAACTCTGGTATTCCAACGGGTGATCCTCTACCTCCACGGCGAGTCTTTTCTCGCCCGACTGCTCCGGTATCCCCTTCGGAATGGCCCAGCTTTTCAACACGCCGTCCTTCTCCAACCGGAAATCGTAATGAAGCCTTCTCGCATGATGCTCCTGAACGACAAATGCCCGCCCTTCCTTCTCAGAACTGACAGTTCCCGATGGTTCAGGCGTCACGCCGAAATCTCTCCTCGAAACGTACGGTCCGAGCTTGCCTTGGGTTATCTGATCAAACGTGCACTCAGAAGGAAGCTTATCCTTCCTAAGTCCAAGAAATCGGGGCATGCGCAATCTGCCATCATTGGTAACGTTTTGATAAGCCACCTCGCAAACGGCTTCAGGCTTTAACCAAACTATCTCTTCTAGGGCATCAACCCCTTCGAGAGTCTTGTCCTTGACTTGCAGAGGCTCAAACATTTTCAGCATTGACTCCAAGTCTTCTCGGTTGAAGCCTGTTCCCACTTTACCCACGTAGACTGGTCCCGTCTCGCCAAACAGTCCCAGAATCAGTGCTCCAAAGGTCGGCTTTCTCGCGCCCTCGCCGACCGTGTGGCCGAAGACTACGCAGTCGCACGTTAGGATGGGTTTAATCTTTAACCAGTTTGCGCTTCTGGCTCCGGGCTCGTATTGGCCGTCTTTTTTCTTGGCCATTATGCCTTCCATGCCCTTCGCCAAGGCAGCCTTGTAGTACGCTTCCCCCTCTGTTTCCACAAATGCGGACAGCACAACATAGCTTCCCTCGCGCACGTGCTCTTTCAAAAGTCTCTTTCTCTCCATCAGTGGAAGCTGAACAAGTGAGTTCCCGTCCTTCTCTAGCATGTCGAACACTATGTAGTTTGCGGGTGAAGCTTGCGACAGATACTTAACGTTTTCAATCGAAGCGGTTTTGCTTCTTTCCGCAAGCGCCTGAAAGTCGGCCTTGCCAGCTTTCATGACGATTATTTCACCGTCAATCACGGCGTTTTCTGTCAGTTTCTTCAGCTCTTCAAGTTCGGGAAAATTGTATCTCAGTTCCTTGTTGTTTCTACTTCTAATGCTGAGTCCGCCGTCAACGTAGCTTATGGCCCTTATACCATCCCATTTGACCTCGAATATCCAGTCTTCTGAATTGAAAGGCTTTTCAGCGTGCTGTGCAACCATTGGCTTGTATTGCTGTCTCATTGTTTCTTCAGCTGATTGAGCGTCTCTTGCAGGGCAACCATGAGCTCCTTGGCTTCCTCTTCCACGGGTTTTTCAGCGACGATTGTTTCACCCTTGAGCTTCTTTGCAATCAGTTTTCGAATCCTCTCCTCGTAGGTGTCCTCGTATTCCGTTATGTCGAACTCGCCTGAAAGATCGTTTATTATCTTCACGGCAAGGTCCAACTCTTTCTTCTCCGGTTCCATGAGTCGGTTCAGTTCTTCGAAGTTGTTCGGATCTGAAATCTCGTAGGCGTATCGAAGCGTGGTCAGTACCAAGGCTCCCTTGTAAGCGTGCAACAAGACAGGATACTCCTTCGTTCTCAGAGTGATTCTCCCCGCTCCCGCCTTCTGCGTTTTCTGCAGGGACGTCAAGAGTAAGCTGTAGGCTTCATTGCTCTTGTCAGGCATGAGGACATAGGATCTTTCAAAGTATATCGGATCGATAGAGAGGTAGTCCACAAACTTGTCGATGCGGATTTTCTGACTCGACTGCGGTCTCGCGGCGTCAAGTTCCTCCTTCTGGAAAACTACGAAGCGGTTCTTGCTCACTTCATAACCTCTCACAGTATCTTCCCAAGGAACGACTGCGTTGTCCTTAACGCACACTTTCTGATACTTCAGGGGCTGCCCATCCTGTTTGTGAAGAAACCTGAAAGAAAAGGCCTTGTCAAACGTCATCGTGTAAAGCTTAACCGGCACGTTGACCAGCCCTATTGTCACAGCCCCACTCCAAAATGGTCTCTTAGGAATTCGTGCATTTGCTTCTTCCATTGGTTCTTCTTCCATCAACCCGCACTCTTCTCAAGTTTCTGTTTGTCTTCAAGCATTCCCTTCCATGGGTTGCTCTCAGACTTGGCAACCGCTGATAAAGTGAATTCCTCTGGCTTTAACCCTTTCTTGACGTCTCTCCAGTCCACCGGCATAGAAACCGTTGCTCGTGGAGTGGCCCTAAGACTGTAGGGGCACACCATGGTTCTTCCATGAGAATTCTGCAGATAATCAATGTAAACGGTACCGGGTTTTTTTGGCTTGGAAAACTCTGAAACGACTACGGAAGATTCTCTGGCCAAATACCTTCCGATTTGGTGCACGTATTCTCTCGTCTGATTGAACGTGTACTCGCGGATTATGGGAACAAGAATGTGCAAACCTTTTTTTCCAGAGGTCTTCACGTAAGATTTAAGGCTTAAGCCGTCAAGCTTCCTCTTCAACATTAACGCCACATCGACTACATCGTCCACACTTGCTGGCGGCTCAGGGTCAACGTCGAAAACGAGGAGGTCTGGCTTCTCAAATTCGTCCATCTTGGAAAGTGTCATGTGAAGCTCCAAAGCTGCGAGGTTGGCAAGCCAAACCAGCGTGTCCAAGTCGTTGCACACAACATAGTTTATTTCCCGTTCAGCGGTTTCAGAGTATTTCCTGAAAGTCTTCACCCAATGGGGAGTGCCCAAAGGCATATCCTTCTCGTAAAAGCCCTGCTTGTCAATGCCGTTTGGAAACCTCGTCAAAACTATCGGCCTGTTCTTTATCATGCCCAGCATTCTGGGTGCCATTCTGATGTAGTGTTGAATCACCTGCGCCTTAGTGACTCTTGCCTGAGGATATAATATCTTGTCCAGGTTTGTGAACTCGACCTTGGTCAACTTTTCCAGCGAAACCTGACCTCCGATTCCAATATGTATCTCTGTGTCCAGATAATTCTTGTAAACTTGTCGTTTACTGTGAAAATCGACTCTAAATCTGTTATCTATGTTACTCTCCTTTCTTGTTCTCCTCGCGCGCGTCTATGTTCTTAGCAAAGTTGAGTAATTAGTCTAGTGCGCTTGTCAAGAATTCTTAAATTCACAGACCGGCTAACAAAACAAGGAGACTAATAGGCAAAACGTTTCAACCTGATGCTGAGAGAAACGCGGAAGGACGAAAAACGACAAGGGAAGGTGCATATGCCCAAATCAGTGAGATTGAACATGAATTCTTCAGGCAAGAGCGGACAACATGAGGTTGCACTTCAGACGATGAGCACAAAATGTTTGGTGACCGATTACGATGGAACGATAAGCCCGATTCACGTGGCAAGAAGTGAATCCCATGTTCCACTTGAAACACGCATGATGCTCCAGCAAATTAGCAGATCAATACCCGTATCTATCATAACCACGAAGGATTTACACTTCATAAGACCGAGAACACCTTTTGCCCGGGCTTGGTCCGCGATAGGCGGACTAGAAATACAGATCGGCAAGAGAATCTTGAAAAATGGATCTCTCGAATCTAGACTACCCGCTGTCTCTCAAGCCCTCAACTACGCTGGTTCACATTTAACGGCAGTTGGAATCGAAATCGAGGAAAAACAAGATTCTGAAGGACGTACGGTTGCTTTCTGCATAGACTGGCGACGAGCGAAAAATCCAGAGGAGGCAAGAAAAGAAGCCGACCGCGTCACAGACTACGGTGAAATGTTAGGTCTGAGAGTCTTCAAGTACGAGAACCAACCGTTCTGCGACGTATATCCAATCGCCCCAGACAAAGGCAGGGCGCTGCAGAATATACTGAGCGAACTAGCAGTGAAAGAGGGCATCATATATCTGGGGGACTCGGAAATAGACAACTCAGCATTCAGGAGCTCCAACATCAGCATCGGCGTTATTCACCACGAAACTCGATTGAGGACTCTCGAATGCGATTACCTTGTAAAGTTCGAGGATGTCCCGAACTTCCTCCAAACTCTCATCACACATGCCTTACTATTCAGCAGCGATTTTCCCATGATCAAAACGAACTCCATTTGTCCCGTTCGTCTAGGCCGGAAGTGATGTTGAAATGCTAAAGAAACGAATCGGCGTCATAATGTATCAGACCAGCGCGAGCAAGGGGCAGGAGCTTGTCGCGCAGCGAATGGTGCGGGAATTCGTCAAGCTAGGTCACGAGGCATATCTCATTACTAGCAACTATCACGACGGAGTTATGGTTTCTTCTGGGAGTCTGGCCAAGCCCGGCGGATTCAGGTACACGGAACAGGACTGTGAGGTCGGCATTCCCGTGATAAGGGTGGACAGTTACATCGCAAGATGGCCTCCGCGCCGAATAAACTTCAGAGACTTCATCTCGGTCTTGGAGAGGATCGTGGACAGTTTTCACTTGGACGTTTTGATTACGCATAGCACGTTGTGGAATGGTCCGGAGGAAACTGCCAGATTCATTGAGTGGCGGCGGTACATGAAGAGAATTGGCGGGTACCGAGATCCGCTCGTGTTCTGTCACATGTCTCATTTCCAAGAACCAACTCCCAAGAGGTACTCTTTGACTGAGAGATCCTTCAGAGTCGCGTGGAACAGGCTTACACTCCCACAGATATTTTCGACCGCCAACTTGATTCTAGTTGTCACGCCATTGGAAAAGGAAGCCAAAGTGAAAATGGGAGCAAAACCCGACAAGTGCTTCCTGTACCCAGGAGGAGTTGACGATGAAGAATTCGAGGGCTACTCCACAAACGACACTCAAAGCGTCAAAAACTTTCTGGAAGGGTCCAAGATAGGCGAGGACAAGAAGATAGTGGCTTACCTGGGCAGCCTTGAGGAACGGAAGAACCCCCTCGCAGTGCTTCGCGTGGCCGAAATCTTGAAAGATAGAGAGGACATCCACTTTATAATTGCTGGAAAGGGCCATTCGCCCTACGCCAATAAGGTCATTGAGGCCGCGAAAAACCTTCGAAACGTAACCTATTTAGGAGAGATAAATCAACGGCAGAAAATGCTCCTAATTGAAGCTTCTCGTGTTAACATTCTCTTGAGTCGATCAGAAGCTCTTGGGTTGTCCCAGTTGGAATTCATGCATTCGGGGGTTCCAGTGGTCACGTCGGGAGTTGAGGGACAGGCATGGCTTATCCGCGATGGCTTGGAAGGCATCCATGTTAAGGGACCGGACGACGTGGAAGGTTCGGCAGCAGCCGTCACCAAACTGTGTGACAACGAAACTTTATGGAAAGAGATGTCCGTCAACGCCAAGAAAAGAACGGCGGATTTAACTGTTTCAAGACTGACTGAACAGCTTGACGAAGCTTTGACGGATGAGTTGATAAAAGAGAGAGGCTTAAATGCGATTCCTGAGGAAGTTCGGGCGACCATAGCCGAGCCGGAGAACGTGTTGAAGAGCTGGTCTTCTGGCAGCTGGGGAGTCGTAGCCACGGGACGAAGATTATTCATCAGGAGAGGCGTCATCTCAAGAAGAGTCATTGAAATCCCCTACACGAACATCACTTCAATCGAGCACACGAGAAGATACCCCTGGAAAACCCTCATAGAAGGCTCCATTGGTTCTCTCTTGCTCTACATCGGACTCTTCGCAACAGCAATTCTTCCACAACCTCTAATCGCAATGATTAACGAACTGCTTAATTCCCTGACAAGTAGTGGACTCTTACAACCCTCACTCTTGAATTTGTTCCTAATCCTAGTCACTGTAGCCCCAATTCTTGCCGCGGCGGTTGCGTTTTCCGTGGAAGCAAGAACAGGGTTCACGCTTCGAGGCCCTGGAAAAGAGACGATATACCTGCCAGGCAAGTTCAAGGAAGTCATAACCTTCATAAGGAATATGCAAGACATCGACTTCGAAAGAACAGTTGAAAACAAGAAACGCAGATTGCCCTACGTAACAGATGAGTTAATCGATGAAATGGAGACGTCGAATTAATCACGTCTCGATTTTTTCCCGATGCAGGGTTGCGGATTCATTATAAAGATAGGGCGCGCATTGCTTATGTTCCAGAGCGTGCGCTTGTTATCAAACAGGTTTTGGCACTGAAGCGCGCTAAAGTTAAATAGCAACGAGGTATCTACGGCAGATATGAGGTGAACTCGTGTCTCGCTCTTCAGGATGGGTCAAGTCAATCGCTGAGGCAACCAATGTCGGTGGTCAATCAAGCCTGCCTCAATCGGGTCCATCGTTGCCACCCGCGGGAGGCAATGTCGGAATTCGTGCTACACTGAGAATCGTCAGTGCTGTTCTCAGCCTAATCGTCGTACCTGAGATCTTCGGTCCGATAGCAATAATCCTCGGGGCATACACATGGAGAAAAGAGCAAGGAAACCGCGGACTCTACATCGTAATTATCGGAATCATATGCATGCTCGTAGGCCTGTATTTCACATCCATTTTTGAACTGGGAGACCTTCTCCCGTCCCAGTCCTCCAATACAGTCTCTGCTATGAACGCCGCGCTACGAATATTTGCATAATACATTAGATTTCGAGGATAGGCTTTGAGCACGCATAATTAGTATTCTTAACGTGTCTTGAATCAACCGGTCGTGAAGCCGAGTCTCGAAAAATCGCAGCTTAATTATCATAAAGACTCGAAACGCGCGCGGTGTCTGTTGCTTCACTCAAATATCTGCAACTGGCAAAAATAATTGATTTTTTGTCTGTGAAACATCAGATCGTGGTGTGCTTAATAGCCTGCAGGGCTGTATTTCTGGTTGGTGAAAATGTCTGATTTTAGAAGAATAGACAGAGTCTTGAAGGGGAAGCCGACTCTCGAAGGTGCAGGCGTCAAGCTTAAACGCGCGTTTGGTCCTCAGGAAGTTCCTCTGCTGGACCCGTTTTTGCTTCTTGACGATTTTCATTCCGACAACCCTCATGATTACATCGCGGGTTTCCCCTGGCATCCTCATCGAGGTATCGAGACAGTAACCTACGTGCTTGAAGGGATGGTTGAACACGGAGACAGCATGGGAAACGAGGGCGTCATCCGTTGGGGCGATGTTCAATGGATGACCGCTGGCAACGGCATTATCCATCAGGAAATGCCGAAAGGTTCCAACGGTCTGATGTGGGGCTTCCAACTCTGGGTGAGCCTGCCTTCCCTGCACAAGATGGACGACCCCCGATACAGAGGGATAACAGGAGCGGAAATCCCGGAGGTTGAAGTGGAACCAGGTGTTAGAATTAAGGTGATATGCGGTGACGTGGAAGGAAACGAGGGCCCAGTGAGAGACCTTGTAGTAGACTGTGAATACTTGGACATCTTGATGGAGCCAAAGACAGTGCTCGAACACTCGACGAAGAAAGGATACAAAGTCTTTGCATACGTGGTTAGCGGCCGTGGCTGCTTTGACCCCTCGAAATCAAACTCAACCGACGTCGAACAAGTGGTCATTTTCAAGGAAGGAGAGAAAGTCAAGATTCGCACTGAGGATAGAAGTCTTCGGTGCCTCCTGATATCCGGAAAACCGATTGGTGAACCGGTAGCATGGCTTGGACCAATCGTCATGAACACCCAAGAAGAACTTAAAACCGCTTTCGACGAACTTGAAGAAGGCACGTTCCTGAAAAACCCCAAACGTGCCAGAAAACCGCCCAAACTACACTCTTCCTTCTACAAACCCTGAGCAACGCCGCAAACCAGCCAGCACGAAATCGAGCCACAAAAAATCACTTAAGAGGCACTTTGAAGCACGGGCCCGAAAGGAGTCACATCGTCGAAATCATGTTCAAAGGTGACAACGAACGCTGAATCCCGTGTGCGCCTCCGAAAAGCCAGCAGTCACGTTGGTTTCTCTGCCGAGAAGAGAGCAAGGTTCAAGAGCAGGGCAGCAATGAGCAGATGGTAGGTGACTGGAACAACCTTGGATGATGAATGGCGCATTCCCGAGTCTTCGTTCAGTGAGCGGGACGCTGACGTCTTGAACCTGATAAGCCAAGAAGCCTTGGCCAGGTTCACCTTCGACGGGCTGAAGAGGAGACTGGGGTTGCATTCTGAGACCCTTTCTAGGATTCTTAGCAGGCTGCAACAAGAAGGCATCGTGGAGAAGGGGCCTGGAGGCTACAAGGTCACATCCAAAATCAACCAATTCCCGACGCTGCATTCTACCATCAGCGATGAGTCTCAGATGCCTCTGCTGCAGACGCTTGTTCCCACCAATGTATCAGTGGAACAGCTTGTCCTGAACCTCAAAGGCAAATGGTTCGGGCTACTGCGCTGGTTGGGTTGCACAGAAGGCGAAGAGGGAATCACGCTGAAGTGGATTACGGAAGACGGCGGCATCCAGGTGAACATGAACATTCTAGAGCCCGCCTTGACGATAGAGGCCAAGTTCCTCCGAGACAAGGATTTGAACATGGCTCTGAAAGCCTCTTACCAGCTGATGGTTTACATAGGCAAGTTGTGCTCCGGATCCCAGCTGATCAGACGCGTGGCCTACTTCGGCGACTACGACCTGCACATGATGCCCGCATAAATAGTGACTGACTTTCTTTCTTCCTTAGTCAACAAATATAGCGCTGCTATTTCCTTTCTTGAGGTGAAACAGTATGAGTAATCAAATCAGTTCATTACAGATTTTGAAATCGCTTTCGGACGCTACCAGCGAACTCGTTCAGAAACTCGCACCCTCAGTGGTCAACGTGAACTCGAGGATGACAAGAGGCACCGGCGTCGTCTTGACGGCAGACGGCTACATAGTAACGTGTAACCATGTTCTAGGCAGAAGCGCCGAGGTCAGGATAGGCCTCGGCGAAAAAAGCCTTGAAGCCAAACTCGTTGGCTTTGACTCATACTCTGACGTGGCACTGCTGAAGGCTGAAGAGGGACGCTTCAAACCCGTGGAATTCGGAGATTCGGACAAGCTTAGCACAGGCCAGTTCGTTCTTGCCCTTGCCAATCCCTTCAACAGGCAACCGACCGCAACAACGGGCATAATCACCAGCGTCGGGGCCACGCTCAGAGGCTGGAGAGGAACCGCCATGGAAAACGTGATAGCAACCGACGCTAGACTCAACCCAGGCTTCTCAGGCGGACCGCTCATAGACGTTTCCGGCAAGGTGATAGGTCTAAACACGGCGTACGTTTGGTCTCGAGGCATAGCCATCCCCGCGAACAAGGTGAAAAACATCACGGACAGACTCATGACCGGAGGGAAGCTCAGAAGAGCATACTTGGGCATAGTGTCAAACACCGTTTCGATCCCGCAAGAAATCGCAAGCCAGACGCGCATAGATCAAGACTCAGGCGTAATGGTGTTCCAGGTTGAACAGGGCGCCCCCGCCAAAAAAGCCGGCCTAACAATGGGCGACGTTATAGTGAAGTTCAACGAAAAACCCGTAACAACCTTCTACGACCTCCCAACACTCCTAACCGAAGACGTCATCGGAAAAAAGACAACGCTATCAATACTCCGCGAAGAAAAACTGATGCAACTCACCATAACCCCGACCGTAGCCGAGAGTGAAGAAGATGATTGAGAGATTCCCAACAAACCTTGACATAGAACCAGAACCGCTACCGCCACCCAGACCGCTCCGACCCTTCCCAACACCCTTCCCACAAATCTTCAACTGAGCACACAAGAAGTCGCGAATTAGGCACTAAAAAGCAAAGGCCTTGAATCCCAACGCTTACATACCCCTTCCCCATACTAGACAGAGGTTTCTGATTTGATGCAAGGAGGTTCTTTGTGAAGAAAACTGAGACGATAAGGCAGAAAGTGCTCATACCTGCCACGCCAACTGAGGTGTATGAAGCTTTCGTCGACGCGAAAAAACATTCAAAGTTCACCGGCAGCAAAGCTACTTGCGACCCGAAGGTCGGGGGAGAGTTCACAGCGTGGGATGGGTACATCTCAGGGAAAAACCTGGAACTGGAACGGGGAAAAAGAATAGTGCAGGAATGGCTGACCACAGAGTGGCCCGAAGGTCAGCCTCCGTCAAGGCTGGAGCTCACTTTCAAAAAGGTAGAGAGTGGAACGGAACTCTCCATGGTTCATTCTGGCGTTCCCGCCGAACAAGCCGCAGACACTGCTCAGGGATGGATAGACTTCTACTGGGACCCTCTGAAGAAGTACTTCAAGAAGTGAACGTCTAACCCAGTTTCTTAAGAGCGTCTATGACTTCTATTATGTCCGGAAGCTGCCCGACTGGATAGACTTTGACGAATGCGACCTTCTGATTTTCGTCAATGATGATGTTGGCACGTTCTGACGTCCCGTACTTTCTCCTGAAAATGCCGTAGGTCCCCGCGACATTGCCGTGCGGCCAGAAATCCGACAGCAGCCTAGTGTTCTCGATGCTCAAGCTTCTTGCCCAGGCCTTTTTCGATGGCACAGTGTCAACGCTAACGCCAACGGCTATCGTGTTGAAAGAATCAAAAGCCTCCTTATTCTTTTCCAGAGACTTCATCTGTTCAGAACACACGGAAGTCCATGCCAAAGGATGGAACGAAAGCAAAACCCTCTTTCCCTTAAACTTCGAAAGACTAAACACTTCTTCGTTCTGGTCATCCAAACTGAAGTCCCTGAGCCTGTCACCCACCTTCACTCTCTTCTCCATATCTTGCTTCTTCCTGCTGCTTCATTACAATTAGCCTCAATATGCCTTAGTATTAAAAGCTTAAGAAAGGCAAGGCTCAAAAGAACTTGTAACCGTTCCATGAATGAACAAGTGATTTCTGAATGTCTGCGAACCTATCTGCCACTCGAAAGTCTTACTATAACCTTCAGCCTGTGGATACGCACACCTTTTTTCTGTCAGGCCCTGTATCCCTCCGCGTCTACGCAAGCACGGAGCCGCGCAACCTGAAGATAGCTGACCTGCAGAAGGGCCTCATTCTGGTCGTCAACGGAACGGAAGCCGTTGGAGAAGGAACAGGCTTCGGGCTTCCAGTCCTCGTGTATTCTGACGAGACGTATTTTTCAGGTTCGTCTAAGCTGCATGTTTCCCAGCGGGGCGATTGCTGCGTCGTCATTAAAGAGTTTATGATGGACAGGGTTGCGAGGAACAGTCTCAGGAACGTCACGCTGGAAAACCGTGCTGCTCGCAGTTTCATCGAACGCCTATCAGACCTGTACCAGGCGCATCCGCGGTTCAGGTTTCTGACTCTAAAAGACTTGACTGGAAGAATGAGCATCGGCAAAGCCTTCCTGAAAGCCCCATCAAAGGGCAAGGTTAGGGTCACCTACATCGTTGACAAATCCCGCATAATGGTGAAGGCAGACTTCAAGAAACTGGAAAAAACTGGGCTTCAGAAGATTTTCATGTTGAACGAACAGGGAACTGGGTTTTTCAGGAGGTACACTGATTCTCTGGGCACAGAATTGAGGGATGACAAGATTGGAGCTTGGGACGGAACAGGTGGTGAATGGGCCTGCCTACAAACTTTAAGGGGCGAAATCGGCTTTCGTCTGTGGAGAGTGAAAAACGGCGTTTTGCACAGGGGCCGCGAGTTTCTGGAAGGCTCGTTGGACTGGGTTGGCTTAGACTACGAGATCAGCAGCAGAAGCGATGTTTTCGAGTACGTGATTGATGTTCTGGGGGGTGAAGTGCCTTGGCGACTGTGACTTTGGTTTATCCATACTTTCGACCTTCGAACGACAATTCAATCTTCAGGTTTCCGCCATTAGGGCTGGGTTACATAGCCGCCTACCTGAAAGCTCACGGCGTGTCGGTTCAGCTGGTGGATTGCACCTTTGCGGGCGAGGAAGAGGCTTTGGAGAAGATTAGACGTTCGCATCCGCGGATAATCGGGGTGCAGGTAATGCTCTCTATGAAGGAAAAGGCTCTGAAGTTTGCTCGGCTTCTCAGAGGAGATTGTGAGCTTCTCATGGCGGGCGGGCCGCTTCCAACTTCGGATCCTGAAGAGTTTCTCTCGTGCTTCGACGTGGTGGTGGTCGGCGAGGGCGAGCAGACCATGCTTGAACTAGTTCAGGCAGTGCAGGAGGGCAAAGGCTTGGCAAGCGTTCCAGGAATCGCGTTCAAAGAAAAAGGCGAAGTCATGTTTACTAAGCCTCGCCCGTTCATAGAAGATCTTGACAGTGTTCCGTTCCCTTCTAGGGAAATGTTTGACAACGACGCCTACAAACGTTACTACTTGAAGAGTTTCGGTTACTCAACCACTTCGATCATGACATCAAGGGGCTGCCCCTTTCAGTGTGATTTTTGCAGCAGGCCCGTGTTTGGCAACAGGTTCAGGTCGAGAACGGCCGCGAACGTGGCGGATGAGGTTGAAGCGGTTCGAACGTTGGGCTACGAGAGGGTGTGGTTTGCAGACGACTGTTTCACACTGAACCGGAGGAGGTTGCTGAGTATCTGCAACGAGCTGCTTCGAAGGCGCATACACATCGGCTGGGAGTGTCTGTCCAGAGTTGACACCGTGGACCTGACTGTTGCTGAGAAGATGAAGAAGGCTGGATGTGTTCGCGTGTTCTTCGGGTTAGAATCCGGGAACGACGCAATTCTCAAAATCATGAATAAGCAGGCCACGGTAAAACAAGCTGAGGATGCTGTCAACGTTTTCAAGAAAGCCGGGGTTCAGACCGGCGCTTTCTTCATATTAGGATACCCTGGCGAGAATGACAGGACCGTGTTGGACACGGTTGATTTTGCTTCTTCCCTTCCGCTGGACTATCTATCTTTCACCTTTCCCTACCCGATTCCGGGGACGCCCCTGTTTGAGAGGGTGAAGGACCGGATGGTGTGCGAGGATTGGAAGGAGCCTGATGGTTTCCACCTCATAAAGCACAGTCTGCTCTTCAGTTCATCTTTTTCGGAGAACAAGCTCAAATTCGCCGTTCTCAAGGGCATGGCCCAGTTCTATGTCCGGAAATATCTTGGAAGGAGAGGCTATCGAGTGCTGGGCAGCCCGCTTGAACGTCTCACCGACGCAGTCTGCAGCACAATACCATGAATAGTACGTGCTCTCGGATTGTTTACGGGCCTATGGGAATGAAATGCCAAGGTGCTATTTACTCTCGAGTTTCGACTTCAGCCTAGTCCAATCTTAGCGCGGGCTTTTGCTGTGTGGTTACAGTCACATATTTATAAATATGCAAGCGGAGAGTCTAAGAAGGAATTAGAAAAGTGGAGTTGGAATAACGGAAAAAGCGCAAGACCCTTTGAAAGTGGCCAAGAACGTCTACAAGTTCATAATGGAAAACGATCGTGTGCGCGTACTTCAGGTCCAGTTGAAGCCAGGCGACAAGGCGGTAATGCATTACCATCCAGACCATGTGATATATATTCTCAAAGGTGGGAAAGCAAAGATGACGTCTTCAGGAAAAACAGATATCTTAGACCTGAAAGCTGGTCAGGCAATCTTCCTTAAAGCCCAATCTCACGAAGCCGAGAACACAGGGAAAACCGATTTAGACCTCTTAGTTGTCGAACTTAAAAAATAGTTCCCTTTTTTCTTTTCTTACGCGTGCTGTTCTCCTATTGAGTGTAGATTACGCGCGTGTGTGCGTGTGTGTTTTTTTTGTTTGCTTGCTTTTTGCAGAGAGAGAGTTAGTTTGAGAGAGAGAAAGATAAAACTTTACCGCCAAACCCAAACGTTTTGGAAAGTCGTGCAGATTTACTTGTTGTCGAGCTCTGGAATTCGTCGAGCCAGGTCGACCCAGTTTTCAGCAACGATCTTTCTTATTAGCGGTTTGAGACCAGCAAAAACCTGTGACGGCATCAGAGTCATCCAACCCTTTGTAATTACAACCCGATCATCAAAGTCAAGTAAGGGGAACAGCCATTGAACTAGAGTTGGAAATCTATCAGGAGGCACTTTTTTTTGACATGAGTCCAACAATGGAGGCCTGCTCGCTCTCTGTTGTTCGCTCTCTCAGGATCGGATACAGATGAGCGTCTTCCTTGTCCAAATGAATTCTTAAATGCGAAGCTAGGACTGCTGTCGCCCTTGCCGTTGTTAGAGGATCAGGTGTTCTTCGCATTGCTTCCAGCCCACGAGCCATGGTGTCAAGCTCACGGTGATCCATTATGTAAGCTTTGGCTACAAGAGGTGCCACATTGTCGACAGCGGGGAAAACCGCCGCCTCCTCACCCTTAGCGTGATAGTCCAGAATCTCATCCGTAATATGAAGTCGATCCAAAACGGCAGTTATATCCCCGCCACTAGCTGCTATTCTAAAGGCTGAATCATCAATCTGAAAAATGTCACGACGAAACGCATTATGAATAGAACGCACTATGTCAATCGGTCCAGACAAAGATTTACCTCCGCATCTGAAAAGTTACGTCGAGTATATTAATAATATGTTGTTGCGGTTCAGCGAGCGTGTAACAACGAGGGTCTTTGAAGCACTCTGAGCAATGTTGAGAGAATGGCAAAAGGTGACAAGCCGTAGTGCACGCGATTGCGCGCGTTGCGATGATGATTGTGGTTACATGAGTTTTCTTATTTTGGCTGCAACTCTTTCTAATTCGCTTTGCTCAGGAGTTTCACGAGGCCAGTGCGATTCCTGTTTTTCATGCTCGGGGATGATGTGAACGTGGAAATGAAATATGATTTGGTGAGCTGCACTCCCATTATTCTGAACTATTCTTATTCCCTCAGCCTTCTCGCTCTTCATAATCGCAGCGGCCACTTTCTTCACGATTTTGAAGAGGTTTGCAAGTTCCTCGTCTGGAATCTCGAATATGTTCTCGTAATGCTTCTTTGAAATTACAAGCGTGTGCCCTTCATTAACGGGTCTTGCATCCAGAAATGCCAAAGTGTCTTTGTCTTCATAGATGGGACTCGCCTGCTCCTCGCCTTGTGCTATCCTGCAAAACACACAGTCTTCCACGAATCGACACCTTCATAACATCAGAGTACTGCCTGCACTTCAGTTTTGCCCCAGTTTCCGTGGTTTTGATGTTTCACCCGTGCAGAGATAAAGCCTTATAAAAAAGGTGAAGAGACGATCACAACGCTGAGAATATGAGCAAGAACTGTAAACTTTACGTGGATGGCGAATGGGTTGACTCTGTTTCCGGTGAGACGTTTGAAAGCGACAACCCTGCTCAACCGAAGCAAATTCTAGGAACGTTTCAGAAGGGCTGCAAGGAAGACGTTGACAGAGCCGTGCAGGCTGCAGAAAAGGCTTTTCCGAAATGGAGCGAAACGCCCGCGCCGAAGAGAGGACTAGTACTCTTAAAGGCTGCCCAGCTGCTTCGAGAAAACAAGGAACAGTTGGCAGAGGAGATGACCATGGAAATGGGAAAAGTCATCGAGGAATCGAGAGGAGACGTCCAAGAAGCCGTGGACGTGACAGAATACATGGCTGCCGAAGGCAGGCGACTGCTGGGTCTTACGACGCCCTCAGAGCTGAGAAAGAAACTATGCCTGACTGTAAGAATGCCCGTCGGCATCTGCGGGCTGATAACGCCATGGAACTTTCCAATCGCCATTCCAGCCTGGAAAATTATGACGGCATTGATCTGCGGCAACACCGTGCTGTTCAAGCCTTCGTCTGACACTCCGCTTTGTGCAACTAGACTCGTTGAAATATTGGACAAAGCAGGACTGCCCAAAGGTGTCCTGAACATGATCACAGGTTCAGGTGAAGATGCGGGAATGGCGATCGTGAAGCACGGCAAGGTCGGAGCTGTTTCCTTCACCGGACACAAAGACACTGGTGCGTCGATTCTGAGGGAAGCAGGGCTCAAGAGAGTTGGTCTAGAAATGGGCGGGAAGAACGGCATCATAGTGATGGATGATGCTGACTTGGACCTCGCGTTGCAGGGAGTGATTTGGGGCGGATATGGAACGACTGGGCAGAGATGTACAGCTGCTTCTCGTGTCATTGTGCATGAGAAGATCAAGAGCAGATTCGAAGGAATGCTGGTCAACAGAATGGGAAAACTCAAGTTGGGCAATGGACTTAAACCCGAAACGGACGTTGGGCCTCTCATAAACAAGGCTGCTCAAGAAAAAAGCGCCAAATATACAGAGATCGGAGAAAACGAAGGAGCAAGACTCCTCATGGGCGGAAAAATCCCGAAGATGGAGGGTTTCTTCTTCGAACCGACTCTGTTCACGGATTGCTCTATCGAAATGAGGATCGCACAGGAGGAAATATTCGGGCCGGTTGTATCGCTCATCTCGATCAGAGACTTTGATGAGGCAATAGACGCGATAAACTCCGTAGAGTATGGCTTGAGCTCGGCAATCTATACAAGAGACATAAACAAAGCGTGTGAGGCAATCACGAGGATAAAGGCGGGACTGACCTACATCAACTCAAGCACGATAGGATCAGAGATTCACCTTCCCTTCGGAGGAGTAAAACACACGGGCATAGGAACAAGAGAAGGGGGAATCGAAGGGATAAACGAGTTCTCGGAAGTCAAGACGGTCTACATAGATTACTCCGGACGACTGCAGAGAGCCCAAATTGATACAGAATGATTCAGGCGAACAAGAATTACCGGGCGGAGGCGAAATAGGCAAGATTCTGTGCAAACAAGAAGACAGCGCACTAATAATATGTATAAATCGAACGTGCGTAGCACTCCTGCTTTTATTTTCTGTGGGGATGTCCTAAGCGTTGCTGCAATGCAGCAGCCACAAATGTTTGATAGAAACAATTCGAAGATTTGTCTTTCAATGCTAAGGAGGTGATTTGTTTTATGCCCCAGTATGCTGTAATAGGCAGTCATCCGCCGGACAATTGCCCTCTCACCAACAAGGCAGTGCGAGCGTTCGCCAAGAAAACCTACGATCAACTCCCCAAACTCACTAAGCGGTATGATGTAAAGATTTTGCTTGACATCCACCTTGACCCTGGCCACAAAGCGTTCATGCTTTTCGAAGCTCCCAACGCTGAAGCCGTCAGAGACTTCCTTGTCTTTGCAGGATTCACACACTTCTTGGACTTTGAATTCCACCTCGTCACGCCGATAAATGAAATCTTGAAGCACGCAGATGAGATGCCCACCCTGTTCTAAAATCCCTACACGCGCGCCGACTTGACCCTTTTGGGCGCGCTATTTTTATTAATGCAGAAGAACAGGTTACAGGCTATGTACGTCGGTCATGTGTTCCTTTGCGATGCCGATTCTCTCAAGGATTGCGTAAAACGCAGACTGTTCACCTGTTCAGGGGAGAACGTTCAGATTGTGCGAGAAATGGAAGTGGGTTCCATCGTGTTCCTTCTTAACATGGGTTCAAACACGCTCGTTGGACCATTCACGGCAGCAGGTCATTCAGGAACTGGTTTAAGACCAGGAGGCTGGACAGAAGTTACCGACACGCGGACCAATGCGGGCATCAGGATTGAGTGGGAGAATTTGCATGAGTTGAAAAATGCTCAGGACGCGTTCCCATTCTTAAAGGACATAAACACATGCAAGCTCTCTCACTTCCAAACTCAAGACTTGCTGAACGCCCTCAAAGAAGCCCCACTGTTCAACATGAAACAAGGCTCCGTTCGCAAACAAAACTGAGACCACGCCAGCCCGAACAACTGTGAATGGCAAGGACAGCGGTGTAAATGTCTGGACGAACACGTTCTTGATTTGTGTTGGCTTAGATGAACCTCCTTGGGTCTGTGTCAATGTCAACTATCACTGGCCTGCGTGTTGAGAGTGCTTCTTTGATGGCGTCTTCGAGATCCTTCGGTTCTGTTACTTTGATTCCGACTCCACCGCAGTTCTGGGCGTAGTTTGCGAAGTTGAAGTCGAAGAGGTCTGTTTGCCAATTCGGAAAGTTTTCGACCTTTTGTTCTTGCATTATCATGCCTAACTGTTTGTTGTTAAAAACAAACACTTTGATGGGCATGTTGTGTTTGACTGCGGTGAGGAAGTCTCCCATCACCATTGCGAAGCCGCCGTCTCCTGTGATGCAGATTATCTGCCTGTTTGGATATGCGAGTGCTGCAGCCATGGCGCCTGGCAGCCCGAAGCCCATCGATGCCAAGTAGCCAGACATGACCATTTTCTGGGTTTTCTTCATCCAAAAGTTTCTTCCAAACCACCAGCAGTTTTCTCCGGTATCAAGTGATATTACGGCGTCTGTGGCTATCATGTCGTTCAATACTTTGATTATGTATTGGGGTCTTATCGGTTTCTTTGAAGGGTCAGCTTCTTGCTCCAGGAGTTCAATCCATTGTCTCTTCAGTCTTCTTATCTCGGTGAGGTATTCTTCGTTCGTTTTTTCTTTCACTGAGTCCCTGAGCTTGGGGATGAGCAGGGCGCTGTTGCCGAGCAGGCCGATTTCAACGGGATATCTCTTTGCGATCATGAGTGGGTTGATGTCTATCTGCACTGTCCTCTTTTCTGGGATACTTGTCATTTCAGAGAAGGAAGAGCCGATTACTATGAGAAGGTCTGATTTTCGTACTAGTTCTGCAGCGGCGGTCGAGCCAATTCCTCCATGGCTTCCGACGTAAAGGTCGTTGCTTTCGTCAACAACTCCTTTGGCTCGGAACGTCGTCACTATTGGCGCAGAAATCTTCTGTGCCAATTCTAGCATGCTGTCCCCGTGGCCCATCGCCCCGAACCCTGCAATTACTACGGGTCGTTTTGCTTCGTCAACGATTGCCGCGGCTTTATCGATGATTTCATCAGTTTGAGAGAATGCTAGGTTTGGCATCCTGCCTTCAAACGGGAGTGTTCCCGTCTCACAGGGTAGTTTTTGTACATCGTTTGGGATTCCGATGTGAGCGACTCCTTTGTCCAGCAGGGCGTGCTTTACGGCCAAGGTTGCGAGCGTGGTTGTCTGATCTTCAGACATCAATATCTTATTGAAGACGCAAACGGGCTCAAAGAAGGAATACTGGTCGATTTCCTGTATAGAGCCAGGTCCTATCATTTGCCTCGCAACCAAGCCCGTGAGAGCCAGCACGGGAGAGTGGTCCAGGCTTGCATCGTACAGTCCCGTTGCTAGGTTGGTGGCGCCAGGGCCTGAAACACCTAGGCAAGCGGCTATGTTGCCGGTCAGTTTCCCATATGCCGAAGCCATAAACGCTGCGGTCTGCTCATGCCTCACTTGGACGTATGTTACCTTAGCGTTCTTTCTGATGGCGTCCACGACGCCCAATGTTGACGTTCCAGGGATCCCAAACACGTACTTGACGCCCCATTCGGCTATCTGTTCTATCAGAATGTCTGAAACCGTTGTGCCAGTTCTTTTCTCTACAACTTTTTCAGAAAGGAGCACAAACGCACTCTTTGGAGCGCCACACACAGGGCATCTCCAATAATCAGGCAAATCAGAGAATTTTCGACCTTCTCTAGTCTCGTCATAAACGTAGTTGCAAACAGTGCATCTGAACCTTGCCACAAGAGAATCCTACAGTGCAATACTGCATTTAGAGCTTGAGCAGCGCTTCCTTATTTATCTTGTCGATGCGCGTTTTAGACCACTCAGCCCGTTACGGGCCGAAGACTTGACAGAACCTTACTACCACAATAGTTATCAACCAAAACTCGGGCTTATCCCTAAGTGGTGATGTTTTGAGTTCAAAGCACAGAACGTTCAAGAAGAATTATGAGACTGAGATCCGAGTCGACAGCATCAGACTGCCCCTTAATCATTTCATGCAGGAAACATTGGCTAATATGATGCTAGGCTTCCTGAAAACTCTGAAGCAGGCTGAAGCGGAGGCTCCGACGAGCTTGGAAATTAAGATAAAGAAGCTTCCGAAGCAAGTTGAAGTAGACGCCCACACCTACCCTTAACTCACTTGTCGTCTAACTACTTTTAGCATCCACACTTTTTCGGACTCAACGAGCAACACAATATGTGGTGTTCGTCCCTTGTCCCATTGACGGGTAGCATGAGTTTAGGCCCTCGATTGGAAAGCCACTTCACAGGCGCTTCTTAAAACTAAAATCAGGTTACCTCCTGCGTAGCCTGCTTACGTATAGAATAGTTTAAGCCTTTACCGTGCATTATCCCGCCACTATATTAGTTAAATATAGTAATAGCGAAAAAACAAAAGGTTGTTGGCTCTGTCGCGGTGAAAAGTATAGCAGAACCAGATTTTCCCGCGCTATTGTACATCTTCACCGTCTAATGCGGTCTTCCTCCTACTAGCGCGAAGAAGGGTTCGGTCCAGTTGCGCGCGCTGCGAGAGATGATGTTTTCCTAATGAGTTGCACATCGAAAGTTCCTAATACAAGCTGCAGCAGACCAAAGTAAATGCGGCTGGGAATTGGGGTGGATGTATGACAAAACCTTTAGCAACTTCAACTAGCAAACCCAGTGCAATCGTAGGGCCGAGTGCCTATCTGACTTTGGCCGTCCCCGTCGTTGCGTTGGTCGCAGCGTTGTTGAGTGGGAGTCTCCTTCTGTTGAATTATGTTCATGTGCTTATCGCAGGAACTTGGACGGGCATAGACCTGTTCATGGGTCTTGTGATGAGCAGGGTGATGCGCGGTCTCTCCCCGCAAAGCCGCGTTGAGGTCATAAAGAAGCTTGTGCCTATGATGCTGTTCTTTATGCCGGGGTTGGCCTCGGTCGGCATAACTGCTGGAATCTACCTAGCTGGTCGTTTGGGGTTAAGTTTCTCCTCCACACCAATAATCATAGCAATCTTCATTGTCGTTATCTTGTCGGTTCAAGGCTTCGGCCTGATATTGCCCAATGAAGTTCGCGTCCTATTAGAGCTCAGGAAGGCAAACCCGAACACAGAGAAAGTTGTGAAACTTGGCATGAGAAACATCTACTTTGCTGGTAGTCAGACAATATTCCAGATATCAATAGTATTCGTGATGGCCTACTTGGCCGTCATGTGAGGAAGATTCTCTGCAAAGGGTCTGCCTAAGATGGCGAGCGGGTGCATTGAAGAACTATAGCAAGTAGAGTTCTTGGCGCACCTTTACTCTCTGAGTTCGCGCAACCATTGTGGGCGCTATTAAGGAATATTCAACACTTAGAGGCTCACTTACGTCTAAACTTGATGAGTTCTTTTGTGTTTGCTATTCTTTCTGCTTGCTCTACACTTCACAACGTCGGGCAGTAGCGAAATTTGCTCTGCTAATCTTCTAGTCATTGGTGAGGAAGGTGTGGTTCATGTGCCAAAAAGATGGTCATGTGGACGATTTGTTTTTCTTCAACCTTGTGGAAAAATCTCTGCAGTAGCGCTCTAAACGGCTCAGCCTCCATGTATTCGCCTTTTTCCAAGGCTTCATGTTCATATTTCTCAATAAAATTGCCTATCGACAATGGGTCTTTGTATTTGCATATGAGAACTGTTGGCGTCACTATTGCTAATGTTCCACTCTGCTTCAATACTCGCTGCCACTCCTGCAACGATTTCTCCAGAGAATCCTTTTCTGGAACTTCTACGGCAATCTCCAGATCAACAAAACCACTTCTTAGCGGGATGTTATCGTAAGTTCCGTTCAAGAACCACAAGTTGTCAAAATTGAGGTCCACGGCCAACGAGGCTGGCTTTATAAAGTATATCTTCGTTTGGGGCATCTTATCGTGAAGACAGTGCAATATTTTCTCGTGCATCACTGAATACTGGGGAGAAATGTAGGCGATTTCTCCTTTTCTATCCACGTTGCTAGACAGTAGTTTGCACATACTGTTGAGAACATTAGTCTTAACAGGCAGGTTGAGTAGGTACTCGCCGTAGAATCCATGGACGGTTTCAATGGCGTCAAAAAGAAGTTTCTCACGTTCCTTCTTGCCTTTCTCGCCTATTCTGTACACTCTTTTCCGAGGTCCAAGCTTGCCTCTCTCCCATCGACCCTCAAGCAATCCGTCCCGCAACATCTCAGTAAGAACTCTGTACAGACGACTAATACCGACCTCAATCTTTTCAGAAGCAAGCTCCTTGTGAACCTCATAACCGTAAAACTCTCTACCTCCAAACATCCTGAGTACAATCTTCTTAAGGTCCTCTGTCCTCACGACCTTCGATTCTCCCAATGACCCCGATTACACTATAGCTAGGGTTCAATATCTTGAAAGTCTTGCGGTCAAACGCCTGGCCGCCAAGGACGCTCCCATCTATATGCGAATTGGTACTATAGCCGTTGTTCGATAGACGCTTAAGAGCAGGTTTTCACTTGGAACCGCTCCAAGCGCGCGCGCGCGCGAACACTCTCTCTCTTCTTTTCTCGAGTATCTATAAGCCCTCTAGCGCGCTATTTCTCAATGATACATACTCTCCCAACACTAGTTATGGTGGAGTCTTTTCCTCAAGCGCACGCACTTAAAACTTATATTTCACGCAAGCAAAATCCGTTGTCATAGGTGATTGACGGATGGATTTGGGCAAGCTGAACTGGAAAAAAGTTGTAACCTCGGATGGCGTCACAATCGGGGAAATCCAAGGAGGCGACGTTGACACGAACAGCTGGCAGGTAACACATGTTCATGTAGGGTTGAATGATGCAACATTGAAGGAGTTCGGGTTGAAAAAGCCCTTTTTGGGACAGGTGTTTGTTTGTTTACCTGTTGACATGGTTCAAGCAGTGAATGACGCGGTGACGCTCAAGGAGTCTCTTGAAGAGCTGAAGAATGAACAGGAATGCAGTGAGTTCGGCGTAAAATAGGCTGCGCGACCCTGCATCAGTCTCTTCCCTGTTTTCTTCGTAGTTGGCTCTCTCAAGCTTTCACCAGTTTGAACCCTATCTTTGTTCCCGTTTTAAGACCGTATCTGAGTCCTGTTATCATGACGGCCATTGGTTCTTTTTATTTGTCTTTTTTTTGTAGAGAGAGTGAGTGAGAGGATTAGAGTGAGATAGTTAGAAAATGAGAGAGAGAACTGATAAAGTCTTATCCCAAACCCAGACCTCTACTCTTCTTTTCTTCTCCTTCTCCTCTTCTCTCTCAGCACTCTAGACAGACCCAGACAGACACGCAGGCAGGCAGAAGCGCGCGCTTTTACTTTTTAACTTGAGTGCCGTCTATTGTTAGGGTGGCGTTTGAATTGGTTAAGTGGGAGTATAAGGTGATTCCGATAAAGACGCAGGTTCATTCAGATCATTTCGACGTCGACAAAAGGCCAGTGATAGACGATGTTCAAAATGACCTGAACGCCCTAGGCAATGAAGGATGGGAACTGGTCGGCATCCAAGACATCAGCTTGCCAGACGGCAGAATGTTCACTGTCGCCTACCTCAAGAGACATAGTCAACGCACGTAAAGGCGGCGCGGACATCACAAACACGAAAGTGAGCGACTGGGACTTCATGGTGAATGTTAACCTAAAATCTGCCTTTCTATGCTGCAAAGTAGCGCTGCCACACATGGTCAAACAAAATTACGGTAAGATCATGAGCGTCTCTTCAAGGACAGCGGTTGAAAATCGTTATCGGGTCAAGGACGGCGCTTACGCTGTTTCCAAAGCGGGCATAATCGTTCTGACAGAGACCATGGCTGAAGAGGTCAAGAAATACGACATCAACGTGAACCGCATTATGCCCAGCACAATAGACACGCCTGACAACAGACGAACCTTTACAGACGCAGACTTCTCAAAATGGGTCAAACCCGAACAACTCGCAGAAGTCATTCTCTTTCTAGTATCCGATGAGTCGAAAGCCATAAGCGGCGCATCGATCCCTGTTTACGGAAAAGCGTAGCGCGAGCCGCAAATGTGGGACTCTCAAATGCGACACACAAGATGCCTCTAACAGTGACTGCGACGCCACAGACTCACGCATAACTGGCGAGTTTTTTTGAAAGTTTCTTGGTTTCACGTCGGCCTTGGTTCTCACTTGGCTTGTTTTGAGACAAAAATGTTGTTCTCTACGAGGAATCTCCACTGTAAGTTCTTCCACTCATCTGCATAGTCCACGTTGATTCTCGTTGTTTGAACAATATCTCTTTCATCCAAAGGTTCACGTGAATCAATGTGCAGCGGCAGGGCACATACGTCAACCGAGTTTTGTTTTGTCGATAAACCCATAGCCATGCAAAGTCTGCCTGGTCCGTTCGCCAATTTGGCCGAACTACCTTCAGAGATCATCCTTCGCTTCATCATGATTTCAACGCCGGAAGCTGGCTCCAACGCTCTAACCAGGATTGCTTCAGGCTTCCCTGGAACTTCTCCACTTGTGACGTTAAGACAATAGTACATTCCGTAGACTAGATAGATGTAGGCGTGTCCCTTCGGTCCGAATTGAACTTCAGTTCTTGCTGTTCGGAGATTACCGTAAGCATGCGAGGCCTTGTCCTCGGGACCCATGTATGCTTCCGTCTCAACAATCTTGCCAGACGTGACGCCATCCGCAGTTTCATGAACCAGAAACTTCCCAAGAAGCTCCTTCGCAACCGTCAACGTGTCCCGTTCATAGAACTCTCTCTTCAGAATCATGCCTCAGCGTTATGACTCAATAGAATAAAAGCGCGTGTGCTTATGCTTTTGCAGATAGCCAAATGATTGAACATCTCAGGAGCGCGCGTTAATCGGATGGGGAAGATCGTAGTTTAGCCCCCACATCTCTCTGTCTCTTGGCAAAAACCTAAGGATTAAGCTATAGTTCACATCGGTGTCCCAAGGATTATGTGTCGCTTCAAGTGTATTGTCACCTGCAAATTGTTGAGTCCCGCGGATTTCGACTTTCAGCGTGGTCGAAAGTTATATATAACAAATGGAGACACAAAAAAAGTTTCGGCACTGGCTGGAATGATTGGAGCAGGAAGGAAAATGTCGGTAAACGCGGGAGATACGTCGTGGATGCTGATGGCTACCGGGCTCGTCATGCTTATGACGCCTGCCTTGGGATTCTTTTATGGGGGCCTTGTCAGAAAAAAGAACCTTTCCAACACGATAATGCAATGCTTTGCAATCTTCGCCGTCGTGGGTCTGGTGTGGACTCTTTGGGGCTACAGCCTTGCCTTCGGTACATCTACGGGCGGATTCATTGGAAACCTTGACAAAGCGCTGTTGAACAATGTTGGCGTGAACACAGTTCTTCCCACGCAGTACAATGCGCCTGGAATCACGGAACTGCTCTATTATGCTTTTGAACTGATGTTCGCGGCTATTACGCCAGCGCTGATAGTTGGAGCGTTCGCTGAAAGAATAAAGTTCCGTTCACTGCTCATCTTCATCGTACTGTGGTCAACCTTTGTTTACGCGCCAGTCGCGCACTGGGTCTGGAATCCTGCTGGCTGGATCAAGACTCTGGGAGCTATTGACTTTGCAGGTGGCACAGTAGTGCACATAACCGCTGGAGTTACCGCTTTGGCCGCAGCCATCGTCGTGGGACCGAGAATTAAGCGCGAGAAAATAGAGGGAAAACCAAGCAATGTCCCATACGTGATTTTGGGAGCAGCGCTATTGTGGTTCGGATGGTTCGGTTTCAACGCGGGCAGTGCCCTGTCTGCGAGCCCACTTGCCGTGAGCGCCTTTGTGGTAACTAACTTGTCAGCGTCAGCCGCCGCAGTCAGCTGGATGATCGTGGATACGCTGGTAAAGGGCAAACCCTCTGCAACGGGAATTGCAATCGGCGCCGTCTGCGGACTCGTAGGAATTACCCCTGCTTCTGGTTTTGTCACTCCTGCATCAGCCATCGTCATAGGTCTGGTCGCAGGGGTCCTATCAAACTTAGTCTCGACATGGCGAGCGCGCACACGTCTGGATGATGCACTCGACGTTTTTGCATGCCACGGCGTAAGCGGAATATGGGGCTCCATAGCCACGGGCCTGTTTGCAACAGTTACAGTGAACTCTGCTGGCGCGAATGGGCTGTTCTATGGAAATCCGAACCAGCTTCTTATCCAGATAGAAGCTGTTTTGGCAGTCATAGCGTTTGCCTTCACCGTATCGTTCGTGCTCCTAAAAATCGTCAACAGGTTCTCTAGGCTGAGAGTAACACCAGAAGAAGAGGAACAGGGGCTTGACTTAAGCCAATCTGGGGAAGAAGCCTACTCTTCCTCAGACATAGCTTCGTAAAACCTCTCATTCTTAACCCGAAGGAAATCCGGAAGCCTGCAACGCGAGACGACAAAAGCGTGCGTCTTTATATTTGGAGCAAATCAAATCTACCATGAAGAGGACCGAACGGTGTTCAGGCCAACCCCAATGAAACGATTCTACCTAACAGTCCCTCTTGACAGAGAAGATCAAATTCCCAAGAGAGTGGGTGAGTTGGGGCGCTGTTCAACTCTCGAGAGAAGTCCCACTCGAACGCACGGAAAAAAGTGAGACTGCGCGCGCTATTAGCGGAACCTAAAGATTAATCGCCGTTAATTCATCATCTGCACAGACGTTTTTCGCTGCCGCCACATGGCTCACGATATTCCTTAAAAACCGGGATGTGCTCGGTCTTTTCTGCAGAGGATAGTCTCTGCTCCCCCTGTATAAAAGAATTAAGAGCAAACTCGCGAGGGAGCTCAGCAAAACTCACAATCAGCCCGCAAGCCGTCTGCTTATTCCCTCACCTTGCTGCAATGCACATTGCATCTGAAGTTACAACTGAACAGCATAAAGTAAACCCTGCCAGTCCCTGACTCATACATTGAAAATTACATTTGACATTACAAACAAGCGGAACGAGTCCACTCTGAACACTGTTCCAGGCCTGTTTCCAACATGGTTTGTTACAATTACAGATTACATCTGACATTACAAGTGAAAAAGGGGAGCGACTTTCTCCCGCGCTTCTCCTGAAACACATCCTCACGCTCTCATGCTCCAACGTTTTGACGGCCAGAAACTGGATAACGCGCCAATTTCAACCATTCTCCACTCGCTAAGAAAAAAGTCTGAAAGCAACTGGCCTCACTCAGTCTGTTACAGAATGTGTTATAAAGCCTAGCCGATTTCAGGTTTGATTGAGGAAAATGGTGGAGCTAAAGAGAACCCTGAACTTCTTCGACGCCACGGCAATCGGCATCGGGGCGATCATCGGCGCAGGAATTTTCGTCGTGCTCGGCGTCGCCGTGGGCTATGCCGGGCCAGCGGTTGTCATCTCGATGATTATCGCTGGAACAGTTGCTTTGTTCACGGCGATTAGCTTTGCCGAGCTAAGTTCGGCAATTCCGAAAGAAGGAGGAACGTATCAATATGCCTATGAGATGATCAATCCCTTCGTAGCGTTCATCTCGGGCTGCATGTGGCTGTTCGCACAAACCGTCGCAGGGTCAGCCGTATGCCTGGGACTGGCTAGCTACTTCGTGGGGTTGTTTCCTTTCTTTCCCGCCAAAATCGTTGTCTTTTCATTTGCCGTTTCAACCGTGAACATCGTCGCTGTTTCAGCGGCGTTGGCTTTGACGGCTTTGAATCTCAGGGGGATCAAGCATTCCGCGAGGGTTAACAACATTCTAGTAGTGACAAAGATATTGATCCTCTGCTTTTTTGTGGTCGTCGGAGCTTTACAGGTGAACCCGCAATACTATTCTAATTTTGCTCCGAACGGCCTCTTCGGAATCCTTCAGGGTGCCGGCTTCATCTTCTTCGCGTACTTGGGTTTCGGAAGAATCGCAGCACTAGGAGAAGAGGTGAAGAACCCGAAGAGGACCTTGCCACTGGCCATATTGCTCGCGTTAGGCGCGTCAATGATCCTATACGTTGTAACTGGCTTTGTCGCAACTGGCCTCGTGCCCTACAAAACCCTCGGAATATCAAGCTCGCCCATAGCTGAAGCCGCGAAAGCAACTGGAAGCTACGCCGTGTTCGCAACAATTTCCTTTGGAGCTCTCGTTGCCACCGTAAGCGTGCTTCTAACAAACTTGCTAGGTCTGTCAAGAGTCTCCTTCACGATGGCACGGAACGGGCAGCTCCCAAAAGCCCTGGCGAAAATCCACACAAAACTCGGAACACCATACCTCTCCATCCTCATCACAGGAGCACTGATGGCCATCCTAGCATTCGTCTCAGATCTGAGACAAGCTGCCGCAATAACGAGCTTCTCAATGCTCACCACTCACATAATACTGCACTCATCCGCAATACGACTGAGAAAAAAGATTCCAAATCTGAAAACATTCAAGGCACCACTGTTCCCTCTGATACCCTCTCTCGGCCTGGCCAGCTGCGTCATCCTGATGTTCTCCCTGCCCATAGAATCATGGATTGTTTCAACGATAGTCATTATTGCTCTCACGGTTTTGTATCTGCTGAGAAGAAAATATTGAAGGCGCCAATCACAACTCTCTCAATTGTCTTGTTTTTTTTTCGTTTGCCTTGGGTCATCATTCTGAAACGACAGGCATTTATATTTTAGAGCGTACTAATAGGAGATAGTAAAATCTGAGGGAGCGGAAAACAACGGAAAAAAGAAAGTTGGAACTTGCATTCATCGATAAGAATGGAAAAACGTATCCAATAGACGAGGTTACTCGTGCAGAACTTGCTGAGGGCCTTGAAAAGATCGCTAAAGAGATCGCGAAGAGATTGATATTGGTAAAAGAACAAAGATAGACTCTATAGTAGCGCGCGTGTTCAACCGGTATAAAGATTCATGTTCTTGCTTGCGGCACTACAATTCTCGTCAAGCTCTCTCTCCGTCGCCTTCTCGAGCGGTCCGTGGAATTCCGGACCAAGCGCACCAATCCGAAAGTCAATATAGACCTCAAAAAAAGGGGAGAAAAATGGCTGACTAGATTTGCCGTCTTCTTCTGCAGACTAGAGCAGCGGCCGTAGTGCTTGTAACGAGCAGTGACAGCATTATCAGCGGTTGAAATTCCGGAATTGTACCAGTCGGCACGACTTGGAAGTATCCATACATTACGTCAGGGTGATGAAGACAGCGATAGGTGTACGTTCCAGTCGTGTTGGTGGCGACGAATTGATAATTCGATGTGCCTGAAAAGTCTTGGGACTCTGGCTCGCCTGAGCTTGGCGATGAAGAGTTTGTGTAGCTGACGAAAAACCTGTGAGTAATTCCATCGTTGCTTATCAAAGTCAGGTTTATGGTGTCGCCTTGTTCGACCACGATTGTTGGGCCGGGACTTGATATGCTGGTTGATGTGAAACCCCACCCTTGCAAGTAGTAACCGTACAGGGTGACGTTGCGGGTGGTTGCTGCTTTTGCGCCGTGAATCTGTGTTATTGCTACAAATGCAGCCAAGAAAACGACCAGTGTTGTGGCAAGAAGCCATTTCGTCTTCATATTGTTCACAATCCTCATTTTGGGAATAAACACATTTTTTCCCTACAAGGCTTGTTTCTTCAGAACTTCTCTAAGAAAGTAGAGCAGGTAGCTTGCTAATAACTTTTGCTCGCGTCTTTCCGTCTTGCATGCGATATCATATGCGCGGGTTGCTAAAGATTCTTCCATCCCATCGGCGGCGGTTCAATGTTCATTTGCCAAAGAAGTGCGATGAGTTCGCCTCTGTGATGGACTTCTTCCTCGAACACGTGGATCAATATGTCTTCAGCTGTGACTTCAGAAATCTTGCCATCATCGTCCTTGCCCCTGTAGGTCTTGTTGAGTCCTTCTGTGCTCAATGAGTCAATGTATTCATGCGTTCGTTTCTCAACGTGCCCCATGTAAGCCCTGACCTCCTCAAAGGTTCCGTATTCATCATATTTGAGGAAGTAACCAAGGTTTTCGTTTTGCAGGAAATCCAGCCAATAGTCTATCGCGCTGAGAGTATGGACAAATATGTTCCTGGTTGAGTGAAAGCTCGCTTCCCTGTTCTCGGTGAACTCTTCCCAAGACAGTCTGGCCAGTGTTTCGAAGTATCTGTGTCTCACGTTCTCATTGTATTCCAAAAGTTTTCTGACGTCAACCAGTATTGACACCGCAATATCGTGTTAGTCCAAGTTGGTATTAAACTGTGTTGTGCTGTTCCTTGAATTCAGAAGTGAGCGTGCGCTGTTAGGCGTTTGCCATTTTCCAGATGGCGTCCTTCATGGCTTCGCCATGCCTCATTCCGTAGTAGATTCCAGCGACTCTAGCAGCGTATGGTATCAGCATTCGCTTCACGAGCTTGTAGAGAACAGGGTTGGTGATTCTGTGCTCCAAGAAAGTGTCTCGCCAGATTCGAACGTTGTATTGCCAGCAGCGAATTAGAAACTCCCATCGAATTTTCGAGAGAGAATCAAGCTCAGCTCCGCGTTTGTTCATCAAAAGACAATTTTCAAGCGGGACAAAAAACAGAGGAACATAGAAGGCATTGCAGTCTTTCAGATCATCCATCAATTCAAGCGTTTCGACAACGTCCTCCTCTCTTTCGTCAGGGAGACCAACTATCAACGTGGCAAGAGGATACCAACTGTTGTCGTTCAATATTCCGAAGGCCTGAGTGACAACCTCCTTCCACTGTTCAGGCTTGAAAGGCAAAGGCTTTCCAGCCATATACTTCCTCATGAGCCTAACGCTTCCAGTTTCAATGCCAGTTTCGGAAGTCACAATAGGCTTCTTCCCATGGAAATACCAGTTATAATCAATGAGAATCTCGGCTATCTCTTGAACCAGCCCGGGATCATAGACGACCGGAGCCAATGACATGTGCGACGGCTGTACAGCCTTGACGCCCGGATAGTCTGCCACGCTCTTGACGAGCTTAAGCACGGCCTCCTTGTTCGGTATGAAGCTTCTGTCTTTCGCCCCATACAGAAACAGGTCTTCAGTGATCAGCGTTATGCGAGACGCGCCTTCTCGGATAGTCGTCTCAACTTCTTTCATGATATTATCCAGGGGAACGTCGCACTTGTCTTGCACCGTAGGTGTGCAAAACTGGCAATTTCTACCGCATCCCTTTGAGATCTCTACACCGCCGTGAATAGCGGCATGTCTAATCAGAGGCATGGTTCGCTCCCTTGAACCTTTTTCGGAGCGCACCACTTTCGGCAGGGGTTCTCCGCTGACTGCTTTGTCGAAAACACCAATGATCGTCTCTGCAGCTCCTCCGATGAGGACACAGTCTATTCCATACCTTTCCGCGACTTTTTTTCGTTCAAGCTGCCAAGAACCATAACCCCCGACGATCACCCTGGGTTTGTATTTTCGTATGCTCGGATGTCTCACCAAGGCCTTGAACTCAACTGCATTCATCGGCTTTCCACCACCGACCAGCGAAGAATATGTTTTACTGACGTATGCCATCCCAGTTGGGTCCATTGTAGAAATGCCAACGACCTTCGTGTCTGGCCCGATGAAATCATCGAGGTTCGACGGGTGAGCCACTGCTACATCTGAATCTGTAAAACCGTTTTCTAGCAGCAAGGCTTCGACTTTTCTAACACCATAAGGCGCGTACTTTGCCCTTCCGTCGCCGTTGCTCTCAACAGACGGGTAAAGAGATCTTCTCAAAATCCAGAGTGGTATCGGGCCTTTCGCAAATGCTGCCACGAAGGCGACAAAGGGGTTATTGTAATAGTCGCTCATTTCAGTAGCTGAAGAAGTCAGAACGATCTTGGTCCCTGAACGGCCCGTTTTTTTCCCCTCACGCGTGATGAACTTGAAGAATTCCTCTTTCATGTTATTAACGATTGTTATCCCCGAATTGAAGAAGACCACAAACAAGCGGCAGAAGCAATCGTGACCCTAATGCCGGGAATCGGGCAAGCTCGGGTGTCCGAACTTCCCGCATAACATCTCCTTTTTTCTGCGAAATCCTGCTTGCGTCAACATGAAAAAGATTTAGGTATGCCTAAAAGTTTATTAGGCCACACGAGAAATTTAGGTATGCCTAAATAGCGTGGTGATGCAATGTCGAGCAAGAGCATCGAAGACTACTTGAAGGCTATTTACCTTCTTTCTCGAAATGGGAAACTCATATCTACAACCGAGATTGCGGAGCATTTCAAAATCGCCCCTGCAAGCGTGACAGAGATGCTCAAGAAGCTTGCCCAGAGGGGTTATGTGAAGTATTCACCGTATCGCGGGGTTCACCTTACTCGCAAGGGTTTTCAGATCGCCGAGAGAGTTACGAGAAAGCATCGGTTGCTGGAACGGTTTCTGCATGACGTCCTAAGAATAAGGGAGGATAGAGTTCACTCAGAAGCATGTGAGATGGAACACGCCCTATCTGATGAGGCTGAAGAGTCCCTCTGCCGATTTCTAAAACACCCAGACCGGTGCCCAGACGACGACAAGATTATTCCAGCCTGTGACCTGCCATTTTCGACCTGCGAGGAATGCGTAGAACTGCACAAGAAGGACCTCGAGGAATCAGGAAAACGAGAGCTTATCCCTGTCTCGATAAACCAACTCAAGAAGGGCGAGCGCGGCAAAGTATCCTTCATACGCGGAGAACACAAAGTTCTGCAAAGGCTCTCTGACATGGGCCTTACCCCTGGCACGGAGATAACTGTTGTGAAGTCAGCCCCGTTTCACGGCCCCCAAGAAATCCTCGTCAGGGGTTCGAGACTAGCTCTTGGCAGAGGCATGACCGAGATAATCTTCGTTGAGGCTGAAAAAGCCTGACCCAGAAGAAATTGATCATCGCGTTGGCAGGAAACGCGAACGTTGGAAAATCCGTCATATTCAACCATCTCACCGGCCTGCATCAGCACATCGGGAACTGGCCTGGGAAAACCGTTGAAAGGGCGGAGGGGACGCTCAGCTTCAAAGGCTACACGATAGACATAGTTGATCTTCCAGGCATATACTCTCTTTCCACCTATTCCCTGGAGGAGCTGGTGTCCAGAAAATACATAGCGGTTGAGAGGCCAGACCTAGTGATAAACGTCGTCGACGCCTCGGTTCTCGAGAGAAACCTGTTCTTCACCCTGCAGCTGATGGAACTCGAGACTCCGATGATCGTGGCGTTGAATCAGGTCGATATCGCGAAGAGGAAGGGCATCGAAATCGACACGAAGAAGCTTGAAGAGCTTCTGGGAGTGCCAGTGATAACGACCGTTGCCACGAAGGGAATAGGCATATATGAACTTCTCGAAAGGGCGGTTGAGGTCATCGAGAAAGGACAGACGATGAGGTGCGAGGTCAGGTACGGCGAAGAGGTTGAAGAAAGGATTGTAAGGATTAATGAGATTCTTCGAGGCGTTCAATTCTACTACCCTCCGAGGTACGTGGCCGTCAAGCTGCTGGAGGGTGATGAGGAGATAGCAAGAGAGGTCGCCAGACTGGCGCCGCGGGCGGTCGACGTAGCAAGAGAACTTGCTGGCGAAATCGAGAACCTTCACGGCCACGCCTGCTCAACTGTGATAACCTCCGAGCGGTACGAGGCTGCCGGGCGCGTTGTCCGACAGGCCCAGAAGCTGGTGCCTCCTCTGAAACCCACGGGGGCAGAGAAGCTTCACAACATTACGACACACAAATTCGCCGGATACCTCATCATGGCCCTGTCGCTGCTTCTCATTTTCTACTCCATCTTCACCTTCGGAAATTACTTCTCGAACCTTTTGAGCAACCTCCTCGACAGGCTGCAACCCTTGTCCACGAGTCTATTCGGGACTGGAATCTTGGGCAACTTGGTCTGGGGCGGCGTTGCAGAGGGCCTCATAGCAGGCGTGACGGTGGCGCTGCCCTACATAATTCCGTTCTACATCGTTCTGTACTTCTTGGAGGACTCGGGCTACCTCAGCCGAATAGCATTCCTCATGGACAACGCGATGCACAAGATAGGGCTGCATGGGAAAGCGTTCATTCCGATGATGCTCGGCTACGGCTGCAACGTTCCCGCGTGCCTTGGATGCAGAGTAATGGAAACGCAAAGGGAGAGAACACTCGCCGCGTTTGTGACGACGCTCGTGCCGTGCGCCGCGCGCACGGTCATCATACTGGGTCTTGTGGGACATTTCCTTGGTATTCAATGGGCCTTAGCCCTCTACGTCTTCGACTTGCTGGTCATCTTCGCGCTCGGACGGTTGGCTTTCAGAGTCATGCCAGGTGAGCCGAGCGCTCTGATAATGGAGATGGCTGATTACAGGATGCCGCAGCTCAAGACTGTGTTGAAGGAGACGTGGTTCAGGCTGGCAGAATTCGTAAAAATAGCTTTTCCCTTGATAGTTGTTGGAAGCCTCGTGATAAAGGCGGCGGATGTTTTTGGCTTGTTGAACCCTGTTGCAAACCTACTCAGCCCCGTCACTGTTGTGTGGCTTGGATTGCCCGTCATCACGGGCGTGACCCTGATATTCGGCGTTCTGAGAAAAGAGTTGTCGCTCATCTTGCTCGCTGCCCTTCTTGCACCAGCGGGCTTGCAGGCTTTGACTCCGGTTCAGATGGTCGTCTTCACCTTGGTAGCAATGTTTTACATACCTTGTGTTGCTACTATCTCCGCCCTGGTAAGAGAGTTTGGCGGGAAGAAGGCCCTGTTCATAACTCTGTTTGAAATAGCCTTCGCAATAATTCTAGGCGGAGTCGCATTAAGACTGTTGACACTGGTCACATGACCGCGCGTGCGGCTCATCCAGTCCTCTCGGATGCTTGTTCATCCAGTCCATAGCAAATGATTCCGCTTTCGATTCTGTCGGAAACTCTGGTGATACTTTCTTTCCTTCCTCGTCATCCCTTATTCTCGGGAACAGCAGTGCCAAGTAGTGCTCTCCATACTGTTTCTTTGTAACGACAAGATTCTGTCCCGTCGTCCAGTTTATGTATCCTCTCTGGTTGTCTATTCTTCTCCAGCCGTTTACTATTCTCATACATCATTCCTCGTATGCCTTAAAGTCAGATTGTTTTTCGTCCACAGTTCCAAATTCTTTTTTTCTGTATCCACGTCTTCCGATTTGACGCATCCTAAGAACTGCACAGCTCTTCGGGCTGTTGGGTTAACATGTTTTTGATGTTGTTCAGTGTTCCTTTCTTTCCAATGTTTAACTGTCTTTCGCCTCTGTACGTTGATGCTCGCGCATTCTCGAGTTGAATGGTGTCTCCAATGGAGATGGAGCCAATTTGTTCATTCCAGAGGCACAGTTTGATTGTACCGGTTTCGTCCGCTATCAAAGCGTTTGCTACGCTGGCATAGTTTCCGAAACGGGTAAAGACGAGTTTTGATGCTGGAATCTCCAGGACTGTGGCCTTCAGATTAATCTGGCTCATTCCAGTTCGCAAATCTCTTATGGGAAGAGAGTGTGTCGTCCTGTTTTTCTTGACCAAATGTCTACGAATCATGTCAGTCTTCATGAATCTTCTAACTGGATTGTCTCGTTCCAAGAGGAATTCCTTGAATATAGGAAACTGTGCAACAACCTTGGAGTCGTTCAGAATCAGAAAGACGACTTTGTCTTGTGTTTCACCACGACGTTCGACAGAAAGGTTCCCACATTTGGATTTTCGATTTTCTCCTGCTGAGACCAGCGCATTGAAAAGAACGTCAGGGTCAACTTCGTATTTTACAGAAAGAAACGCAAGATACTCACCGGATGATACTCTGCTTTTCAAGGTTTTTCCACTCTTTTTTCTTGTGTTTTTCTATTGTAGAATCCGTTCCTAGTAAATTTCAGAGGTCTTTTAGAAGGATTAGGAACTGATTTTTCTTGTCGAAGTCTTGTTCTTTTCTGCTTCCACTATTGCATGTTGCACCCAAGCGTTCAGCTCAGCATAGTAATCCACTTTAGGCGGATGCGTTATTCCAGCTCTGTCACTCCATGATCGCACAGGTGTGCTTGCCTGCTTGTTTGTTGATTCCATAGTTTCCAGCCAATATTCTTCAGTAGAATGGTCAAGGAAAACGACAAATCCTTCTGAGGCTCTTTTGTCAGCATTCTTTTCTAAGAGAATTCTACCTGTATATAATGCGCTTGGTCGCATATTAAGATATGCGCGGATTTGCGCGATCGGGGCTGATTATGCGGCGGTTTTCCGGTCGCGAGCGGCTTTTTGGGGTGGGAGTGGTGTTCAGAAGTGTAAGAATTGTCGATGAGTGGCTGGCGGGCGTTGGGGCGAAGCAGGTTTAAAAGCTAGTTGTGTGTTTTAGAGGAGGTGTTGCAATGGTGAAGGCTCGTGTCTCAACCTGTTTATGGAACGATAGCAAACTATCGTATAGGCATCAGAACTCAAATGTCAAAGTGGTGTCTAATCCGATTTGCCGATGCGGATTCTGTCTCCAAGGCAGGTCAACTCATTGGGCGAAAAGTGGTTTGGACGGAAGGAAAGAAAAAGCTTATCGGAGAAATCATCGGTTTGCACGGCAAGAAAGGCGTGGTCAAAGCCAAATTCCGCAAAGGAGTACCAGGTTGGGCTATCGGAACATCCGTCGAATTGATCGGCTAACGCACAAAGCCCGGTAGCCTTTCGAATTTGAAGCGCTTAAAATTCTGAATCTCTGGATTGTCTGTTCAGTAGTTTTCGCACCAGACTTCGTAGTAGCTTCTTGGGTGATTGCAAACTGGGCATTTCTCGGGGGCTTCAGGACCTTCGTGCACGTAGCCGCAGTTTCGACACTTCCACTTTATCGGCGCGTCTTTCTTGAAGACCTTGTTTTGTTCGACGTTTGCGAGAAGTTTCAGGTATCGTCGCTCGTGGTATGCTTCCACCTTTGCGACCTGATGGAAGGTTCTAGCCGCTTCTTTGAAGCCTTCTTTCTCTGCTACTTCAGCAAAGCCGGGGTAGAGTGTCCCCCACTCGAACTTCTCGCCGTCAGCAGCCGCCTTCAGATTCTGTGCGGTTGAACTGACGATGCCTGCAGGATAGCCTGCAGTGATCTCCGCGGTCCCTCCTCTAAGATGCTCGAAAAAGAGTTGCGCGTGTTCCTTCTCGTTGTCAGACGTTTCTTGGAAAATGGCCGATATCTGCTCGAAGCCTTCTTTTCTGGCCGCACTTGCAAAGAAGCTGTATCTTGTTCTAGCCTGCGATTCGCCAGCAAACGCTGCCAACAAATTCTTCTCAGTTTGACTTCCCCTAAACTCCATAATCCTCCACCTCACCCTTAGCTTATGTGGTGCAATAGCATAAAAAGCATTTTATTAAGGCGCACGCACGTTCTTTTACAATAAACTAGAATGTGCGTGTCGAAGATAGTCTTTTGTCGTAGGCGCCGCGCGCAAGAAAGCAAACGTTAGGAGAGCCTTGTCAACGACTTCTCGTATTCGACCACGACGTACCTCTTACCCTTTTGCACCACTTTGTGCCCTTCTCTTGCTAGAAGCTTCTCCTGTTCTTCTGTGCCGCCAGGATATTTCTCGTTTATGACACCGCCGACTTTGAGAGTGCGCCAGTAAGGAGTAATGTTTTTTTGCCCTCTCTGTTTCTGTTCTTCTGCTGCATGGGCTGCGATCGAAGCGAAAATGCCGGTGGTGATAGGACAGCCGATTGTGGCCTCGTGTTTCTTGGCCAGGGCTTCTCAAATGTGGTTTATTGTAGTCAATTTTCCCTCGGGCACTCTTCTCATAAACTCATCAACTTCTATGGGTGCCGGAATGACTATCGTGCCTGTTCCCCATTTCTTGCTCATTCTGTTAGTGATTATCTCGACTCTTGGCAGGTCTTTGCTGTCTTGAAGTTTCTCACACCAGGTCTTCTTCTTAGCCAAGGTCCATCTCCAAAATTCAGTCATTCTCTGTTCCTATTAACACTTGCCTTCTATCGCAAGATCAAATAGGCTTTTTCCTCGTCGTGAAAGTTATGCGATAGCACACAAGAGGCGCATTGCATACAGGTTGCAAGAGATCCTAGGGCGTCTTCACGCAAGCTGAGGAGGGTCTTCTTATTGTCTTTTCCATTTGGCCGAGTCATCTGGGGTTGCGACGTTGAACCTAAGCAGTTCCATAACGTCGTTTTTCCACTGTTCCGGCGACGCATGTATCACTCTTCCAATGTACAGGTTCCTTAGACTCTGCAAGGATGGAATTCTCTGAAAGGCGATTTTGTATTTGACGTAGTCGGCTTCATCAAGCCTCTCTTCCGGGAGGTAAATGGGCTCTCTTCGGAAGTTTATGTCGAGCATGCACCTGTTTATCGTCTTGATGAGATTGTCTACCTCGCCGTCGAGCTGTTCAGGAGTTTTTAAGGTCGGAAAGTCTTTTCTGCTAACCATTCTGAAAAAGTACGTGGCTTTTCCAGTACTCTCTTCGCCCGTTGCTTCTGCCGCCTCCATGGCGATAGCGTTCCCGTAACCCTTCTCGACCGTGCCGTAAATCGGAACTAAAAACCAGATGTATTCGCCCGTCAGGTCACCCATCAGGCCCCGTTTGAACCCTATGGCCATCTTCTCTTGTCGACCCAATTCCTTCAGAAAAGCGTATGAGTCGTTTAGGCCGACTGAGGTTATTTTCTTCTCCAGTTCTTGCCACAATCTTGAATTGATGGCTTCTATGTCAGCCCGCTCAGCGGCCTTTCCTTCCCTCATGATTGCAGAGACTCTCCTGAGTGAAATGGAGTCTATGGGTGGATAGAGTGCCTTGATTGAGGAGACTGCTCTGGTTTGGAGTTCGTTGTAGACGTCTGAGAATTGCTTGAGGAAGGGACCGAACTCGGACCCCATTTTCTCGAATAAAAACTGTTCTCCTTGTTCTGTCCCCACCTTGATGGTGTAATTTTCCTCCGAAACGCCTGTGACATCGCTGTAGGGTACTCGGATAAACTCGCCTTTCTCAGGTATTATTACCATGCCCGTCTCGTACAGACGAGTTTTCGCTGGCCCTCTTTGCTTCTCGTTTCCCTTTTCGTCTATGCAGGTGAATTCCATGTTAACATCAGGTTTTCGGACGGTTTCGTTCATGAGTAAGTCCTTGATAATTACCTCGTTTCTGAGGTCTGAGAGAACTCTGTGGAAGTCTTCGAAGCAGTGGCCTAGATCGAACAGGGTCAGCTTCTCTTTTGAGAACATCGGCAACGTGATTTCGTAGTTTTCTGCGTCGATCAGGCCTATCTCTCTCAGGTGGAAAGGTAGAATGTCACCGAACTTTGGATACAGGGTGAGATATTCTTTGTTTATCGCTCCTTTACAATCGCCTGCGGCAGCCTGTTTACCGTTCTCGTCGAAAAGCGCATAACTCATCTGGCATTCGATTACAGTCTTGTCTTCGTCTTCGTTGCTGTTCTCCAACTTTCTCTTTCTGCCTTCTGTTATATTGTTGAAAAACGTATCCTATCTGACGGTTTGGTCTAGAGTTTGTTTCCGCATTCTGCGCAGAATTTGGTGCCTGCCGCGTTTTGTGCTCCGCATCTTGAGCATTTTATCATCGCGAGTGGGGCCCCGCAATTTGTGCAGAACTTGCCTTCTCCTGCTGGTTTTCCGCATTGGGGACATATTGTCTGTGTGGGTTTGATTTCGCCGGTGAAGACTTGGGTTTCTTCTGCCTTTTTCCATATCTGCTCTTTCATCTGGGCAGCTCTTGCAGCCGCTATTTCGGAAGCGGCTCTCGGGGCGTCTTCTATGCAGAGTCCGCTTTCGTCGTTCCAGCACGTGTCGTCAACGTATTTTTGGCATTTCGGACATTTGTGGAAGTGCCCCATGGCTTCGTTTTGGGCCAGCTTGAAGGCGTCTTCGTGCTCCTTGTGCCAAGCGGGGGACATGCCTTGAAACCGTTCGGCGATGATGTCAGCTCCGCTCTCGGCTTCGTATCCTCCGCTTCGGCCCAAGACTGAAGAGCCTAGGGATGCGGCTCTGCCCAAGCCACGCAAGAGTCCTGCTTTCTTGTAGGTTTTTGATTCGACAAAGTTTGTTTTGTATCCGTCAGAGCAGACGTCGCAGAAGAACGTGAACTGAAATCCTGCCTCTGTGCTGTTGTCGGCGAAGTTTCTTGTGAAGGGTATAAACGGCACTTCAAACAACTCCATGCTTTTGACAGTCTAGAGATTGGATCTGAAATATAAGAAGCTTCTGTTCAGGCTCTCTTCGTGAAAAACTATATTACTCAAGTACTGGCAAAACTCTCCTAATAGTGACAGTTCATGTCAGGCTTCAAAAAACCGTGCAAATACTGCGGTCAGCTGGTTCCTCCAAACTCAAACGTCTGCCCCCTGTGCGGCAAAGTGAACCCACTAGAAACCAGATGCCCCAAATGCCATACACCTATCCAGCCCAACTGGGTGAGATGCAGTAACTGCGGACTTTCGCTATCTGTTAACTGTCCGAAATGCGGGAAACCCACATTCTTCGGTGACTATTGCCAAGACTGCGGAACTCAATTGGTCGTAGAGTGCAAGAAGTGTCACACCGTTCAGCCGCCCATCGGACCCAAATGTGTTAAATGTGGAAAACCACTCTAAAACGAAGATCCGGAGCAGGGGATTCGTGGTGAGCGATATGAATGTAAAGTTTGATGAGTTCGTTCTTGAGACACTGGCGAAGTTGGAAAATCCCGGTTGTTTGTTGGTCGGTGCGAAGAAGGATGGAAAGTGTAATGTAATGACGATTGGCTGGGGCTTGGTGGGAGTTTTCTGGCGGATGCCTGTCTTTCTGGTGGCTGTAAGACATTCACGGTTCACACACGAGTTCATTGAAGACAGCGATGAGTTTACGGTGAACGTGCCTGGTGAAGGGCTCGATAAGACTGTAAGCCATTGCGGTGAAGTCAGCGGCAGGGAGCATGACAAGTTCAAGGAGCGCAAACTGAGCCTCACGAAAGGAAAGAGGGTGAAGGTGCCCGTAATCCGGGAATGCAAGATTCATTACGAGTGCAAGGTTGTGCACAAACTCGAAGTCAGACCTGACATCGTTCCAGCCGATGTGAAAACGCTTTTCTACCCGAAAGATGACTATCACACACTGTACTTTGGGAAGATTCTGACAGTCTACTAGGTCTGGCTTTTCACAGGCAGGCGGTGTGCGAACCGCGAAGTCAAGAGGCTGTTCTCTCTGGCAGATTCTTCGGGTTTTTTCTTCAGGCACCTTGCCCGTTTCAGCAGATGTTCACGCGCGCTTACAAGAAGGCGAGGAATTCCAGTTGGAATAGAGTGCATTGCGGCGCTAGAAGAGTTCTATCCAGATTCCGTCCGGGTCCTCTATGTAGGCCCATCGGCTACCGTCTGCTTTCATTTCGAGGATAGTCCTGTGTCCGGCGTTCTTTGCTTCTTCCAGGGCTTTCTCTAGGTTGTCAACTTTGAACGCAATGTGATCTAGTCCTTCTCCTACCAGGTATTTTGTGTTAAACGGGCTGTCTTTTTCGTAATAGTTGAGTTCCAATACGAAACCGTCTTTCTCGCTTTCAAGCCCGACAGTCTCGCCTTTAGTTTGGTCGATCTTGCCTCGACCTTTAACATTCATGCCGAGTACTTTCGTGTAAAAATCGATAGATCTCTGCAGATTCGTGACTCTTATCCCTACATAGATGAGTTTGGACTTCATATCCATCCTGCGCCAATATGGCGGACCCTTCATATATGATTATTTGGAGCTCCGTCTGTCATTTTATGCGTTAGTGGCGTTATCACCATCGCCTTTTTGTCCTTGGTCTTGCTTGTGACCCAGCGTCTGGTGTGCCGCTATTTTTTCTGTTATGGCCTTTGCTGGGATGAGAAACAGGTTTTGCGCGATGAGGTTTGCAATCAATGGGGGAAGTATCAGTTTGGGAAACGTGGCTAGACCTATAACTAGGGAGAGGGCTGCATTCTTCACTGTTGTCGAGATCTCGATCGATATCGCCTTCTTGTGCCCGAATCTCTTGGTGAGAAAATGGGTCGAAGCAAAGGCGAGTGCGAGTATTCCCAGCATAAAAGCGTTCAGCGAAGCAAATTGTACAACGTTGTTTCTCACTGGTTCGACTCCTGACGCGGTGGACCCCCAAACCACGAGAACGAGTATGCCCAGTTCCACTCTGGAGCCGTAGCCGCTGAATCTATTCCAGTCAAGGTGAACGAATCTCCTCAGCAAAAAGGAGGCGGTCATGGGAACTAGGATTATTTCTGCCAGATTGAGCATCATGTTTGTGATGGGAACGTTGAGGAATGTGCCGACGGCGATGAGCATTGTTGCGGGTATTGTGACTATCGAGAACAGGTTCGTGATTATGCTCATGACTAAAGCGGTGGCAATGTCTCCTTTGAAAACCTTGGTCCAGAACGAAGAGACGATGGCGGATGGGCAGCAGAGGGCAAGTACAGTTCCGGCATAAATTATGCTGGGGAAAAAGGGTTTTGTGGTAAGTGCCAGCACGGGCACAAGGACAAAAGTCGTGAACAAACCCACTAGTATGATTGGATAATTCCCAATCGCATGGGCGATATCGTTCGGTTCAATGCTTAGCGTGACAAAAAACATCAGGAACATCAGCAGAAGAGTCAGGTAGGGCGCACTGCTCCAAATAACTCCAACCTGTGGAAGAGCAAATCCCAAGATTATGCTTAGAACCACGATTAACGACGTGAAGTATCTGCTGATCAGAGCGCTCATACCTCAAAGGCTTCCCAATAGAGGCTAGTATAGCCCAGACTAATGTACTCAAAGTTAATATCTATACCGCGCTCGCGGACTGAATAGCGAACGGAAGTCTTTTGACTGGACTTCTGCAGGTCTTTCTTGGAGAATGGTGTACGACCATTGCGAGGTCATGCCTACGAGTTCTGATGCTGGTAAGATACTTGGAAAGGCATCACCAAATCGATGTCTTCGAAGAAGTTGGAGAGGTACTTTGCTGAGTTTTTGAAGAGCCAGATCGCGCGCATGTGTGTTCCTAAAATGGTCGAAAATGGTTTTGATTCCGCTCGCATTTCGGGAAGAGCTGCTTGTCATAGAAGGCATGGACACGCATGATACCTGAAAGTGTACCAAACCCGCAAGAAGAGTAAAAAGCCATTTTTAGCCAATTTGACCATGCGCGTTTCTGAATGTCGGAGAATGGGAGGCAAGGCACGTACATCAAGTCGAGGGAAAACCTATAGAATGGGATCTGCATGATAGCTGTCTTTGGTGTGAAAAGAATTGGCTGGCTTGGTGAGCTCTGTTAAGAGGTTTGCGTTGGTTATCGCGATCCTGATAGTTGTGGCTTTTGGCCTTGTGTTCGCGTATGACCAGTTGTTTGCTGCACAGGTGCACTTGACTATGCTGATTCATCAGACTGTCAGAACAGTGATAATTGTCTCCTTTGGCCTGATCATTATCCTTTTCATCAGGCGCTCTGAAACCCTTTTGTCAAAACACGTTGGCATTCACCTCGCCGCGGTCTTTCAGTTCTTCATGATTCTAGTCGTGGGCATCGTGGTGTTTTTTGCTTCACTTGGCATATTTCAGGTTTCACCGACTACGTTGTTAGTGGGCGGAGGCATCGCGTCGATTGTTATCGGTCTTGTCATATCCACGTTTGTGGGCAATATTCTCGCCGGAACGTTAGTGCTCATGACCCGTCCGTTCAGCATAGGCGACACTGTTATGGTGAATAACATTCCAGGCAAGGTAGAAGAGATAACGGCGATGGTAACGCGAATACGGAATGACATCGGAGGTCTGGTGGTCATTCCGAACACTGCCATAGTCCAAGGGGGAGTAATTGTCACGACATTTCCCGCTTCAGAAGCAATCGTGCGACGCAGACTTCCCTACTCGCAGGGTGACAGGGTCTACACGACCTACATGAATGAGGAAGGCGTGGTCAAGGAACTCACGCCTTTCTACACGAGGATTCTACTGGATTCTGGTAAAGAAATCACCTTTCTGAACAGCAGTGTCCTGACTGGCATGGTGGCAGTGGCAAGAATTAACTAGGGCTCGTAGAGAAGCATGCTTTCCCTTTTGTTTAGAGCTCGTGCGGGGTTCAGATTATCTGCTTAAGCCTCGTTTGTGCATGCGTTCGTGTTCCCTTGTGGCGAAGTCTCGTGGAGGATTGACGATTTTGTTTTCGCGTTTTCGTTTGAGTTCTACTGCTCCGTTTGGGCACCCCATGGCGCACAGTCCGCAGCCGATGTACCTTTCCGTATTCACGGCTGTCATTCCGTCTTCTTCGGAGATGGCGTGCACTTAGCGCGCGCGCACTCTACTACGTCTCTTTTTCAGGTCAAGCCTTTATGAGGGAAATCCAACACGTATTCGTATGTGTCGGCCCTTGCAAAACCCAAGCTTTCATGAAATCTTTGAACTTCTTCGTTCTTTCTGTTTACTCGGGATTTGACTGCTTTGCATCTTTGCATTTGTGCCAGAGTGACAAAACGGCTGGCAAGCTGTTTTCCTACGCCCGTTCTTCTGTGCTTCTCACTCACGACTATTGCATCAATTCTGGCAGTCTTTCCTTCCCAATCAATGTCCATCTGACAGCTTCCAATCAGGATTCCAACGACTTCGCGTCGAGACTGTGCAAGCAGAACCATACTATTATCGGTTGTGAAGCTTTCAAACGTCTTCTTGAAGTCTGTTCCAATGTCCCCGTGATATAACAAAGTGAGCAGAGGAAGACACAGAGAGTAATCGCCAACTCCTGCGTTGCGAACTGTGATTCTGCCTGTAGCCATTACGGTATCACTGTTCCGAATTCCTTTCTCACAAGTGGAAACTCGTCGCATTCTCTTTCCACTGAAAACCCCTGCTTGAGATAGAATTCCAAGGGTCCAGTGGGGTTGCTCTCCGAACCCCTACGAGCGAAAGTCTCTATCGCACTGTATCCTCTTTTCCCAAGGTTGGATAGGACAAAATCAAGCAAAGACCTGCCGATGCCCCTTCCTCTCAGCTCTCTCTTCGGAATATAGAGGCATGCGAGAAATACAGAATCGCCGCTGGGCGGACCAGACGCGTATTGCCGAACTCTCGGAAAAAACTTGCAACGCGTATTGTGCATATCCAACAGATTCATTGTCCAGATATGCAATTACACCGCAATCCCCAAACTCTTCCGAGACGTTCCTGAACCAATCACCTTTTAACTGCTGTGCCTTTTCCTTGTTTACCTTCTCGTCAAAATCGCCAGTTGATTCCCAGTACAAGCAATATTGGCAACTATAGGGAAATAAACGGAATGTTGGAAGGTCTTTTAGGTTCTGGGAAGATGCAATGTCGTATCTGACATTCTTACGTGCTTCCATAATGGAAAATGTGTCTGTTGAGCTATAACTTTTCCGCACGCGCGAACGGCTCTGTGATCAGCGCGTGCGCTAATTCTAGAAACAAATTAAATATAAGAAGAACAGAAGACAGAATTAACGCGGCAACGTGCACTACAGAAACGTAGCATCAAGTAGATGTGGGAACTGAATGAAAAAAATTCTCTTTGTGAGCGGCTCGATCGGTTTAGGACATGTAGGCAGAGATTTGGAAGTTGCTGGAGCGCTCAGGAGGATTCGGCCTGACATTGAAATATCTTGGATGGCTGAGCCCCCAGCCTCGGGAGTTCTCGAAGATTCTGGGGAAAAGCTTCTTCCAGAAGCAGGTTTGTTATCCTCGGCCAATTCTGAATTGGAAGGATTAGCCAGAGAATACAAGGCAAACTTGGTACAGTGGGTCATGAACATGCGAAAGGGTTGGTCTCGGAATGCCGAAGTCTATGCTAGGATTTCTGAAGCATACAGTTTTGATCTGTGGATAGGGGACGAACCGTATGATATTATGATTGCAATGCAAAAGAATCCGGGCTTGAAGAAGTGCCCGTTTGTGGTTATTTATGATTTCTTGGGGCTTGATGCCACAACTCGGAATCCAGTTGATCATCTTGCAGCTTACATGACGAATAGGCTCTGGGTCAAGTTTTTGGCAGGTGAGCCGTCTCTCGCGGATCGAAGCATCTTTGTTGGTGAAGTCGAGGACGTTCCAGATAAGAGGTTTGGTTTCATGCTGCCCAACCGTCGCAGACTCGCCGAGAAACTGATTAACTTTGTGGGCTATATGCTTCCAGAGGATATTGAAGACTTCAGAAACAAGGCTAAGGCGCGCAAACTCTTGGGTTACGGAAATGAACCCTTGATTTTGTGTTCTATTGGTGGGACATCAGCGGGGAAAAACCTGCTGGATCTGTGCGTTAAAGCATACCCGATGGTCAAGGACAAAATCCCTAACCTTCAAATGGTCTTGGTTTGCGGGCCGCGTGTAGCGCCAGACTCGATTCAAACTCCTGCAGGGGTGAAGATTGTTGGATACTTGCCCAGTTTGTATAGGCACTTGGGCGCCGCAGACCTTTGCATTGTCACTGGAGGAGGAACAATAACGCTTGAATTGACTGCCCTTCAAAGACCGTTCTTGTATTTTCCGCTTGAGCACCATTTTGAACAGGAAGTTGATGTGGCGAATAGATGCCAAAGACACAGAGCAGGCGTCAGAATGATTTGCTCAAAAACGACGCCCGAATCATTATCAGAAGCTATTGTCTCAAACATCGGAACGCATGTCGATTACGCATCGATCCCTACTAATGGCGCAAAAGAAGCAGCCAGAACAATCCAGTCACTTCTCTAGAGCTCCTGTTTGCATGTCTTCTCTCTAGAAAAAAGGCTTGCCTTTTTTTAGCGCGCGCGCTAAAACTTTGTGCCAACCCAACCAACCAGAAACGAATCTTCATGAATTCTTCTGTGTGTAAAACTAAAAGGGTAGTTGCGCGAAGTATAGCTGATGATAAAGAGACTTGGGACGCTCTGTAAAAAGCTGCGTTTGATGAAGCTGAACCTGGCGAGTTCTGCGGGAATACGGGAAGGTATGCAAGTTCTTGATGTTGGTTGTGGGCAAGGCACTTTCACGGTTTGTATCGCAGAAGTCGTGGGAAGAACTGGCAAAGTTACTGCAGTCGATATCAGCGATGAGGACGTAAACAGGATGAATCAGAATCTTGACAGATATGGCGTGAGACCGCAGGTTATGTTTGTGAAAACTGATGCTGCTGAATTGTTGACTGTTTTTGCCCCTGAGAGTTTTGATATGGCTGTTAGTTATAGACTGATAGAAGAACTGATGCCTCCCAGACAATTACCCGAAATAGTCTCATCAATTGCTGGAGTGGTCAAGCGGAATGGAACCGTTGCGATGTTAGAACTGGACACTGAAACAAGTAACATTGCTGAAGAGAATCTCATTAGACTTCATAGAGACATTGGAAACGACTATTTTCCATCGAAAAGAACAGTTCTAAAGTGCATGAAAACCGCAGGTTTGACGAAGCTTGATGTCGTAACAATCCCAACGAACATTTCGTATTCGGGAAAAGTGTTTCTAGAAAGCAATATTAGCCAAGACGAAGTGTGGCCAGAATTCAAAGAAAAAATAATGAGAGAATTGTGGCCGTCAGTAGAGCAGTATGGCATGAAATATCCGAACATTAGACTGTTCTGTGGACACAAGCCATAATTTTGCACATTAGCCAAACTCTTGGTTGGTTGGATAAAACTTTGCCCTTTTTCTCTCTACCTCTCTTACCACAAAACCACACACAATACTACACACTGTAAACCATGACTCTCACACATAGCAATTGAAGAAACTCGCGCTAATGGCAGTATATTTGGAGTTCTTAAACTTGACACTTGGGGCAGATGAATACTTTGCCTCCGCCAAGGCTCAGCTCCTGTATGGGAGATTCACAGACTGGGCAGTTCTTTTTTCTCATGTTCGGTCCCATCGCTGAGATGTAGCGACCTTGATTCTGATATAGGTCCAAAAACTGGTTTTTTCCGTTCAACCGAAGTCTTTCTTGAAGGACAAGCTTGACAGAGTTGTAAAGGGCTTTCCGCTCATTCAAATCTAACTCAGACGCTTTTCTTCTCGGGTGCAGCTTGGCCCTGTATATTATGTCTTGAAAAGCACTGTTGCTCAGCCCCACCAAGACGGCATCTTTTCCAACGAGCACAGGTTTGAGCGCCCGGTTATTGTCTGATAAGAGTCTCGAAAACCGTTCAAACGTGAAGTCCTCATCTATAGGTGAGAGAATCTCAGTGTTGAAATCCCGTTTGAACACGTACGAGTCCATCAGTTCACCATCCTTTAGCACCCTCATACCTCCCATACTCGTGAATCTCACCGTCAACGCGGTTTTGTCGGAGAAATCTATCTTTAGGTGAAACTTCTCTGGAACCGTCGCTTCACGTGAGTGATAAAAGATCTCGCCGCCGTATTCAGGGCTGAGAATCATGTTCATCCCCTCATCAAGCTTCACGCGTATGGAGTTGCCCCTAGAAGCGACGGATTCGACTTCTCTGTTCAAGAGTTGATCAAAGGATTTGTCATCTCTGTTTATGAACCCAATTCTCTGCAATTTTGTACAGTCTCGAAGATGATAGCTCTTGATGCGTTTGCCCTTCAGCTCTTTGTTCATCTGATCCGCAAGAATCTTTGCTTCTGGAAGTTCAATACTCATCTAAAGTCTCCCTAACACCCGTTCTTGTGACAAACCAGTGTTTAAATCGTTTATGCATTGACCGGTGAAAGAGAAAAAGGCTACAGGATATTCGCGCGCGCTCGCCGCTTCTGACACCGTTTGAAGAGTTCGAGAAAGGCACACTGTGGACTGCAATGAGAACGAGCGAGGGCCGAGTTCTTGGCCTGAAGCTGAGATCTGCTGGAACAACTTGAAAAACGAGTTTTCTACATAACAGGCAAGAAAGCAGCACGTCTAGGAAACAGCTGAATGCGACAAAAGTTAAGTATATTGAAGGAGCTTTCCACTCAATTCTGTGAAGGGATTCCAGTTGAAAGCTAACGGAAAATCGGATCGTAGAAGGATAGTAGCCGCTCTCGTGAACTTCTTGAAGCCGGTTGAATATGTGCACGCTTTCTACGAGGGAGGAGCTGCAGCATTCGGAAGAATCGACGAATGGTCAGACTTGGACCTCTATGCAATCGTGGACGATGACAAAGTCGAACAAACATTTAGAGTTGTAGAGGAAGCATTAAACTCGGTTCATCAGATTGACATGAAATATCCTGTTCTCCAACAACCTTGGCCTGGCGTCTCTCAAGCCTTCTACAGACTTAAAAATACAAGCAGATATCTGCTCGTTGATTTTGCCGTCTTGACGCAGAAAAGCGGAGAGAAATTTCTGGAGCCCAATATTCACGGAGACAACGTGTTCTACTTCAACAAATCATCCAGAATAAAGCCACCTATCCTTGACAAACAGAAATTCAAAGATCGGATGCACGAAAGACTGGAGAAATTGAGCGCGCGTTTCGACATGTTTAACATTTTTGTGCAGAAGGAGATTAACAGGGGCAACTGGCTGGAAGCGTTAGATCTGTATTACAACGTAACACTCGCCTCTTTGGTGGAGGCTCTTCGAGCCAGATACAACTCGTTTCACTACGACTTCAAAATGCGCTACGTACATTACGAACTTCCAGCGGAAATTGTCGTCAGACTACAGAACCTCTATTTAGCGGGTGTGGGGGAAGAGAACCCCGGGGCTTGCCCCGGGCGGTGAATTCCCCCACTTAAGCCTTTTTACTGAGCGTGTGTTACGAGAATGTGGAGATAACTTTGGAGATGG
>JBEKCD010000002.1:0-227351 GCA_050015055.1 Bathyarchaeia archaeon | reverse complement strand
CATCTCCAAAGTTATCTCCACATTCTCGTAACACACGCTCAGTAAAAAGGCTTAAGTGGGGGAATTCACCGCCCGGGGCAAGCCCCGGGGTTCTCTTCCCCCACACCCGCTAAATAGAAACCTAGAATTCAGCATATGGCGCGCGCATTTTGGTTATTCCGCACTAAGACGATGCGTTTGTTCTTCGCGTTCTGAAATTCTCTCGACCGGCCTTTACATGTTCGTTCTCAAATATGACTTTCACTATTGGACTCAGCAGTTTGAGTCGTGCGTTTCTAGGCTCTAGGATGTCTTCTCCCCGCTATGATGACGCCGTACACGGCTGCAGCTATGACTATCACGCCGACGAATACAAGGAACAACGCTGTCAACATCTGCGTGCCATAATCTCCAGCTATCAACAAGTAGAGAAAAGCACCGAATATTATGAGCACTAATCCGCCGATCAGAGGTCCCAAGAACATGTACTCATGCTTTTCGGTTTTCTCCCATTTCTCTTCCTTCTCACTTTTTTCAGCCTGTCGCCTCTGGCTTCTCAGTTCTCTTCTTCGTTCTCTCCATTCCCTGCGCCTCGCCCTCAGTTCATGCCTCCAATCCACAGTGGACTCTGCTCTCAGAGATGCGCCGCATCTTGGGCAGAAAACCATTGTCTCATCCACCCCTGAACCACACTTCGGACAATTGGGCAAAGCTTTCATTCCCCACACATCTGTCGCCATCACCGCTCATTAAGATTGCGCACGCGTCAACCCTGGTATAACTTCACATACGTGGCCACCAATCACATTCGCAGTCAGCGGCGCCCATGCCCCCCTTTACTTGCCCTATACACAGGGGCCAGTGAACATGGAAGAACACGCGCCAAGATTTTGTAAGTCTCCTAACCTTGAACATTCGTCCATACACCCGTCTGCTCAACGTTGACCCTTACAATGCACGTTGCATCTGACATTACAACTGAACAGCAGAAAGTCAATCCTGCCTACAATCCCTGACTACTGCAATGAAAATTACATCTGACATTACAAACAAAAGGGCTGAGTCCACTCTGAACGGTAGTCCAGTCTGTCTTTCTCCATGGTTTGTTACATTTACACATTACATCTGACATTACAAGTGAAAAAGGGGGGTCGCCCACGCATCATAACAATTTTACAATTCAACACTACAAAAAATGTAAAATAAAAAAGGCGGGGTCAGCTTTGAAGCATCCGACGGGCCACTGGGTCTGCCGAAAAACGGCCACGCCTCTTGCACGTCAACGTTTCAGCGTGAGAAGCGGGACAGTCCCGCATATTGCGTAGTTCTTTATCGGGTCTGACAACACTTGCGTCGTCCGCCTCCGTTCAAGCTTAAATCTGGTCGCTCGTCCTCGGCCTGCCTATGTAAAATCCTTCATTGCATTGTAGCGTTTTACATAATATTAATAAAACTTCCCGCAGTAACGTCCACGTGGCGGGGGCACGCAGATGAGAACAAACAACCGGGCAAAACACGTCGCACGATGTCTTGAACTGGCCATTTTACTGGAAGTCAGCGCCCACAAACCCGGAAACGTGAGCGTGATAAACAATTTCGAGAAGACTCTCTACGGCCATTTTCTTGCCTCGGCCGTCGCTGCTACTTCGTCCTTTGAAACTGCTGCCCAAAGAGGAATACTTGTTTCTCAAGGCAAAATTGACGTGGCCGATGTTGGAGTAGGAAAGTTGATAAAAAGATGCATAGCGAACATCAACACCTGGCAACATGGTGGCAACACGCTTCTAGGCACGGTCATCCTGCTTTCCCCGATTGCAGTAGCTGCCGGAATGACTTCAACAACGAAATATCTCAACCTTCAGCACTTGAGGAAAAACCTGAAACTCATCACAGAATCAACCACGCCAAGAGACGCTGTCAACATGTACGTGGCAATAGAGATCGCCAACCCCAGCGGACTCGGAAAAGCCCCAGCCCTAGACATCAACGACCCAGACTCAGCAGGCAGAATACTTGAAGACAAAATATCCCTGTACAACGTCTTCAAAATAGCAGAAAAATACGACACCATCTGTTCCGAATGGGTAAACAACTACCCAATAACCTTCGACCTCGCCTACCCATCTCTGACCAAACGACTGCAAAACAAGGACGACCCAAATAGCGCCACAATTCAAACCTTCTTGGAGGTTCTAGCAAAAGTTCCAGACACCTTCATAGCCAGGAAAACGGGCATCGAAAAATCACGCGAGATCTCACTAAGAGCCAGACACGTATTGAACCTCGGCGGAATCGAAACTTCCATCGGCAAAAAAAGCCTAAGCGAGTTCGACCAAGAACTCAGAAAATCCGGCAATCTCCTGAACCCGGGGACAACCGCAGACATACTCGCAGCAGCTTTGGCGCTGTGTGTCCTCAACGGATACAGACCGTAGCCCAGCGTGAATTCTCATTTCAAGTTGACAGAGGACGCATCTGCCAACGAATGCAAAACGGGCTCTATCTCAGGACCTCTTTCTCTGCATCTATGTATATCTCCAGATCGTCTCTTGAAAAAAGAACGAACACCACCCGGTCGAGGTTATCTTCCCTTTCCAGAAAATCTTTAACGGTTGTCAAGGCTATTCGGCTGGCCTGTTCGATGGGGTATCCGTAGGCACCCGTGCTTATCGACGGGAATGCTACGGTTTTCAGTCCTTTGGAAACTGCCAGTTTCAAGCTGTTGCGGTAGGCCTCTGCCAGGAGCTCTGGTTCCCTCTGGTTGCCTCCTCGCCAGATGGGTCCAACAGTGTGAATGACGTATTTAGCCTTCAAATTGCCTCCAGTTGTCACCGCTGCCTTTCCTGTCGGAAGCCCTCCAGGCCATTCTCGCGCTCTCAAACGCTTGCACTCTTCGAGTAGGCTCGGCCCGCCCCTCCTGTGGATCGCCCCGTCAACGCCTCCGCCGCCCATAAGAGATGAATTGGCCGCGTTCACGACCGCATCGGTCTCCATGTCGGTTATGTCTCCTTGAACAAGACAGACTTTCGCATTCCCAACCGGGAATTCTGTTTCTTTCATTTTCCTTCCTCATCTTTGCTAACCATTCTGGCATCTTGCACTCTCTCACCCAACATTAAGCGGTTCTGCAGCGCCACTACTTCTGTGCTGTCCTTCGCGTTTGCATAGTCTTCCAGTCTCTCATGGTTTATCTCGAGAAACGTGTGTCCCCACTTGAAAATGGACAGCAACTCGTCTGCTTGATCTCTGAACCCGACAATGTAAAGCGCCGCTGCAAGAGCCTCCGCTGTCGTGAGTTTTGTGAGCTTACCAAAATTAACCGGGTTGCCCGCAACCAGTATCGGCAGACAGCGGGACGTCCCTCTCACGTGTTTCAACAAAACTTTTTCAGCGTGTTCCCAGCTGCAATCCAGGCCTACGAGTCCAAACTCTTCAACGCGTTTTCTGTCAGTAGGAGAAAAAGCAGTCTCGGAGAACGGATTAAGCACCACCGCCCTCTTTGGCAGAAACCGTAACTGAACGACCTGTCGAACCAGCCCAAATCGTTTGAGCTTCAGAGCCGTGCACTTCTTTGGATCACATTGTCTCGCGTTGTAAACAACGATTCTAACTTGTCTTTGCACGCGCCTTCAGCACCTTCAAGTGACTCATTGGATCATTCAAAACGGCCGGCAGGTGACGGATAAGATCCGTGGCAACCATGTGAGCCCCCAACTCTTCGAAGACAAAGTCTCCAGCAGCACCATTCACAAAAGCTGCAGCAACAGCAGCTTCGAAACAGTCCGCCTTCTGAGCGAGAAAAGCCCCAGCAACTCCCGAAAGCACGTCCCCCGTGCCGCCGGCCGTCATGCCAGCGTTGCCTGTGAAGTTGAGCTTGACGCGTTTGCCATCAGAAACAACGTCGATAGGCCCCTTCAACAGCAGCGTCGCGTTCAATTTTGCAGCCGCCTTCTGCACTTGCAGAACTCTTTCAGAAAGGAGGCTGGGCGGTTTCTTCCCGGTCAGGATGGCGTATTCTCCAGCGTGAGGCGTCAGCACCAAGGGCACATCCAACTTTCTCTTGAACTTGGCAAAGGCTTTCAGACCATCTGCGTCCAAAAGCAAGGGTTTCCCGAACTTCTCCACGGTTTCGACTATTTCCATGACAGCTTCTCCGGTTTCAGGATGCAACCCGAGGCCTGGACCGACAACAATGGCATCAGAGGCTTCGACATACGGTTTCAACGTTTGCAAGTTGCTCGGGTTCAGGTGTTTTCCTCCAAGCTTTATGGTGATAAGATCTGGAGACATGGACGAAATAGCATAGGCAGTCTTCTCTGGCGCAGCAACATATGCCAAATCGACACCCGTGCGCAGAGCAGCTTGCGCGACCAGAGTTGGGGCGCCCGAAAAGGTTTCGCTCCCGCCTATAACCAGCAAACGTCCAAAATCTCCTTTGTGCGACTCAGACGGACGCGGTCTGGCTACAAGCAGAACGTCACCAGGCCCTGCAAACTGTTCAAACTCTTCAGGCAGGCCGATACTTTTCACAACTAGCTCCCCCACACGCTTCTTCGCCTTCGCAAGTCCCTTCTTCGACCTGTGAAAAGTAACGGTCAAGTTCGCCTTCACAGCTTCACCAGCGACGGTTCCCGTATCTGCATCGATTCCTGTCGGCACGTCAACGGCAACTCGAAAAGCGTCCATCTCGTTAATCCTCTCAACAAGCTGCAAGACCGGCGGCCTCAAGCTTCCCTTAGCGCCCGTTCCAAGCAACGCATCAATCACCACGTCCGCCGCTGTCTTCGGCACAAGTGCACTGTCATAAACTTCCTCAACAGGAACCGTGTCACTCAAAAATTGTAGTGCACGCCAATTCTCAAGCGCCGCTTTATCCAAAATGTCTTTGCTCTTACCAGCGAGAAGAACCTTGACCTTGAAACCCATGCAGGACAAGTGCCTAGCCGCAACGAAACCATCACCGCCGTTTCCGCCCAAACCACAGAAAACCACCACAGACTTCCCCGATTTAAATCGCGAAGAAACTTCCAAGGCAACGTCGTGGCCAGCGTTCTCCATCAACAGAAGCCTCGAAACACCAAAATACTCCGCGTTTAACTCCAACGCTCGCATATCACGGCTTATTATAGCATCTTTAAGCATACCAAAGCCCGATAAACTAGTGTCCAGAAAACAAAGATAAGCGTATCCGTACTCTTCGCAAAAGAGACACAGCACAACTGGCTTAGCCCCACGGAACCGCAGAAAGCAGAAGGCACGAAGAGTTTGACCCAAAGTGTAGCAAAATATTTTAATGCATATACACAAACATAACTGTGGAGATTTAAATGCCAACAGCTTTCGTGTTAATCAATACCGAGATCGGTTCAGAAAGCGACGTACTCAAAGACCTGAAGAAGGTTGAAGGAGTAGAGCAAGCAAACGCTGTCTACGGAGTTTACGACATAATCGCCAGAGTGAGCGCAGACACGATGGACAGGCTTAAGGAAATCGTCACGTGGAAAGTCAGAAGACTCGACAAAGTCAGATCAACCCTCACAATGATCGTTGTAGAAGAAGCAGCAAAGAAATAGCACGCATTCCCTCCTTTTTATTTCGACCCCACAATTCTCCGCTTATATTTCACCCTTACTCCTAATTCTGGTACAGCTGAGTTTAGACGAATGCCCCAGAAAACGATGCACATAGGACTGGACGATACAGATTCAACGAGGAAGGGTTGCACAACCTACGTTGCCGCCCTTCTTGTCGAGAAACTGCAGAAGCTCGGCGCAGGCTTCATCGATTATCCAAGCCTGATCAGACTGAACCCAAACGTACCCTGGAAGACCAGAGGAAACGGTGCCCTGTGCCTAAGAATACGACACGACAAAAACGCCACGAATCAAATAAAAGAGACAGTCATATCCACGGTCGAAGAAAAAGCAGATCTGGAGTTCAGAGGTACAGACCCTGGTGTGGTCTTCCTTGAAAAAGTGAGAATCCCGAAGGAAGTCAGAGTTTTTGCAAAACATGCTATAACGGGAATCGTAACGTTCAAGGAAGCCTCAAAGCTTCTGACGAAATTCAACGGAGAAGCCGTGGGTTTCAAGAATGGCAGAGGAATCATCGGCGGTTTGGCAGCCATGGGCGAAACGTTTCAGGGAGACTGCACCTACGAGATTCTTGCGTATCGAATTCCAAAGAAGTACGGACTGGAGAGAAGAGTGGACGAAACTTCAATCTTCGAAATGGACGAGGCGACAGCACCATACACGTTTAACAACGTTGACACGGAGAGACACAGGGTCATCATCACGCCTCGAGGACCCGACCCGATTCTTTTCGGCATCAGGGGCGAGACTCCAGAAATCGTGAAGAAAGCATTTGAAATGGTCAAACCGCTGGAACCCGTTGAAAGATGGGTCATTTTCCGCTCGAACCAAGGAACAGACGCACATCTCAAAAGAATCAGTAATCTGAGCCAACTTAGACCGTACAGTTCGGTCATCGCAAAGGCAATTGTCGCAGCGAACCCGAAGATGATTCGTGGAAGACACATAATTTTCCCAGTCAGAGATGAGAGCGCTCTGGTTGACTGCGCCGCGTATGAACCAAGCGGTGCTCTAAGCCGCGCTGCGAGAGAACTGATGAGTGGAGACTGCATAGAAGTTTTCGGCAGCGTTCGAGCTCCTTCACGGGGGAGGCCTCTAACGGTGAATCTTGAAAAGATCCGACTGCTGAAACTGGCCCAAAAGATTGTTTATCGAAACCCGATCTGCCCAAGGTGTGGCAAACGGTTAAAATCAATGGGCAAGAACAAGGGTTTCAGGTGTGAAAAATGCGGACTGAGAGACACGAGTGTCAGAAAGGTTGAGGTCAGGATGAACCGTGAGATAAGAAAAGGCCTGTACATAAGCTCAACAAGATCTCAGAGACATTTAACCAAGCCATCTGTCCGTTACGGAATGGAAAAACGCCACGGAGCACGTGAAGGACTGACTGAAAACTGGCATTCTTAAGCTCCGTTTCTTACGTTGAAGATTTCGCACAACATTTGATACAGTTCGTCGCCGCCTTCGACCTTTGAGAAGAGGTCTTTTTCCGCTTTAAGGATGCGTCCCATGGTATGATACGTCTCCCGCCACTCTAGCTCTTTCCACATCAATCGGTAGTTCCTCAGTTCGAGCCATGCACGGAAAATCAGAACTGCGAACATGCCTAAGGTGGCTAACAGGTTCAGCAAGTAGATGTCAAATATGTCCGTCGCTTTTCACCTCCCGCCTGTCTTGTGCCATGAAGTGCTTATGATCAAAGCGCATTTAAATCAAACGCGCGAATGCATGACCAAGAAGAAGTGTCTGAAGGAACGGGATCGTTTCTCCACCTGTTCTCAATTGAACGTCGGAATTAGACGGTTTTTGCTCGGATTTGGGCTTGGATAAGCCACCAGCGCGTGTGAGAACACGGGCGAAATAGTTTAAATGTCCGTGTTTTGTTAATCCTAGAAATCGGAGTCCATAGTTCAGGTGTTTATGACTTGAAGCAGTTCCCAAAGGAGGAATACGACCTCCCGTTTTTCAAAGAGCAAGACTACGTTAGAAAATTGTGCCCCAAGTGCGGGGAACATTTTTGGACGCTACTTGCAGATCAGGTCACTTGCGGTGAGGCAACTTCAGAAGGATGCGCATCTTACACTTTCATAGATAATCCGCCCACGCGCAGAAAGTTCAGTCTGAGCGAGATGCGGGAGGCTTTTCTCTCCTTCTTCGAGAAAAACGGTCACGTACGCATAAGGCCTTATCCTGTCGTGGCAAGATGGAGAGGCGACATCTACCTGACTCATGCGAGCATAATTGACTTTCAACCATACGTCACTGACGGAATTGCTCCTCCACCAGCAAATCCGCTGGTAATCTCTCAACCCTGCATACGCCTAGTGGACATAGATAACACGGGTCCCACGTTTGGCAGACACGAGACGATTTTTGAGATGGGCGGAGCGCACGCGTTTAACTATCCTGACAAGGAGGTGTACTGGAAAGACCAGACCGTCAGGTACCAGCACGACTTCGTTACAAACGTCTTGGGCGTCAAGTCCGAGGAGATCGTGTACAAGGAGGAGGTTTGGTGCGGCGGAGGAAACGCAGGACCATGCGTAGAATCCATCATCAGAGGTTTAGAGGTGGATACCCTAGTTTTCATGCAGTTCAAGGTCGTCAACGACGCCTTTGTCAAGTTGCCAATTCGGACGGTTGACACGGGCTACGGCATGGACCGCTATGCATGGCTTTCCCAAGGCGCACCGAGTGGTTTCCATGCAATCTATGGAGACGTGCTTGAGAGAGTCTTCAAGATGGCTGGCATGACCAGAATAAACTATGAACTCTTGAAGAGAGTGGCGGAAGCTTCAGGTTTAGTGAACTTGGACAAAATGGCTAGCAGGGCTGAAACTCGAAAGAAAGAAGCAGAGATTGTGGGAATAAGGGTAGACGAACTGGAAAAGTTTGTAGGCCCGATTGAGAAGGCCTTTGCAGTTACGGACCATACTAAGTGTTTGAGTTTTATACTCTCCGAAGGCGTAGTTCCTTCGAACATCCAAGAAGGCTACTTGGCTCGCCTCATTTTCCGCAGAGTCTACCGCCTGCTAAGGATGCTGGGGATATCTGACAAGCTCTACGACATCGTGGACATGCAGGTGAAACTGTGGTCCAAGGATTATCCCCACTTGAAGGAGATGCGAAACGAAATAATGGAGATGCTCAAGGTCGAAGAAGAAAAATTCGAGGAAACCATTAAGCGCGGAGAGGGAATGGTCAGGCGCATCTCCGGCGAGCTGAGAAAAGAGGGAAAGAAGACGATTCCAGTGGAAACGTTGACGGAACTTTATGACTCTCACGGGCTGCCGCCTGAGATAGTCAAGCAGGCTGCGGAAAAGGAAGGCTTCAGCGTGGAGCTTCCAGACAATTTCTATAATTTGATAGCTGAGAGGCACATGCAGGTTTCGGCACCTTTGGAAGAGGAAGCCACGTTTGAACAAAAGTTGAAGACAAAAGTCTCTGACCTTCCTGAAACCGTGGCGTTGTACTATGAGGATCAGTACATGAGAGAGTTTGAAGCAAGGGTTCTGAGAGTGATTGACACAGAATATGTGGTGCTTGACAGGACTTGCTTCTTTCCTGAAGGCGGTGGACAACCGGCGGACAGCGGGCACTTAACGTTCGAAGGTGAGAGGGCTGAAGTGGTTGATGTTCAAAAAGTGGGCAGGGTTATCGTTCACAGGGTGAAGGGCGTTGTTCCTAAAGAAGGCAGCGCGGTCAAAGGAGTCATCGTCTGGGAGAAACGTTACAGCCTCATGAAGAATCACACTGCGACCCACGTGGTAAGTGGGGCTGCTAGGCGAGTTCTGGGTCAGCATGTTTGGCAGTATGGAACGCAGAAAGGCATCGAGACCTCGAGGCTTGACATCTCGCATTACCGCAGATTAACGCTTGAAGAGGTGCAGAAGATAGAGACTTTGGCGAATGAGGCTGTTCTGAGGAACATTCAGGTTGAGACGAAATGGATGCCAAGGAACGAGGCTGAAAGTCTCTACGGTTTCAGGCTTTACCAGGGTGGAGCAGTGCCCGGAAAAGAAATCCGAGTTGTGAAAACCGGAGACTGGGACGTTGAAGCCTGCGCTGGGACGCATCTGAAAGGCACGGGGGAGATTGGGTTTCTCAAAATAGTCCATTCGGAAAGAGTTCAGGATGGCGTTGAGAGGCTCGTCTATTCAGTCGGAATTCCAGCAGTCAAGGCTGTTCAAAAGAATGAGGAACTGCTTCTCAGAGTTTCTGAAACGTTGAACGCCCCTCTGGAAAAGTTGGACAAGACGGCGGAGAAGCTTGTTAAAGAGCTGAAGGAAGCGAACGTTGAAAGAAGAAGACTGATCAAAGAAATAGCAGTTCAGGACAGTGCAAAACTGAAGGACGAGGTTGAGATTGTAGAAAACAAGGAAATAGCGGGCGTCAAACTGGTAATCAGAGATTTTCATGAATCCATTGACATCGACCGAATGGTTCAGACTGCAAACGAAATAATCAAGAGAGACGAGGCAACGGTCACGTTATTCTATGGATCAGACGGGAAGAACGCGAGAATAATGGTGATGGCCGGAAAAGCCGCCCTAGATAGGGGAGTGAATGCCGAAGAGGTGGTCAAAGAATCGGCTGCAGTCATCGGGGGCGGAGGAGGTGGAAGACCCAACTTTGCTCAAGGCGGCGGGACGCAGACTGAAAGACTTGCTGAAGCGGTCAAGAAGGCCGAAGAAATCGTGAGGAAAAGGCTGAAACACTAGTGAAACGGCGACACGTGTAGTGTCCAGGTTGAAATGCAAGACGCGACAAAGGAGCTGCAGGCTTTTAGCCGTAAGATAGAAAGAGAAATGGAGGATTAGGGTTGGATGTGGTTTCTTGCTTTGCTCAGTTGCCTTTTCCTCGTGTAGAGAATGGCGAAGGCGGTGACGGCGATGAACATGGGTAGAATCAGGCTTGGCTGGAGCTCTGGAACCGTCTGCGGAGTTATGTAAGCTGTGAAGACTGGGTCTTGCTCGATTCTGTAGCCGCTGTAGGCTGGGTAGGCGATTATGTAGAAGTAGTTTGCCCGAGTCATGTTTGTGATGCTGTCTTTGGCCTGTTCGTAGAGTTGCGGGTTCATGTCGTAGACGAGCCATGGAAGGTACTTCATGAAGCCTATGTGGAAAACGAATAGGTCCGTGTCCTGTGCGAAACCGTTGATTTTGGCGGTTCTGGCGGTTGCGTTGTAAGTGTCGGAGGTGGTTTCTGTTGGGTCTGCGGTGTAGTTGTAAAGCTTGTAGGTTTCCTTAGCGCCGAAGGAAGTGTCGAAGATTTTCTCGCCATCATCTGTATAGGTTGTTATTGACGAGTTGCTCACCATGTTTTCGTTGTCGGTAGCATTTTGTCCGTTCGCTGTGTTGCTGTAGGTGTCTTGCTCAACGTTGTCGCGGTCGATGACTGTTGAAGTTTGGAAGTCAACGATGCTCATTTTGATTTGGTTGTTCTGGAGGAATTCGTAGACGGTTTCGTTGGATACCTTGTAGCCGTATCGGTAGCAGCCAGTGCTGTTGTAGTGGTTGTATAGTGGAACGATCCAGTTCCAGAAGTACCAAAGGTCTCGAATTCTTCCTATGGCATGGTTTTCGGTTAGCGTTGCTGTGTGCGTGTTTGGCGATATGGTTAGGGTGTAGTTGAACGTTAACTCATCGTATGTTGTCAGGGCCATAGGCTGACTGTTGTAAGTGCGGTTGTCAGGTGAAATCCATGTTCTCCACCACACGGCTGTCAAGTCTTTGTACGTCATGCCCCACGACCACTGCAGTCCATCGCTGGAATTGGCTAGCGGAAAGATTTGTGTTTCCGTGTTCATTGAAGGAAACGTGTCGTTTGGGAAAGAATTCGAAAAGTTGAAGCCCATACTGAATGAAGACCAGAGATTGTCGTTCATGTCAGGAGAGTCCGGGTAGAGCGATTGTGAACTATCATTGAATGCCAGAAGCATCAGGAAGTTAGAAGCCGTCAAAACGTCTCTGCTGCTGTTCTCACTCTTGTAGTGCATCATGAAAGTCTGCATCGGTATCGTGAGATACTTGTTGTCGCCGAAGGTCATGTTGCACATTCCAGCGTAGAGCATTTGCAAGCCGCTGGTGTTCACATAGGTCATGTACACGTATGCATGATAATCGCTTGGAGGACCAGCCAAGCTGTTATTCGCGGCAAAATCTCGGCTGAAATCGAAATAGTCGACCACTTTGTCCCAGCTGCCCAACTGAAAATCTGAAGCAAGCAGTCTATCCGTTCCAAACACGGGCACTACCGCACTAGCTGAGAAAACGCTGAGAATCAGGATCGCAAGAATTCTGTAAGCCTTCATCGAATCTTCCTCTTTCATCCTCGTTGCTTCCAAGGTTCAAATACACATTAAAGAATTGTGAACCGTAGATACATAGTCAAAATACAGATGAACCTCCTGAGCGAAGCGACTATTTTTCTCGAGCCACAGCCAACCTGTCGGGATTCTGACCCCCAAAACCTCGAAGTCTGAAAACAACGCAACATTGCGATGTTGTTATCTAACATGATGTTAGACGTAGACAAAAAAAAGGGGCGAGGCCAACACGATTGCAACATTACCCAAGCAACATTACCACGGTTGTTACTATTGAACAAAGGGGACGACTGCGAACGAAGTGGATTTCAATGAATTTCTCCATGACTTGTCACCTCACAACATTACCACGGTTGTTACCAAACAAACGCAGGGGGTCGACTCTGAAACGTAACACGTTTCTCCCAAGCCGCACTTTAGACGTGTACCTATGCAGTGCAGTTGCAGTGGCGTCGCATGGTTAAGGTGGAGCGTGTGCATCGACAAAACCACGGCTCAACAACGAAACGTTACAGCACGGCATACATCCGAAATAACAAGTGAACAGCTGAAAATCAACCCCTGCCAACAGTCCCTGACTCATACATTGAAAATTACATCTGACATTACAAATAAACGGGCCGAGTCCACTCTGAACAGCCTTCCAGCCCGTTTCTCAACATGGTTTGTTACAATTACAGATTACATCTGACATTACAAGTGAAAAAGAGGGGGGTCGCCAACGCAAGTGCCGCCTAAGCCACGATTTCTTCGAGTTCCTTGATGAAGTGTTCGTACTGTTTTGTGCCGAGTTTCCAGAAGTTTGGGTCGCTGACGTCGAGGCCCGCCATTCTGCTAATTTCCAGAGGGGAGACGCTGCTGCCGGCTGAGAGCATTTTTTTGAATTTGGGCACGAACCGCGAGCCCTCTTCGAGGTATTTCTGGTAGAGAGCGTATACGAAGAGTTGAGCGTAGACGTATGGGTAGTTGTAGAATCTGAAGTTTGCCATGTAATAGTGGGGCACTGTGGTCCATTCTGCTTTCATTTCGTTGAACCATTCGACGGCGTTCCCGTATATCCGGTCCCTCGCTGCGGTCCAGTGTTTGCACATGGTTTCAAAGTTGAGGTAGTCCCCTTTTTTGAGTGCGCCGTAGAGGCTTTGTTCGAACCATGCTCTGGCGGTGACCCTGAAGATTGGCGTTCCTGCCATGTCGAGGACCGAGGTGAGTATCGCCTTTTTTTCCGAGTCCGACTTGGCTTCGCTTAGTAGTAGATCGGTTAGGAGTAGCTCTCCGAATATTGAGGCGGTTTCGGCCACGATCATCGGGATTCTGAGGTTCAGGATTGTTTGTCTTCCCTGAGCGTAGTAGTCGTGGGTTGCGTGGCCGAGTTCGTGTGCCAGCGTGTAAACGTCACGCAGTCTGCCGTTGAAGCTGTCGAGTATGAAGGCAGATTTGCCGTTGTACCAGCTTGCGCAGAAGGCGCCGTTCTGCTTCCCGAACCTCGGTGAGGAGTCCAAGTGGTTCTTGGCGAACATGTCCTTCACGGCAGAAGCGTACTCCTTGTCGAACCTGCTGTAGGCTTTTATGACCATGTCTCTCGCCATGTCGTAGCTCACCATCGTGCGTGGCACATCAGCCAAGGGAGCAAGCATGTCGTGGCAGCCGAGTATTGGCAACCCCATCATCTTGGCTTTAAGCTTGAGAAAGCGCCGGTACAGCCCCGCGTGATTCTCGACTGCCTCCAGGAGGTTGTCTATCGGCGGTTGTTCAATGTCGTTTTCTATCAGGCTTGCGTGCATCGGAGAAGCGTACTTCCTTCTTTCACAGACGTTCAGCCAGTCGTTGCACGTGTTTCGGAGGGCTGAAGAGAATATCTCTCCATATTCGCCTAGAAGACCGTAGATTGATTTGTACGCTGACTCGCGTGTCTCCCTGTCAGGGTGAGGGAATAGGCCGCTGGCTTCGCCGAACGACAGTGTTTTCTTCTTGCCTTCAACTTCGACTTCGAAAGTCCGGGTGTTGAGCCACTTCATCTGCAGCTCTTCCCAGGCTTTGACCCCGTACTGATCCTTTTCGATGATGAGTTGCTCTTCAACTTCTGATAAGTGGTGGGCAGCCAGTCTCTTGAACCTCTTGAGAGCATGTCTGTAGTTAGCCAGTGCCGGATCAGAAATAATTCTCGAATTCTTGGAGACGAGGGCTCCGACTTCAAGCTCGAAGAACGCCAGCATCTTGCCCAGTTTCGCTTCAATCTTCATCACCCTGTCGTGAAGCGACTGCGTTTCTGGCAGGGTCATGTTGGCCGCAAATGATAACTCAGAAAACAGGGTAACATCGCCCAGCTTGGCCCGATTTTCCTCAAATTCTTTGAGACACTCTGCAAGGTGCTCGGCTGAGAGGCTTCCGATTTTTCCCTGATACTTCTCTGCAAAGTCCTTTGCCATTCTGCCAAGGTTGCCAATGGCTTTCAGCACTAAGGGGTCCGTGCAGTTCGGGAATATTTCGGACAAGTCCCAAGCGATATCCGTTTTTGTCATGGCATTCATCTTTCCTGAAGTCTGCACGAATCAATATTAAACGTTTTGCGGTCGGAGCGTGCCGATAGTGGCTGTGGCGCCAATTTCTTCGTTTTGGATATGAAAAACGGCATGCTGAGGTTCGCGATTCTCTGAGCCGCAAGGGACAGGAATATTCCGCCAACGACATCTGTCGGGTAGTGCGCGCCCAGAAAGATTCTGCTCAAAGAAACCAGGGCAATGGCTGTTACTGCTAGTGCTTCTTTGGTTCTGTTCTTTCTCGACAGAATTACGAAGGCTCCTGTGGCTCTGGAAACATGGCCAGACGGATATGAGGACGAAGAAATGAAGTCCTCATCATAAACTCTGAGGCCCGAACAGTTCGGTCTCGGACGGGCGACAGCTATTTTCAGTGAGTAAGTAAGCGCCGTTGTTATGACCAAGAAAACTGCAAGCTCGATTGCGGAACCGAGTTGTTTTCTTGAACCAAAGTATGCGATGAGCAAGTAGATTGAGGTAAGAATGACCCAAACGTAAAAGTCACCCAAGTACGTTAGAACTTGAAAGGTTTGCAGCCCTATGGTCTGCTGAGCGAGACTCTGCAGATTAAACACGATCTTACATTCTATGCCATTCAGTGGCAAGAGGACAACGAGCATGCCGATCAGTAGTGCCAACAGCAGGTAGATTGCCGTTGAGACATAGGGGTCTCTTAGACGGAATCTGTCCATTTGACTGTCCCCGCGCGCCCTATTGAGTTCTGGCGCGGCACGCCTTGCAAATACCATAAATGTCTAGGCGTTGCCCAGTCCGCGTGAATTCTGCTGTAGCGGCAACTCTTGCCACCATTTCTCGCGCGGCAGGATCGTCCATATCCGTAATGCTGCCACATCGCAAGCAAACCAGGTTTATGTGAGGTTCCACATAAGAATCAAACCTTGCCTGACTCTGCGGGAAGTCCAGTTCCTGGACTAGGCCGAGCTCCGTCAGGATTTGAAGCGTCTTGTACACTGTCGCAAGACTGACTGTTGGTTGAAGCTCTTTGACTTCGCCGTAGATTCTCAGCGCACTTGGATGATCTCGACTCTTAAGCGCTAATCGACAAATCGCTACCCTCTGCGGAGTAGCCTTGTATCCTTTTTTGCGAAGAGCTTCAATTATCGAGGTGTCTGATTTTTGAGAGCGACTCATAGCTTTTATTAGATAATAATAAGTCTTAAATAAACCTTTGAACCTTTCAGATGTTCAGGCATTATGAAACAACAAGGAAAAACGGTGTGCATATTATGAAGGATAAACATCTCACGACGAATCAGGGTGTTCCTGTCTCCGACAACCAGAATTCACTCACCGCCGGCCAACGCGGACCTGTACTGCTGCAGGATGTGCATTTGATTGAGAAGCTTGCACACTTCGATCGAGAGCGCATACCTGAACGCGTAGTGCACGCCAAAGGTGCTGGTGCCCATGGCTACTTCCAAGTGTACAAGAGCATGGAGAAGCATACTTGCGCGAAATTCCTTCAAGATCCAAAGAAGAAGACGCCCGTCTTCGTCCGTTTCTCTACCGTGGTCGGTGCACGAGGATCTGCCGATACGGCTCGCGATCCCAGAGGTTTTGCAGTGAAGTTCTACACCGAAGACGGAAACTACGATCTGGTTGGAAACAATCTGCCCGTCTTCTTCATCCGCGATGCCATCAAGTTCCCTGACATGGTACACGCCTTCAAGCCCGCCCCAGACACAAACATCCCCACAAGCTCATCGGCAAACAGCCGTTTCTGGGACTTCATATCGTTAACTCCCGAGTCTACTCACATGATAACTTGGCTCTTCTCCGACAGGGGAACGGTCAAGAGCTACAGGAAGATGGAAGGTTTCGGCGTCAACACCTACAAATGGGTGAACGCCAGAGGCAAGGCCGTGTATGTCAAGTATCACTGGAAGCCGAAGGCAGGAGTAGAAACTATTGACCGCCATGAGGCCACGCGTCTAGCTGGTGAAGATCCCGACATCGCCACCCGCGACTTGTACGAAACGATTGCTTCAGGAAAGACCGTGGAATATGAATTGAACGTTCAGATTATGGACATTGCTGACGAGTCCAAGCAGAGCTTCGACCCGCTTGATGCCACGAAGACATGGCCTGAGGACAAGTTCCCGTTGATGCCGGTGGGCAAGATGGTGCTGAACCGCAATCCAGAAAACTACTTTGCCGAAGTAGAGGAGGCTGCTTTCTGCCCCGCCTCTATCGTTCTAGGAATCGGGTTCTCCGCCGACAAGCTCCTGCAGGGCAGAATCTTCTCATACGCAGACACACAACGGCATCGGCTGGGCGCCAATTATCTGCAACTCCCAGTCAACAGACCGAAGACTGATGTCAACAATAACCAGCGGGACGGAGCAATGCAGTACGCGCCCTACGGCGGAGGAACAGTCAACTACGAACCCAACGCTCTCGCGGGCGGAATGCCAAGCGAAGCACCGGCGACTGCTACGGCTCAAGAGCATCTCGAAGGGAACATGGCGCGTCAGAAAATCAGTTTAACCAACGACTTTGAACAGGCAGGCGAACGCTACCGTTCGCTGAGTAAAGCGGATCAGGACCATCTGGTTGACAACATCGCTGATTCACTGGGAAAGGCAGGCAAGCCGATTCAACAACGCATGATCAAGAACCTCACTGAAGCTGACCCTGAGCTTGGCAAAAGAGTAGCAAAAGGACTGAAACTCTAGCACCTACAAGAGCATAACGCGAGTTCACGACTACGCCCGAGTGAGCCTACCACCCTCAGCTTCCCACTTTTTCTGGTTTTGCCATTCTCCTGATGGATCCGATGAAGCCTTCGCGGTTCTTCGGAGTGATGAAGAAGTTGCCCTGCTTGGTTTTTATTAGCACGCCGTCTCTGGAGTTGGTTATTATCACAAAAGTCTTGCCGATGTTCGGAAAAGAGTAATACCCGCCATAACCTGTTGCTCCGAAGAGCCTGATGCGCGCGCCAAGATTACCCTGTCTGGTCTCAGCAAGCCACGAAATCATAGCGATCATCCGCTTGTTTGTGCGCGCACAAGAGGAATCGCAAACTATGCTTCCATACTAGAAAAGAGCTTCTTCACACCTCGCATGCAATAGTAGCGCGTCAACACAAGAAGGAATGATCCAACTGCCACTGTCAAAATGATTGTCAGCAAGACCGATCCAGCCGGTCCCCATCCCAACCCAGTTAAGAACCCCGTGCTTAGGTAAAAAATCAAAGGAGCCAGAACCGCCACCGTCACCAAGCCCCCCAAAACAAAGGCCACTATGAATCCAGTAAACGAAAGGTATCTTGCCCTCGGCCCAACGTTGAAACTGGGAAACCGCGAGCCTGTTCCAAGCCCCACATAACCCTGTATTATCATATTGAAGACCGCAGCAACCAAAGTAGCCAAGAACTGCCCAGCCGCAACAGGAGCCAAGAACTGCATGAACAAAGCGATTGCCAAGATTCCTGCCCCTGAAAAAACCCACGGAAGAAAAAGCTTTCCGAGAACCAGCTCATCAGCCGAGATGGGAAGCATATAGATGTTAGCGATCGAGTTTCCCTCCTGTCCAATACTGATTGAAGAAAGCATCATGGGCAGAATGAGCGATGTTTCAGCCAGAAGCACCAGACTCACACCCGACAAAGCTTCCCCTGGATTCGCGCCACTTGTCAACACTGGGAGCAAGGAAGCCACTACAATCATCACGGGTATGGCCAAGAACCTTGCCATTTCTCTCCGTCTCGCGAGGGATCTCAATTCTTTGGAGGCCACTGCGAACGCGACTGAGTCAAGCCACAAGAACGATTTACCTTGAGGGACATAGACGGTTGATGTGGATAAGGTAATGGTGACGGGTATGGGAGACCAATACTTGGCTCTAAGTCGAGTTGCAGCTTCAAAAATCAGAAACGTGAATAAAAGAGAAAGCAGGGCAAAAATGGTCGTTCTTGCCACATCCGGAGTCAGGAAGGACACGATGGCGACTGAGGGCCAGATTACAGGCAGGAACCAAGCCAAGCTGACTCCCGCGGCGATGCCTGAAAGGGCCGTGTAAAGAATGTAGGGGTTAAACGCTATTTGCACCGCGACTAAGAGAACTACGACAAGGGCAATGCGTAATATGACGCCGAGTCTTCCGCTCTTCCTGTAAAGCGTGGTGGAGATACGGTTCATCACGGATCTCAATGCCTCCACTATCACTGCTCCCCAAACATAAGCCATGACAGAAATCAAGATGAAGAAGGGCACAACCGAAGACTTGCCGAAGTTCAGAGCGAGCGGTACAGTGATCCCTAGACCAATAAACAAAAAAGGCGAATAGGTGAGCTCCAACGAAACGCTTGACGCCACAACATATTCTAAAGGAGACACTGGAAGCCAGTTCACCGCTTCGCTTGAAGCAAGACCACCCGTCTGCCCAAGCTCAAACAATATCCCCGCCAAAATAACCGCTGAAGTAAGAATGACCGGCAGCACGATGAGGGATTGAACTGCGACCGGTCGAAACGAATTCATTAAGTCAGCAGGAACCAAAGGGAGAGCATACACTAGAAACCCGAACGGAACCGCGAAAAGAACAATATCTATAGCAACTATAACGACGGGATTTGAAAGGAAGCTTCTGCGCCCATAACGGCTCGCTCTGAAATATGATTTGAAGAGAACAGTTGCAAGGCTTTTGACCGTTGACCAGTTCAAAGCTTCAATGCCTCAACAATCTTCTCCGTATCCTCACTGCCTGTAAGCTTCAGGAAAGTATCCTCCAACGTCGAACCCGGCATCCCAGCCTTTGACCTCAGCTCTTGCACCGTCCCCTCAGCAATGAGGCTTCCCTCGTTCATGATAGTAATCCTGCTACACATGGCCTCCGCAATCTCAAGAACATGCGTACTAAACAGAATCGAAACGCCTTCGCCAGCTAAACGCTGAAGAACATCCTTAACAATCTTGGCTGATCTAGGATCTAGACCGTTCAACGCTTCGTCCAATACAAGGGCACGTGGACGGTGAAGAAGAGCCGCCGTAATCGCTATTTTCTGCTTCATCCCCTGCGAAAAACCACTCATAACCTCATTCACATGCTCATTCATCTGCAACGCGTTAAGTAGCTCATCAACCCTCTCACGCCTGCTCTTCAAATCAATGCCATACGCCGTGCCCACGAAATCCAAATACTCCGAAGCCGTCAAATACTCATACAGATACGGCAACTCCGGAACATAACCAACAAGTCTCTTCGCCTCAATAGGCTGCCGCAACACATCCACGCCGCAAAGGCTGATCTTGCCATTATCAGGCTTGACTATACTCATGACCATCTTCATGGTCGTGCTTTTCCCCGACCCGTTCGGACCGAGAAGACCATGAACCTCACCCGGTAATACGGACAGTGTCAGATCTTTTACAGCCACGTTATCACCGAAGGATTTCGTCACCGATTGTAACATTATTCCGTCCATAAGTTGTCTCAAACCCTCATTCTCATGTTCTCGCGGGCGCTGCGACGGCCCACTGAACTAGCACACTTTGTCTTAAATTTTCTTTCCGGGTATATAGCTCTTAGTCTTTTTCGCCGCAGTGCATGAACTCAAAGCCCGGTGCACGCGCGCTAACATAGAGATAGGACGTATACTCGATTCCGATAATCTCTATAGCGCACACGGATTTCTTGCGTTAGCTAGCTATTGATCGGATGAACGGAGCGTTTGCCATGTTGTTGCAGTTTTTGCTGACTGTTGTTCGGCTGCAGAAATTCTTAATTATGTAGTTCTAATTCGTTTGTAAACCCGTGGATTATGTTGCCCTACAGTGTTGAGACTCGAGATTTGGCTCGGACGTTCAAGGGACAGGACAAGCCAGTGAAAGCTCTGGACGGCGTGTCAATTTCGATCGAGGAGGGAGAGATTTTTGGGCTGCTGGGTCCGAACGGCGCGGGCAAAACTACGTTAATCAAGATTTTAGCGACCCTTCTGCTTCCGACGACGGGCGAAGCTTTCGTGGGCGGGTTAGACGTGGTCAGAGAACCTCAGAAGGTGAGGAAGATCATAGCCTTGGTTTCAGGCGGGGAAACGCCGGGCTATGGGATACTGTCTGTCAGGGAAAATTTGTGGTTCTTTTCCCAGCTTTACGGTTTGTCATCGTCAGCCGCGAAGGCCAAGATTGGGCAGTTAGTGGCTGATCTGGGTCTGCAAGAGTACGCGAACACGAGGATGGCGAAACTCTCAACCGGATACAAGCAGAGGCTCAATTTCGCGAGGGGTCTGCTAGGCGACCCGAAGATTCTGTTCTTGGATGAGCCTACTCTGGGCTTGGACGTCTTAACCGCGAAGAAGTTAAGAACCTACATTGCCGAGTGGGCCAAGAGAGGCCTGAAGGGCACCATTCTGTTGACAACGCACTACATGGCTGAGGCTGATGAAATGTGCGACAGAGTGGCCATCATCGATCGCGGAAGAATCCTGGCATGTGATAGGCCCTACGTGCTGAAGGAGAAGCTCAAAGAGAACAAAATCATGAGACTTGAAGTGTCTTCCATGCAGGCTGACCTGAATTTCCTCGAGAAAGCTACGGGGGTCGTTGGATTTTCGCAGACTCGCAACATTCAGACCGATACCACTACGTTGAGGATTATGGTTCGGGACGAGACAACACTGCAGGGTGTGACGAAGAGGCTTGAGGCGCAGAAGCTAAAGGTGTTAGCTGTCAACGAGGTTGAACCTACTTTGGAAGACGTCTACATCTGCCTTGTGGGAAGAGGTTTTGAGGAAGAAGCAGGGGCAGAGACCGGTGCGTGAGCAGGTAGTCCGTGACTTGAGAGTGGCCTACGCAAGATTGTGGGTCAGGATTAAGGGCGGTACCCGAGAGCCAGAATGGCTGGTTGCTGAGATGATAATTCCAGTTATAACGTTGAGCGCCTACGTTTTCATGTACAGATCGCTGGGCGCACCGCCTCAGTTTACGAGTTTTGTCATAATCGGCGGAACGATGATAGCGTTCTGGGTGAACGTGCTCTGGAACATGTCTACACAGTTCTACTGGGAAAAGGAAACGGGAACCCTGGAAACCTACCTCGTTGCTCCAATCTCAAGAATGGCAATCCTCCTCGGCATGGCACTGGGAGGATTTGTCAACACGACTCTGAGGGCTGTTGCGATCGTTATCGCCGGCATATTCATCTTTCAAGCTCCAATAGCAGTCAACGAACCTTTGACTGCACTGCTAATATTCTTGTTGACGGTTGTTGCCCTTTACGCGTTGGGCATGCTGTTTGCATCTTTGTTTATGCTGTACGGCAGGGCAGCCTATCAGACGGCAAACTTACTTCAGGAACCGGTGTACTTCCTGTCCGGGTCCTATTTCCCAACAACGTATCTGCCATTCATCGTTCAGCTCGGTGCGTCCATTCTTCCGTTGACGTTCGGGTTGGACGGCATTAGGAGAGTAATGGTTCTGGGTCAAGGATTTGGAAACGTTTGGCTTGATGTGGTCGCGCTAGTGGTTTTCACTGTGATTCTGCTTCCGCTCGCCAAGTTTGCGCTGAATTACATGGAGAACTTGGGCAAGAGGGAAGGGAGGTTGACGCTCAGATGGCAATAGACGCGATTCTTAGGACGATTAAGCAGGCCATCTGGGTGGGATGGAAGGTTGAAACCAACTGGGCTGACCCGCTGGTCTTCGCAATCTACTATCTTGTTCGACCTCTTTCCAGTTTGCTTATCGTGGGCTTCGTTTTCCTCGTCGGCCGTGCTGTTGGGAGCAACTTCACGCCCGAGTATTTTGCTTTCATGTTCATCGGCAACAGTTTCTTCCTCTACGTCACTCAGATTATGATGACGATGAGCATGCTGATACACGATGACAGGTCGCACTATGAAGTGCTGAAGCACATTTACTTGGCGCCTGGGTCGTTGTCGTGGTACATCATCGGAAGAAGCTTGAACGGCGTCGTGAACGCGTCGATATCGTTGGCGATGACGCTGGGGTTTGGGGTGCTCATCTTTCAAGGTCTGATGGGCGTGCAGATTCCAATCAACTGGTTGGCCGTCAATTTTCCGCTGTTGGCCTTGACCCTGGTGCTGGGAGTAGTCTGCTTCATCGGCATGGGGTTTATTCTCTGCGGAGTAAACATCATGACGTCCAAGGTTCAGTTCATGCTGTCAGACTACGTGTCAGGCATTCTCTACCTGTTCGGCGGCGTTGTGTTTCTACCAAGTGTGCTTCCTCTGTGGGGTCAAGCCGTGTCCAGCAGCCTGCCGATCACGTACTTTCTCAGTTGCGTGAGATCCTCGTTTCTTCAACAAGCCTCCGATACAGTTCAAACCAATCTGCTGTACTTGGTCGTAACGATGATTGGAACAATCATTGTGGGCTTTCTCATCTTCAGATTTGCCATGTACAGGGCTAGAAAAGAGGGTCTGATTGACCGTAAAGAGGAGTATTAGCCGCCACTGTTTAATGCCTTTAGGCACTTTGGCCTTTCGCAAAGATGAATCTGTGCAAGGAGTTAGAGCGCGCGCCGTGCCGAGTTTGAATGAACTTCACGCACTTTTTCTCTTGAGGTTGGCTCTGTTTTTTGATTTGAGAAGTTCGAGGGCCGCCGTCTTTGCCCCGAATTCTGCCTTGATCCTTTCGTCTGCGCTGCCTATTATTATGACATCGCCCTCGTTCAAATCAAGTTTTGACAAAGAAGCCAAAAGAGAAGGATCACTTTTTGACACATCTTCCCCCGTGCCGGGCATAGTGAGCCTGTTCTTAGTGAAGACAAGAGTAGTGGCTCCCCTTGCTCCCGCCATTATGGCGGCGTCTCTCTGCTCCAAACCGTATTGAATAGAGTCTTTTATTCCTCTAACTCGGACTGCAACACTGAAGGGCCCGACTGTCAAGGGCGTAGAAGGAACATCTATTTGTTCGCTCATGAGAACTCTCAGGCCCGACAGCAGTCTTCTTCCAGCTGCAGACAGCGAAATGCCGGATTTTGAAACCTCAATCAGCCCTTCGTTCTTGAGGTGTTTGACCAGAGTTCTGGCCTCGCCTTCGCCGAGGTGAAGGTCTTTTGAGAGTTTCAGCCTGCCCACGTTTTCTTGGAGGCCGATCTCTTCCAAAGCCTTGATGACGTGGGCCTCAGCAAAAGAAGGCAAACGTCCAGGCGCGATTTTTCCTGCCACCTTACCGATTGTTTCAAGAGGGTTCAATCGCATAGACCTCGTCATAGGCTGTTGTTAGTCAGAGATAGCAATTCGTTAGTATGGTGAGATGGATAAGCGCGCCCTAACGAGGATGTGAGACCGGGGGCAGCTTTTCCCGTAGCTTGGACTACCCTAAGAAATTCCAATGTTTCCGATGTGCGATGATTGTTTTTGACCATAAACTCATAGTAGCAATTTTCACATTTAAAGTGTTCAACCGAAACGGCTGTGAAAAAAAGAAAGCGATGTTTCGGAAGGAAGAACAGCTGTCTCATGAAGGCGATGTTGGCCACGGGTTGAAACTTTCGTAGGAGAAGGCAATGGTGTCGTCTTGATGAAGTATTTGTTGTGCGCAAGAAAAATTCGGGGATATCCACGTTGAATTGCCAGTTTCTCTGTACCAGTAGAACCATCCGTGCGTCGTGGAATCGCCAGCTAGGCCATTTATGGATGTCACCAGTATCCCCAAGGTTCCTCCATAGTCCTTGTACTTTACGTCTGATACTGCAAGTATGGCACTGAACGCTGTTGAACCGACAGACAGCAAAGTATTGTTGAACCATGTCCTTGTTCCATTGCCATAACTAACAAGAATGTTGACTCGTATGGACATGTTTACCTGTCTCAGCAGGTGGTCGTATTCATTTTGATAAGTGTCGTATTGCACCAAGTAGTAACCAGCTATGGCAGTAGCGCAAATTGCCCAGACCAGAAGAGCCAAGATCATGTATGTAAAGACTCTTTTTTCCAGACTGTTTCACCTCCAAGAAGTTTTTGCATAGCGTTTGTGACAGGGACGAAACCTGCTCCAAAGATGACAGCGTTGGAGACAATATGTGTTAACGAAAGAACGGCACCAGAAACGAGAACGGCTACATACGTCGGCAAAACCGGTTGACCGTTCAACATCGAAGGCATTGCATACGCAAAATTGGTGAGTGCATCATAGACAAGGGTAAGAAAGGCCCCCAAGACCGCCGTTTCAAAACACGACTGCGCATTATAAGAACCATTTCTCGAGCGCCTGTACAGGCCGCCCGCAACCCCTGCCAGTGCCATTCCAACCATTTGAAACGGCAGGATCAAGCCGGCAAAGCCTGAAGGCGAAATAAATCCGTTGATAAACATTACAAAAGCCCCCAAACCGACACCGAAAGGCATTCCAATAACAGCGCTGGCCAAGAAGGAAATCAAAGTAGTAAACTCCACGTTCGGAGGGCGAGGCGTCAACTGGATACCTGTGCACATGGCAGCCAGAACAGCAAAGAGCGCGAGATGACGGACCGTGAAGCGACGCATGAAATATGGTTGGATAATCCAGCCATATAAAGCCTTCTCTACTAAAAAAACCCAACATAAAAAAACAAAGAAAAAGCAACGAATCGAACTAGAACGCATAAAACGCAATGACTTTTAATTGCTCAATAAATTCGTCTAGTTTCTAGCCTCATGTCTGTCGCGCGCGCTATGCTATTACGTGGCGACGGGATGGATGACCTATGTGCAAGAAGAATTAGGGCTTGATGGGCTGCTCTAATGGATATTGCCGGTCTTATTTTCTCACGGATTGTCTAGCACCAAGCTAAAGAGCTGGGCGATTTGGACGCCCGTTGGAAGCCCGAGGAGGAGGCTCTTAAGCGCGATTGAATAGTAATGAGCAGTACTAGGTTCGAGATTTTTCGTTTCTTTAAGCCACCTGTGGAAGCTGTTGACCTCGGTTTCAACTTCTTCTTCCAGTTCCTTCCGTCTTTCTCGGGTTGCCTTGTCATACTCTAGTCTGCGTGTTCTGACTGTCTCAAGTATATCACTCTGGCTGTACTCCTCATAAAATATGAATGTTTTCGGTGTTTTCTGAGTTTCAAGCGTCACTGGCTCGGACGTAAGTTCTCCGGTCTGTGGCTGCATGAGCAAGAACTTACTCGAGAGAGAATATCTTGTTTGTGAAAGCTCCATCTGTATTCAGAATTCACATCGCGCTAGGTTTCGTCATGCTTGGCCTGAGGGCGCTCCAATCCTGTTCTCTAGCCCAAGTCTGGAACGTGTGCCTGCTCATTTCCGGATAGTTTCCGTACAACGTAACAATGTCCACTTCGTAGTGCGCGCGAGCAAGTTTACAAGATTTATGGATTGAGGGAAGACGAAAAAGCAATTGTTGAGAGTAGTCTCGAGCAAAACCAGACCTTTAAGCCAGTTTTCGGTTTTGCGAAAAAGTTATAGCTGAACCGAATTGCACAGCTGGATTGGTGGTCTGATTGCTTGAAGGTAAGAATGTGAATTTGAGGCTTATGGAGAAGGAGGATGTGCCATTGCTCGTGGATTGGTGGAACAGCTTGGAGTTTCAAGGCGAGTATTTTCCAGTTTTGCAGAAGTCAAAGTCTCAAGCCTTACAAGATTTTGAGAATCCTTCGCCCGTGCAGGTTGCTATGGGACATGGGGAGTTTATGATTGAGAAGAAGGATGGAACTAGAATAGGGCACATTGGCTATGGGAAGGACATTCTTCATGATTGGGTAGAAATCGGCTACGATGTTGTTCCCTCTGAACGCAGAAAGGGATATGGAAGGGAAGCCATACAGATTTTGGTCGATTATCTCTTTCTCTATAAAGACATCCCTCGAATCGTAATTTGCACAGATGCTCGAAACATAGCTTCCCTAAGAGCAGCAGAAGGAGTGGGGTTCAAGAAAGAAGGCATTGTTCGGAAGGGCGGATTTGCAATGGGCAAGTTCGTTGACGTATGCCTGTTAGGCATATTGAGAGAAGAATGGAAAGAACCAAGAATACTGACAAGACTTAGCACAAGAAATACTTCTGTCGAATAGAATGGTCTTCTATCAGTCCTTTTGAGCCAGTTTGACTCGTCTATTCAATAGAAGAGCGCAACGTGCTCGCTTAAACGAAGGCGAGCAAGGGCGAACATCAGATCAGTTTTGAAAGCGATTGTATTTGAGCAAAGCATCTTGGGCAGTATCTTCCGCCAGAGTCTGTTTTTGCGCACTTGTCGCACACTAGTTTTCCACATTTCTGGCATATCTGATGCCCTGTTGCGAGCTTCCCGCAGAGTTCGCATGGCCCTTCTACGACTTCTAACGTGATTCTTGCTTTGACGACGTGGTTTTCATCGATTCCGATGCTTTCCGCCAAGTGAGCGGGATCTATCAATCTGGACGTTTGAGCGTCCACGCCCACTAGACCAGGCCTGAAAATTCCGATGATGGAAACTTTGCTTTTCTTTTTCCTTGACAAGAGCCTCTGACTCCGAATGGAACTTACCTCTAGAACTATGATCCGCCTTTATTTCATTTTCGGTGAAAAATCTAATTTAGAATTGACAAAAAGCACAAATCAGAAAACTATGTGAATTGTCTGATTGTGGATCGCAGTTTTTCGACATATTTCTTGTCATTATACTCCCAATTCTTCTTTTTAAAGAACTCGTACGAAATTGTTTGTCTCTCCGTCCTAGTCATATCTTGAATTACATACTCGTAGGTGTCCAATAATCCTGTTCTTATCAATCTTGAAATGGCCTTTTGGAAGTTTATTAGTTGTTCCTTTGGCAGATAGATCTGAGCAAACAACCGGTTCTTCCCGTACTCTTTTCCCATGTACCTCGCGAATGGTTTGTACATCAGTGAACAAGCGAATTTAGTCAAGTCCTCCAGGTTTTTGAAATAGAACTGGAAGAAGTACGAGTCTGCACACAGGTTTTTGTAGTGTTCTGCTATTACTTGGTAACCTTCAAACATTCCTTTTTCAATCACGTGGTTCTTGAAATGATAAATCACTCTTTCTAGACTCGTGCCGAGTTTTTTCGCTATTTCCGTCAGTTTGACTGTACTGTCTTTTTCGAGTTCCTTAAGTATCATTATGTCGAGCCAATCTGCCTTCTGGGCGTACGCATCGGGTTCTTTGAGCGTATAGGGTAGTTCTGCTTGAGTTCTCTGCACTTCTTCCACCCACGAGTTCCATGGAAAGCTCCATTCTTCAGACGCCTTGTCAAACCATGCGCCAGTCGAGTTTATGACTTGGATACATGTCGACCAAAAATAGTTGACGTTTTGTACCAAGTTCAATTCTTGAAGCTGGCTTATGAATCCTTCAAACTCTTTCTCCTTCTCAGCAGGTATTCCGTAGATGGCTAGGCACCTGAGTGCTCCGATACATTGACTTACGTATAGCCAGTAATCGTTCGTTTTCAGGCATTCATAGAGTAGCTCTTCATATCCGGGTTTTGCGTCAGCAGAAACTATCACTTTTCTGAGTCCGATGAAAGTGTGGTATATGTTTCCGTATAGATTTAAAGAAAAGTTGGAGTGTAAGTTTTTGATTCTGTAACGTAGGGACGGTCTGGGCATCTCGAGCTGCACGGCAAGATCTGACAAGTTTCGCGGGTTGTGTAAGGCCAAGCCCTCCAAGATTGCGACATCTTGAGCACCTAGTTTCTTTTCTCTGCTTGACCTTACTCTCTTACGCAAGGAACTATCCCCAGATTTAATACGCAGTGAAGGCTTTTAGAATTTTGCCCAAGCACAGTCAGTCTGCCTTCGTGTGGACTAGTGGAACGCCGCCACCAACAGGATCACCTATCAGGATTGTCTGGACTTTAGGAACGCCGCCACCAACAGGATCACCTATCAGGTGTGCGTTTGGGTTGACTTCGGTCGCAGGTTTGCTGGTGAGATTGTCTGTCTTCATATTGGCATGGGTGCTTGTCATAAGCATTGGAGTAGCAGACAGTATTGCGAAGAACAAGGCTGAAAGGACTAGCAGTTTAACAATTTTGAAGCTCATAGTGTTTTTCACCTCCTTTGATTTCTGACAAAGAAAGTACTATAAATGTGGCAAAAACAAAACCTTTCGGTATATCGTTCTAGAAGAGTCTACTAGAACATTCATCTAAAGGGGCTACCGAAGTTGAAACATGACCGGAACCCAAAGAGATCATATCCATATCCAGATTGTAATTTACTCGCAAGTTGGACGTACGCAGCATTGCGCAGCTAATAGTAAAAGATTAATGCAAGTTTCTGCACTTTATTCTTGGGTGCTAGATGTGAGGAATAGCCTTCTCTGTTCGTAAGAACAAAACCTTTAATACCCAACGAACCGACTCAGAAAGTTTTATGGAGTTTTTGAAAAAAATCGAAGAAAAATGGCAGAAAAACTGGGAAAAAGCCAGAATCTTCGAGACAGACACCGACCCATCCAAACCTAAGTACTTTGTAACCGTAGCCTACCCCTACCCCAACAGCCCCCAGCACATCGGCCACGGAAGAACCTACACCATGGCAGATGTCCACGCACGGTACATGCGAATGCGCGGCTACAACACACTGTTGCCAATGGGCTTCCACTACACCGGAACGCCAGTCTTGGCCATGGCCAAACGTCTTGCAGACAACGACAAAGGCCTCATCAGCGACTTCATCAACGTCTACAAGATTCCAAAAGAAAAGCTTAAGGAACTCACAGAACCCATCGCCATGGCCCGCTACTTCCACCAAGAAATCAAAACCGGCATGAAAGAAATAGGCTACTCAATAGATTGGAGACGCGAATTCACCACCGTCGATCCGCACTACAATCGCTTCATAGAATGGCAATTCCAAAAACTACGCCAAGGCGGATACATTACGCGAGGGAGCCATCCAGTCGGCTGGTGCCCCAAAGACGGAAACCCAGTCGGCCAACACGACACCGACGGCGATGTTGAACCAGAAATAGGCGAATTCACACTCATCAAATTCACGCAAGGCAACACTTTCTATCCAGCCGCCACACTAAGACCTGAAACAGTATTCGGAGTCACAAACATATGGCTGAACCCCAACACAAAATACGTCAAAGCCACAGTTGACGGCGAACAGTGGATAATCAGCCAACAAAGCGCTGAAAAACTCGCCAACCAAAATCGAGAAGTCAAAGTCCAAGAAACCGTCGAAGGCAAAGAGCTCATAGGAAAACACGTCCAAAACCCAGCCACAGGAAAGAACATCCCCATACTCCCAGCGGATTTTGTTGAGCCCAAGAACGCGACAGGCGTCGTCATGTCAGTCCCAGGCCATGCTCCGTACGATTACGTCGCCTTAGAAAACATTAGGAAAGAACCACAGAAACTGAAACTGTACGGAATAACAGCTGAAGACGTAAACTCTGTCCAACCCATCTCGCTCATCGAAGTCAAAGGATACTCCGATATTCCAGCAGCCGACGCGGTCAAGAAAATGAACATCAGAGAACAGTCAGATCCGAAGCTAGAGGACGCCACGAAAGAGGTTTACAGACACGAGTTCCACAACGGAAAAATGAAAGCGAACACGGGCAAGTACGCTGGCATGTCGGTGGCTGAAGCAAAGGACAGGGTCAAACAGGACCTAACACAGGAAGGCAAAGCTGCAATAATGTACGAACTGCTCAACCGACCCGTCTTCTGCCGCTGCAAAGCAGAATGCATCGTCAAAATCGTCCAAGACCAATGGTTCATCGACTACGGCAAACCCGAATGGAAAACACTAGCACACAAGAACCTGGATAACATGGAAATACTGCCCGAAGAACTCCGACAAGAATTCAACAACGTCATCGACTGGCTGCACGAAAAAGCTTGTGCAAGAAAATCAGGCATGGGCACACACTTGCCCTGGGACAAGGACTGGATCATCGAATCACTCTCAGACTCAACAATCTACATGGCCTACTACACAATAGTCAAAACAATCAAAGAAAACAAAATTCAGCCAGATCAGCTCACGACCGACGTTTTTGACTACATCTTCCTAGGAAAAGGAAACCTGACAGAACTTGCCAAAAAATCCGGCCTGAACATCGAAACCGTCGAACAAATGCGCACCGAATTCTCATACTTTTACCCACTGGACAGCCGCCACTCAGGACGCGACTTGGTACCCAACCACCTGACCTTCATGATATTCAACCACACCGCGATATTCCCAGAGAAACACTGGCCTCGCCAGATAGCCACCAACGGCAACGTAATGATGGAAGGAGCAAAAATGAGCAAATCCTTTGGAAACATCATACCATTACGCGAAGGACTCGCCACGTTTGGCGCAGACCCGATAAGACTCAGCGTCGTCTCCACAGCCGAACTGCTCCAAGACTCCGACTTCAGCCCCACAATAGCCAAATCAATGCGAGACAGACTCGAAAAACTCTATAGATTCGCCTCCGAAACCTCCAAGACCCCACGCAAGAAATCACCAAATATCACGCTGAGAGCGATAGATAGGTGGATGCTCAGCAGACTGAACCAGCACATCAGAAACGCAACTGAAGCCATGAACAAACTCGCCGTTCGCAAAGCCATACACACCGCGCTCTATGAGCTGGACCAAGACTTCCAATGGTACCAAGAACGCATCGCAGACGAAAAGGAGAACCCAAAAAGAAAAGCCGCAACAGCCCATGTGTTCCACGAGGTCCTAGACGCCCAAACACGGATGCTGGCACCAGCAGCCCCACACATGTGCGAAGAAATATGGGAAATGCTCGGTGGAAAAGACTTCATCGCCCGAACACCCTGGCCAATAGCCGACGAATCCAAAATAGACGTCAAAGCTGAAGAAAACGAAACCTTCATCATGAACGTGCTCGCAGACACCCAGAACATTATGAAAGCCACAGGTGCAAGACCGAAAAGAGTATGCTACTATGTGGCCGCCGCGTGGAAATGGAAGACCTACCTGAAAGCCCTCGAAAAACCTGCCTCAGCAAAAGTCCTGCAGAAGGACCTCATGAAACAGCTAATGCAAGAACCCGACTTGAGGGCAAACGCTGAAAAAGTAGCCAAGTTCACTGGCCAAATAGAAGACGAAATCAACCGAACATCCGAACAAACAAAACAGAGACGAGTACAAACAGGGATTGTTGACGAGAACGAAGTGTTAGAAGAAGCAAAAAACTTCTTCCAGAAAGAGCTGAACGCGGAAATCCACGTTTTCAACGAAGAAGACACTAAACGCCACGACCCCAAACAGAGGGCACAACTCGCCAAACCCTATCGCCCAGCGATTTACATAGAATAAAATATATCAACCAAACCCTTCCTTTTATTGGCCGAAAAAAGGATCCGTAGCGCAGCATGGATACGGTTTAAGCCACAAAGCGCGTCGGCCTTCTAAGCCGCTGAAGCTGAAGAAAGCCGAAAGCCCTGGGTTCAAATCCCAGCGGATCCGCCACTCACTAGTCTGCGCAACAAGTTTGAAATGTGGCTTTCGACGGAGCGAGCTTGATTGAGATGACTGAAGAATTGTACGTGCCAAACCGAGACGATTGGCGTGCTTGGCTTAAAGAGAATCATGATGTTAAGAAAGAGGTTTGGCTGGTTTATTACAAGAAGCACACTGGAAAACCCAGTATATCGTATGACGATTCAGTTGAAGAAGCCCTGTGCTTTGGTTGGGTGGACAGCATCGTAAGGAGACTTGATGATGAAAAGTTTGCTAGGAAATTCACGCCCCGCAGTGGCAAAAGCAGATGGTCCGAAGCAAACAGGAAAAGAGTCGAAAAGATGATCAAGGAAGGAAGGATGACAGAAACCGGACTGATCAGAATCAAAGAAGCTAGAGCCAGTGGGGAATGGCTCAAGAGTAATGCTGACGCGCGCTATAGAAACGGACTGGTGATTCCCTCATACTTGCAAGATGCCCTCGCGACCAACAAGAGGGCTTTAGATAACTTCAATAATTTGGCTGATAGCTACAGAAGAAACTTTGTTTTGTGGATCGACAGCGCAAAGATGGAGAAGACACGCAAAAAACGCGTCGCAGAGGCGATGAAACTTCTCGAGCAGAATCAGAAATCAGGCATGAAGTAAGCCGCAAACGCGCTACGCTTGCTTCTTCGCAAAACTGTACGTCCTCGTTCCCTTTTTCAATAACGCAAACAATCCTTTGTTCGTCAATTTTGACATTATCTCGTCTTCTTTCAGGTGATGGTCACTGAAAGACAAAACTCCAGCTGGCTTCAACACTCGATACAGTTCCTCTAACACCCGGTTCGGGTCAGTCAGATCGTGAAAGAAGTCGTACAGCAGTACCGCATCCACGCTGTCGTCGGGCAATCCGGTGCTGCAGTCAGAGAGAATCGTCTCAACACTCCTCATCAGATTCTTAGCAACAATCTTCTTAACCATCTGGATTGCGCGCGGATTGATATCCAATGCATAGATCCTGCCTGACTCTCCAACGAGGTCAGCAACGGGCTTCACGTAGCCGCCTGGTCCGCAACCATAGTCCAGAACGTGAAAACCTTCTTTTAGCCCAACTTCCTCCACGATGTCCTCACGTGGCCTGAAGAAATCCCGAACCTTAAACATGAAAGCCATAGCGCTGAAACCGAAGTCCGACATCTGATTGTCAACAATCCGTTGTCAATGGCAACGTACGATGAAATACCATTGGAAGTTTATTAGACTTCCTAACGCAAACGCGACTCAAATCACTGTGCGACGCCCGGCAAAGACAACTTTTCTCTGAAAAGTAATTATCGGAGAAAACAGAATTCAAGGGTCCCTTTTCGTGAGACATTTCCGTTTTTCAAAGTGAGCAACTGAACGAGCATTCAAATCCTTTCGAATCCGCCGCCATTTCCGCACGCGCTAATAGTATAAAACAAATAAAGAAGATTATCCTAGAGTAAGAAAGAAATCAGAGCTTGAAGGCCCGCCCGGAGAGAAGTTGGGAAATGAGTTCAGAAAGAAGTCAACAGTGGGAAGTTCAAAGACAAATCTCGCGACATCGAATGTGCTTTGATGCGGCTCATGGACGATGACGAGAAGGGATGAGATGGAACGGAAAAGAGCTTTGACTATATTAGGCATTGTTTTTTTTGTCGCTGGAATCGTGCTTGCAGTTGTTGCCTTCATGAGTTATGCAGGCGGGATTTTGTCAGGACCATTTGCCTCTGCATTGCGGTCTTATTTTGTGGGAGCAATCGCTGCAACCATCCTGATTGTCGCTGGTGGACTAATCCTATTGTTCTCTAGATGAAAAGAAAAGCTAAGAATTCGCGAAATGGTTTCTATTGTGCCACGGACGCGCTTGAAGACATTCTTTTTCGGATCCTTAACAGATGGTAAATCTGTATTACAGATATGACTAACCAAGCTGCGAGGAAGAGGAGCGATACCACTCTTAGTTCCCAACTCTGAAAAAGGAGACTCGCCAAGAAGAAAGCCATGAAAAGAATAACCGCAATCACTTGAACTATTCTCAGCGCCAAGATATTCGTTCTTGGAGCCCTCGAGGCAATTCTTGTGGAGCGCATTTCTTCTATTTGTTTCAACCTTTCCTCTGAGAGATAGTACTTGCCGTTAACTTCGACAAAAACGCCTGAACGCCCCAGACGCCTCTTCATCGCAACCTCAAACCTCGGCGGAAGACTCAGCTCTTCAGCAGTCATCGCCTTATCAGGGCTTACGGCTCCTTTCTGACGAAACCTCTCAACGACTTCATAAAACCATTTCTCGATCTCTTCACGGCGTTCAAACATGCTATCCCGGCTTGGCCAATGGACTATCCAACTTCTCTTAACGCTCACTGCCCTATAAGAAACACATCATTCAGTGAGAATTGGATCTTTGTTTCCGTCCGCATTCAGGGCAGAAGCGAGCTGAGACGGATATCTTGCTCTTGCAGTTGGGACAAATTTTCAACAAAAGCTCAGGACGCAACAGGGTTCCACAAAAATTGCAATAGTTAGAGTTAGAGGGAACCTGACTCCCGCATCGCGGGCAAATCAAGTATCGTCCGGCAGATGAAGGAGAAGGGATCAGAACCCAGGCTCCAATGTTCAACTCGTCCACCTCATTTGAATATGGTCTTTACCCTTCATTCCGCGCACGTTAACGATTTGCGTACTTCTCTGAATGCAACTGTCCGCCGGTTGACAGGTTGTCTCGTAGCTTCGTAAGTAATAACAGTAACTGCTTCTCGGGGAAACGCCTGGTTCCTGATGCACCCTCGCCATCCTTTCAACGACCCTTTCTTTATTCTCATTGCTCATAACAGCCCAAACAGAGATTCCAACCAAAGACAATTCCACATGCCCTCCAACAATGTCGTTTTCCACTTATTAAGCCAATCTTTCGGCCAACAGCTCTTAAGCAGAATGGGAACGTCTCCATAACGATGATTCTTTACTCCTTCATATTGAAAGGAAAGATGGTCAGCTGCATTTGCATACATTTAGAAGGTCAGATACCGCATGAGAATGATCAGAGCAGTCGCGAAGAGACCTAGTACAATCAGAAAAGTGTCCAGCAGCCATCCTTCTTCTATGCCCCAGCGAGTTAGAGCAGTTTTCATTCCGATCAAGACGTGAATCAACAGCAATATGAGAACAGGCGCGACCAAGTTTATGTGCAGGTACATTGAAAAAGCAGTCGTGAAGATTCCTCCGGTCAGTCTAGTCGTGACCTCTGGGTTTGTCATGCCATATCCTGAGAGTACAAGCAGTGTGAACAGCAAGAGCGTAAACCAAACGAGCAGACGATTGAACCTCTGCAAGTAGTTACTGTCTTTTTTTGTAGTCATCATCCCATCGCCTTCACACGGCTAATGTTGCCCAACGCATAAAGATTCCCTCAATTCTGCATGCTCAATATGCACGCGCGCCGGTGGCAATTGGTAGTTTCATTCCCGTGAATGATTTGCCTTCGCAGAAACGCACAAGGAACTAGTGATCATGGATAGTTGGCATCGTTGCTGTATCCGTAGCTTTCCCAGTAGCCTCGGAAGCTGGTGTCGTTAGATACTTCGATCTTCGTTATCCACTTTATCCACTTGTACCCCAACTTGCCCTCAGCCACCAGTCGGAGGGGGAAGCCTCGTTCCGGGGGCAAGATGACACCGTTGATTTTGTAGGCCAACATCGTACCGTTGTTGATTATGTAAGAGAGGGGGAGACTCGTCGTGTATCCGTCCTGGGCATAGAATATCACAACCTGAGCAGTTTGGTTGTATCCGGCATCTTCCAGAAGATCTTTCAAAAGCACACCCTCCCATAGAGCTGTGACTTGCCAGCCTTCCACGCAGTGGAGCGTGACAACTTTCTCGTAATGCGTGTGGTTGTTAACGACTTCGTCGTAAGTGTAGACCATTTCTTTGCTCACAAGACCCGTTACAACAAGCCTGTAGGTGCTCACGTTGATGTACTGAGTGCCCGCTATCGCCTCATTCTGAAAATCATTTATTGATCCGAGCTTCGTCCCATTGTATTCCCTGATTTCTTGGTACGGTGATGGGCTTGTTCCACTGTTGAAGCCGGTCCAGACTTGAGTTCCCACAAAGACAGCAGCCGCCACTATTATCAGCAGAATTGCTATCAACAAGGCCCTTCTTGCTTGCATCGTCTCTTTCCTGCAACAATAGGGCGAACTGTTTAATGCTTATATAAATTCTGTCCAATAGCGATTAGCACAAAGGACAGCGCGCTCAAGCTGATCTTAATTGGGCAAAATCTGCTCGGACAATGTTGCACTGGAAATCAGGCTTCTTCATGAAAGTGTTTATATGGTTGCATATGGCGGGTTATGTTAAGTGAGTGATGGAAAATATGAAATTGTGGAAGGTTTTCTTGATAGCGATAAGTGTAGCAATCTTGCCCTTTGCTCTTGTTGGAGTGGGACAAGCCCAACAAATGAACTGCTGGGGCTTGACACCATGTCAAACCGAAAAAGCGGAGAACGCCAATCATTCTGGGAAAGGTTCGCCTCAGAAACGCGAGATATTGCGAAACGTATGGATGACACTTGTCACTGCACTGAAAACGAAGAACATGAGCAAACAATAACCTTTTTAGTCCTTTCTAACTGCACAGGAGAACACAGTCGCGTCAAGCTAGAACACGCATTTTTTATTGTATATTGTTGCAGAACGACGCGCAAATCCGTTATACACTTATTCCTAGGACGCTAACTGTGATAGGCCGAATTCCAATCTCGTGCGTAGACAAAGGGATGCTTGTTGAAGCCTCGACAAAATCTTGAGAGACTTAAAGGAAAGGCACCGCAGCTGGTGCTTCTAGCGATAGTTGCCATTGTGATTGTAATCATTTTGTTGGATACCCTGGAAGACACTTTGATAGAGGGAGGCTCGTTCACAGGCACAGCCCTCGCTATGATATTGAACGCTGTAGTGACGCTTACGCAGAGGGTTACCGCAACAGTCTCGTCCTGGGGGTATGCGGGAATCTTCTTGTTGATGTTGCTTGAGTCGAGCTCTCTACCGGTTCCAAGCGAGGTCATACTTCCGTTCTCCGGCTACCTCGTTTCTCAAGGTCTGCTCAACGTGTGGATAGCCATCGGAGTTTCAACTATTGCAGGAATAACCGGTTCGCTGGTTGACTACTATATTGGAATGAAGGGAAAAGATCTGCTCGCCCGGCGAAAAGCTCTGGACAAACTCCTTTTCAACAAAGCACGCCTCGAAATGGCCGAGAGGTGGTTCAACAAATACGGCGCCCTCGCCGTATTTCTGAGCCGCATGATCCCGGCGTTCAGAACACTGGTATCATTTCCGGCAGGCGCGGTAAAGATGCCGGTACGGAAGTTTGTCGCATACACAACAGGCGGGTGTCTAGTCTGGAACGCCTTTCTAATTTACATAGGCGTGTACCTAGGCGCCAACTGGCGAGAGGTTGCCGGCGTATCACGCTACTTGATCATAGGGCTATTGGCAGCGATTCTCGTAGTACTTGTCGTGCTCTTGATCAGAAGAAGGAAACGAACCTAGCAGGCGCTACTTGGGCTTAGGATGCTGGCCACGGTGGGGCTACCCAAGGAATCATCATTTTTTTCTGCTCGTCCATCTCTTTCCAGTAATCCCATTCCTTGGCGGTCATTCTTTCTATTTCTTCGATTTTGTCGTCGGTCAGGTGTTCGAACCTTTTTTGCATTCTTAGATATTCCTTCACGTGTTTTCTTGGTTCCGGCCTATAGGTCAAGCTGAATTCTCCGTTTTCATACTCCCATGAGACCCAGAGCCCCGTGTCTAAGGCGCTTCTGCTCAGGTCCAGCGTGTACTTTGGATCGGTGAACCATCCCTTCGGACAGGGGACTAGCAGATGAATAAACGCTGGGCCTTCGGCCTCCAGGGCTTTTCTCGTCTTGTTGATGAAGTCCAAAGGGGGATACAGCGTGGCAGTTGCAACGTATCTAACACCAGGGTGTGCGGCGATTATCAAGGCCACGTTCTTCTTCATTCTCAGGTTGCCAATTCTTTTTATTTTGCCCGCAGGTGTGAACGTTGTCGAAGCTCCCCAGGGAGTTGTGCTTGACGCCTGAATCCCTGTGTTGGCGTATGATTCGTTATCGTACAGTACGTACAGGAACCTCTTGTAGTCATAGCCCATGGCCATCGATAACCCGGAGAACCCCATGTCGCCGGTTCCACCGTCTCCACCATAGACAACGACGTTAACGTCTTCCTTCTTCCTCTTCCCCTTCATCATCAGACTTCTGAAAGCCGCCGCAGTTCCAACGCCTGCAGCTCCTCCGGCACCAAGCTGAGTGTGATACCAAGGCACGGAATAGGGCGAGGACAAGAACTGATGCCCGTTCGCTACGTACATGCATCCGGTTGGGCCGAGAACCACCGTTTTGGGACCCGCCGCCTTAAGCAACAGACGGTAACCCAGGGCTGCCCCGCAGCCAGCGCACGTTCTGTGACCACTCGTGTACAAGTCTACTGAAGGAACATCTCTGACGGCTCTGATCAAAGGCCGTTCGCTCATGGACTCTCACCTCTCAGCGTGGGCCACCACACGTGTTTTTCAACCGCTCCCTTCTCTGCACCTTTCTGCAACAGTCTAACAGCTTGCTCAAAATGCTCGACAGAAGGCTCTCTACCACCGACGAACATGAAGTCCATCAACAGCGGACGTGAACCGCTCTCGTACAATGCTGATCTAACCTCGTTAAACAACACGCTTGAAGAGTCTGCGGAGCCGAAAGAATACGAAAAGTCAACCACCCCTACAGCCTTAACTTTCCCAAGGGCTTCAGCAAGTTCCCTCTGTGGGAAGGGTCGGAAATACCGCATCCTGACGACGCCGACCTTGACGCCTTCTTGTCGAAGTTTCGTGGCAACGTGCACCGCGTCTTTGGAATAGGCTCCCATGGTCACAAGGGCTATTTCCGCATCCTCAATGTACTTTTTCTCGATGAATGGCGGATATTCTCTTCCAACGAAACCTGCAAAATCTTTCCAGGCTTCTTGGATCACTTCCCTGGCTTGTGCCATCGCGTTATCCACTACTTTTCGAAGCTCGGGGCCTATGAGGGAAGGGGCTATGTGCTGTGCCTTAGTTATAGGTCCATAAGCTGGATCGAGCGGGTACTGAGGCTTGTACGGGGGGAGAAACTTTGCAACTTGTTCTCTGCTGGGCGGCTCAACGGGAGCAGATATGTGTGTTATCGCGGCGCCGTCCACTGCGACAAAGCTTGGCAGAAGCACCCTGCGGTCTTCCGAGACTCTGTATGCCACCAGGGTCATGTCCAAGGCTTCCTGAGGATCTTTGGCCCAAGACATGAGCCACCCGTGATCTCTAAAAGTGAGCACATCGTTCCATTCCATTCCGAAGTTGCCCGGATCATCAAGAGCCCTGCAACCGGCCATAGCGACGACGGGCAGTTGTCCCATGGCCGTGACGACTATCGGTTCTGCCGCGTACGCCAGCCCTACGCCTGAGCTTCCTACGAAGGTTCTAGCTCCCACCGCGGACGCGTGTTTTGCTATTTCAAACTGTGAGTGTTCAGAATCTGCACCTATTATCTCAGCTGCAAACTCTCCGTCAGCCAGCATCTTGGCCAGAGAGTTCATGACTCCAGTGTACGGTCTGATAGGGTACGCAGCTATAACGTCTACGTCCGCAAGCTTCACGGCTTCAGCTATTGCCCGCGTTCCTGTCCACATGAACCTCTTGGGCACAGTTTGGGTAAGAGGTTTCGAGGCGGTTTTCGGCGTGCTCACGATTTTCACCTTCTAGTAACCATACTCAACGAGTGCATCTTCAATCGCGGTTATTTCTTTCTCAGTCAGCCCTTCTGCCGCCAGCAGTTCGCTTATCATGCCTATAGCTTTCGAGGGGCACATCCGCGCGCATATGCCGCAACCCTTACAGTAGTTCAAATCTACCTCGATGCGCTTGGAGTCGATTGCACCGTCTGGACAGTAAAGAGAACACATCTTACAATCAGTACACTTGCTCTTATCTATCGTCGGTCTGAGGAATCTAGCGAAAGAGGTTGTGAACCCCACGTTTTTCTTATTCTGAGAAGGGCCGAATTCAATCAGCCCAGGGGACAAAGCCTGCCACGACGGCATTGCTTTTATTCTCTCAGCGTAGGATAATGCTTCGGCCGCTGCCTTTTGGTAGCTCCGGTACGTCTCCGAATCCCACGTTCCCTTTTTGAATTTGCAGGATGATTTTGACTTTCTAGTCTGCGCCATCATCGTTTCCTTCGCATTGATTCTGACCTCAACAGGTTCCGCGTCAGAATAGACTCTTTTCACCAAACCAGTCTTGTCTCCGTGCCCAGAGGAATCAAGCGCATCCAGTAAGTCATCGAGGCTTACCACACTCCAACCCTTTACCAACGCGGCTAACAGAGGAAACGCGATGTTAGCATCGTACTCTCTGGCTCTTATCGTAACTAGTTTTCCACACCAATCCTGCGCGAGGCACCTCTTCTTCACCAATCGTATGATTTCCTTCGGCGACAACGATGTGTTTACAACAAGAACAGCGTCTTTCTTCGCGCCGTCGAAAAGCAACGCCCTCTGAGAAGTCTGGCTGACGAGTATCGTGGGCTCCATCACGACTATGGCGCTGAAAACCTCTCCGACGGGCTCAACCTCTTCGTGCAAGGTAACGTCTATTCGAGGGTTACCCATGACAGTGTAGAAAATCATGGGTATGTTATCCCGTTCAGGAGAATCATCATACCTCATATAATAATACGATTCTCGTCCTGAGACCACGCCCGCAGTCGCCAGAATGCGAGCGAACGTACCCGCGTGACCAGTGTTAAGCACTCCTCTGCCATGAATTATGACCCAATTCAACTGGTCATATTCTGGTATCACACTTTTCACATCCAGCTCCAAGCTGTCGCAATCTAATAAGCCTAGTGTCGATTTTACGATTTTTCTGCAACGATTCTCTCGGGTCTTGCAGGGATCTACCATCCTATCGCGTAGGCTTTCATTCCTCGGGGCGACGCTCCACCAGACATTACCCCGGTGTTGACATCGTACTGAATGGCCAAGCAGCGACCGTGGCTCCACGGCTCATCCAAGATTACTTTGTGTCCCTTCTTCTTGAGTCCCAAAATCGCCTCCTCCGATATACCGGGTTCTACGTGCATGACTCCAGGGTGAGCAGCGTGAGGCCAGAAGGAACCAGGAAAGTGAGTTGAGTGAACAGTCGGCTTATCCAAAGCAAGCTGAATGTCCATACCAAAGTCCACGTGATTCAGGAAGAACTGGAGTGTCCACTGATCTTGCTGATCTGCTCCAGGAGTGCCGAAGGTCAAGTAAGACTCTTCTTCTTTCATTACCAGACTAGGGCTCAGAGTGGTGCTCGGCTTTTTGCCCGGCTCTAGTCTTTCGACATGGCTGGCGTCAAGATGGAACATTTGAGCCCGAGTGTTCATGCAGAACCCCAAGCCAGGTATTATAGGTGAAGTGGAAATCCAAGCGCCACTGGGCGTTGCGGAAATCATGTTTCCAAACCTGTCCACAGCCTCCAAATGCACCGTGTCACCCTCTGATTGCCCCACATTTTGAGATTTCAGTTTGACGGGCGCCGTTCCCCCTGGCCTCAGCTCCATAGATGCATGATTTGGGTCAACGAGCGTGCGGCGACGGTCGGCGTATTCTTTTGAAAGAAGCCTGTCCAAGGGCACTTTGACATAGTCAGGGTCAGCGTAGTATTGTTCGCGGTCGGCGAATGCAAGTTTGGCGCACTCAACCCACGTGTGAAGATAGTCAACCGTGTTGTGACCCATCTGATGCAGATCAAAACCTTCGAGCAGATTCAGATGCTGCAGTAGCACCGGGCCCTGCGTCCAAGGTCCACACTTGTAAACGTCATACTCACGGTACTTGACCGTGACCGGTTCTTCGAAACGCGCGCTGTACTCCGCCAAGTCTTCTAGGCTGAGTAGACCGTGATGTTCTTTGCCGTAGACGTCTCGGCACTCGAAAGTCTGCATAAATTTGACTATTTTCTGAGCGATGGGGCCTGAGTAGAAATAGTCTCGGGCTGCCTGCAGCCCCGCCTCGCGTCCGTTTTTTCGGACTTTCTTCTCGACCTTCACAACTTCCTCGAAAGTGCGAGCCCACTCGGGATTACGGATAACTTGTCCAACCAGGGGCACCTGTCCCTCAACGAGGTATATCTCGGCTGAAGAACGCCACTCTTTAAGGAATCTTTCAGCAACGCTCAATGGTCGTGATTTCACTTTGCTCCCGTTTATGGAATAGCCGACCTGTTGATTAGGCTCAGTTAAGCCTCTTCTAAGCTCCGGATAGATTGGAAAGCCTTTAGCAGCCAACTCTATGGCAGGTTCCAGAACCTCTTCGAGCGTCATGGTTCCAAACTTGTCCAAGGCCTTGACCCACGTGTCGAAGGCACTGGGAACGACAGCGGGCAAGAAACCGTCCGGAGGGATCAGATCGTAGCCGTGTTCTTTAAACCAGTCTATGGTGGCTGCTTTTGGGGCTGGACCTTGACCGTTGACTGCGATCACTTTCTCTTCGTCAGCGGAGTATATTAGGATGGGCGATTCGCCTGCGACGCCGACTAGATGTGGTTCGAGGATGGTTAGGCAGAACCACATAGTGGCTCCGGCGTCAACAGCATTACCTCCCCGCTTGAGGCTGCAGAATCCAGCTTGAGAAGCAAGATAGTGCGTCGAAGTAACCATGCCATTAGTTCCCATCAAAACCGGTCTAGTTGTAAATTGCATAATATACCCTCAGACTGATACGCTAGAGGATATCGTATCAAAATATAATACGTTTCTGTTTGAGGTTCTGATTGGGGCGCGCGGAGGTTCGATGAAGGCGTCCACTGGCTGAATTATCCGTTCTTTCTTCTTTTACAGGATAACACATAAAAGTTTTCGAAAGGAAAGAAGACCAGAGACACAGTGTGCAGTGGTGTTGCGTATTGCTTGAAGGAAACAACGTGAACCTAAGAATAATAGAGAGAGAAGATATGCCATTCTTACAGGAATGGGACAACAATCCTGAGTTCATGGGTGAATATGAGCCGTTCAGACAAGAGACAAGAGGGGATTTAGAAAAGACTTACGACAATCTCAGAGACGCACAGTGGTTTTTTGTGGAGAAAAAGGACGGAACCAAAATCGGCTTCATAGCCCACTTTTTGTCAGCAGGAGAAATAGAGCTTGGATACTTCATCGTGCCAGGTGAAAGAGGCAAGGGATATGTCAGCGAAGCCATCACGATGACAGTCGACTACCTATTCCTCTCAAAAGATGCTGTTAGGATTCAAGCCAAAGCTGACCCAGAAAACACGGCATCATGGAAAGCTCTTGAGAAGGTGGATTCAAGAGAGAAGGAGTCCTGAGAAAAACCTTCTACTGCAGAGGAAAATGGAGAGACGACTGCATGTACAGCATCCTTAGAGAAGAATGGAAAGAACCAAAAATACTGACGAAAACATCCTCGAAATAACGCAGATCATATGCTACGGTGGGAAAAATGCCACAAGTTATTAGAACCGTTGCGAATAAAATAACTCGCGTGTTCAGATGGAACCCATTAGTGTTTGCAAAGCAACCGAGAACGGAATCAAGTCTCTGAGCAGGAAGGTTGAGAAACTTCTGGAAGACGAGAATGGCAAGCTTTACCAGGACAACGTTGTGAAATTTGGCATTCCAGAGGAATACGTCAAAAAGGCTTTTTCGGAAGAAGTTCTAGTAGGTGCAGCTCGATCAGGAGAGGCAACTTTCCATCTGGCTTTGAAGAATAGGCGCGAAATACTGGGCTTTGCTCAGGTCATGGGACATGGTTCCGCAACAGTGGAACTGGACCGTATCGTGGTTTTTCCAGAGTACGAAAGAATGGGCATAGGCACTAAACTACTGAAGAGAGCTATTGCAGACCAAAAGAAAAAGGGGGCGAAGACTATCATTGTCAGAGCTGGAAAGGACGAAGCTCACGCTAGAGCATTCTACGAAAAGAATGGTTTCAAGAAAGTGAAAGAGGAAATGTTGAAATCTCCTTGGGGAAAGAAGATTCCTCTTGTAGTATACCGTTTTCAACTGACGTCCACATCAGAACGCCCTCTTGCCAGATGATGATTTCAAGGTTGAATGCCAAAGATTAAATAGAAAGCTGCAAAGAGTGTTGTCAAAGGTTAAGGGAAGAGGCACGAAAAATTTTTCCCCTTCTCCTTCTGCCTCTTCCCCTATCCTTTTCCCTTCTCCTGATGCTTCGCTCAGGGTAAAGAAATACATATTGCTTGTGGAACCTTGTTCTAGAAAAATCCTCTATTCAAGTTCATGTGAAAAAACACGCGTCTTTTGAGCTTAACTATTCCGTCCAGCAAACCATTCCATTCGAATTCCTGGATTCTTTCAAGATTCCTTTCTTGGCCCTTCGAGTAAGAAAACTCGCGATTTTCCCCTGCTTATCTTCAGCCGAGAGACCCCGGGCCTCCAGGGCTTCGACCACGTTTTCTATTGTTCTTCCATCGGGTTGTTTGAAGAATCCCTCTCGAATCAAGCCCCTAAACGCACGATTCGCTTGGCCACCCCACGTTTGAGGACCACTACCTCGCGCGCGAAGCTTTTTCTGAGCCTTTGCAGCCGACGAGAATTTTTCCCGAAGACTTTCAAGGGAAGCCCCCACCACCTCAATGTTCTCCAGAGAACCCTCTCCAAGACCCCTCTTTACAAATTCCTGTATAACTGGCATTTTTTGAGGATCAAGGCCAGCAAGAGTTGCTCCAACCGTCTCCAGGGCAACTGCATCTCTCCCAACAAGCACAGTGTTCATTCGCACACGTGCATCTCCTGCGCCTCGCCACAGGTACGTCCCGTCAAGCACGGCAAGGTCTATGCCGCCTATCGCCTCATAAACATCCGCGAGAAGCGTGGGAAGAACCTTGTGATACTTCATTCTCTTCGAATCCAATATACAGCCGAACAGGTTCTTTAGGATGCTCCCACTCTCAAAGGAACGCAGTATGTGCGTGTTGACCAAGACGTTGGGTTTGAACAGCAGGCGTGACATCTCCATCTCTTCGTTAGCAATGTTTGCTATTCGAGTATCCGAGTCCTCTGAAAGGTTGAATGGAACTACCCGTTTCGTGTAGAGTTCTTTCCAGATTTGAAGCCTCTCCGACCCAGTGCCCCTGTAGTTGTCAGATTCAACAACGAATATCTTTGGAGCCTTGTCAAAGCGATGAATGATTGCGTCAACTAGGCCTACCGATGAATGGTTCTCTGCCTTCTGACTGAAAACTCCAACCTTAATCACCACAGGTCTCTCCACAACATTCAGGTCAGCTATCCCCCCGATCAGGTCGAAAGCTCGCTTCAACGAAGCCATGTTTTCTCCATCGAATTCAACTACAGCGACCTTCGAAGTCAACGCCAAACCCCCACTTGCGTGCAAGACAGAGCATTATGGATGTTCGTTAACACAAAAACCTTCCTAATAGATAACCCCAGCAGAGGCGCTAGCCGCACGACGTCCTAATTTTTCTCTGTTTTTCAGTTCAATCCCATTTTCAGGGGATGTCATACGTCATGTTTTGGGGAGGGGAGTAAGGTTTGTTCCAATCGATGGGAACCTTGGAAAACCTATATTCTAGCCTTCCGAGGACAGTGTCCCATGCACGTTTGAAGTATTGAAAAACTTTGTCCGTTTCCTCGCCTTCCCTCCAGCCAAGATGGGTTAGTCTGACTCGAACTTCATTTCTGCCAAGCGGGTAGAACTGAACGACAACCCATGTGCGTGGTCCCTGGCGGACACTGGGATATTGCGGCGGCGCAGTCCATTCGAACGAGAGCATTTCCATGGGAAGAAAGCTGAGTATCTTCAAACCCTCGCCCCCTCGCGAGCCTTCCGGAGCGTCTAAGTCAAAGTACAGCTCATACGGTCCGCCTACGGCAAGCTGGATATTTGCCCTTGGCGCAAAAAACGCAACGGCGCCTTCTGGTGTGGTCCACGCGTGCCACACCGTCTCAACAGATGCGTTGACGACTACTTCCTTTCGAATCATCTGCTGCTGCATGAAAAGACAACCCTTTGTGACGTTTCCACTGACAGTCCGAGCTGAAAAACGTTTCCCTCAATGTTACTGAACCGCGCGAGAAATGCAATGTTGTGCCCTGCAAAAAACTCAAGAGCCTCCTGGAACCAAACAGAGTTCAAGAAAAAAAACGAAGCGAACCAAAATGAAACAGTATGTCCATATTTTCACGACAACCAGGAAAAGAGAAGATGCCGAAAAAGTAGCACGGACCCTGGTGGAGAAGAGACTCGCAGGCTGTGTCCAAATAATCGGCCCGATACAAAGTATGTACTGGTGGAAGAACAGGAAAGAGACAGCTGAAGAATGGCTCTGCCTTATCAAGAGCGAAAAAAGCCTGTACAAGGAACTGGAGAAAACCATCAAGGAGACACACCCTTACAAAACGCCTGAAATCACCGCCGTACCCATCGTTGCCGCACGCGCTAATGGCTTGGTCACGAACTCAAGAGATAACCTCGCAGGAAGCTACTGCCATTCTCAGCAGCAACCACTGGAGGAAAGAATTCTCACGCGCAACTGGAAGATTGAACGAGCTGAGAACAAAGCTCATTCTGGAACCCTGCCTACTGACTAACGTTAGTTTGTAATGCTGCATTAGCTCTGCGGCTTCGCGAGTTTCACGGTTCACATTGTTAACGCGCTTGGAAGCAGACGTCATCAACGCGCTCTCGTCTAACCCAGCAAAGTATATATCGCAAAAGCAATAATAGAAGCAGAACACGCTAGGGTTTGACTTATCAGTGTATATGAGGCTGTTGTTATGAGCACGCACGCAGAGGATTTGAAGCTTCGGTTGATGACCATCGAGCTTCTCAGAACTGCCAAGTACAAACGAAACATAACTTATCGCGAACTAGCGTCAAAAACCGGCCTGCCCGTAACCGTCCTCAGCCGGTACGCCAAAGGCCACGTCCTGCCCAACACGGCACGGGCGAAGCAGCTCTGGAAAGTCCTCACACGCCTTGTCGGCCTGGAACCCGAGTTGCGAAGCAGAATAAGGTTCGACGAAGACGGATACTTTGATAACACTGAAATCATAGGTGATTACAACATCTTGCAACAGGCCGCCAACCACGCCCTCGCAAACTTCGCTGGAAAACGCGTGACAAAAGTGCTCTCAGCCGCGGTAGACGGCATACCCCTCGCAACCATGGTGGCAAACGCGCTCGGCGTCAACCTCGTCGTCGCGAAACGAACCAAAGAAGTCGGCGTTAAAGCCTTCCTCGAAGAAACCTATGTCCTCCTCAAAGGCTCAGGCGTCACCTCAACAATCTACATACCAAAAGAAGCCATCAAAAAGCGCGACAGCGTACTCGTCGTAGATGACATGATAAAAAGCGGAGAAACCCAAGCCGCACTCGTCAACCTCGTCAAAAAAGCCAAAGCCGAAATGTCCGGAGTCTTCCTCCTCATAGCCGTCGGAGAAGAATGGAAGAAGACATTGAAGCTCTCGGGCGAATGCCCGGTAGAAGTCATCACCTACGTCAAAGCACCCTACGATTCCAGCACTCACGCCTAGCCAAACAAACACCAACGCCGCAAGAACCCAGCATCTACCAAGCTCATGCCAGCGTTCTTGACAAACACGAACCTCAAACCATTAACCGTTTGAAACTCAAGAATCACGGTTTGAGTAATCAAACACAAGTACAGGTTTCAACATAAGCCCGTTTCCTGTGCAGCGCCCCATCCACCGTCAGCCAAGGCGAACGTTACACTTTCCCCTTCTGCACTCCTTGCCCAACCTGAGCAAAGCAGTCTCAAAGTGCACGAACGATTCTCCCGCAACCCCGTTTTTTGCCCAGAAAGCCTTCAGCCGTTTCAAGGCCTTTTCACGGTCCAGACCCTTCTCCAGAATTCCGAGCCGTTCACCAGCAAGAAGTTCGAGGCCCGTCGGACAGGGATCAGCTTTCTCCCAGATACCCCGCAACTCTCTCAGAAAAATGCTCGCCGTCACATCACCAACACCCTTCCCCAAACCCTTCAGCCTTCTCTCCAAATCCTGCGAGCTTGAAGCCACGCTGTGAACACGGCTCAAACTCCCACCGTACTCCTCCTCAAGCTTGTTCGCCACCTCCAGAAGCTTATCCGCAGTCTTGTAGTCGTACCGCGTGTAGCCGCCTTCATCCAGGATCTCAACCAACCCCTCCCACCCGGTTCTGACAATCTTCCGAGGAGTCAAAACATCGTGCTTCTCAAAGCAACCGTAGGTCCTGATGGCCGCAGACTCCGTTATCGGAGCGCCGAACAACAGCGACGCCAAGAACCACTTGAAAACCTCCCAGTCATCGCCCTCGCCAAGTCTTATGCCCAGAACCTCAGAATATCTCCGCCCATAGGCTTCAACAAACTCTTTCAAGCCTACCGCTTTCACAAACTTTTTCACCCTGCCCAACAAACCTTATACATGCCCAGCATAAACGGTTTACGAGGCAACCAGTCATGCCAACGATAGAATGGCGCAACGGCACGGTGCAGACGATTGACCAGACACGACTCCCCAACGAAGAAGTATCCATCACCATGAAAAATTGCCTGGACGTGGCCGACGCCATAAAAACAATGAAGATAAGAGGCGCACCCTTGCTTGGAGCAGCCGCCGCCTTCGCCTTAGCCCTCACAGCCCGCAACACAAAGGCAAAAACGAAAAAACAACTCATCATCGAACTTGAAAAAGCCGCAGAAACCATAAGGGCGACAAGACCCACAGCAGTCAACCTCTTCTGGGCCCTGGACAGAATCCTTGACATAGTCAAAACAGCTGAAGGCAGCTTAGAAACTGTGGCCGCACTCGTCGTAGAAGAAGCAAACAGAATCGCTGAAGAAGATGTCGCCACAAACCGTCTTATCGGCAAACACGGTGCCAGACTCATCCACGACGGAGACGCTGTGTTGACACACTGCAACGCCGGCGCGCTGGCCACTGTGGATTTTGGCACGGCCCTGGGTGTCCTGAGAACCGCGTGGAAAGAGGGAAAGAGGTTCAAGGTTTTTGCCGACGAGACCCGCCCGCTCTTGCAGGGCGCGAGACTAACAGCTTACGAGCTTAAACGAGCGGGCATACCCGTCACGCTAATCACGGATAGCATGGCCGGCTACGTGATGAGCAAGCGGATGGTGAACAGGGTCATCGTTGGAGCGGACCGCATAGTCCGGGACGCCGTTATCAACAAAATCGGCACCTTCACCGTCGCTGTCCTAGCCAAAGCGCACAGAATCCCCTTCTACGTTGCAGCACCCAAATCCACGTTCGACCTAAAACACACGTCTGCACAGGTCGTCATCGAGGAACGGAAACCTGAAGAAGTCACGCACATCGGCCAGCAACGCATCGCCCCAGAGGGAATAGACGTGCTAAACCCGGCCTTCGACGTAACACCGTTCAAGTACGTCTCCGCCATCGTCTGCGAAACCGGCATCCTGCGCAGAAAGGATTTGAAACGGTTTGAGGCCAACCGCTATAAGTGAAAAGACTGTTATGCATGCTGAGAGGCATTCAGATGAGCAGGAGTGAAGAAAAAGCGCCGTCGGAGCTCAGGGCCAAGGGTTTGCTCATGAAAGAGGGCGTGAAGGTTCCTGAAAAACGGTTTGTAGACGAGCTTTCCCAGAGAGGCTACGGCGTGCCGGGAAAGAAGAGTTTTCTGCTTACATTCTACGAGGCGCTCTACCTTGTAGACAAGTCGATGCTGGAGGTTGAGGATGAAAACGGTGAAAAAGCGGGTTTTCAGAGGCTGCTCCAACGTTACGGAAGCGTTAACGAGAACGCTTGGGCGTGCTACCTGGTCTTCCGTGACTTGAGAAGTAGGGGATACGTTGTGCGCGAGGGCTTCGGCCAAGGCGTGGATTTCCGAGTCTACGAGCGCGGCGACTACAGCAAGGACACGGCAAAGTATCTGATAGTGAGCGTTCAAGAGGGAAAGCCTATTGCAGTTGAAAACCTGAGCCGCGCGTTGACACAGAGCCTGAGCCTCAAGAAAGAACTCGTCCTGGCCGTCATGAACCGCAGAGGAGAAATAGTTTACTACTCCGTCTCAGAATTAAGCTTGAAATAAGAGGGGGAAGGCTGAGCATGGCCGAGTTCAAGACCGTCCGAGGCATGAGAGACTTTCTCCCAGAAGAAGCCAGGCTGCTGCGACACGTTGAAGGCAGGGCTAGGGAAGTGGCGAGGCTTTACGGTTACAGGGAGATTGTAACGCCCGTGGTTGAGTCATACGAGCTCCTGTCGGCCAAAGCTGGGGAAGAAGTCAAGTCGCGCATGTTTCTCTTCAAGGACCTGGGTGGAAGAGACGTCGCGTTGCGACCGGAGTTCACCGCCTCCGTGGCCAGGCTTGTGGCAACGACCTTGCGGAACGAGCCCAGGCCGTTCAGGCTATTCTCGGTTGGAACCATATACAGGTATGATGAGCCACAACGGGGCCGTTACCGAGAGTTCTGGCAGACGAACTACGAGCTAATGGGTTCAAGCAGACCAGAGGCAGATGCCGAAATCCTGCTACTGACGAACAGCCTCATGCAGACCGCAGGGTTGAAGAAGTTCGCGTTCAGAGTCGGTCACATCGGCGTCCTGAGAGGCATACTTACCCAAGAGAAACTCGTGGACAAGGTGCAGAGCGCCGTCATGCAGCTCATGGACAAGAAACAGTACGAAGATGCGTTCAGACTGGTGGAGAGCGCAGGCGTGTCAGAAACGTGCATTTTGACCCTTCGAAAACTGGTCGAACTCAAGGGCAACAACGTTCTCGACGTGGTCGACAGAGTAGCCGAGCTCGTGGGAGACTATGAAAAGTCTGTTGAGGCTTCGAGGAACCTGAGGGAGATTCTGGAACTTGTATTGAAGAGCAGATGCGACGTTGACATGACGGTTGACGCGGGGTTTGCCAGGGGGCTTGAGTACTACACCGGGATGATTCTTGAGGTTTACGTGCCAGACATGGACATAGCATTGGGCGGGGGCGGAAGATACGACAGGCTTATTGAGCTGTTCGGGGGCGACCCGACCCCTGCTGTGGGCGTTGCCCATGGAGTGGACAGGCTGATGCTGGCGTTGCAGGAACAGATGGCTGCTCAGAGAACCTTGCGAGAGACTGAGGAGGGAAGGGTGGTGCTGGTTGTTCCCATCAAGGAGGAGCTGAGGGGCGAGGCCTTGAGGGTTTCGCAGATGCTTAGGAACGCGGGAGTGTCGGTTGAGCTTGAGATCATGGGGCGAAAGATGGCCAAAGCATTGGAAGATGCAGATAGGAGAAAGATGAGTTACGCTGTGATAATTGGTGAAAGAGAGCTCAAGGAAGGAGCAGTTGTCGTTCGAAATTTGGCCAAAAGAGTGCAGAACACGGTCAAAATTGAAGATGTTTTGGAAGCAGTGAAAAGCTAGAATCCAAATCGTGCAGCGACCAAAGCATCTGATGTTGGATTTTGAGCCCTTGCTTCCAGGTGCCTGATTCGCGATTTCGCTGAGGCACAATCCCTTGATGATGTCATACGTTGTTCTTCTGCACGGTTTGAGATTATCTCTCTTGGTTTGAGGCAATTCCTAGAATTCAGCACATCATGTGTTTCATTTCCGATGTTTGTCATGGCGAGCGCTCCATGTTCTTACATTGTTTTGGCAGTCTCTGGGTTGTTGCGTGTATTCCGAAGGGCGGCTAATCATGGGCGGAGAAAATGTCCATGTACTCTTTGCTCTCCCAGTAGAATGCTATTCTCCTAGCGAGTAATCCGTCGATGAAGCAGTAAACGATGAAAAACACTGCAGTAATAACCAAGCTTGGAATAACTAAGCTTATGACGAGTAAGGGTATTCTTGCGATTGCCAGTACTGCCAACAGAAGTAAGCCCTGGCCCAAAACACTCTGCCAGCCTCGTTTTATTGGAACATGCCAAATATGCTCGGTCAAAAAGCTGTTCAAGCCGCCTATTGTGAAGAAGAGCACAATAATCCCCAGTATGAAGCCGATTATGAAGCCTACAAAAATCAGAAAAGCCGTGAGAACAATCCACGCTATTCCAGCTATCATTAGCAGCACTGAAAAGGCCGTTCCGTGTAGGAAAAGCCTGGCCAGCGTAGCCTTCCATGAAAGCCTCCCCGCCACAGCGGCCTCATTCATTTCCTGAGGCTCATTGGGAGTCCACCATCCGTCCCTAGGCTGCAAGGTCCAGTTCGCGTGCTTGTTTTGTTCGTAAGCGAGAAAAGCGAGGGGCGACTGCGCAAGACAAAAGAGTATCAAGGCGACCCACCAGAGGCTCGTAGCCAGCGACGTTACGAAAATTGGAGTCACGATCATGTCCGCCATGAGAAGACCGAATAACGCCGGATACTTCAGCACTGTTGTCCATTCACTATCATATGGTGTTCCGTCGCTTTTCCAAACGAATGCTACTTTCTTGGCGACGAATCCGTCAACGAAGCAGTAGGCAATGTAGACCACTATGATAGTGACCCAGCTTGGAACTAGGAAGTTTATGATGATGGATGGTATTCCAATCAATACAAGGACGACGAACAGGACGAGGCCGTGGCCCAGAATAGCCTTCCAGTTCTGTCTTATTGAGACTTTCCATACGAACTCAGTTAGGAGGATGTTCAAGCCACCTGCTATGAATAAGAACAGGATAAAACCCAGTATCAAACCGATTAATACGCCCAGCATTAGACCGACTGTGAAGCCTATTATTACCAGAGAAGCAGCAACAAATGCCCATACTATCGTAGATAGTGCTAGTAGCACAGAGAAGGCTATTCCATGGAGAAAAAACCTAGCCAGTGAGGACCCAAAGGAGTGGCCTTTCTTCCCTGCTTCCTTCTCCACAAGGCTTCCCAAATAATATCTCACCAGAAGAACTAATATACTTTCTCCAATAACACTATGCGTTAGAAACAGAAAGAATAATTTTCTGAATCAAGTGAGTGGCATTAGCGCACGTTATACGCTGAAGAGCAAAAACATCGGTTCGCTCAGTCCGATTTCGCATAGAAGTTCATTGTGCGCTGGCAGATTGAGAACAGAAACACCAATAGCGCGCGCGCTAATAGAAGGTTGTTGTATGTCGATAAACAGACTAAGATTTATCTTCTCGGCAGAAGGAATGGACAAACAATACACAGCAGAGTATAGCCACCGAGGACCAGCCTGTTCGAAAAAGGCGAATTGCGATGTGTGGATGACGGAAAGCCATGAGGAAAACAGAAGAAAGCAGCCCAAATTCGCGATCGGCCAAGTTTTTTCGCGGTAACATTGCGGTAATCATCGGCAGTAACATGGTGAATGGTTTTGGAACAGGAATAATCGGTCCGTTCCTTTCGCTTTATTTCGTCAGCATCGGCGGAGACCCTATAAGATTAGGGTTCATGTCTTCAATATCAATCATAATACAGTGCTTGATACTCTTTCTAGGAGGCCACGTAGCAGACCATTACGGAAGAAGAAGACTGATAGTCATCGCAGCGTTTTACGCGATACTTTTCCCCGCCTCATACGCATTGATTCGTGACTGGAGAATCTTCTTCGTAACATCCGCGATGGGCGCTTTCGGAGCCATATCCAGTCCAGCGTATCATGCAACAGTGGCTGATTCGATTCCTCCCGAAAAACGAACTACGGCAATTTCAATGCTTCAAGTTTTTCCCTCCATTCCTGCGATATTCTCTCCTCTGATCGGAGGATTGTTCATAGACACGTACGGCCTGCAGAGCGGCTTCAGACTGGCCTGCGCGTTCGTTGCAGGAACGACATTGGTCTCTGCCGTAATCTTGCTGCTTTTCCTCAAGGAAACAATACGACCAGGAAACGGACAGAAATCCAGTGTCTTTGGCAACTCGACGGTGAGTATCCGTGGCGCACTATCAGCAAAATCCTTGCACAGTCTAGTCGCACTGCTTCTCGCGTACGGACTCGTAGCCTTTGCCAACGCACTGATCAGTAGTTACTACATTCTCTACGCAACTCAAGTCATAGGTATTGGCGCTTTGCAGTATGGAATCATCGTCAGCCTACAAATTCTTTTCATCACACTCTTGAAAATTCCTGGAGGATGGGCAAGTGACAAGTACGGCAAGAAGAAGATTATGATAATCTCAATATTGACTTGCACGCCCTTTGTAGTCGCGTTCACGTTCTCTCGATTATTCATTCAGGCCGCTATTACCATGATCCTGTTGGCAATCGCGGGAATGTACTATGCACCAGCGCATGAAGCTCTTCAGGCTGACTTGGCCCCCCGAGAAATTAGAGGAAGAATCACGTCTTTTTGGGACATAAGTGGCGCCATCGGAGGAGCCGTGGGCGCACCATTAGGCGGCTTTTTCTTCCAAACAATCAGTCCCGCAACACCCTTCTACCTCTTCGCCGTAGTTGAGGTGGCAGCTGCGCTCTTGATACTCGTCGCCGTCAAAGAACCACAAAAAGCAGAAACCTGAAACCAGCCGGACATGATGACACTGCAAGTGAGCAAGCAAGACGACAAACGAGCGCGCGAGAGATGCGCCAACAGCAAAGGATAATCCTAAAACCTGTGCTTATACAGAGGAAACCTCAGCAGACAAAGATACCCAAGGATTAATGCACCATTTTAGTTGGCACACGAATCATCTATTAGCTCGCGTCTTGCAAAGTGAAGTTGCTCGTGTGTCAAATGGCGTTTCAGTCAGGCTACGGTTCCAGTTTCGGGAACTCTTTCCACGGGTTCGTTCTTATTCTTCTCGGTTCTCCTGTGTTCCACTTCTGAAATGACAGATTCAACTACTATGAACACGATAATCAGAATCACTATCAGAATTATTCCGATGGAATTGCGCATGTCAAGTGCGATGTATCCGAGCCAAGGAACCCGCATGACAACCTTTCCAATCACATTCGTCGCTGGAGTCGGCGAATAAGGACCTGGCCCAAAGTTATTATCACCCTGCGTTATGAAATAGATTTGTCCGTTCTCGACGGTTTCGCCAACCGCTCTGTGAACGATGAGTTCGTCACTACCGATAGCGCGAAATACTAGAATGTCGCCAGATCTCCCGGTCTCGTTGAAGGGGGCCGCGTAGACATCCTCCGGATTGACCCCCTCCACTATGATTAGATCACCCGTGTGCAGTGTCCGCGAGAAGGGACCTGCCCAGCCTGGATCAGGCACGCCTTGAGGCACGCTCATGCTTCCAGAAGCCACAGCAAGCACAGGATAATCCGTGTTTAACCCCAAACGCAGGCCATACCAAAAGCCCAAGACCACCACGACTATGAGGAGAATCATTACGACGGTCCGAAAATACTCGTTTTTCCATAATTGCTTGTTTCGTTGTGTTGCCAACAGGTTGACCTTCTTTACCGCTCAACTCGGGCTTTCTATTAGACTGAAACAAGCATCCTTTAAAACTTGATGGTTTGCAGAGCATTGAACCTGAACGCGCTGAACAAGAAACCGAGTTCTATGAAACCCTTTGCACGTGCGCTAAAGCTAGCAGCAATTAAATATTCCTTTTTTATCATTCCTATGGATGTGAATAGAAGACAGAGTTAAGGAACTGATTTCAGAGTTTGTCACACAACTAGAAAAATAGAACTGAAATCGAGGGCGGCATTCTATCTTGTGCTAGCACACGCTTGTGCAACACGCAGGGTTGTCGTAGTAGTCTCTGCACACTCGAATTAGATTTTGGTCTTGTGTCAGCATGGCGACCTCATCGAACCAGTCCGATAATGTTAGGAGTGTACGCATATCGGTGATGATCATTCCAAGGGATTCAACCGATTGGTTGGGCGAGCAACCTAACAAGCGTATTTTGCCCAGGTTTGAAGAGTCTTCTTTTTCAAAGATTTCCCGTGTCATGGCGATGTTTAATTTGACTCTGCGTTTCTCTTTCGCTTCTATCAATGATTCCTTCAGTCCAATTAGAACTGCCGGGTGTGAAATGAAAATGGTTATTTCTTTGCGTGCCGCCGCAACTAGTGTTTTCATTCTGTTGATTATGTTCTTTTGTCCCCTGATGATGTAAGCTACTTCCAGTTCCTCCGGCTTTGCGGCGCTCTCGTATACTGGCGTCAGCATATCCACCAAAACGTCCGCTTCTTTGATTTTCTCATTGAGCCTTTCGGTTAGTTGCTGTTTCAGATTGGCAACAGCGTCCTTCGGTGCCATGGGCAGGTAGATGTTTGGATTACCTTTCTGAATTATGAGCATGCCTTTCGTAGAGAGCCCGTCCAGAGCGTAGTAAATTTTCGAGTCAGGGATACCCGTTTCCTTACACAGTGTACTCGCTGTCATGTTGGAATGCGTCAAGAGCGTGAGGTAAGTCAACGCCTCATGTGTTGGCAATTCCAGTTCTTTGAGCCGCGAAACTATTCGGTCTCTGGCGACTGTTTCCTTGAAGCTCACATTTGGTTCCTCCTACTTCTAGTAAGTAGTTGGCAGAGAATACTTAAATAGTTTTCTACTACTCTTCTGTAGTAGATACGAATAAATGGAGAGATATGATATGGAAACAAAAGAAGATCACCGTGACACCCAACTTGAGAATGAACACCTGCAAAGACTGAGAAGCGGCGCCATCAACCAGCTAGCCATTGGATCTGTAATACTTCTGTGGGGCTTCCTGTTGACACTGAAGCAAGTTGGAATAATAGACCAGAGCGTAAGCACTTGGCCTATAGCCTTAGCGGCCTTCGGCATACTTCTCGTGGCTGGTGGCATCTACAGATTGAGCAAATCGAGAAATCCATGAGAAAACGGTTCTCTCGGAAAAGCATGTGATAAGACATGGTAAAAAGGGAATGTGCAAGCAAGAAACAAGAAAGTAGAGGAAAAAGTGCAAGCTGGTAAGAAAATAACACGGAGGTGAAATGTTATGGAAGACAAAATCAAATTGTTGATAGCGGTCGGAGCTTCTGTCACGGCAAATTGCCTGCCTTGTCTTAAAACCGCTGTCACTCAGGCTGAGTCAGTTGGAGTAGATAAGAAAGAAATCCTCGAGGCAATCGCGATAGGGAGAGTTGTCAGAAAGGGTGCATTTGGCAAGATGGACAAATTCGCCTCAACCTTAACCGGAAAGGATGTGGTCAACTCAGACGAGTGCCCTTTCGGCTCGACGGAAGAGGATGTCAAGGAATGGGTAGAGCAAGACGATAAGTGTGGTTGCACTTGAAGGGTTGGTCCCTTGAAGGCTTCGTTTAGGATGGGTTAAATAGCGCGTATAATTCATCATGTAGGAGGTGCGTAGTGTGAAAGAAGAAAAAGTGAAGAAAATAGTTCGAGACGGCTATGCAAAGATAGCTATAAAAGAGAAAACCTCCGGGGGCTCTCTGGCTTCCTGCTGCTCCAATACCTGTGACACGAGCGAGGAGATCAGCAGAAGAGTAGGCTACAGCGAAGAAGAAATAGGCTCAGTTCCAGCAGGCGCAAACCTTGGTCTAGGATGCGGCAACCCCGTTGCGTTAGCTTCTTTGGAAAAAGGGCAAACCGTTCTAGATCTCGGTTCGGGAGGAGGGTTTGACTGTTTTCTGGCAGCTAACAGAGTCGGCAAGAGTGGCAAGGTCATCGGCGTGGACATGACCGCTGAAATGATTGACAAGGCCAGGGAAAACGCCAGAAAAGGCAATTACGAAAACGTTGAGTTCAGGCTCGGAGAAATCGAGAACCTGCCCGTGGCAGACGGAAAAGTTGATGTTGTAATCTCAAACTGTGTAATCAACCTCTCACCGAACAAGAAACGCGTGTTCGAAGAAGCCTTCAGAGTTCTGAAGCCGAACGGAAGACTAATGGTCTCAGACATTGTTCTGCTGAAGAAGCTTCCCGAAATCATAAGAAAAAACGTTCAGGCATACATCGGATGCCTCTCAGGCGCTGAAATGAAGGACAAATACCTGCAAATGATAAAGGAGGCTGGTTTTGAAGAGGTCAAAATCATCGAAGAAAACTACTTCCCAGTCGAGAACATGGCAAACGATCCAACCGCACAAGCAATCGCCAAAACCAAAGAAATCCCCGCAGAAAAACTCGAGAAAATCGCAAACACCGTCGCAAGCGTAAAAGTCACCGGCGTTAAGCCCAAGAATTGAATGACAAAACGGCGTTATAGAGCGCGAGCTAGTTGCTTACCTCTCTCTTCGGAGGAAGTCGCCTATGTCTAGAATGTTATCTACCGCTGGACCTCTTCTTTTTCTGTCCAGATTACGCAGTATCTTGCCGAAGCCTAGGCACTCACCATATGAGTTTAGGACCAATGTGTAGTCACCCTTCTTTGTCGAACCTGTCACTTTCGTTATTCCTTGTTCGAACAGGTCTCTTCCGCAGATGAATAGCCATTCAGCCTTTTTTCCAATATTTATTCTGCTTGCTTTTTTCTGTGCAACTATATTCAGCAGATTGAAGCTTGGAAAGAATTTTCCATCTTTGACTCTTCCCAAGTAGGTTCCTGCATAGTAGAAGCCTTTCGACGTCAACCGCTTGACATTCTCACTTAGGAAGAAGTATCGACCCTGATTTTTCACAATGAAATTTTCATCTAAGGTAATCTGTGTTCCGAAGCGGCTTACAAAATCGTCTAAGGGCTTGATCATGCAGCCTTCCGCCGTTTCAGTTTACACACAAAGAACCCCTGCGTGTGTCCTGGCCAGATTCGTCTGCACTTTTCTATTGAACTATCCAAGCATTTCCCGAAAACGTCTGTCAGAGCCCTCTGTCCATGACAGCTGATTCCTTCCACTTGAAGGTCAAGGTTTCTTATGGCCCAGTCAATGTTTAACTCGTCTTCTTCAGGCTCCAAGGAACAGGTCGAATACACTATTTCACCATCGTCTTTCAGAACCTTAACTGTTTTAGCGAGTATCTCTCTTTGAAGCCCCGCATTTCTTTCCACATCCTTGATAGTTCTTCTATCAAACCAGTTTTTGTCTGCCGCGAAATTCCCTGAACAGGGCATGTCGAGAAGTATTCGGTCAAAACCCACTCCCAATTGAGAGACTTGTCTTGAATCCAAGAAGTAGACCACTGTATTCTTGACGCGGCATCTTTCTAGTTGGTTTGTCAACGCTGTCAACCTTTGTCTTCTGACGTCTAAAGCGACTATTGCGCCCGTGTTGCGCATTGAATCGGCCAGTTGAACGGTTTTTCCTCCGGGAGCTGCACAGGCATCCAACACGGTTTTGTTTTCTAGTTCTGTGAACAGGGTGACTGGTATTTGAGCCGCTGCCTCTTGAATTGAGTAAAGGCCCAGGAGGTATTCTGACGTCGCTCCGACCGAGAATTTTGCTTCACAAACCCAGTAGCCGTGGTCGAGGAAAGAAACCTTTTCAAGCGCTATTCCAATAGACTGCAGCCTCTGCAGGATGGCTGATGTTTTGTCTACGTTCATAGTGTTTATCCTCACTGCACGTCTAGGTGTGACGTCTTCGTATTTCCAGCCTAGTTCTCGGTAGCGATTTACGAAGAAATTCTTGCCAGACATTGATGATAGTTTACGATGCTGTTCATAAAAACTTGGTGTTGGATCACTGATGTAGGCTCACTTCGTCAGTCTTCTTATGAACCACTCCCTGATTTCCTAGTTCGCGCTCTCTTTTTGATACAACTTCAACTTCATACTCATACGGGCAATAATAGTTTTCAACGTGTCGACCTTGATATTTCCTTTGGCAGACCCGGAAAGGCTTCTAGCTGGGCTAGCGCGCGCTAGCAGACGGCCATGTGACGACTGATTTCCGACTTCCAGAGCGCGCGCGTTTATCCTTGTGTCTCTTGAAGCGCGCGCCGAGTACCAAAAGGTATAAATCAACCGTTCGCTCGTTGGGTTGGAAGATGACAAAGTTTGCCAAGACTTCTCGCCTTCATAGACATCTTCGTAGAATCAGCAGAAATGGACAACGTAGTGGCAGCTCTTTCCAAGCTTGAAAATCTCGAAGAACTGTTCGAAGTAACGGGCGAGTTTGACATTGTGACTCTGTTTTCAGCGTCTGACATTGAGGAGTTCAGGGACATTCTCAAGAACAAGGTTATGAAGATCAAAGGTGTTAAGAGCACGGTAAGCTCCATCATTCTTAAGACACACAAAGGACCTCGCGCCCGTTCACGCCAGTAGGCAGGACTAGGCTAAAGTATTTGGTGGAGGGGGCAGGCCATAGCCGAAAGAGCTTTTGCAAGATTTGATCGATGCCATTCAAGTCCTGTGTGTAGATTTGCTTCTCGACAACGGGACCATGAGTCCTGAAGTACTTGTCCACGCGCAGCAGCTTCGCCTCTCCCTTGCTCTGGTTTGCTGGGTAAGAAATCACCGCTCCTACTCCGTGAGCCGCGCGCGCGAATCAGCGATAAGCGCCTTCATCAGCTGCCCTGTAGTCTTCAGGGCTTTGCAAAAGAGCGCTGGACGCGGAGAGGAGCTATTGAACGGATGAATTCTCGTTTGAAGGAGCAGCTCTGCCTCGAAAGGCACAGGGCCAGAGGCCTCGAACGCATAACCATACATGCTCTGCTGTCTATAATCGCAATGCTCCTCACAGCGCTTGTAGCGTTAAGGCTGAACAGGCTGGAAAAGGCTAGATGCATCACCATGCTCGCAAGATAACGGAAATTGACAGAAAGAAATCGATTTAGCAACAGGCTGGCGCGCGCACTAGCATTCTTGAACCCCGATCCAGAATTGTGATGTCCCAAAACTTTTATACGATAGTTTATAGTCCTTGTAAAATGATGCCAACTGTAAGAGATTTTATGACCACGAATGTCATCACAATTGATGTTCAGGGGACCGTGCTTGAGGCTGCAAAGCTAATGCACCAACAAGATGTAGGTGATCTCGTAGTAATGGACGGCAATGTCACAAAGGGAATAGTTACTGAAAGAGACTTAGTTAGAAGGGTAATGGCACAGAAAAAACCGCTTGATACTAAAGTCTCTGAGGTAATGTCTGATCCGCTTATAACAATCGAGGAGGAAGCCTCAATCAGAGATGCTGCGAGGAAAATGGTCAAGTACAAAATAAGGCGGCTTCCCGTTACGAAGAAAGACGTGTTGGTCGGTATAATAGCCACTTCCGATTTTGCTAGGCACCTTAGCAAAAAAACCTTCAGTGAAGAAATAATCGATGCCATGACCCGATATCCCTTAACCGACGCCAACCGATGAGCGCGCCGCGCATGCTGTTCCGAAATTAGTTCGCGAAATATCTGATGCTTCTGGATTTGCTTAATTTGTGCGTGTTGACAGCTGCTTGAGCTGTCAGAAGCATCGCAATGACGCAGAGCTGAGAATGAAACGTTACCTTGGCTAATCCTCTGAGATTATGCTGCGTAAGACTTGACAAGTTTTTGAGTCTGCTGAAAACTCGCTCTATTACTACCCGTTTCTTGTAAGCTGTTTTGAGTTCTTGAGGACCAGGACTCCTAAACTTCCGATCGACTTTCAGAATGCCCCTGACGCCTTTACTTTGGCTTCTTGGATACGGAATAACGGGCAGAGTTCCGCACTCTGATTTCGGCATCTTGCCTCGAAGACTTCAGAGATGTTCTACAGAAGAAAATAATAAGGTTTAAAGGTATAAGAGCACAATAACCGCTATAATCTTGGAATCTTACAAGGGACCCAAATGCCAACAGAAAAGCGTGAGTTTCACCGTTAAAATAGGAAGGAGCGGAAAGGAGCCATAGTGAGTCAACTTGCCGTCTTTTGGAGTCGCGGAATAGATGATCGATGCAATTCAAGCCATATCAGTCGTCCTCATACTTGGAACAACCATACTTATAGCGAAACTCATAGCACCCTACCTTGTCCGTGTTTATAAACGGGCACCAACCCGTCTAGACAAAGTCCTAAATCCTATTGAGAATTTTATTTACAAAATATGTAGCATAGATCCAGAGCATCAGATGGGTTGGAAACAGTACTTTCTTGCTGGCTTACTGCTTAACGTTGCCCAGATGGTTATCGCTTTTCTAATACTGGTCTTTCAAGATAAATTGCCGCTTAACCCTCTAGGCTTCCCAGGTCTAAGTTGGGACTTAGCCTTCACCACCGTAATCTCGTTTGCAACAAACACTAACCTTCAACACTACAACGGACAGGCAACACTATCCATATTTAGCCAGATGACCGCCGTCCAATTCCTACAATGGATCTCAGCAGCAACCGGAATATGCATGGGTATAGCATTCATACGGGGATTCATTGTCGGCTCCAAAAACGTGGGAAATTTCCACGTAGACTTCGTCAGAACCATAACCAGAATACTGTTGCCACTGTGCCTCATAGCCTCGGTTGTCTTCGTGGTTATGGGTGTCCCACAGACTCTTAACGCTTCCACCGCAGTAACAACGTTGCAAGGTACAACACAATCAATCCTCGTCGGGCCAGTTGCTTCTCTCGATTCAATAATGCAATTGGGCACGAACGGCGGAGGATTCTACGGCGCCAACGCCGCTTACCCATTCATGAACCCGTCGCCTTACTCGAACATATTTATGATAGCCTTGATGCTTCTTCTTCCCACAGCAATCATCTTCGTATTCGGAGAATTACTGGGTAAAAAGAAGGAGGCTCGACCCCTATTGTGGGGCGCTTACATTCTTGTCGCAATTAACCTCGTCATAGCTTTTGCCCCAAATATCCCTCTGGTCGCCGCAGGCATAGAAACGAGGTTCGGAGGCTTCATGTCCAATTTCTATACCGTAATTACGACCGTTGCCACAACTGGCTCCGTTAACTCTGCGCTCTCAGGCATGCATCCTCTGGTTATAACTTCTGGCTTTATTGGAATGTTCATCCAGTCGATTCCAGGCGGAAAAGGAGTCGGATTGATGTACATGGTAATGTTCATAATAATCACTGTCTTCATCGTTGGGCTAATGTCTGGAAGGACTCCTGAATATTTGGGAATCAAGATCACTGGCCGTGACGTAAAGCTTGTCATGGTGGCTTTCCTAATCCACCCCATCATAATCCTAATACCCACAGTAATCGCTTACACTTCGGGCGCAGCGGCAGCCATTGGGGTCGGTGGAAACTCCGTGGGTTACACGCAAATCCTATACGAATTCACATCAGCGGCGGCGAACAACGGTTCCGATTTCCTAGGCGCCTCAGCAAACACCCCATTCTTTAACATAGCCACCGGTATCGTCATGTTCATAGGACGCTACGCTCCAATTGCAATCTTGCTTGGACTTTCAGCCTCCATGATCGGGCGAAAACGAGGCGGCACCACAGGTCTCAAAACCGATAGCCCAATATTCACAATAGTTCTAGTCGGCAGCATCATCATACTCGTAGTATTGACGTTCTTCCCGTTCTTGGCACTTGGACCAATTTCATCATTCTTCAGGGGGTTACAGAATGGCTTCTGATGACAAGAAAACTTTGGCACCAACAAAAAGTAACGAATCAACCCCCAAAGGATTGAGGTCAGCTTTCTCTAGAAAAGTGCTAGTCGATTCAGTGGTTCGTTTAAGCCCCAAATCACTGCTCAAAAATCTAGTGATGCTGATCGTTGAAATCACGTTCTTCATTGTTGTAGCAATGGCTATAGTTCCACAGGCTTTCGGGCCGGTAGCCAGTTCCAACCTACGAATCTTCTACGTTGAAGTTGCCGCAATTCTCCTCATTACAGTTTGGTTCAGCACACTCTCCGACGCTCTTGCCGAGCAACAGGCAAAAAGCACAGCTGGCGCCTTACGGAAATTGGAAACCGAGGTGTCCAGCAAAAAAATTGTAACGGAAGAATGGGCAAGGAAGATAGTAGCAGTAAAATCAACTGAACTCAGAAAAGACGACCGTATCCTGATTGAAAAAGGCGACATTGTTCCCTTGGACGCTCATGTACTTGAGGGAATTGCCATGGTTGACGAGTCGCTTTTCACGGGTGAATCAGCCCCAGTTCGGAAGGCGCCTGGGGACTCGCTTATCGGTGGATCGCGAGTGGTAAGCGATACTTTAACGGCGAAGGTTACGACGAACCCTGGAGAGACCTTCATTGACCAAATGATAAAGATGGTTGAATCTTCTAAGAGACCAAAGACGCCTAACGAAGTTGCAATAACTATGGTGTTGATTGGGTTAACCGCCATTTTCACTATCATTATAGTTGCTTTGCTAGGCATGTCGGTCACGCTGGGTCTGGGCGCTGATCTCTCCGTGCTTATCGCGCTCTACGTTTGCCTTCTTCCCACAACCATAGGTGCCCTGTTGCCTGCAATTGGGCTTTCAGGAATGTCCAGATTGTATAAACACAAGATAATTGCCAAGTCAGGCAAAGCCATAGAAACCGCAGGTGACGCAGATGTTGTTCTTCTGGACAAAACGGGTACCATCACTGTTGGCAACAGACAGGCAATAGAGTTTGTACCGTTTGAGGGTAGTTCAGAAGAAGACGTAGGGGAAGCAGCGTTTCTATCCTCATGGAACGACGATACCCCTGAAGGACGCAGCATACTAGGCCTAGCATACGAGAAAGGTTTCGTGCCAAAAGAGCTGAACTCTCTTGCACTTTCAGAAACTTACCCGTTCTCAGCCAGCACCCGCATGAGCGGAGTGAAAATAACTCACATGGGCTTAACGCTTCCTAAAGGTGACAAATCAGGACGAGGCCGACTGAGAATCAGAAGAAAATCCTCAACAGTATCCGAACAAGGAGTTGCCGCAAGAATCGAAACTGAAATTGAAATCGTCAAAGGCGCTCCAGAAGCCATCAAAAAAACTGTAACTTCTGTTCCTCCAAACTATGACCTCATCGTTGAAGGAATATCTGCAGAGGGCGAGACACCTATAGCAATCACAAGAAACCGCGAAGCTATCGGAATAATCAGGCTGAAAGACGTCCTCAAAGAAGGCATAAAAGAAAAAATTCAGGCTCTTAAGGTCATGGGAATACGCCCAGTCATGATAACTGGAGACCAACCACTCACAGCAAAAAGTATTGCATCAGAGGTTGGAATCGGAGAATATGTAGCGCAGGCCAAGCCCGAGGACAAGTTCAACATCGCCAAGAAGGAGCAAGCTGAAAGCAGAATTGTCGCAATGATAGGCGATGGAACTAATGATGCTCCAGCACTTTCTGTTGCTGATGTTGGTCTGGCGATGAATTCAGGCACTGAGGCTGCTAAGGAAGCGGCGAACATGGTTGACCTTGAATCAAATCCCGCAAAAATAATCGATGTCGTCATGCTTGGCAAACAGTTGCTCATGACTCGAGGCGCGGTTACTGCTTTCAGCATTGCCAATGACGTCGCCAAATACTTCGCTATCATGCCTGTTCTGTTCGGCGCTGCCATACCCCAACTGCAAGCTTTGAACATTCTCCACCTTGGCTTGAAAAGTGCAGTCTTGTCAGCTTTAATATTCAACGCTATTATCATACCGCTTTTGATTCCTCTGGCCATGCGCGGAATCGCTTTTAAACCTACCAGCACCATGACGCTTTTTCTTAAGAACACCTTAGTTTATGGTGTAGGCGGCGTCATTGTACCATTCGTAGGAATTAAATTGATAGATCTGTTCCTTGTTGGAGTATTTCATATTTAGGAAAGAAGGACTATGACAACTGAACAAAAAGAAAAATGGAACCTAAAGAACCTCAAACCTATTATAGGATTAGCACTGGTTTCGCTGTTGATTTGCGGACTTTTTTTCCCACTATTAATCACGGGCTTAGGCCAGGTTTTCTTTCCCTACCAAGCGAACGGCGAACTAGTCAAGCTCAACGGGCAAGCTGTCGGATCAAATCTTATAGCTCAAAACTTTACCTTGCCCATTTTCTTCCAGACAAGAGACCAGTCACAGTCCGCGTCTGGCGTGGATCCTGACATTACCCTTCAGCAAGCATACTCGCAGATACCCCGAATAAACAATGCAACCGGGATTGCTGCCGATTCGTTAACAAACATGGTGAACCAGAATCAGGAAGGGACGCTTTGGATCTTTGGCAGCCCATACGTAAACGTGCTACGAATCAATCTGGCGCTGATAAGAGCATATCCTTCTATCTACAACGGCTTCCCTTGAACCAGAAACCCGCCTTCAAGCCATAGAGCTCTTTGGCAACATCTTTTTCCAACAGATGCAGATTTCATCTCCACCGATAAATCAGCGTGCCACTAGTCCTGTTTACCGAAAGGTTTAAAGGGACACGGGCGTGTGCCTTTGGGAAAGATGATTATACGTGCCCCGTCTACTTGCGTTCGTCGACATCTTCGTGGAGTCACCAGAAATGGATAACGTAGTAGCGGCACTGTCTAAACTTGACAATATCGAGGAGCTATACGAGGTAACGGGCGAGTTTGACATTGTCACCGTGTTTTCAGCGTCTGACATTGAGGAATTGAGGGACATTCTCAAGAACAGGGTGATGAAGATCAAAGGTGTCAAGAGCACCGCAAGCTCCATCGTTGCCCGCACTGGTCAAAGACGAAAAGTCTCCACTTGCGAAATCGCCTTTGACAAACAACCAATTCTGACAGGACAGTAGGTAAAGGGGTCTGGAACGAAGAAGAAGGAACGACGCAACCATCTAGGAGCGCACGCATCATTTCAAGAGGGACGGAATTTGGTCTCTTTTGGCTGTGCCTCTATCCTCTGTTTTCGCGCGCGCTGGTATTTGAAAATCGTGCAGAGAACATCCTAGAAACAGTTTCCTTTGAGTGAGACGTGGCGTAGTGCTTTAAAATGAGAAAGAGCGCGCGCGGTGACCTGCTCTTGGATTTAAGCTATTCGGACAATCGTGGACTGTTTTGTTTTGAGAAGTCTTAAATGTTGAAGTGGTTTATGTTGGTTGTTGCGCGGGTGGTAGGGATGAGTGGAAAACAGGCTTTTGTAATGATGGTTCAAAAAAGATGGTGGAATGAATTTTGCCGTCGCAATAATGATGGAAGAAAGACTCATTCATTCGTGCTCAGAGGAATAGCCCCGCCCAAGGATACTTCGACGCTTCTATTCTATGTAACCAAGCCAGTGGGTGAAATTGCCGGGTACGCCGACTTCATCGAGCGAAAAGTTGGGGACGCTGACAGACTGTGGAAGGAGCATGGCGATGAGTCGGTGTTGAGTTCAAAGGAGAAATACGATGATTTCGTCAAGGATTCGCAGAGAGTGTCTTTCGTGAGGTTCAAGGATTTGCGCGAGGCAGCCAAGACTATCCCTCTTAACGATGTTCTAATGTCTCTTGGAGTCAGAAGACTGGGCAGGAAAGGTTTTTACATAGATAGGGAAATTGAAGACAAGTTTGTGGCGTTGATGAAGGAAAGAACCTAGTAGTACAAGCAAATCTGTTTCCAACGGCATTGATGAAATGAATGGCACAAAGTTAATAGGTCGCTTTTTTTACATCCATGTAGCTCATCTTTAGGCAGTGGAAACCTAGAATGTTCGAAATGTCAAAGGCAACTCCTTTACAGATATTCATGAGTTTTTCGCTACCGCAGGGAAGGTTTGATTATGGTACGCTACAGGCAAGTTGAAGAAATTCAGAAGCTGATGAATTATCCTGAAATGATTAGAAACACTAGCATTATTGCTCACGTTGATCACGGTAAGACGACGCTTTCAGACAGCCTCTTGTCCGCGGCTGGAATAATCAGTGAACAGAGGGCGGGACAACAGCTTGCACTCGACTCTTGGGAACTTGAACAGAAGAGACAGATGACCGTTTTTGCCTCCAACATTAGCTTAGCTCACAATTTCCAAGGAAAGGATTATCTGATAAACCTCATCGACACTCCTGGACACATTGACTTCAGCGGTGCAGTCACAAGAAGCCTCCGGGCAGTAGACGGCGCCCTTGTCGTTGTTGACGCAGTTGAGGGCCCTATGACTCAGACGGAAACGGTCCTGATGCAAGCCCTGCGCGAAAGGGTTAAACCCATTCTTTTCATAAACAAGGTTGACAGGCTCATAAAAGAAATAAAACTGACGCCTGACGACATTCAGAAGAAATTCGCAAAAATCATCACGAAAGTCAACACTCTCATCGAAAAGTATGCGCCGCCTGAGCACAAAAAGGACTGGCAGGTCAAAGTTGAAGACGGCGCCGTCGCCTTCGGTTCAGCCCTCCACAAGTGGGGTTTAAACCTGCCACACATGAAGGCGAAAGGCGTGACATTCGCAGAAATCATCAACGCCTACACCGGAGAGCACGAGGAGGTTAACATAAAGGTTGACGCCCTGAGCAAAAAGGCTCCAGTGCAGGACCCTATCCTGGACATGTTCATTGAGCACTTGCCAAACCCGATAGAGGCTCAGCCTTACAGGCAGAGTCAGATTTGGCCTGGCGACGCCAACGGCGTTGTGGGCAAGGGGATGGCCAAGGTTAACCCCAAGGGTCCGCTTCTGATGTGCGTGTCAACGATTGAGGTTGACCCTCACAGTGGAGTTGTGGCCATCGGACGTGTTTTCAGCGGCACTGTGGAAAAGGGAAAGCTCGTTCAACTCATAACCAGCAGACAGAAGGGCACGATTCAACAGGTTTACATGAGCATGGCCGCTGACCGGGTGATAATCGACAAAGTTCCCGCCGGCAACATCGCTGCCCTCTCAGGTCTGCCTTCGATCCACGTGGGCGAGACCGTTGCAGAGGATGGTGTGGAGACGCAGGCGTTTGAAGGGTTGAAGTACGTTTCAGACCCTGTGGTAACGGTGGCTGTTGAACCTGCCGATGTCAAAGACTTGCCACTTTTTGACAAGGTTGTGCACAAATTGACGACTGAAGACCCTAACCTGCACTTCCTGATAAACAAGGAAAGCGGAGAATATCTGCTCAGTGGCATGGGTGAGCTTCACTTGGAAATAACGGCTTATCGCATGCAGGAAGCCAACCTGAAAGTGAAAATTAGCAAGCCAATCGTAATCTACCGCGAGACTATCAGCCATGACTATAAGGGTCCGGCGATAATGGGCAAGAGCCCTAACAAGCACAACAAGCTTTGGATAACGATGGAGAAGTTGCCGGACGACGTGGTTGAAGCAATCAAGCTTGGAAAAATCAGTGAAATGCAGACACGCGAAGAGAGGCAGAAGATTCTTAAAGGGTTCGGCTGGCCGACGGATGACGCACGCAACGTTGTGGCTATTGAAGGCAACAATCTTCTTGTCAACAGAATCAAGGGAAGACAGTACGTTGAAGAAATAATGGACCACATAAAATCGGGTTTCAGAGAAGCAGTGTTCACGTCGGTTTTGGCGAAGGAACCTGCGTACGGCTTAAAGATAAACCTGGAAGATGTGACGGTTCATGAAGACCCGGTGCACCGCGGTCCAGCGCAGATATTGCCCATGACTTGGCGTCCGATATGGTGCGCTTTTCTCCTCAGCGACCCGAGGCTTCTGGAGCCGCTGATAAGTTTCGATTGCAAGGTTCCCAACCAGTTTGTGAGCAGCGTCATAGCCATAGTTCAGAAGCGCCGAGGCAAAATATTAGACATGACCAACGAGGAAGACATGATAATCGTCAAAGCAGAAATGCCAGTCTCCGAATCGTTCGGACTAGCTGAAGAACTGCGATCCTCAACGGAGGGAAGAGCATTCTGGGCTACGCAATTCAGCCGCTGGGCTCCGGTTCCAGAACAAATGAAAGATGAAATAATAAAGCAAATACGCGAACGCAGAGGTCTATCACCGACGCCGCCGAGACCTGAAGAATTCTTCGAAGACGCATAGAACGAGAGCAAGTTACGCCTTTTTTAGGCTCCTATTTCTCCCTGTTTTCCTTGAATTTTCAGTAAACCTTATTGATTTTGAGGGTCATAAGACTGTAATGGATTATCATGATACTTGGTATTTGCGGGAGTCCGAGAAAACAGGCGACTGAGCACGTCTTGAGAGAAGCCTTGAACTTACTTGGAAAGATGGGTTTTGAAACAGAATTCTTCACCGTCAGAGGCAAGAACATTGGGTTCTGCCAGCACTGTGATTACTGTTTGAGAAATAAGGAGTGCAAGCTGAAAGATGACATGTACGCGCTTTATCCATTGCTCAGAAAGGCTGATGGGCTGGCGATTGCTGCGCCAGTTTACAACGGCGGAATAAGTGCCCAGGCGAAGACTGTTATGGATAGGTGCAGGGCCTTGTTTGCCGGCGACAAGAACGTGTTGAGGTATAAGGTTGGTATGGCCATCGCAGTCGGCGGAGACAGAGCTGGAGGCCAGGAATTGGCAATCCAGCAAATCATGACTTTTTACGTTTTGAACGGCGTCATACCCGTCAGCGGTGGTCCATTTGGGGCAAACTTGGGGGCCACTTTCTGGTCCAAGGACACCCTGAAGGATGTTAAACAGGATGAAGAAGGATTCAAGACTCTTAAAAAGACTGTGAAGAGATTCGGTGACCTTGTGAAACAGAATGATATCAAGAAAAGAGCCTAAATTGGTGTGATTATGACGGGAGACCCAGCAAGAAGTAAGAAGAAGAGGAAAGTCGCGTGGGGAATCACGGGCAGCGGAGACAGATTGCCCGAAACAATCGAAGCCATGAAAGAGATTAAGAAACAGTATCAAAATGAGGTTGATGTGAGGGTTTACCTTTCGAAGGCGGGAGAACAGGTCGTCAAATGGTACAAGCTTCACGAGCATTTGAAACAGAGTTTTGAAAAAGCCTGGGTCGAACTCAACTCTAACTCGCCATTTCTTGCCGGTGACCTCGAACTGGGAAAATATGAGTTCTTACTGATTGCGCCGGCAACGTCAAACACGGTGGCAAAAATCGCAGTAGGAATAACCGACACGCTACTCTGCAACTCAGCAATCATGGCTTTGAAAGCCTTTGTTCCCGTCTACATCATGCCCAGCGATTACAAGGAAGGAACTGTGGTCACAAGACTCCCTAATGGGAAGGATCTCAAGCTGAGAGTAAGAAAAGAAGATACAGAAAACGCAAGAAAGCTATCTCGCATGGAAAACGTGTTTGTGCTTGAAAAACCAGAAGACATCCGTGAGGTCTTCAAGAAGCATTTCAGACAGAAAGAACGGGAATGAGAGCTGGGCGAAACAATGAACTTTGCACTGCTTGTCGTTCCATTGGTGGCCGGGATGTTTCTTGGCTACTTTTTGCGTGAGAAGAGGAAAGTCAATCTTGGCAAAGCCACGTTTGGAATAATTCTTGTGTTGATATTTTCGCTTGGTTTTGGAATAGGTTCAAACAGTGAACTGTTGAATTCGTTACCCGATGTTGGCTTGAGCGCTGTCGTCATTGCTTCACTTGCCATAATGTTCAGTGTGGTTCTGGTCAAGGCAATTAAGAGAACGGCGGGTTTGGAATGATAAAGTACATATTAGCTGCCCTAATGCTTGGAGGTATTGCAGGGTATCTCGACGCAAACTGGGCGACCGTCGTCAACAGTGTCTGGGTTTCTGATTATCTATTAAATGCCTCACTCATGCTGTTACTGTTTGTTATGGGAGTAGCTTTTGCAATGGACAAGAACTCCATCTCCAAGATAAGACGGACCGGACCCAGAATATTGATTGTTCCCTTGGCAATTGCCTTAGGCACTATTCTGAGCGGTTTGGTCAGCGCGCTAATCCTTGGAATCAACGTGGTCGCGACGACAGCAGTAACTGCAGGGTATGGATGGTACACGTTGACAGGCCCACTCATAAGCCAAATTTTCGGAGCAAAGTGGGGAGCTCTGGGCTTTGCCGCAAACTTCCTGAGAGAACTGTTGACGATACTCACCGTTTCTCTGATGGTTAAGGTTGACAAATATGCTCCAACTGCATCAGGCGGCGCGACAGCCATGGATACAACACTGCCCATAATCGTGCGTTACTGTGGCTCTGACATGCTGATTACGGCGTTTTCAAGCGGCTTTGTGCTGAGCATTATGGTTCCTTTCACAATAATGGCCATAGCCTCTCTAGGCCACGTTCCCAACCCGCTATTCTTATAAATTGATATGAAATCCCCTGTTATTTTATTTTCTTGGATTTAGTCGAAAGTTGGGATGAAAATCCTAATTTTCAGGTGGAAATTTTTACTATTTCTTTTCCCTCTTTTTCCCCACTCGCTTGCAGATTAGCAAAAAGGTCTTTCCAATCTTTGGTGTCCATCTAGCTCGAAATATCTGGCAGCCTACTATTTCTCAGATAGGGCTTTCCATACCAATTCTGCTAATCCCTCAAAGCGTCTTCCAAGAAGCACTCCAGGCTCCTTTGGAGGCATTACACTTCTAAGATTTTCGCGCCTTAGTTTTGCTGGAGGATGAGTAGTAAGCTTGACGTTTCCAATTTTCTCAATCATGTCGAGGAAAGTGAATAACAAATCTGGTCCCATGTATGACGAAGCTCTTACAAGCGAACGTTCATTTTTCTCATCAACTGTGTCTAACACTAGCTCAAGACCACAACGGTCGGCTTCATACTCTTGGTTCCAGCTTGAACTAAGCAGGCTAATGTCCTCTTCTTTGGTTCTTGTGTTCATGACCTTAGTAGTCGAAAAATGACCTTCGGTGATATGCCCGAACTCGTGGGCAAGCACAAAAAGCTCAGCAAAATGGAGTATTCCAGCGACGAAACTCACTTGCGCTGCGTGAATATGGGTTATAGGAATTAGTGGAGCTACAGGGACATTATACCTTAGAAAAGTGGCTATCGTTTGAACTGTGTATTTCGCAATTTCTAGTAATTCTGCTGTATCCGAGACGATTATTTTAGTTTCTCCATCGACTTCGACAACTATTCTTGAAGCAAAAATCTTTGTTAGCTGGTAAAGTAACATCATGAGTCCTGTGTTGACGAGTATGACGTATCCTCCCGCTGGGACACGCACACAGCATGAATTTACGTCAAGAGTCTGCAATTCTCCTACGGCAACACCTTCTGATGGCAATTTCGCACGTCGTTTCCTTAGGGGCTCAGATAAATTCGCGTACAGGTCATCAATCGTTTTTTGCATAGTGTCTGCTTTTGATTCAGGAAGTGCATTTTTGAATAAGTCTGGGAATTTCCTCTCTATTGCGAGGATAATCGAATCCTCGCCCTCGAAATGGTCTGGATGAGGATGGGTTGTCCAAATTGACCTAAGATGCTGCAGATACTCCTGTGGAGTAGCGCTCATGGGGTCGATTTTTCGTTTCATTTCGGGCTCCAACCGGGGTTAGTACAGTTGCAAAGTAAACTATCCTATATTGGTAGACGTACGCTGATGTTTGTCAAGAGGATGCGTGCTCGACATGAATTGCTGTTGGAGGGTCAGCCTTAAAACCTTATATGAGGATAGACCACAAGAGGACTTGGTGGAAATATGACTAGGGGAGTTCCTGGAAGGGGAACTTGGAAAGTGGAGATAGTTGAAGGCGACAAAAAGTACACGCTGAAGTTGGAGCTTTTCAAGTCTAGGTTAAACATTGAAGATGAGGAAGGAAACAAGATAGCCGTTGACAAAAGAGATGGATGCATTAAGATAGAAAGATGGGGCAACGTAGAATGGCATAGAGAGAAAAAGTAAGTTGCTTGCGCGCGCGTTAGCTAGAAAGGTTTACTAGACGGAACGCATAAGCATAAGGCTAGTTGTCGGCGTGATGGAGAGATTAGATTTACATGCGCAGGTTGGTTACCACCGACATTGACCTGCTTGCATGCAAACTGTTCATGGTCTCCATCACTCTACCGACTGAGTACCCTTTTGTTATCCTGAAGTCGTTAGTTTTAGAAATCCCAACTTAACAAGCTCCAGGATTAATTCAGTAGCCTTAGCATCTACTTTGCCACTTTCAAACGGGATATATCCGAAGTCACTGAAATCACTGGCGAGAGTCACGCTTTTCTCTTTAAGAATGACTATTTTATTCCCGTAGAGGTAAGTTGCAGCGCCCAGTTCATAAACAACGTTGTCGCTGGGTCTACATATTTTGTTTCCAGCCGAGTCCTGTATTTCCTCATCAGGGGTAAAGATGAATATTGCTGAACCACACTTCTGCATCGTTTCCTTCACTTTTGTTGAGATGAGTCTACCCATGTGGGCTTCTTCTTCAGCTACTAGGGAAGGAATATTGAATCTGCTAAGGATATTCTTGAGTTGCTCCACAGGAGTTCTGTCTTTCCCATGCGCTATGAATATTGGTCTTGCGGCGGGTTCAGGAGGTTTGACTGGTGAAGAGGTAGGCGGGACTTCGGTCGCTGAAGGCACAGTGGGTGTTTCAGGCGAAACAGGAGGGGCAGATTCGAATACGACACGCGGAGCCCCTGCAACATCGCGGATTATCCCAACAAACCTGCCATTGTCGTTCAAAAGTTGGATACACTCATCAACGAACTCTTTTGGGACTCCAAATTCCATCTCCAGCTTGTTCTTGAAGAATTCATCTGCTATCGGGAACTTTCCATCTCGATAGTATTCATATACTCTCTTGAAAACATCTGGTTTTTGAGCAGAATCCTGTAGGTCAAGAACCTTTTTTTCAGGGCTAACAGGCTTAACGATAGAGGTCCCCAGTGAGGTCAGTTCTATGACTTCAGAAGCATAGGAGCCTTTAATCAATCCGTACCTGTTTGATGAGCTCAACAGCATTCTAAATTCACTGCTTTCTGGTTTTCGTCCGATAGCTTCCGCAATGAACATGGGTTTCATAGGTTTATCGTTGTTCTTTTCGTGGATAGCTTGCACGACTCGGAGTGCTTCTTCGAGAGAATGTTTTGGGAAAGGTCTACGCTCTTTCTTGGACTCTTCAGACGTTATTAGTCATCCCCATCATAAACTGATTGGCAACAGTTGAATATCTATTCAGCTCAAGTTACATAAAAACGTTGCGGTTTGCATATGGTTAGCATTCTATAACGCAAGAGCCACATATTAGGCAGTCAGCACTTAAACCAGATTTTACCCAACTACTTGATTTCCAGATAGAAAGAGCCTATCTTTTCTTCTTCTTTCATGGGAGCTTGAAGGATTTAGTTTTTACTTCAACCACATACAACTTTACTGGGCATGAAAACCTTCTTGTTTTTAGTTTCATCTGCTTAAGCAGTATGAAGTAAGATTCAAAACAAAAGTTCTTCGAAGATTGTGGTTTCAAGAAAGAATCGACGGTTCAAGAAATTCCCATGAAAAACGCCCAAAGGCATTTATCGATAATCAATTGATTTAATATATGGGTAAGGCATTAGAACGCTGATTTTTTCGTTAGAGCCTGAACCCGAAGAGATTTTGGTTTAAGGAGGTTGAAATGAAGTTGTCTACAAGAGTCAGGATGTCCCGATAGAAAGGTTTCAGTGTAGTGATGTAGCTGTTTATGGTGCCATGATTCTTCATACTTGAAAGGAATACATCTATTAGGGGTTTATCTGCATCTTCAAAGCATCTATAACCATTCTTGTCGAGCCATATACCGAGCATTCTCAACCTGATTAGGTACACTTCTTTTGTTCCTTCACCCAAACTATGGAGTGTTGTCAGATAATCTGCAATTCTCCCCACTAAAGTTTCATTCAGTCCGTCAATTCCGATATAGTCCCTAACATCGGGTTTATGGTCTCGACTGCCTCTACTTACCACTGCTGAAAACCTCCTTTGACCTACCTTAATCATATATTTGTTGTAGGTGCTAGTTAGGTTTTATGGTAAGTTTGATGGGAATTAATTTACAGTCGTTTTCTATGAAACCTTATAAATTCACGATATTTTAGTAGATGTGCATGCAAGCAGAAATAGGAATCATCGGAGGAACAGGCTTCTACGATCCGCATCTCGTTAAGAACGGCAGGGATACGAAGCTTGACACACCATATGGACCACCTTCTGACGCGGTTGTAGTTGGAGAACTGAATGACAGAAGGGTAGCGTTTCTGCCGCGACATGGAAAGAAGCACACGATAAGGCCCACGGACGTCAATTCAAGAGCCAACATACACGCGTTGAAAGAACTGGGCGTTCAACGCATTCTGGCTCCGTCAACTGTCGGGTCTTTGAAGGAAGAGTACAAGCCTGGTGACATCGTGTTCGTTGATCAGTTCATAGATCGAACGACAAGGCGGGAACAGTCCTTCTACACGGGCCCGAGGGTATGCCACATTTCAGTGGCTGAACCCATGTGTCCTGATTTGAGAAAGATTCTGATAGAAGTGGCTGAGGAAATGAATATCAGTTATCATAAGATTGGAACTTACGTTTGCGTAGAAGGACCGAGGTTTTCAACGAAGGCCGAGTCCAAGATGTTCAGGAGCTGGGGCGCCGACGTGGTAGGTATGACGCTTGTTCCAGAATGCGTTTTGGCTCGTGAAGCTGAGATATGCTATGCCTCGATAGCGACTGTGACTGACTACGACGTGTGGAAAGATCATCCCGTAAGCGCTGGGGAAGTTGCGAGAACTATGAAAGAGAACATCGAGAAAGTCAAGAACGTCATCATGGAGACAACAGCGAGAATACCGAAGGAAAGAACGTGTGAATGCAAAGACGCATTGAAAAGCGCATCAGTTTGAAAATGCGTTATCAATTGGGCGAGGTGCCAAGCTTGAATCTCAAGTCGAAAATAAGGAGAATACCAGAGTTCAAGGGCGTCGTTTTCTGGGACATAACGCCCCTTCTGAAAGACAAGAATGCCTTCAGCGAATGCATTAATCAGATAGCGAACCACTTCAGAGCCAAGAAAATAGACTTGGTAGTTTCGAATGAGGCTAGAGGCTTCATAATAGGAGGGGCAGTGGCCTACGAGCTCGGTGTTGGCTTCGTTCCCATCAGAAAGAAGGGCAAACTCCCCTCGAAGGCAGTAAACCTAACGTACAACAAGGAATACGAATCAGACACGATAGAGATTCACGAAGACTCCGTTGAACCCGGCCAGAAAGTGTTGCTTGTCGACGATTTGCTGGCGACAGGAGGAACGATTAAGGCCAACGCGGAATTGGTTGAAAAGCTTGGCGGAGAAATTGTGGGCATGGGCTTTTTGATAGAGCTTGAATATCTGCATGGAAGAGAATACTTGGGAACAAAGTACGACATATTCTCAATCATAAATTACAAAACAACTGCAGAATAAGTTCAAGGCAAGATGCGCCAGACTTCAGTTGGCACTGGCAACGCCATTATTCCGCCCCTTTGCGAGAACCTTCCTGCTCACCAGAATCCACTAATGGAAGGATACGCCTTCATGAGCTCCAGATTGATCCGTGATACGCTCACGTAGAGGCTACGAAACATCCAGAGTGTACCCTTTTCGTTCAGGTTGGCGATGCTTTTTAGCGAATCCAAGGGGATGCCAATGACTTGCGGTTTTGAACCCAAAATTTGGTGCGGTCGCCGGGATTTGAACCCGGGATCGCAAGCTTGGAAGGCTTACACTTGCCTTTGAAGGCTTTTGTGTCCTAAACCAGTCTAGACGACGACCGCCCTTTTTCCGCAATAGATTAGGATGGTGGTATAGATAAGATTTCTTTCTCTGCCTATTGGGGTTTCTCGTCCGGCCTGAAGAGCTTCTTCTCATATTTGGGCCTCGGCTTGAAACTGCCATGATATTTTGGCATTGAAGTTCTCTGCCGTTCCATATTCTTGATCCTAGCGTAGAGTTTCGAGACCTTGGTTTTTGACGGGGTTTTTGGTTTTGGAATCCTTACATGGACAGGCGTGAACGGCTTCTTGATCTCACTGCTGAGGCTTTTTCTTTTCATCGGCACGTCCTTCACTTTTTTGAAGACGACGTAGCCTCCTTTCAGATTTACTTCTCGTACTTCCCAGCCTGCCTCCAGCCAGCCCTTGGCATGTGGACTGCTGGGCAGGTTTTCCCACCATTCTTCGCTGCGATAGGCGCTCATGGGCAAGTTTTCCCCGATTATTCCGTCAATACGAGCGAAGCTAAGCTTGACCGTACTTGTGAAAGCGCCTCGGAACTTCAGGTAGCCGGTCAATCCGCCGTATCTAGACACGCTTCGGGGCGCAACTGTCCTTCGCGCACAATTCAGGCAAAGCAGCTTCGTCGGATCGCCTGTCGACACGTCTGGAACCATACAGTCTCTACAGTAGAGCCGCCCGCACCTCTGGCAGCGTCTGAGATAACTGTATGAGAGAACCCTGCCGCATAGCCCGCACTCGTCCTTGAATGGCATTCCAATCACTGATGACTCGAACGCTACGTACCAGTTATGTGGAAGCTTTTGATATAGACTTCGCCAAAGCCGCGACTGTATCGAAGAATATTTCAAGATTTATAGATGTTATGCCACAAGAACAGACCGAGGGCTTTATTGCTTTTTAGTGAGTATCTGCACGAGAATCAGAAGAGTCTCGACACAACGAAATCATCGGCTACCGGGTAATCATCATCGGCTCAGTATTCTTCGTTGGCGGGCTCCTCGAAACGATAATAACAGCCGAATTAGGTGGCGTAAATCCAGACTGGTTCCTGATATTTCCTTATCACTTCACGCCCAATCCTGAGAGCCGCCTAGGCACATCTCTGACCTCGGTGGGCATTGTCCTGATCTTTCGGGGAATAGCGTTGGCAATGCACTACGCCAGAGAGAGATCATGGTATATGAGAGAGCTTCACAGGGCACATTCCGTGGAAGAACAGAAACTGAGGACGGAAAAGAATAACGGGTCGAAGCTGAGCAGCTAAAGCAAAAACAAGGGGGGAGCCCAGACTCTCATGGAAGAGTCTACCCTTTCACAACTGCTATGGGAACTAGCCTGGCAACTTTTGTGGCTATGCCAACTTTGTCGCTTACGTCTACGACGACGTCAACATTCTTGTAGGCTGGATCTGCTTCTTCGGCCAAGACCACTGGGCTTGCAGCTCGAACGTAAATCCCTCGTCTCTCCATAGCCTTCTTGATGTCTCCGCCGTAGAAGTTTCTTTTTGCAGCGCTTCTGCTTAGCATGCGACCGGCGCCGTGGGCTGTGGAGCCGAAGCTCACCTGCATGGCTTGTTCCGTACCGACCAAGAGCCAGGAGCTTGTGCCCATGCTTCCCGGGATGAGCACAGGCTGGCCTACAGAGCGATAATCTGCGGGGATTTCCGGGTGCCCGGGCGGAAATGCTCGTGTCGCACCTTTTCTGTGAACCCAGACTTTCTTCTTGTCCCCGTTGACTCTGTGATTCTCTATTTTGGCAATGTTGTGAGCGACGTCGTAAACGAGTTTCAGCCCGAATTTTTCGGGTTTTTCTCTGAAAACCTGCTGGAAGCTCTGTCGAACCCAGTGCAGAATCGTTTGTCGATTGACGAATGCGTAGTTGACGGCGCACGCCATCGCTTGATAATAATCCTCTGCCTCTTGGCTTTTCCCAGGCGCGCAGGCAAGTTCCCTGTCTGGAAGAACTATTTTGTACTTTTGAACTGCCCTCTCCATCACCCGAAGGTAGTCTGAGCACACCTGATGGCCGAAACCTCTTGAGCCGCAGTGAATCATAACGGTGACTTGGCCTTCATGCTCTAAGCCGAACACCTTGGCTGTGCGCGAATCGAGTATTTTGTCCACTTTCTGGATTTCCAAGAAGTGGTTTCCAGAACCAAGAGTGCCAATCTGCGTTAATCCCCTGTTTTTTGCGTTCGATGAGACTTTGTCAGGGTTGGCGTTTTTCATGCAACCGTTTTCTTCGCAGTGCTCGGCATCTTCAGGCCAGCCCAGCCCCTTGTCTATCGCCCATGGAACACCTCTCGTCGTGAGCGTGTCCAAGTCGTGTTGCGACACCTGGAAGTCTTTCCGACGGCTTCCAAGTCCGGCGGGTACGTTTTTGAAAATAGCGTCTGCGAGTTGGCCGAGCTTCGGTCGTATGTCCTGCTCAGAAAGGTTCGTCGTGACAAGGCGGACACCGCAGTTGATGTCGTAGCCCACGCCGCCCGGACTTATCACGCCTTCTTCGTAGTCTGTCGCGGCCACGCCGCCTATCGGGAAACCGTAACCTTCATGCCCGTCCGGCAAGGTAATTGAGTACTTGTATATGCCTGGCAAATGTGCAACGTTTACGCATTGATACAGGGTTCTGTCGGTCTGCATCTTGTCCAGCAACTCTCTGTTGGCGAAGACTACGCCAGTGACCCTCATTCCCGGCTTGTACTTCGGAATGCGCCAGGAGCAATCGTCTATCTTTTCAAGCGGAATTCTCTCCGAAGGAGGATGACCTTCTCCCTCTTCCATTTTTTCACCTGCTTATTACACAAAAAGTAAAGAAGCGCAAATATAAACTATCTTGACTCTTCGCAACAAGCTAGGACGGGTTGTCACGGCATTTCTCGGCGAACTGCATGAATCCCTGCACGCTGTTGTTAAGAACGGTCTCGTTCAACACGGGGTGAGCTTCAATGAATTTTACAGCTTTCTGGATCTGCCGGTCATTTTCAATGATGTTTTGACGCACTTCTTCCAAGCTCCGTTTTTCCTGTATTCCTTGCTGTGCAATTTTCGCCCACAGCCGCAACTGCTCAGCGTATGCCTTAAGCCTTCCAACAGGATTGGAGGCGTCTCCAAAGTGACTGTAGTACAGAGCCTTCGGTTTCAGGCTAATCAGCTTATCTACGGCGACTAATGCGCTGTCCAGACGAAAAGGTGCCGGTGTCGTAGGCACGATTGCGTCGAATTCTCTTAGATAAATGCCAGCCGCGTCTCCTGGAAAAACTCCGCGGCCGAAAGTCTCGTAGTAGCTCTGATGATGCGAAGCATGGCCAAGAGTCTCCACAACTTTGAATTCGACGTTTTTTCCAAGGTCAAAGGTCATGCCATCCTCTGCTGCAATGATTCTTTCAGGCGGAACAGGTTCAGGCTCCCCGTACAACTCTGTTATCTTGCTGAGAATCTCCCTCGACTGCTGCCAAAGTTTCTCAGGATTGGCCAGGTGAGGTGCACCTCTCTGATGTACGATGACCTTTGCGTTAGGCAGGCTTTTCAACAGGGTTCCAGCACCTCCTCCATGGTCGAGATGAACGTGTGAAACTGCAACGTAGGTCACATCTTCCAGTTTGACGCCTAATTTTCCAAGACCAGTGAGAAGGTTGGGCACCGAAGAAGTCGGACCTGTCTCAATGATTGCAACGCTTTTTCCTCTTAGGACGTAGCTGGCGATAAAATTCTCGAAGCCAGCCGTTTCAACGTCGACTAGATCGATGTGTTCCTTAAGTTTTGTCACGTGCATCTGCTGATCATCCGCTTTATTTCTCGTGAACCCTAGCGGTAACTGCCAGCTTAAATGTTTTCGTCGAAACATTTGTCATGGTCGAGCAGGCCAATCGACGGAATAGAGAACAAGCGTGGGTCAAACCAAGGAACTTGTCGAGTTTACAAAGTGAGGCCTCATCCTCGCTTCATCTTCTTTTACCTTTCGGCAGTCGTTCCTAGCATATTTCCAGTCTTGGAACAATGCTTTTAGTCGCCTCCGCGAGTTTCTCGTTGGAGGGTTGGGCATGGTTGACTGTCCTGAATGTGGAAAACCCTTGCGGAAGGAACGAGAAGGCAAGAGCAAGTATTTCTGCGAAAACGAGCAGTGCAACGTTGCATTCGTGCTGCATCCTCATGAACCGAGCAAGACCAGGATTGCTTACACAGGATTTGTGCGGTACAGGACAGCGGGACTGCCGCATAATGAAACGTATAGACACTCAACAAGACAGAAGCTCAAGCTCTTCTGATTGTCTGCACGGGCAACAATTTTAGTCTGACAGCTTGAGTTCAACCTTAGCACGTCAAGACCTTCATTGGCGAAATGGCTACCCTGGACTGTGCTGAGGAAAAAGAAGCAAAAAGGCAGTCTTTCTTATGACCCGGTTCCTATTCATTGCTCTGACAGTTCATAGTCCCTTTTCGACAGGCTGCAGCACTTAAGGTGAAGCTGATTATCTGCGGGGCTTCTTTTTTTGCTCTTGCTCCTCATCAACCGCAGGTTCCTCGGCTCCAAGAAGCACTCTTAACGACTTCACTTCCTCCCTCAGCATGCCGACCTCGCTCTCTAGAGCTTTCGCCTTTGAATCCGCCATCTTCTTGAGTTCCTCAATCTCCAGTAGAAGATTCTTGCGTTCATTCTCCAGGTCTCTAAGCCTTTCCACTACACTCTTGAAATTGCTCATGGACTCTACGCTCCCCTTACTCCCTTCGGGTCATAGTAGCCATTCAGACACATATTAAGATTTTGCGAGCAAGTCAATGGATGGTTTCTCATATGTCCAGAATGAATTTCAGGGTCACGCTTCCGGGTTCTTTGAGGATCTCCATGCGGTGATAGGTAACGGCCTTGACGCCTACCTTCTGCAGATGCTTTTTCGGGTTGAACTTCTCTCCCCAGATCCTAGCCTCAAGCTTGAGACCTTTTGTAGTCTTTCGGATTTCTAGAATTTTGAATTTGGAGTAGAGCATCCGGTTCGTTTCAGACTTTATGAGTAATGCTTCAAGCCAACTGTAGAGCAGGCTGTATTCATCTTCGCCTTCGGCCATGACCAAATCATCAAACTTGGAACTCACGGTTTCTACTTCGGTCATCACGTCGAACATTGCAACTGCAGCGTTCTCAAAAGCCTCGGCTAAATCCCTACCGTACGCAGCGATGTACGCGTCTGCGGTGTGCTCCAGAAATTCATAGCCCTTGTGGTCGCCCAACTGTCTAACCGTCAGAATAATGAAGTGTTGGGTTTTAAAACCATTTTGCATATCGCTTTAAGTGAAAAAGGCTTAATTCAAACACCCGCCAAGTTGACTCGCATCTCCGAGGTTCAATAGCATTGAAAAGGCAAGCCCCCGCTCTGAAAATCGTTCTAGCCTACTTTGCTATTGCTGTTGCTGTTCTTTTGGTAGCCTTTCTCTTTCCCGGACAAGACGAGTCCCTCGCCTCAGTTCCAGTTCTCGTTTCGCTCTTCTTGTTGATCCCACTCTATGCGTGGTACAGAAGCTACAAGCGGAAAGGGAATCTTTCGAATGATATAGGTACGAGAGACAAAAGTGAAGCCGTTTTCTGGGTTTTCGCACTTTTCCTCCTTGCGATGCTTGTTCGAATCCCATCGGTGGTGATTTTCGGTGTTCCTTTTGAAAAGACGCCTGTGATTTTTCTCACAATCTCAACCATGGCAGTCATCGAGAAAACTAATCTTTCTGTTTTTGGTTTCACCACAAAAAAACCTGGAAAATCACTCGCTTACGGAGTTGTGTTCTTCTTCACGGCGAACATACTCGCCACAGTCATTGGTTATCTGCTAATATACGGTCTCACGAATCGAATGGCGTTTGAAACGTTCGACCCTGTTCCTTTCTTGCTGGTGTTGCCCTTCATGACCCTGTGTGTGGGCGTAGGTGAGGAAGGACTCTTCAGAGGATACATACAGAATCATCTTGAAAAACTCTCCACGCCGAGGAGTGCCATCCTTGTTCAGGCAATTCTGTTCGGAGCATGGCACTTCGTCTGGGACCTCTCCCCTTTCAACCCGTTTGACATGGCCCAGCGAGTTTTGACTACATTCCTCTTCGGGTTGCTCTTCGGTTATTTCTACAGCAAAACAAGAAGCCTGACTCCGCTCGTTCTGGCCCACGGACTTTGGGATAGCGTTGCACTAGGAATAGTGGAAAGTCAACCAGCCTTTGATGTCCTTGCAAAAACGTCGCCCTCAACCCAAGCACTGGTTTTCCTTTTGCCTTATGCGATAGGGGCGCTACTCACCTTTGTCTTCATAAGGTGCTTTGTAGAGAGGATTAACGGTGCCTAGACTGTGTCTCGATCGAGGGCGACGAGGATTTTGACAGCACTCTCGACGAAAACGGTGCACTTCTTCTCAAACACGTACTCTTCATGAGCCTTCTTGCGCTGTTTTGCATCAGACAGGTCGAGTCCTATTAGTTCTCGACACATGACGCTTCCATTCTGTTTCTCAAATTGCCGATAGAATGTTTCGGCGAGTTCGTAAGCACGTGATCGTTTTTCCGCTGAGGGCTCGTTTGTTCCATACTTTATCCCGATAGCCATCAAACCTCCGGTCAGAGCCCCACAAACTGAACCGCACCTTCCCATTCCTCCGCCAAATGCAGTGGCCACCTTAGGAATCAGTTCACTCTTGCATTTCCAATGCTCAGCCATGGTCAGCAGAACGCTCTGCGAGCAATTGTAGCCGTCGTCTCTGAAATGTCTTATGGCCTCTTCACCAAGCGAGTTTGCATGATTCATCAGCTTCACACCATCTTCAAAGCTTGGCACCGAAGGCGTGCGCCCAGATATGTCCTATGGGAAATGTTTTGTATCCGACAAATCTGGTGTGCAAATTAGAAGTATTTCGGTATTTTTTTGATTGCGGCAACCGTCAGTTTCACGGTGTTTTCCACATCGGTTAGACTGAGAAGCGATGTTGGACTGTGAATGTAACGCGTCGGTATGCAGATGCTGCAGCTCGGCACTCCCTCTCTCGCCAGAGAGATGCGCCCAGCGTCTGTTCCTCCCGCCAAGCCTGCTTCAAGCTGGTAGGGAATCTTGTTTTCCTCCGCGACTTCCGTCAACAGCCTAAGGACCTTTGGATGGGATATGTGCATCGCGTCAGCAATCAACAGCGACGGGCCTTTCTTGAGCTTCGTGGGAGCCTCAACTTCTTTGACTCCCGGGATGTCTCCGGCCACTGTCACGTCGAGCGCGAGTCCGACATCTGGGTATATTCCGAAGGCAGAAGTTGTTGCTCCTCTACATCCGACCTCTTCCTGCACAGTTCCCACAGCGTAGATTGTGCACTCAGTCTTTTGCAGACGCTTCAGAACTTCTATCATTGCGGCGCATCCAACCCTGTCATCCAAAGCCTTGCCAATTACGATGTCCTTGTTGATAGCGGTAAACTTCACGTCGAACTCAACTGAGTCTCCGATTCTCACGCCCATCTTTTTGACTTCCTCCTGACTTGCAGCCCCGATGTCGATGAACAACTCGTCATAAGGGATGACTTTCTTGCGTTCATCTTCCTTCTGTATGTGCGGAGGCTTCGAACCTATTATCCCATGCAGAGGCCCCTTTTCAGTGTACACCATCACCTTCTGCGCAAGCAAAACACGGTCGTCTATCCCGCCTATTTTCGCGAACTGAAGATACCCTTCTTTCGAAATCGTCTTGACCAGCAAGCCTATTTCGTCCATATGACCAGCAAGCATCACTTTGGGCGCGGTCTTCACGCCTTCCTTAATCCCAATCACGTTACCCAGCTTGTCTTCTTTGACCTCGTCCACGCATGGCTTTAACAGTTTACGCATCAAACTTCGAACTTCTTCTTCCCTGCCTGCAACTCCACAAGCATTGCAGAGCTTTTCTAAAACCTCAACCGACATCATCACAACCCTCATAATGAGTATCTAGAATTCTTGTGTTTCATATTTAACATTTCTGTAAATCAAAACGTTTTGCGTAGGCAAAACGCGTAGCGCGCTGGCTTGTCCCTAAATTAGCTTAATCTTTATTTTGAGAAATGGGGTCTCGCATGTTGTGGCTTGCGTCCAAGCCTAGGAGGTGGGTTCGTCTGGCGAAGTTATTGCAACCCATAATGCATATTAGCTGATGTTGAAAATTACGTTCGATTGAAATATGAAGCGCTTGTCGGCGAAAACTGTGGCGTTCATCGGGGTTTTTGCGGCTTTTCATGCCACGTTGTATTTGATTTCGCCCGCATTTTTGTGGCGAAATTGGGCTATCTATTTATCACCTATCGAGGGGATGGTTCTGGGTCCTTGGACAGGGTTCATAGCTGCTTTGATTGGCAGCACGATCGGCAGAGTAGTGCTTCCCAGTCCTTTGTGGATGTTCGGGATAATCGCAGAGCCGCTGAGTGTGATGACTGCAGGTTTCTTGACAAGAGACAAGTGGCAGCCGGTCATAGCCCTTTACGTTGTCATGCTTGCCGCATACTTCATCAGTCCATTGGGCCAGTCGCTTCCGCTTTGGCCTATGCTGGATACCATTGCTGCTGTTTGTTTAGTGTATCCTGCAGGTAAGTTGAGTAAGAACCTGTTCAGCGAGAACGTGAATCTTCTCCCCTTATCCCTGGTCATCGTGTCTTTCACAACAGTGGCCGCGGACGGTCTAACCCGAGTTTTTCTGTTCATACCAGCTGGGCTCTACGGTGTTCTGGGCTTATCTCCAGCTGAGACCGCAGTTGTGTTCGTGGCCGGTGGAATTGACTCTTTCATTGAAGATGCCCTTGTTGTGTTAATCACCCTCATCGTTGGCGTTCCAATTCTTTTGGCCTTGCGAAACGTTTTGAACATCAAAAAACCTTTAAGTTAAAAAAGCCTGGAGACCTTGCCGTCTGCAATTTAGGCGCGCGCACGAATAGACCCTCAATCAAGTTCTTTCTTGGTTCGAAGGAAAGCTTATGGCAATTCTTAAATGTTTAAGGTCTCAACTTTAGCGCGGGTGCAATCTTGTCGCAACCACAGTTCAAGAAAGTGTTCATTTTTCTAGACACTGACAAGCACGCAAGCCCGTTTGACATACTGGCGACGATTGATGCTTTCCCAGAAGCCATGATAATGAAGTACGAAAGCGTGACGGCTGAGGACGCGGATAGAATCCTTTACGACGCAATGTTTCCCCGAGGCCCGGAGGGAGCGAAAAACACGAAGGTCTTCATCAACGGACGTGATTTTGACCTCGCGAACGAGATTCTAGGCCGAGCCAAGAAATGCATGTTTCCACCGTTCGAACTCTCCGTGATTATTGACCCACGGGGAGCCTACACAACCGCGTCAGCTGCAGTTGCCAAGACGCTGAAGGTTTCGTTTGAGAGGAACCTCGGAACCTTGGAGAACAAGGAGGTCACAGTGCTGGCGGGAACCGGCCCCGTCGGTCAAACCGCGGCAAGGCTGTACGCGTCTGAAAAAGCCAACGTCATCGTGACTTCACGCACGCTTCAGAAGGCCTCATCCGTGGCAGCGAAGATAAACGAAGAGTTCAAGAGCAAAACGGTTCGCGGTCTCCAAGCTCAAACCCCCGAAGACGTTGGAAAAGCAATAGCAAACGCGGAAATCATTCTTTCAGCCGGAGCAGCTGGAACTGAGCTTCTCCCTTTGACCGTGCTCAAGGAAAGCGCAAAAAAATGCAGGATCGTCGCCGACATCAACGCGATTCCACCGCTTGGTGTCGCAGGCTTGGACTCCAACACGGACGGCAAGGAGATGCTGCCCGGCGTTTTTGGCATCGGCGCGCTTGCCATCGGAAAGCTCAAGAACAAAATCGAAGTAGCACTCATCAAGAAAGCTGCAGAAGAGCCTAAAGGCATATTCGACTACAAAATGGCTTATGAATTGGCTAAGAAATCGGTAACCGAAAAGCGCGAGGACAAGAAACCCCCTAAGACTGAACCGCAAAAAAGCTGGCTACCTTAAGGCATAGCTTGCCTAATTAGCGCGCGAGAGTTGCGCTATGGAGAAAGGCATGGACTTTTGATAAAAGGAATGTATCAAAACCATTTACAAAACTAACTTATTGTGTAGTACCGTCACTTTCCATATATCACTTTTCCATCAACCGTGACATTATTGTAACATAGAGCCTGATATCAAAGTCCATCAAGCGTGATATAATTCCAAGCGCGCGCTGTGAACGAGATAGTTTCGACTGGTTGGCGGTGCAGTGTTGAGAGTTACGCCAAGATTATGGAGACCTTAGAGAAGGCTTAGGCTGTCGCATTGCTACAGTTCTTTAAACAGTTTTGCTAATCAGCGCTTTATGGAGGCGGCGGAGAAACCTTTGCCGATGAAATCGTATGTTCATGTCTCATGAATTCAACCAGAAACACTAGTACGCCTATTATTCCTATTATGGAAGAGATTACTCCAACTAGGCTTGCCGTCTTTAATTCGTCCAACCTTGCCGTTGCTTCATTAGCCGTTTGAGGGGGGTTCGCGAGATAGTTGTAGGATACATAGGCTGCATATGTGCCCATTACGAACGAAATCAACAGTATGATGAGCCCAATTCCGTATGGCTTCATAGTGTAACCTTTTTCCTTATTCAAGTTGACCAAATTTAAAACTTTCCGTTAAAGCAGAGCATATATCTGTTCTACCAGGACTTCCCCTCCTCATCAATTCATTCACACCTAACTCTCGTCGTGCACGCGCCAAGCACCAAGGGAGACAAATTTCCCGCTGATTTATGTGCTTGCTCCTTGCGTTCGCGCTTCAACCCGACTCTGAGAAGCAAGGCTTGCCTGAAAGCGAAAGGAGTTTAAAGTTCAGCCGGCAAAGATTGATTGTCTGCTCATGATTCGCCTGTGGTTTGACAGGGGTACAATTCTGTTGCGCGGGGAGGTTGGAACCCCCTACGGCAAGTGGGACCCCAGAGTTGATTGCTACAGAATCAAAGCCATGCACTACTGGGACGTGTTGGCCTACCTGAAGGAAAGCAAGCTTGCGTTTCAAGATGATGTTCCAAATCTTCCTCCAATTCAACAGTTGAATTCAACCGTGGAACTGCGGCCCTACCAGAAAGAAGCCCTGGACAGGTGGCGCCACGCCAACATGCGGGGAACCCTAGTACTGCCCACTGCCGCGGGCAAAACCTACGTGGCGTTGAAGGCCATAGGCCAATTGAAAACGCAGACCTTCATCGTTGTCCCAACTTTAGATCTCATAGACCAATGGCGAAAACGGGTTGCGGACCATCTGAACACGGAGGCCGGAGCCGTCGGCGGAGGCGAAAACACTGTCAAAATGATAACCGTCTCGACATATGACTCGGCGTACCTCCAAGCGGAAACACTCGGCAACAAGTTTATGCTGATAATCTTCGATGAGGTTCACCATCTGGCGTCGCCGAGCTATATGCAAATCGCCGAAATGTACATCGCACCGTACCGCATGGGCTTGACGGCCACGTACGAAAGAAGCGATGAAAGGCACTCACTCTTGCCACGGCTCGTAGGAGACCTAGTCTACACGGTGGGCGTTGAAGAGTTGGCCGGAGAACACCTTTCACCGTACACTTACGAGAAAATGTTCGTTGAACTGACCCCAAATGAACAGCGAGCCTACGACAACGAGATGGCAACGTTCAGACTTTACCTGAGAGAAAAGGGAATAGTCCTCAAAAGCGCCGAGGACTTCCAAAAGTTCATCATGGCCACCGGCAGAGACCACTGCGCGAGAGAAGCCCTTTTAGCGAGAAACCGCGCGTTGAAAATCGCACTGAACTCAGACGCGAAACTGGGTCTCCTGGCACAGCAACTCGAAGCAAACAGAAAGGAGAAAACGCTGATATTCACACTGCACAACGACCTTGTCTACACGATCAGCCGCAGGTTTCTGATACCAGCCATCACCTATCAAACACCGAAGGAAGAGAGAAGAGAAATCTTGGAAAACTTTCGAAACAGCCAGTACAAAGCCATAGTCACATCTCAAGTCCTCGACGAGGGCGTAGACGTACCGGACGCTTCGGTGGGCTACATACTGAGCGGAACGGGAAGCACGAGAGAATACATCCAGAGACTCGGAAGAATTCTTAGAAAAGTAGAAGGAAAAAGAGCGAAGCTCGTGGAAATCGTCTCCAGAGAAACCGTGGAAGTTGGAATAAGCCGCAGACGACGGCACAAGAAACCCACGGAGGACTGAACCGTGCTTCCAAGCGAACTCCTCGCCGTGTGGAAAAGGAAGGGAAATATATGGCCAAGGTATGCAAGAGCGACGGCAGACAGCTTGGAAGTCGCCAACAGCCTGATCAAGGCTTACAAAGACCACGTGGGCCAAAAGAAAGGCGTTCTGAAAGCGTTCGCCAGCCAACTTGAGGACGAAGGATACGAATACCGGTTCGTCAGAGGCCTCGCCCATCTCTTGGACAGAAAAAGCACGTTCAAATGCAATGACAAAATCAACCCTGTGGAACTGAGACGAAGGCTCTTTCAAGCAACGGAAGAGCGTGGATTGGCAACGACTCCGGAGAAAAGGAGAGAAATAGTCGAAACCGTAGCCTCAGAACTGAAGGTAACGTCCGAGACTGTTGACGAGTTTCTCTACGCCGATCTCGACAGTGAACTGGTCCTTGAAGAATTTGAGCCGCCGGCGCCTGAAGAACTGCTGAAAGAGTACAACCTCAGCCTGACGCAAACACTCCTCTTCGACTCTACAGAGCTGAACTTCACGGCCTCGGGCAACTGGCAGAGAATATTCTACGCCGCGAAAAGGCTTGGACTAATCTACGAAGTCCATAAGGACGACGGGTTCTGGATGAAAATAGACGGCCCTGCCAGCCTGTTCAAACTCACAAGGAGATACGGAACGGCAACAGCCAAGCTTCTCCCCACAATCATCGCAAACCCGGAGTGGACCGTTGAAGCAAAGATACTGTGGAGATACACGAACGAGATATGCAGCTTCAAACTTGAAAGTTGGAAACACCGCGCAATGCTCAGGAGCCCTCAAGAGCCAAAAATCTCCTATGACAGCGCAGTTGAACAGGACTTCGCCGAGCAGTTTCAAGGCCTAAAGACAGGATGGCAGCTGAAGAGAGAACCTGAACCCGTTCCTGCGGGCAAACAGGTGATAATACCCGACTTCTCCCTGGAGAAGCAGGGCGTCAGAGTGTATATGGAAATAGTCGGGTTTTGGACGGTGGAATACCTGCTCCGCAAGATGGAGAAACTGAAGAAGGTCGAGGTGAACATGCTCGTAGCAGTCAACGAAAACCTGGTCTGCCAAAAACTCGCCAGCCTAGAGAAAAACGCGCAACTTAACATAATATATTACCGCGACAAAATTCCGTTAGCCCCGGTTCTCCGCTACCTAGAAGGAGCGTTTCATAACGTTCAAACAACACAGACGGGACTGTTGAAAAGCCTCTCGGTAATATTCACCGAACCGTTTGTCAACTACGAAGAGTTTGCCGCCAGAATCGGCGTGTCCACCGAAGCAGTCAAGGAAACATTGACCGAGAAGCCGCCTGAAGGCTACACGGCCATGTCCGACGGCTTGGTGAGAAGGGACAAGCTCGAACAAATCAGAAGGAAAATCGAAGAACAACTGGGCCCGACAGGCCGACTGCCCTTGCCCGATGCGATGAGAATCATTGAATCAGAAGGAGTGGCAGACGCAACCAAGTCGCTCGAAGCCCTCGGATACAAGATAAACTGGCATGGAATCAATGCTGAAAAAGCTGAAGTTGCCAAGCTCTAGAAAACATAATCTCCCAGCATGAGCGATTTTATAAGTCAAACGTCACCATACAGAAATTCAACACTCCTACGCTAAGGAAGTGAGCAAATGGATGGACCAAAGGCCGAATCCAAACGCGTTTCCTCAAAGAAAAAAGAGCGATCTTGGTTTGACGAGCTGAGCATGAAGGAAGCAGAAACCAGGGCCAAAGCGGGAAGCGTGGTCATATTTCCTGTTGGAAGCGTCGAAGAACACGGAGATCATCTGCCGCTCTGCACGGACAGCCTGCAACCCGAGTACGTGGCGTTAGAAGTGGCCAAGAAAACAGGTTGCCTCGTTGCGCCTCCGCTGCGGTACGGTGTCTGCAACTCTGCCCGTGGTTTTCCAGGCACTGTTTCAATATCTTTCGGTGCGCTGTACAAAATAGCCCGCGACATCCTTGAAGAGTTGATCAGGAACCGTTTCACAAGAATTCTGGTCTTGAGCGGGCACGCGGGTCAAGCGCACATGGCCGCACTCAGACTTGCCGCTCAGGAAGTTGTCTGGCAACACGAAGCGGGAAACCCTGAGAAAAGGCCGCGGATAATGGTCTGTTCAGACTACGACTTCGCCTACGAACTTAAAGGGAAGTACTTCAGCGAGAAGGACGGCCATGCGGGGACAATTGAAACTTCTCGGATAATGGCAATCAGACCTGAACTGATAAAGGCTAGAGGCGCGAAAAGCTTTCCGGAATTCCCGAGGTTCGAAATAGTCGCCGACCCAGAACGCTACTTCCCAACCGGAGTGATAGGCGACCCAACAGCGGCTTCACCTGAAAAAGGCAAAATGATAAACAAGTACGTCGTAAGAGAGGTCGTGAAATTAGTAGAAGAACTGAAACGCTAAGCTCCCTTCAGCACGTACCTTTCACACATTTGCCCCAGAAACGACTTTTCCAAACAATCATTATCGAAGTTTAAAACCATGAAAACTCTTAAAGAGGATGAAGATGTACTGAAAGCAGGGTTGACGCATGTCACTTGAGGAGAACAGGCCAGGATCCATGCAAGCCACGGATAATCTTGAGTTAACGGGCAAAGCCGACGACGGCAGTTTGCTGGTGAAAAATCGCCAGACAGGCAACGTTTGCGCCATAGCGGACACATTTGCCGAAATGTTTCCGATGTGGGCTGGGAGAGTTCTGATTACAGCGGACATGGAAAAATGGGCGTTGATAGCTGCCGAAGTCGCAACCGGCTTGGCGACGAGCGTCATCATGTCCCCCGCTGAGGCGGGAATCGAAGGCACCGTCCCAACGGACAAAACGCCGGACAGTCGAGTTGGCGTTCTGGTACAAGTGTACAATCGCAGCAGGTTCGAGCTAAACGGACAGATGATACTACGCATAGGGCAGTGTGTGATGACGTGTCCAACGACATCGGCTTTTGACGCCATGCCGAACGCTAAGAGAACGCTGAAGGTGGGAAGAAGTCTATGCCTGTTCGGCGACGGGTTCCAGAGAAAGGGTTTGGTAGGACCGCGAAAGGTTTGGAAAATCCCTGTAATGGAGGGCGACTTCATTGTTGAAGACCGGTTCGGCATCGCGGAAGCCATAGCCGGCGGCAACTTCATCATCTTCGCCCAGGACAGAGCCTCTGGCCTCAAGGCCTCGGAGGAAGCTGTAAAAGCCATAAGAGCCGGGAAAAACGAGGTTATAATGCCCTTTCCGGGAGGAATCTGCCGTTCCGGCTCGAAAGCCGGTTCTCTGAAGTACAAGCTGAAAGCTTCCACGAATCATCCTTTCTGCCCGAGGTTGAGAGAGCTTGTGCCAGATTCACAGGTGCCCGAAGGCGTGAAATGTGTTTACGAAATAGTCATTAACGGCCTGAGCCTTGAAGCGGTCAAGAAGGCCATGGGCGACGGTGTGAAGGCTGCGGCAGGCGTGCCCGGCGTGGTCAAGATTTCGGCGGGCAACTATGGCGGTAAGATAGGTCCTTACAAGGCGTTTCTGAAAGAGGCCTTAGAAGCAACCTAGGGGACGCCCCTAAAATCTTATTTGAAGCCTCGACTTAGCTCTATCACTGAAACGTATCGTGAAAGCATTTGAGTACCTCAAAAAAGACTTCCTTGGAACTGTTCAGACTCAAAAAGACACTGATGACGCTGGCCAGCAAGGAGGGGCGTGGAACTGAACTCGTCTCACTCTACGTTCCGCCTGGAAAACAGATAAGCGATGTTTTGAACACGCTCAGAGACGAGTATGGCACAGCGTCCAACATAAAGTCCACGACAACCCGGAAAAACGTCATGGACGCTATTGTGAAAGTCCAGCAGCGCCTTAAACTCTTCAAGGAGCCGCCTGAAAACGGGCTGGTGATATTCTGCGGAGCGATCCCCCAGAACGGTGCCGGAAGCGAGAGAATCGAAACCTACGTGATTATGCCGCCTGAACCGATACACATCTACCTTTACAGGTGCGACGCGAGATTCCACACCGAGTACCTGCAGGAAATGCTGAGGGAAAAAGAAACGTACGGCATACTTCTCATAGACTCCTCAGGCGCTACGCTCGCCACGCTTCAAGGCAGAAGGCTTGAAATAGTAAGGGAGATGACGTCAGGCGTGCCAGGCAAAACCCGCGCTGGTGGACAGTCTGCTAGAAGGTATGAAAGGCTCAGGGAGATGAGGCTTCAGGAGTACTTCACGCGAGTAGGCGAACACGCAAACGGGATTTTTCTGCCCATTGAAAACTTGAAGGGATTGATTATCGCGGGCCCTGGACCCACGAAGTACGATTTCGAAAAGGGCGAGTACCTCAATTACATGTTGAAGAACAAGATCATAGACACCGTGGACACGGCTTACGTTGAGGAGCAGGGCGTCAAAGAAGTTGTTGAAAAAGCGCCGGAAGTGATGCGGAAAGTGCGCTACATAGAGGAGAGGAGGATAATGCAACAGTTTCTCTACGAAGTGGGGCATGACACGGGAAAAATCACTTACGGCGAAGAAGAGGTCAGGAGGGCCCTGGAAGCGGGGGCCGTTAGGACGCTGCTGCTTTCAGAGGGGGTAGAAATGACGAGAGTCACGGTGAAATGCAATGCCTGCGGCTACCAAGAACAGCACACGATGAAAAGCCAAATGCTGACGAGTTTTGAGCAAAGCCTCTCGGGAAAACCTTGTCCAAAATGTAATGCGGCAGCCTTAGGCATTGTTGACACGGAGGATTTGATTGATGATTTCGCCAAGCTTGCAGAGTACACGAACACTGAGGTGGAGATAATATCAACCGAGACAGAAGAAGGACAGATGCTCAAGAACTCGTTCGGCGGAATAGCCGCGATACTGCGCTTCCAGCTCCACGAACAGTAAGAACAGCTATGCGCCCATCAGCGCACGTTCAATCTCGCTTTTCTCTGCGTCCTTAACGAGCAACCTTTTCTGCCTAGAAGAAGAACCAGAAACAAGTTCCACCTTCTTGCCGAAAAGTCTTGAAAGCTCCTTCATCAACTCCCTGTTGACTCTTCCTCCAACAGGCTCCTCCGAGCAGTGAACCACAATCTCATCACCTTCAACCATGATCCTAAACTCCTTTGACCGCGGCTTCACGTAAACGTCCAAGATTAGGCCTTTCTCTGTTTCCCTGAGTTTCATGAAGTTTTCACGCCAAAGCTATGCTTAGAATCCGATTGGATAAAAACATGTTCAAACTACAAGTAGCGACGGAAAAAGCTAAGCGACAAACACGTACTACAGTGTCTTGGCGTCTGGATTGAAACATCCGTCAATGTATCTGGACTGGTATGTTCATGTGCCCAAGATAAAATACGATTTTAGGTCCAGCGGCATTGGCCACTTCACTCGTGACCTGAGGCTGAACAGCTGGGACATGAGCGTTAACTACGATCACGGCAATCCTGAAACAGCCCTGCAACTGGCTAAGTGGTACCGTGTGAAACCTGAGAACGTTTTCATTTCAAGCGAGGGAGCTTCAGGCCAGAACGCCCGAGTCATAAGATGCTTGGCGGAGAGAAACCGTAAGAAAGATGAAGCGGTGGTGGAGTACCCCACTTACGAGCCTTTGCTTAGGCAGGTTCAGGAGCACTTCAGACACGTGAAGAGGCTGGCGAGAAGAGAGGAAGAGGCGTACAGGCTTGACGCGGATGAGCTTCTGAAGCTCGTTTCAGACAGAACCGGCCTGCTCGTGTTGACCAATCCTCACGCTCCAAGCGGGGCAACATCAGACGCGAAAGAGTTGAGCGAAGTGATGACCGTTGCCCGCGAGCACGGCTTCTACGTGTTGTGCGACGAGATATACGCTGAATTTGACCGAGAAAAGGTGCCGACACTCTTATCTGTGGACCCGGAGTGGGCCATCGTCACGACGAGCTTCACAAAAGCCTACGGTCTCGGAGGGTTGAAACTGGGCATCGCACTGGCCCAGAAGGAACTTGTCGATGAACTGTACACGGACGTGCTGAACACCGTTGGCAACAGCCCTAACATAGTGCAGCTCATCGCGGCAGACTTGCTGTCCAAGAACAGGGAGAAGCTCGAAGAACACAAGCAAAAGTGGACACATCTCAAGAATCAAACGCAAGCGTGGCTGACCGAGAATGGCCTGGAGTACTTCCCGAGCAAGGTCGGCGTCACCTACTGGGTGAAAATGCCGATAAAAGACACGCACAAGTGGACAGACGAACACACAATCCCGCGCTATAGCTTGGCCGCAGTGCCCGGAGCGTTCTTCCTGTTCAAAAACGAATACGCACTAACAAGAACGAACATGATAAGGCTCAGCCTCGGTAATATAAACCCTGAAAAACAAGCCTTGGAAGAAGCCCTAAACACATTGGAAACGGCGCTGAAAACACATCGACGAAACCAAGAATGAAAGTAATAACCATACCCGCCCGCTTTTGTGTTTGAGTTCGGACCCCTGTATGACTACCCAGACCGTGATTTTTCGGGAGCCAAGCGATTGATTATTCAATCCTTTGGACGCTAGTATGTACTTGTGATGTATCTTTTCATGTTGTTTGCAGCTTGAAGCGGCGTGATCAGGCCGATTTTGGGGGTTCACAATGGAAAATGTTTTATGCTCATCCCATGTAAATGATGAATCGGGATCATTATGGCTAAATGTCCTTCATGTGGAAAAGAAGTCAGCACCCCTAAGAAGACTTGGAAGATGGCAGGCAAACCAGACAAGAGCGGCAAGAGAACAGAACTGACAATCGGACTCTTTGAACATTGCGGAAAAACCTTCAGATCCACCCTAGGCAAAAGAAAAATCTAGACTCATAAAAAAACACTTCAACCCTATCTTTTTTTTATTTCAATTAGAAATTAGTAGACTCCAGAATCGACGGCCCAGAACCGACAATGCACGCGTCCACCGTTTCAAACGCACGATTGGTTAAATTCCAAACGCTTGCCCCGGCGTGCGCGGGAAGGACGCTTGTGGAAGAATTATAAGACTGGCGATGGGACTAATGCGTTGATGTTGAATGTCGATAGTCGGCTTGGATTTGGCAGGTGTTGAAAGCAAACACCAAACGATTTTAACAGGACACCAGTCCAAAAACGAAGAACTGATACTCAACACCCTCATACACCTCAAAGCCAACGGAAGAGCCGAAGACACAATAAAACAAGCAAACATACACCTAAAACGCCTCGCCAAAACATCAGACCTCAACAACCCTGAACAAGTCAAAATGACCATAGCTCAAATGACATCCAGTAACCAGAACAAAGAAAACTATGTAAAATCATACCAACGCCTCACCACCGCCAACAATATCCAATGGGAACGACCAAAATACCGACACTCAAAACGAATACCACTCGTCCCAACCAAAGAAAACATAATGAAGATAATAAGCTCACGCAATGGAAAATATCCAACAATCTTTAAAATCCTAATGGAAACAGGACTCATGCCCTACGAACTCAGCCAAGTCAAACCAACAGACATAGACACCGAAAGAGGCATACTCAACGCCAGAGGATTCAAAAGCCACAAATCCAGAACCTTCAAATTAAACGCGGAAACTACCGCCATGCTCAAACTATACCTCGCAAAACATCAAAGTTTTCCAGCAAGCAAATGGATACAAGAGGCATGGATAAAAGCCAAGAAGAAAATAGCAACCAAATTACAAGACCCCACACTTAAAGCCATACGCCTCTATGACCTAAGACACTTCTACGCAACCATGCTATACGATAGAACAAAAGACCTACTCCTCGTCAAACAACAACTAGGACACTCACGAATAGAAACCACCATGATATACACACAACTCGTCAACTATAACGAGAATGAAGAATACACAGTCAAAACAGCCACCAACCTCAAAGAAGCAACAGAACTCCTAGAACACGGATTCACATACATACAAGACATAGAAGGAATCAAAATATACAGAAAACGAAAATAAAAACAAACCCCTCTTTTTTCTATTGTCCGATAACGTCCAACTCAACGCGCGGTTCGACTGCGTCTCGCCGCGCGAACAAAAAACAGACTAAAACGCCTCAAGAATTAACCAACCATCCTTAAACTCCCAACGCTTCTTACGATAACCACTCAACCTAACCAAACGCTTCAAAGGAACAGACTCAATCCTAGCACCTTGAACCCGAACACAAACAAAAAGCCGCAACCTACCCAAAACAAAACCGCCTTTAAACCCTACGCTTAGGCACACTACTAAAACCACAATTCAAGCACACCACATAACCATGATACTCAGACGAACCATAAGTTTCCATTTTAGACCCGCAATAACGACAAATTCGGAAACGGCAAACATCCCCATCCAAACAAATAAACCGTAAAACACACTCCTCACAGGCAACAGGCATAGCTACCGCTACCGCTCCAACGACGCAAACATTTCAATATACCTAGCAGAGCCATCCACATTAAACCCGTCAACAACATGAACACGCCGACCACAAACACAATCCTCATACTCAGGACTCAAAGCACGAACCTGAACAAACTCATCATCACAAATAGGACACAACAGCTTACGCCGCTCACGAGTAAACTTCAAACCATGAGCCACACCAAACCAATGAACCACATCAGCCCGCTTAATATCAACAATCAACCCAGCATGACCCAACTCATAAGTCAACGTCCCACGAATATTATCAACATCACTAGAAACCCGCACAACCTCACCATCCATAACAAAACTCTTCCACTCCTTCTTACGCTGACCAAAAACCCGCACAATCCAACCATTACCAGCATTCAACTGCCTAACCCTAGCATCAAACCCATCACACCGACCATACTCACCAGTCCGACCACGACAAACCTTATCTTGGCATCTACGACAACGCCCATAACTAGGAACCAAACACCCCAAAAAATGAAAATGAGGCGACCAATACCAACCCACACCACGCTTATAACGAGCAGGATGAAACACCAACAAACCACCAATAACACCCAAACCAACTAACTTAGCCTCAACCTCACGCCGAAAAGCGTTAAACTCCTTACGACTCATCCTCAAAATAACATCAGCCACCCCAACAGGAAAACTAACCGTCCCATGCTCAACCAAACCAAAACGCTTAGACAAAGCCAACAACCGCCCAAGAATAATATCAGCCTCACGACTAGCCCAAGCCTTCACACACTTCGGACACCTCGGAGAATAACAACTCATAAAAACCTTCATCAAAGCCACTTTGTTATGAAAATTATGCCCATAAGCATCAACCTTATCATGCTTACCATCATGACCAAGACAACCCATCAACCGACGAACCTTACCACAAGCATCACTCCTAACCTCACCATGACCCACAATCCCAAAAATACCCCAAACAAACGCCACCACACTAACAACAGAAGCACTCAACGGAACAGACTTTTCTTCTTTAAGAACCACCTTTAACCCCCCTAGAACCCTTCAAACGAGAACAACATACCGTTCGACCATCAACTTTCACAGCACACCAACCAATACCAAACATCCACTTATCACATAGACGCTTATCATAAGGACAAAGAACAGTCAATCAGCCACCTTCCTTTTTTTGTGAAAACCAGACGGATTAGAAACACACTTATGAACCTGAACATTGCCCAAACTATCTAAAAACGAACAGGAACTCCAAAAGCAACGTTTCTCAGGCCGATACGGACAATTCCCCATAATCAAGACCCCAAACTACGTTCACATAAACAGCAAACGTTCAAAACCTCAGAACAATTAGAAACCGATAACTCAACCCCACACACGACGCAACGCCAAAACCCGACCCGCACCAACCAAGAACGAAGCGCACGCACATTAAAAACAAACGGACAAACCGCTAATTCTTTACCTTGCCAATCTGGGAAGCAACGACTTGATAGAGAGCGTATCTTCAACATATGGGAAATGTCCTAGCGCGCACATACCCAACACCATTTAACATATCCATAAATCACATAATCATACAACATAACCAAAGGGTTAAAAAAACCCAACTCACAATCACAAATCAATACACATAGGAACCTATATACTCATACTCACAGTTCCAATGCAAGCGCGACGCGCCAACCCTAATAAGAATCAGTTCAACTATATAAACCCCTCATAGAACTATCTTCTATAACACTAATACAAACACTACCATACCGTTCCAGAGAAGCCTCGATACGCAAAGCGTTTCCTCAGAATGAGCGCACACACACAAAGACGACGACGAACAGCATGAACAAGAATAACAAACGAATGTTCGCCACTTCAGACTGAGACAAAATGTCATACACGAACCTCGCAGTCCTCTGAAGTGGCTCAGGCCCTATCGGGCCACGCCCGTCTGGCGACGGGCACCCACTGGGGAAACATGAGGAATGCCACTTGCATTCACACATTGACAACCACAACACAAAACCAACAACACAAAACAGATGATAACTACAAGTAGAAAAACAAAATAACACATAAATGAAAAAACACAACAAAATAATCTACAAACACATATCTCTATTACCAAAAATAGCAACAAAACCATGAACGGAAACCAAAATTTACACGCACGCACAAGCGACGCTTACCAAAATCCAGAACTACAAGAAACTGATACACAGCCTCAACCCACCATAAAAGTGAAAACGAGAACAGGAAAGAACTGATACAATTCCTCAACCCACAATAAAAGTGGCAACCTCGGCAAATATCAACCACATTCTCTACTCATACATCGGCAAATATCACCCACATTCAAGCAGGAAGCAACGGAAACACAAAATCATCTGAACAGGCCAAAGGCCAAACTGTACAACAATAATACAAGTCAAGAATAACCCTTATAAAGTAATATGTCATCATGATAATACAAAGGAACATGAGAAAATGCCCGAAAAACTAAAAATAATAGACATCCAAGACATACCCAAACTACCAACATTAACTTGTCAACGATGTAACAATACATGGATACCACGAACAGAACAACCTAAAGCATGTCCAAAATGCCACAGCCCATACTGGAACAAACCACGCAAAAAAAGGTGAAAACACATGAACGAAACACAGGGTAAAACCAATATTCCAACATCAACAAACACCCAAAACACAAAACCTACACAAAATCAGATACCACTACAATCAATAGAGTCAGGTGTTGAAAGCAGACCCACGGGTCTTTGCGTGTTGAGAGACATGAAAGCAGAGACGTGTCTGGTCTACACAGATAGGGAAGTGTTGGAGAAGACAGAAGAAAGTAAGCCCGAGATAGTTGCCATCGATGCGCCTCTGAGTCTTCCGGCTGGGCGAGAGTCAATAGAGCAAAGGACGAACGTTCATCTGAGAGAGTGTGACAAGGAACTCCTGCGAAGAGGGATAAAATTCTTTCCAGTCACTCTCGGCCCGATGAGAAAACTCACTACTAGGGGCATGAGTCTGAAAGGAACCCTTGAGAACAAACATCTCAGAGTAATAGAGGTCTATCCTGGTGGTGCCCAAGACGTTCTTGGAATTCCAAGAAAGCAAAGGGGGCTGGACGATCTAAGAGCGGGTTTGGAGAAGGCTGGAGTGAGAGGACTGAATAGCAGAATGAGTGACCATGAACTGGACGCCGTAACCTGTGCTCTCGTTGGAAAACTTCACGTGCAAGGAAAAAGCGTCACGTATGGAACCTCCGATCAGGCTATAGTAATGCCACAGGATGAAAAACCACGCAAACGACCGCTATCTTAAGAGCTTTCACAGGTTCAGGGTTGCTCTGACGCTTGTTTGGCGAGTCTGCGATATTTTTCGTATATTTCCTCTGCCCTCGGTCGCAGTTCTTCTGGAAGGTTTGGATCGTCGTCTAGGACGCTTTCCTTGTGCTGTCGCAGTCTGATTTTCGCCCAGAGCGTGTCGCACTTGTAGAGTGCGTATTTGAGTTCTGTTTCCATGGCAGTTAGATGTGCATCATAAACTGCCGTCTTGGGCGAGTCCACGATAACTTGTTTGTCGATGGTTCTTCCCATTTTCTTGAGTTCGCTTATTTCCACCAGCTCGTGTATCATTATGTACTCATTACCCAGAACATCACGCAGAGTTGTAGGATCATCAGAGAAAATCTCGCCAGTCATCCAATCATAAAACTCCCTTGCGGAAACATCGATTCGGTCGTAACCAAACTCCTTCAATGCTTCTTTAGCCTTCCCTATTTTGGCGTCAATTTCACTCACATAAACTCACTTCAATAATCCTTTTGCCAGTCTGGAAATTTAAAACGAGCGTTGTCGAAGTTGGTCGACGATGTCTCATGGCTCGCGCTCGGGGAAAGTTTCTTAAGATAAGAGTACGGAGATGGTTACGTTCCACTTCACGATTGCAATTGATGATCCATATGGTAAAAGAAGGAAAATACCTGTTCACTTCGGAATCCGTCGCGGAGGGTCACCCGGACAAAGTCGCAGACCAAATTTCAGATGCTGTGCTCGATGCTGTCTTCTGCAGAGATCCTAAAGCAAGAGTTGACTGTGAAACATTGGTGATGCAGGGAAACGTCGTAGTCACCGGTCAAATCACAACCTCCTGCTACGTGGACATTCCCAGCATCGCTAGAGAGACGCTGAAGGAAATAGGGTTGGATAACGCCAAAGACGGCATGGACTGGGAAACTTGCGGTGTCCTGGTTTCGATAACGGAGCAGTCCCCAGACATTGCAAGAGGAGTCATCGAGACGGAAACTCATGAACAGGGAGCTGGAGATCAAGGAATGGTGTTCGGCTACGCGACAAACGAGACAAAAGAGTTGATGCCGCTGCCCATAATGCTAGCACACAATCTCATGAGAAGGCTCTCCGAATGCAGGAAGAAAAAGATTCTAACTTATCTGAGACCTGATGGCAAGTCGCAGGTCACTGTTGAATACGTCAACGGAAAACCAAGAAGAGTTACAGCCGTAGTAATAGCTGCTCAACACATTCCGAAAGTTGACAGAGAAAAGATGAGAAAAGACATAATAAACCAAGTCATAAGAAAGGTCATACCTTCGACCATGCTGGACAAAGAAACGAAATATTACATTAATGAAACAGGAAGGTTCGTTGTCGGAGGAACCCTAGCAGACTCAGGCCTGACTGGAAGAAAAATCATCGTCGACACATACGGAGGCGTCGGAAGCCACGGCGGAGGATGTTTCTCTGGAAAAGACCCCTCAAAGGTGGACAGATCAGGCTGCTACATGGCAAGGTACATCGCAAAAAACGTTGTCGCGGCGGGCCTGGCAGACCAATGCGAAATTCAAATATCATATGCAATAGGCATAGCGCAGCCAATTTCCGTAATGGTCAACACGTTCGGAACTGGAAAAATACCCGACGAAAAAATTCTAGAATTGGTTAAAAAACACTTTGACATGAGGCCAAAGGCTATCATAGATCACCTGAACTTGCTCAGACCAATATACAGAAAAACCGCCGTGTTTGGGCACTTTGGAAGAGATGATCCGGACTTCACGTGGGAAAGAACCGACAAAGCAGGGATCCTCAAAAAAGACGCTGGATTGATGTAGCACTGAACAGTACGCGTTTAAGTACTTTCATACAAAAAAGACTAGAAATACCGGAAATCCTCGCAACGTCCAAGAAAAAGTGGCGGAGGTAGACACGCGAACCACTTAAAGGACCTTGCTCGGCGCACGTCGATCACACGTATGACTTTGTCTTCTCCAATTGTTCATGCTCTCGGTTCGGTTCAACAGGCGCTTCTGCGGGCGCCAACTAACTCGTAGAGGAGGATGCGTTGATGATTTGCAAGTTGTTTGTCTTCAGGCACGCTGAGACGACTGATAACAGTCGCGGAATATTCTCGGGGTGGCGAGACCCGAAACTCACATCGAAAGGGCTTTCGCAAGCACACGAGATTTCAGAGCAGCTGAGGCGAGAGAAGATTGACTGCGCGTTCACGTCCCACCTCAAAAGAGCTCGGAAAACTCTTGAAATAGTCCTTGAGACAAAGCCTGCCATTCCTGTTTTCACCGACGACCGGCTCATCGAGCGCTGCTATGGCTTGCTTCAGGGCAAGAGCAAGAGAAAGGTTGCAGAGGAAAGGCCCGAATGGTTTGCCAAGATTCACAGGGGCTACGATTTTCCACCCCCAGATGGAGAAAGTCTGAAGATGGTCGAAAACAGGACTTTGCCCTTCCTGGTGCAGCTTGAAGAGTGGCTCAAACAAAACCCGGGCAACGTGGCCATATCCTGCCACGGCAACTCTTTACGCCCAATTCGTCGAGTCTTTGAACACCTGAGCCTAAGACAGATGCTCCAGATAGAGAATCCACAAGACCGCGCAATGTCTTACGCGCTTCACGTCCACAGCGTCAACGTTGGCAACCATAAAAAAAGCATCGCCAGAGCGGATTGGCAAGGCACATTAGTTCCTCGACAGGTGAAATTGGCAACAGATGAGCGAAACCCACTGAAGAGATACTACTAGTTCAAAATGGCGCGCCCGAGATATTGACTCAAATATGAAAACCAGGAATGGGCTGACGGCGCCCCCTGTGGAAAATTATGTACCTACACATAAAAATAGGCTTAAACCTTAATGAAAAAGCCCATTAGGGCCTGGGCACCCGTGGCAATCAGCTCGGGTTCGAAAAAAAAGAGTAGTTGGTTTTCTCTTCCACAACGCACAGAGCTTCAATTCAAGAAAAAAGGGGATGGAGGAAGTTTAGCTGCTTGGCACTATGTTGAAGGGGAGCACTGCGTATGCGGTTGTGCCTGTTGCGTTCGTGATTTCGTAGCCGACCATTACGTTAATGCTGAAGCTCGGGTTCTCGAATATTTCGCTTTTTAAGGCTTTTACAGTGACGTTCTGTCCTGGAGCTGAGAAGGAGTATGTACTGTTAAACAGTTTCCATCTGCCAACGACTTCGGTGCCTACGCTCCAGTACTTGGGCACTAGAATTCTGACTTCGCTTGAGCCTGTTTCCAGTATCAACATGCCCTTGAGCATGGAAACGACAGTGCCATTGACCATTGTGATAGTCGCGTTCTCCAGAAACCTCTTGATCCCCGCACGATCTTTGCCCATTATCGATTGCATGTTCTGCGATTGACTTTGCGATGCACTGTTGGCCGTGTAAGCCGGCGGATTCTGTCCGTTGCTGGACGTCAACGCATTTTGAGAGTTTGCGTACGCCAAGACAACGGCTCCAAATGCCAAGAACAGCATTGCAACAACTGCAGCCAATTTCACACTTTTTCTCATGTTGTATCACCAAATAGAACGCAGCCCAAACCGCGCTTATAAGGCGCGTTCATGATTCGTATGGATGATTCGTCTATTGCCCAGCACGTGAAGGGCAACTGTGCTCAACATAGTCACCGACCGCGATTGAAGAATGATTAAACCCAACCACCACGAATACTGCTTGTCATGGGCTCGTTAGCACGCTAAAGTTGTGGATTTCCGCTTAACATTGCGGAATTAGAACGCGATCCAAGGCTTAATGAGGGAGGCTGTTCATAAGAGTGTTAGGAGAGTCTGTTTGTGAGTAGACGTAGACGGTTCGACAGACTTGAATGTCAGAATTGTATTTACAAGGCGGGCACGTACTGTTGGAGACAGTGTCCGTACAACATTTGGAAGAAGGAAGAATACTGAGGCACGGCGTTTCGTAGCAGAGTTTTACTTTGTCAACGTTGCTCTGCTAATTTATTTTGTAAAGATTCCTAACTATCGTTTGTATTATTCTGTCGTGTTTCTTCTCGTCTTCTTCTATGTTCTGCCACAGCAGTTTAAGACCCTCGTCCTTCGTGTGCGTCATCTCTTTTTTCAAGCTGGCTAGTGTGTCGGTTTCCTTTTTGACCTGCTCTTCAAACTCCTTTCTCACCAAGATTTCGTCCACGTACTCTTCGAGTGTGTGATCCCACAATGACGTGCCTGCGGGAACACCTCTGAGGATTTCAAGCATCTCAGTCAGAATAGCAGCGCGCTTCTCAGAGTCAAGGCGCATCTCCAGCAGGAGAAGTCTCGCAGCAGCAACACCGACCTTCTCTCTCAAATCAGAAAGGCACTTTACGTACCCGTTTTCAACATTGATTTGTTGCGTGATCAACTGTGCCAACATGCTCTCTTGCGGCATTCAATCTCGCCCCTACGGATCGCTCTTACGCTACGAGCTTTAATTTATTAAAGCTTATGTTAGCCTGTAGACCGAGCCTGGAAAAGAAGGAAAACAGAAATTCCAATTCCACAAGTCTAGATAGATAGGAGAATACGATCTTAGCGCGTGTAAGAGAAGTGACAGTGGAGCCACAGTCTCTTGGAGGAGTCAGAGGGTGTATTCCTCCACATATGTTGGTGCACTTACTTGCCATCCGCCCTTGGAATGGAGATAGTTCTCCAGGCTCGCCATCGCTTCTTGTTCGCCGTGGGTCAGGAAAACATGCTTCGGTGGAGATTTGAAGTTGTTGAGCCAGCGTTGCAGGTCGTTCATGCCGGCGTGTGCAGAGAAGCCATCAATTTTCTCGATATTCATCCGCACAGGATAGGACTGTCCCAGGATTCTAACGGGGGAAACGCCGTCCAAGATTTGCCTTCCCAACGTACCGGCTGCTTGGTACCCCACAAAGAGAAGAGTGGATTCTGGACGAGTTATCTCGCGGGCAAGGTGATGTTTGATTCTTCCTCCTGTAATCATCCCCGAGCCGGCCATGATGATGGTTGACCCTCTGATGAGGTTGATTGCCTTGGACGCTTCAATGGATTCGGTGAGCTTCAACCCTGGAAAGTCAAAAGGTGATTGACCATTCTTGAAGAGTTCCGGCGTCTGTTTTTCAAAATATCCTTTGAATTGTTCAAAGACCTTCGTGATTTCGACTGCCATAGGGCTGTCGAGAAAGGTCACAACGTACGGGATCCTTTTTGCGTTGGCCAAGCGACCGAGGTGATACAGCAGGTCTTGCGCGCGCTCAATTACAAAGGTGGGGATGAGGACGTTCCCGCCAACGTTCACCGTTTCAATTACTACCTTGGAGAGTTTGTCATCGATATCTTGAGGGCTGTCGTGGTTGCGATCTCCATACGTGGATTCCATGACCACGTAGTCCGCTCGGTCAAAAGTGGCGGGATTGGCGAGAAGGGGCTTGTCCCATTGGCCGATGTCGCCTGAGAAGACGATGTTCCGCGAGCCGCTGTCATCTTGTGCGATTAACTCAATCATGGCTGAGCCCAGGATGTGGCCAGCATCGTGGAAACACACCTTGACTTGATCATTAAGCTGCAGGTATTCTTCGTAGGGAATCTCCTTCAGAAGTGGAAAACACTTTTCGGCATCCTGGACTGTGTAAAGGGGGATTTCCGGGTAGGATCCCTTTCGGCCTTCGGCATCATGGCGCTTTTTCTTGAAGGCGGCATCTTCTTCCTGCATTCGAGCAGAATCCAAGATGATTATTGGAAAAAGTGCTTTGGATGCAGGCGTGAGCAGGATGTCTCCAGTGAATCCCTCCTTGACAAGTCTGGGAATGAGCCCGCAGTGGTCCAAGTGAACGTGTGTGAGGAGGACATGATTAATCTGGCCTGGAGGAATGGGGAAGGCCTCCCAGTTTCTGTAGGAATACTCCCTTTCCTGAAACAGCCCACAATCGACAAGAACCTTCACTCCACCAGCATCCAGGAAATAGCTTGATCCAGTCACTTGACGCGCTGCACCCAAGAACTTTATCTTCATGAACCTTCCCCCTCATGATTGTTTGTTCTGTTTTTTCGTGAGCCACAGGTTGTAAGCGTCATCGATTGCAGTTTTTAGTGTTGAATAGTCTGTGCCGGGAGGAAAAATCCCAGGCAGCCTCAGCCAGACATCGTCTTTAAGATTGAGCAGTCGCAGGGTTACAAAAAAGGGAACATCACCCAATCTAGTCAGAAAATTTCTTTCTTGACCGATAGATGACCCGCCAAAATTTTCAAAAGGCAACACCCAATGGTCCGACATGTCTTCCTTGTAAAAAATCATTTTCTCATTTGTAACCAGGAAATGATTCCTTAGATTTTTCCAGTCCTGTTTGAAAATGATTCTTTCCTCAGGATATGGTGCTAATGCTCCAAGAACCTTTTCAGGGAAATTGTTTCTCATCAATTTCTCACTACGCTCAATTTTCTTCATGTCAAGTTGATTCACAATTATCTTTCCAGCTTCGATAACGTATTTCAAACCACAGCATTTGCACACACTCCCCTCCGATGAAACTGCAGCCCCACAGTTCTGACACAGAAAAGGTTTAACAGACATCCGAACCATTCCCCTAAGAAGACACTACCTCCAAATTCTAATAATCCTTCCGTCTGCTACGCCCACTCTGCCAAGTTAGATACGTGGAGCATAATGCCGATTTTGAGATCAAATGGTACTACGTTGGGAAAACTACCAGAACAATACCGGCAGGCTGTACCTGGAAGATGAAGCGTGAACAGGTACGCAAAACAGTTACACAAAAAAACTGATTTGAACTCTGTTTATTGAGATACGTGGACTGGGGGGTATCCGCACAAAAATTTATTCTGTTCGGATTTGTTTTCTTTGTGTCTGAACCGCGCGCGTTGTCCGCATAGAAGTTTGTTCTAAATGGATTAGTTTTGAACGCAGGCCAAGAAGCAATTGGCTTTTTAGCGTGTGCTAGAATGAGACTTGATGATTTGGTTCACAAAAACAGTTATTAGACGATTCAGGAATTTATTGTGCCAGTTTGAAGATTGTGGAGTCGTGCCGATTCAGTGGCTAGCCTTGTCTCGGTCTGTGGAAGAAAACTGTTTAGTTTGGTCTTGACTTTCAACTGTCTTCTGTGCATAGTGTATGCGATCGGACTCTTGGCGGGTTTTTATGAGGCTAATTGGAAGCTTTATCCGCCGTTTCTGGTTGACGGTTCCCTTTGCTGGGTGATAATTCTAGCTTCAATTTTGAACATTTTTCCGGCCATGAGCGTTGGTAGAGTGAAAATTGGAAGGTTATGGTTTCATCATTTCGTTTATGGGTTCTTGGTCTTGGTCTTATCCGTCATTATGCTGGTGATGTTCACGTCTGTTCCTCTAGTCAGTCTATTCACGGCACGCAATACGAGCCTAGCGATTAATGTTGGACGATTCTTTGTTTTAGGCGGTTTGACTCTTGTCTTAGATGATTTTGCCGATATCTCCGAACGGTTGAGATCCGTTCTAAGTGTTTTGAAATCAAAGGCTTATCAAACACGGAAGATTATCCACGCGACTCAATGCCTCACGGGTCTTTTGTGTTTCTACATTTTTGTATGTGTCAGCCTCTATATTGCACTAAGCCCAGCACGGGCCACCTTGGGAAATCTTATCCTGGCGGGCACTTTGCTTGTCACAAGCCTCACGTCCTTTGGAGGTCTAAAACGAGAGATATGGCTAAACATCACGCCTGAAGAAGTTTGAAGCTGCAGAAGCGAATAGCACGTGCGCCGAGTGATTCGTCCTGCAGATATGGACGTGGAGCAGAAGTTTCATGGTGCCTTAGTGCAACGGCTAGCCAGGTTTGTTGAGGTTTTGCGAGTATAGCGGGGTTTGGGGGTCAAGTTTTGTCCCCTCCTTCTCCACCACGCTTAACAATTCTCCATCTGCGCGCGCCAACTTATGAGAAATGTGCCGAAACTGTAGCGCGCTAGCCTGTTCCTAAATTCATTGAGGAAGTATCTCATACCTCTTTCTTAATGGCGCAGCCCTTAGGGAGACACACAAGCATTCTATGACCTATGGAAAAATGTTCCTGGAACATTTTCTCACAAAGACTAAGAGACCAACGTTTGTGTACTGGATACCAATGGACCATTTCTAAGTAGTGATAAGGGCAAATCATTGGATTCTTGGAAAATGTTGATCTCTGAGATCTCAAGTCTATCCAGTAGATCAACCAATTATGTCCTCAAGTATGGTACTTACATGCCAGGAGAGGTTATTTTGTTTCTCTAATTTCCACAAACGTTTAAACCCAGTAAAACCTGCGCTCTGTCAATGAAAATTACCTTGCTGGATCAGGGCTTCCGTTTGTGAGGAGAAGAGTAGAGGGAGAAAGGAGAAGGGAGTTCTGCTCTTTCCTCATCTATGAAGAACTATTGCCAAAACATGTTCTTTATTCTATGCTTTTGTACAAGTGTTCTAAATTATAGAACAGATCATCCTCCTTCAGCTTGTGATTTTCTTCTTTATGTCCAGACTGACAATACTGTGTTGAAAACTTCTATGGACTCCTTGAAATCCTCTTTTTCCGCTCACAAGGTATGTTTATCTTCTAGAAGATAGTTCTATATAGTGGGGGAGAGGGTTATGGACCTGACTTTCCCGTCTAAAAGGAGAAGTTCTCTGGCTATTTCTGTAGCAATTCTGAAAGCAGCAAAGAAGGATATTAGAAAGACACAACTGCTCAGAAAGGTTTCTCTAAGTTCTATGCAATTCACCAGATATATCGGGTTTCTGAAAAACCATGGTTTTATTGAAAAGTGTGGCAGTTCATATCATACGACGAGCGAAGGATTGGAGTTGATAGAGGAATTTGACTCTTCATCTTTGATACAAAGTGTTCTAGTTACTTAAGACCCAACATTTTCGTACATCACTAGTTCCCTCTTTTCTTTGTCTGTAGAACAGTTAGATCTACGATGAAAAACTTCTATCGAGTCCCTGAAACCATTGAGAAAAAAGATACTGATATGTCTTGGTGTCCCACAGTTCTCTGGAAATGTTTATTAAATCTTAATATACATGTGAGTGCTTGACCAAAGATGAAAAGCGAGTTAAAAGATGCCAGCATCAATGATCAGTTATCCTGTACTACAGTATCTGCACAGCTGGTAGAGGGAAACATTGCACAAATGCTACATGCAAAATCTTTGAAGGACATAACGTCAGAACAGAAGAAAAAGGAGGCAAGCAAACCCATCTACTTAGTTCGATATGAATAGCCCAAGTTGAACATACTTTATGCACATGAAACCTGAATTACTACGAAAAACTTCCAGGGAGCCCCTGAAATCTTTGCACGTTTCTTTCTGCAGATTATGACTGCTAGTACTGTTGCAATCATGAATAGAAGCAGGATAAGGACTGATGGGAACTCTGACAGTTGGATAGGCACACACTATTTCAAATCTGCCAGATATTTCAGGTGAAAAGGTTTTCTGATCGTTGTTGGATTGATGTCTGCGATGAAGCTTTGACTATCGATCAATAAGTCTGAAAACTCCCTATTGTGCTCTCTCATGAACTTTACAAAGTCTGAATAGCTCTTGTGGAATGAAACAAAGATGCCATCCCATCCCATTCCTTGTCCGCTTATGGCTAGGATAACATTCGGTTGTTTCATCATCCACTCTTTTACCTTCTTGAAAGTGCCTTCACTCACTTCAGGCTTGGCATACTTCAAGTTGTGTTTTACGAAGCTGAAAACAACAAGTTCAAAACCAATTTTCTCCAATTTTGGTATCGCCGTATACCCTTCAATAAAGTTCTTTTCAAGATTAACCCTTCTCCTACTGATAGTGGGTTGAGAAGTTCCGAGAACCTTGGCCAATTCTCTGTCACTCCTTCGGCTATCCTTCAACAGCTCCCCCAGAAGTTTGTAATCGATAGTTTTCAACTTCTCCATGGCACATCATTGATCATTTCTCTTTGTAGTTCTTATGACTTGTGGAAGAAACAATAAGCGAACATTGGTTGCAAACAGAAGAGGTATTCTCTGTGGAAGAACGTCCTGGACTCTTTTTCTCTACAAAGATAAGAGTACAGTCCTCAACTCTGAAGTCACAGAACGTCTAGGGACTCACTGAAATCTTCATCCATTCAAGAAAAGAGCCAAGCTTGGTAAGAACCATAATCACTTCTTTTTACGTTGTGTTTCTTTCCTTAGTTTCTTAGGTTTGTTCTGAGATTGTATCTTTGCTTTCTGTTTATGAGTAACCGTTTTAATCACCTATTCACTATTCTTTATCCTTATCTTCTTGCCAATACGATTGATGGTCAAGTTGCCCATCGTTCCATGATAGTGAAGGAGTATTATATTCTATAGGATATCCCACACTAGCAGGTTCATATTTTGGTTCATATCCCTATTTCAGCTTGACTAGAGCCTTCTGTACTGCATGGCCTAGGCTTGAAAACTCGACGGAAAAATTTCTGAACGAAACTATCAAACGCATAGAAGATACATCCAAAGATTAGTGTAATAGCAATGAACCATGTTAGAGCATATCCCCATCCAAATTCAAATTGAATAGGCGGCATAAAATGCAGAAATGAAGCATGAACTAGATAAAGATAAAAACTCAACGCTCCTGCACCTGCTAACAATCTTGGTGCGCTAAACTTCCAATACAACCCTTTCTGCACTAGATATATCCCAAGACCGAATTCAAATATTTGACACAATGGAAACCAATCAGTTACTCCCGTAAATTGAGAAAAGTAGTTCCACATTATCACTTTGGCAGCAATATAAATCAAAAACAATGATAAGAGAGATACATGTGGATGCTTCTTTATAGCAGAGTAAAGTATAGGAAACAGAAGGTATAAAGAAATTATGAGTCCAATAAACCAGTAAGAACTGTTGATTTGTTGCCAACTGTCATTTGTAATGAAGAATATTTGAAACCCAGAGAAATTTCTTACATAAGCTGAAAATGTCAATATAGAAGTTACGGGTATTATCAATAGACTGAAAATAACTGCAACCCAATAAATAGGATAGATTCTTAGTAACCTATTGCCATAGAATTTGCCTATATTTTTCAAAGAGTCAAAAGAGTAGTTCCTTAATGCAAGAGAAGCGCCACTAGCAAAGATAAATAACCATACTCCTATACTACCAAAATCAATGTGAAAGGCTGGATAATCAAAACTAAAATATAGCCAATGCAAATAAGTCCATCCTCCATAATCTTGGAGATGGTGAATTATGATAAGAGTTATACCAATGACCCTAAGAGAATCTATAAAGAATAGTCTAGGCATCATTTCCAATTATTTATGCTGTTATTATAAATTCTTTGTCTAAGACAGTTATGTTCTCAACACCAAATGGGAAAATGGGAAAAATCGAAACTTAAACCTCTTCTTTGCTCTTTCTTCGATTCTGCATGATTAAACTAATTCGCATTTACACTATCGACATAATGTTGATAGCTAGTTAGACAATGACTAATCATTCCTTCCCTATCGATCGATAAGCAAACACTAGTTCTGACAACATCTATGCTCTATGCGCGCGCTAGTTTTGATTTGAGCTTGATCTCTCAAAATATGTGGACCGGTGGGGATTTGAACCCCAGACCTCCTGAGTGCAAGTCAGGCGTTCATACCAACTGAACTACCGGCCCGTCTTACTTGCTCTACAAAAGACGAACGCCAAGAAATTTAGAGCTTTCGGTCTCACGCTTTCCACGGCAGAGGCCCAAAAACCTCAATCAGAAACTCATGCCGTGTCTCTGGCGCAAATTGAAGGGACTAGAAACACAACTTGAATGGTGTGCACCTAAAAAGAAAAGAGAGAATAAAGACGGTTTCTATAAAGCGATTAGCTTGATTTAGAATCTTCTTCTCGAGTTTCTTCTCTTGGACCAACACTCTCGGCAGTATACTGGTCTGCTTGTGTCAGGCTTGAAGGGAACTTCGCATTCCTTTCCACAATCAGCGCAAACTGCCTTGTGCATCTCTTTCTCTGCCATTTTACGATTTCAACTCCTTTTGCTTGTTTTGTGCAAAAATCGCTTCTTGCACGACGCAGTTATCACAAGCCTCAGAGACTTATAAAACTTGTCGTAGAAATGATGACGAAGCGGATTCGGGTCTGTACTGACTATTGGGCACTTTTTCCGACCGACAACCAAAAAAGGGCTAAGCTGCGAACGCGCGCGACGTAGACGGCAACGGCGAAGCAAACCTGCCCGAACCCGCCAATCTGACTGCGCACAACTGGCAAAACCACCTACAATCCCTGACTCATACATTGAAAATTACATCTGACATTACAAACAAAAGAGCCGAGCCCACTCTGAACAGCCTTTCACCCTAATTTTCTCCATGGTTTGTTACAATTACACATTACATCTGACATTACAAGTGAAAAAGGGAAGCGACTTTCCTGGGCCATGATGCAAAAGATGTTTCAGCACACTTGGACTGGTAGTGCACGCTCGGCGCGGAAGTGGCAAAGTTGAAACTCAAAAATGTAGATTAAGAAGTAATACATTAGCAAGAGCGAGCAGGGGAATCCTGATGTTGGAGTACAAAACTGTCAGGGTCGAAGCGCGTGAAGGTTGCAACGTCATTCTGGGCATGGCGCATTTCATCAAAACTGTAGAAGACCTGTATGAAGCGTTGGTTAGCGCCGTTCCCAACATAAAGTTCGGTATAGGTTTCTGCGAAAGCTCAGGCCCATGCCTAGTAAGACACGAAGGAACTGATGAAGATTTGAGGCAACTCGCAGCAAAAACTGCGCTTGAAATCGGCTGCGGACACAGTTTCATAATATTCTTGAAGAACGCCTACCCAATAAACGTCCTGGACAAGGTCAAGAGAGTCCCAGAAGTCTGCACAATCTATGCCGCAACAGCAAACCCCCTAGAAATCATCATTGCAGAAACACAACAAGGAAGAGGAATCGTCGGCGTAGTCGATGGGGCGAAGAGCAAGGGCATAGAAACCGAGCTGGACATCAAAGAGAGGAAGGAATTTCTGCGGAAAATAGGCTACAAGCTCCGCTAACCTGTGATACGTAACCCGTTTCAAGTCGTATCTGTAAGAAAAAAAAGTGTGGCGAAAAAGTCAAGGCAGGGTGAGGACGACCGGAGGTACAGCCTCAGCGAAAGTTGAAATGTGCTTAGTGATACCGAGACGATTAACGTGCGAAGCTACGCTATGCCCTACCTGTTCGTAGCTAATTCCTGTTGAAGTTCCAGAGACATTTTCTCTTTCATTCTTTCAGACGTGTACGTAACCAGCTGTTTGAATTGACGCTCCGTCAAAACGTGACTTGCTCTGGATAGAATTTCGAGACAGACTTCTTTAAAAACCAAATCAGCGCAACCCTGCTTTGCGTCGTCAACCAATTCTTTGCAAGCTTGAAGGATTTGCTCGTTCAAAGACAACTCACCCTGCAGACACAACTAACTTTCTGAAACATTAAACGTTTATGAATTCAAAAGCAGAATCGGAAATTCACGCCATTGGCCCAAAAAACATGTCAAAATCCCTCTTTTCACAAAACTGGGTATTCCCTCAGCGGACACAAGACTCCACCCTAGCCGCGTGATCAAAAGTGTTAAAGCTTATAAAATACGGTTTCAACCAGATACTGAGAGGATGAATGAGTCTATGGACAACCCAGTTTTGGACGCAATCAAGAAAAGACGAACAACCCTCAGATTTGAAAGCACTAGTGTAGAACAGGGCAAGGTTGAAGACATCCTTGAGGCTGGACGGTGGGCACCTTCCTGGCTTAACAAGCAGCCTTGGAACTTCACAGTCATAAAAGACCCGAAAACGAAAGAACAATTGAGCGAGGTAGTTCCCACGGCTTTTGTCCAGGGACTAAGAGAAGCGCCAGTTTGCATCGCAGTCACCGTTAACTCAGAAGAAGACCCGTACCACTTTGTTGAGGCCGGAGCCATAGCAACACAGAACATGGCCCTCGCCGCTCACAGTCTTGGATTGCAAACCGCTTGGATTGGCATCTTTGACTTGAAAGACGAGAAGAACTCGGCTGAGGCGAAAGTGAAGAAAATTCTGGAAATCCCGAAAAACCACCGTGTGATAACGCTTCTCCCGATTGGACACGCCAAGTACGACATCCTGAAAAAAGAAAGAAAAGAACTTCGCCAAATAGTCTACGAAGAGAGATTTGGGAAACGCTTACCGATCCAAGCCCAATCTGGTTTCTGAGCAATTCCTCAGAGTTTTCATTTTTTCCATCCTATCATGACAATTCCTAAATAACTACGATTGCCTAAAAGAACAATGGAACAGTGAACTGGCCCATGGGATACCTCGCCGTTTGGAAGGTGTTGGAAGAAATGGTTACCGACTTCAAGAAAAAGGAAGTAACCGTTCCAGCAGACATAATTGGCGACTTGAAAAGCGCAAAGACGATAATCAAGATTCTGAAAGCTGACCCAAGCTGCGGGGAGAACGCGCAGAAGATTGACGAATACCTTACAAATGTAGAATCCTACCTGATTTCTGAGGGACAGAGAAGGTTCGGCCAAGCATACGTTGATGAGTGGCTTCAGCGGACGGATGAAGCTGGCCGAAAAATCGTTGATGAAGAGGAAGAAGAAACAAAGTTCATTTCCGGCGTGGCTGGAGAACGGAAGTGGATTCGCCTCACACCCTCAAACGAGTTGTCCCTCGAAAAACTGAAAGCTCTTGCAAGGGAATCGAATCTTTCGTGCAAAGTCCAAAACGACGAGTACCTAGTTGTTTTGGGACCAGACGCGGTCTTGAAAGATTTTGTCAAGAAAATTGCTGCAAAGTACAAGTCGAAGGCTGGAAAAGAACACTGAAAAGTACGTAACTGTTAAAGCTTGGAGACACAGTAAACATTTTTATAAAAACATCAGACAGATGTCTACGATGAGACAGGGGCATGTTTCGGAGAACGTGAGGGCTTAAACTGAATGCCCTACATTAAGAAGATAGAGCTTAAGGGCTTCAAGTCATTCGGACCGCAGGGCGTTAAGGTATCTCTAGATAAAGGTTTCACGGCCATCACAGGCCCTAACGGAAGCGGAAAAACAAACATTCTGGACGCATTCTTGTTTTCGCTCGGCGAATTGAGCACTAGAAGACTCCGTGCAGAAACCGCTGCCAAACTCATATTTCACGGATCTGAAAAGGCGGGCCTAGAAAGAGCAAAAATGGCCAAGGTCGTCATCCAATTTGACAATTCAGACGGACGCATGCCCGTTGACACCGTTACGGTTACGATTTCACGGGAGGTTTACAAAAACGGGCAGAGCGTCTACAGACTCAATGGAAGAAGAATCTCGAGAACGCATTCCCTGGAGATTCTCTCCATGGCTGGAATCAGCTCCACGAGCCAGAACATAATCTTGCAAGGCACGATAACACGTCTGACAGACATCTCACCCATGGAACGCCGAAAAATAATCGAAGATCTGGTAGGAATAGGCCAATACGACAGCGAAAAAGCTCAAGCAGAAGAGAAGCTGCGAGCAGCAGACATTTCCATCCGCACGGCCATGGGAAGAATAGATGAAGTGCAGAAAAGACTGGATGATCTAGAAAGAGAGCGCAATGAACTGTTGAGAGCCAACTTCATTCACGCTGAGATAAGAAAGTTTGAAACAGTCAAAATCTCGTATGAAATGGCGCAAACGCAGAAAAAGGTAGAGGAGACTTCTTCGGAGGCCGAAAAAATCGGCGGCAGACTCGAAAAGCTGAGACAACTGCGGGATGATCGGAGATCGAAAAGAAGAGCTGCTGAAGGCGAATGGCGAAGACTAAGCTCAGAAATGGTAGAAGAAGGCGGCTCACAAGTACTGAAAGTCCAGGTGAGAATCGGAGAACTCAAGTCAAAACTGACGGAAATGGCCTCAAAAATAAGCTCTGGAAAAACAAGCCTCGAAGGCCTTAAGCGGATAAGAGAAAACAACATGGAACAGTACCAGTCAATTCAAAAAGAGATACGCGAAAATCGCCTGAGAATTAGACAGTTGAGAAGTGAAAACGACAGAATCTCCGACCAGACAAGTCAGAAGCAGGCTGAACACGATGCTCTCGCAAAGGAGACTGTTCAGCTTTGGGAGAACCTCGGCGAAAACAGCAAGAGAATCCGCGAAATCGAGCTTAAACTGGAGGATGACTACAAGAGGCTCGCATTCCTGAGGTCTGAGTATCTGAAAAACCAAACGGCCATCAGAGTGCGCGCTAGAAGACTTAAAGATCTGCAAGACCGAAAAACGCGATTCTCCGGAACGATGAGCGAACTGGAAAAGTCATTCCTTGAACTGGAAAAAGTCCAGAAAGAACAGAAGACACAGTTGAAAAACCTGGAACGAACCCGCGAAAGGCGAATGGCACAGAGAGAGGCTGCGGAGAGGGAAATAGAAGAGGCAGGAAAAATCGCTGATTCAGCCCGCGAAGCAGTCGTGGAGTTCGTAACGCAGAGAGAACTTGCAGAAACCGTTGCAGCAGAAGAAAAAGCGTTGAGGAGCATAGAAGAACTGGGAGAACTCGGCGTAATCCAAGGCGTCTATGGTAGACTGCGCAACATGATAAAGATTGACAAGAGCTTTCAGCGCGCAATAGAAGCAGCCGCCACCGGATGGCTAGACGCACTCGTCGTAAAAGATCTTGATTCAGCCTTCACCTGCACTGAAGCACTGAGAAGAATGAAGCTCGGACGAGTAAAGATAATCCCCCTTCAAGAAGCAACAAACGTCAAACCCGCAAAAGTTCCGGAAAAAGAGGGAATAAATGGGGTAGCTTCACTGTTCATGAAATTCGAGAAAAACTTCGAGCCTGCAATCAACTTTGTTTTCGGAGACACACTCATCGTTTCAGACGACAAGCTCGCATTCGCCCTCTCCGCCCAAGGTTGCCGCGCGGTCACTGTTAACGGAGACGTTTACGAGGTAGGCGGCGCGTTTGAGAGCGGATACTACCGCGCTCCAATAGACTTCTCCACGATAATCCCAAGCGAACTGGCCATCAAGAGCCTAGACGAAGCAGTCAACGCGCTGCAACAGCACCTCTCAAGAAGAGGAAGCGACATCACAGGTTTCGAAGAGGAAATCGCCAAGACCCGCGTCGAAATCGCCCGCCTGTCAGAAGCCATCAACACTCTGGAACGGGAGATAGCCAGAGTCAAGAGAAACATCAGAAGAACAAGATCAAACGTTAAGCGAATTGATCGCCTGGTTACGCGAACCGAGAAAGAGATAGAGAATGAAAAAGCGCAGATGTGGATACACAGGGCTGAGAGAAGCACAATCCAGAAGGAACTGCGGAAGCTCCAAACCGAGTTGGCGTCCTTAAGAAGGAAGGCAGATCCTGGACACATTCAAGAAATGGAAGTTGAGAGAGAAAAACTCGCCGAAGAAATAATCACACTAAGACAGAAGCTCGGCGCCACCCAGACCGAAACGTCAACACTCCAGTCGCAATTCGACAATGTGTTAAGGGTTGGATATCAAAACTCCAAGATCCAAGTTTCAAAAGTCAATCAGCAACAGGGAAGAGTCGAGAAAGAAGTCGAAGAGGCATTGAAAGAAAGAGAATCACTGAAGCAGGAATTGGGAGATCTAGAGAAAAGCCGGATTGAACTCTCGAAAAGTGTTTTCTCTGCGCGAGAAGAATCGAAGAAATTCACGACTCAAATTGACGACATAGACAAGGAACTCAAGAAACTCGACACTGAATATGAACAGGTCGACAGACTGCTGAACCAGCTTCAACTGAGCGTTCAAACGTCTCAGCTGCGGCTTGAACAACACCGAAACCAGCTCAAATTCCTCGGCTACGAGCAACCACTGGCCGTCGCGCCGAAACAGGTTGAAGAGGCCGAAACCTCCATAAGAATGATGCAGTTCGAACTGGAAAGAATAGGCGCCGTCAACCAACTTGCGCTTTCTCATTACGCGGATCAGATTTCGCGCTACAAAGAACTGTCGATGAGAATGAACGAGCTTGAAAAAGAAAAACAGGCAATACTGCAGTTCATGGATGAAATTGACCACAAAAAACGCAGAGTCTTCACAGAAGCGTTCGACAAGATAAACCAGAACTTGCGCAAGTACTTCGCGAAGGTCACAGGAGGAGGCGACGCTGTGCTGGCGCTTGAAAACGCTGAAGACCCGTTCCAGGGTGGAATAGACATGATCGTAACATTTCCCAACAAGCCCTCGATAGTGGTGGGTGGAGCCAGCGGCGGCGAACGTTCAGTGGCAGCCGTCGCATTCATATTCGCCCTAAGAGAGTTCACACCCGCATCCTTCTACGTTCTCGACGAGGTGGACGCACACCTAGACGCACTGCACGTTTCAAAACTGGCCGATCTGCTTCTGGAAGAGTCGGACAAGACCCAGTTCATAGTCATCACACTGAAGCCTGAAATGGTGAACAAAGCTCAGAGAGTCTACGGCGTCTACATGCGCGACGGAAACTCGAACGTTGTTTCGGCAAAATTCCTGGAGGCGCAGGGCTGATGTCCGCTGCAGCCACCAGAAAGCCGTTCTATCTGCTTCCGCCATGGAACATCCTCTTCGAGTTTCACAAACTCGAGAAGCTTGTACCCTGGAACGTTAACATTGCCTATTTGCTCACGTCATTCCTTGAGCGCATGGAGAAAACAGGGCAGGTCGATTTCAGAGCCTCCGGCGTTGCCCTTGATTCTTCAGCTCTCATATACCTCATGAAGTCTAGGCTCCTGCTGAAGCTCGAAGAACCACCGCCACCGCCTAAGGGACCGCAGGACTTCTTGCCTCCGCCCCTGTTTCTGCCCCTCAGACACGAATTGACTTCCACAACGATAAAGAACCTGCTGGAAGTCCTGGATGACGTCTTGAAGGGTGAAAAATTGATACACTTGGAAAAAACGGTTGCGCAGAACGTTCTGCCAACGCCGTCAGAGATTCTTCCACAGCTGGACTTGTACCTGATGGAAATCGAGCTCCAGATGGAAAGACTCTATGCATCTCTGTCGGAGAGAGTGAAGGGCGCAGGTTTGATAGAGCTCTCAACCCTCGTAGCCGGTGTTGGACGAATGGAGTCCATCCGCACGTTCATCCTGCTGCTCTTTCTCGCCCAAGAAGGGAAGATAAACCTGTGGCAGAACGAGGAGACCGAGGAGGTTTACATCACGGTTGGAGAGTTAAGTCTTGCAAGAAGCTGAGAAACAGGCGGTCAATTCCGACGTGGAAGTTGGACAAGAAGAAAGAAGAAACAGACCACAGAATGACCTGGTACTTGTGGAAGCTGCATTGTACGTGGCTGGACACCCACTGGACATGAACGAGTTGTGCTCGGTTCTGAAGACACGGTCAAAGGCCCGGACAAGAAAGGTCGTGGAAAAACTGATTCAGGACTACCTGAACAGGAACACAGCCGTCGAAATATTGGAACTGAAGGATGAGAGATTTGTCATGCAGTTGAAAAGCGATTTCACGCCGCACGTCAAAAAATTCGTCAACAGGCCGCTGCTCTCCGTCGGTCCGTTGAAGACCCTTTCGTACATAGCCTATCGGCAACCTGTAGTACAGAAAAGAGTCATTGACGTGCGCGGTCACCATGCCTATGGTCACATAAAAGAGCTGAGGGATATGGGCTTGATTGCCAGCGAAAGAAACGGGCGTTCCATGGTTCTCAGGACGACTGAATACTTTGCGGATTACTTTGGTCTAAGCCAAGACACAGCATCGATGAAGAGAGAGTTGAAACGTGTTTTTGAGAATTTTCCGAAAGTGGAGGATCCTCGAAGCGAAAACGGATAGGTTTATATTTAAACAAATGGTGATAATGAACACCAAATTTAGCATCAAGTGAGAAAACTATGTCCGTTTGGCACGGCGACCAGCGCAAAAAAACCCAGTCGGGGGCCAGAAGAAAAGGCTACAGAAAGAAGAGGAAATACGAGCAAGGCACGTTTCCAGCAGAAACCCTCATGGGTGAACAGAAACGAAAGGTTGCAAGAGGAAGAGGAGGAAACCTCAAGCTCAAAATACTAAGCGAGAAACAAGTATCTGTGACCGACCCTAAGACTGGAAAGACCGAGAAAACCGAGGTTGTGCGAGTCGTAAAGAACCCAGCGAACATAGACTACGACCGCAGAGGCGTAATAACGAAGGGCGCAGTGGTGGAGACACCTTTGGGTCAGGCACGCATCACTTCGCGGCCTGGACAACACGGAATATTGAACGCAGTTCTGACCGGAGAAAGAAAAAGCTAAGCGTCACTTCAAGCTGGGAGTACTGCGAATCTTCATAAGCTGTTTGGCGATGAGAAGAACTACCTGGCCTTTTGAACCTTTTTTCTTAACAAGGATCATGCCGGTTTTCAGCCACGGCGTCTTAGCATAGCCAACATCAGCAACAAGCTCATGCGTTAGACCAAGCTTCTCCGCGGCCTCCTTCACCTCTATGATTCTAGGGGAAGGTACAGCCAGATTTCTTGACACTCTTCTTCCGTCGTTTCTCGTTTTGGTCGAATCGAAGTAAGCTGGCCAAATGATTATCTTATCCTGCTGTCGCACACGTTTCTCCTCCGTCACTTTTGAGCGTAGTAGGCCGTTAACTTGTTGTCAGCCCGATCTATCCTCACGAAGCCAAACCGTTCGAACTGCACCACATCGTCCTTCTTCAACCGTTTGCAAAGGCCTTCCGCAACACCCTCCGCCAGAGTTGCATCGGGCATCACAACCTGGCAGGGCATGTCCTCGCCCACCGGAACCCAGTGAATCAACTGCGCCTTAATATCCCTTGCCTGCTCGTAGGACTCACCCTCGAAAGAGGCTTCAGCGACGTAGATGCTTGCGCTCAGGATTTTCACGTTGAACAATTCCATCAGGCGGAGCACCGTCCCAATCCTTGAAGAGTCTACGTCTTTTCTTGAAACCCAAAAAGCCACGCTAGCATCTTTTCCCCTGGGAGTTATCGTGTATTCCCTGAAACCTCTTTCAGGTTTGTCAGGATGCAAGCGAAGTCTGGCGACAAACTTCTTGGGAACATGCTTCACGGTTAGCTCTATAGGGTCTTGCACAAAGAAGTATCTGTCAGCGACTGGATCCAGTACCTTGCGGTTGTGAGCGTACAGGTTCTCCCAGCTCAGCACAACGTCTGAGGTTTTGGGTCCAATGTCAATCATCAGCCTTCTAATCGCCTCAGGGCTTATTCCACGCCTGCGCAGAGCTACGAAAGTCGCCAAGCGAGGATCGTCCCAGTTCTCGTAGAGCCCTTCCCTCATCCCTTGAACAATTTTCGACTTGCTCAGAGAAGCTCCTGTGATCTTCAACCTGCCGTAATGTATGGTTTCAGGATACTTCCAGCCCAGGTGCTGGTACATGTACTCCTGACGAACCTGGTTAGTGAGGTGCTCTTTCCCCCGGATGATATGAGTGATTCCCATGAGGTGGTCGTCAACCCCCGCTGCGAGGTTGTAAAGTGGCCACACGCGATATTTGCTTCCGACTCTCGGATGAGGATACTTCTCAGTGTCAAGAACGCGGAGTGCGGGCCAATCGCGCACCGCAGGGTTGGGGTGATTCAAGTCTGTTTTGACGCGGACTACGGCCTCGCCCTCTCTGTAGCCTCCTTCAAGCATACACTGCCACCTTGCGAGATGCTCTTCCCGTGGGCAATCTCGGCATTCGCAAGGCTTTTGAGCCAGAATTCTCTTTCGAAACTGTTCAGGCTCACACGTGCAGACATAGGCGTTACCGTCCTTGAGCAGTTTTTCGGCATACTCGTAGTATATTGGGATTCTGTCGCTCTGGATGTACTCCTCATCTGGTCCACACTCAAGCCAAGCGAGGTCCTCTCTGATGTAATTGTAGAACTCCAGAACAGGCCTCTTCAGCTTAGGATCAGTATCCTCGAAGCGAAGTATAAATTTGCCCTTGTACATGCGCGCGTATTCATGGCTCAGCACTATCGCCCGGGCAGAGCCCAAGTGCAGCACGCAGTCGGGGTTCGGTGAATAGCGCGTGACGATTCGCTGATAGTTCGCGGCGTTCGCCAAAGGCGGCAAATGCCTCTCTTCCTGCACCTTCTCCTTCACGAGAGCCTCGGGCCATTTTTCCTCAATAATGCGCAGCTGTTCTTCCGGTGAAAGACCATTGACTTCTCGAATGACCTCGTTAACGAGGTCTGACACTTCACGGGCCTTGGTCCTGTACTCGGGCTTTTCGCCCAGTATCTTTCCGACAACAGGCCCGGTCTGCGCCTTACCGTCATGTTTGACCGCGTTCAACAGAGCCGTCTTGCGAATGGACTCCTTGAGCTCCGTGTTCGTCTTGTCCGTCACAGGGTTCTACACTCAATTGTCTAGATTTTTCTCTCAGTCAAGAATTCCGCGAAGGCTTTTAGTTTTTCCTTCGCATCTGAACTGGGCAGAAGCTGCTCGGCCTCTTTCCAGCTTGTTTTGACAACTCTTCTAGCAAACCGTTTGGTGTATTCTATTGAGTCGTACTTCTCCATTATGGCTATGGCTTCGTCTCTGAGCCTCTGTTCCGAAGTGTGCATGTTGAGAATTTCGATGAGTCTTTTCCTGTCCGTAGCGTTTGAAACCTTGAGGGTGTGTATGACCGGCAGGCTGCGCTTTCCTTCCGTTATGTCTTGTCCGCGGCCGCCTTTTTTCTCTGTGAACTCCGCGCTAGTCAGGTCCAGAACGTCATCCTTCATCTGGAAAGCTACGCCCAGGCTCTCGGCGAAGTGGCCGAGCTTTTCAACCGCCTGCTCATCCGCATCGCACAGGACAGCCGCAATCTTGGCGGCCATTCTTGCCAGGGTTCCAGTCTTGTACGCGCACATCTGCAAGTAGTCCTTTTCATTTATGTCGTCCGCGTTTGCCAAGCCCCGGTGCCATGCTATGTCCGTGGCCTGGCCAAGGCTCAGGTTGATCATCTCCTGAGCGTAAACGCCGTAGACCTGAGAGAGTTTTCGGGGAGAAACCTTGTTTCTGTTTTCAAGCAGTGGAAGGAGGGGCAAGTAGTACATTGCGTTTCCAGCGTTCATGGCTATGTCCAGGCCGAATATTTTATACGTGCACGGTTTGCCTCGTCTACATTCTGAGCTGTCTTCTATGTCGTCGACCATCAGAGTTCCGTTGTGCACGACCTCGGGAATGATCGCGAAATCGGTGAAACCAGCGGATTTCTTGCCGAGCGCCTCACATATCAGCAGGAACAGCGCTGGCCGCCACCGTTTTCCGCCCCTGTCGAGAAATTCCCATATCGGATCAACAATTGTTTTGTTCAGGGCCTCCAAGTTGTAGGCGTATCGTGGTTCGCTGATTCTGAAGAGAATGGCTTTTTTTGACAGGGTTCTCGGGATGTATTTCTCAATCGCCTTGTTTACTGTTGAGGCATTCTTTTCGAGAAATTCGTCAAAACTCAATGTTAATTCCTTCCTCTTCTCGCGTAGGACTCGACGCTGAACCCTCTTGTTCTCAGCCACTCAGCTGTCTTACCAACTACAACAACTGGGGCATTGTGCAGAGCTTTGATTGATCCTGCGCCTATTAGAAACATCACGTTTCGCAATTCGTCCATCAGGAGCGAAAGCGTATCCTTCGTCTCCCGAGTTCCCTTGACCGCTGTCCGAAGGACGGGTTGGGAAAGGCTTGTCAGGCTTGCACCCAGGGTCAAGGACTTGGCCATGTCCACTCCGCTTCGTACTCCCCCAGAGGCGATTACAGGAATGCTCACTGTCTGAGAAGCTTCAACGAGGCTCACAGCTGTTGGAATGCCCCAGTCCCAGAAGAGGTTTCCAAGTCTCTGTCGGGAAGCATCTCTTAGTTCTCTTGCGCGGTAGTATTCAACTGCAGCCCAACTCGTTCCGCCTGCCCCGCTCACGTCTATGCCCTTGACTCCTGCGGCCTCCAGCTTCTTTGCCTCTTCAGCAGCTATTCCGGCGCCCGTCTCCTTGACGATGACAGGCTTGTCCAGTTCTTCAGCGATTCGAGCCACCTTTTCTAGGATTCCTGCAAAGTTCGTCTGTCCTTCAGGTTGGGCCGTCTCCTGCAAAGCGTTCAGGTGTATGGCCAACGCGTCTGCCTCAACCATTTCCATTGCCTTTTTGACCTTCTTGAAGCCTATTCCGTTAACCAGTTGCACCCCGCCGATGTTCGCAACGAGAAAGGCTTTTGGCGCCTTCTTCCTTGCTATGGCAAATGATTCTTCAAGCTTCTTGTCTTCTAGCGCGGCGCGCTGACTGCCCACCCCCATTCCTAGGCCAAGTTCTTCAACGACTTCGGCTATTGTTGCGTTGATCTTTGTGGCTTCATGTGTTCCACCGGTTATGGCGCTCACCATCAGAGGTGCCGCAAACTTGTGACCGAAAACTGTTGTTGACAAATCTATCTGTTGTTTGTCGATTTCGGGCAAAGCTCTGTGAATGAATAACACGTCTTCAAAGCCGGTTGTCACTTCTTTAGCCTGGACGTTGTGATTCAAGGATATGTTTATGTGTTCTGCTTTCCGTTTTCTCGTCCTCTCTGCCAAAATCTATTCCTTCCCTATCACTGTGCCTTCTACTGGTCTTCCTTCAAGAATCTTGCAGACGTTGCCTGGCTTTGACGCGTTCATTATGGTCACCGGGATCCCCTGTTCGACTGCGGGCAACAGTTCCTCGATTTTGCCGAACATGCCACCTGTAACGTCAGTGGTTGTCGGCTTGCAAAGCTTGTTCTGAAGCTTCTTCAGTTCTTCTGGATCCAAGTGTTTGAACATCTTGGCGGTTTTCTCAACCTTGGGATCGGCATCGTAGAGGCCGTCCACGTCGACGCCGAATATTATGCGTTCTGCGTTGAATCTCATGGCGAGTGCTGAGACGAGCTGATCGCCAGAAAGTATCGTGAAGCCCAGTTTTGAGTCTACGACCGCATCTCCGTAGAGGACGGGAATGAAGCCCATGTTCAGCAGTGCTCTTATGGTTGCGTCTTCAAAATGTTTTATTCTTCCGCTTTCGGTGATTATGCAGGAAGACGGTGTAACGCTTACCGCTGGAACCTCGTGCCAGATGAGAGAGTCCATGAACAGGCCGTTGAGCACGGTCATGACGTGATGAGTCTCTGAGAACCCGATCTTCTGCGAATCCTCCTTCAACCCGTCTTTTATCGCGTATCTCTGGGCTGAGGGGTGACCGAAGCTTCCGCCTCCATGGACGATTATCAACCTTTTGACGTTGGATCTTTGTATTTCTTCCGTCAAACGGGCTATTTCATCTGTTCGAGGCGTTAGCTCGCCGTTCTTGTCCGTGATGACGGATCCGCCAATCTTCAAAACCGTAAGCTCAGGCTTGCTCAACTTTGACCCCTTCATCTGTTTTTCTCGCTATGAACGGTCTCCCACCCGCTGTCATTATCGCGTCCATGACTTGTTCTATCCTTTCGTTTTTCGCTAGTGCGACCATGCATCCGCCGCCTCCGGCTCCTGTCAGTTTTGCGCCTAGGGCTCCTGCCTTGCGTGAGGCGTTTATCAGCCATTCGAGTGACTCGTCGGAGACTCCTAAGGCGTAGAGCAAGGCGTGATTGATATTCATCAGCTCTCCCAGAGTAACTAAATCGTTCTCCTTGAAGGCGTCGATGGCCCTGAGGACGATTGCTCTGGCAGCTCTTTGTAGAGGCTCGAAGACGTTCGGGTAGTTCTCCATCATGCTTCGCACTTTTTCGACCTGAACTCGTGTAGATCTCTGGACGCCCGTGTTTCCTACGACGAGCGGGATGTCCGCTTTCACTTCCAGAGGCTTGAATCCTGTGTCCATTTGAAACAGGAGCGCGCCCCCGAAAGTTGAAATCGCAGGATCCACCCCTGAGGTGGTACCATGTACGACCTTCTCTGTTTCACAAGCGATGCGGAAGACGTCTTCCTTTGACATCTTTGCCTTAAGGAGGGAACCGGTTGCTGCTGTTACAGCGGCTATCACGGCTGCGGAAGAGCCTAAACCAGCCGCGACTGGAACGGTTGAGTTGATTTCAATGTTCAGACCAACGTCTTCTCTGCAAGTTTTCATGACTTTTTCTACGGCCAGCTTGATTGCCTCGAACTTCATCCTGGCTTCCTTTGCATCTCCCTTTTCAACTTTGAAATTTCCATCTTCGAAGAAGCCCGCGAAACCCAGGTTTGTCGACTGCAGATGGATGCGCTTGTCGTCGCGGCGATCCACGGTTGCGTATACACGTTTGTCTATGGCCAGAACGATGGAGGGCTCACCGTAGACTACGAAGTGTTCTCCGAAGAGTATAACTTTCGCGGGAGCTGAGGCAACGACTCCCATTCTGCACCACTATTTCGTGAAACACACGGCGGCGTACCCAACCACGCTTGAGCGGTCGCCAGTCACATCTCCACTGGTCTTATAGCATAATAATCTTGCCTCTGTTCCTCCCAAAACCTTCGCGGCGGTAATCAAGGCGGCTATTGGACCGTGGCCGCAGGCAGTGATGTTGTAGGTTTCTATCGTTGATTGAAAGCGAACTTCATCCATCGCTTCGATTGCTTCAAGAGCCTTCTTGTCCTTCTTTTCCGCACTTTCCTGAGGCTCATAATGAGTCATGTCTGAGGAGGCTATGATGACGGCTTTCTTGTCAAGCAAGACTTTAGCCACTGCCTGCCCAACCTCTCTGGCTGAGGACAAGTCCTGCATGAGGAAGCAGATTGGCACAATCTTGAATGCTGAGCCATAAAGGTACTGTAGAAATGGAAGTTGAACCTCGATTGAATGTTCATGATTATGTGCAGAATCGTCAATGTCCACGATACGTGACTCATGCGCGATTTCATTTGCCGTCTCGTGGTCTACCTCAACGTCGCCTAGAGGCGTGCGCCAAACACCCTCATTCATTATGGCCAGACCACTTCCAAGGCCGGTGTGGTTTGGACCGAGAAGGACTACAACGTCGGGTTTGCCGTCAACGGCGAGCTCGTAGTAGGCGTGTGCAGCCACGGGCCCAGAATACATGTAGCCCGCATGGGGACAGATCAGTCCTATCACGTTTGTGGGGCCAGTCTTTGCGACTCTAGGGAGTTTTCCTGGGCCGAGCTTGTCCGTGAAACATTTCTCTATTTGTCGCCTGAGCGCGTCAGGGGTTCCTTCATAGAAGGCTCCGGCTTGTGTTGGACGCCGAACCTTCACCATTAGGTTAGGTTTCCTCCTCCTCCCGCGCAATCTTCGCTTCAAAATCGTCGATTGTCAGGGGCAGGTCCTTGTCCATCGCCAATTCGCCCCTCTCGCGCAGTGTCTGCTTTGTCAAGAGCCAGTAGATAACGGCCAACGCGCGTCGGCCCTTGTTGTTCGTTGGGATTACGAGGTCTACGCCGTTAAACTCGTTATCTGTGCTGCATAGGGCAACCACAGGTATCCCGACAGAAGCCGCCTCTCTTACAGCTTGGATGTCAGCTCTCGGGTCAGACACTAGGAGTACCTCTGGTTCGATGCGGTTAGGATACAACGGATTTGACAAGAGTCCCGGAATGAACCGTCCGATCACCGGAGTTGCTCCGGTTAATTGACAGAATTTGGTTACAGGTTCTTGTGCGTAGAGTCTAGCCCCGGCAGCAGCAACTTTTCCGGGTTCAAACCGTGCAAGGAACTTGCCGGCAACTCTTATGCGATCATCCGTTTTCTTAACGTCTAGGACAAACAGGCCGTCGGCCCTCACGCGGTATATGAACTGTTCCATGTCTCCAGTTTTCATTCTGGTTCCGATGTGTATTCCAGCGGACAGTAACGTGTCTCGCGGAATCAGAAGTTCCTCTTCCGGAGCCGCTTCAACGCTTGGTTCTGTTGCCTCCGCTTTGGTTTCCTCCGTCAGTTTTACCTCTTCCTCTATCGTCTCTTCATCCTCGGTTTTTTCTTCAGTTTCTTCTACGGTTTCTTCTTCGATATTCTCCTTGCTGTCATCATCCTCAGACAAGTTTCTATCCTCCCTGAAGCATATCAAGACTGGCCATCACGGCCCTGTCCCCAAGAAACTCTTCGATCCTTATTAACTCGTTTATTTTCGCGATGCGAGAGCCTTCAACAACCCCCGTCTTTATTATTGGACATTTGAAAGCCACTGCCAAGTGTGCTATGTGCCAGTCACAGGTGTCACCCGAACGGTGAGACATCACTGGTACGCATCCATTTCTTTTCGCCATTTCGATGGTTTCCCAGGCGTCCGTCAGCGTGCCCACCTGGTTGACCTTTATTATGATAGAGTTGGCCGCGTGCAACTTTATCCCGCGGCTTAGCCTTTCGCTGTTTGTCGTGAAAAGGTCGTCGCCGCATATCAAGCAGTTCTTGGCTTTCTTCGTCAACTCCGCGAAGCTTGCGAAGTCCTCTTCGTGGAATGGGTCTTCGACATAGGCCAGGTGATATTTCTTGATGAGTTCAAGGATGAATCCCAGCTGTTCCCCCGAGTCTCTGGTTTTCTTCTCCCTCTGATAGTTGTAGGTCTTGGTCTTGCCGTTCCACAGCGAAGAAGATGCGACGTCAACGCCCATCCCACACTCGAAACCCGTTTCCGCACCGACATTTTCACAGGCCCGCGCCATAACCTCTAAGGCCTCCGCGGTTCCCACGTTGGCAACCCACGCGCCCTCATCGCTTTTTCCCTGGCCGAAGAGCTTATCCTTCTTCACCAGAGTCTCTCCGACTTTTCTGTGAACCATTATGTTAGCCGTCGCAGCCTCCAAGAAAGTTTCGGCTCCGTGTGACAGAACCAGAAACTCCTGTAAGTCAGGAGACTTTCCTTGAGCGTGCTGCCCGCCGCTTATCGTGTTGCCAAGCGGATACGGAAGTTCGTGCGCGACATGCCCGCCCAGGTACTGAAAGAGCAGTAGCCCAGAAGAGTTTGCGGCGGCTTCGGCACAGGCTAATGAGACGGCGAATGCAGTGTTGCCGCCGATTGCCCGAAAATCCTTTGAACCATCGATGTCATGCAAAGTCTTATCGATCTCTTCTTGACAATCAGCGCCCAAGCCCACTATTTCCGGCGCTATGAGTTCTTCAACTTTTTTTACCGCTTGTTCCACTCCGCCCTGCGGATAATAAACGACCTCTGCTTTTCCCCTGCTTTTCCCCGCGGGGGCTGCAACTCTACCGAAACCCGAGGTTGTGATGATATCAACTTCGACCGTTTCTTCTCCCCGGCCGTTGAAGACCTTTCTCGCGATTACGTCTTCAATGATTGTAGACATGGTTTTCCCTTTCAATCGCCCTAGTAGTAGCTTCTGGCCTCTTTCCGTTTTTCAGCCTCTTCGTAGAACCGCAGCACCTCATCGAATATTTCCACGTGCGAGAGAAGCATACGCCTGCAACAGTAACGCTTGACCGCCAGACTGTCCAAAACTTCGCCAGCATCCTCTCCAGCCTTCACCCTTCTGGCGAACTCCTCCCATTTGTCTCCAACCAGTTTACCACAAGTAAAACATCTAACGGGTATTATCAACCGATCCAAACCTCTTTATCTGTAGCTCTTCTGATCCCTCGCCCGCGCTCCGGGTCCTCCGAACTTCTTGGGTTCTTTCTTCCTGTTGTCTCCAGCAATCATCGTTCTGTCGTACTCGGCAAAAACTGTGCGCAGATGTGTACTCTTCGTCCATTTCAGTATGGCGTTCGCAATCGCCATTCTAGCCGCCTCAGCTTGGCCCATGTAACCTCCGCCTGACATCTTCACGTCTATGTCCAACTGGTTGCGAACCTCGTCTCCAGCCTGTATGAGTGGTTCCATAATCTTCTCGCGCGCGATTTCCGGCTCAAAAATCTCCACTGGAGTTCTGTTGATGTGCACTTTTCCGATTCCAGCCCTCACGACGGCGCGTGAAGTGGCTGTTTTTCTTTTTCCGCTAACAACTAGAGTCTTTTTGGCAGGCATACTTATTCTCCTTTATTCCAACCTATTCCTTTCGCAAGTTCGCCGACCGTGAAATATGGGCAGGTCAACTTCTTGGCTTGAGCATTCGCTAGAGTGCCCATCTTCTGGTCTTTTAGATTGTCTGGGACTCCTATGAACACTTGCAGTCTTCTGTAAGCTTGAAGGCCTTTCGGCTGCCTTATTGGAAGCATGCCCTTCACGGCCTTTCTGACTATTCTGTCGGGCCTTCTGTAGTGGAACGGCCCTCTTCCCACTCCTCCAACTTCGAGAAACACCTTTGCTTCGTTCACCTTGCTTCTCCTCTTTCCGGAGAGAACAGCTTTTTCAGCGTTCACAATCATCACATGTTCGCCCTCCAAGAGCCTCTTGGCAATGTTGCTTGCCATTCTGCCCAGAATAAGACCGTCAGCGTCGATTATAGTGGCGGGTTTGGTCATGGTCTCCATTTTTTCACCCGATAATCTTAACGTTTGAACCTTTCGGGTTCTTCTTAGCAAGATCATAGAAAGACACGCATTTTCCCTTTGCAGCTTTTATTTTTTCTTCTGCTTTTCCCGAGAAAGTGAACGCAGCAACGGTTAATGGGTGGGTTATCTCGCCCGCAGCCAGCACCTTGCCGGGAACGGCCACCGTTTCGTTCTTAGAGGTGTACCTGTCCAGACGGCTCAGGTTCACGGATATCCGTCTTCTCCTAGCTTTAACCAAGCGTTCAGCGATGTCTCGCCAGACTTCTGACTTGCTTTCCCTGCTCTGCTTCTTGAGAGAGCTAGCGAGTTGTAGAAGTTCGGGGTTCTTCGGTTTAGCTTTTTTCACTCTTTCTCACCTTGATTTCGCCCTCAAGTTCCTTCAGATGTTTATCCAGTATTTTGCTGGCCTCGGTCATTATCCTTTCTGGAGGAAGCGCACTCGTAGATTCCAGATTGAATATAAATGCGTTTTCTTCTCCCGAGACTTGTATTGCGGGTGGACTCTCTGGGCAAGCGTTGGCGCAGTCTTGGCAGAGTGTACAGGCAATCAGATCATTCACCTCGATGCTGTCGCCTTTTTTCACCAGAACTCTTCTAGGACACATCTCCACGCATTTGCCGCACGCGCTGCAGCGTTTTGTAATCTCTATTTTTGGATAATACTTGTAGGTGCACATTGAAACTGGTTCCCATTTTGCGTGGTTCTTGCCTTTTCCAAGCCTTGCGTAAGCCTCAAGCTTTATTTTTTGTTCCTTAGCCAGTTTCAATATTGGGATTCTGTCGCTCACGGGCACGACGTTAGGATTCTCTGAAACCAGGTCACCCGAGTAGACTGTTCTTCCTTCTCCCTTGGCGTCCACATCCAAAGCCAATGTAACTCGGCAGAGGTTGCATCCGAATTCACTCTTGCACGGACATTCCTCGGGCAGGTTGTAACCGTCCAAGTCAGTTCTCAGCGGAATAAGCCCCAGTCTGTGGGCGATTGTCTCGTCCATAAGTATGGAAGAGTTCTCCACGATTACAATCTCGTCTATAGCCATGCTCGGAACTTCAGAGGTCACGATTCTTCTAAGCGCATTCATGAATGGGACATCGGCTCCTCGAACGAGGAAACGCATGTTTGTTTCGTCTTTCTCAAGCACCTTTATTTCCACTTGTAAGGACACCCCGTAACAGTGTTCCACCTTGCTGTGCCGCTCAATAGAACATTGGTGCATTATTTCAATTTTTCTATCAGAAGAAGGATCATACTTACCTTCTAGACTCTTCTTCCTCTTCTGCCGCCAGGTCTCCTCGTGCCATCATGCGGTACAGGCGTTACTTCTTCGATTCGTTCAATCCTGAACCCCGCCCTTGCCAACGCTCTGATAGCAGCCTGCGCGCCCGGACCGGGTGTTCTCGGCCCCGCTCCCCCAGGAGCCCTAACCTTGATATGGATCGCGGTTACCCCCTTATCCCTAGCAACATCCGCGGCCAGCGAGGCCGCACGCATCGCCGCATAAGGTGAGGACTCCATCCTACTGGCTTTCACAACCATTCCCCCCGACGTTCTGGCTATCGTTTCGGCGCCCGAAATGTCGGTTATGTGTATTATGGTGTTGTTATAGGAACTGAATATATGGACGACGGCCCATCTTTCAGTCCTCTTGCTTGAGCTCATTATTCTCCTTCACTCCGTGGTTTGGCCGATCTTGCTTCTGCCGCGGGCGTTACCGCTATTGTTTGACGCAGTGGATGAGCCGGATTCGCGAGCGAGCTCTTGGGAGTGTAGCTTATCAGTCCTTCCTCAGGCCTCGGCACTATATAGCCAGGAGTCGTGACTCTTCGGTTTCCTATCGTCATGTGTCCATGGCCTATCAGTTGACGAGACTGTTGCATCGTCTTTGCTAGACCCTTGCGAAGAACAATCGTCTGGAATCTGCGCTCAAGAATATCCTCTATCGTCAAGTCTAAAACGTCGTCTAAAACTGCTGTTTCGTCGAGTACGCCGAGTTTTTTTAGGCGGGCTAAGAGCTCATCTTCCATCTTCTTGCGTTCTTCAGGTGTTTCGCCTATGAGTGTGCGAGCTATGCCCCTGAACTTTGACAGCAGTGTTTCATGCCGCCACAGTTCATGTTTGTTTCGCAGTCCGTACTCGCCGATGAGTTTAAGCTCTCCCTGCATGATGTCGGCTCGCCAAGGAAAACGGGGAGTGTCGTACTTCTTTCTCTGTTTCTTCGGGTCGCCCATGGCTACTTGTTCTCCGCTACGCCTGGTCTCTGCATGAGCGTTTTCTTCTTGACACCCAATGCCTTACCTGCTCTGCCGGTTGTCTTGGTTCTTTGGCCTCTCACCTTCAACCCGTAAGCATGACGATACCCGCGCCAAGATTTTATTTCCTTCATCTTTTCTATGTCCATCTTCGTCCTAAGAACCAGATCCGAGCTTATCAAGTGAGTGTCTTTTCCAGTCTCCTGGTCTTTTCTCCTGTTAAAAAGCCAGCTTGGCAAGCCGCCCTTCGCAGGATCCTTGATCAACTCTTCCAACCGGTCAATCTCGGCTTCCGCCAGAAAACCCGCCCTCTTGTCAGAACTTATACCTGCCTTTCTGAGCATCGCATCGGCCAAGCTGGGGCCGACTCCCTTTATCTTTGCCAGTGCATAGGACACCTTCAAAGTGCCATCTACATCAGTGTCGATTATTCGAAGTCTGTGGCGGAACTCTTCTGACATTTATCGCCATCCATGTTAATGTTCAAGGCTAACTACGAAATAAGGTGTATTTTATTTAAGGATAGCGGTTTCCAAACAAGACTTACAATTCTCTCATTTTCGCTTTGTAAACGGTCTGACGTTGACCATACGGCATTTTTTGAGAGTCTAAAGATGCTCTCTTGTTAGCGCGGGGTTTGTGTGATCTTTCAATGGTTAGTTCGTGTTAAGCTGGTGCAATGTTTTAAAGTCAGATGGTGGAAATTGTTTTGTGGTGTAATGATTGGTTCTGCCTGCTAAGGTGTTTGAGATTAAGGAGAAAGTTGATCCTGGGTTGATGTTGTGGAAGCTCAAGGATTTCCGGGAAGAGGAATTCTGCAAGACTGAGAGCGGTGAAAGCGTGAGTCTAGTGACGGAGATATTGGACTTGAAGTCCAAGGAGGGCCTCGTCGAAGGAGTCTTCAGCAGGGATTTCATGCGCAGACGATTCTACAGGCGAAGCTTGGTTGAAGCCCCCGCTACAGAGGAAGCCCCCTTCTGGATAGTGTCCTCCAAGAAAAAGACGTTCCTAGTGGTCTCGTCACCATCCGTGGCTCGCGGGGTCAAGAAACTGCTGACAAACTACGTTGCGAACAAGCTCAGCAAAGTGCTTTTCATCAATTCTCAGGGAATTCTGGAAGTGAGGATACCGCATGAGACCCTCAGGCAGCTTCACGAGTCAAACCCGCAGGCGACGAAGCTCATATGGTTCGATGAAGTTGACATCCCAGGAGTCGAGAAGCTGTGCCTGGCAGGATCAGATCTTGTTGACACAAAACTGTACCATGATTATCTTGAGCATGGAAAAATTTGGTACGTCGTCTTCGAAAGCCAGAAGCGCGGAATCATGGTCGGCATCACAAGGAACTGCGTCGTGACATTCTTCAGCAAAAGCACCACTCAAGAGTTCATAAATTACATCTCAGAAGACTTCCTAAAACTGGTTGAGTAGCGTTTTCTGCCAAAATCATATTTGGATGTCCCGCAAGGTTGTCAAACAATCTTGAACAAGCCTTATGTTTTCGAGTGCGGCTTTGTCTTACTGTTGGTGTCGTCAAGACGTCTAGTTTGACGACGCACGCGCGATATTAAGAGTTGAATAACATGCACAAAACCCTGAGAATAGCCTTCCTATCATTTCTGCTAATCTTTGCTCTGTTTACTTGTCTGCCAGCACTGAAGACAACCGTTGCCCAAGAATCTGGCATCATAGAGATAGATGGGGCTGTGACCACACCCTTGAACTTGACCAGTGCGGAACTGCTTTCTTTCCCTATGGTTTCAGAGGTAGCCCTGCTAAGATGCGTTTCAAACGGTCCAGGCTCTCCAAGTATACGCCCTAACTGGACTGGAATACCACTCTTCTATCTTCTAACCTTGGCCCAAGTCAAACCTGACGCCTACAAGGTTGTCACGCAAGGTTCGGACGGCTACGAATCAGATCTTCTTCTAGAAGACGCTTTGAAGCCGACGACGATTCTGGCAGTAGAAGCAAACGGGGGAAGTCTCCCACAACTGGCCTACGGCCCGGCAGGCCCCTATAGACTAGTTGTTCCGGGCAAGTGGGGTTACAAATGGGCTAGCGGCGTTGTAAAAATAGAAGTTGTCACGACTGATTACAAGGGAGACTACGAGAGTTCTGGATACAGTGACGAGGGTGACATACCCAACGCAGGTCTAATGCCGACGCCAACTCCTCCACTGCAAACGTTAGATCTACCCTACGGAAACAGAACGTTCGAGGTAGACGTGTTCACAAATGCTTCAACGACAACCTCTTCATTTGACCCTTCTCAGAAAGCATTGTATGTGAATGTCACTGTTCCGCAAGGAACATCGGGTTTCACCGACATGATACTACAACAAGACTTTCTCGGTAGACCGTACAACGTCACCCTGGACGGAAACCCTGTTAGCGCCATTGAAGCCGACACCAACACAAGCTCTTACATATACCTAGCTCTCGACGGAGGCTTTCACACAGTGAGCATATTAGGCGCAGAATTTAACCGCGTTCCTGAACCTATCGTGTACTACCCGGCAACAGTCAATGTTGGACAAAACGTAACCTTCAACGCAAGCAAATCCGTTGACGCTAGAAGAATAATCTCGTATGAATGGAATTTCGGCGACGACACAAACGGAACCGGAGCGGTTGTGTCACACCTATACGCCAACGAAGGAACGTACCAGGTGCAACTCAACGTGACCAACAATGAAGGCATAAGCAATTTGAAAACGTTTGCAATAACCGTCGGAAACCCGTCAGGGTACATCCCTCTGCTCTTAAAAGTGCTTTTAGCAGCAATGCTTGGCGCGCTCATCTTGATTTTCGCAATTCTTGTTATAAGAAAAAGAAGAACAGTGCGTCCATCAAACAGGGGAGATTCGGCCCCGACGCCTGCCGCAAAAAAACAGTGCTTGACACCTCCAAACCTCCTAGAGATCGAGCTCGCGGCTCAATTCGTCAAAGTACCAGGTACTGCATTAGAACAAGTAGGGCCACCGCGAAAGCTCCCAGAAGAAAAAGAAAAGCGTTCAGAAGATTGCTATCCTTTACACCCCAGCGAACCAGGGCTGATCTAATTGCGATCAGAATGTGAATCATAAGCAACATCAAAGCAGGAAGAACTACCAAATTGTGGACCCGTAATGAAAGATACGATCTGAGAAAAGACCTCCCGTTAATTCACTGACCACAACAGGGTTTGTGATACCGTAACCCGAGATTGCCAAGACCACGAACAAAATCAACGTCGGCACCGCAAGCCAACGGTTAAATCTGTTTAAATAGTCCTTTTTTTCTCCTCCTAATCTCCTGCCCTCAATCAATGTATGAATTACTCTAGATTAAAATCTTCTCAGATACGCTCAAAAGCATGCCCTGTTGCTGGCATCCTCAGCGCGCGCGAGGATACGTTACATAAATGTTTTAGCGCACATGCGTGTTCCGAAAATGGGTAAAAATGGTCTTAATTCCGTTTCTGCACACTTCTGCAGGTTCGAGAAGGCGAATCGGGATGGAGAATTCAAGAACAGATGCTAAGCCCAAAACTTTCCAAAATCATAAAAGAAAGAATAAAAACTATTCAAAGACAATTTAGGAAGAAGCATCCGCGCTACTCAAGTTCAAGCATGATGTCTTTTCCTTCAACTTTCACCGCGTAAGTGGACTCAGCATTGATTTTTGGGTGAGTGAAGAGAACTTTTGGAGCCGAAACTACTGCGCCGGTTGTGACATCAAATTTAGCTTTGTGGCGGGGGCAGGTCACTGTGCTTCCCTCTAATGTTCCTTTCGAAAGATCCCTGCCCATATGCGTGCAAACGTTTCCGATGGCGTAATAAACGCCATTTATGTTGGCAATCAAAACCTGCTTTTCCGCAGACTTGAAGACCTTCATTTGTCCCAGAGGTATCTCTGACGTTTCAGCAACTTTCACAAAAGTCAATTTTTCCATCTCCGTTCTTCATATTTCTCTCTCCAACTTTCAATCGCCATTAATTGCTAATCGCAGGTGCTTGCCGCAAATATTTCGTGTCCTGCACTTGCCTGAGCAAGAACTCGGCCAAGTCTGCACGCGAGATCCATGTGCCTACCTCGCCCTTTCCTACATAGCCAGCCTTGACTTTTCCAGATTTGGAATTATTATTAAGCATCGTTAAGCGCACGATAGTCCATTCAAGATCGGAGTTGCGCACCGTTTCTGCGGTGCTAACTATCTCTTTGTATGCATCGTGCATCATGACCTTAACAAGGTTGACCATAGCTTTGGTTCTGAGATTCAGTGGATCGTTGGGATCCTTAGCGCTCAAGGTTGAGGTAATGACCAATCTGCGTACGTTTTGTTTCTTCATTGCCGTAATGATGTTTTGCATGCCTTGAGTAATTGGTTTATCCTTTGAACCACCACGTGGACCCAGAGCACTAATTACTGCGTTTGCCCCAGTCACGGCACTTTCAATCAACGTCTCATCAGTCAATTCGCCCGCAATAACCGTCAAATGTTCATTGCTGATGCCAAGTTTGGATGGATTACGAACATAGGCTACTACTTCGTGTCCTGCTGCAAGTGCTTGTTCGACAAGTTGTCTGCCTGTTTCGCCAGTTGCTCCGAAAATAGCGATTTTCATGTTATCACCCAAACGTTAAACTTATGCCAAGACATAGTTGCCCTCTACTCTCACTATGTATGTGAGCTGATCAGCGCGCGCATGTCCAGTCCATCTGTCCCATCTGAACATTAGCGCGCGCTTCACTCTGTTACTCAATGCCTAATGTGTTGCCGACGCCCACAACTATTACGGTGTCTCCTTCCTTCGCCCGTTCCTGCAAGACCGTTTTGAGTCTGGCAATCGCATTGTCAACCGCTTTAGAGATCGGCTCGCTCATCGGCGCCAACACTTCCTTGAGCGATTCCTTAATGATGATAGCGTATACTGGAACGTTGTATTTAGTGGCAGCTTCTTCAATCTTGTACTTGTCCACGCCTATGCCGCCTATCGCAGCGCCTATACCTTCAGCAACCTCGCCTGTGTCTTCGCCTTCCAGCTTTAGCCCAGCATCCACCATCACGACAAGCGCGACTTTTCCAGCATTAGCTTCAATCAAACTGCTGACAGCATCTCCAACCTTCCCAACCGCACCGCCAGGACCTTTGGCCTTCGTAGCCAACACCTTTCTTCCGCCAATTATCGTTTCAGCGACGACCATTTCCTTGGCAATTTCGCGCCTCTCCTGACCAGCCATGAGTTTCGATGCAGTTAACGCTCCCGCTCCGTCGCCCACCGGTTTGTTCTGCTTGAAAGCGTCTAGGAACGAGAGGTAGGCTTCAGCCTCCTCCATGATTGTGGGCAGTTGCATCTGAACCTGCATTGTCGAATACAGCGTGCCGTCCTTCTTTCCCAACAAGTAATAATGCCTTACGACACGATAGAGCGTGTTCAAGGCCTGCGCCGCTTCCAAAAGATTCTGCAAATTCAACAATTGACTCTCATCAGCACTCGGAGCGATTGCTTTAATCTCATCCCTAATTCTCGAATCCGCAGTATCAAACAAGTGCTCCAATCGTTGAACAACTCCCGCAGGATCCATGCTCTCAGGCGGAATAGTGAAAAACTGAAGAAGCCTCTCCAGCCTCGGCATCGGATCCCCTGCCGGTTTACCCACTTCCATAATCGCCCCAGTGATTGCCTGTTTAGCCTTGTCCCTCATGCCCTTCAGTTTAGTCAAAGCCCGCGATACCTGACGCATCATCAGCAGAGCCTGTATCTTCTGGGAGAAGAACATGAAAACAACGAAAACTCCGACATAAACAAGATTCAATATCGTACTGATAGGGTCAGAGCCTGAAAGCGCAGACACTCAATTCAACCTCCTACGCGAAGTCCTCTTCTTCTGCGGTTTCATCTTAGCCAACCGCTTGTTAATAACATCCAGCTCCTTCTGCAAGGCTTCAATTGCATCTCCGATTTGGCCTCGCTTAAGCTTCAACACGCTGTTAGTGTCCTCAGGCCTCTGCTTCCTTTCTTCAAGAAAAGCCGAGAAAAGGTTAGGCATAGGCCGCTTTGGAGGAGACTTCACGTCCAGAACATCCTTCATGAATTCACTGAACAAGTTGCTCATGCTGTCAGCGATCTGGTTCTGTCTGGCAAGAGCCTGCTGAAGCACGGGTCTCCCTGTCTCAGTAATTCGGTAAGTCTTTCGTCTTCTCTTTTGGCGTGAGTCCCATTTGCCCTCAATATATTCTGACTTTTCCAGTTTCTGAAGAATAGGATAGATACCGCCGGCAGTCGGTTTCCAGAAACCACCGGTTCTTTCTTTGATCTCTCTCATTATTTCATAGCCATGATGCGGCTTTTTGCTGAGAAGAATCAGAACCGCAATGCGTATGTAGCCTTTCTGCGTTTCTTTAAGCCAGTGTCCAGCCGTTACTTCGTCGTGTGACTGCATGTTGAATTCATCTGTCTCATGTGAATATCATCGGAATATTTATATTTTACTGTGATGTATTGCACTGAACAATATTTGACGGTGATGCTCTCTTGGAAAATGACCCAATAATCGATGTCAAGAATTTGACGAAGTCCTTCGGCAATTTCGTGGCGGTTGACAACATCTCGTTTGATGTGAAAAAAGGCGAGATATTTGGTCTGCTTGGTCCTAATGGAGCGGGTAAGAGCACTACCTTACGCGTGCTCTCCACGTTAGCGCGGCCAACGAAGGGAACTGCCACGGTTGGCGGTTACGACATAGTGAAGAATGATACTGAAGTGCGGAAACTAATTGGCATCGTTTCCGAAAAGATGATACTGTACAACCGGTTGACGGCCAGAGAGAACTTAATTTTCTTCGGAAATCTCTTCAACATTCCTAAAGATATCTTAAATAAGAGAATTGACGATCTGCTAGAGCTGGTTCAACTTACCAAATGGAAGAACGCTCAAGCGGGTACGTTTTCCACTGGTATGCGACAGAGGATGAACGTGATACGGGCGCTGCTTAATATGCCACAAGTGCTATTCTTGGATGAGCCAACTCTAGGTTTGGATCCTCAGTCGTCTGTCGAAATTAGGGAGTTCATAAAGAAACTCAATAGAGAAAATAACACCACAATTATAATAACGACGCACATGATGGTTGATGCTGATTTGTTGTGCGACCGCATCGGCATTATGGACCATGCTAAAATTGTTGCGCTTGATACATCAACGAATTTGAAAAAACTGATTTCTGGAGCGGACACAACAATATTGAACTTGGAGATCGGAAATTTATCAGCCGGCATTATTGAGGCAATTCGGGCGTGCAAGTGCACAGATGCCGTTTCTCAAGAAAATTCTACTCATTTGAGAATCATTGTACATGGCGATGAGGCGTTTGACTCAGTAATTGACGCTGTGAGGGCGAAAGAAGGAAAGGTGATCTCTATGGAAAATCTTCAGCCTACGCTTGAGGACGTGTTTTTGCACATAACTGGTCACGAGGTGAGAGATAGCGCAGACCAGAAGATACCGATGGCGATGGGTCGTCGACGCTTTGGGGCGCCCCCGCAGGGCAGGGTAAGGTGACGAATATGGGGGCAAAAACTCTAGTTTCACATACTTTAAGGATCGCCCTGAAAGACTTGACGGAGCTGTTCCGGAACCGATTGGGACTAGTCCTGCTTATTCTAATGCCTCTGTTCATGATGGTAATGGTTGGTTTCATCTACCCATCTAACAATACCCTAAGTAACGTTCCCGTTGCATTGGCCAACCAAGATGTACCTTATCACAGTTCTGCTGTTGGAAGCCAGGTTTTCCTCACGGTTTTGCAAGGAATCAACAACAGTACAGGGATGCTCAGCATTACAAACGCCACAGGTATTGACGAAATAAAGAACTTGGTCCAGAAAGGGGACGTCGAGGGTGGCATAGTCATCCCCAGCAACTTCACTGAAAGCATCCTGAGTGGGGAGCAAGGAACTGTCATCATCGTGACCGACCAGTCTAATCCCCAAGTATCAGCAACCATTCAGGCAGCTTTGTCAGCTGTATTTGATCAAATGGGAACGATGTTGGCTCAACAAAAGGTTCAGGGGCTAAATCCAGCAGTTAACGCAAGCAATTCTCTAGCAATCGTGAAGCCTTACAGTGTTCAGACAGAAGGAGTAGTACCCGGAACCCCCAGTTACTTCGACTTCATCGCGCCAGGAATAATGGCCATGACAGTTATGATGAGCGTCATGACAGGGCTCCCTGTAGCCATCTCCCAAGAGAAGGAAATCGGCACTTTGGACGGAATGATGGTTGCACCAATCAACAGGCTGTCAATAATACTTGGAAAAACCCTAGCTCAGACTGCAAGAGGCCTGCTGCAAGGACTCATTATTCTGGTGTTGGCTGCGGTCTTGTTCCATGTGGCAATTCAAGGAAGCGTCTTGCTTGTTTTCGGGCTGCTCCTGTTGGGCGTGTTCAGCTTCGTCGGCCTTGGCATTGTAATAACGTCCTTCGCAAAAGACCAGGAGACAGCACAGATGATGATGATGACGCTGATGTTTCCCATGATGTTTCTCAGCGGAGTATTCTTCCCGATACAGCAAATGCCGTGGTACATGCAAGACATCTCAAGAGTACTTCCCCTCACCTACGCATCGTCAGCCCTCAGGAAAGTCATGGTTCTAGGCGCAGGAATACCGGACATAACCACTGAGCTTACAGTAATGATAGTGTTCGGAGTGATCATGACAGCAATAGCCGTGCCCGTTTTCAGAAGAATGATGACAAGGTGAGATAGAGAAGAGTTGAAAACTTTGAAAAGTCTGTCCCTCGAAAGCGTAAAACTCTCCGCGCACGCTCTGTGGTGTTCTTATGCAAGTTAGAGTTGGAGATAAAGCGCCGGATTTCACTCTTCCGTCCCAGATGGGCGATAACGTGACACTTTCTGAATTCTTCGGCAAAAAGAACATAGTTCTGTACTTCTATCCCAGGGACGAGTCGCGAGGCTGCACGAAGGAGGCCTGCAGCTTCAGGGACAGCTATGATGTTTTAACGAGTCTAGGCGCAGAAGTGCTTGGCGTAAGCTCGCAAAGCATGGAATCCCATAAGTCTTTTGCCAATCACTATGGATTACCGTTTATCCTATTGAGCGATGTGGACCACAAAATGAGACAGCTGTACGGCGTTCCCTCAACCCTAGGCATAATAGAAGGAAGAGTGACGTACATAATCGACAAAAAAGGCATCGTTAGGCACATATTCTCGTCCCAGTCTCATCCTGAACTCCACGTTGAAGAAGCAATAAAGATTCTCAAAGAAATCGACAGTGAGCAAAGCACCACCGCAAACACGTGAAAAATCAAAAGGCCGCTCTGGTGCACATCTGCTGCAGGATACTGGACAATTCTGCTCAAAAGACACAAAAGCCATTAACTTCAACGAGGACATTTGACTTTCCAACTCACCAAGCAATCTACGAATATTCACGAAAAAATATTCCAAGAAGGTCCAGTTCAGCTCAGGCATATTCGAAGCCCTCCGCGACTTTCACACTCTTAGGGCAAAGGCGACGAATACGATTGCCAGGCACTTGTGAGGAGGATACGTAATGCATCTTCTTCGCAGTTTTCAAACTGGCTGGAGAGGATTCTTCAGATGAGGTAGAATACTACCGCTGCGGGGATTCTTGAGAGGATTAGAACAAAGCTGATTAGAAAGGGCCTAGATCTGCGCGTACGGCTACCAGCGCGCGCTAAGCCGTTGTACGAAGCGGATAATAACATAGTTACTCCGTCAGAAGAGTGAACGGCAAGGGAGGTGCTTTGTTTTCCTAACGCGTGAAAACAGGTTTGAATATAAAAAAACTGGGGGGAGTTGTTTAGTCTTCGCCTTCAGGCATTCCGCCTGGCGGTTTACCTCCGGGTCCCTCTCTCGGTTTTGTGGATGCTATCACGTCGTCGATGCGTATTATCATGGTTGCGGATTCTGTCGCGGATTTTATCGCTTGCTCTTTTACAATCACGGGCTCGACTACGCCTTTGTCGCGCATGTTCTCGACTTTTCCGGTGAAGAGGTTTACTCCTTTGTATTGCCCGTCCGGCTTTCCGTGGGCAGCTCTCAGTTCTACGAGAATGTCTATTGGTTCCAATCCTGCGTTTTCCGCCAAGGTTTTCGGTATTATCTCAATGGCATCCGCGAAGATTTCTATAGCAAGTTGTTCTCTTCCGCCGACGTCGGTAGCGTAGTTTCGCAACTCTTTGGCCACTTCGACTTCTACTGCTCCGCCTCCCGCGACTATCTTGCTGTTTTCTATGACGTCTGAGACCACTGACAAGGCATCTGTCATTGCTCTTTCGGCTTCGTCAACCATTCTTTCGAGGCCAGCTCGTATGATGATTGCTACTGAGCGGGGGTCTTTGCATTTTTCGACGAATATCATCTTGTCCTCGCCGAGCTTGCGTTCCTCAACGAGGCCTGCTATGCCTAGGTCTTGCGTTCTTAGATCGGTTAGGTTTGAGACTATTCTTCCGCCTGTTGCTCTTGCCAGCTTCTCCATGTCTGACTGTTTCACTCTTCTGGCTGCGAGTATTCCTTCTTTCGCTAAGAAGTGTTGGGCCATGTCGTCGATGCCTTTCTGACAGAAAACGACGTTTGCGCCCGAAGCCTTGATTTTTTCAACCATTTCTTGCAGCATCTTGTTCTCTTGGTCTAGGAAGGCTTTCATCTGGTTTGGATCGCGTATTCTTATCTCTGCGCTGATCTCGGTCTTTTCGATTTCCAAAGCGCTGTCAAGCAGGGCTATTTTCGCTCTTTCGACGTTCTTTGGCATCCCCGTGTGGACGACTTCTTTGTCTATGACTAGACCTTGGACCAATTGCGATTCGAAGAGGCTTTTTCCGGTTTTCTTAATCACTTGGATGTTGTCTACGTCGGCGACCCATTTGTCTCCGCGTTTTTCAGCCACTTTTCTCACGGCGTCAATGGCTATATCTGCGAAGTGTTCCTTTGCTGGACCGACGGCTTTGCTTGCCATGGACGTCACTGCGACCTTCTTCAGTGTTGCCCTGTCGTCGATGTCCACCTCTATTGAAATTTTGTTTATGGTTTCCATTGCTTTCTGCGCCGCCTTGCGGTAGCCGCTCACAATTATAGTCGGATGAATGTTCTGATCCAAAAGCTCCTCAGCTCTTTTCAAAAGTTCGCCTGCCAACACCACGGCAGTAGTTGTTCCATCGCCCACCATGTCATCCTGCGTCTTCGCGATTTCCACCATCATCTTTGCCGCTGGATGTTCAACCTCTATCTCGTTCAGTATCGCTGCTCCATCGTTTGTTATCGTTATGTCCCCAAGACTGTCGATGAGCATCTTGTCCATGCCGCGAGGTCCCAAAGTCGTCCTCAGCACTTCACCGATGACGCGTGCTGCCATTATGTTATTTCTCTGAGCTTCTCTTCCTCTGTTTCGTGTCGTACCTTCTTTTAGAACCAGGACTGGTTGTCCCGACGCTGTCGTCGTCAAGTAAGCCATACAAATCCTCCATTCAAACTTAAAATCTTGTTAATCGGAACAAGAAAAAATGCCCACAAATATAAATCTTTACCTTAGTCCACCCTTTGCCCCATGTATTTCCCTAGTTCTGCCAGAGCATTCGCCCCGTCGAACCATTGTCTCGCCCACCCTAGCTGTTGCGCGCGCGCTTCTATGTTTACTTTGTTTGATCTGCTTTTCTACCTTTTGGCAATCAGCTGCAGCACTTACAACGTTAATGGCGCGCACGCGCGCTAAATAACAGAAAAGCCAAGGTGAATATTGCGACCTCACATATCTTGCGTGGTCCGCGCGCTAAAAATGAATAATGCCTCTCTGCTCTTCCTCATACTATATTACAGAAAATCAGTCTGCAACATCGCCTTCCTGCGTGTCGGCGCGCTGTTACAATCTGAACTTTGAGACCTCTTAGAGCAATGTTGAGAGCAACATCATTTGTTACAAACGATTTAGCGCGCTAAACCATTGTACATAATCTGATCGGAAAATCGCTTTCTCAGTGAAACAGTTTAAATTTTAGGTTGCGCCCTTCAATGTTGGTGGACCGCGCGTGCATGTTTCGGTTCGGTTCTTCACAACTCTGAGAGAGGTAACCGGCAAAAAGGAGGAGATTCTGAAGTTTTCGAGAGGAGAAGCTGTCACAGTTGAGAGTGTGCTTAAGCGGTTGATCGAGCTGTACGGAAAGAGCTTGACTGAATATATTTACGACCCTAAAACCGGCGAGGTTCGAGGGTTCCTGCAGTTTCTGGTTAATGGCAGAAGCATAGCATCTTTTGAAGGATTGAAAACGAAACTTTCACATGGCGATGTTCTGGCCATAATACCACCTGTCGGCGGCGGCTGACCAAGTTGACTTCTCGACAAGTTCTTCTGTTCAAGCTGTAACTTTGGTTGAGTGTTAACTATGGATCCACTTGGTGAGTTACTGTACCTTTCTCGATCCGACGTGGAGAGACTGAACGTTCCAATGAAGGAAATAGTCGGAATCGTAGAAGAGGCCTTTCGTGAAAAAGCCGTTGGAAGAACTGAAGTTCCTCCAAAGCCAGGAGTACATCCCAAGAAAGACGCTTTCATCCATGCTATGCCAGCATACCTGCAAAAAATGAATACGGCAGGCGTAAAATGGGTAGCAGGTTTTCCAGAAAACCCGAAAAGAGGCTTGCCATACATTTCCGGCCTACTCGTCTTGAATGATACTGACAATGGATTTCCAATTTGTGTCATGGACTGCACGTGGATCACGGCTAAACGCACAGGTGCTGCGACCGCAGTTGCAGCTGAACATCTGGCAAGAGAGGACTGCAGAGTCTTAGGTGTTCTCGGCTGCGGTGCTCAGGGCAGAAGCAATCTTGAAGCCTTGATAGTGGTGTGCAAGAATCTGGAACAGGTTAAAGCCTATGACATTAGTCAAAGGAATCTGCAGAAATACGTGAAAGAAATGACTGCGCTGCATGGAATCAGCATAGCTCCTGTCGAATCGCCCAAGAAAGCTGTTGAAGGTTGTGACATAGTAGTCACTGCCGGCCCAATTCTGAAAAAACCGCAACCCGTCATCGAAAAGTCGTGGTTCAGAGACGGCGGTCTGGCGTGTCCTTTGGATTTTGATTCCTACTGGAAACCAGAGACCATGCATTCTATGCACAAGTTCTGCACTGATGACCGAGACCAAATGGCCTATTACAAAGCTCAAGGCTACTTCGCTGACCTGCCAGAGGTGTACGCAGAATTGAGCGAAATCGTAGCAGGCGCCAAACCAGGTCGAGAAAACGCGAAAGAACGAATCATGGCAATGAACCTTGGCTTAGCCATAGAAGACGTGGCAACGGCTTTTTACGTCTTTCAGAAAGCGAAGAAAGCAAAAGTTGGAAAAATGCTACAGCTCTGACCTGCGAGGCCTTTATGCTCCCCAAAACGGGACCTTCTTTCTCATGACACCGACATACTCGTCCAACGCCTTTTGCTCTCCCTCTGTCAATCTTTCAGCGAACGTCGTCATGAGAACCTTCACCTGCTGTTCAGGCACTTTCACGTACAACACGTCTTTTTCAAATATGTGTCTTCCAAACACCGGCTTATCCATGGAAATCGCGACCTGCATTCCCTGTTCAGCGTTTGGCAATGCCTCCCCCTTATCCTGAATCTGCTGAATTTCGCCTACCTCTTCACCGTTTTGCCTGACAAGGGCAATCTTGGGTTTGATGCTCCCAGACAAGATTTCAACGCCGAAAATCGCCGGTTTCGCCCTTCGGAAAACGTAACCTTCCATCACCTGGAGTTTGGCAGGCTTAACGAGAGTCTCAAAGTCCTGTTCAAGTCCAGCGTCCCGTTTTCCTTTGAACCACGCCAGATAGTTTTCTATAACGTGATAGATTATCTTTTCACGGAAAACCTGCACGCCTCTATTTCCAGCCTCTTCTTCAGCGTCTGGCAGGATTCTTACGTTGAAAGCCAACACTGCACCGTACAGGGGTTCATGCTCCTTCACGACTGAAGCTTCTATGATGTCTCGTTTTGAAATGTCTCCCACGTCGGCTAGTCTGATAGGGATGTTGTTTTGTTTCAAAATGTCCGCGATGGCTTCAAGCGAACCCAGTGCGTCGGCCTTCAACACGATGCCGTCAATGTCAGTCGCTATTCTTATTTTCTCGATTTCCTCGGCGATAAGCCTCGCGTACCTTTCGGGTTTTTCGCCCTGCGGCACAGCGTACAAAGTGGCCCCTGCCAACACTCCCTCTATGTCAGGCGCAACGATTTTGATGCCTGCAGCAGCGGAAGCGGAATTGACGGAAGAGAACTTGTCTCTCGGATCTCTTATTTCATCCAGCGGTTTGGGAACCAGAATCGCCCGTATACGCGTTACAATCGGTTTCTCTTTTCCGCCGACAACTATCAAGTCATCTTTCTGCAGCACGCCATCGTATATTATAGTGTTGATTGTCAGGCCGAGCCCTGGTTCTTCTTTAACCTCCAGAACCGTGCCCTTAGCAGGGCCTTCCGTTGTCTGCAAACGCTTCTTCAGATACTGCTGCGCTAAGCCTATGAGAACCGTTATGAGTTCGGATATGCCCTCACCCGTCTTTGCGCTAGTGGGCACGATGGCCACGGTTGACGTGAAGTCTTTTATCCTGTCGAAACGATCCGTTTTGAAACCCAAACGAGAGAAAACACCGATAACGTCGTACATCTTGTTGTCCAAATCCTCTCGAACATAAGGATCTTGCTGTGGATACGTCTTCGAAAACGGCGCATCTGTGTAGGAATTCCAGCCAGGTACACGGTCTATCATGTTCGCAGCGACCAAGAAGGGAGTTTTCCGAGCCTTCAGAATCTCTACACACTCATATGTCTGAGCCTCAAAACCTCGCAGAACATTAATCACAAGAATGGCGATGTCCGCTACGCTGCCGCCTCTCTTACGAAGGTTAGCGAAAGCCTCGTGCCCCGGCGTATCAATGATGAGTAAACCGGGAATCTCTATTTCACCCTTAACTCTCGAAAGCGCGGAGCCGACCAGTTGGCCGAGCGTCTCAACCGGAAAAAAGCTCGCACCTATGTGCTGAGTGATACCTCCAACCTCCCTCGCCTGGACGCTGGTCTTTCGGATTCTGTCTAAGAGAGAAGTCTTGCCGCTATCAACATGACCAAGAACGCACACGATTGGTTGACGGGTCGGCATCCAGTTTTTCCCTCAGTCCCTAGGCACCAAGCAAGTTACTAATTCATTGAAACGTTTGAAAACTAATAAGCTATTGCCCTAATAAACACTCATTCAGAAGGTGACTCGGTTTGCCCTATTGTTGGAAATGCGGAGCAAAACTGAACGATGAAGAAAGATTCTGCTCTGTTTGCGGTGCAGCAAGTGCCAAAGTGACTAGAGAAGAATTCACAGTTTCCTCTGATGACCTTATCGAGAAGGTTAAGCAGCTGCTTCATGAAGGCAACGTGACAAGAATCATCGTCAAGGATGAAAAAGGGAAAGTCATGCTTGAGATCCCTGCCACTGTAGGAGTCATCGGAGTGCTCCTTGTTCCTTGGCTTGCCGCATTGGGCGCGATAGCAGCTTTAGCAACAAACTGTAGAATAGTCGTTGAAAGAAGAGAATAACCTATTCCACTTTAACAATCAGCAAAACGAAACCTAAAACTATCAAGATGATGCTTAGAAAACTGAAAAGCCCTGTGTACCCCAGAAGGGCCTGAGAACTCGAGACAGTGTAATAGAGGGCAAGGATGCCAGTCAGGAGAATGATAAGGCCGAAGAACTTTTCAGCCACGTTCAGTCCGAAACCGCCTTCTTCGCTCATTTCGTCGAATCCTTCTGATATGCTTTCTACATACAACGACAAAGGGTTATTTATAGCTAATTCTTCCGTGTCCTAGCGGACTTTTGAACATAGCACGACTACTGATTGTCACATCCTAAAAGCGCAACGCTGGGTCATGATGTGGAAGGCAAGTGTGCTTATTTGAACGGTCTAGTTAACTGGCTAGATGGGAAAAAAAGGGTTTATTGGGGTTTTATCTTTTTGGTTTTCTTTTCGGGTTTGGGCTCGTATTTGGGAAGTTTTATTTCGAGGATGCCTTCTGCCATGTTTGCTGACGCTTTTTCCGTGTCTATTTTTTCTCCGAATCCTATGCGTCTGCGGAACGTGGAATACGCCCTTTCCCTGTGCAGATAGGTTTTTCCCTTCTCCTCAGTCTCCACATCAGCTCTAGCTGTGATTGACAACTCGTTCGGCGCCACTTCAATCTGCACGTTTTCCTTCTTCAACCCTGGAAGCTCCGCTTTCACGACATACTCGTTGCCAGAGTCGATAACGTCAACGTATGGTATTCGCATCGGCAGTTCATACTCGACAGGCCACTCGAACCCCCTATAGGGATCCCACAAGTAACCTCCGAACTCATTTCGAAAGGTGTCTAACAATTCGTTGAAGTTTTGAATCTCTCTGGGCTGAGGTTTCCTAACAGCAAGCACAGGCTTCTTTGCCTTCTTAATCGCGAGGGTTCCTTTCTTCTTTTCAGGCATAGCTACTCCTCCATAGTCCAATACGCAGGATTTAGCTTATATTTTTTCTGCGCGCGCCAGCGGCAAAGGGTTATTTTAGATTTCGCCTCTTCCTACTTTGTCTCTTCGAGTTTTCGAGGCAGATACTCGTCGACAATGTACGTTAAGCCGTATCTGCTGAAAGCCTCCTGCTCGGCCTTCCTCTTGATTTTCATGAAAGTCTTTATTTCCCTCCGCCATAGCGGATCCTTGTAACGCGGGTCCTTCTGCAACTCGTAAAGTCGCTTCAGGTCCATCTCGTCAAGCGGGTCGGTCGGCAACTTGTAGTTGACAATGTCCGTCGCCCACACTCCGCTCCATTTCGCGTCAGGAGTGTTAAGCTCCCTCAAATGCGCAGCATTGGCAGAACCTGAGATTATGACCATGGCTATGTGCATTCCCCAAGGATCTCCGTCTGTGAAAACATAGACAGGAAGGTTGAGTTCTTCGCTTAACCTTCGGATAAAGTGCCTAGTTGCCCTAGGTGCTTGCCCAGCCGTCAACACGAGAATGGAGTTGTATTTTTTGTGCACGTTTTCCTCTATGAACCGCGTGAATAGACCACCTTTTTCTATGGCTATGACCTTGTCTGCCGACGTTCGTACAAACTCTGAAGAGGTCAATGCTGGGCCGATTAGCACGCCGTCTGGATGCGAGGTTAAGTCAAGGGTTTTTCCTTCATAGCCTGGCACGGTGTATTCTATTGTTAGGTCGCCAAAAACCGCTGAGCGTTCTTCTGGGAAGATGTTAAAATCCTCTCTCGAAAAGCCCAGTATAGTTTCTAGATCTGTTATGATGTTGTTGGATTCCTGTTGATCTTTGAAGGTCATTTCATAAGCCTGAGCGGAATAGTACACGTCTCTCAGAGTTGACGTCTTGCGCTGCGAAGAGAGTTCATTAGAGAACAGTGCAGCCCACACGAGTTGGGTGAAAGGCTTCAAATGTCGGATGTTCCGGACGCTTCTTCGAACCCTTCGGTCGCCCAGGATGAATTGTCTAAGCTGCTCATCGTAGGCGATGTTGTCTGTTGAGCGGCTTGGCATGTCTATGGAAGGGAAATTTCCTTGGTCCATTTGATCGTAAATGCTGGATCCAAGATTCTGCAAGCCCTTCAGAACCTCTTTTTTTCTCTCCAGTATACTGCTCTTATGCTTCTTCGGCCCCATACTTTTGCACACTCGTCAATAATTTCTCTATATCAGGCGGTTTTTCTCTGCCCGCCAGTTGAGTCGAAAACTGGGCTATTTTCGGAAGGTACTTGTTGAAGATATCCAGTCTTTTGCGCTCCCTGTCCACGTGTTCTCTTCTCGACAGGAAATGCTGGATTTGACGCGCAACTTCGCGCAGTCCGTTGGCTATTTCCTTTCTAACCTCAGGTCTGTCAGCTATGAACTCTTTTCCGACGGTCTTGTAGGGCACCTTTGTGCTGCAGATGTGCACCAGTATTGCGATGGGCATGTCAGGCATGACATGGTATCTGCGCCAATTCATTGCCGTTATAACTCTGAACGAAACGTCGTTCGCCTCGTCATATAGTAATGGGATTCTGTTCGCAAAACGATACACTAGAAAGACTCCTTTCTTGGGGATCTCTCCGCCGTAGGCGATGCCGACTTCTACGATGAAGGGGTGGCCTGAGTAGGTTGAGGGTTTGCGCTGATGGACAACCACGAACTCGGGTTTCAGTTCTTTCATGACACCTGCTTTCAGCAGGTCTTCGCCCAGGGGTGACAGACAGCTTGCGTCTGGCGGCAGAAACTCCCTGAACCTCTTGAGCATGTGCATGAGCCTAACGATTTCTTCATGGGAAAGCTTCTTCGGGTTCTTTGATGGACTTATGTTGCTGAATTCCAGAAACTTTCGCGCGGTGATGTCGCCCACTCTGTGGAAGTGGAACCTCAAGAACTCGTTCATGCTCTTGTAAGGCGTTATCTGTATGAGCCGCTGAAGAAGCTCCACGTCAACGCCGTACGGATGTGGTAATGTCTCTTTCGGTGGCGGGGGCATCTCTTTTGTGATTCTGGTGAACTTGTAGAGTCTTCCTTTCGGATCAACGAAGGTGAGGTTTGCGTAGGGGTTAACCATGGCAGTCTGCTTGAAATAGTCCAAGATTTTGGGCATCGCTCTGAAATAGTCGCCTTCGAGAGTGAACTCAACAATTGTCCCCCTCCACATCTCCTTGTTGATGAGGACTCTTCGATCCACTATCAAAGGGCGGTTTCTCTGAATGTCAATCATGAGCTTGTACATGTACGTCTTTGATATTCCCGTGCTTGACACGATGGTAGCAGGCTGATGTGTCGTAATTTGGCCATACAGAATGGCCATTTTCCCGCCTAATCCGAACGTGCCTCTCTGCTGCTTCAACTTGTATTTTGAACCGAACAGAATCTGCCCAAACGCTGACGGAATGTGTCTTGGAGGAACTCCTGTGCCGTTGTCTTCAACCCTCAACTTGTAAATCTGTGTGTCCTGGCTAGCCTCTCCCTCATACGATAAACGAACGTAAATTTCTGGCGGAATCTGGTGGCTCTCAGCCGCGTCCAGAGAGTTCTCAACAAGCTCCCTTACGGCCACAAAGATGGCTCTCGAAGGGTTCGTGAATCCTGCGATATCCCTATTCCTGTAGAAAAAATCCGCAGCACTTATCTCTTCAAACGTTGTTTGAGCCACTTAAGCCTTCCCAGCCCTCTCCATGTCCAAATTGTCTCTATGATATACTCTGCTCATTCTTTAACTTAGCTACGTTCAACAAAAGGCATTTCATTTTTTGTAGGGGAACGGAAACAGCTCTTCCAATTTTCTGACATTAACGGTCTCCTTCAGAACCTTCCCTTTCTCTGCTTTGGCCATAACGACCTTGATCTGCGGGTTCGCTGAAAAATCAGAGATATACTGTAGGCACGCGCCGCACGGTCTAGGTTCGCCCCCTGAATTGGCAGTCATGACTACTGCCAGTTCCTTGATCTTTCGATTTCCATGCAAAACAGCGTGGTTGATTGCACACCTCTCAGCGCAGGTGCCCAGTCCTGACACCCAGCTTTCGACGTTGCAACCCTCGTAAACCTGTCCATCCTCCGCAAACACAGCGGCGCCAACCTTGAACCCCCAGAGCACATACGCGTTCTTCAAGGCTATCAATGAAGCATCCAACAGTTTTTTCTCCGTCTCCCCGATCTTCAGCACGGTCATCTCCTTCGCCCTATTTTCTATGTCTGCGTACGTAATAATATTCGCCGATCTGCTTTTGAAACTTGTCGAGTTTTGACCCTTCTTTGTTGACTCTGGGTCTTTTGGTGGCAGGGTCTCTTCTGAACGTGACTTGCATGTCTTTCAGAAAAACGTTCATTCCCTTTCGCAAACTCGTCGGCGGATTAGCCACACCGTCGACGCCAGGCTTTCCCGTGAAGACCATCAAGTGATCAGCTATGAAGTCCTGAGCGACGACATCGTGTTCAACGACGAAGGCTGTCACGTTGCGATTTTCAACGACTCTTCGGATAGTCTTCGCCATGTTCAATCTCTCTTCTACGTCCAAGTAGGCACTCGGCTCGTCCAGCAGGTAAAGATCAGCCCTGCGCGAGAGACAAGCCGCAATGGCCACTTTCTGCAGCTCTCCACCACTGAGTTCCGCGAGGTTTCTGTCACACAGGGGATTCACCTTTAGCGGTTGGAGGATTTCTGTTCTGTACCAGCCTGAAGAGAACTCTTCTTTGGCAACGCTCATGAGAAGCTCTTGAACCGTGCCCACATAATCCGCCGAGATATACTGCGGTTTGTAGCTGACGTTCAGTTTGCCGAATTCTCTTCCGTCATCAGCCTTTTCAATCCCCGCCAGTATCTTTATGAAAGTTGTCTTCCCTATCCCGTTAGCTCCCAATATCCCGATTATTTCTCCCCTCTTGATTTCCCCAGGTTTGGCTACAAGCTTGAACCCTTCGTACGTTTTTTCTAACTGTTCCCAGGTTAGCATCGTTTCTCCAGCCCCAGCGCTGACCGTAGGGGGCTTCTCGTGGAATACTATAGCCTCCTTTCTGAAACGAACGTTTTCGTCCGGAATGTAGCCTTGCAAGTAAATGTTTATGCCGGTTCTGACGCCGTGAACGCTTGAAACGACTCCGTAGACGCCTGGTTCACCGTAGAACAGGCATATCTGGTCTGACAAGTAATCAACTATCGCCAGGTCATGCTCGGCGATGATTATCGTTTTTTTATCGTTTTTCAGGCCTCTTATCGTCTTCGCCACTTCGAGTCTCTGCTTTACGTCCAAGTAACTTGACGGCTCATCAAACATGTACACCTCTGCTTCGCGACAGATTGCAGCGGTTACAGCCACACGTTGCAGTTCGCCGCCGCTCAGGACGTCGAGCGGGCGATTCCAGAACTGTTTGAGTTCAAGCTGCTCAGCAATCTTATCCAAGTTTTTCCTTTCGTCCACTTTTTCAAGCAGTTCGCCGACCTTTCCAGAGATGACTTTCGGCAGCTTGTCCACGTACTGTGGTTTGTGCGAAACTCTGAGCTTTCCTTCTGCCATTTTCTGGAAATACTCTTGCAGGATCGAACCTCTGAAATGCTGGATTATTTCGTTCCAGTCAGGCGGGTTCTCGTATTTTCCAAGGTTTATCTTGATTTCTCCGGACAGCAATTTGAGAGCTGTTGTTTTTCCTATTCCGTTCTGCCCCACTAGGCCCAGCACCAAGCCTGGGGAAGGCGTCGGCAACCTGTAAAGCTTGAAGGTGTTTTCTCCGAAACGGTAGCTACAGTCTTTTTCAAGCTCATCTGGAAGATTAACTATAGACAAGGCTTTGAAGGGACACTTCTTCACGCATATGCCACACCCCGTGCACAGGGACTCGACAATCACCGCTCTGTCATTTTCAAAGCGCACTGCTTCTATCTTGCTCCGAACTATGGGGCAGAAACGATAGCACACTCTACTGCAACGTTTTGACTTGCATTTATCGGCTTCTAACACGGCAACTCTCGTCATTGCAACCCGACAGTGAATGGTCTTTGCTTGAGGTTATAAACGTAAACCTCAAGAAACCGTCATAAACATCCAAGAAAAGCTTCGATAACAGAAAAAGCACAAAAAAGCTGATTACTCAGCTGACGTTCTTACCATTCTTCTTCCTCAAAATCCTCTTCTTCATCCCAATCTTCTTCTTCAGTATCTTCTTCCTCATCTATCACCTTTTTCACCTCCATGCAAATCGAATGCATAGTGAGAACATCCCCGCAATCTTTAAGGATTATTATACGTCAGTTGTCGAGAATAAGGAAGGAGAGATACATACATCGATGCCATTTTACAGGTGTTCTTTCACAATCTTCGCCGTCAGCGACGCCTTCGGTTCTTTCATATCCGGCGTGATGTAAGCCCAGCACATGTTTGGCGAACTGTGGGCCGCGCCTATTCTTCCATGCAAGTCAATAGCAATCAATCCCATCGCATTATAAATGGACGGCATTCTAGTATTCACGAGTCTTATTGCGTTTTCAGCGGCCTCCTGGGCTGTTTTTCCATTTTCCATGTAATTGCAAACTGTCTTTGCCAGAACAAGCCTTATCGCAATCTCGCCGACTCCTGTAGTTGAACAAGCACCTGTCAAGTTGTCCGCATACGTCCCGCAGCCAATCAGCGGTGAGTCTCCGATTCTGCCTGGAAGTTTCAACGGGAAGCCCCCAGTCGACGTCGCAGCCGCCACGTTTCCCTCGTCGTCGATGGCAACAGCGCCTACGGTGCCCAGAGTGAAAAGTTCTGGATGATCCTTAACCATGTTAGCTAGCTTTGGCAACTCAGATTTTCCTTCGAGTAGAGCCTTCTTCTGTTGGTCGTAATACTTCAGTCTGAGTTCGGTTACGGGGTTGCGCCTCTCAAGATGTTCAAGATCGGCCAACTTCTCCGCACCGTCGCCCACCACAAAAACATGATCGGTCTTTTCCATGACCACCTTTGCCAAGCGAACAGGGTTCCTTAGATCTCGCAGCAACCCTACCGCGCCAGCCTGAAGTGTCTTTCCATCCATTATCGAAGCTTCCATTTCCACTTTTTTCTCCAAGTTCAAGCTGGAACCATGCCCCGCGTTAAATACCCCGTCATCCTCCATAGCCGCAACGGCTTCCATCACGCTGTCCACGGCGCTTCCCCCCTTCTTCAAGACGCCGAACCCCACCTCAGCAGCCCTCTTCACACCCTCAATGCCGGGCTGGCTGCGCTCCGGCTGCCAAGTCCCAGCTCCACCATGGACAACTATCGTTGGCTTCCGCGTTCTCTTCATCTCTCCATCACTTTCAAGCTAGACACGTTGAACACGCCTCATTCAAATTTAAGCCTAGCGCCATCGAACAGTCAAAATGGATAAATCTACGCGATTGGATACTACATCTGGGATGATGTGAGGCGACGGCTGAGAGCCACTGGCAATGAAGGAGCCATTTACGTACACTGACCCTAAAACTCATGGTGAGAGGTTCCGCCTCTCTTCGAAACGCTAAATTGCTTTAGAAAATATACTGTGTGTGGTAGAGCTTATGCTTAAAGAATTCAATCTTCTGGCCAGCACTTCGCGTGGATACGAGAAGTGTGCCCGGTCCGAACTGCGTTTCCTCTTTGAAAAAGTAGGAGACGCCTCACCTGCCATTGAAAGAACGGGCGTTTCCGGCCTCATTGCAGTGAAGACCAGCATGGACGCAGTTGAAGCCATCAGACGGTTCCGTGCCCTCCTACAGCAGAGTCCTTACGAATTCCGGTTCATACTCAGGATAATACCGATTGAAAAAGTCGTCCACACAGACCTAGATCTGATTCAGCAGGCAGTCACAGAACTCAGCTCCAAAATCGACGAGAACGAAACTTTCCGCGTGACAGTCGAAAAACGCTTCACCATAACACACAGCAAAGAAATAATCGAAAAGGTGGCAGCGAGCATCAAAAGAAAAGTCAATCTAACCAACCCTGACAAGATAATCATGATAGAAGTCGTTGGCGGTCTCACCGGCGTATCAGTCCTAAACCCCGAAGACATCTTGTCAGTCCAGAAGGAGAAACTCCTCTAGAGTCAGCGTGCAGTAGCCAACAGCGCCACCCTTTCTACAACAAGATCAACAAGCGCCTCTTCCAAACCGTCTCCATCCATGACCGTTTCCAACTCAGCCTCCGAAATACCAAAAGCTCTCTTGACTCTCTCCACCTTTTCCCCTGAAAGCCCAAGAACCGAATCGTCAAGCTGCCCACCAACGTGCCTCGAAACCTTTGCCAACGCCTCTTGCACAACCTCGGCCTTACTCCCGACTATCAGAACCGCCATGCTCCGCGACGCGGGTTTGATGCCGAGCAGCTGTGTAGCTTTCTGGATTTGCCTCCGCCCAGAGGCGTAAAGCAGGGTTTCCATCGCGACACTCTTGGAGAGGTTCTCCCTGTTCTTGAATGCTGTAAGCGCGTTCAACACGGCGAAGTAGAGATGCTGCCACGTGGCAATAAGATCTGCGTCAAAAAACTGCACTTCCACACCAGCAGGCTTGTCCCTATCTACTGCATCCAAAAACGCGTCAGTTTCGTTGACCTTAACGTCCCTGAAACCTACTATTTCGCAGTTCTTCCTAAACTCCTGAACATACACCAACACAGTTCTTCCTCAATGACCCGCGCGCGCTTCAACATTGATTACATTAGTCCAAGCTGTTTCATCATTCCGACTACGTCATAGAAAAGGCGTTCCTCTATGATTTCGTTGTTTTTCCAAGTGGCAACGGTGCAGAACTCAAGCTTAGCCGTTTTGTGGGTAGGTTGAATGATTTTTCCATCTGGCCCTTTCATTGGTCCTATCATGGTTGCTGTCCAGTCAGCGACAGAACAAGTGTAGTTGCCATCGCCGAAAAGAATCTTGTAAGGATTATTAACCAGCTTATTATCAAACGTTTTGAAGAATTCGACAGATTCTTTGTAATGTGCTTCTCGCCCTCTTGTTGGCTCTGTCTGACCCGGCCAGTAAACAGCAACGTTTGCTGCGTGGCGTTTCTTGAATGTCTCCCAATCCTGATTGTTCCAAGCATCATCCAAAGTCATCATCAATTTCATGTTTTCCTTCACACTCATCACAATCACCTCAACAGTCCATAGCCATTGTTAGAATAATAAAGTTGCTAGGGAACGCGCGTGCGCGCTTCGAGTTGTATTCATTGCTACCAGTGCGCGCAATCCGAGTTGTTACACTTTCCCATACTTTCAACATTGCTCAAAAGTCGCTCAAATTTTAAAATTGTTACAAAAGCATGGACTTTCAGACTAAATCTCGCAGCGCGCGCAGCAATTTTCTTGGGAGAAAGGATTTATTCGGCGAATCCTTCAGAGGTTTTGGCCAGACTGATTTGTTGTGGAGGAGGATTGGAAATGAAACCGGCTTTGCTCGTAATAGACGTGCAGAAAGAGTTTTTCGACATCAGTCAGACATGCTCTGACTCCTTGAAGTCGGCGGTGGAATGCATAAACGCGACAATAGCTCTCTTCAGAAAGAAAAGTTTACCTATCTTTGTCATACAACACAGGAGTGACAATGAGGGTCTCGTACCGGGCAAATCAGGTTTTGACGTTCCTGAGAGTTTGAAGGTTGAGCCTCAGGATACGCGCATAGTCAAGACCTACGGCAACTCTTTTGCGAAGACAGGTCTTGCAGAAAAACTCAGAGAACAAGGAGTTGACACCGTCATCGTGACGGGGTTTTGTGCAGAATTCTGCGTTTTATCCACATATAGAGGTGCTCAAGACCTTGATTTCGTGCCGATAATAGTGAAGGGTTCTGTCGCTTCGGACAATGCGGAGCATATTAGGTTCGTGGAAGATATCAGCGAAACTATTTCTCTCGGCGCCTTGAAAACTCTTCTCTAATTCTGACGCGTGCTAGTGAGCTAGGGGGGCAAAACCGGCGGGGATCAAAAGGCCTTCAGAGCCTTCATTTGATTAGATAACCTGAGTTTAGCACAGTTGGTGCAAACCTTGACAAATACTTTCTCATGAGGAAAACCCACTGCATAGGGCACTATTTCTGCTCCACACTTGGGGCACTTCACTTGCGACATTCTTCAACCTCAGTCATCCAACTGATCAATCAAATTGAAACGGACACTTAAACGGCATTTCAAGCAGCAGAATATTACCAAAAAAAACGCCCGCTCGTCCTTCTCACGCACACCGGTGCGCGCGCTAGATAGGCCGTAGCGCCTTCAAACTATTGATTCCACTAACTGCTTTCAGATGTGTTATACTGCGCCCCATGCACATCGTTATCCATAGAGAATCATCAGGACATACGTTCTAAACATTAGAAATAAAAGCGCGCGAGAGATCATATTAGACTTAATAGGGGTTGGCCTATGGACGTTCACTCTTTAAGATACCGCATGATTCTTGTTGGTATATTTTTGATCTTGCTGGAGGTTGGTTTTTCCTGTTTTTGCGTTCCAGTTAGGGCAGCTTATGGTCCATTGTCAGAGTGTAGCGCCGGTTTTGGTGGATCAAAGGATGATGTAGCTTATTCCATGATAAAGACTAGTGACGGCGGCTATGCGTTGGCAGGCTACACCAGATCTTATGGTGCGGGTGGCTCAGACATGTGGCTTTTGAAGGACACGCCCTATTGCGACGCCATGGGAGATATTACGCCCTCGTATCCCTCGGCACAATGGAACGAAATTTATGGTGGAGCACAGGATGATGTGGCAAAGTGTGTGATTCAAACAAGCGACGGCGGTTATGCGCTGGCAGGCTATACAAATTCCTCTGGCGCAGGCGGAACTGACATGTGGCTGGTTAAAACTGATTCAAACGGTGCCATGCAATGGAACGCGACATACGGTGGTCTCCTAGACGATGGGGCAAACTCCATAATTCAAACGAACGATGGAGGATACCTCCTAGCAGGTTACGTAAACTCTTCCGATGGGGCTGGTCAAAGCACTTGGCTGGTCAAAACAGACTCCGCTGGGAACATGATATGGACCCAAACTCTTCCTGGACAAGGTGCAAATTCTGCGGTTCAAACAAGCGATGGCGGCTACGCTTTAGCAACCGCGTATTCTAACGCTTTTGGACTCGTGAAAGTTAACTCCATTGGCAACATCCAGTGGAATCAGACGTATGCTGGACCAAGCGACGAGGCTATGCCGCAATCAGTCATCAAAACAGGCGATGGCGGCTACGCCTTAGCAGGCTGGACAATGACTAACAGCACAGGCTCGCGCGGAGCTTGGCTGGTAAAAACTGACTCGTCTGGTAACATTATGTGGAGCCAAACTTACCCAGGGCTTGGAGTGTATTCACTGATCCAAACCAGTGATGGAAACTATGCAATGACTGGCGATCGAGCATGCTTGCTAATAACTGATCCGTCAGGCAGCATACTGTGGAACGAAATCTACGACTCGGTAACAGAACCGCAAAAATGGTTCACCCGAGCATATTCTCTAGTTGAGATGAGCCTTGACAATTTTGCTATGGCAGGCGCCTCAAACACCTTCAGTAACGGCGGGCTTGATGTCGACCTCACAACGGTCACGCTAAAAACGGACATTACGCCTCCAACCATCACAGTCTTATCTCCTGAAAACAAGACATACGTTTCAAGCAATGTTCCCTTGGCTTTCTACAGTAACCAGCCCGTTCAGTGGATGGGCTATGCCATAGACAACGGATTAAACGCCACCATAACTGGAAACACGACCCTGCCCCAACTTCCAGACGGATTCCACAACATAACTGTGTACGCCACCGACCCAGCATTTAACACCGGATCCTCAAACACTGTATACTTTGGAAGCTTTGGAGTAGACACCGTGCCGGTAGACGTTTCCATCCAATCAACGCAAAACAGTACGTTTAACACCAACAGTGTACTGTTAAACTTTACAATAAACAAGCCTGTCTCATGGGCTGCTTACAGCCTAGACGGACAAATAAACACCATCACGAGTCAGAACATCACTCTGACAGGGCTAACCGCAGGCACACACACGCTAACAATCTACGCGGCAGACGCACTAGGCCTCGTCGGAGCTTCAAACACGCTTTCCTTCACAGTAGCTAACAATCAAATACCAGAATTCCCAAGCACGGGAATCTTGGCGTCTATCTTGGCGATTACACTGATTGTTAGTTCAGCTTTAGCCATGCTACGAAAAAAAGGCACGAAGAACCCAACTCTACGCGCATAGAGAAAACTGAGGAAACAGGCTTTTGCTTGTAGCGTTGAGCGCGCGCTATTTGCAGTCTAATGAATCGTAGAGCTTTCTTCTCACACACACTCCCTCTGTGTGTGGGAGTAAAGTTTTGTCCAACCAACCCAAATCGGAACCTTGGACAATAGTTATAGCGGGGTATGTGTGTCCTTCAGAACGGAGTTACATGCATAGTCAGGAGGGTTGATGTTCCCCTGATAGTCAAAGATGTCCATGCAAAAACAATATTGTCCAAATCCAAGGTTTTCGAGTACACCATTAATCCTTACATCGGCTGTGAACACGGCTGCGCCTACTGCTACGCGCGTTTCATAAAGAGGTTCACTGGTCACCGAGAAGATTGGGGGAGATTCGTCGATGTGAAAACGAACGCCGGAGACCTCTTGCGGCTTGAAATACAAAGGAAAGAAGCGGGCAGAGTCTGGATAAGCGGATTATGCGACCCTTACCAGCCTCTTGAGAAACACTACAAGGTTACGCGAACATGTCTCGAAATCCTAACAGAACACGAGTGGCCTGTCACCATTCAGACCAAATCGCCTATAGTGACGCGCGATCTAGATTTGCTGAAGAGACTCCGCGATGTTGAAGTAGGCTTCACAATCACAACCGCAAGCGAGAACATCAGGGAAATTTTCGAACCAAACGCCCCCTCGATCAAAGAACGAACAGAAACACTCAAGAAACTGCACTCAGAAGGCATCAAAACCTTCGCCATGATCGCACCACTACTACCAGAGGCCGAAGACTTGGTGACACAGCTGACTGGAAACGTTGATCACGTTCTCATCGACAGAATGAACTATCACTACGCAGATTGGGTCTACAGAGAGAACAAACTTGAATACGCATTGACAAGTGAATTCTTCAACCGCCAGAAAACAGAGCTTGCCATCGCTTTCACAAAGGAAAACATCCCTTGCCAGTTGTTGTTCTAATGTCTTTCAGACGACTTCGCACAGCATCTCAAGTCTGCACGCACGCCGCGCGTGCTATCATGAGCGGGATAAAACTCTAGCAATGCTTGTGTGGCTGTACGTCTGGCTATACCGTCCTTTCGGTAGCAGCCAGTTCTACCACGAATCGTCGTTGGTCAGACACACAAGGGTGAAGTTTTATCCCAGAACCCAAAAGATTCAAAATTTGAAGTGTGTGCGCAGTGGGCTGTGCGCCTCAAATCTGCCCCCCAAACCCGAAAATAAGTTCATGATCAATTTAGACCAATTTTGGGACAAGCCAGCGCGTGAAACTTCAATACCAGTATGTTATCGTCAGTGTCTCCGAGGCACTAGTGAAGAAGCTATTGGTAATCACTCGAACCTCTATGTTGTTTGAGGGAAGGACTGGGAACCATGCTGAACCGCCTGAACCAACGTTTACAGTATTGTCATAGTTAACTCCATTCCACGAATATTTCAATTCAACATAGGTGTTGGAATTAGAAGAAGACAGGATGTCTACGACGACGTAACCCGCATAGCTTACAGCGTACGACCAGGAAGTGTAGGTGCTGGAGGAATTTCCTGCTGGTTGATTTATAGATTCATCATTCACCCACACTGTTGAATTAGTCAAATTGACTATGGCAGTGAGCCTATCAACGGTGGAACTGTCAAACGTGACCTGGTTTTGGAGGTCAGCTATTTGAGAATCCTTATCGTTTAGCATTGATGCGTAATGAATTGCTACTCCGACCAAACCAACTAATAGAATAATGCACAACACTCCGATTCCTATTGCAATGTTTCTGCTAACAACTTTCTTTTCACTCATTTTTAAAACCCTGCCGTCCCTTTTTTGGCCTTGCAAATATAAGCTTTTTCACATGCGCGTTTTGAGTTCTCGCAAATGGACTTGATCTCAAGCTTTGGGGGGCAGTATTTTGTTTTGAGGAACAAGCGTGCGCTTATTTCAGCATTGGCATCTTAACGTTTTTCTCTTTTGCAATTCTCTGAGCCTTCTCGTAGCCAGCGTCTGCGTGTCTGACTATGGCCATTCCCGGGTCTGTCGTCAGCACCGTCACTATTCGATGTTCCATTTCTTCGGTTCCGTCAGCCACTAGGCACATTCCAGCGTGGATGCTGTAGCCTATGCCGACGCCGCCGCCGTGGTGCACGCTGACCCATGTTGCTCCTCCAACAGCGTTTATTAGAGCGTTGAGTATGGGCCAATCGGCAATCGCGTCGCTTCCATCTTTCATGCCTTCGGTCTCGCGGTTCGGTGATGCAACGCTTCCACCGTCCAAGTGGTCTCTGCCTATCCAAACTGGTCCAGAAAGGCTGCCGTCGGCAACCATGCTGTTTATGGTTTTTCCAAATCTTGCCCTTTCGCCGAAGCCAAGCCAGCAGACTCTCGCAGGCAAGCCTTGGAACTTCACCTGCTCCCTGGCCTTCATTATCCAGCGGCACAGTTCCTTGTTATAAGCAAAATCCTTCAGAAGCACGTCGTCCAGCGTGTAAATGTCGTTCTCGTTGCCCACGAGCGACGTCCAGCGAAAGGGTCCCTTCCCTTCGCAGAACATCGGTCTGATGTATCGCTGCACGAAGCCTGGGAATGCAAATGCCTCCTTGAAGCCTGCTCGGCTAGCCTGTTCTCGCAGGTTGTTTCCGTAATCAAACGTTATAGCGCCTTTCTGCATCATCTTTACCATGGTTTCGACGTGCAGACGCATGCTTTCGTTGGCTCGTCTGCAGTAATCTTTCGGGTCACTCTTTCTCAGTTCGTCCGCCTCTTCTTTGCTCAGGCCTGCTGGGTAGTAACCGTTCAGAGGGTCGTGCGCGCTGGTCTGATCGGTTAGGACATCGGGGATTATGCCTCGTCTGAGAAGTTCGGGGTGTACTTCTGCAGCGTTGCCGAGTAAACCTATGCTTCTAGGGATGCGCTCACGTTTTGCTTGGCGAGCCAATTTAACAGCTTCGTCCAAGCTGTCGGTCCATGTTTCCAGATACTTGTGTCTAATCCTGCGGTCAATAGCTCGCTTGTCAACCTCCACAACCAAAGCGACGCCTTCGTTCATCGTTACAGCCAGAGGTTGGGCACCTCCCATTTCACCGAGACCTGCAGTCAAGACGAGTCTTCCCTTCAGGTTCCCGCCAAAGTGCTCTTTTGCAACGGCGGCCATCGTTTCGTACGTGCCCTGCAGAATCCCCTGTGTTCCAATGTACGCCCAGGATCCAGCCGTCATCTGCCCGTACATAATCAAGCCTTTCTGCTCTAACTCGTAGAAGTAGTCCCAAGTGGCCCACTTCGGCACGAGCATTGAATTGACTATCAAGGCTCTGGGAGCCCATGTGTGCGTCTTGAAAACGGCGACGGGTTTTCCGCTTTGAATCAGCATGGTTTCGTCGGGCTCTAGTTCCGTGAGCGTTTCGACCACGCGGTCAAAACACTCCCAGTTCCGACAAGCTTTTCCAGTTCCTCCATAGACAATGAGTCTTTCAGGATCCTTGGCCACTTCCGGGTCAACAACATTGCAGAGCATGCGCAGAATGCCTTCAATCTGCCAGTTCCTGCAGTGTAGTTCTTGTCCGGTCAAGCAGTGGACGGGCTTCCTTAGCTCAACCAATGGGGTTCACCACGAACCAAGAACTGGTGGCGCACTTTAATTCTTTGCCCAAAATCGTTTCCAACCTGTTTGAGGATATAGTTCGATGGCGCGTTTACATTTTCTGTTTTTCCAGAAGCCGAAACTCGCTGCGACTTGCCTCTTTGTCAACCACGATTCTCCCGTTCTTAATCACCTTGTCAACCAAGTTAACACCGAATCGATAGCCGAGAAACTTGTGGCTAGGTACGTCTAGGATGATGACATCAGCCTTCTTTCCCACTTCCAAGCTGCCGACCTCGTTTGCTCGGCTCACAGCATATGCAGCGTTAATCGTAGTGGCCGTAATAGCTTCAGCAGGTGTCATTTTCATGAAGTGACAGGCAAGCCCTATGACCAGCTGCTGATTTTCAACCCAACAGTTTGGGTTGAAGTCCGTGCCCAATGCTACTGGGACCCCGCAGTCGATCATTCCGCGGGCATCTGCGTATCGGTTGGTCATTAGGCTGAAAGCTGCTGCAGGCAGCAGAATGGCTGCAACGCCTTTTTCAGCCATTGCCTTGATGCCTTCCTCAGAGGAGAAGAGCAGGTGATCTGCAGAAACCGCTCCGATGTCTGCTGCGAGTTCTGCCCCTCCTAGGCGGCTCATTTCATCTGCGTGAACCTTGGGCTTCAGGCCTGAGTTCTTGCCTATGGTCAGGATGCGCCTAGTCTGTTCAAGGCTGAACACTCCTTTCTCGCAGAAGACGTCGCAGAACTCTGCCAGCCCCTTCTCGGTCACTCTGGGGATCATCTCCTCGGTGACCAAGTTAACGTAGCCCTGCACGTTGTTGCCGAATTCTGGGGGGATGGCATGTGCCCCGAGAAAGGTTGGAACGATGTCCACGCTGTGCAGCTGATTCAAACGTTTAACAACCTCTAACATCTTCAGCTCGTCTTTCGTCGTCAGACCGTAGCCGCTCTTGGCTTCAACAGTCGTCGTTCCATGCTCCAACATTGCGTCCAAGGTTTCAGTGGCATGTTCGACGAGTTTCTCAAAGCTCGCCTTTCTGGTTTCCCTAACCGTCTTCAGAATGCCGCCGCCGGCCTTGAGGATTTCCATGTAAGAGGCACCTGCCATTCGCATCTGAAACTCGTCTTCCCGTGAACCGGCAAATACAAGGTGCGTGTGAGGGTCAACGAAGCCAGGAAGAACGATTTTCCCGTTTGCGCTCACGACGTTTTCGGCCTTGAAAGCCTTCGTGATGTCCGGGGTTTTTCCCACGGCGACGATTCTTCCATCCTTGACGGCCAAGCCTCCGTCGCGTATTATTCCAAGCTCCCGCATCTGCTTTCCCGTGCGCGGCTTCTGAGCCTCACCGGAAAGCGTAACAAGCTCATCGGCGTTTACAACGAGCAGGTCCAGTTTTTCCCGTGCTCTCGCCTTCACAGCCCTACTCAAACACACCGCCTTTTTCGATGGCATCGTGCACGGCTATTTCCAGAACGCGCTCCTCGGTCAGGTTGTCAACTTTGAGGTAGTACCCAACAGTGTCGATGAGGGCCTTCAGCGGGGCCATACCGCAGAATTCTGAACCGACTATCGGCACGTTGTAACGCGCACATTCAACCTTGAGCACTTCATAGACGCGGTAGAGTGGAGTTCTCTCAAAATCGCTTATACTCATCCCGATCTGCGTGATGTTTTTTTCTGGAAGGAAGGCGGCCATCGCTTTAACGTTGGAGAACCCGCCCTTACTCGCGTGCAGGGCCCTGGCAATTTTCTTAGCAATCTTCAAATCTGCGGTTCCTATGTTGACGTTGAAGCCTGCCATGACTTTGCGCGCGCCCGTTATCGTGGCGCCTGCGGTGGGATGAGGCTTGGCGGGCCCGTAGTCCGGCTTGCGTTCAGGCTTGACAATCATTTCGACGAGTCTTTCATAGTCGCCCTCGCGTATCCAATCCAGATCTTTTCTTTCAGTCTTCTTGGAAGCGGCGCCGTACAGGTACACTGGGACTCGGCACTTTTCGGCCAGACTCTGTCCGAACCTCTTCGACAGTTCGACACAATCGTCAATCGTGACGTTTTTTGACGGTATAAAAGGGACAACGTCGACCGCACCGATCCGCGGGTGCTGACCTGTGTGCTTTTTCATGTCAATCAGGCCCACAGCCTTGAAGGACATTTTCAACGCAGCCTCAAGCACAGATTTCTTGTCGCCGACGAAAGAGACGACAAGCCTGTTGTAATAGTCGTCAAAAGAATAGTCGAGTAAAAAGGCGTTCTTAGTTTTCTTGAGCTCCTCAACGATGGACTGCACGACTTCAGGGTCTGAGGTACTGAAGTTGGGCACGCACTCTACTATCTCCGCCATCTTCCTTTCCACTCTGCTTCTATGAGCGACGGAAACAAATAAGTGTGTTTCGGGAAAAAGTCTGCGACCGAGAGAAACCACAAAAAAAGTCGCGTTGCGTTCCGGCACAAGAATACACTCCAATCTTTCGAAACTCGAACGCATTCGCGCGCCAAGATCCAGCAAAGTCTCCCTGAACTGAGCAATCATACATATACCCCATCTGTTGACATTACAAATAAACAGGCCGAGTCCACTCTGAACAGTAGTTCAGCCCGTTTTTCAACATGGTTTGTTACAATTACAGATTACATCTGACATTACAAGTGAAAAAGGGAAGCGACTTTCACGCGCTTCTCCCCAGACGCAGCCTCACGCTCTTTGGGACTAACGTTTTGGGATTGGACAGCGCATGCTGTAGATTTGAGTACAAGAAAGGATTAACCGACACAGTGGGAAGTCAGCCCACCCGCAAAGGCCTTAGCTTACCTTGACGATGTTGTATCCTGCGGCCCTTCGCAGTCTGTTCATAACGGCCAGCCCAAGTCCCTCAAGAGGCACACCCTCAGCGGCTATAACGTCAACGCCTTCCAAGTCAAACTCCCTCAAACGCGCAAACAAGCTCTGGGCAACACTCCCCATATCGCTCCTGCTCCCAAGAGACTTCACAACATCAGCCCGATAAGAACCAGCGGTTTCATCCGTACACAAAACCCCCACCCTGCTCCCCCTCCTCATATAAAAAGTCGCCAACTCGTTCACCTTTCTGACTATGGCAGACAATTCGCCCTCAACAACAACCACATCAGCATTGGGCGCGTAATGCTTATGCTTCAGTCCAGGTGAACGAGCCTTCTCAACCGGCACAGGCCTCTCAGCCGTCACCGCAGGATTAAGCTCCACCCCGCCGAGAACCTCTTTCAACACCTCAAACGGAGTCCCACCTGGACGCAAAACCTGAGGAGGATCAACCGTCACGTCCAGAACAGTAGACTCAACACCCACAACCGTCGGACCGCCATCCAAAACCGCATCAATCCTACCGTCCAAATCGTCCAACACATGTTTCGCCGTCGTAGGACTCGGCTTCCCCGCGAGGTTAGCGCTCGGCGCAGAAATCGGACACTGACTTTCCCTAATCAACGCCAACGCAACACTATGCCTAGGCATCCTCACAGCAATCGTATCCAAACCCGCCACAGCCACGTCGGGCACAATCCTCGAACGCTTCAAAATCAAAGTCAACGGCCCAGGCCAAAACAGCCTCATCAACTCCTCAGCAGTTATTGGAACGTCTTGGGCCACCCTGTAAACATCCTTAACATCACAGACGTGCACGATCGGCGGGTTATCCAACGGACGTTTCTTCGCCTCAAAAAGCGCCAAAACCGCCGTTGCATTCAAAGCATCAGCCCCTAAGCCATACACCGTCTCCGTCGGAAAACCTACCAAACCGCCTGATCTAATGAATCTCGCCGCAACGCGCACTCTCTCGATATCAGGAGCCTGAGGATCGACCTTCAACAACACCGTTTTCTTCATCAAACAGGGTAGAACAACACTTCAACATTTAAACCTCGCCAACGAAGAATACGAAAAGACGCAGGAGTATGCCTAGACAACGTAACGATCAATAATTTTCCTTATGCCCTTCGGCGCAGCCTGCTTTGCAGCAAGTTGCTTCAATATCGAGATGACTTGCGGTTGAAAACGAGCAATATCCGTCAAGCTCACCAGCCCCACGAGACGCTTCCCATCCACCACGGGCAACTTCTTGATTTTCATCTGAAACATCAACTTCACCGCTTCTCCCAAATCCATCGCCGGCTCGGCAACAACCAGTGGACTCGTCATAACGTCCCTGACGCTCGTCCTAGTCGCATCTCTCGCACCCGCGACAATCCGTTTCAGAATGTCTCTCTCGGTCAAGATTCCCATAGCCTTCCCTTTCCTGACGGCAATCAAACAGCCTATCTCATACTTGTTCATAACATCAGCAGCTTCTTTAACCGTCACGCTATCATCTATCGTTACTACTTCCTTCACCATCACGTCCTCGACCTTTAACGACACCTCGCCCTCTTTCTCTCTCGCTTCATCCCGCGACAATTAAACCACCAAATCCTATCAGACATTCATCCGCATATATATAAACACTGCAGCGTTCGCTCTACCTACAGACAATGTAGCCCACGCACAAGCGCCTCTGTCCTTTTCGTAACGGGTATCTTTGCCCTCTCAAACTTTTCCCTAGGCTTAGCAAAGGGTCTAGTCGCGTCGACGCCCACCTTTGTCGTTGAACCCGTTTCCTGATCTGCAGAAGAGTCCAAGGTTGAGCCACGCACGTTATTCACAACGATCAGATCCTTGCCAGCTTGGAACCTCGTCGCAATAGCCCACTCAACACTAGAAACATCAAACACGTCAATGTCGGGGTCCACAACGACCGCATGCTTCAGACTGGGATGAGCAGCGAAAGCCGCCAGCAAAACGTTCTTCCCATCCCCATCAAGCTGTTTTTCGACGGAAATCACCGCGTGCAACCATCCACAACCACCAGCAGAAAGGTTAACAGCATGAACTTTGGGCACGACCTTCGAAACCGCTTCCCAGATGAGCACCTCATGCGGCACCCCCATCAGAAGCCTATGCTCGGCCCCGGAAGGAAGAAGCCCATGATAAACATAGTCTTCCCGCCTCATGATACCAACAACAGTGACGACAGGCTGTTTCCTCTGCACATCATACGTTCCAGTGACGTCCACGAAAGGACCCTCAACCACCTCTTGCACCGCCGAAATCCTCCCTTCAAGCACCAACTCTGCATCAGCCGGAGCACGGGCTCCAACGTTTTTACACTCAATCAAGCGGAGGCCACCATCCATTAAAGCATTCGCAACGTCAAACTCGCATACTCCAAAAGGGAGAGGAGATGAAGCAGCCAGCAAAACCGCAGGATGCACGCCGATGGAAATCGCTACGTCAAGATCCTTACCCGCCTCTTTCGCCATCCGCCAGAGTTTAAAAAGATGCCTTGGAACTAGCCGAATCGCCAGATGATTTTCATCCAAGACTTGAAGACGATGCACGGAGACGTTCTCGATTCCTCCATCAACGCTTTTCGCATGAACAACGGCTGAAGTGATGTACGGAGCTGCATCTTTTTCAAAGTGCGTCAAAATCGGAATATTCGACAAGTCAACAACCTTGACTTCATCCACGGCGCCGTTTTCAACTACCTTAGCTTTCCTCGGGGAGTGCCAAGCCTTGATCAATTTCTCACAGAGCCCATCCGAGCCAACGTCGACCGCCCTGCATATCCTCTTTCGCGTTCCGCAAATGTTAGCCGCGACCTTTCTGTCACTGCCCTTCACTTTTTCGAAGAGGAGAATTGGACCATCCTTGTCAAACCTTTTCGAAACATAGGAAATTTCAAAACGAGGAGAGACCTCCTCTCTCACGTGCAGAACATCCCCCTCCCTCTCTGACATCTTGATGAAGTCTCTGAAGCTCACGCCGTCACTCCCTCCCTTTGCGATTCATCATGAGCAACCCTATCTATCAGCCTCTTGAAAATGGACTGCGCTTGTCTTTCATCCATCGATTCCAAATAAATGGAAACCAAAGCTATCTTCCCCTTTCTTTCAGCCAAGTTCTCGGCAAACATTCGAGCTGAAATCGCGTTCCTATCGCCCACAAGAATCGACGACGAGGGAGACCCCAGCAAATCCTTCGGTCTTGGAACAGCAATCGCCAGTGTTCCAAGCTTATCTTCTCTTTCGCTCAACAGAACCAGACATGAATTCTTGGCCTCCATGTAAACTGCAAGGAAGTGCAAGTTCTGTTCAATTATCTCATCCTTCACGACTCTAGCACGTTCCATGGCCAACTCTCCATCGCTTATTAGTAGCTTCACACATTCACTATTTATCACTTTCAAGAGACCGAGGAAATCAAATGGCGGACAACCGTCCGATTGACATTCTGAAAATACTTCGAAAAACCTTCACTATGCCAAAGTGGATAACCTCGAGCGAAGACCCCTTCAGAACACTGATTGTTACGATAATCTCACAGAACACGACCGACAGGAACACTGCAAGAGCCTTCGAAAACCTTTCGAACAGGTTCAAGATAACCCCGGAAGCACTCGCGAAGGCCAAGGAAAAGGAAATTGAAAAATGCTTGAAAGTTGCGGGGTTGTTCAGGAACAAGGCCAAAACAATAAGGCACGTCTCAAAAATCATTCAGGAAAGATACGACGGAGACCTGAAACCCATTCTTTCACTGCCAATTGAAGAAGCCAGAAAGACACTCATGCAATTTGCAGGCGTCGGACCCAAAACAGCTGATGTCGTGCTTCTCTTCAGTGCGAAACAGAACACCATTCCAGTTGACACTCACGTAAACCGCGTTTCAAAGCGGTTGGGCCTTGCCCCAACAAAAGGAAACTACGAAGCGGTTCGCAAAGCGCTCCAGTCAATTTATGATCCAAAAGACTACATGCAAGTTCACGTGTTGTTGATCTTGCACGGAAGGAAATACTGCAGGGCAAGAGCCCCACTGTGCAAAGAATGCCCAATAAACACGCTCTGCCCATCGAGGCACCTTTGAGATAGAAATGAATGAACTAGTCAAAGATGTCGCAGACTTCTTTCCATACGCAGAGGTGAGACCGTTTCAGGACCAATTCATCAAAACAATATTCAGTGCAGTTGAAGAAGGTTGCTCAGTCGCCATTGAAGGAAGCAACGGCCTTGGAAAGACTATCGCAGCACTATCGGCATGCCTCACAAAAGCTTTCGAGAAAAACCTGAAGATACTGTATGTTGCACGCACACACCGCCAACACGACCAAGTTATCGAAGAGCTGAAAAACATTTCAAGAAAACAAAGTGTCTCAGGTCTCTCAGTCCGCGGAAGACATGAAATGTGCTTAAACCAGTTCGTAAGGGACAACGCACAAGACGCCAGGGCGGTCATGGAGTATGTGAACCTCTGAAGACCAAAAACCGATGCCCCTACTACAGAAACGTCCAAGAGAAAAAAAGCCAGTACTCTCAAGTCCAACAGCGCATCGTTTCTCAACCGAACAGCGCATCAGAAATCTTGAGAACCTGCAAAAACAAAGGCTTCTGCCCTTACGAACTCACGAAGGCTTGCCTAGCAGACGTGAACGTGATCGCACTAAGCTACCTCACGTCTTCGAACCAACGATACGCACCGCTTTCCTAAAGAGCCTGGATGCACCTCTGAGCAAAACAATCCTAATCATTGACGAGGCGCACAACCTTCCCGAAACAGCCGTCGGAATCGCGAGCAGTTCGTTAACTCTTTTCGCCGTTAAGCAGGCCCAAGCCGAGGCCAGAGAGTTCAAATACAGAGACATAGAGACCTTCGCGAGAACAATCCATAACGAAATTGTGACAATGGCGAAGAGGATCCAGAAAGAAACTCGTATCGCACCAGAAACACTAGTCGAGCTTGCCCAAGAAAAAGGCACCATAGACACCCCCAGAGATTCTTCGAATATCTTTGCACAACTGGAAACACCATTAAACGAAACTTGCTCCTTGATGGAAAATCTCCACGCTCCTTCATCCACTCGTTAGGAGATTTCCTCATGAAATGGACGGAGACGGCTAAAAATGAATCCTTCGTCAACGTGATCGCAAAGTACAAATCCAGAAGAGGTGCAGACACCGCAAGACTAGAGATAGTCGCCTTAGATCCCTCAAAAATCACAGAACCCATATTCTCCGAAGTCTACTCAAACATCGTGATGTCAGGAACACTCCAACCTCTAGAAGCATACATAAGAATAACGAAGCTCCCAAAAAACACCGTGAAAAAAATCGTGCCCTCACCATTTCCAAAGGAACACGTCCTGCCGCTCATATGCTGCGACGTTACGACGGCAATGGAAGAACGAACAGCACAGATGTATTATACAATAATAGAACACACAAAGGAGGTTATTTACAACACTCCTGGAAACACAAGAGTCTTTGCGGCTTCCTTTCAAGTTCTCGAAGCGCTTCGGGCAAATGGACTGATGCGGAGCCGAAAAAACCGCTATTCTGCGAGCACAGAGGCAGGAGCTCCAAGGAAAACGAGAGAATGGTTGATGAGTTTAAAGCGTGTGCTCAACATGGCGGAGCTGCACTCTTGGGAGTTCTAGGCGGCTGCTCGTCAGAAGGCGTGGATTTTCCGAGAGACGAAATGAATTCTGTGGTTATCGTAGGCGTGCCCTATGTCGAACCAACACCGAAAGTTAAGGCTCAGGTCAGCTACTTTGAAGAGCGTTACCTAGGGCTCGGCCGCGAATACGGGTATGTTATTCCAGCGATGAAAAAAGCTTCCCAAGCTGCTGGCCGACCAATAAGAACATTGGAGGACAAAGCAGTAATGATTTTTCTCGATTATCGTTTCTCCACGCCCTACTGTCGACAATTCTATCCACTGTGGATACGCGACAACCTAAGAATTCTGCCACGAGAGGAAGGAGCAATTTCACGGGAGCTTCGGCACTTTTTCAGAAGAGTTTCTTGAACGACGAAGAATCCATCTGGCGCTCACCCTCAGCAATTGGAACTTCTTTCATGTTCTTGTCGAGCTTCACCTTCCCCAAGGCAAGCACGCAGATGTCTTCCGAAACAGGTGTAGAGATCTTCAAGCTTTTCCTCAGATAATCAATCTCTTGCAGGACACCTACACCGAGAAACTTCCTGTTCGAATCAAACACGCCTGCGAGCAGTCCTTCTTCTTCACCCTTCCGGGTTACGACAACCTTCTTCTTCGTGTATTCTTCAACTTTCCTAATGTTTTCAGCATCAATCCATCGTCTCCTGCCAATGATTACACAGATTTTGTCGCTCAGCTCGGAGAGTTGCAGAGGCTTCATCCCTAGAAGCTCGTAAATCTTGCTTGCCTGTCTGGCGTTCATGCGAGTCTTACATAGGTCAAAGAGCTCATTTCCCTCAAATTTCAACCAGCTTAACGAAAGCGACTGCACCTTTGCATTTCCCAAGTACTTTATATAACCAAGCTCGCGCAGGCTTCTACGCCTATCGATATCTCTTTGCCTTATAACAGAAGGAGACTCAACAAGGACTTTCTTGAACTTCTCAAATCTATTAATGAGAGGTGCAAGTTCGTCTTTCTGCTGGACACAGAAGACGACATCCGGGTCAAGCGCCTCTATGAGCTGAATCTTGTAGTTTACAGCGCATTCTCCTTCGACCCAGCCGTCAGTGTTTACCACCACAAATTCAGGGTTGTTGGCCAAAATCTCCTTTTCCAAGGAAGCTAAAGCCGCGATTACTTTATCCGTAACTTGGCTAGGCGAGGTCTCCCCGATGAAGAAGGCGTTTTTCGCACGCAAACTGAACAAATCGGTTATTTGCCGAGTAACAAAAGCGTAAGCGACTGTGGATGGTGGGCCTATGTCTGATTGACCCAAGTCTCCGTCCAGAACCGCCACTTTCCTCTTTTCAGCCAACGCTTTGTTTACTAGGTACGTGCAGAAGCTTGTTTTTCCAGAATCAACGGTGCCAAGCACCATAGCCTTAACAGGCTTTGTTAGCAAATTCAGGGACTCTTCGTACGCTTCATTCCAGGAAGGAGGAACTGTGTTTCCTTCAACTTCTTCTGCCGAAGCGGTGTCTCCCAATGCGATTTCGAAGGCAGCTGTTTCTTCCACTGCAAAGGGCATTCTCTTGCCTTCTCGTATCACAATCTTTGCCGTTCCGCTAATGACCGAACCAAACGCTACCACTTTGCCCGAGGTCACAGTGACCGAGGCTGGTCCGTCAACCAGCAGAGTTGTTCCCTTTTTGACTGTTCGATTCATCTGTTCTTCTCCTCTGAAATCTGTACCCGATTCTTCCAGCTATCTGTATGGCTGAAACAATATCCCTCAAGCCTCTTCTATGTTTCGCTTCGTTCAGGCCGCTATTTGTTCCAGTCTCATTGACGCTTTCCAGCGAAACGCTCGCAGGCAAGGTTTCGTCTAGGATACGCAGCAAGTTTCCGGTGCACTGCGGAACTCCGTCGCCTATCTTCACGGAGATAGACTCGACTGCGGTGCCTTCGAAGTCCCTTACGATATCCGCTATCTTGTTTAATGTTTCTTCGAGGCTGAAACAGTTTCCTGTTTCCACGACTTTTCCATCAGCCAGAACTGCCAACCCGAAGACTTCACCGGGATCCACGCCTATTGTGATTTTCTCAAAGAACTCCTTTCCCTGAATGATTTTTAACGCCTCATTTATCAACGTTTCCGGTCGCGTTCCCTCCTGGAAGGCGAGTATTCTTTGATGCTTTACCAAGGGTTTCTCTTTCTCCGTCGTGATGACAACTTCAATTTCTATCGGAACCGATTCATATGGAGTCAAGCTCAGAAAAGGCACATTCCTCCTCTTTAACTCGTTGACAACCAAATAATAACCTCTCCCACAGACGGTTAAGACAGCTATTTTCGCCTTCATATCACAATCCTGTTTGTGCGGGGCATTCGAACGCAAAGCAAATTATTGCTTTCGATGTTTATATCTGTTGACGTGTATGAAAGTGCAGCGAAACATTCCAACAGGCAACAAAACAATCGATGAATACTTGGGCGGAGGTCTTCCAGCTGAGAGTATCAGTCTCATCTACGGCGAGGCTGAAACTGGAAAAACTACTTTTGCAATGCAGTGCGCCGTGAATTGTGCGAAACAAGGTCGCAAAACGTTATTTGTCGATTGCGACGACATGTTCTCAGTTCAGCGACTCAGCCAGATAACGGCGAAACAGTTCGCAGAAATAGCTGAACTGATTGTCTTAGCGAGGCCCCATGACTTTCGCGAACAAGCAGTAATTATAGATCAGTTGACCGAGTACGTCACAAGCAACTTTGCACTTACAATCATCGACACGTTCACATCACTGTACCGCCTAAGAGTCTCAGAGTCCCCATCAAAAACGTTTGAATTAAACCGGGAATTGAACAGGCAACTAGCAGTGTTGGCTCAGACAGCCAAGACCAACAAGATCGCAGTTCTCATAACAAGTCAAGTCCACAGTGTTCTAGACGAAGTTTCTGGGAGCGTGGAGCCTGTTGCTACAAGAGTTCTGAAGTTCTGGGCCAACGCAATAATCGCGTTAAGACCCACCGAAAACCCTCAGATCGTGAAAATGACCTTAGAAAAGAATCCGCGAAAACTCCAGCCGAAGACTCACCACCTGAGGATTGAAGATTCCGGGATGCACGAATATTCGAATCACTGATGGAGCTGCAGAAATGCTGATAACTAATCTGATTGTCAACGCGATAATCTTCATACTTCCAGCGTACTGTGCAAATGCAACGCCGGTCATCGCAGGAGGAGGTTTGCCGATAGATCTAGGGAGAAAATTCATTGATGGAAAAGCAATCTTTGGGAGAAACAAGACTTTTCGAGGTTTTTTTGTCGGCTTGGTCGTCGGCACGAGCGTAGGCCTTTTGGAAAGCCCGGTTTTTAACTACCCGTTAATGTTTGGTTTGCTGTTGTCGTTGGGGGCCCTGTTCGGTGACCTGGCGGGGGCTTTTCTGAAGAGGAGACTCGGAATTGCCCCTGGAAATCTCTTGCCGATCGTAGATCAAGTTGACTTCGTGGTCGGCGCGCTTATTTTTTCGCTTCTGCTTTCTCCTTCCATGCTCACTTGGGAACTAGCTTTGACGGTTCTGCTCATAACACCACCTATACATCTGCTGACAAACTTTGCAGCCTACAAGTTGGGGTTGAAAAGTAATCCGTGGTGAACGATTGTCAGGCCCCGCCGCTGAGCTTTATGTGTATCGTGAGTTCCAAGAATATGTAAGCCATTAACGCTAGGGCCAATCCTATTATGAGCATCATGTACGCCTGTCTCGGCTTGTAGACGTACCTTGTGCTCTGATACACCACTATCAGTCCGATCACACCAAGAGAGTAAATGGTTGCGGCAACTATGCTGTCGCTCACGAACTGTTCGGAGAGGTATGGATTGAGAAAGAGGAATCTATTATTGTAGTAAACCGCTGCCAGTGGCCTCTGTATCAAATCGTACACTCCGCCTGCGAAGAGAAACACCGCAAAAGCAATCGCCAATGTCGGGATGAGGAGATTCGACGGCTTAGCGTTTGTGATTGTCCGATAAAGCCTGTTCACTGAAAATGACAGTGACGAGACCCGCCGCTTAACCGTTCTTGACATTCTTCTGGTCCTCCTTTTCTATCAAGTGCTGGGCCACTTCTCTTACCCATTCGCCTGCTAATGGATTCTTAGCAATCTCGCTTAAATACTCTTTCCAAGAGACCTCCATAGCTTTCCTCCAGCGATCATACTTCTTGATGATGATTTTATAGACTTTTGCATGCAACTTGCAATAGCCCTGCTCATCGACTTTTCTGCCGCATATCGGACATTGCAATTCTTCTCTTCCTCTTTCCTTCTTTCAACGCACAATCAGGATTGAAACATAATATCCATATTCTTCTTCCTCCGGTTCGAACCTGAACGGTGGGCCACCCGCATCCAGCGCAGTTTCTGCCGTGCCGTTTGATTGTGCCCTTTTGAGGGAGAGCAAATGAGGCCCTGCACAATCCTTTAAAGTAGTTGGTACAGCCGACAAAACGTTTTCCAGTTTTCTTCGAGTATATCGTCAAAAGCTTTCCGGTCTTGCAGATTGGACATGCGCCGATTATGCTTTCTTCCAACCTCGTCCTTTCCACTGCATTACTCAGACGCTCACCGATTTCTCCCTCTTTTTGCTTGAGCTCTTCCAGCACTGGTCCAAGAATTTCAACCACGCCAACCAAAACGTCTTCCCTCTTTTCGGCGTTCTGGAATATCCCATTGATTCTGGCCTCAAGTTCCTTCGTCATTTCAACAGAAACGACTTTTTTACAGTGACCCTTCAGGATTTCGAGAACCTCAAAGCCCAAGTCAGTCACCGTTATTCTCTCGTTTCGAACATATTTCCTGTCATAAAGCGTCTGTATCGTATCCGCCCTAGTCGCCTTTGTTCCAATTCCCACCTCTTCCATTTTCTGAAGCAAGCTGCTCGGATTATACCGTGGCGGCGGCTCAGTGAATCTGCTTTCCACGATGACCTTCTTAAAGTCGACCTGTTGTCCCTCCTTTACTAAAGGCAACAAAGTTTCCTCTGACCTGACATATGGCTCGTAGAACCGATGCCACCCTTTCTCTAACGTTCGTTTTCCCTTGACACAGAAATGATACCCGTCGACCTTGATGTTTGCCTTGACGCTCTGTCTTATCGCGGGCTCGCCGAAAACCGCCAGGAACCTTCGAACAACGAGATCCCAAATGTTTCTTTCAGATTTGTTCAGAATGCGTTCAGGCAGATTTCCGGTCGGGTAAATGGCTGGATGAGCTGGGTCCTCTCTGTCCCCCTCATGGGGTTTCAACACTTGTTTGCCCAAGAGATCCGTTGCAAGTCTCCTGTATTCTCGGACGCTGCACAAGTTCTTGAGAATCGATTGATAGTTTATCGCGGGAGGAAGCTTTTGGCTGCTGGTTCGCGGGTACGAGATTAACGCGTCCAGATACAAACGTTGAGTCGTGTCCAACGTTTTTTTGGGGTCGTACCGAAACAAACTGTAAGCTTCAACTTGTAGGGCGCCTAAATCAAAAGGGACGGGTGCAGACTGGCAAAATTGTAGGACTTCCACCTTTTCAATCTGTCCGCTTCCTTTGCAGGCGTTCGAAATAGCATCCGCTTCCGTCTTAGTCTGCATTATTCTCTTCGCGAATTCGGCCACGCAGGTTTGTCCGTCTATTTCCACTTGGGCTTTGATTTGCCAGTACGGCGTGGGCACGAAGCTTCTTATGGATTTTTCTCTCGAAACCAGAAATGTCAGGAGCGGCCCCTGAACTCGACCCGTGCTTAACGTATTGTATTTTCCGCTCCAGTTCTTTGCAGCAAATGTCAGAGCTCTCGATAGATTGATGCCGTAAAGCCAGTCAACTTCATGCCTCGTTCTGCCAGCTTCTATGAGCGCAAAGTCCAAATGTGGTAGGGACTCGGCATAAGATTTTTCCAGCTCTTCTTTGGTCAAGGTGGAGTATTTCATGCGCCTTGACACTTTTTCTTTGTCGTTGCAAGCGTATTTCAGGATGCAGTATCCGATGACGCTTCCTTCCATGTCGTAGTCACACGCGTCAATAAACGAGTCTGCGTCTTTGGATAGTTTCGAGATGACTTGAAGCCACCTGCGGATGTGTTCTGCCCCCTTCTCAGCCTGAAATCGAGGCACCCACTTGAAATTGAAAACAGGGTAAGAGCTTCTTCCTTTCGCTTCCGCAGAAACCGTGTACAAGTGCCCAAGCGCAGGAACAATTACAATCTCCTTATCGCGCACGGCCACGTAATAGGGCACGCCGTTGTCTTCCATTCTCCTTGCTTTCTGGCCTACGTCAAGCGCCGAAGCTATTCTTTGTGCAGCATCCGGCTTTTCTGTGATGATTAAAGTGTATTTTCCCATGGTTAACACGAACCGCGCTGAACTTGTTGAATCCTGCCTCTTTGAACTATGCTGTCCCTCATCAGAATATTGAACTTTTCCTCTCTTGAATGCTCTTCAGCGTTTATGCCTCTGAGTCGCGCCTGACACTGGCGAGTTGCAATAGAAAACCTTGAAAAGCCACAGCTAAATCAGCGTTCTTGTGAAAGAACGAGCGCGCTTCATGATTTGTTACTACACAACATTACCACGATTGTTACCGACAAACACATGGAATGACCCCAAACGAACGAGATTTGACGGAATTTCTCCATGATTTGTTACCACGCAACATTACCACGGTTGTTACCAACAAAGACCGGGGGGTCAACCTGAAAGATAAAGTGTTTCTCCCGAACCGCACGTTTTCTTGCGATCAGCTGTATTTCTACACGTATTTCTGTTCTTTTCTGCAGTACCATCTCTGACACTGCTGGACACATGTAAGAGGCTGTCCGCTGAGCACATATGGAGGCGGCGCAGTTGTCGGGGCGTTCGTAAGCAGCGTAGAGCACGCTACCAACGATTTGTCCATGGTAACGAACGCGAGAATCATCAAAGAATTCTCCAGAAGAGAGCCCCGAGGGCTCAGTTCTTCAGTGGGTTCTAAACCACACAACAGCGCGCGCTCGTGAATTGCCAATCGGGATTGTCCTCGGTCTCACAAAAAGGCCCAAATGAAATGCAGGCAAGACGGATAACTCAGTTCTTCACGTTCTTTCCATTAGAGGAAGGAAGAGTTGGCGCAAAAGGTAGTCTGGCTCGCACTTCGGAAATTGTGCAGCAGTTGCTCTAGCAAGCGATAAATACGCCGTGTACGTCTAGTTCTTTCGTTAACAAGCGGAGTGCAGTGTTTATGCCTCAACGTGTAACCTGTCAAAGCTGTGGCCACGTGTTGTATGAAGGACCTGATCTGAAGCCTCCGGATGAAATTTTGCATGAACATGAAGGCAAATGCCCCAGTTGTGGCAAGAAACTCTCGTTCGTACCCATAGACGTAAATGTGAAACCTTCGAAATGATCGGTTTCTGAGGAAACAGGCTTGATCGGAGAGAGTCGTCGAACCCAAATCTACGAAATACATCGAAAAACTGCAAAACTAACGGTTTTCGCCGGCTTTGAAATGCCAATATACTATAAGGATATAACCCCCGAGCATCTGGCCGTACGAAACAGTGTCGGCGTCTTCGACATCAGCCATATGGGAAGAGTGCTGGTTACTGGAATCGATGCTGAGAGATTCCTGAATTATGTGATAACGAACGATGTCTCAACGTTGCAGCCCAACGTTGCACAATACTCAGTTATGTGTAACGAGAACGGTGGCATAATTGACGACTTTGTTGTTTACCGGTTGGAAGACGAGAAATTCCTCGTAGTTTTCAACGCGAGCAACCGCGAAAAAGACTACAATTGGCTAGTCAAGAATGCAAAAGGTTTCAGCGTGAAGATTGAAGAAATCTCTGACAACGTGGCAATGTTTGCAGTTCAAGGGCCAAAGGCCGAAAAAACACTGCAGAAAATCGCGACGGAAGATCTGAGCAAGATTGGAAGATTCAAATGCGAACCTTCCAATTTGGCTGGTGTAGAAGTATTCCTGTCTAGAACGGGTTATACGGGTGAAGACGGGTTCGAAGTCTTCGTGTGGAACGCTTCAATCGCAAAACCAGACAACGCCCTGAGACTGTGGAAAGCCATTCTTGAAGCTGGAAACACTCTAGGAATAGAACCATGTGGTTTAGGAGCGAGGGACACTTTAAGACTTGAAGCAGGACTCTGCTTGTACGGAAACGATATAGATGAAACTACAACACCACTGGAGGCGGCGCTGGGTTTTGTGGTGAAACTGCAGAAGGACCGATTCATAGGAAAAGAGGTTTTGCTGAAACAGAAAGCTGAAGGAGTGAAGCGCAAGCGCGTTGGAATAACAATGACAAATCGGGGGATACCTCGACAGGGCTTCCAAATCCACGCCGAATCTGGAGAAAGAATAGGCAGAATAACAAGTGGAACGTTTTCCCCTCTGTTAAACTTCGGAATCGGCATGGGCTACGTCCAGACGCCTCACGCCCAAGTAGGAAATATCGTAAACGTGAAAATACGCAACAAGACAGCCACAGGCAGAATAACGGCGTTCCCATTATACGACATTGAAGAATATGGCTTCAAACGAAAGACCACGACTGTTTGAAAACAAAGTCTCCCTGGCTGACATTTTCCTTTTGGAAAGGTATATAACGATGACGCATGTCATCTAAATTAACTTCAAACAATCATGTAACCACAAGCAAAATAACAAACTTCAACTTAGGCTGTAGGAGGAAGGAAACTGAAGTGAAGCTGCCCGAAATATCCCGAGAAGCCGTGATTAGCGGCCTGAAGAATCTGGGAAAACTGCGAGTCAAGATCAGCCGAACTTCGGTACTGACTTTCACGGCGTTGCTACTCATCCTGTTCGTCGCTTACACCATACGGATTCTTCCCCTGCGTTGGGAAATAGGAACGGGAACAGGCTTCATAAACCTGTCCGAGTTTGACGCATTTTTCGAATTTCGCATAGGCAATTATATGGTGCAAAACGGGTTGCTTTCGCCCTTTTGGCCAAAGCTGTGGCTGGATACCCAACTCTGGTATCCACAGGGAATCAACATGGGCTCAGAATCGCTACCATCGATACCTATGACTGGAGCTTTTCTTTATGACTTAATTCATGCTCTGGGTGTCAATATAGATTTTATGAGTTTCTGTGCACTTCTCCCTCCGATGTTTGGCACGTTGTGTGTTTTGATCATGTATTTCATCGGTAAGGAATATGGAGGAAAAGCCGTCGGAATGCTTGCTGCACTCATTCTGGCTCTAGACGCATCTTTCATTACAAGAAGCAATTTGGGCTGGTTTGAAACTGAAATAGCTACGTTTTCCTTTCTGCTATTCTTCCTGTTGTTTCCAAAAGCAATCGAGGAAGAGAGACCAATAGGTTCCTCACTGAAGCTATCGCTGGTGTGCGGAGTGTGCTTGGCTTACTTCATAATGGGGTGGGGCGCAGCGTATTATCTGGTAGATTTGGCAGTGCTCTTCGTTTTCGTTTTGCTTCTGTTGAGGAGGTACACTAGGCGCATACTGTTTGCCTACAGCATAACGTATGGATTAGGGCTTTTGGTAGCGATGAGTGCTCCCTTTCTGGGAATAAAATATCCAATAAGCTATGCGGTCCTGCCCGCAGCGGGCGTGTTCGTCTTGCTATGTCTGAGTGAAGTCCTGCAGATTCTGACTTCGGCAAGGGAGAGATTTGCTCTTGTGGTCGCAACCCTAGTAGCGATTATTGGCGCTTTCACCGCTATCTTCGCCTTGGGATACGCAGGTAACATAGCGGGCAAGTTCATAACAGTTCTGGATCCTTTATTGCGAAGTGCCAGTCCACTCACGTTGTCTGTTGCTGAGCACAATATAACGGCTTGGGGCTCGATGTATTATGATCTGGGCATATTGATATTATTCTTTGTCGTCGGACTGTATTTTATTTCAAGAAATCTAATCAATAAGAACCTGCTCTTGCTACTCTTCGGCTTGACATCACTGTATTTCGCTGGCTCCATGGTGCGCCTGCTTTATCTTCTAGCGCCAGCCTTCGGCCTAATCGCTGCTGTAGGAATAGTAGGCATACTAAGACCATTCATCACCATGCTGAAAGAACCGCCAAAGATAACAACGAAGAAGTTCCGTTTAGAGCATGTGGGAAAAGAATTCAGCGGAACTGCCGTTTTCCTAATATTCCTAATTCTTATGACGCAGTTTGCTTTCTCGCCGCAGTCTGGGGGCATTCCCGACGTTTATAGGCAAGCTTACAGTCCTTTGACGATTACAGCAGCCAGCCTTCCGATAGTTCCCAACGCAGCAGTGACAGAGTGGCTGGACATGCTTACGTGGACAAAGAATAACCTCGCCTCGACTGACGTTGTCGATGCTTGGTGGGACTACGGATTCTGGTTAACAATTCTGGGAAATGTGACCACGCTAAATGACAACGCCACGATAAACGGAACGCAGATAGAAAACGTTGGTTTCACCATGATGGCCAACGAGACTGAATCAGTAAAGATGCTGAAACTCTACAATGCAAAATACGTTCTCGTGTTCACCACTCTGGCCTTGGAAACGCCAAGTGGAAGCTCCACGACCTACGCACTTGAAGCTGGTTACGGAGACGAAGGAAAATGGACGTGGATGGCAAGGATTTCCGCGGAGAGTGCGCACGAAACGGGTGCTGGGGGTGCTACCATATGGCCAGGGTGGAATTGGACTGATGAGACCGCGTTCGGGAAATTCACCAACGTTACGACCTATTGGCCGAACGATTGGTTATGGAATAACCGGGGATATAACTCGACGATTTATCAGCTGATGACTTGGGCGAGAAGTCTGTATTGTAGCGCGCAGGGAGTGGTTGACCCAGACGCGGGCAACGCTACTGGAGGGGTAAACCCCAATACTGGCCAGACAAACCCCGTGCCGCAGTACTTTGAACCGGCATACATTGCGGGGTTGACTCTTTCCCCATCTGACGCCAGTAGTCTATATGGCAATTTGGTTCCGCTCATCGCTCTGTACAAAATAGACTATCCTATCGGATGAAGGAAGACATTTTGTTCCCCAGAGTCCCTGATCAACATAAACCAAACAGGCCGCTAGTTCCGAACGGCTTAGGTGTCCTTTATGTCATGATCAGCGCTGTTTACATATTTCTCCTGTATTTCTTCGGCGTGATGAACGTAGCAAACGGTGTTTCTGCGCCTCTGACCTTGGCAGCCTGCATTTTGTTCGGTGGTTTCATGGGCCTGTTGGACGACTGGATAGATCTCAAGTGGCGATACAAGGCGTTCCTTCCACTTATAGCCGCCATACCGCTTGTCACTTTTGCAAGTCAGGTCGGAGCGCGTACTTCAATAGCCCTCCCGCTTCTGGGAACCATCCACTTCGGACCGATCTACTATTTCATAATCATTCCAGTCCTCGTGACTATAATCACAAACACTGTTAACCAGCTTGGTGGTTTGAACGGTTTAGAAACAATCTGTCCCGCAATAATTATGATAGGGTTAATGGCCATCTCAGGTTCTTTCGCAATCCTTCTGCTTTGTCCATTGATAGTTTGGCTGATACTCGCCTTCTTCAACTTTCGGGGCAGGATTTTCGTGGGCAACACTGGATCGTTTGCCATAGGGATTACGCTAGCTGCCTTTGGAGTTATTTCGGATCTGAAGTTCGATTTGGTGATTTCAATCTTGCCATACATATTCAACTCAGCAGTAATTCTCTTGACGTTTTTCTTCTACAGGACTAAGGCCAACGTTTCCTTTGACGGCAAAAGACTCATGTCAGATCACAGAAGAAGCCTGATAACGCTCATCTCGTTTAATCGCCCACTAACCGAAAGACAAATAGTCATTGTAATCTCGCTGTTGGTTGCGGCAACAACTCTCGCATCTGTACTTGCTCGCCTACTGTCGAATCTCTGACATGTTGGCAAGACTCAACAGTACTTGCGGCACAATGCGTCAAGACAGAGTGCTATAGGCAAGAGTGGCCCTACGCTTCTTGCAGCTGTTCTAAGCAAGATTTAATAACCGTGAGTAGTGTGCATAGACATGTTTAGCGGGTGAGTGGGCCTCCACCCGTTCCGCTATGACAAACCCCGGGCGTAGGAGGTGAGAAAGTGAGAATTGACACTAGAGACTTGGCATTAATGGCTATTTCTGCGAGCTTGTACGCTTCAATCAATATTGTTCAGACGTCGATGGGAGGACCTGTCACTTATGGGCCTGTTCAGTTGAGGCTTGCGGATTGTCTGATTCCGTTGTCGGCACTGTTTGGGTGGCCTTGGGCAATGGGGGTTACGATAGGTTGTTTTAGCAATGCGTACTACTGGCTTGATCCGGCTGATGTGGTTGTCGGGCCGATTGTTAACTTTGCTGCGGCGTTCTTGATATTGCTGTTGAGGAGAAATCGTGCTTTGGCTTGCGTTTCTGGAAGTCTGACTGTGGGCATGCCCATTGGTCTGTACCTTTACTATCTGTACTTGATAGGTAATCCTGCCATGCAGCAAGTTCCCAGTTTCGGCGCGATACCTTTGCCCGTCTGGTCGGCTTTTGTCGTTAGCCTTTCAATCAGCAGCTTGATAATCATCGCAGGAGTCGGATACCTTCTTCTGGGAGCCTTGTCGCGGCCAAAGGTTATAGAGCCATTGAAATCACACGGATTGAAGGCTCTGTCGCAGAACCAGTAGCGCCTAAAGGAAGCGTTCCAGTTTCGTTAGCCCTATTATTTCTTCAAAATCCAGACCTAACGCGTCTAAGACCTGATCAAACGTTGATTGCAGATACGCGATGTACTTGTCGACATCTACCTCATTCCGCGTTGCCAGTTCAACAGGCTTCACGTGTGGCTCTCTACTGATTTTGACGAAGCTTATCAGGTCGCCGGCCTTCAATTCTGCTCCGTTTTCCTTCAAGATTTTCGCAGCCTTGACGTGTTGAGGTGTTGTTTTCGTGTAGTGTTCTATGTCCTCGCCCAGAACCACGTTGAAGGCTAGGTCGCTCATGCTCTCCCACCCTCGCCTCTTGAGTTGCATGTAACAGTCGCGCACAATTTCTGCAATGTCTTTTTTCGCGTTCTCGAAATCTGCAGGTGTCTTGACAGTTGCCAACCGTGTTTTCATTCTTTCAAATGCCCTTTTTATGAAAACTGGTATGTGCCGTTTCTTGCCCGTCAGTCCCTTTACGTCGACCGTTCCGTCGTCTAGGACGCCTAAATAGTTCTTTTTTCGCGAACTGAAAACCGCGTACCTGTAGACCTTGTCGACGTCGAGACTCATTTTCAGCTCCTGTTCAGTCCAATGTGCCAACTCTTCGATCTGTTGCTTCGAAGGATTCTTCAAGAATAGGCTGTCCGTGTCTCCATAAAGCACTTGGATGTTAAGCCTCTCAGCTTTGCTGAGTATCTGCGTTATGGAGTGCCTTCCGATTGCAGCAGTCGCTTCGGCCACAGGTGGACAGTAAAGGTCGAAGCTTTCGGCTCCGAAGACTCCGTAGCTCGCGTTCAAAATTACTTTGAGTGCTCCTTGAGTTACGTTGTACCAGCTTCTTAGATCAGGGGACAGGGCTTTGTCTTTGGATTTCGGTTTGTACCACTGCACTCGCAGGTCCCTCAGCGAACCGATCAGAAGACTCTCCAGCGCCCGTTTTTTGGTGCAGACCCAATGCGGCGTGCCTGGGATGAGGTTGCTGCGGCATTCTGGGTGTTGGCATAGGATGGATTGGTAGCCTAGGTTCCAAACCTTTATTATTGAAGGGTACAGGCTTGGAAAGTCCATGACGGCGACGTTAAAGTGGACTCCGGGGACGGGTTCGACGACTATGGCGCCTTTGTATTTTTTGCCCTTGATCACTGCTTTTGTTGCGGTCTTACCTTTCGTTGCGAGTATGTCTTGTGGGGTTGGAATGAGCATGTTTCTGTGGCGATGCTCGCGTTGGAGGAAGTCTCTTATCCAACGCGACACACCTTGCCGACTGACGTCTTCCATGGGCATGCTGCTGATTCTCGCGAGGACCAGAATCAGTTTCATGACCAGTTCATCTTCGAAACTTGTGAGCTTGAAGGTTATTTCGGAGTCCCTGAAACAGTATTTGGCCAGTTCGGTGTAGGTTAATTCTCCTAAGCTTTTGTCGAGTCGAATTTTTTCGAGTTGGATTAGGGCTCTTCCTACCTCGTTGAGGGTTACGTCTCGGTAGCGGTTGTTGAAGGCGTATATCTGGATTGAGCGGTTGAAGAAGAACTTGTAGAGGTCAATGTGCACTCCGTAGCTCAGGAGGCAGGAGCGTTTGCCGATTTCTATTGGAATGTCGCTATGTCTTATTCCTAGGTTCAAGGCGCGGTGGGCAAGATAGCGGAGGTCGAAATCGTCTCCGTTGAAAGTCAGTACGAATGGGTAGTCCCAGAGGATGTTGAAAACGGCTCGTATGAGTTTTTCTTCCGTGTCAAAGTATTCGATTGTTATGTCCGCTGGTAAGTGTTCTGCTCCTTCGCGGATTCCTTCGCGTTTGAGGACAAGGGTTTTTTCTAGTCCGTCGGAGGCGAACATTGAGACGCAGATGACTGGGTAGGCTGCTTCTCTCGGGTCGGGGACGCGTGTTGGGATGGGCGCTAGTACCTCGATGTCGATGGCTACGCGACGGAACTTTGGAGCTGGATATTCAAGTAGTCTGGCCCATTCTACGATGAACTCGCATTCTTCGTCCGTGGCTTCCTTGAAGACTTCACGTATCTTTGTCACGGTTTTTTCAGTGTCTTGCAGGGTCTTCGCAACGAGATTGCTGTCCTTGACCTCGTAGATCATTCCCGGAAACAGGTTTCTGTCGAATATGTAGGATTGATAGTATTTTATCGTTGATTCCCATACTTTGATTTGTTCTTGGGCTATTGGTGTTTCCGAGACTTTGGGAAAGTCTTCGGGTATTATGTCTCTGATGCATCCTGAGGGGCGTCCGCCGATGGCCAAAGGGTCTTTGGTGAGGATTTTTGTTATTTTCACGTTCCTGTCCAGAAGGGGATCGAATTTTTCGACGATTTCAAATCTGTCTAAGCCTTGGTGCTGGGTCAAGCGGCTGATCCTTTCAAGCTCGTATCGTGACAGGTTAGTTAGACAGTACGGCTGGTGTCCGGTATTGTCGTACCAGAAATATATTTGTCCCGAGACAGGCTCATAGAGTTTCATCACTGCCTTTCCGATTTTTCCATCGTACGTGGCGGATACAATGTAGGAAGCGGACAGATTCTGAGGTGCCACTGGCGGAAAAGAAAAGCGTTTTCCTTTTTCATTGGCCACGCTTCCCGCGATGACGGCGATCCTTGGCTCTGCTTTCTCTTCTTTTACGTGCAGAGCTTCTTTGCGTGAAAAGTCTTCCAAGTGCTTTTGTGCCATTTCAGTTTTGACCCTGTTAGCTTTATGCGTTTGAAACCTAAAATCTCTTGTCCTCTGAGAAGGAAAACATTGTTGTAGCCTTCTGACTCTAGAGTGCGCGCTGACCAACATCGGCAAATTCGAGGCTCCACAGTTTTCAGCTTGTGTTTGCCGACGTACCCCCGCGCGCGCTGTTAATCCAAGTATACTGAAACACCTTCTGCATCATAGCCCTTCAAAGTCGCTCCCCTTTTTCACTTGTAACGTCAGATGTAATGTGTAATTGTAACAAACCATGAATAAAAGCGGGCTGAAAGACTGTTCAGAGTGGACTCAGCCCTTTTATTTGTAATGTCAGATGTAATTCTCATTGTATTAGTCAGGGATTGTGGGTGGTGTTGCCCGTGGTACAAAGCCAGAATGGTTAGGTCTGGCAGGCTCACTTCAGAGTTGCCGTCTACGTCGCACGCGTCAGTATTTATTCCTTCTTCTGAACAAGCCGCTCGGACGGGACACGCGCTGAATACGGAATGCCTTTAATTCTCATCCGCTTCATTCTTGATGTTTAAGGAGTTGCTGCAGAAGCCATGCTTAAGGAAGCTTGGACGCTTTCGATTGAAACCCTAAGCTGGATGGAAATGCGAAGATTAAGCGAGCCGTTGGCTTTGGCTAGGACCGTTAAACAGTTGGGGGTTACTGATTACAACGTTGTGAGGATGGCTCACCTGCTTGTTTCTGAGACTGTGAGGCGGAAGAACTTCATAGACAAGTTCATTGAAAACATCATGAAGCCGGATTCTTTGAGCGATTTCGATTTTGGAACTCGGGCGTTCTTGAGGCTTTACGTCTATCAGACTCGAATTGCTAAGAACTGGTCCAAAGCAGATTTTGGCGAAGCCGAGAATGTGGTGAAGCTTGGTCGCTCTATCCTGGGGTGGGAGACTCTGCAGCCGGTCGAACCGATTCTGGGCATGTTGCTAACGCAAGAGGCATCATCGGTGTTTGAGGGTGGAAGCGACGAGCAGTTGATCGGGCTTCGGACTTTTCACCCATCGTGGTTTGTGAGATACTGCATAGGGCCCTTCGGCAGAGGAGAGACTGTCGACATGCTAGGGGCGGACATGAAGCCGCCTCCGACCTACGTGAGACTAAACACCCTTAAGGCCGATGAGGCCGAAATCCTGCAGAGGCTTTGCAAAGACGGGGTTAGTGTTGAGAAAGTCAACGGGTTGAGATATACATACGAGGTTACAGTCACTCTTCAGCCTGTAACCAGAACGGCGAGTTTCCAAGAAGGTTTACTCTACGTGCAGGATAAAGCAAGCTGTTTCGCCGTAGAAGCAGGAAACCCTACAAGTGACATGACTGTTCTTGACGTCTGTGCCGCGCCCGGAGCGAAGACCTCATTCCTCGCCCAGCTGATGCAGAACAAGGGTGAAATCATCAGCCTAGACTATTCAAAGCGCAGGATGGCCACATGGAAGAATGAAATCGGTAATGCCGGCGTTGAAATTGCCGAGCCGATAATTGCTGATGCACGCTTCCATTTGCCCTTGGATGCGAAGGCTGACCTGTTGATTTTGGATCCGCCGTGTACGGGCACGGGCACCTTTGCGAAGAATCCCGCGGCCAAGTGGAGGCTTGCGCCGCGTTCTATTGAGAAGATGGCTGAGATTCAGTGGCAAATGTTGAATAACTGTTCAGAATACGTGAAGCCGGGAGGAACGCTGGTCTATTCTACGTGCAGCATAACCGTTGAAGAGAATGAGATGCTGGTTGAACGGTTTACGAAATGGCATCCAGAGTTTTTGCTGACTGAAATAACGCCGAAGATTGGTTTGCCAGGGTTGCGGGGGTTGGATAAGTGTCAACGGCTTTATCCTCACGTGCATCGTTGCAATGGGTTCTTCATCGCAAAAATGTTGAAGAGCAAGGACATGGAAAGTACTTGAAGCTTCAGCTCCTCCATCATGATGCTCTTGCAGCGTCTTTCATTCTTGGCTCTTTCATTCTTAGCTATTGTTCTTTTGATTTCTCGATGAAGCAGAGCAATTCGAAGATCACTTTTGCGGCCTGAATGGCTGAAATGCCTTGATCGTAGTTGGGGGCGATTTCGAGGACGTCGAATCCTAGCACGCGTCTGTCGCACACGTTTTCCAGCATGTCGAGTAGAACACCTGTTTCAAGTCCGTCTGCTTCGGGGTTTTGCGCTGCTGGAACGTATGCGGGATCGAGGATGTCCATGTCGACTGACAGGTAGATGCTCTCGTATCCTTCGAGCATTTTCTTCAGCTTGTTGGCGCTTCGTTGGCTTCCCTGTTTTCTAATTTCTTGGGTTGTGAGAGACTCTATTCCGGCCTTCTTTGCGTATGCCAATTCTTCCTTGCAGACTGCTCTTGTGCCGACTTCTATGATTTTTGCTGGTTTTATTTCCTCGTTTATTCTGCGCATGAAGGTTGTGTGGGAGAGTTTCAGGCCTAGGAACTCGTTGCGCAGGTCGAGGTGTGCGTCGAAGCTAACTATCGCTGTTTGCGAGGCTTTGTCTCTGAGGCTTCTTGCGATGCCGAGGGTTATCGTGTGTTCTCCGCCGATGGTTACGGGTGTCTTTCGATTTTCGACGATGCTCTTGATAACGCGTTCCAGGGTTTGCAAGGTCTTTTCGGTGTTCGCAGCGACGTGCAGGTCGCCCAAATCATGCAAAGATAAGTCTTCAACGTCTATTCCTGTGCGCATGCTGTAGGTTTCGATGTTGAGCGATGCCTGTCTAATAGCGTTGGGGCCGAATCGTGCTCCGGTGCGGTAGGTGCTGGTGACGTCGAACGGAACGCCCAAGATTACGTAGCTTGCTCTTTCGAAAGGTTTTTGAAAGCCGCTGAAGACGTTTGACTGTGAAGCGAAGAGTTCATGGTTGCTCATACGCGTTTTCACGTCCTGCCCATGTTTATCTTGGCGCTCGGTTCTAAACCTTTCCGTGGCATCTCCTGAAGCGGCAAGTTCATCGCATTTCTTTCCTCTTCCAAACGGATGGCGTCCAAGGAGTGTGACGCCGAGCTTCGGCTAGAGGCGCGTGAAAGTCGACCCCCGCCTTTCTTTATTTACATTTTCTGTAATGTTGAATCACAAAAAACAATGTTGTGTTCTTTGACCCCCTCTTTTTGTTTGTAATGTCAGAAGTAATGTGGATTGTAACAAACCACGAAGAAAAACGGGCTGGAACAACGTTCAGAGCTGATCCGTTCGATTTATTTGTAATGTCAGATGTAATGTGCTTTGTAACATTTCGATGCCGTAGCACCTGAGACTGGTAAATGCAGAGACCGAGAGAGACGGTCGGGACTGCCGGTTGAGCTTCCCTCCCTCTTCTACTTCCATCGAATGTAATCCGTAGCTGTAACCTGGCAGTGTTGTTTTGTGCGGCCCCCGGTCTTTGTTGGTAACAATCGTGGTAATGTTGCGTGGTAACAAATCATGGAGAAACTCTGCGAAATTCCATTCTTTCAGAGTCGACCCTGTCTTTCTCGGTAACAACCGTGGTAATGTTGCATGGTAACAAGTCATGGAGAAACGGACGCAAGTTCCTTTTTTCATGGTTGGCTCCCTTTCTTTTTGCGCACATTGGTTGTGATGTTGCGGTGTGTTTGACAGATGTTGAAGAAGCATACGGGTGTGTTGTCGGTGTTCAGGGCTGAGGGGGTCGTTGGGATGCTTGTAAGTGGAGTTTGCTTGGAAAAGCGTGTTTTGCATGGCACTAGACCTATATACTTGGTGACGTATCCCTTGGCATTAGTTGGGATTCTTTAGAGGAAGAGTTCGTCGGTAGAGTGTTTCGCTTTTTCTCTGATTGTTCTGACTAGCGTGAACATCATGCGATTGGTTCTTATGGTTTGGAGGTGAAGAAAAATTGGGTAAGAGAAAGGTCCTTAACGAGGGGAATTTGGAAAGCATGTTGTTCCCAAGCAAAAACGACGTACTAGGTGTAGCAGTCAAAATGCTTGGGTTTGACAGAATCATGGTCAAGTGTCAAGATGGTAAGGAACGGCTGTGCAGAGTTCGGGGCAAGTTGAAGAGGCGAGTGTGGATAAGAGACGGAGACATCGTGCTGGTTTCCCCTTGGGACTTCCAGTCAGACACTCGAGGCGACATATTCTGGCGATACAGGAAGAACCAGACTGAACAATTGAGGCTGAAAGGATACCTAACGATGTGAGGTCTCCGACATCAAGCTCTCATCCCACGTCCAAAGCGAGCAATGCAATCATGAGAATGCCATATCTCCTAGAAGACGAAAATAGAAGGACACCGGACGCGCGCTACACTTTAGCAAGCTTCTTTTTATCTCATATCAAAGCGCCAGAACTGAGAAGAAGCCAAAAAAAAAGTCCCTGCGAAAACGATGTAACTCGCAAGCGCTCAATACTGATTTTGAATCCAGTAAGTTAATATGCCGCGTTCCTGACTCTGTGGGAGTAAGCAAGATTTTTGCCCATGAAATCGTGAAACCGGATTATTCCGTTTTTGCTTTTGGCATATCTGCGAAGAAACAAACAGAGGTGAAGAACATGCAAAATGTGAAGGAACTTGAAGAACGAGTAAGAAGAATCGAGAATTGGACGTGCCGGTCTAGAGCGCACGACATGAGATAATAGTTGAATCTATCCTTTTTTGTCTCTTTTTGAAATGCAATTCCAATGAACAATCACCGCAATCCGGGTTAAAATTGTGTATCGAGTCACTACCAACATGTGTCGCTGCACCCATTTTGGCCAGTGTGAGGTCTAATGAGAAAGTGTTCCCGCCGAAAATGTTATGCTTTTCCAGAGATAGCGCGCGCGTTGATCGCAGTTTGAAGCAAAGTCTTATACAATCAGGGTCAAGACTAACTGTTCGTGAGTCTAGGGGTTGTGCATGGTCGAATATGAGCATAGAGGCAAGGCCTCAAAACCGTTTGTGAGTTTTTGGGAATCACTTACAAGCAAGGAAGGAGCAAAGGAGAGGGCACGCTATGTTCTGGAAGCCGTAAATGAATACCGCAAGCGAGCAGAGAAGATACTGGAAATAGGTTGCGGAATTGGAGAGGTCTTCGTAAATCTTCCCGAGAGATACGTTATCTACGGTTTGGACGTCGAAAGGAGCTACATTGAGGTTTGCAGAAGGAGAATACCAAGGGGCAGGTTCTTTGTTTCCAGCATGCACAACTTCAAGATTGATGAGAAATTTGATGTCATATTCTCTGCTAACGATGCCGTCAACTTTCTGAAAGACTTTGCCCAGTGGAAATCAACGTTCAAGACAGCGAATGAACATCTTAAAAGAGACGGGCTGTTCATTTTTGATGTGTATACTCCAAAAATGCTGAGAGATACGCTTCATTGGTTGGAGAAATACAACAGGTCCACTTCATCAGTCAGGGAATTCCCAAAAGGATACTACTATGACAGAGAGACGGTGAAGGGCAACACGCTGACTTGGAATTCCAGAATCTTTGAAAAACTCCCAAATGGACTTTACCAGCTTCACAAATACAAGTTCAAAGAAACAATATACCCGATTGCAAAGATGAAATCTGCTCTGTCCGAGTACTTCGAGATAGTTGAAGCCAATTTGAGAGAAGAAGGCAGGAAGATTCTATTTGTATGCAGGAAGAATTGAAAGCACGCGTTGATACTCACAACAACCTCTTTTAATATGCACCACTCCAATTCTTGTTATGGACGAACACAATCTACACACCTTTGCGAAATACTATGACCAGATCTACCTAAAGAGAAATGATTACAAAAGCGAGTCAGAAGTCGTTCAAAACATAATAAAGCGGTTCAAGAGAAAACCCTCAAAAACACTTCTTGATGTTGGCTGTGGGACAGGAGAGCACCTGAAGTACCTTTCACAGAATTTTCGTTGCACAGGCCTAGACATCAGCAGAGACATGATCAACACGGCAAGGGCAAAAGTTCCAAACGCGAGGTTTGAGGTTGCGGACATGATAGATTTCAGGCTGCAAGATAGGTTTGACGTGATAACGTGTCTGTTCAGTTCCATAGGTTACGTTCAGAACCTCGGAAACCTCGCAAGAACTCTCCGAAACTTTTATGATCATCTTACCAACGATGGTTTGGCGCTCGTTGAACCTTGGGTTTTCAAGAAAGATTTTCGAAAAGGAAACTTTGCAATTGACACCTATGAAGATGAAAGGATAAAGCTGGCGAGAATGGGCACAAGCAAGCTTACAGAACTACGCAGGCTGGTCCACTTTCACTATTTGCGCGCGCGCGCCTGCATACGATTGACAAGAAAGATTCATTTTTACACCCTAAGACATTGGAAGGCAACGATGGAGTACCATAGGACGAAGGATATTCTATATGTGATGAAACTTCTTGGGCACAAGAATATTGCTAACACCCTGATCTACACACAACTAGTAGAGTTTGAAGGATACGAATAATGCTCTGCTATACTAGTAACGTGGAAGAAGCAAGGAAGCCTATAGAAGCAGGTTTTGAATACGTTTGCAGTCATAATGAAACAATTTTATTCAAAAAAAAGAAAATAAAGCACGTGCTATAGCTACATATTTCGAATTCGCAACTCATAATTAGAGTTTCTTACGCTTTATCTAACGCTTGAAGTTGCACTTGCCTAACGGGGTATTCGGGAAAAATGAACTCGGACCAGTTGTTGAGAGCCTTATTCTGGACTATCCCCTTTGCTGTCACGGTAGCTCTTTCTGTATTTCTCCTATATTTGTCGCGCAAAGATAGAGACAAACGCAAGATCATGTTCATGCTGTGCTTCGCGTTTGCGTCTATTGGCTATTGCAATCTGATGCTTCAAAGATACGGGGCTCCCACCATATGGGACAACAATTACAAGTGGTCTTTTGTCCCGATAACTGCCGCAGCTTCAATCGCGATCATGTCCAGTCTATTGAAACTCAAAAGCTTCGACCGGCCTTTCAAATGCTTCCTTTTCATCTTAGGCACATCCATCGTCTTTCTGGTTTTTCCTAGCCCAGCCGAGGTTTTTCGCATACCCTTGTTGAGTGCATTCGGATTGCTATCTCTTCCGGCTTCAATATATCTGTTCATAAAAAGACGAGACAATTCTGATCTAATGTTCTTTTTGGCTTTTTCTTGTTTGCTTTTTTCGTGGATTGCCCTGGACTATGGTTTGGCGGAGGAGATTACTGTCTTGCTGACTCTCTTCGGGATGGTGTTCACCGCTCTGATGTTCATTGTAACCAAGGATCGGATAGCCAGTGATATAGCCTCTATTTTCATTCTGCAAGGTGAATTGGAGAAAACCCAAGAAGATCTGAAGCAAACACAGAAAAGGGCCCGCGAGGAGCTTGAAGCATCTGAAGAAAAATACAGGACCCTCTGTGAAGACGCTCGAGTCGGCATGCTTAGATTGGATCTGAAGGGAACCATCACTTACGTGAACAGACTCATAAACGAGTTTGGATTGAACAAAGACGATGTCATTGGAAAAAGTATGCTCAAGTTCATTTCCAGGAAATACAGGCTAAAGATATTCAAGCAACATATCAGCGTTATCCGTGGAAACAACGTTGAGGGCGAAACAGAAATCATCACTCCGAAAGGAAAGCTCATCGTGGAGTACGCAAGTAACCCCGTGAGGCAGGGCGGAAAGGTCATAGGCTGTGAAACGGTCATGCAAGATATCACGGATAAGAAGGAGATGGAAAGAAAGCTGGAAGAATATGCGGGACAGCTGGAGACAATGGTAGAAGCGAGAACCATTGAACTGAAAAAGAGCGAAGAAAAGCTCGTCCGATACTCTCAGCATCTGGAGGAATTGGTGGAGGAGAAGACTAGACAGCTGAAACAAGCCGAGCGAATGGCTACCATTGGAGAATTGGCGGGCATGGTTGGCCACGATCTTCGAAATCCAATGACAAGCATTTCTGGAGCAGTGTACTACATTAAAAACAAGTCGTGTTTAGATGAGAATCCGAAAGCAAAGGAAATGCTTGATCTGATCGAAGAGGACATTTGTCGAGCGAACAAAATCATAAACGACCTCTTGGAATACTCTAGAGAGATCAAGTTGGAGCTAGAAACGTGCAGTCCTAAGACGCTAGTAACGGCCGCTTCGCTTCTCGTGGAGATTCCAGACAATATCCAAGTCGTATCGTTGGTTGAAAATGGCCCCGAAATTAGGGTTGACGTTGAAAAAATGAAAAGATGCTTCATGAACCTGATCAAGAACGCGGTAGACGCAATGCCTGATGGTGGGACCTTAACAGTGAAGAGTCGAGAAGTGAACGACGCTGTAGAGTTCACCTTTGCTGATGAAGGAACCGGCATGTCTGAAGAGACCATGGAAAAACTGTGGTCACCTCTTTTCACAACAAAGGCAAAGGGAATGGGTTTCGGCTTGCCAATCTGCAAACGATTTATAGAGGCCCATGGAGGCAAGATTTCAGTTAAGAGCATACTGGGCAAGGGCACCACTTTTAGCGTGAAAGTTCCTATCTATCCCGAAACCAAAGAAACCAAAGACATTTGGGTGAACCAGCCCCCAGCAGTGCAATTGCCAAAACGGGAATAGCAAAGGAAACACACCTGCTTTTTCTGAATTCGGCTTATGAAAGTGACGCTAAAAGTAGCGCGCATGCCTTTTCCTAAATTCATTCGCGAGTTGGTTTTGGTTATAGGCTCGCTTTGTTCGAGGATGACCGTGTGACTATTGAGGCGAGAAGTATCGTCTGTAGGACATGGACCAACTCGTCACGCCTAGAAAAGGGAATTTAGGAACACGCTAGCGCGCTACAGTTTGGAAGCCTCGCTGGGCATTGTAGAACAATGTTTATCTTTTCTGAGCCCTATCGTGGAAACGATGGAATATGCCTCCGTGGACCTGTCCGAACACAAACTGTGTTTATGACAAGCAACTAGAACCTCGGCAACGTTGCCCATTATGTGGAGCGGATGCTGAAGAGTTCTCGTTTACCGCCCTCGGTGAACTGTGGAAACAGAAGTGGAGCCTGAAGAAATCGCTGAAGAAAACCGAGGAAGAAAAGAGACTTGCCAAAACGAGAAAATTCTGTCCAAAATGCGGATCAAGTGATATTGACTTCTGCGTGTTTTATCGGCCCTCAACGTGGAGGTGCCACAGCTGCGGCTATCAAGGCTCCTTCATCCTCGAAGATGGCAACATTCCCGACGAAATTTCAAGAAAGCGTCAACGCAGGAAAAAGAAAGAAGCGTCAGAATAACATGCGTTCGGCGCGCGTTAGTAAATGATCAAGTTCGCGCACGGCATGAAAAAAGCTTTTATTCTAAATAAGATGACAAAAGACCAGAGGAAAAATCGATGACTCTTGAATCAAGTAAGAACTTGGGCGGCATAGGCGCAATACTAATGTTCATCGGACTTATACCGGGGGCTCAACCTTATCTAGGGATAATTGCACTTGTCGGCTTGATACTCGTTCTGGTTGCTCTGCATGGTTTTGCAGACTATTACAAGGAAAGCGGAATATTCAACAATTCCATATACGGTGTAGTCGCAGGCATAGTAGGCATCGTAATTGCAGGAGTAGTAATTGCTTATCTGTTTTTTTACACATCCATCTTAACGGATTTCCTACACAAAATCTATCCAGGTTGGAACGGCAACTGGTCAACACTCTCAGGGTTAACACCAACCATCTCGAATATAACCACAAGTGACGTCTTACCCATACTTGGATCAATACTTACAGTATTAGTTATTCTGTGGATTTCTGCTATAATTGCAGCTTTCTTTCTTAGAAGATCGCTGAAGACTCTTTCAGCAAAGGCAAGCGTAGGTTTATTCTCAACCGCAGCTCTACTGCTACTCATAGGCGCATTTCTAACAATATTTCTCATAGGCTTCCTTCTAATGTGGATCGCTGCACTATTGATTGCGATTGCCTTTTTCGAAATAAAACCTCAACCAGAACAACCTGTAGCAACGATGGCTCCTCCATCGCCAACACCAACACCGGTCTAAAAGCCAACAAATATTTCCATTTTTTGTTAGCGAGCGGGCTAGTTAAATAATTGTTCTTTGGGGTTTGGGTTTTGAGCGCGCGCACTGCCCGTTTTTCAAGTCGTTCACTGTAGGTATTGTGAGTACATTATGTAGCCGATTGCTGTTAAGGCTGCGCTTGTGGCGAAGGCTAGGCCCCAGATTATTTTGCTCCAGCTGAATATTTTGTGTCCGTCGAGAATTCCGAATGGTACGAGGTTAAATGCGGCTATGTAGGCATTGAAGAAGCCGCCGAAGAGGAAGATTGGGGAATACGGGCCTGATGCGAACGCTGTACCGAGGAATAGTATTGACAAGACGATGTTGGTGATGGGTCCAGCTATGGATATTTCTCCTATTTCTTTTTTTTCAGCGGCTCCGGCGATCATCACGGCGCCTGGAGAAATGAATTTGATTGGCAGAAACGCAAAGATTAGAGTCATAACGGAGCCCCAGAGTGTCAATCTGAATTCTGACCAGAGACCTTTTCTTTGGGCGGTTATTTTGTGTGCAATTTCGTGGATGAAAAAAGACACTGTTAGGATGACGGTGAAAGCCAGGACAGAGATGGTTAAACTGGCCTGAGTTGAAATGCTACCATAGAGAACGGACAATATTCCGACAGCAATGACGAGCAACGCTGCTATGGCCAAATGTTTAACTTCTTTCGGGCTGAAATGGACTCGTCCTTTACGTTGCCGAGCTGATCCAAAAGTAACTCTGTGCTCATACGTGGCCGGTCTCGAAACAACATCGTATTCCTCCTGTTTCGGTGCGCGGGCAAGAGGCATCTTTGAACAATTGTGGTTTTCTGGCAAACGATGAGCTTGGCAGAATTGGCCATTGCAGTATGGGCACTGGAACGTTATGAATGTTTCTTGGCCACATGCTTCACATTTCATGGTGGAGAAACGCCCTGTTCTTTGCTTAAGGCAGATGATCGTTTATATGTTTCTCTTGAGCTCCTAGTAGGAGTGCGCGCTTCCCTTTTTTTCTTCGACGTCGTTAAAATTTGCCGTTAAATGGGATAGTAGAACATTAAGCTTATTGACGATACTGTGAATGTATTATGTTTCTGTGCATAGCATTTCATGCTCTTTTCTTGTTAGTACGCGCGATGAGGCTGAGAAATTGATTGAAGCAGGGTTTGAATACATTTGCAGCCATAATGGAACAATGTTATTCAAAAAACGAAAATAGGAAAACACGTATAGTGCGCGCATATATTACATTAGTTAGTGAGACGATTAAGAGTGGGGATAGGAAAACGGCGACTCTATTTATTGCTGTTGGCAGGTCTCCTGATAGGTTCACTAATAATACTCTATTTTGCTCCTTTCACAGTAACAGATCATGTTAGCGTCTGGTTCTCGAATCACAGACTCTCGGGTTTCACCAAAGGTGGCGAAACAGCCATTTTTGAATCAGCAGTAATAACGTCTCAGGGGTCTGATATGGGGGAATGGAGTGGAAATGGATTAGAACAAGATGTGTACGTTGGCAATGTTACGGTCATGTCACTGTCAGAAGGGATAATCATGTGGGTAAATGACTCCCTTCACGCTTATCAATTCCCGGTTATAGCAGACGGCGACCAATACTATTCCGATAAATTATGCTCCAGTGTATTGAATGTTAATATCTCGGCATCTAAAGATGGAACAGAACAAATACCTATACCTTATTACAATACCGTAGTTCTAAGTCCAGAAGGGTTGAGCTTGTTAAGCGACACAATGAAGAAATCCTATGCATACGTTGACTTGGATCAAGTAGATGCTTTACTTGGAATCCATGGAGAAGAGTCTTACACTTTGTCAATATCTATGGATTTGTTCTACCAAGTGAACTTTCCCGCCCCACCTTTTCATGCAAGTAATCCAAGTCAAATGACGAATCAAAAAACAATCAATTTTGGTAACATCATCGTGTCATGTGTAGGCGGTAGACATGCATATGCTCATATCAACTTCCCGTACCAAGAGTTATCATTTCAAATAACAGTTCCTTATGTCAAGACTATTCTGTCGGGATAGCGCGCGCTTGGCTCTTATGGAAAAAGGTAGAGACTGGTAATTTTCTAGGTCTTTCACTCTATACGCGCGCTTTTTCCCTCACGTGGAAAGTGGAGGTGGTATGGGTAAAGTTCTATTTTTTTCCTTTTTTCTGATTGGTCCAAGAGCAGACAAGAACAGTAAAACAATGATGATGACGAGCACAGAGACGATAAGATAAACTCCAGTTTTGCCTATGAATTGTGAAGCCAATTGCACCATTGCAGTGTAGAAGTTACTCTCCAGTGGCCGTATGAACCCTGGATAGTAATCAAAGTACGGCCGTAAGACCCATGCCAACTGGGTTCCAACAATCATAAGGATTAAGCTTCCAAGCAGGAATGCGGGCTTCCAGTTCTCGGAAGGCTCTCCATACAACACTTTGGCGCCTTTAACAAAATTGGTGAGTGCAAAAAAACCACCAAGAGTAAATATCGCTATGTTCAGAAGAACCATAAACGCATATGTATCAGAAGATTTCGTGGTCGTAATCACAAAGAACAGATTTATAGGAACGAGAGCTATCAGAACCGTTGCCATCACAGTGAAACTGAACAACAAGAGCATAGCAGTTTGACGCAGAGTTCGTTTTCCGCCCAGAAGCGAATAGAGCACATAATAGCTTGGGATAGTCAAGTAAAGAGAAATGAGCAGAAGCACCGGGACCTTGATTGCGCTGAAAAGAATCGACAATCCGCCGGCATAAGATCCCATAGTCGCCCCATAAACAGCCGAAAGCACCAAGATTGCTAAATTGGAATCAACAAAATAGGTGGTCAGATCCTTTTCTTCGATCAGATTCTTGAAAAACTCGTCACTTCGCTTGAGAAATTCCTCGATAACAGACAAAAAACCCAAACCGCATGCCTAACAATCATATGTTAGTTCAATTAATAAATCTTGGGACAACGAGATGTTAAAACAAGGAGGGTTTTCAGCAATATCACCAATATGGCGCGCAAGAACAGTATAGCGTGCGCTCAACGTTAGGAAATGATTAGGCGACAAGAACATCGCTAACACGTTAATCTACACGCAATTAGTGGAGTTTGAAGAAGACGACAAATATTGCTCAGCCATCGCTTACAATGTGGAAGAAGCGCAAAACTGGTAGAAATAGGCTTCGAATATGTCTGCAATTATGAGAATGTCATGCTGTTCAGAAAACGGAAATAGTAGCGCGCTAGCTTGTTCCTAAATTCCTTTTTTCAAGTGACCTAGTTGATTCATGCCTTCTAGACAATGCTTCACACATTCCGAGTCACGCAATCTCAATAGATCAAAACAAAGTCAATGGCAGAAGCTAACATGACAGACTAATTTAGGAACAGCCATGCGCGCTAGAAGATGGATTGATTTATGGATATCATGATGACCATTTGACTAAGCTTCAAGCGATACTTCTATTATAGAGGTTGAATAAGTTCGGTCTAGTTGAAGTATTCAAGGGAACTCAAAGTCATTTTGGAAAATCAACCATTAAGTCTGTAGAATAAGAAGGTGAGAAAGGATGAGTGAGAGAAGATACAACAGAAGTAAAAACTACAGATGTCCATCATGTAGTCTAGAATTCAAGAGTGAGGGAGTACCTGGACACTGTCCACGATGTCACTCTGTAATTGAGATTAAAGAAAATAATAGGAGATCCCAGCGCGCGCGCTATTAGTGGTACTGAAAAAGCATTAAGCTCAAGCGGGCGCTAAAGAGGATTAGGGCCGAGAATTCGTCTGGAAACATGGCGGCTTCTGTGTTCATGTCGAACGTTTTTGTCTGGGCCACCGTGTTGGCGTAAAGGCCGTTCTTAATTCCTTCCACACTAACCCGTACCATACCATCAGCCATAGAAAGAAGAAAGGAAGATAGATTATATGCATATCTAACAAGTCAAGGCGTGCTACTATTTTATTATTGATTGTACTCTGCCGACTTTGCCGTCTGTCAGTCGTACCTTGATTCCGTGGGGGTGACTTGAGCTGTTGGTGAGGATATTCTTGACGATGCCCTCAGTTAATTTGCCGTTGCGTTGGTCCTGCTTCAAGACGATTCTTACGCGGATACCAGGATTGATTTGGCTCCTCTGCTGATTAGGTTGCATTCCTGATAATAGGTTCTTCGCGGCTTATAGTGTATTCGCACTGCGTATCCAAAACGATGAATTGGTTCCGAGGGCAAGCGCGCGCACATATTAAGCCGCACCAACAAATACGATTCATATGTTTGCGGAGATGAACGGCAGGCATGAATATGTGGAAGTGGCTTTCAGCATTATGTGCGTTTCAATTCATAGTAATGGTCATTGCAGTTTCTTTGTTTTACTATCCATTAAGAATTCAACTAATGCAATTGTCGGATTTCTTATTCGGCATAGGGCTTTCAGTGGCGATATTTCTAATAGGCACACCCCTCTTTTGGTTGTGTGGAACAGAAGCGGATAAACGCCATCGTATGAAGACTAAAGATGATATCTGAATGCCTAAGAAGATCAAACTTTGTCCAGAATAGCGCGCACTGTTTCCGCCGGAATATTCTTTTTCACTAGGATCGGAATGAGTAAGCCGTACGCTGAGATGAATATGAGTGGCGTGTGAAGGATCAAATTCCATAAGGTATAGCCTGGCATCATAAAAAATGACATGGCGTTAAACACACCGATTACCAGGCCAACGAAACTTGTGGTTCTTAGAACAAACATGTTTACCTTTGGATAGATTAGGGTTAGGATGGCTATTATGAGGGGCGTGGTGGGACAGTACATCACTCCGAAGGAAGATGTGAGTACCAACAAAGGATTGAAGTCTGGATTCAGACTAGCGTTTATCGGAGACCAAAAAGCCAGGAAAACAAAGGGCAAAACCCAGTATCTCCAAGCGGGGAGCCTCTCAAAAGTATACTCGTTATGAGGTCTGTGGACTTCCCACATCCAGAACAGACCCACGATAAAAATAGGGACCAAATTACCTGTTATCACGGCAAGCCCATAGTGTTCAGTCACAGCGATGTGATTACTGAAAGCAAAGAAGAAGAACAGGATTCCGAAAAAGGCGTCGGTAACTCTGCCTATTTTCGATCCGTATAGATACAAGGCTATGAGAAGTACAATAGTGATAACGTGAATTATTGGGCTGAGCCACAGGTACGCAGCAGAGGTTTGTATCAGGACGTCTTTAATCACAAGTGAGCTGTCTTGCGGAGAGAAAGGCACAGCAGCAAAAGATGGAAGAAATACGCAACCCAAAAGCAGTACAAGAATTAGTATGGTCTTTCTGCTTTCCTTCATAAGCTCATCAAGGCAACTATAACTACGCCCGCGTTTAAAAGTCAAACTTGACGAGGAACGCAATAATCAAGCACACGCGCGCCTCACAAACATTACACTCATTTTCATGGGTTATTCGCATTACCAACGGCATGCGCATACGATTGACAAGAGTGTGAGGTTAAATGGGATAGTGGAACATTAAACTTATTAACGATACTGTGAATGCATTATGCTTAAAGGGGAATGAAAAAAGTGTCGATTGGATCAAAGCTGAAGATTGAAAGCAGGGGTATGTTTGCGACATCCGTTTTCTACGCAATTGTCGGAATAATCTTCTTTGTTTTGTTGCCGATGGCTAGTTTTGCCCCATACTTAGCGATAATCGGCATATTCAGCTTGATAACCGCTTATGGAGTGTTTAGAAAGAGAGTTTGGGCCATCTGGTTTGTGATGATTTTGTTTTTTGTTGCAACGACGTTTTCAGCCGTAATGGTATACAATATTCTGCAAATAGACGCTCTCCTCGGCCTAAGCTCGATAGGTTACCTTGTTCTAACGTGGGTTTTCACCATCTACGCATTGGCGAAAAGAAAAGTGTTCGAAACCTAGTTGAACTGGTTACCGAAGCCCCAATTACAGAAAATTTCCTCTGGATAGCCGGCTAGTTGTCTCGCAGATTGCTTTCATTTCTGAAAAGTTTCACAGTGACTGGTTCGCCGGCATCGATGAACTGAACATCCTCAGCAATTTCTACAAACCCGTCAGCCCTTGCGAGTGTTGTTATAGCTCCGGAAAGCGCTGTCTGTATGGGCTCGGCGATGAGTCCTTCTGGTTTTTTGTGCTTTAGCGTCACCATGATGAAGGTTCTGCGCCCTCTTGCTGGGAACATTCTCATCGATGCAAGAGCTTTCACTTCCTGTGGCTTCTCATTCTTTCTTCCGCTCATGGCCTGAATTAGTGGACGCGCGAATAATAGGAAAGTCAGCAAGGCTGACGTTGGATGGCCAGGAAGGGAGAAAACTGGTTTTCCAGCAACAGAAGCCACTGTTGTGGGCTTACCAGGTTTGAGTGCAATCCCACCGACAATTATGCCCGGCTTTCCAAGCGCATCTACCGTTTTAGGCATGATGTCTTTTGGACCTACAGAGACTCCCCCCGAAGTCACAACCATGTCCGAGCAAGCAAGCGCACGCACTAGGGCTTCATGGAGTTCGTCCGCTCTGTCTGGAACGACCCCTAAGTGGATGGGGTTTCCTCCGCTTTCGAGCACCGCCCCGTAGAGGGTATATGCGTTTATGTCGTAAATCTTCCCAGGGGGTAATTTCCTGCCGGGTTCAGTTATCTCGGGCCCCGTTGAAAGAATAGCGATTCGAGGAACTGTGTAGACTCTAGCTTTCGACTTCCCTAAGGCCGCCAGGACACCGATTTCCCTTGAGCCTAGCAGTTGCCCCTTCCTAAGGACGGTTTCGCCTTTCTTAATGTCGGAGCCAGCTTTCATGATGTTCTCGTTCTTTGCCGCAGCGCTAAAAACCGTGACCTCATCACCCTTCCGATTTGTATATTCCATCATGACAACTGCGTCTGCACCCTCCGGCATAGGCGCCCCCGTCACAATTTCAGCGGCTTCGCCCTTTCTGACAGTCGTTTCGGGAAGTTCTCCAATGTTCACTGCCCCAGAAACGTGTAGCACGATTGGCCTGTTCTCCTCCGCGCCAAACGTATCTTCTGCTCTGACAGCGTATCCATCAACCGTGGATCTATTGAAGGGAGGAATGTCCATGTCGGCAGTTATGTTTTCGGCAAGAACGCGATTGCTGGAGCCTAGGAGAGAAATCTCTTCGACGCCTAATGGTTTGGCCTTAAACTGGCTTTCAATAACCTTTTTCGCCTCATCAAAAGTCAACAGTTTCCGGAACATTTCTCCTCAGCCTTCCACAAGGTCGAACAATTGGACTGAAACCGGCTCCTTTTCCTCTAGACCTTCTCGGTTTTCAGGAACGATAACAAAGCCGTTAGCTTTTGTCATCGTCGATATCATGCCTGAGCCCCGAGCGCTGATAGGCTCCGCAAGTAGCTCATCATCATGTCGGAAAACGCTCACCCGAACAAAATTCCTCCTCCCAAGAGCTGTAGCAATTCCTCTGGTCATCTTGGCTTCCACCGTGAGTCTGGGTTCTACTCGTTTCATCCCAAGCATTCTGCATATTAAGGGTCTTGCGAACACTTCAAACCCCACTATCGCAGCAACAGGGTTGCCGGGAAGAATCAATATCGGCTTCCCGTTGGCTACAGCGAGAGCCGTGGGCATAGCCGGACGCATAGCCACACCATGAACAATCACGCCTGGTTTTGCAACCCTGTTGACAGCGTCTGGAACGAAGTCTGACCCTCCGACACTTGTCCCGCCAGAAGTTATTATTACATCTGACTTTTCGAGTCCGATTCTCAGCCTTTCAGAAATCTCATCAACATCGTCCCTTGCGATGCCCATATCCAAAGGTTCTGCGCCCAAATCGCTGCACAGAGCGGAGAGGACAAGCTTGTTTGTTTCGAAAATCTGGCTTCCTTCAAGTATGTTCCCTAACTCTACGAGTTCATTTCCAGTGGCTAGAACGGCGATTCTTGGCTTATCGTACACTTTGACTTTGCTCATCCCTAAAGCAGCTATTAGCCCCAGATGCTGCGGCTTCAAACGAGTCCCGACTTCTGCCGCAACATCTCCTTTTCGAGTGTCCTCGCCCTTTTTGGAAACATTCTCGCCGGGCGTTACTTGACTCCAAACGTCGACTCTGTCTTTTACTAGCTTGGTGTCTTCGAGCATAACCACCGCGTCCGCACCCCCAGGAGTCGGGTTTCCCGTCCAGACCTGCTTTGCCCTTCCGACGCCTATTCGACTAGTGTCGGTAAGTTGGAAGACCTTGGGTTTGAACTGCGTTGCTCCGACGGTTCGTCCAGCGTTAACAGCATACCCGTCAACTGCGGACCTGTTGAATCTTGGCACGTCCACTTTTGCGACGACATTCTCGCCTAGAACACGGTTCAAAGCGGAATTTAGTGGAACAGCAACTGTTTTTGGCTGCTTGAACTCGACGGCTGCAAAAAACTTCTGCAGAGCATCATCGACTGACGTTAGTTTCTGAAAACCTTTGAGTCGCACCAAAACATGTACCCCTAGACAGCACTGGAGGATTTGATAGAAAAACGTATCGCAACAAGCTCGTTAATTCAGCTCTTACTCCACTCCTTTTGGAGCATGTCACGCATTCTCGCAGCATCTATGTCCAGAATTGGGCTTTCGCTAATGATAACGGGTTTCAGCCTAAATTCAGATATGACCTTCGCCAGCATCTCAAATTCCGGCCCATAACGCGCTTCTTCCAGCGTGTGGTGACGTTTCTCGCCTTTGCTTGTAAATTCGATTTTCGTAAAGTGGCAGTGCATGTTCTCAACCACTTCTGTTCCAAGCCTAGTTTCCACTTCCTCCACAACCCGCCTAAAATCATCAACAGTACGGAACCGTCCCTGGTCTCTAGAGTGCAAGTGTGACCAATCAATCACCAATTGAGTTTGCTCAACCATCTCGCACAGTCTCATTACCTCATCCAAACTTCCAAGTTGAAAAAGCCGACCCATTGTTTCGGGACCGATCTTAACGTCACGGATTCCAAGCGACTGGATGGTTTCAACTGTCTCCTGCAAAGCCTTAAGGCACATACCGAAGGCTTGTTTGGGAGAGTTTTCACCGTAGAATCCGGGATGAAAAACAACGACATAAGCGTTCATCCATTTGGCCGCGGTGACGCACGCGATGAGTCGTTGCTTGCTTGCTTCAACAATTTGGTTGCTTCCACAAAAGTTTATGAAATACGAACCGTGCAGGCTGAGCCACACATCGTTTTCTTTGGCCGCCAAGCCTAGCTCCTCGGCGTCCTCTTTCTTTATTTGTGGTTTCTTCCCCCAACGCACAGCCTCATATTCAAAGGCGTCAAGACCCTCTTCCTGCAAGAGTCTTGGGACATCTGCCAAGGCCGCTTTCATGAATCTGAATGACGGAGGGACCCCAGCCGGACCGAACCTGGGGTGGTCAGCCATTGAAATCCCTTGATTCTTCTACTTCTTCCTGTACCGATAGCTTCTGCGCGCATATTGCCCGTACAAAAGAACCAGAAGAACTGAAATCCAAGCTGCAGCGTTCTGGAAGGCCAAGTACTTGCCAGCTGGATCTAGGTTCGCTAACGGCGCGATCAAACTGCCGAAGGCCATACCGACGGCTCTAACGCCAGGCGAGAGGGCTACAAGGCCATTGTTTATTGCTATAGCGATCCAACCGATGGGTGATACGGCGTGGGCAAAGCCACTTAAAGAATTGGCGACTGATACCACAAAGTCATACACTGAAGAATGGCTTTGGTACGAACTCGTTAAGGTCTGATAGATAACTCCTGGATAGGCCAACTGAGATACTATAAGCATCAGAATCGCAAAAGCTAGGAATATGATTAAGGCGCTCTTGATAGTTGCTCTGGCAGAGTATATTTTTTGCCAGATGTAGGAAAAACCTTTGACCCTTGGCGGACTTGGCTCTGTCTTTTCAACCGGACTCTTCGCAGGTTGACTTTTTTTGGAAGTTGGTTGCTTCATCGCAGCTCTTCCTATGGGCTGTACTGGTCTCACTGAAAGCTTCTTTGTCAGGTAGATCCAGGTGAAAGAAAGCGTAATGATAACAGCAATTGGAACTAGGTGAAACAGTGGACTGATGGTGATTGTCACTGGCCAGTTGGTTGTCAATTCACCTACGTCTTTGATGCCCAAATCCATGGCATACAAAACTACAAGAAATTCGGTTAACACTGCCACAGCCAAGAATACTATTATTGCAATTGAACCCTTCAATGTGTTCCAGTGAATCACCGTATGTCTTGTGGTGGATTGAGACGTCAAGCATTTCACCGTGAGTTTTTGCTGCTGTTAAGCTGAATGTGTGCTGGAAATATTAAGGTTCTCATTAAAAAGGGTAACGTTGGAGACTTCCGTACGACCGTAATTCTTTTCACAGAATCAAAAGAACCCATGGAGTCCACTAAGACAATCCTGATGAGAAAGCCAGCGGGAATTCAACGAAGGAATATAGAACCGCACGGTCAGAAATAAACTGGTTTTCTGGAAATGTTTAAACGGTTTGAAGAGGATGTGTTAAGAGATCTTCGAGCGATCAGAACCATGTTGGTCTTGGAGTGAAATGAAACGACGGGCAAAGCAGAACGGCTAGAACTCTACAAGGATCGAAACACGCAAGTGTTTTTGAGCAAATTCTTAAGCGGTGAACTCAACGAAGTTGAGCCCGTCCACGACCCCAAACGCGGATATCGATACGAAACCGTTGAAACCATCGTGGGAGACACTTCAAAGGCTGAAGCATTCCTGGACAAACTCTATGAAGCTGGAATACTAACAAGAGAGCTTCATGACGAAGTAATCTTTTGCCCCAAATGTAATTCCGCAGGTATTTCTATACACTATTGCTGCCCATACTGCAAATCATTCAACATCAAAAAGAGTTCCTTGATCGAACACGTCAAATGCGGGTACATGGATGTGGAAGAAAACTTTCACAAAGGTGACAAGCTCATCTGCCAGAAATGCCACGATGAACTGGGAAAACTCGACGTTGATTACAGACGGGCCGGAACATGGTGCACCTGCAAGGACTGCAGCAAGAGCTTCGACATCCCCATAGTCAAACTGTTCTGCAGAGACTGCCACGAAGAATTCACATTTGAGGACGCAGCAATCAAAGACGTTTACAGATATGCTCTCAAAGAAGAAGCTAGAAGGGAAGCCGCTGAAGGCTGGGTTTTGATTCCACCCATAAGCGAGTTCCTTGCAGAAAACGGGTTTGAAGTTAAGAGCCCTGCCTACCTGAAGGGGAAGTCGGGCGCGAATCACATGTTCGACATAGTTGCTTCAAGAAGAGATAACACAAAGAGCGTAACAGTGATTGATCTGGCCACGTCAACCGACAACGTCGTGTCAGAGCAGCCCGTAATCGCACTGTTCGCAAAGATATTTGATGTATCACCCAACGCCGCCTATCTTATCGCAATTCCCAAGCTAAATGAAAACGCAAAGAAAATGGCAGAATTGTACAATATTCAGGCAATTGAAGGTAAGAACCAAAAAGAAGCGATAGATAGTTTGAAGGAAAAAGTCACAAAAACAACGTGAGAGACGCAGCGGTCATGCCAGTCGAACCGCAGGCGCTCTTGCATTTCCTATTCTATAGGAATTTCGATGCCGTTGAAGCGTCTGCTGCATTGCAACCATGACACTATGCTGGCACTTATGGCGCTGCGAAGTAATCTCCAACATGCGTTCCTCTCGTCGTGACAATATCTACGTAATATATGCTGCCTGAAACCCAGGGATCTGAAATGTTGAGCCACTGATGCTGTCCTATCTCGAGCCTGAAAGGTGTTGGAAAATACTGGGAAGTGTGGTTCACGTATACATTAGAGATTTGGATGGCAGCCTGGCCGACGTTTCGAAGGTAGACATCAATGTTTCCTGTCGAATTGTTGAACCATAAATCTTCTATGATGACACGCTCGCCCATTGTTTCCCGAAGGTTGGTCGTTATGACGTAGGTGGCTGTAGTGGCGAGTGCCATGGCCGCGACGGCCACGACGGTCAGCAGCAGGTTGCTGAGAACTGGAGTTATGGCCCTCTTGTCATGGAGGAATTTCTTGAACTTTCTGACCATTCTGTCACCTCAAAGGAAGAGTTTCAGGACTACATAACCGCACACCATCAGGATCAGGCTGTGCTTTAATCCGGCTCCTATCGAACCATCTCCCATTTTTCCGGCCACTAGGCCCCCGAAGAAGGCCTGAATTGAAGTCATGTGGGAGAATATTCGCTCAAGTTCACTCGGCGGCATCCCCGCTGTCGCGAACATCGACAGACCCTGCATGTTTGCAAAAAACGATCTGAAAAGTAGCACTATGGTGAAAAGAAAGACGAAGAATGCCACATAAATTATTGCAATGTACGGTCTCGATTGAGTTCGGCGTTCCTTGTCAAGGAGGAGCGTCGTCTGTATGAACTTCCCCATTGGGTCAAACACCTTTTCAACTCGTCCTCCTGACCGGCTTGCCTCGATAATCATGGGCACGGTCCTTTCCATCAACACGGTGTTTACTCTCTTACCCAAACTCAATAGACTCTCTTCAAAGCTCATTCCCCAAGAAATCTGCGCCGTCATCTTCTTCAGTTCTTCAGTGAGAGGCCCGTAGTCTCTCTTGGACGCCTGTTCTATGGCTTGAGGCAGAGTCATCCCCGTCTCTTGAGCCTGCACAATGCTTCTGAAGAGATCAGGTAAGTGTTCATCAATGGCTTTCCTCCACTTATAATCTAGATAGTTTAACATTGCCGAGGGAAAAACAGACACTACTACCGCGAAGAACACGAAGTCGTCAAACGTGTCTGTCGACCAAAACCTAAGAAGCCCATAAGACATTATGCCCCCTGCCAGCACGATTGAGACGATCCACGTGGTCTTCTTCAGCCTTTCATCGATTCTTGGCATTCCATCACCATTTAGGCGACACCGTGTCCAATATTACTAGAAAGACTATGGCGCCCAAGGGGATTCCTACGTATGTGAGCAATTCTAACATGAGATCCGGGCTCAGTATACCAAAACCCCCTCCGCCAAGCATCGCCATGACGACGAGCATTATTACCAAGAATAGTGGACCCGTTAACAGCAGGGTCACGTAAACCTCTGACAACATCGACAGATTGTCTGAATATTTCTTCAGGCTTATTCTCTTCAGCCTCATGTATTCCTTGGATTTTTCCCTGAGATAAGCCGCCAAGTTGCCTCCCGAATGGATTGTTGTGATGAGCCCTTCTATCGTTTCACGGAATCTCTTAGAAGGAGTCCGCTTCGACGTCTCTTCAAGAGCGGAAATTATGTCCGAACCGAAAAGGTTTACGTCCCTTATGACATCCTTTGCCTCAGCGGTCACAGCTAGCGGAACATTAAGATTTGACAGAGAGTAGAAAATCTTTTCTGGAGAAACGCCAGCACTCGCCAGGATCGCCATGTAACCTGTCGTGAACGGCAACTCGTCTTCCAACTCTCTTTTGAGTGTGTCTGCGCGATAAATCGGATAAACGTAGAATGCTAGAGTCGAAAACGCAAAAGCGAAGAGGCTTCCACCAACGCCAAACAAGACCGCTGGTAAGAGTGGCAAATTGAAAACTAGAAATAACAGGCAGGGTATCAGCGCCAAGGTAGCAGCGCAAACCAATGCCGTAGCGAAAATTGTCAGACTGACATACGCTTTGAAGTTGACTTTAAGCCCTGACTTGTGCAATTTCACGTCCAAATCTTTGAACAGAGGTAGAACCCATGCCGTTCTGTTTCCTATGAGGTTGTGAGCTATGGATTGCGGACTTTCTAGCGACAACCCGAGCTTCTTGTGGGATGCTCCGAGTTTGGCCTTAGTTGACTTCCTGAAAGAGAGTTTGAGTCTTGTTCCTAGACGGGTATAGAATGCTCTGATTTTTTCGAGAGGTTTGCCGTTTTTCACTTCAGTCCGACCCTAGCTTTTTGGAAAATTCGATCTGGATTGGTGTAGTATTCGCGAATCACGGTTGCAACTTCTGTGTATCGACGGATGCCTTGCCCGGTCATCCAGTCCAAAACTGTCTGTCTTCGATTTAGCTCGCGTTTTACTGCCTCCTCATCGATTTCCAATTTCTTCATCTGTTTCTCCAAGAGGATGCTGTGGTTTGAGTAGGAGAATCTGTCGAATTTTGGGTTCCAGTGGAAAACCTCTTCAGTTGTTATGTCTCTTGACTTTGGATCAAGTCCCAGAACCTCTGTTGCGTTGTTTATCCTCCTCGCGGGTTTGCCGTCAATTTCCGTTCGTGCCATGACCATTATCACGTTTGTCATCGCTATGAGCGGCTTCGGAATGTTCATCGGCTCGGATTCCAATCGATTTATGGCGGCCTCAACCGATTCTGCGTGCATCGTGCACATTCCCAGGTGGCCTGTTGCCATGGCTTGGAAAAGCGTATAGGCTTCTTCACCGCGGACCTCACCAACGATGATGTAGTCAGGCCTCTGTCTGACTGCGGCTTTCAACAGATCGAAGAGCGTTATCGTTCCCCCTTTCTTGTCTTCGTGGCCGAAGCCCAGCCGCACGACCGAAGGTATCCAGTTTTCGTGCGGCAGGTTAAGTTCTTGAGTGTCTTCTACACTGACTACTTTCATCTCGGGCTTTATGAACATCGACAAACAGTTCAGCATCGTCGTTTTTCCAGAGGCTACACCTCCGGCCACTAACACTGACGCCCGGTTCTCAACGACATACCACAAGTACGCGGCTAATTCTGAGGAAATGGTTTTGAATGCAATCAAATCGGAGATAGTCAACGGGTCAACCCTAAAACGTCGAATCGTGAAGGTTGAACCTCTGCGCGTGATTTCATTTCCATAAGTGAGCTGAATACGGCTTCCATCCGGAAGTGATGCGTCCAGAATCGGAGATGCTATTGAAATGTTTTTCCCAGACAGATACGCCATGCGGATTGTAAAGGAGTCAAGTTCCGCCTCGTCTTTGAATATGACGTTCGTGGGCAAAGATTCGTACATTCTGTGCCAGACGTAGATTGGAATGTTCACTCCATCGGCGGATATGTCTTCGATGAGGTGGTCTTTCATCAGCGGATCTATTTTTCCGTAGCCTATGAAGTCTCTTATTACGTAGTACGTGAGTTTGTCAATGGCTTCGGGCGGCACCTTTATTCGGTGCTTTCTAATCGTTTTCTTCGTCTGTTCTCTCAGATAGTTTTCTGCTTTCTCCTTAGTCTCAATTTCCCTGAAGTTTACGTCAACTTCCTCAATCAGAAAAGCCTTCACTTCTCTTAATTGCTCTTCTTCCTCTTTCTGAAGAGTCGGTTCTATGACCTCGTAGCGGATTTTCTGGGAATCTGGGTCTTTGACTATGGCCGCATAGACGTAGGGCTCTTGTACAGGGTAGGCTTCTCTGAAAGCGGTAGGTCTCTTAGTCTCCTCTCTTAGCGTGATTTCTACCGTTGTTTTTTCTTCAGTAAAGGCTTTTGATGCTGATTCTTTCATCTTTAGAACTACCCTGTCGGGTTTAGACTGCATGGTGACTTTTGATATATATTGTGTAGCGAGTCTTAATAAGTCATATGCATAACCAATCATTAGCACACTTAACGCAAGCTAAACCCAGAAAAAACCAAGCTCCAACATCCTTTAAGGATCAATGCTGCTTCTCTCAGGCGATTTTGCCACCCTCGTTGAGCTATTCTATTGTTGCAAGTCTGCTTCAGTTCGTCCCATTCGGTGCATTAGTTTGACAACTAAACTGTCTAGAAAAACCATTCAGTTGTTCTCAAAGATGCTTCCACGCGGAGTCGCGCGCGCGTCTACTATTCCTTCTCCAGAGTTTCTTCTATCCACTTTCTTATTTGTTCGTCCGTTTCTGTTGGGTAGGGATAGTTTAACTTGTTAGCTGCTTCTTTTGATATTCTCCGGAACAGATTCAGGGAAGCGAGTAGTGAGCGTTTGATGTCTTCATTATCGTAATGTGCAAAGGCGTTGCGGAGTTCGCTCGTCACTTTGGGTTCTGCCCATTCTTCGAGGAATCGTCCGCGGAACCACGTATCATATTGCCCGCCGTGAACCGCGAGTGCGTGCCACTCCATCATGGTTTTCATCAAGCTCTGCAGACGGCAATCCAGGCAGTCTACGGTCCACCATAGTTCACCTCGTTTCAGATGCTTTGCAGTGAAGATAGCATGATAAAGAAAATCGCTGATCAGTTCCAGAAACTCATGTGGTGTCGGTTTCTTGGGAGCGGGCCTTTCCATTGTATCGACGAGTGACTGCAGTTTGGTAAGCATGCTGTCTTTGTCGATGAGTATTCGCATTCCACGAGCAACAACGTTCGCTATTTGCACAATGTCTTGTTTGTTCTCGGTTGCCTTCAGAAGTTTCTGATTTCTTTCATTAGGCATTATTGCGAAATCCACGTCCAGCATCCCTTCAAAGAGGACTCGGCGTTCTTTCCTGTCTCCTGTTGCTGCGGGTTCGATGAACGTTAACAATGGCTTGCCCAGTTCATTGACCCAGTCAGCTGTCGACAAGTAAAATTCTGCGTCCGTGGTTACGATCACCAGATCAAGGTCAGCCCACTCGTCCGCGGGATGATCAAGCCGCGCCCTAGACCCTATTACAGCACCTGCCCTGATGTCGACCCGTTCCTTCGCCCATTCACAGAACCGTTGTATCAGCTTCTCATATGATTCCGCTACACTCAACAAGTTTCAACTCCTCCAAGCTAACAGTTCGGACTGAGATACCGTTTTTGACTGAAACCTTCCTTGCGCGCGCTCATCTTTTTTTCTTTCGCTTCACGCGCGAGTTTGATGGAACTCTTAATGCACTCAACAATTTCGTCTGGTGCGGCGCTCAGCCATTTCAACCGCTTAGATCTCCACGATGGACGGTTTACGTGAGCGTTCAATTTAAAGGCTTGTGGTTCAGAAAAATCGTGCTAGGAGGCTGCTCAGTGAGGGAATTGGAACGAATAATCGAACGTAAATCGCTGAGGCTAGTACTCCGAGTGTGATGGCCATCAGGACGGCGTCGCCTCTGTGCATCCTCAGCACGTACAGGTTGGTGCGTTTTTTTGTGGCTCCCCAAGCACGTGATTCCATGGCTTCAGCTAGTTCTAGGCTTCTGCGAATCGCGCTCACAATCAGGGGGATAAGAATTGGAATGTAGTTTCTGATCCTTTTCAGGAAGTTTCCTTTTTCAAGTTCTAGTCCCCTTGCCTTTTGGGCGTCCATGATTGTTTCAGCTTCCTCTGCCAAGACTGGGACAAAACGTACTGCTGTCGTGAAGGCAAAAACGAACTCGTATGGCACTCGTGTCTGTTCCATGGCGAGACCCAAGTGATCTGGTGAAGTTGTGAGAAAGAAAATGGAGAACGATTCCACGAGTACGACGAAGCGCAGGGTCAGAGCTGTAGCCGTTTCCAGCACTTTAGGTGTGAGGGTGTAGCCGTTGCCGAAAAAGTTGAAGACCAAATTCGTCAGGAAGATTATGGTAGCGAGAAATGCTGCCCCGCGCATTGAGCGAAGCCATTCACGTTTGACGCCAGCCAAGAGGACAAACGGGATTTGGAAGAGAAAAAGCGCTATCAGGGGCAGAAGCTCCCCGAAGATGATTGCAACCCCAAATATCGCACACACATAAACGAACTTTATCCTCGGATCTAGGTTGTGTATGGGCGAGTAGACTCTGCGAAACTTGAGTCCTTGGAAAACACTCATTTGTCGCGTTTCTCCAGCATCTCTAGCAGAATTTTCTCCGCCTCGTAGATGTCGATGATGTCCTCGCGAACTCTCAGGTCGTGGAGTTGCAGGAATATCTGGGCTATCTGTGGGGGCACAATCGATGCCTGCGCCAGAGTGTCCTGATCCGTGAGGATCGTTCTTGCCTCGCCGTCGGCGATGATTTTTCCTTCACGCATCAACAAAACTCTTGGGTTGCATTCAGCCACGAACTCAACGTCGTGCGTTACGATGATGACGGTTTTTTTCTGAGTATTCATCTGCACGATGAACTGACGTAGCTTTTCTTTTTGCTCATAATCTTGTCCTATGGTCGGTTCGTCCAGTATCAGCATCGCCGGATCCCACGCCAGCACCGAAGCCAAGGCCACACGTTTTCTTTCTCCTCCGCTGAGCAAGAATGGAGATGTCTTTCTGTACTGAGTTAACCCCAAGAGGTTCAGGGCCCAAGTTATTCTTTTTTCTATTATTTCCTCACTGAAATTGAAGTTTTTCAGGGCAAACGCTATCTCTTCCTCTACTGTTTCGCTGAACAGTTGATTATCGGGGTTTTGAAAGACGAACCCAACGTTTCTGGAAAGGGTCGCCACACTGGCCTTTGTCGTGTCGACTCCGTCTACGAGCACGTGCCCTGCGGTTGGCTTGAGCAGGCCGTTGAAGTGTTTTACCAGTGTTGTTTTTCCAGCTCCATTCTGCCCCATTATGGCTACAAACTCGCCTTCTTTGACGACCAGGCGTATTCCCTTGAGGGCTTCCACGTCGTTTGGATACTTGAAATAGACGTCTTTGACCTCTATCATCGGCCTTCTAAAGCCTCCTTAAGCAGGTCTGCCATTTCGTCGGAAGACAGGGGAACAATGTTGCCGAGTTTTGCTCCGTCCTTCAGGAGCATCTGGTAAAGCCTCGTTGCCTTTGGAATTCCGACGCCGACAAGGCGGGCTTCTTCAGATCTCAAAATCTCATGAGGATCGCCGTCCAAGAGAACCTTTCCTTGATCCATCACGATTATGTGATCCGCGTACTTGGCTGTCAAATCGAGCCTGTGCTCGACGAGCACGACGGTGATTCCGAGGTTTCGGTTCAAATCGTGAATCACTTCGAATATTCTTCTTGCCGTCAGTGGGTCAAGGAAAGAAGTCGGTTCATCCAGAACAATCACCTGCGGCTTCATCGCCAGCACTGAGGCTATAGCCACGCGTTGCTGTTGTCCACCCGAGAGTTCATGAGGCGCTCTTTCCCTCAGATCATTGATACCCGTAAGCTGGAGTGCCCAGTCAACACTCTTGCGCATCTCTTCTCTTGAAACCCCCAAGTTTTCAAGCCCGAACGCAACGTCTTTTTCTACAGATAAAGCGAAAAGCTGATTCTCTGGATTTTGAAAAACTAGGCCCACATGTTGCGCAAGCTCGTATGTTGGGTGTTCGCTGACCTTCAGCCCCACGACAGTTAGTTCACCCTTCATTTCACCCTGATAAAAATGGGGAATCAACCCGTTGAAACATCGGCAGAGAGTTGTTTTTCCGCATCCGCTTGGGCCTGTGATTAGGACGAATTCACCCTTCTCTATCCGTAAGGAAACGTCACTGATTGATTGCTTCGTCCCGCCCGGATAGGTATACGTTAGATTTGTCGTTTCAATTATTGCCATGCAAACAATGCCTGCCTACTTGAAGCGGGCTGTCCGCTCATTTAAGAGTAACTACCTAATTATGGTTACCCAGTTTTTCCTTCAAAAGCCACAGGCATCGTTTGAGCCCGATTTCTATGTCGCCTTTCCCGTTGACTCCCGCCGCTGTGGCGTGTCCCCCGCCCATACCGTGAAGGTATTCACCCAACGGCTTCGCCACGTCTTTTCCGAGGTGAACATCCGTTTTCTTGTAGAAGTCAAGTGCGCCGCGTAGGCTAATTTCTAAGTTCCCATCTCTCTCCCCGGCTACGGCGGCAACGTGGGCCCCCAGCTCTACCATCGCCCGCGCGGCTGAAGCCTCGTAGGCACTGACGTGTGACAAGGCGATTATCCATTCTCCGACCTTGAAGAGTTTGGTTCTCCTGGAAGCCTTAAGCCTCGCCACGCGCTCGGAGAAATCCATGGGCAACGAGAGCAGCGAGAGTGTATCTTGGGCGTTCACGCCGGCATCGATGAGTCCCACGATGTTCTTCAACGTGGACGAGTTGGCTAAGATAAAATGCCGCGTGTCAAAGGCTATGCCTAAGAACAGGGCCTTGGCCTCGTTCTCGCCGGGTTTTATTCCCGTTTGCCTGTAGAAGTCGTACACGATCTCGCACGTGGATGATGCCCCCTCATCGGTTATAGAAATCTTCGCAAGCTGCTTGGTTTCGGGGTGAACGATGTGATGATCAATAACGATGATTGGAGCCTTCGAATTCCTAACCCTGTCAGCCAAATCGTCCAACTGCTGGACAGTGTTCGTGTCGAGCAACACTATCGCCTGCGCTTTCTCCACACTCGGTTGCGTTTTCACTTCTACGGGCAAATGTTCGAGAAGATGTTTTGAAAGTCGACTTATCCCATGTGCAGCCCCAACCTCAACAATCATTTGTGGTCGTGACTGTCTCAGCAAGCTTGAAAAGGCATACGCCGAACAGATTGCGTCTGGATCGGCATTATGGTGGCACAGCAGAACAACAAACTTGGCGTCAACCGCGTCCAAAAGGTTGATTATTTCTGAGAATGACACGCTATTTCCCTCAAATGTTTTTCAGCAGAAATAAACGCTTCTCTAACAGCTTCGTCCACAAGTTTCTTCACGTCGAAGCCTTTAATTGAAGGAGACAACGTGACGGCCACGTCAACCTTCAACGCTACAGGTCTTGCACCCTCTGCTTCGGCGCTAATGTCTAGTGTTTCTATCTTTTTGGAAGAGACTTTTGAAAGAACGTGTTCTCTGGCCGCCTTCTCCGCGATCAGACACAGCTCCTCAACCTGCTCACTGGTTAACTCTGGTATTCCCAGCGCTTCCATAAACCTCACTTAGAGCGGTAACTTGCTAGGAAGGAGGAGAAACGGGGTTCAGGTCTTGTTGAAGCTTTGTCTGCACGTCTTTCAGTTGACCGCGCAAACGCTCTTCTTGTTTTGCGAGAATAGTGGCTCGTGTACTGAGCAGGTCCTTTCTCTCAGTTAATTCAGTGATCACTTTCGCCCGTTCAGACCTCATCAACAAGGTACCTGCGGCCTTGTATATCACGGCGTCATCAGTCATTTTTTGCAGTTCATTCAAGGCTTGATCAATCTCCGTTGCCTCAAGCTCCACCTGTTGTTTCTGCCCAAGAATTGATTGAAGCGTTTGCTGGAGCTGTTGAAGTCTGAGTAAACGTTCTTGAACTGGCTGCGGAAGCTGCGAAATCTCGTCACTCACGCCTATCCTTCCATCTGCACAGCAATAAGCTAGGCTATTAATTAACATTTTTGATGACAAACTGCCGAAAAATTAAAACTCGGGATTTTTTGCCCATGTGGCGTGTGCGCCCAGCGCGCGCTCTGCTATTGAACTTTTCTGTACCCCTTTCCCTTCACAAACCTCAGGGTAAAAAAGTGTTTTCCTTTGTATGTATATTGCCTAAATTTCGTGCCGCAACTACATATAAAGAAATGGGCATCAAACTTCCCGTCCTTCCAAATTCTGTTAGGTTTTGCGCGCGCGCTTAAGAGAAAAAGCATATACATTCTGGAAGACGTAACTCTTACCGCAGTGGAGAATGAGCGGCTTGTTCTCGGGACGGAAGAAGTTGAAAGTGGATTGTGGCGAGTTGGAGGATGGAAAGGACCCGCTTTCCGATTTTTTGCGCAAGAACCTCAATGAGGAGGTTGCTTCTGACGACCATAATCTATTGGTAGATTCCGCGAAAATGTCCGCACCAGAATTGAGGGGGCTGGTGAACAAATTCATCTACCATCAACATCTGAACAACAGGTATTGGGTTGCGCTCGAACGTAGCTCTGTTAAAATCCACAAGTTCAAAGAGAAGAAAAGTGAGAAACGGAAGAAGCATTCACCTGCACCTGCAACGATTCAGCATGGATGGCTGTAAGAGATTGCTTAGATTAGGAATGGACAACGCGCGCATTTCCTTCTCACACACTCCGTATGCGTGAGAAGTATTTGTCAAACTTTGGTTTTTACTTGTCCTCTTTGAGAAGCGCGCGCTCATGAGGAAAGAAGATTGACTAGCCAATTAGTTTGAGCCTTGGCAGAAACGCTGGCGTGCGCTACACTCATCCTTTCATGACTATGCATCTTCCATGGTTTGACACAACCATGTGTTCAGGGCTTTTCAAAATGGCCTCGTCTTCATCAGAAATAAACACCATGTGTTTCGCCTTGTAGACGATTTTGGAACCATGCGGAATCAATAGGTCAAGCTTGCCTGAATCATTCTTGAACGCAAAAACCAATCCTTCACGGTGATGGTGGTGGCAGGGACCGTTGAAGTGTTCTCCTTCTCTGAAGAACTGATGATAAAGGTCTTGGGCCTTCGCTAAGAAATCCTTCTGCTCCCCCGCAACTGCTGAGAAAGACCGTGCTTCGGTGATCTCCGGGTTTCCGACCATGAGAAACGGATCTGTTAACTGTTGCTCGATAGGCTTCCCGACTGCGCCTTGATCGGTTTCAACGATTGCATCCAAAATCATTTTGCCGTTTCCGTCGAAAATGTAGCCCTCTGGCTTTTCATCCAGGGTTATTGCAAGCGCCAACGTGTCTTTTTCTATATCCACTGAGCCGCGATCACTTTTCCATAAATTCAATTGCTCATTCGTCTTTAACACCGTGTTGCTGAGCTCGTAGTGATGCCACATCATTGCTGTTCACCTTGCTTGACAAAACTCGTTATTTTCGCGGCCATTTTATAGGCGGTTCTGCCGGGCATCGTGATGAGGTATCGGCCTCGCATCTTCTCCTGAACAACCAAACCAGCTTCTTCAAGCACGTTCAAATGGCTCGAGAGTGTACTCGTAGTGATTTCAGACAGTTTCTCCTGCAGCTCATTGATGTATTTTCCGCCAGCCATCAGTGCATTCAGAATTCTAAGCCTATGCTCATTACCAAGTGCGCTCATGACTCCAGCCGCTCGGGCTATATCGACAGGCTCTTCAGGCTCCCCATGATGCTGCCTTCCCATCGTAACTATGCGCGTACCCCCAGGACCGATGAAAATCGATTTTTCAAGCTCACCATGAACGCCCTCAGCAACGCTCTGCATGACATCATCCATATAATCATGAACCGGACCCTCGATGTCCACGTACAAACCGTGTCTATGACGGCGTTCTCCCCGCCCGACTTCTCTCAACTGATCCTTCAAACTTGCCATTTCTTCCTTAAGCTTCCTCATTTCTTCCCTAAGATCATCGGACATGACTCATCACCAATTCGAACTTCATCCAAACAATATTCAATTCGACAAATATCAAATACAAATAGACATATATAAATTTTGCTTTGGCAACAGACAAACATGTGAATCTCATCCCATTCTCATCTGGAAATATCGAACGATAGGCACATCATGCGCTAGCCCGCATAGCTTGCGCGCGCGGAGTAAACTTTACCCCCAAAACACACGGAGTGCAATGAGAAGTGAACGCTAACCTCTTTTCCTATATGCACTCAATCTTTTGATGAGATATTCAAAATGCGAGAAGAAGAACGGTTCATTTGTGGCCTTTCTCATGGCATAAATTACTGGCATCATTCTTTCCCATAATGAGTTGAGAGTCGGGCCAAAGAGGCTGTCAACCATTTTGGTGTCTATTAGGTCCTGCTCCAGAAGGACGCCCAGTCCTTCAAGAAGTATGGTGACCTCCGTGACTTCAGTAAGCCCGTATTTGTTCCTATAATCCTCCATAGTCTCAAATTTCGCGGTGCCGACTTTGTTAATGGCCTCCACTATTTCTCTGCTGCCGAATCTCTCGTAGGTTTTCATGATGATTTCTGTTTTTCTGGTCCCAGTCAAGTGCCGAAGTTCCAGAAGAGCAAAGATAACGCCGATTACGATACTCATGGTAGTAACAATCGTTGCTATCGTGGATATGTCATCCATCTCAGACACCTAGTTACCAGGCGATATTTCTGCCTAAGAGTATTTTTGGTTTGGATAAAACTTTACCCCCACCCAAATCATTCAAAAGAAATGTTCAGTTTGCGGAAAAGTCTTTACGACATTAGATAACAAAAACAAATATTGCAGTGCCCAATGCGCTAAAAAAGCAAATAAGAAAAAATAAAGACGTCTCAAAAAAGATACAACCATCCTATGATAGATTTTGAAAAGGAAGTGACGCGACCGTATACTCGATTCAGATACTACCTATATCCTTACCCTATTATGCCCTGAATTCCGCTATATCGCCTCTTTTGCAGAGATCAAGTACTATGCTCTGAACCGTGTATACTGCTCTCTCAGTAGCCTCTTTTCCTGAAACCACAACCACGTAAAAAGTTTGGTTTGGATAAAACTTTACCCCCTAAGCCAACAATAGCCCAAAATGAGCAAATTTGTTCCTCTAGCGCGCGCTAAACTTCAAAATCGTCTGCATAGACCGTTGCAGCTCGGCACTTGGTGGTTTTTGTCAGTCCAATATCAGCTCGATTGACCGTTCTGATAAACGAGGAGACAGTTGGCTCTGGAATGATAAGGAAAATCGATCGATCCTCTATTGCTTTGAATGCTTGTCAGAATTAATCGGCAATTCATCCGACATTTTAACATTTTTGATGACGAACTGCAAGAAACATCAAAACTTGGGTTTGCGCGCGCACTTTTTAGTATTATTCTGCTGCTCGAAATACCGTTTAAGTGTCCGTTTCAATTTGATTGATCAGTTGGATAGCTGAGGTGGAAGAATGTCGCAAGTGAAGTGCCCCAAGTGTGGAGCAGAAATAGTGCCGTGTGCAGTGGGTTTTCCTCATGAGAAGGTATTTGTCAAGGTCTGCACTAACTGTGTTAAACTCAAGTTATCCAATCAAATGAAAGCTCTGAAGGCTTTTTAACAACCGCCAGTCTTGCCCCCAAGCTCGCTAAACGTTGAAGAGATGAATATCTAAAGCGGTTTGGCAGATTTTGCTGCGTCCATGTTTTTCTTTGCTGTTTCGGCAGGGTTTGGGTTGTGGGGTAAAGTAGCGCGCATGCCTGTTCCTAAATTCATTCGCGAGCTGGTTTTTGTTACAGGCTCGCCTGGTTCGAGGATGACCGTGTGACTATTGATGCGAGAAGTATCGTCTGTAGGACATGAACCAACTCGTCACTCCCAAAAAAGGGAATTTAGGAACACGCTAGCGCGCGTGGCTAATCTCTGTGTTCGTGAGATTCCTCTTCAGATTCTTCGTCCCTCTCTTCTTCTTCCTCGCTAGCTTCTTCTCCTGCGTCTCTTGTTTCTTCTTCAGCTTCTCCTTTTGGGGGGTAAGCCCCGTCTAGCCAAACCATAAACTGCTCTTTGCTTTCAGAATCGGAAAAGACCCACTCACATAATTCACTGAGGACGATGTTGACATCAATTTCGTGATCATCGGCCAGACGCTTCAGGAACTGCGTCCACTTTTCAGGCAGAGATACTACTAACCCAACCATCTTGCCTTTTCACCATGGTCATTTACCAATCAAGCCATATTTAAGCTTCAAACCTGCTGCGCGTAAGGAGCATAAGATAGAAACGCAGAGTAGCTTCCGAAAACTGGAAAAAAGAGAATACTGTGGGTGGGTAGCGCGTGCTTTTACCTTTGTTCTTTCACCAATAGCAGTCTCTTTGCGATCTCTTTGGAGATCTTTTCAAGACCCTCAGCTAATTCTGCTCGGGAAACATCATCGATCGGATACACCTTTCCCTTCTTATCAATGAAGACCAGGTCCAACTTCCTTTTTTCCATTCTTTCACCTCTTTCGAATTCTATTGTTCACTTTTTAGTCTCTTGCCGGAGCCAGCTTGGCTCGACAAAGAGAGTAACCCCTTTTTTGCCAATCAACCCGCTCCTTCTCTTTCTGTTTCTTGACTAGCGCGCGTGCGCTGACCCTGAATGAAACGTTTGTCCAGAATGTTTGGGAATGGTATGGCTCAGCCTTCCCTTTCGGTAATATGCCTTGAATGTCTTCTTGCATTTGGAGCAAACAAAAAGCTTGACGTGGAAATCAGCAAATTCCCACTCCGCCGATGAATCTAATGCGTCGTTTCCACACCTAGGACACAACACCATTGTCTGATCCTATTTCAGGATCAGCAAAACCAAAGATAAAAGTTTCGAAAGTAAAGCTCATTCCGCGCGCAGTTTGGTCTGGGCAAGCTTCCATAAGTATTTCATAGCACGCACTTAGTATTAACCCTAAGAAATCTTAGCAACAGAAAAAGAAGCGGTTCCGTTTGGCTTATCCTAGTAATTTCATGCTTTCTTCGAGACTCATTGCTAATTTGATTTCGCTCGTGTTCCAAGCCATCCATTTCACAATTTCTGGTTCCATTGAGAATTCTTGCAGAGCATCTGAGGTTGGGGCTTCATACACCCAGATCAATAGATGCTCTGGAACCACAGTCCAAGCTCCAATCCTCTTGACTCTATGTTTCTTCTCCAGTCCTAACAATTTGGCTGGTAATGCCAGAGTCATTTTCTTCATTTTCTCATTGTTCAGCGGACAGTTTTCTGCGGAATGTCTGGAAATTATCAGAAATATCGGCATACAAGCACTCCTAAAAGTAAGAGTCTGGTAAGGTCAGATATAAGCTATTTGCATGCATAAACTCTAGTCTAAGCCTTTTTGAGCGTAGTCTAAAAAGTGTTTACGCTCGTTATGTGCTAAAGCGCATGCCATTACAAGGTTGATCGCGCGCCAAATAGTCTTAAGTATTCCTATTTGGACATAGACTTGTGATAAACATGACAGAGGTTCATCGAATACTAGTCACTTTTGATAAAGATCAAATAGAAATAATTAGGTCGCTCAAAGGTCTCGGAACAGAAGACGCCAAAATAGTCCGGTCGGTAGTCATGGCCTATTTGAGCGAACACAACTATATCAAGCAAGCATCGACCGACCGCGATCGAGTGATCGAGGAATCAGATAGAAAATACAAACTTGCCCGCGCTCGCGGCAATTTCTGAAGCGGTCGCAACGCTCAAAGCTAAAACACGTATACGCGTGCGCTCTCAGCGAAGGCGTGTGCTGTATGCTTCAGCATCATAATGAGGATTCTCAGTCCCGCATGTTTCGCAGAACTTCTCCGTTATAGCTACAAGTTTCTTGCATTCTTTGCAATCATAGCGCGCATGCTTGTTCCGAAATTGGCCTAAAATGGTTTTTATTCGCCTTCCATGATTCAAGGAAGGTCTTGGACTTCGTATCTGTCCTTGATTTCCTTGAGCAACCGTCTTCTCGAGCACTGGCAGAAATGTGCAAAACGGAATTACGGCCATTTTTGACCATTTAAGGAATAGGCATGCGCGCTACATCTTCTGCTTGCCACATTCCGTGCAGAACTTCTTCTCCAAGTTATCTGTTTCAAATGGGCACCGAACCACAGTCTACAAGCGCGCGCCAGTCACGCCAGAGCATGGCCAACAAGTTCATGCCAATTTCCAGAATTTAGCAACGCGCTAGCGCGGACGTTGAAAGATTAGGAAAACATAAAAGCGGCAGATGTTTTGAAGTCGCATAGTCGGGATGAGTTAATTGGCGAGAAAGGTTCGAGCGAGTAAATGGGAACCAGAGGCCAGAACGGAACCAGGCGCTAGGACGGAGCCAGCAGCAAGAACTGAACCAGAATCTAGAACGGAGCCAGCGGCGAGGACGGAGCCAGCAGCAAGAACTGAACCAGCAAGCGACAAAAGACAGACTATCAAGTGCCCATCTTGTGGTTATCTTCTGTTCTACGTCAAAGGAACCGAAAAACGTAGCATCAAATGCACAAAATGTGGAAACGTTTTCCAGGTAAAGTAATATTCAGTTCGTTTCGGGTTTGGTTTGGATAAAACTTTACCCCAACCACCAACCAATTTCTCTGCCACCCACTGCCACGGTCACTCACTCTACAAATAACTCAAACTCAATCACTGCCACTACTAACTCCCACCTCTACGCGCGCGCTACACCTACCTATACCTACCCATACAACGCACATGCACACGGCGTGAGTGCGAATGAAGATTAAGCCGGCCGTGCGTTTGTCATAGCACAGTTCAGTCTCCCTGAAACGACTATTATCTGTGGACGGCAGTCAAGGTTTTACCTTGAGATAAGTCCCCGCGCGCGCATCAACAAGACGAGGTCGGGCTCTCCAAACATAAACGGCAATTACTTAATCCCCTGCGCTCTTTGCAAAAAGAGGGGAGTTGGAAATTTCCAAGTCGGCTGGGTGATAGCTATGTTTCCTGCGCATAGATGGAATCTGTCTTGTGACCTATTTTTCTCCATCCATCGTATAAATACGCGTATACGGTGTAGTACCCCTTTTCCTTGGGTGTAAACTCAGCGGAGTAACGGGCTTCCTCTCCAACTGAAAGTTCCTTTATATTCATTTTGGCCTGCTCTTCAAACTTTCCTGAGGGGGTTTCCACCCAGAATTCCAGTTTCAGTCCCCTACTTTTTTCCAAGCCCTTAATCGTTGCCTCGGCTTGGAGGGTCTTTCCAATTGTCGTATACGGGTGTGAAAGCACTACTAGGCGACCGATTTCTGCTTTTTCCTCGCTTACAGAGATGTGCGTCCAACCGGATTCCCACGAGAAGTATTCGCCATCCCTACGTGCACTGATAGTGGCGTATACATCAGCTGATCCTTGTGCGTTTACTTGGAAAACCACCTCGCTCCCT
>JBEKCD010000001.1:0-244661 GCA_050015055.1 Bathyarchaeia archaeon | reverse complement strand
CCTGCAGTATGCTCCGCCGGTACTTTGGAACCCAGACGACGTGGTAGTAAAGGTTGTGGACTGTGTGCGCCCCGGCCTCCATCTCCAAAGTTATCTCCACATTCTCGTAACACACGCTCGGTATAAAGGCTTAAGTGGGGGAATTCACCGCCCGGGGCAAGCCCCGGGGTTCTCTTCCCCCACACCCTTGAAATAGAAAAGGTTTATCCGTTTGTTACCGCGCAAAGTGCAGCCCAGATTTTCTCGTGCTAATGAGCCAAATTGCACTCTATTGCTGCTTCTCCTCTTGCTGGCTGGAAGAAGGCGTTTGCCGCTCGTTACGGTTTGCCACTGTGCTACACACGAAAGAAGATTAGGGATTAGGGGTAGTGTTGTCCGTAATGGTCGGCCATGATGACGAGGTCTTATAGGTCTACGATTCCGTTATCGGTTAGGTCTGCGTTGGGGTTCCATTTTGCAGAAGCTGGTTCTCCCTGCGCGCTAATATTGCGTCGTTGCTCTTTGGCAAAAGCTATTAAGGATTGGTAAAGAAAGCTGAAGCCTATTGAAATTGACTCGGGTCTTGACATGGAAGAAGAGGAGTCCTCTGATGACAGCCCCTCAGTGCAGGAGCATTTCCAGATTATTGAGGAGATTTGGCGCACTCGCGTTGCGATTAGAAAGTATGTTGCTGAACTGATTGGGACATTCGTTCTGGTTCTGATGGGCTGCGGAGCGGCTGTTCTCGCACAAGGCAACGTGACAGGAGGGGGCCTGGGGTTTATGGGTGTAGCTTTCGCCTTCGGTCTCGCTCTCCTTGCGATGTTCTATGCTATTGGAGGCATTTCTGGATGCCACATTAACCCGGCAGTGTCGATATCGATGCTAGCTTTGGGCAGAATCAATGTAAGAGACGCGGTCGGTTACGTAATTGCACAATGCATTGGCGCCATACTGGGGGCAGGAATGCTGTACGTGATTGCCTCTGGAATCCCCAGTTATGACTTGGCTACATACGGGCTCGGCCAGAACGGTTTCGGTCGATATTCCCCTGCAGGAATTTCTATGCCCGCAGCTTTCGTGGCGGAAACGATATTCACTTTCATATTATTGTTCGTCATCATTGGTTCCACGCGTGAAAAAGCTCCGAAGAGTTTGGCAGGAATCGCCATGGGATTGACCCTTGTTCTAGTCCATCTAGTATGCATACCCCTAACAGGCACGTCAGTCAACCCTGCAAGAAGTCTCGGCCCAGCCGTCTTAGTCGGAGGCGCTGCACTTAGCCAGCTCTGGCTATTCTGGGCGGCTCCAATATCAGGCGGCCTTCTCGCTGCAGCTGCATGGAAACTACTTGGGGAACCCACACGCACCTTGCAAGACGTAACCTAACTCCAGAGTTTGTCCAAGTGAAAGCGACCCACCCTGAAATACCAAATAACCCAAAAAAATACTCAGCGCGCGCTCTAAGAAAGCTTGAAGATAGAATCACATTTATATGCACACGCGCTAAATGTCCAACTGACGGTATCAATCTCTCAAAGAGGATTATGGTTGGCGCTCGAATTAAGGGGTGGATGATGAAAGCATGAAATCCAAGGTGGAATTCACTGATGAAGAACTCGCCCAGATCGCGGAGCTCGTAAGGGAGAACTTCGAAGTTTACGGTTATGACCCCGATTCACACACAGACAGGATGTTGCAGAGCATTTTCAAGAGAATAACTGGTTCAGAATGGTGTAAACAAGGCTGAAGACTACACGTTCAACCTTTCTGGACCATGCTCAGTCCGAGATCTGCACAGGACCCTCGAATAATAGTTGAAAGTCGACGCGTGCGAATGGAAACAGCGTGAGCCATTCAAGGACCGAATGAAGAAAAAGGACGGGATCATGTGGGAGACGCTTCCAACCTTCGTAGCTCAGTTTAAATATTAGGATTGCGATTAGACGTAGCGAGAGGAAAATTGGTCCATGGGTTCCAAGTCTCCAAGAGGCGAATTCGCTGCGAGAGCGCTTGTTGAGAAACGCAAGAAGTTCCGCTGGAGCAGCATGTATTACAACCGCAGAATCTTGAGACTGGACGTCAAGGCGGACCCGCTTCAAGGGTCTCCCATGGCACGCGGCATTGTTCTTGAAAAGGTCGGCGTAGAAAGCAAACAGCCCAATAGTGCCATTAGAAAATGTGTCAGAACGCAGCTCATCAAGAACGGGAGACTAATCACCGCATTTTTGCCCGGAGACGGTGCATTGAACGTCGTGGATGAACACGATGAAGTCTTGGTCGAAGGAATAGGCGGTTCACGTGGAAGAAGCATGGGCGACATCCCAGGGGTGCGCTGGAAGGTCATAACAGTCAACGGTGTGTCTTTGAACGAGCTCGTGTACGGAAGGAAACAGAAGCCGGCCCGGTGAGAGTTTTGAGTCAGAAGCATGAAGAAAAACAGGAGAAAGAAGTAAGACTTTTCGGAGAATGGAGTTTCAAGGGCATCGAAGTCAAAGACTTAGGCATACAGAGATATGTTTCACTGAAGCCCGTTGTTATTCCCCACAGCATGGGAAGACACGAGCACAAGCGCTTCCGCAAGGCAAGTATAAACGTTGTCGAAAGACTTGCAAACAATCTCATGCGTCCTGGCAAGAACGCTGGAAAAAAAGCCAAAGTGATGAACATGGTGCACCACGCGTTTCAGATTGTCAACTTGCGCACAGGCAAAAACCCGATAGAAGTGTTGGTCAAAGCAGTCGAGAACTCCTCACCCTGCGAAGACACGACACGCATCAGCATGGGCGGCATCGTCTACCACCTCTCCGTGGACGTCGCACCACAGAGAAGAGTCGACTTGGCTTTGCGACACCTCGCAGACGGAGCAAGACAAGCAGCAGTAAACAACCCGCGCTCCATAGAAGAATGCCTCGCCGAAGAACTAATATTGGCAGGCAACAACGACATGAAGAGCTTCGCAGTCGCTAAAAGACACGAAATTGAGAGAGTAGCACAAGCTTCAAGATAAATTAAGACCCTTCTAGTTGAACATAACTTCTCTGCATCTTTTGGTTTTTTCGCTTTTGAAATGAAGTGCCCCTGGGAAACTTGGTTCCCAGCGTGGTTTATTTGCACGCTTTGCACTAGTTAGCTGTGGTTGCTTCAACGTGAATTCAGATAAGCCCCTGAGAGAAATCATCGAAATCCTGATGGGTAGCCCCTCTCCTAGCCATCACGATTTGGGCTATCTAAAAAAACAGGCTGCCCTCAGACATCACCTGCAGAAAGTGCCCTCAAATTCCGAGATAATACGCTTGCTTAAGGCCGAAGAGAAACGCAGACTATTGCCGCTCTTGAGAAGGAAGGCCACACGCACAATCTCCGGGGTCACAGTGGTAGCTGCAATGACGAAGCCGTATCCTTGTCCACAAGCCGAACCCTGCGCGTACTGTCCCGGAGGACCTGCTATGGGTGTCCCACAAAGCTATACTGGTTTCGAGCCGGCGGCCATGCGCGGACTGCAGAACGAATTCAACCCATTCCTACAAGTCAAATCCCGCATCGAACAATTGCAAGCCATAGGACACAACGTTGACAAGATAGAACTCATAATAATGGGCGGAACTTTCCCCGCCACGCCCCTGGATTATCAAACCTGGTTTGTACAACGTTGCCTCGACGCAATAACGGGAAAAGAATCAGGCAGTCTTGAAGAGGCCAAAGAGAACGCCGAAGAAAGCAGGATCCGCAACGTCGGCATAACGGTGGAAACACGGCCAGACTGGGCCAAGGAAACCCACGTAGACCATATGTTGAACATGGGCGTAACCCGCGTGGAAATGGGCGTCCAAAACCCAAGCGACAAGATCTACCGCTTGGTCGGCAGAACACACACGGTTCGAGACGTTGTTGAATCTACACGAATAATGAAAGATGCAGGACTGAAGATAGTCTACCACATGATGCCTGGGCTTCCCGGCTCGAACAGAAAAAAAGACTTGCAGGCATTCAAGAAGATATTCGCAGACCGCCGTTTCAGGCCCGACATGATGAAGATCTATCCGTGCTTGGTCTTGAAGAACACAAGAGCCCACAAATGGTATGTGGAAAAGGAATTCAGACCGTATACGAACGAGGAGGCAGCTGATCTTATTGCAGAAATCAAAGAGAACTTTCCAAGATGGATGCGTATTATGCGCGTCCAACGCGACATCCCTGCCCCACTAATCGTTGCGGGCGTGAACAGAAGCAATCTGCGACAACTAGTGCAACAGAAAATGGCTGAGAAAGGCACGAAGTGCAACTGCATACGTTGCAGGGAAGTAGGCCACCGAACAGAAGGGGGCGTGAGGCCCGAGCTAAAGGAAGTCGACATCTTGACTGCAGAATACAAAGCTTCTGAAGGGGAGGAAATCTTCATCTCAGCGGAGGACTCGAAGAATGACGTTCTAATAGGCTATCTGAGGCTGAGGATCCCTTCGGAAAAGGCCCACAGAAAGGAGGTAAAAGCGAAGCCGTGTTCCATAGTACGGGAACTCCACGTGTACGGATCGCTAGTTCCTGTAGGCAAACATTTTGACCAAGCGTGGCAGCACAAGGGTTTCGGCAACATCTTGCTGGCCACGGCGGAAAGAATAACGAGAGAGGATTATGGTTTAAAAAAGATTTTAGTTATAAGTGCGCTCGGCACAAAACAGTACTACAAGCGGCTTGGCTACAAACGCGATGGAGTTTACATGTCAAAGACTTTGGAGAACCAAGAATGAGTGAGAAGGAATTTTCAGGCTACAAGGGAGAAGCCTTGGCAAGCATAAGAAAAGTCGGGGCAGATGTGGGTGACATGATACGCGTAACCACAAAAAAAGAAGTCTACGAAGGAACCCTGATTCCACGGTCAGAATACGGTGACGAAACTCACATCGTCGTGAAGTTGAAAAACGGCTACAACATCGGTATAGAAATAACATCCGACACTACGATGGAGAGAATCGGGAAAGGAACAAAGCCCACGTTTGCAGCCCCACCTCAACCTGAACAGAACCCGCAACTGCCAAGTGTCACAATATTAAGCACGGGCGGAACCATAGCCAGCAGAGTGGATTACAGAACAGGTGGCGTGCGACCCGCGTTGACAGCTGGCGACTTATACAGCGTCGTGCCCGAACTAGCAGAAATTGCGCGAATCAACGCCCAGATTCTTTTCAGTCTCTTCAGCGAGAACATAACCCCGCAGCAATGGGGAGAACTCGCGAAGGCCATAGCCGACCAGGCTGCTGAGGGCGTGAACGGGGTTGTCATAGCTCATGGAACAGACACGATGGGCTACACGGCGGCAGCCCTCAGCTTCGCTCTGCAAAACCTTCCCTTTCCAGTCGTAATCGTGGGTTCGCAGCGCTCAGCAGACAGGCCGAGTTCGGATGCAGCCACTAACCTCATAGGCGCCGTTTCAGCAGCGGCAAGAGCACCCTTCGCAGAAGTGACAGTTGCCATGCACGAAACAACCTCAGACGACTCCATAGTGTTTCACAGAGGAACAAAAGTTCGCAAATGCCACACGAGCAGGAGAGACGCATTCAAATCCGTGAACGCAACTCCAATAGCGAGAATAAGGAACCGAGAATTGACCATGCTGACACAGGACTACAAGAAACGCAGCGACTCAGAGAGACTTGCGTTAAAGCCTGAATTCAACGACAAAGTTGCTCTGGTCAAATTCTATCCGGGTATGAACCCAGCTGTGATAGATTGGCTTGTGGACCAAGATTACAGGGGAATAATCCTCGAGGGAACGGGCCTGGGCCACATCAACATGAAGAGTTTCGGAGCTGTACGAAAAGCCGTCGTGAGAGATGTTGTTGTAGCAATGACATCTCAGTGCATCTGGGGGAGGGTGAACATGAACGTTTATGATGCAGGCCGCGACCTGCAGGCTCAGGGCGTGATCCCGTTAGAGGACATGCTTCCCGAGACAGCTCTTGTTAAGCTCATGTGGGTCTTAGGTCAAACAAAAGATGTGGATGAGGCAAAGAAACTTCTGAAGACCAATGTTGCAGGAGAAATCTCAGCGCGGACCGTTCCAGAATGACCAAGCGTGGATTTGAAGGGGTGATTGAATGGAAATAGATTATGAGAAGGTCGGGTTGAAAGTCGGGCTGGAAATCCACCAGCAACTTGATACTTCTGCGAAGTTGTTCTGCAGTTGCAGGCCGGAACTTTTCAAGGAAGAGCCAGAGATAACTTTTCTCCGCGGACTCAGACCTACTCAAAGCGAGCTCGGCCAAGTTGATCCCGCGGCTTATTTTGAGTTTCAGAAAGGAGTGAAAATCCTCTACGAAGCCAACAGAGCAACGTCATGCCTTGTTGAAATGGACGAGGAGCCGCCTCACCCGTTGAATCCTGAAGCCGTCGAAACGGTTCTGACTGTGGCTCTGATGATGAAGGCCAAACCTGTTGACGAGATTCACGTGATGCGGAAAACGGTGATAGACGGATCCAACACGACAGGCTTCCAGAGAACCTGTGTAATAGCCTTGGACGGCGAAATAAAAGTGGGAGAAAAAACCGTTCCGATTCAACACGCAGGTTTGGAAGAGGACGCGGCGAGAAAGACCAGCGAGGAAGGAGGGAATGTAACCCGTTATCGCATCGATCGGCTGGGCATACCACTGATAGAGATTGCAACCGCGCCTGTCATAAAGTCGCCGAAGGAAGCAGAGGAAGTTGCTCTTGCCATCGGAAGAATCTTGAGGGCTACTGGGAAAGTGATTCGAGGTTTGGGCACCATCCGCCAGGACATAAACATATCGATTCCCAACGGTGCGCTCATGGAGATCAAGGGCCTCCAAGAGCTTGACCTTGTCCCTCTGGTCGTGGAGTACGAAGTTCAGCGACAAATAAACCTCATAGGAATAGCTGAAGAACTGAACAGAACAGCGGTGAAACAGGAGAATCTGAAAGAAGAATCCTTCGACATCAGCCACGTTTTCAAGCAGACAAAGTGCAAGGTTATCCGCAAAGCCTTGGATGCCAACCAACAGGTTCTAGCGGTTAAACTGGCAAAATTCAGAGATTTCTTGAAGCGGGAGCTGATGCCGGGGTTCCGCCTCGGAACAGAAATGGCTGACAGAGCCAGATTCTGGGGAAGAGTCGGCGGCATATTTCACACAGATGAAATGCCAGCGTACGGCATAACGGCAGAGGAAGTTGAAGAACTGAGGAAAACGGTCAAAGCAGAGGATGAGGACGCGGTGGTGTTCGTTGCCGACAAGGCTGAAAACGCTAGGGACGCGTTGAGGGCCGTTTTGGAAAGAGCACGAGAAGCCTTGAAAGGCGTGCCGGCGGAGACTCGTGCGCCAAACGCTGACGGAACGACCAGGTACATGAGGCCCCGCCCGGGAGCAGCAAGAATGTATCCAGAAACTGACATTCCTCCCATACAGATAACCGAAGACTACGTGGGAAGAGTTAGCCTCAGGCTGCCAGAACTCCCAGAACAGAAACTCGAGCGGCTGACCAAAACGTATGAGCTGAATCAGAAATTGGCTAAGCAAATTCTTGATTCTGAGTACGGTGAATTGTTCGAAACCATCGTTAAAGAGAGCAAAGTTTCGCCGACTACCGTGGCCGCTTTCATGACAGAAACGGCGAAAGCACTGAAACGTGACGGTGTCCGCGTTGAAAAGGTCTCTGACAATCAAATAAGAGAAGTCTTCAGAGCCGTGGGTTCGGGAAGATTGACAAAAGAGGCTGTCCCTGAAATCGTCAGCTGGCTTTCACAACATGAAAACAGCACTGTGGACGACGCAATCAACGACATTGGCCTGAAGATGCTTTCCAGCGAAGAACTTGAAAAGATCGTCGACTCTTTAATAGAACGAAACAGAACGTTGATTCAAGAGTGGAGAGCAAACGCCTTCGGACCACTGATAGGCATGGTCATGAAAGAAGTTCGAGGCAAAGCCAACGCGGCATCAGTGAGTGAACTCGTCAAGAAGAGACTGGAACGCGCCTACAAAAAGTGATAAGGAGATGCCTAAGAAAATGGTAACCCAGGCGCGCTTTCTGTTCAAGGCACTTCTTTTGGGCTGACTGATGTTGAGAGTAGCGTGTTTACCTGTATGCTTTTGCTGCCATGAACTCTCAGGGTAGTTTCACACTCTAGCCACAATAGGCGCATGGCCTGAATTCTAGCGACAACGGTTTTCCACATGCTGCACATAACAACTGGAGCCATCCTCTTTCTTCAATTCCCCTGACTACTCTCTTCAGATTGCTCAACTCTGCTTTGGGGATTCTCGCGCGCGCCAGCACCAGTAATCACAGTTGAAATCTATGTATCCTCTTGACGTCATTTGCGATCCTCCAGTTCAGCCAGTTTTTTCAGAAACTCTTCTGGGGTAAAGCTTTGTCTAACCAGCGACGCTGCCTATTGAGGCCTTGGCGAGGGTCGTGGAGGCGAGTGCGTAGCTTCCCGTCTGGCAAAACTCCTCCGATAAAAAACAAAGGCTAATACCGCCAGAACTATGCCGATTACCAGGACAATGACTACCAAGACCAAAGGGTCAATCCCCAAGGTAGACTTCCCCAGGGATAGCTCTGCCGCCCGCCTCTAATAAGACTATCTCGGTAAATAATATTCAGAAATCGTTGATTTGGCGCAAAGTTTTATCCCAAACCCAAACTCAGAAGAGTAACCAGGGTCTAACTAAGTGCTTTACGGAAGAATCTCCATGCAGCACTTCGAGCGTCCGCCAAATGTTGGTTAGGAAAAGGGGATAAAATGGAAAAGGAGACAAAAGAGGCTCAAGTGAAATTCTTCGAGGACTTGGAAAACGCAGCGCATGAAAAACTTATGAAACTGCCAGAAGATGTAGCATTTTTGTTCTTTCAGAAGCTTTTGGAGTCAATCATGAGGGGCGAACGTGAGAGGTCTTGGCAACTGTTCTTTGACTGGCTTGCTAACAAAAAGACTGCAGAAGACATAGTCTCGGAACTTGAAACTCAAGACGAGTAAATGTGTGCAGCTAAAGTCTTGTACAAAACCCAAAACGCGCGAGTAGTGGAATAAAGAGTATGCGTATAGCTGTGCTAAAGCGAAAGAAGGCCGAAAAAGAGTCTTTCGCCGAGCCGGAACAGCCCTTTCTCCCAAGAAAGTTACTTGCTAGTGAGTTGAAGACAAACTCGAAGCGTGGAGCTTTTGTTGAGGGGGCCAGTCATGATGTATGGAATTGTTCGCGCATCTATTTGTCTTGGGCAACCCATGTTCTTACAGATTCTTCGACAGCCTTAGATAGGTCGCCTTTTTTGCCGCCAAATCTCTCGATGGCTTTGAACCTAAGCTTCTTCTCCAGCTCATCTGGAAGCTCCACGCAAATTCGCCCCATTTCAATTACCAACCTGTTTTTGTATTGCTTCAATTTGTTAGTCACGATTCGCACGTGTCAGCTGTTCTTCCAATAAGCAAATTGCCATATGCCAATCATTGCTCTTGTTTCGGTTATCATTGTACATCAATCCTTTTAGCTTATCCTTATATAACATCATGTGCATACCCGCTTATAAGTGTATGGAGTTTACGCGCTTAAGCGCGGCGTGCTAATAGCAGGGGTGTTTTTGACCAGATTCTTGGTATTGTGGCATCAGAACCCGTCAGCATCATGGCCCAAGGATCCCGCTAAGCTTTCAAAATTGAGAGAAGGAATAGACAGCCTCTTGAAGAAGGGCGAAATCAAAGAGTTCGGCTTCTTTCTGGACGGAACATCAGGGTACGCAATTGGCGAAAAAGATTCGGAAACTACCTTCAGAAACATAAGCATGTTCTTGCCCTACCAAATCTCGGGGGTACATGAAATAGTGCCCGACGAGAAAGGCAAGGAAATCCTGGGGCTCTCTGGAGAGCTCAAGCAAAGATTTCGCACGGGCAAAGTCAACGATAGCTGTCATCCGTAGAGTGCTTAGTCAAACAAATCTCATCTCTCTTTTTCGATGACTTGCCCTTGTTGCTTCATTCAGCAGAGGAATAGGCCGAGCACTTCAAGATTCGATGAGAAAAGAAACCTTGAAACAGATGAGACTAGAGCGTGCGCTTTTCTGCGATCTTTTCTGAAGTTTTTCTTTAGCGCGTTGTGGCTTTGAGTTTTGCAATAAATCGATTCAGAAGTTGCCGCCTGCGCGAGCAAGTTTGTACTTTCTGTCTGATTCCTCGATTGAGCGATCGCGATCGATGGACGCTTGTTTGATATAGTTGTGTTCGCTTAGGTAGGCGATCACGATTGATCTGACTATTTCTGCGTCTTCTGTTCCAAAGCCTTTCAATGATCGGATAATCTTCATCTGGTCTTCGTCGAAGACCACACTAACTAGTTTGCGCGAGTTTGCGCTTTGATCAGTCTCCTTCGTCATCTATTCTTTCATCTCTATGTTTTTTCATGTATTCTTTGACAGCTCTGGCCGTTTCTTCGCTTGCTCTCCTGTTTGATCCATGCTTTTGAAAGACAAAGAGCAGACCATTGTTTTCAAGTGTCTTCCTCCATGTTTAGGTTGCTCTTCTTCGCCATGTCGGTCATGTCTACCGTTGTACCTTTATAAGTCTGCCCATTTATGGCTTGATGAAACACAAAAATGTGAATGGAATATTGCCAACAGGTTTATTTGAGAAAAGGCACTATTGACGATTGAAGAGTGAGGTGACAAGACATGGGTGGAGGACAGAATTCCCGTAGAAAAGTCATCGAGAGCGCTCGCCGTGACAAAGCGAAGGGTCATCAAACGAGAAGAGCTCGTGGGGGAAAGAAACAGAAGAGAAGGTAGAGAAGCGATCTTGGCATCTCATCCTTGTCAAGTAAACTTGCGATGTATATATGAGGAAAGGCACGCCGATAGGTTGTTGCGATATTTCGCTTTTGCTTAGCGCGCGCGTCCACTTCGCGCGCTGGGGCATAAAACTTTACCCCAACCAACCACTAAATACCACGGTCACCTGCTACCATCAACTCAATCACTCAGCCAATGCCAACTCCTACTCCTACCTATCTATACCTACCTAGCCATATACAACGCACACTCGCGCGCGCTATCCCTTACCTCGTTGATTCGGGATTAAACCGTAAACGATTTCCATCCCATTGCATGGTCGACTAAGTCGATGATGGATTTCCCCTATCTTGGTTCCGTCCTTCTTTTGAATGATGAACACCTTAAAATCAGTCGAACCTGACATGAGGGCATCGAATAGTTTCATCAATTCTGACTTCGACATCTGCTCAATAGGTTCATATTCCCAACCTTCTATGCCATTATTGAATTCAGCCATAAAATCAATGTCCTCTTTCTCCATCACCCTCAAATTCACAGTTTTACCTTCAAGCACTCTGAACACGAACCTGGCTGTTTGCTATTGGTGTGGTTCAGCTATAACTTTTCCGCAGCATCGTCAGGGTTCGTTTGGTTTGGGATAAAGCTTTATCCCGCACACAGAGCTCACTTGGATTTGGACTGCTCACGTTTCTTGAAGAAAATGCCCAAGTTGCGAGGAAGATTGTCAAGGTCCTCGACCAGGCTTAGACGTTCTAGTTTTCTGAGTATCGTGGCTGGCACCTTCTCATGCGGCACACCCTCCAAGAGCAAAGCAGTCTCCTCCTCGGAGAACTCCTCTTCCTCTCCAAACCACCCTATGAAATCCTTGTTCAGTGGACAGACTCTCTGGCAATGCATACATCCAACCACGCAGTTATGCCAAGAAGCAGCCATCCAGTCTGGAAATGGAACGTCGCCCTTTTTCTCATTATGAAAAACAATGCATCGCTCACCCCGCAAAAGAAAACGATCTAATGAAATCGCACCAGTAGGACAAGCTCGACGACAAAGCTCACATCCCTCACAACTCTCCATCATCACAGGTTCCCGCCAACCATCTTCCTCGCAACGCAAGTCAGAGTAAACGGCAACAAGCTGAAGAAAGCTCCCAATACCAGAAACGTAGCAGATGTTATTCCTCCCGTACTGACCCAGACCACTTCGAACAGCTAACTGCTTAAGAGGCAGCATAGTTCTCGCGAATGAGAACCCTTTTCTACCAAGAATCTCAGCTATAACGTTCTCAAACTGCTCTTGTACACCGTCATATGAAGTGTAAGTAGGCGGAACAATGAGAGCCCGTCGATCCCCATTCAACGTGAAAATCGCTCGGGTCTGAGGTCTACGTATGGCGGCAACAATCACAGACTGTGCTCTTGGCAAGCTCTCAGGAGCCTGAAAACGAAACCAAGCCAAACGTTCTTGAAAGAAAGCATCGTCAAACAAGCCTTTCTTGCGCAAACCATCAAGCTGTTTGTGCAGCAAAGCCACGCGGTCAATGGAAACCAGTCGTGCTTGATAACCACGTCCCCTCAAATCAGCAAACAGTTCGCCAATAGACTTGTCCATACCAATGACAACGTGTCTGAAAAAATAAGGATAATGGTCTGGTCTAGACCAAAATTCATAGCTTTCCACATTCGTCGTCTTTTTAGTTGGTTGGGGCAAAGTCTTGTTTTGGTTTTGGGTTTAGGGGTTTTGGGAGTAAAGTTTTATCCCAAATCCGAGTTGATGGCAGGAGAGAATACTGGCTTCAATGACGCGTGCCGTCGAGTGTTTCTAAATTGACAGACATTTTCGATTTGAAAATTGACAGATGACGACGAGTTTAAATCCTCTTCTGCAAGTAGAGAATCAGGGGATTGAATGAGCAGAAAAGAGATTGAACGCGGTGAAAAGGCTGAAAGAGGTAGAGCTGAGAAGGCTAGAAAAGAAAAGGACAAGGGTGACAAGAAACTTCAAGACAAAGCTGAGAAAGATAGAAAGGATAAGGCTAAGAGCGATAAAAAACTCCAAGATAAAGCTGACAAAGGTAGAAGAGAGAAGGACAAAGGCGATAGAGAAATCCAAAAGAAAGCTGAGCAAGATAAGAGAGAAGAGGACAGAGGCGATAGAGAGTTCCAAGTGTCTGAACGCGCGAGGAAATTCGAAGAGGTTTTAGGTGCAGCGAGTGAGAAATCCATGGGATGCTGTGAGACATGCAACTATAAAGCTAGAACGAGTAATGAAGAATATCAGCCCTGTAAGATGGGTCACACAGACTGCGGACCGAATAAACAAACCTGTGCTGATTGCTCCAACCCACGTTATCGCTGATAGAGAAAGGTCAAATCGGCTACGCAATTGAATTAATAAGACACTCTCGCAACATCAATAGATGATACGAAGTCAGGTCGCGCGCACTAAAGATTAGGCTCCACATCTCAGCTATCGATAAATATTTTTCAATAGTGACATCGATAGCGCGCGATTACAATACACATTACATCGGGCATTACAAATAAGAGGTCTGGGTCGACTCTGAACGGTAGTCCAGCCTGTTTTTCTTCATGGTTTGTTACAATACACATTACTTCTGACATTACAAGTGAAAAAGGGGGGTCGACTTTGAAGGGCATGTATGACTGGCTTGAGATCTTAGTCTGGAAAATTCTTAGAGTTGCATTAGCCTACGCCGCTGCCTGTTTGCTGATGCTGGTTTTTCTGTTGTCGCCTTTGAGGCACAACGCAGAATCGTTGCGCGCGCATTGAAAAAACTGTCGGAATACAGTGAAAAAACCGATATACGTAAATGCTAAAAGCAGTTAGCTCCATGCTATATGTGGGATTGATTTGGGGGCGAAGAAGGGGAAATCAGTGGGCAGCAGTTTCGTTTTTCGGGTGAAGCTAGGCGAGTACGAAATTGAGGTCGGAGGCACCCGCGACGAAGTTCTAAAGACCATCGAGGATTTGCCCAGCCTAATCAGCAATGTCCAAAAGGCTTTCGACGCTGTGAGACCCAAAAAGTTCGCAACACTCACGGTGAAAACGGAGGCACCAAAGGACGAGAAGACCGCCTCTGAAAAATACCCCAGAATTTCAGCCGCGGAAACCTGCGACGAGGCCATCCTGAGGCTTCTCGAGACTGATTGGGGAAAGTGGCGTCCACGCACGGTTGAGGAGTTGAGGGACGCTTTGAAGGCCAACGGCCTGGAGTATCCCGGGCGGACGCTCGCAGGAGTTCTGCTTGATCTGGTTAAGCAGGAGAAAATTAGGCGGTGGAACACCGATTCTGGCTACGTTTACATTCTGGCTGAAGCCGAAGTTTTCCAATCTAAACGCTAGAACTCCCATCGTTTCCTCTTCCCAAAAAAAGCGCACGCAATAAGAAACGCGCCTGTCTTTCTGTTGCAGGCGCCTATGAGCTCGCTATCTCTTCGTTCAAGGGATTGAAGAAAGGCTTCTGAACGGTTTATGCCATTTCTCGAAGTTGTAGTCTTCAGAATATTGATTTTGGCTTCATAGTCCATATATCATGCCCGGAAAGAAAGGAGCAGTGCGGATATCGAGAATATTACTCAAAAGGTGTTTGAAATGCTCCGAAGAAAAAAGGAAGGTACTCAGACAAAAGGAAGCCCAGAGATGACGGCGGACGACCTCAGCCCAAAGTCTAAAGGTGTTGAGGACAGAGATTCATTGAAATACACTTTCAGAAGGCCGAGGGAGGAAGAAGAAACCAACCTCATGGAGGTTTTGAGCGGGCTTCTTCGAAGATTAAAGAGTCTGGATAAAGGGAGAATAGATCTTGCACAAGAGATTGAAAGACTTGGCGAAGAGGCCGAGAAGGAAGCTGAGGAGCAAGAGAAAGAATTGTCCACCCTCAAGGAACAGGCACTCGCACTTAAGGAAGTTTTGGAAGCAATGCGTTCACGTAACAAGCAAAACGTCTTAAAAAACGTCACGCAACAGACCTAGCGTGCGCTATCTTACAAGATAAACAGGGATGAGATCAGCTCACAACAATTGATAGAGCTTCTTGCCGAGAAGGTCGGTTCGAGAATCAAAAAGTCGTGAAAAGCAGGAAAACTTTAGTGTCTATCGAATTTGAGAAGGTCTATATCGAGTAGCCAATCCCGCGAGTTTTCGTTTTCTTCTTTTTCTAGTGCATTCTGCTTTGTAGCTTTGGAATGCACTGTTTTCTTTTTCATAGCCATTCATGCCATTCAAACCTTTCCGCAACGATACATCAGTGACCTATAAAAGCATATCTTAAGATTTGTGACAATATGCTCGAATACGCCGGCAGTATGTTCGACTTTTTCACTAGCGCGCGAGCACCTGGGCAAAACAAAAATTGAAAAAAGCGAAGTACGTGCTTAATGTAGGCGCGCCCCACGTTTGCTGATTCAGGTTTGAGGGCTTTCTGGATTAGGTCGAGGTCTTCTTTGAGTTGTTTCTGAGCCCGGCGCAGATGAGGCGCGTGCCGAGGGGCTGGTCGGCGTGCACTTCTTTATGCCAGTTCTCAGATAGAGACTGATTTAACATAAAATTGTCAAGAAAAGAGAAATAAGCATCCGTACATAAGATATTTGACCCGATAAGAATGAAACTCGCGTACTGGTCGCATTATCCCTTCTCTTATTGTTGGCGCTTGTGGGAAGCGTTCGAGCAGCTAATGTTTTCACGATAGAACCTTTGAAAGAAGTAACTCAGACCGTACAAGCGACCACAGGCTGTCAAAGTATCGCGGGAAATGTGACAATCGTCAATGGGGTGGTCGATTTCTACGTTACAGACACGATGGGGGCTACTATACTTTATGACGCGAATGTTTCCGTCGCAGATTTCAGTTTCAACACAACCCAAATTGGGGCATACGTATTTCATTTAGCCAACCGATGGTCAACGGATAATCTTACTGCGATATTGTATTATGGCAGAAACTTCGCTTTCGTGGAAACATCAAGCGCAACGGTGACATCGCACACGGTAACGACATGGGAGATAGCAACGACTACCTCGCAGACAATACCTCCACCCATTGAGATAATATCACCAATTGAACAGCTTGCAGTGTCCGTTGCGAGTCAGATTTTAGTATATGTAATTGGGACGCTGATAGCGCTTGTCATTGCGTCGAAAATCCAAAAATGGAAGGATGGTAGCCCGTCTAAAACACCATCCACGATAAAAGCTCATCGCGCGCGCCAAAAACAATGCAAGATGAAATTGCTTCACTGAGAGCCGAAATTGAAGCTTTGAGGAAAGAAAAACGCGAGCGCTAAGTCTAACAAGCGTTTGATTCACAAATCAGCGAAAAAGCTTGCATGCTGCTCGCCGGTCAGCTGTAGAACATTGTTTTAGCACACGGTTTAAATTCCTGAACATACTATGGATTATCGGGCAAAAACAAATGGGGAAAGGAGAATGAACAAACAATTTGCTAAATTGGCCGCTGGACTGATTGCACTTTTGCTGTGTGGAGTATCCTTCATATCATCCACTTCGTCTAATGCACGTTTCAGCCTACTAAATAGTACTGTAACATCTACTAATATCGTATATGTTGATATCAACACCCCTGCTCCTGACCAATTACAGAACGGCTCTGAAAATTATGCATTTAGAACAATACAAAGAGGCATAGACAACGCAAGTGCAGGTGACACCGTCTTTGTACGAAAGGGCCATTATTACGAGACCGTGACCATACCAAATTCCTTGAATCTTGTCGGAGCAGACAGAGACAAAACAATTATCGATGGCGAGAATGAGAGGGCCGTAGGAAACGTTGTTGATATCCTAGGGTCTGCGAGCATTGTCAGCATTAGCAACTTAACAATAGAAAATGCAAAGGCTCGTCCCAACTGTGACATAAATTTAGAGGGACCTAATGACCAAGTGAAGATATCCGAAAACAAAATAAACGGAAGCGATATTGGAATTATTATTGGATACAATTGTCAGAACATTACAATAACACGAAACGATATAGAAGATGAAGATGGCATCAAGCTTACTAACAATACTGATGTGAATATTAGCGAGAACATTATAAGCGGTGTGGGGCAGAATCTTCTTAACGACGCTGGGATACAAGGCTCTGTTAGCCATAACATCACGATTATTGGTAACAACATAAGCGATGTTTTCTTTGGCATAGAAACTGAATCTAGCTGGGGGACGGACGTAATCGGGAACATCGAGACCAATGTAACGAAAGCCTTAGAGATGACAAGCTGTTACGACAGTACGGTTGAGGATAACATTATGAATGGGACGAGAAGCAGGGATGAATTCGGCATAGTGATTGAGCGGTTTTATGACCCACTTCCGGAGAGCAATACTTTGTCAAACAATACTCTGGACGGTTTCTACTGCGGCATGGATTTGCTTAATGTGCCAAACGACATGAGTTACGAAGCAAACAACACTGTTGCGGGCAACAAATTCAGCAATTGTAACTGGGGTCTCTATGTCGATTACAACCTTTCGTCCAACTACATATACCACAATAACTTTGACCACAACACAGACTTCCAAGCCGTCGATCATGGTTATAATAACCATTGGAGCAGCTACCCATGCGGGGGAAACTACTGGAGTGACTATAACGGCACCGACACTCACTGGGGTGAAAATCAAGACAAGCCTGGGATCGACAGGATTGGAGACACGGCGTACAAGAACGGAACTGTAACGGACGGTTACCCGCTCATGCAGCAACTGCCGATGTCAAACTTCTCGTATTGGGAGTATTTTTCGGTAGCAGCGATTACTTCGTCTTCAATAACAAACTTTGCGTTTGACAACAGCACGGGAATAAGCTTCAACATTAATACTACTGAAACCAATGCCTTTTGCGAAATGATTATTCCGAAATCACTGCTGGATGGAGCCTTCAACTTTTTTGTCGACAATGGTTCTGCAGTTTGTTGCTTCGGCTGGAGTCCTCAGTGTCACATGATAAACTTCACCTATGCCCCGGGATATCACTATGTCAACATCACCGCGGAATTTGTGAACTCTCCACTGAGGGATTTCCCGGACCTAAACGGCGACGGCAAAGTAAACCTTCCGGACCTTACGATTCTGGCCCAGCACTACCGCTGGGTAAAGAACTCCACTTACTGTGGCCCGCCATGACTGCGGCGCTCTCGTCATACTGACCTGGCACTACGGACAACACTACCCATAAACCTCTTCCTTTTTTAGCAGCAAAACTTCAAGTCTCTGCTACGCGCGCGCTCCTCCTTGGTTACGTTCACGGGCACTCTGCAAATTCTCCTTATGTCCTCGATAAGCTCTTTGTGAAGCCATGACTCAACGGGTCCGAGAACTCTAGCTTTCTCCGGCATTCGACGGTTCCTCTTCCAGCAATTCCAAGATGCAAACCACAGTTGAACTCGGCAGCTTAGAAACCAACTCCTCAAATTCTGACCTGGGCATTTCCGCGCGCGCTAGGCGCTCATTTTTGGCTCCAGGTGATTTTCAAGTAGATTCGCCAACGCTCGACGCTGGCAGGTGAATAAGGTTTTAGAGTCGGGTGTATTGATAGGTGGCCCGTCTCGTTTTTCTGTCACGTTTCTTCAAAGGCAATCGTTGACGTTACGTTTTCAAGGTTGAATTCAGCCACACAGGCCGCGCTGTTCGCCAAAGCTCCAGACGCGTAGGGCTGGTACTGTGCGCGCGCGCTTTTAGCAACCACCTCAGAACAGAACCACTCACGCAACGCTTGAGGAGCAACGTGCAAACAGGATTTTAGATAAGCTCTCTCTCACAAGTCTGGAAATTTGTAGTTCCCAATCCGAAACAGTTTAGCATGATTATCCTTTGTTGTGGCCAGACGCAGGCAAGGCCTGTCTCAGACATAGTAATACCGGCCCAGCATTATGGACAACACAGCCCGTAGTTACCTGCAGTGTTAGCTGGGGCCATACTGAAGTCTGCAGAGAAAATCACGTGCGCATTGTGGAGGATGCCAAGTTCCTATGGGAGAAAAGAGAAATGAAGACGGTAATCTTCAGAACCCCTTTTTGGCACCCTCCACGAACCTGTAGTGCAACATTGAGTTTAAAGGGTTTATGAAGTCGAACTCCACTAGCCCAGCACTCAGGACCTGACGAGGAAGTTCAGACACAGAAGGAATTGGATGCAGCATTTCAAAGATAGCGCGCGAGCGTGCGTCAGCTAACGAATGCACTTTGACATATTAACGGCCTCGGAATGTTGTTTAAGCGCTAGAAAGGCCCTATCCGAATTGTGAGAAACATGGGAAGCACGCCAATTCCGAGGGAAATAGCTTGTGACAGGTGCGGAAAGATGCTTTCAGACTCTGAGATCATTCAAATATCTGGACAGAACCTATGCGAACGATGCTTCCGGCAGTTAGTCAGTGCGCGCCAATCTTACTAGCGTTCATTTCGCCCGTCGGGGTTATGGGCTCTGAGTGGACTACGCTGGACGCTTAGGACGTTTGGGACGTTTCCACTCCTGTTTCTTTGTGTTTGTTGCTGAATTGATGGATAGCGTTGAAGGTATGCGCTGATTACAGAAGGTACACTTGCAACACGCTGGCCTCTCAGTCCAGGGACATCAAGTTCAGGAACTTAGAAAAAAGGTCATACTTGCCTGAGCATTGAACGAAAAAAAAGGCACGCGCGAAACGCCTGTTAGGACAAAAACGTTATTACCATCATTGGAATGAATAGGAAAAGAGAATAGGGGTTTGTGCGGGAGATGTCGCCATTTGTTGAGTTTCTGGCTGAGAAGGAAGCTTGCGGCTTGAGGAGAGGCACGAATGATCAAGGTTGAAGTACGAGTTAAAACGCCCTTCGGCGAAATCGTTGTCGAGGCTGAAAACCCGCAGGAAATACTGAAGATTCTTGAGGCTTTCCCTGAAGGTTTCGTGGAAAAGGTTGGAGGTTTCGTCCAGAACCGTTTGATGCCCTCAGGCGCTCAACTCAAAGGCATTGTTGAGTCTACGACCGAAGGTCCCGTCATCGTAGCCCGCGAAAACCTGACTCACTATGAAGCAATAGGTTTGACACTGTACGCCTCAGAGGGGAAGAAGAGCACAGCAGCGCAGATAACGAAACTTCTAGAATCAAGCGGAATAAAATGCATGGTACCCGCACGCCTAAACGAGATGACCAAGAGGGGCCAAGTGTTCAAGCCGGACCCGAACAGACCCGAGTTCAAGCTCACCATGCAGGGCGAGAGATGGGTAGAAGACGACGTTCTAAACAAGCTCAAAAGCAAAATAGGCCAATGAAAAGCCTCTACAAACGCATCGTAGCTCATGCTTTATTGATTTGAATCACCTCGTCACGGCGTTTAACAACGCTTTTTAACCATCGCCAACAATCAGAGTTGGCAGGATGGAATGGAAGATGGGTGAAGAGTGCGCCGCCTCCGAAAGAGAGCCCCCTCAGAGCCGCAGAAGCGAGGATAAGGACAAGTTAACCGTGGAGGTCAGGTATAGGAGTGTTGAGAAGAAGTTTTCTGGAAGCGTTGAATCGGTTTGGTCGAGTTTAAACAGGTTTTTCAACGAGTTCTTGCCGTCTTTTGAGGTTGCACAGAAGCTGATGCTGAACGTTGACCTGCAGAAGCTGGCCAAAGACTCTGAAGGCCTTATCGCTTTTGCGAAGGAAGGGCCATGCCTGCTTGTTCCGAGGGACAAGCTGACAGACAACGAGACCTTAAGCCTGTTGCTTTTGGCAGGTTACCTTGCCCATCAGCTGGGCAATGCTGAAATAGACGCGGTTTCGAAAGAGGAACTGCAGGGCAAGCTCGGCAAAGACGCGAAGATTGCAAGCACCCGGCTGGGAGAACTGGTCAAGAACCAGACAGCTGCGAAGACTCCCGACGAAAAATACAGGATCACAACCTTCGGTCTTATGCAGATGCAGAAGGATACCATTCCAAGAATCAGGGCGAAAATGGGCTACTAAGTCTTTCGTGTTTCCTATCTGCTTTCAGAATGCTGAACAGGCGACAGAAACCTGCCCGCCTGACATGTTGGGAAAACTTGATGGATGAAGTAGGTTATGGAGGCGGCCTTTTCTGGGCGTATTGATATCTGCGTGGTTTTCCTTCTCTCGTCAGTATTCCGTCTTTGACTAGGTCTATGAGAGCATGGGCGACGGCAGTGCGGTCGTAGTGGAACCCACGTCTTGCCAGTTCGGTGTGGACTTCGCTGAGGCCTTTTGCAGTGGAGAACCAGCCTTCCTCCCATAGCTTCTGTATTATGCCCTTGCAGGTTTCTGCCCTCGGCGGCTGTGCGGCCCTTTCTGTCATCAATGGTGTTTCTTTTAGTTTGTCGGTTACTGTTGAAAGTATTTTGTCCACCGTCGACTGCAGCTGGTCTTCTTGGCATTCGATTTCGAATTCGACTTCTCCTATCTTCATTTTTACTCGTATCGGCGGCTTTGTTTCTTTGTCTGCCAACCTTTCACCTTGTTGTTTATTGTATTGTGCATCTTGTTCATGCGCAACACTTAAATATACCTTCCCTAAACAATTGGCTATTGGTGAATCTTGGTGATTGAACAATACCCTATTGCAGCAACACCAAAATATAACTTTCCACAATCCACCATGGACACAACATTACCCCGTCAGTTCATCGAATTAAGCTTGCACTCACTCAAACATGCACCCGACCATGCATTTCAACTAAATCAACAAAGCGTTCAACAATTCAACAACGCAAGTATGCACGACGGAACACTAAGGCTTAAGCTTGAACCATTGCCTCTAAATCCATCTCGCGAGGAGAAAATCGTCGCGGCCGTGGACACGTCGACCATAAAGATTGGCGAAACAAGCACGGGCATCGTGATAGCCGTCAGGGGTGCAAACGTTTGGAAGCAAAACAGACGCTACAGGTACATGCGATTCGGGCCATTCATATTCCACGTCACCGAGGAAAACAAGAAACAAGTCTACGAAACGCTGGAAAGAACGTACTTCAATTCCATACACGAGCACAGCCACCAAGGCGTACCAAGCATTCTCCAGATGCACACACGGATAGCGAGCCTCCTCGAACGTTGGCTTCAAACGATGGCCGCGAAGACCATGAACAACGGACTGATACTCTTCGACGGTTCATTAACAGCAGGAACCGCTGAAACTCCAACGCATCGAATGAAAGAAATACTTGATACAGCAAGAAAGGGAGACAACGTCGTTCTAGCCTTTTCGAAAATGACGAACCTGAGGGTGAACGGACACCTCATAACAGACCTGCTGCCGGAGCACAAGCCTCCCTTTCTGCTTGAGACAGAGGGCTTGAGGCTCAGGCCCCCAATGGTCCTGCTCGGCGACGTTTATGTGGCTAGGTTGACCAAGGGGAACCTTGCTTTCAGACTGGACATAGACAAAGAAGTTCCGCCTGAGCCGCGGATCGAGGCCGTTGAAAAACTCCTAGGAAACGACCTGTTTGCGGAAAGCTATCCTGAAACTCTGCGTCTGGCTCACATTTTGTGCACGTTCACGGCTAATGAAGTGCTAGCGATGCAGCATTTTGTCACGAGGAGATTTGGGCTTCAAATCATCAACAGGCCAGACATGCACAGGCTTCTGTTCGGATTGTTCGGCAAGGGAGAGGGCTACTCATGAAACTCTACAGGAAAGAAGGCAACATCCTTCAGATTTTAAGCTTCCCCGGTGAGACGGTTGAGAAGGGCGACTATCTGCTCGTCGAGGATGCCGATGCTGGAAGAGCACTCATCGTGCAGGTCATCGACGTTCAGTTTGCCAGTATTCCCGGCGTGCTTGAAGAACTGCTTCGAAGCCTCCCAGACGGGGGAGAATTAATCAAAGGTGAAGACGTTGACCCCTTGGAGATTGCCCCACATATCTCGTATATTCAGGACGCCAGTTTACTCATCTGCAAAATCCGTGCAACAGCCGAGAATGACAGTTTGAACCCGAGCAGCTCATGGCTTCCCTCACGTTCCCAGTCGACGATAAAAAAGCTTCCGCTTCCAACTCTGCTGAAACTCGCCAAGATTGACGGCAAACTTCCAATAGTGATAGGTGGAACAAAAGACTCATCGCTGCTAACGATTGACGCTACGTCGCTTGACGGAAGATTGAACATAATAACTGGAAAAAAGGAAACGGGCAAGTCCCACTTGTCAAAGCTTCTAATGGTAAACCTAGTCGGATACAAAGCAACGATAGTGGTCTTCGACCTTAATGGCGAATACCTGAGCCTCGGATTAACAGGCGACGGAAAGAGAAACGCAAACTACGACAAGATCCACGTCCTGACGCCTTCACAAAACTTCAAGCTAGCCCTCAAACAGTTGAACCTCCACGTGATGCTAGGAATTCTAATACATGCACTTCACTTGCCAGGAACATCCGCCCGCGAGTTCAGACGGATATGGATAGCGCTCAAAGAGAAGGACAATCTTACACTCCATGAGTTGGGCGAAACAATCCGAAACTGGAACTGCAACCAGCACGTCCGTGACGCTCTGTTCTCCCGCTACCATGCTCTTGTCAACTCAGGGATCTTCACGGACAACATCGCCGAAGCCACATCACTCGAAGAGTACCTGCTTAAGACCAGAGAACACGGCGGCGCCATAATAATGAACCTCCGAAATACCTCATCTATTGATCGACAAATAGTGGTTGAATACGTTCTGGGAAAACTCGTTGAATCTTTGAGCAACTCGAAACTCAAGGCTGTATTCCTCTTCGCCGAAGAAGCACACCTCTACCTTCGTGAAACCTATTGGGACGACATCGTAACTCGCATGCGCCACTTCGGGATCTTCACAACGTTCATAACCAACCAGCCCGACACCATACGCGAGAACATCTACCGCCAAGCCGACAACATTTTCCTCTTCAACTTCACAAACGAACACGATCTGGACGTAGTCTCCCGAGCCTCCCGCGTGGACGCTGAGACAGTAAGGTCCATCGCCCGAGACCTTCCACCTCACCACTGCCTAGCACTCGGGAGAGCTGTGAGGGACTTTCCAATAGTCGCAAGAGTCAAGGCTCTGGACGTGAAAACAATGGGAGAAACAAGACTCTTCTTCACATCCGCCACCAATCAATAAACGAACAAATGGAAACATCCACCGACATTCTGAAACTCTCGTGCCAGTCGGAGGCATGAATGTAGCCGGCCTAGTTCTTGCGCTTTGATTGGCGCTTGCACGAATCAAAATTCTTTAGTCTTTCGTAATTTTTGACGAAAAATCCCCGAAAAGTCCCAGTCAGAGCATAGTTCTCCACATCGTCCAGTTTAACCCATCTTAGTTCCGCAGCATCACTCGAAGCCTTGAGCCTTCCACTTTTGAGTCGCACAAGATAGTCGATTATGACAAAATGATACTTCACCTTTCCATTTTCGTCCAGTTCCACGTTGTCCACGACGTCTACGAGTTCCGGCTTCTCCACCGTGAGGTTTGTTTCTTCCCTAACTTCCCTTACCGTAGCTTGCTCTGCCTCCTCACCCAGCTCTACAATGCCGCCGGGGATACTCCATTTTCCCTTTCCCGGCTCGTTCTTTCTTTTTCAAGAAGGATGTTGCCAGAACAGACCAAAACTGCGCCGACGCCGACAAGTGGTTGTTTTGGATAGAGCCTCCCCACAGTGAAACCTCAGCGTAGGAATCTGCTCTACTCGTATCTTAAGGCTTCTGCTGGTTTGGGTTTTGAGGTTCGCCAAGCATGTAGAGCGCAAAAGGCGGGCCTAATTCTTGCGCCGAAGACTACGGTAAGCGCAGTGACTCTCGGAGTTGGAAGACGTGTTATCGTTATTCCACCACCTGTGGCTGCTGCTTGGTTTCCAGTGAATGCGCCTCCTCCGCAGAAGACTATTGCAACTAGGTCTACTAGAACCTAGCCTGCGCCGCTTGCGCCGACCCAGTTGATTTCGACCGCGCCATATACGCTCCAGAACATCAAAACCGAAAAATCAAGCTCAGTCCACTAACGTTCCGACACGTTTGCCCTCAACCGCTGCTAGCACATTTTTGGGATTGAACCCGTTCACGACGACAACTTTTACTCTCGTGCGTTGCATGATTTTGATGCCTTCAGGATCTATGATTTGATGGATACCAGCTTTATGCCTGTCTTCCACGCAAACACGAGCCAAGTCCTGAAACCTCAGGTGGTCAAGCTTCACCGCGTCTGCATGTTTTTTAGGGTCTTTGTCGAAAATGCCTTCCTGATCAGTGGCTTTCACCAGCAAATCTGCTTTCAACGCTTCAGCTACCAAGGCCGCTACGGCGTCCGTCGTCATTCCCGGCTTCAAACCGCCCATGACCGCAACCTTGCCCTCGCTCGTGCAACGGACTGCTTCTTCGACGCTTACCGAGACATCCTCGCAGCCCGAATTCCTAATCCTCTTCAGGAGCAACTGAGCGAAAATCCTCGAAACTGATATTGCAATTCCATCTTGATCCTTCTGGCTGAGCCCCAAGCTTCTCGCAACACCTATGAATTCCCTTGCTAAGGCGCCGCCACCAACCACAACCACAACCTGATAACCTCGAGTTCTCATAGCCTTCATCATGTCTGCATATTCGCCAATCAGCTCAGGATTGACAGGCGTGGCCACAACCGAACCGCCTACCCTTAGCACAATTCGCACAAATACAACTCCTTTACCGTTCTCTATGCATACCCTCGCATTTAAAAATCCTCTATTTAGGAGCGCATGCCCTAGGAAGCTTCCAATTCTAATTCTGCAGCCCTCTAGAGCGCCCTCATAGCCTTCAAGCGAGCAAAGCGCAGTTTCGCACGCACATTCTTGTTACAGCGATGAAAAGCGTTTTTAGCCGCACTGTAGAAAGATTCGAAGAACGGGAAAGGAGAAGATTTTGTTCACGACCGCATCAGTCAACCCACTTCCGCCCTTCGACTTTAGACTGAGTGCCAGGATTTTTTCAGACGGAGACTCACATATTCGGAAATATGAAAAAGGAAAGTTCTGGCAAGTAATAAGAGTTAACGAAAAGCTCCTACTCGCGTGCATTACAACTATGGGAACGGTTGAACAGCCGAGACTTCCAATAAAACTGGAATCCAATCAAAAAATATCCAGCAGTGACAGAGAGAAGGCTGAAGAAGTCATCCGCACCCTCTTCAACCTCGACTTTGATCCCAAACCCTTCTACGAGCAAGTTAAAGAGGACAGCGTCATGACAGTTTTGACTCACATACTGAGAGGCCTGAAGAGCCCGACAACCCCAACAGTTTTTGAGGCATTAATCGACTCGATCGTTGAACAGCAGATCTCCCTAAGCATAGCAAATATGATGGAAGAGAGGCTGATCAAATCCTTCGGTGAAGTGCTCAGCTTGGACGAAGGAACCTATCACGCTTTTCCAACCCCGCGAGAACTCGCTTCTGCAAGCGTTCACACACTCCGCAGTTGTGGGCTGAGTCAGAAAAAGGCAGAGTACATCAAAGATGTCTCAAAGATGATAATTGACGGGAAACTAAGCCTCGAGAAGTTCAAAGATTACGAAGATGCAAATGAAATCATCGCAGAGCTTGATAGGATAAGAGGCATCGGCACTTGGACAGCCGAGCTTACTATGGTAAGAGGAATGCAGAGGCTGGAAGCGTTCCCCGCTGATGACCTAGGGCTCAGAAGAGCAATCTCACACTATTATTGCGGAGATAGGAAAATTTCAAGTGAAGAAGCACGCAAAATCGCCGAGAGATGGGGTACCTGGAAGGGTTTGGCAGGTTTCTATCTGATAATGGCTGCAGCAATGGAGATTCATATCCCTTAGAAACAACATCTTGTCCGTTCAGCATCCAGAAATCCTCTTGCAAGCCCCACTTGATTTTACTCGCGCGCGCTACTAATCCAAGTATGCTGGAACACCTTCTGCATCATAGCCCAGCAAAGTCGACCCCCTTTTTCACTTGTAATGTCAGAAGTAATGTGTACTGTAACAAACCATGAAGAAAAACAGGCTGGACTACCGTTCAGAGTCGACCCAGACCTCTTATTTGTAATGTTAGATGTAATGTGTATTGTAACAAACCCAAGGATCACATGTAGTTGCCCGTGGTACGAGGCCAGAGTGGTTAGTATGACACCATAGTCTGATGTCAGCGTTGCAAAATGCATCAAATGCAACGCATTTCATGACGGGCTAAGAATAGCTCACGTTCGATCGCCGCCGACGTCAGCGCGCGCTAAGCCGAATTTAGCGCAAAAATGCTTCGCGCCAGCATGGGCAGACATTCGCGGACTAACAATCTTATCAGCAATTATGACTATCTGTTATGTTGCGATGGCCAGCTTGACCCTTTTCTCTCAAAAAAAGCCTCAAAGTCTTTGAGTTACAATTTTGCCGAATGACTCTACCTTGGCCGTAGGTGTTTAAATAAAGGCCTGAAAATGTTAAGCACTGAAATGAAAAAAGATAAAGCTCTTGCACTTTTGTCAGGCGGTTTAGACAGCACGTTAGCGGTGAAGCTACTTCTTGAGCAAGGCATAAGCGTTGAGGCAATAAATTTCGTGTCTCCCTTCTGCCTTTGCGGTAAAGGTGGATGTGGAGCTTCAGCGGTGGCAGAGAGATTTCACATACCCTTGAAAGTCGTCAGTGTAGGCGAGGACTACCTGAGAGTGGTTAGAAAACCGAAACATGGTTACGGAAAAAACATGAACCCCTGCATCGATTGCAGAATCTTCATGCTAAAAAAAGCCAAGAAATACGCACGAGAAACTGGAGCCTCGTTTATCTTCACGGGCGAAGTGCTGGACGAGAGACCGATGAGCCAACACTTTAAGGCCTTGAAAATGATAGAAGAGGAAGCAGGGCTGAAAAACAGGGTGTTGAGACCTTTGTCAGCGAGACTGCTTCCCGAAACGTCCATTGAAAAAAGAGGACTCGTAGACCGCCACAAGCTCTTGGATGTTCATGGCAGGTCAAGAAAGAAACAGATTGAACTCGCCAAAGTGTTCAGCATAGCAGATTACCCGTGCCCAGCAGGAGGTTGCCTACTTACCTACAAAGAATTTGCAGACAAGGTGAGAGATCTATTCAAGTACAAGAAACGAGTCACTCTGAAGGACATAGCCCTGCTGAAACTGGGCAGACATTTCCGATTCACGGATAACAAGATAATCGTCGGCAGAAACGAATCTGAGAACAAAGCTCTTGTCCAAATGAAATCGCCGAGCGACTACTACTTTGAAGTTCCGAACTGCGGCAGCCCAGTCACGATTCTTCAGGGAACAAAAACTAAAGAGGCTATCGAGAAAGCAGCAAGCCTAACAGCCCACTACTCGGACGAAAAAGGCTCTGAAGTTTCGGTAAGATTTGGAAAGAACAGCTTAAACAAGGCGACGAAGGTGGCCAGACCGACCACGGAAGAAGTGGAAAAGCTGAGAATCACATAAAAGAAGGAACTGCGCGCGAGTAACAGCGCTCTGGCTTTTAATGTGAAGCGCACTATCTATAGAATGTATGTCGTCAGCCGATGTTGCAGTCAGCGTGCTTCGCGAATTGAAGAACGAGGACTTCAGAGTCCTCCAAGCTATAGAAACGGCCATGAGCGAGCATGAATTCGTTCCCAAGGAACAAATAGCAAGATTCACCAAGCTGGACTTGGCAAGGGACACGGACTTTCGGATAAACCGCCTCAGCAAACTGGGGCTAATCTACCGAATGCGGGGGGCCTACACAGGCTACACTCTCAACTACGCCGGTTATGATTGCCTCGCGATAAACGGTTTGGTCAAAGCCAACGTGCTGGAAGCTTTCGGCAAACCGCTGGGCGTCGGCAAGGAAGCTGACGTTTACGACGCGCTGAAACCCAATGGCGAACGTATAGCAGTGAAATTCCATCGCCTAGGCAGAATCAGCTTTCGCCAAATCATCAGAAGAAGAAGCTATTCGACACAACGCAGTGCAAGTTGGCTTTATCAGTCTAGGCTTGCGGCAGAAAGGGAATACCAGGCCCTGCAACTCCTTTTCCCGTACCACATAGCCGTTCCAGAACCTATAAGCCAAAACCGCCACGTCGTAGCCATGGGGATGATTGAAGGCGCAGAACTCGCAGAATACAAGGAAATACCCAGACCGGACAAAATCCTGGGAGAGATTCTCCGCAACGCACGAAAAGCCTACCTGAAGGCAGGCATCATCCACGCCGATCTGAGCGAATACAACATCATCCTGAAACCCGACAGACACATACTGATAATTGACTGGCCCCAATACGTCACCAAGGAACATCCAAACGCCGAAGAGCTACTAACACGCGACGTTCAAAACATTCTGAAATACTTCAAGCGCAAACACAAGCTCAATGCTAACCTTAAAGAAACAATAGAATACGTCACTGGAACCAGAAGTAATGCTACCTTACAGGCACGTCCAGCATGATGTAGAGGACGTTGTTTCCCCGCAGCAAAACATTTCCATAGTTCGTGATCAGCTGGTCATCCTTAGACTCTGTGGCTCCTTCCAAAAGAATGTTCATGTGACCATCGCACTTAATCATCTTGCCCTTGTATTCGCCGCCATTTTTCAGCACTACGGCAATTCCTGCGTTCAACTGCTTGACAAGAACGTTCAACGGCTTCTTGCTAGGCTCCATCAAAGCACCCTAATCCAAAGTTAATTACACAATACCACGAACCAACACATATAAAAGTCTTGTGAAAATGGGTTATGTAAAGTTCTGCGGCGGATTCGTCTCCGTCGAGCCTATTCAGAATAGGTGGATTTTTCCTTTGTGAAATCGTTTGAGTTATCATACGCGTAGTTCATCCAGTTATCTTGTGATTAGAAGACAAGGCATCCAACCCGTCATAGTCGTGAGACATTCTCTTAGTAAAAAGAAAATTAGTAAAAAGAAAACTCAGAGAAGCAGACTTTCTTAACCGTCAATTCAAAAACAGAAAAGACATCACGTTGGGGCTGTGCGTAAAGAGGGCTGGAACAGGAAATGCTCGAGAAATTCACAGCGAGACTGCCCCATCGGGCTGGAGACCTGCACTAACATAAAATTTAAGTGAACGCCCACATGCTACAAAATGATGAAAAATGAACATAGTTATCGTGGACCACGTCTATCTCGAAGAAGAGCACATTAACAAGTTACGATCACTCGGCAACCTCAAAATTTTCAAACGGCCGCCTAGATCAGCTGATGATTTGAAGCGGAGAATAACAGGTGCGGACGTCGTAATAGTTGGATGGAGCAAATTGAGCAGAGATGTCATGAACTCCGCTGAGAAGCTCAAGATGATTTCGATATGGGCAACCAGCTGTCATTACGCGGACATTCAAGCAGCGAAAGAAAAAGGAATCACTGTCACGCACGTTCCGGGCTATGCCACAGAAGCCGTTGCAGAACACTCCCTCGCTTTGATGTTAGCAGGAGCCAGAAAACTGCTCTTGGCCGATAAACACGTGAGAAGAGGAGGTTTCGATTGGAGACCGTTTGGGGGCGTCGAACTTCGTGGAAAAACTCTGGGAGTCATCGGCACCGGCACAATCGGCTGCCGAGTCGCAGAGATATCCAAGGCTTTTGAAATGCAGGTTTTGGGCTACGACAAGTACCCGAATGTTAAGAGAGCCAAAGAACTCGGAATGGATTACGTGGACCTCCCCACACTGCTCAAGAACAGTGACTTCATAACGCTACACGTCACGCTAACACCTGCGACAGAGAAGCTTCTCGGGGAAAAGGAGTTCGAAACTATGAAAAACGGTGCTGTCATAGTCAACACATCGCAGGGGAAGGTAATCGATGAGAAAGCTATGATAAAAGCTTTGAAATCGGGCAGGATATCTTATGCAGGACTCGATGTTTTCGAAGAGGAGCCTCCCGCCAAAAACAACCAGCTCTTCGCCTTGAGCAACACGGTACTCTCGCCTCACGTAGGATTCCACACTGTTGAAGCCATTAAGAGATGCACTGACATCTGCATCGACAACGTCGTCAAGTTCCTAGAGGGCCGTCCTCAGAATCTTTGCTAAAGAGGCAAGGACATGTTCTTAGTATGAAAAAGGTGAGTTCGGATGAATCTAACCAAAGAAGAAGAAAAAATGATTAATGGGGAACTAGGACAAGGAACAAAAAGCGCGATGGAACTGCTTGTAGCCATAGGAGACGCTTACGACGCCGAAAAAATGATTCCGATCAGCCGTGCACATGCTGCTTCAAGCGGCCAGGAAGGAGACCTGTACTTCGTCGAGCTATTGGCAAATGGAGGTGCTCGGTGCCGAGTTCCAACCAGCACAAATCCAGTGTACGACATCGAGTTTTTCCACAAATTGTTCGAAATTCCGCGAGACGAAGCTGAAGTAGCCCGGAGAGTCATGGAGGCCTACGGGAAAGTGGGCGCCATTCTAAGCTGGAGTTGCCTACCATACCTGACAGAAAACATTCCTCTGTTCGGTGAAACCGTGGCCTTCTCCGAATCAAGTGCCACACCCTACGTAAACTCTGTGATCGGCGCCACAACCAATCGAGAAGCAGCTCAGAGCGCGCTTGCAGCGGGAGTTGTCGGCAAGACCCCCAGATACGGGCTGCACATAAAAGAAAACCGAAAAGGCACGGTCTTAATCAAGGTTGAGGCAACTTTGAGAGACAGCTTCGACTACACTCTTTTGGGCCAGTTCGTTGGGGAGCAGATAGGTTACGGAATCCCAGTGTTAACAGGAATGACGAAGCGTCCGAACACGGAAGAACTCATAAACTTCTGCGCAATGTCGAACACGTCCGGAGCAGTGCCCATGTTCTACATGCCAGGCTTCACTGTGGAAGCCCAAACCGTGGAAGAGGCCTTTCAAGGTGACGTCCCAGAGGACAAGATCACCGTCACCCGCGCTGAACTCAAGCGCAGTTGGGAAGAGATGCAGACGGCAAGCGGGAGGATAGATTTTGTTATGCTCGGATGCCCTCACTACACTCTCAAACAGATGGCTGAAGCCGCAAAACTGCTGGAAGGAAAGAAGATTCACAGCGGAGTTTCGTTCTGGATTTGCACTTCCGCTACGACCAAAGCTCTGGCCAAGAGAATGGGCTACGTGGATACAATAGAGAAAGCTGGCGGAGGCGTCGTGGTGGACACGTGCATTGACGAGCCCTGCTGGACCGTTTACAGGGACGAGGTCGGCATGACCGATTCCCCCAAATGCGCCTATTACCGAAGGTTCAAAGACGTTGTCGTGGCTGGACTGGAAGACTGCGTGGAAGCGGCGATAAGGGGGAAGTACGAATGAAAGGCGAGGAAACTAGACTGAAATGTCACAGGATTGTGGGAGGTTGCGGGGAAGGCGAGGCTCTGGTTTCTCATGAGCCAATCTGTTTTTACCTCACAGATCCAAGAACGGGCGTAGTTAGGGAGAAAACCCATGAACTTGCGGGAAAGAATCTCGCAAACAAGGTGCTTGTGTTTCCATCAGGAAAGGCCAGCTCGGTGGTGCAGATAGACGGCCTCTTCAAACTGGCATCGCACAAGCTGGCGCCCAAAGCGATGATAGTCAAAGACGTCGAAACCGTGCTTATAGTCAGTGCAGTTCTGGCGAAGGTTCCTCTGGTGGACAGGCTGGAAAAAGACCCGTTTGAGGCAATTCACACGGGTGACATGGTGAAGGTGGATGCGGAAAAAGGAATGGTCACGGTAAAAAGGAATATCTCCTAACATAAGCTATGGCACAGTCTACGCTGTACGGCCGAGACACGTTCTGAGACGCTTCATTCCTTCCTGGATTTGTTCGTAGGAAATGGAGTAGGATATTCGCAGATGCCCTTCACCACTTGCTCCGAAGCCGGATCCAGGCACGGTAACCACTCCAGCCTCCTTCAGCAGACGCAAGGCAAGAGCCTCATCCGATTTTCCGAAGGCTGAGAAGTCTGGAAAGACGTAGAACGCCCCGTTTGGCACCGTGTAGGGCAGAGACTCAATCAGGTTAAGCTCATCCATCATGAGTCTTCTTCTTCTGCCGTATTCTCTCAGCATTTCTTGAACGCAGTCCTGCGGCCCTGACAGTGCGGCAACGGCTGCTTTCTGGGATATTGAGTTTGGACACAAGGCTGCGTAGTAATGCAGTTTGCGCAAGGTTGCAGAGAGCTTCTTTTCTGCCACTATGTAACCGATTCTCCACCCAGTCATCGCGTACGCTTTAGAGAAACCGTTCACCGTGATAGTTCTGTCTTCCATGCCTGGCAAGGAACCGATGCTGATGTTCTTAACACCGTCATAAGTTAGTTTTTCATATATTTCGTCTGCAAAAACTATCAGATTACGTTCCTGTGCCACCTCTGCAATGTTTTCTAAATCCCGTTTTGAGAATACGTGACCCGTTGGATTGCAAGGGTTGGACACCCATATCATCTTCGTTTTTTCCGTTATTTTCTCTTCCAGAACGTCGACTTCTACACCACATTTTCCACCTTCGCAAAGCCGGACCGTCACGGGCGTCGCTTCTGCTATCAGCGTGTCCTCAAAATACGCGGGATAGTACGGGTCAAGAATGAGAACTTCGTCCCCCCGATCCAGAAATCCCAAGGCGGTTATAAGCATGGCTTCTTGAGAGCCCGAAGTGACGGTCACCTCCGTTTTGGCATCAACATCAACACAGTTTTCGTTCTTGAGCTTCTCCGTAATGGCTTGACGCAGTTCCAAAGTCCCTTCAGCCTCAGTGTAATGCGTAAAACCGTTTCTAGCAGCCTTGACAGCAGCTTCAACGATGTGGTGTGGCGTTGTGAAGTCAGGCTCTCCCTGCTCGAAGTGAACCAGATCTTCCATGCCAGCAGAATACTCAAGCATTCTCCTAATCGCCGACGGTTTTATCCAGCCAACCCTATTAGAAGACCGTAACAATATTCTCCACCCTAACCCTGCAAATCGCACACTTAAGGGCAATTGTATACATAAAATAATATAAGAGTTGACAAGCGCCGAGTAAAAAAGAGAGTTGTCGAAGAGACAGAACCCTTCCGAGTTTCCTCCATTCGACTTTCAGAGTGTCTCTGGCGCCCACCTTTGGCAGACGTCTACAGCGTCTCCGCCAGCTAAAATCCTTTGACCTACGCTGGCTCGGAAGCTCTGCCAGGCTGAGCTACCGCCCGTTGCCCGACCGACAATAACAAAAAACGAAATAGTATATAACCTTAATCTGCAGGCGATCCTTTTGCGCACACGCGTGCATTGGAATACTATAATGGCGAGGCAACCAGGGCGTAACATTTTTGCGAGAAGATCGCCTCTTTTTCCTTCGGCTTCGTGGTTTTAATGATTTTGGTCTTAACTGCCACTTGCGGACGCGGTCGGCTTTATCGCAGCACATTCGCACGGATTGCCGTATTCGTTTAAACTCAAGATTGGAGTCAATGGTTCGAGATGAAGTCAGTTGACAGTTTTAGTCGAATTCGAAATTGAAAGCCGCACGATGAGCCATTGTTTTGGCAGGGTAGAATTTTTAGGGTGAAAGCGAGATAGCATTCCATAGAGGTGACCGGAGAGATATGGCTAAAAGTGTACGAATCGTGACTCCTTTTGACACGAGCAAAATTTGTGTAAGCCAGAATCCTACGTTTCCCGAAGCATACATTGTTGACCTCCCGTTGGACTCTGTGCCAGATCAAGAATGGCGAGACGCCTTTGATTTGAAATGGAAGTCAAGCAGAGACTTGTGGGATAGGAAGCTTTTGTTGATGGATGATAAAGTGAGGCTTGTCACCACGGCAGACGGATTTGTGGAAAAACTGGAGTGGGTTGAAAAGACGATAGATGAGACCAATGATGCCATCAAGGATCAATGTCGCATTATTGGAAAAGAAAAAGAAATGATACGAGAAGCAACGGCGAAACATGCGTTGCAGACGGATATGCGCGGTTCTGAAATGATCGTAGAAACGCTGAGAAGACGGTTCAGCATGTAGAGGCTCGCAAGACTAATGTATGGTTTGAAGACGAAGGATTCTAATCGTACTTTTTAACACCTATCATTTTTCTGTAGCTTCTCAGATCTGAGACGACCATTTTTAGAAGGCCCAATTCCATCCTCTTCGCTTCAAGTTGCAAGAGGTCCCCACTGATGCTCTCCGTTGAAATCCGGTCGTCACTCGTCATCGATATCGCCTACCGTTTGCCCCAGACGCCTCATTAGTTCAGCACTACTACTTATTTAGATTATGAATTCAACATCAATATTCACACATAAAAGTCCACAGGGGCAAGGAATCTAGCAGCTGGGTCACAAGAAAATTAAAACAGAAACTCTCGCGAACTTCTCCGACTGGAGAAATTCACCAATAATATGTGATGAGGCCGATCAAAGATGACTAGTTTGCGGTAGATTGAAAGCAAAGAATTGTTAATTCACAGCATGTCACAGGCCTTGGCGCACGGGACTACTCCTCACTGCTTTGGTCTGCCAATGCCTTGAGGAGTTCATCTTGTGTCTTGATGGTGATCTTCCTGTTTCTGAAGTGAGCGGATTTTTCTATTCCCTTCAGATGCCAAGACCTTTGCCTGTCATAGTGGACAACCATGATGAAGCCTGCTGAAAAGACCAAGAAGCTCGTGATGGTTAGGATGAGCCCCAGGACAGCAGACTGGCTCAGCGGCTGGGTGGGTGGAAGAGCAGGTTCGGGTCACATGCAGCAATGACCGTAACGATGAGGCCTCCCATCAGAAGATTCATGCCAAGAACCATCATTAGAAAGGCTAGAATTTCGCTTTGAGCATTCTGCTCAGCCTTGCGGTAAAGCCAGTCTGGGAAAGACAATAATTACCACACGAAGCCCTTACTGCCTGAGTGAAACATTGGCACCCAGCAAAAGTAAAGCTTACACGAAAGATTTGAAATATTGCTTAACTCTGTACGCTAGTATGAAAGGAAATATACGATGAAAAGCGATATATGCCAAGCAAGGCAACAACGTTTTATAAAGCTTGAGCATACTTTCGTATTGGTAGCGGCGTGAGAAAAGGAGAAGGCTTCTCTCACCATTGCCTCATTCTTGGTTGTCCACGGTGGTTTTCCCAATCCCGATTTGTCCAAAGTTTATGAAAAGTTCTGGACTCAACGAAGCCTTGGCTTCGCTCGTGTGAACCTCAGCTGGAAAAAACGGCTGTAAGAGCAAACATTAGGTTCAGAATGTTCAGAAGTCTGCGTGAATCGGTTTGAATGAGGGTTGCCGCCTAGCATATATCCCTTAGTAAAGGTCTATAGTTATGTCATCGAACTAGCTTTATTCTTGCCAGAAACTTTTTGGAGTCTTTAGTGGTCTTCGAAGGTGGATGTACCTTGCAGACCTCTAGAATGGCTGCACAATGCTTGCATTGGAAATAGGTTTTGTCGCGTTTTGCAATGAGCCAGAAACCTTCTGTCGAACCGCAATCTGGACAGTTCTTTAGGGAATTGCGAAAATTCTCAATTTCATCTAGGCCCAACTGCACTCCCAATTCTTGTAACTCCATCGTTTCATTTATGTGTTATGAAGCAGTCTTCCAGTTCAAGAATGCTGGAACTATCCCTGTCACATAATCATCACCGTCAAAAATGCGAATAAATGCGTGCGAGCAAAAAATTCATGTGAACAGAACCTATGGGACCATGTAGGCTTTTGTCAGTCTGAAGAACATGCTCTCATCCAATCAAAGTACATGAAGAGCTTACATGGAACCTGCTGCCAAACGGGGACAATTGCCGAAATATCGAATATGAGCTGTCGTCAGAAGGCTTGCCACGGAGCATTTTGCACTGTCGCATATAGCAACTGCTCACTTCTCAACTTTGAAATGTGTCTCCTCATCGCTGGGGCTTCGACCATCGCGGTTTCTGCTACTCGCTTTCGTCTCTGGTCGCTATTCCCCATAGAGCAATGAGCAGATACACCGGAAGAGTTATCACCAAGAAAACTCCGAAAAATGCTGCAATCATCAGCCACCAAGGTACGTTGTAAGAGTACGCAGTGCCCAAGATTGAGTACGGAAGGCCCATTGCTAGCACGACGATCAAAGACAGTGCAATAGCAATCAAGGTCCAGACAAGGGCAATCGCCTGCTTCGTGTTTATCGTAATCTCCAATATCCTCACCTCCTCCCCGCTGAGGTATCTATCCTCATGTCTACTCCTGACATTTGTAACACTTTCTCTCTAAATAAATGCTTATGGAAGTAACTTCTATTCTCAAATCGCCCGAACATTGTACGATTGAATTGCCTATATATTTCCCAGGAAAAGACGTGAAACATGACGTGTGTACTGGATTTTTATGGGACCAAGGAAAATGCAACTTAGCAGTGAACGCAATGTGGTGTCTTGAAAGGAATTGTCGCATTCAGAATGATGATTCTGGGTAGCCAATGCCAGAAGGAGATTTTGGCTGATCACGTGAAAGTTGACGCTGGGACACTTTCAGAGTACGTCAAAAGAAGCGGTAGTAGTGCAAGCTAGCTCAGACCGCAGTTTCCGTCACGTTTAATCGTGGCGTTTCTATGATACTAATAGCTGATTTCCACGGGCAATCAAGCCCGTGATGTTCCTTATCCTATCGCTAGGACACCTTCCACGATTTTTCCTTGTTGGGTGCTCAATTCTTTCGAAAGCCAAGACTTAAGCAACTTTGCATGTTGTGGAAATTCCCCACTGTATGTTAGCACTTTACCTTCTTTCAACGCAAATACCTGAAAAACCCTTTCTTTTTCTTCAAGTAGGAAAGAAATCAATTTCGCGTTAGTCGATTGGGTTTTGAAGTCTTCCCATTCTTTGTATCGCATTGTCAGTGAGGGTAAGTAAGAGCAGAGGGATGTATTTTGCGAGGATGAGAAATAATCGATGAACTCTGAGAATTCGGTTTCAATGGCAAAAAGTCGTTCTTCCGCTTTCCTAAGCTTCTTGGACCACTCTTGCGCTCCTTCTAACGTGTTCAACTCGTCTGTTATGTTGCCGAGTTTAGAAACTAGGCGGTCAAGATATTCATTGTATTCTTGAAGAGCATTTACGATAATGTTGAGAGATTCTTGCGACATTGTTCTCTCCTTTCTAAACAACTATTATAGAACTGCTTCGATATTAAGTGTGATGATGCAACATGATTTGAATTGCGGCACTTTCATTCTGTTGAAAATAAGGATGGAAGTATTCTGCAGAGCTTGATGCAGCCCTCGCCGCAGGAATCATTGATAAAAAGAGAAGATGAGGGTTAGGTTTTCCTTCGTGAACGCATGGCTTCTAAAACTTCTTTGAGTGCGACGGCTTGTTCCTTGAGGGTGGACAGTTCTCTCTCTAGATCCTCAGCTTCCTTCTCCGCTTCTTCACTGAGTCTTTCTATTTCTTCTGCAAGATCTGTTCGCTGTTTATCCAGGCTCTTTAATCTTTGAAGAAGTCCGCTTAAGACCTCTGTAAGGTTGATTTCTTCTTCCTCCCTCGGCCTTCTGAAAGTGTATTTCGGTGGATCTCTGTCCTCATCAGTTCTGAACTTTGGGTTGACGTCATCTTTAGGCATTTATGGACCTCCTTTTGAAGACTGTGTTTATGTATCTTGATGGATCTTATTTAAAATTTGAGAAGCAAGGATCAATATCTTAACTCTAGAATAGTGTTCGAACTTTGAACTGGGAATAATCAGATGAAGTAGATTACGGTTTCATCTGCTGCCCCTTCTATCGATCTGTTTCCACACTGGATATGTCATGCCATTAATCATATTCTAACAGGAGTTTCCCGAGATTCTCTAACTAATGTCCTAGTTCCCGATGGCGCACTCCTTTCCTGTGTGCATGTATAGCACCTAACACTTCTTCGAGTTCTCTAGTTTGCTCCTTGAGGGTGGACAATTCTTTCTCTAGATCCCCAGCTTCCTTCTCGGCCTCTCCACCAAGTTGATAGATATCCTGTTCAAGATCTGTCCGCTGTCTATCTAGGCTCTTTAATCTTCGAAGAAGCCCGGTTAAAACCTCCATAAGGTTGACTTCTTCTTCCTCCCTCGGCCTTCTGAAAGTGTATTTCAATGAATCTCTGTCCTCAACACTTTTAGACTTAGGGTTGAGGTCGTCCGCCGTCATCTCTGTGCTCCCTTCTGCGTCAGTAGTTTCCTTTTTTCTTCGAAACCTTCCAAACACCTTCATACTTCCATGTATGTTTGTCCCATTGAACAGCTGCAGACATAGCTTGTCTTGCACAGCTATATAATAGCCTATGGAAGTATCTTCTAGACACCCACACTGACTCTCGTCTTGGCCAGATAGCATCTACATGCTTTGAAATGAAAGGTCAAATTCCACTTTGAACAGATTTCGGAGCGATTTTGTGAAATGACAAAGAAGATGCTCATATGTAGACTTGCAAAAACTGAAAAGTCATGTAAAAGGCTTGATGTTATCCTGTATCCTGGTTTTTTTTGATTGTTTTCTCCCTAGTTCTAGTGTGTTTTCATTTTGTTTGTCTGGTTTTGACGTGTATGCCTGTTACTAGGTTGACGTGTGTGCATGTTCCTGTTTGCCGTTTTTTGGGGGCCTGGCTATTGGGTATTTGCTTGTTTCATGGTTGAAGGCTCTGATTGAAGAGAGTTGCTTTTTTTGATGAGCCATCTAAGATAAGAATAAGAGTCCCTTACAACAGGCTCTTGGTTTGTCGCTGTTCTGCTGTCTTCTAGACACATGTTCTTCATTTTCTTCCGTGGGTTTGCTAATTCTTCAAACATGCGTTTCAGTTCTGAGACTTCTTCAATATGGGATTTCAGTTCAAAGGATAGTCTTCGCAGTTTCAGAGTAACGTCTGACCTTTCCGCATCAGTCTTGACATTCTGATTGGTCCGTTCGCAAATCTTTTTTCTTATGTTTTCAACATCGATGGGCTGGCGTGCGTGGTCTGAGAAGTTGCGCCTTGCTTTTTTACGTCCTTTCTTTTTGGCCTTACCCATCGTATTGAACCGGCTCATAGTCGTTTAAGGGTTGTTAAGAATTAAAAAGGCATATTTCAGGAACGGAATATGTCAGCAGCGCGCGCACGTTATCTCTCGGAGTCGACCCCCCGGTCTTTGTTGGTAACAACCGTGGTAATGTTGTGTGGTAACAAATCATGGAGAAATTCTTTGAAATCTCCTTCCTTCGGAGTCTTCCGCTGTGTTTGTTGGTAACAACCGTGGTAATGTTGTGCGGTAACAAATCATGAAGCGCGCACGACTTGCACGAATGCCAGAACAGTGAACTTCAGACACTGAGCAAGATGTTAAGAGAACTCACGCGCAAAGACGCCGCGCGCGCTTGCAGACGGTACATATTCGCACAATGGATGGCGGGCCCGCCGGGAATTGAACCCGGGACCCCCGGATTTCCATGCTTAGCATTGAGCCTAAAAGTCCGGTGCTCTGTCCTTACTGAGCTACGGGCCCTTCTGCGTTGTGTGTTTAGGGTCTAGAGTTGAGGACAGGGTGTTTTTTAGTGTTTCGATCCGATTAGCTGTTCAAGCAAGTCTGAGGTTAGAATTGAGCCTTAAAGAATTAATCAGTGAACTTTTGAAGTTCATTTTCGACCTTGGCATGAGTTCTTCCTGCGATTTTTGGCGAAGCGGCACACGAAATGTTCGAGGTTTTCAATTATTGGCTGGAGATTTTGCACTTTTTAACGCATTGAAACGTCAGTGCGTGTGTTGGTTTTTAAAGGTCAGTCTTCTTGTGGAGTTGCAGAAACCTGTGAACCTAACAGTCAGAGATATACCTGCATGTTAGCAAAGATTATCTGCTTCCTTCATGGTAACCAGTTGCACGGTGCAAAAATTGATATCGTGGAAACACTCATTTAGCAGGTTGAACGAAGAATACGAGCTAGCGAAGAAAAAGAAACAAGCTTTGGGCAATTTACTGGAAACTGGCAAGATTTCACAGACAACGCACAGCCTTTTCACCCGTGAGATAGACGAAGCCGTCGCGGAAATCGATGGCCAGCGTAAAGCTTTGCTTGGAAAAATGGCCTCGAAAGCGATGGAACTTGAAGAACAGATCAGGACGTTGGAGATTCTTCTCGCAAACTTTGAAATTCAACACGTGACCGACGAAGTGGACGAAGAAATATACCACCGCGAAACCGAGCTCCTCTCCACTGGACTCGAGACAGCCAAGAAAGAACTGGATGACGTTCAATACGCGGTGAACCAGCTTTCAAACGATGAAATGAACATTGCGCAAGACGTTGAACCGCCCCAAATCCAAGCTCCAGAACCAGAAGTGAAGTTCTCAGAGGAGCCTCCACGGATGGCGGAAGATGAACATATTGAACCCGTTGAAGCCGTCGTAGAGACAATCCAGGGCAAAGAAGAAACACAACATTCTGAAACAGAAGCCAAAGCCGAAGAGAAGCAGCAAGCATAGCAATCAACAACAACTCCCCTTTTTTCCTTTTCAAGCCCAGCTAACCCTTGGATACGATTTTATATCTCACAAGATTCACCTTCGTTCTGAGAGCGCGTCCGATTGATCCAGAAGACAGTGGTAAGTTTCAACGAAAAGCTCGCACATTACGATTTAGGTGAAGGCCACCCTTTCAGGGGCGACCGCTTCGTCAACGCCATGGGGTTCTTCGAAAACCAAGGCTTGTTCAGCACGCCTGAAGTTACTCTCATTCAACCGCAACGAGCAACAAAAGAGGACTTGCTCAGGGTTCATGACAAAGATTATGTAGACCTTATCTTCAACTTGGCCAAGGAAAGCAGGCCGTACGACATTGAAACTCCCGTTTCTCAAATGATTCTTGAAGGAGCACTGTTTATCTCCGGCAGCGCAATCTTGTGCGGCAAGACCGTTCTTGAAAACAGAGCAAAGCTGGCCGTTTCCTTGGGCGGCGGCCATCACCACGCAGGAAGAAACTATGGCGGCGGATTCTGTCTCTTCAACGATGTCGCCGTCTTAGTTGAATATCTGAGGGCGAAACACGGTGTTGAACGCTTCTTAATATTAGATCACGATGTCCACTTTGGAAACGGCACGAGCGACATCTACTACCGAGATCCCACAGTGCTCTACATCTCTCTGCACCAAGACCCACGCACCCTTTATCCTGGAACCGGATTCGTGTGGCAAATCGGAGAGGGCATGGGAGAAGGCTACAACGTCAACGTCCCGTTGCCGCCAGGCACAAGCGACAACACATACCTCTACGCTTTAAACGAAGTCTTCGTCCCCCTCGCCGAAGAGTTTAAACCTCAGATCATAATCGCGAACGGCGGAAGTGACCCGCATTTCGCAGACACTCTCGGAAACTTGGCCTTGACTGTCAAAGGCTTCTTTGAACTATCGCACATTGTCAGGAATACAGCTGACAGAGTCTGCGATCGAAAACTAGTGCTGATGCCCGGGAGCGGGTACAACCCGGAAGTCCTGCCACTCTGCTGGTACGCACTGGTGGCGGGAGCAGCCGGCCTCAGCCAAATAAGCGTCAAAGAGCCTTATGCACCGCCCGAGGAACCTTCTTCATGTCGCAGAACAGTTGAAGAAACGATTGACGAGTTGAAGAGGCTGTTGAGGAAAAAATGGGCTTGCTTCGGCGGCTCCACAATATCCGGCGTCCAATAAAACACCAGAATCATTAAAAACGACTGCAGATATGCTCAGAGAGCGAATTTCAACCTCAACAGTAATCGCTATTAGTGGAGTGTTCATAACATAGCATCGAGGATAATTTCGCATGGACGACGTTGAGAAGATACGAGAACAGTTTCCAGTGACCAAGAAGAAAGTCTTCTTGAACCATGCCGCAGAGTCTCCCCTTCCGAAGCCTGTAGCCGAAGCCGTCAGGAAATACGCGAACGAGTTCTCAAATACCGGCAAGACTTCCTTCGACTGTGCAGACGGCGGTAAACCGTACTTTGCAAGACTGGTCGGAGCGAAAGCCGGAGAAATTGCCCTGGTCGAAAACACGTCCGTGGGGCTGAACATAGCCGCAAACGTGCTAGATTATCCGCAAGGATCAAAAATCGTCACAACGGATCTCGAATACCCTTCAGTAGTCTATCCTTGGCTTCGCAAGAGCCTAGGCGTCAAAGTTCATTACGTGAAGAATGTTGGCGGAAGAATACTGTTGGACGACATGGAGAAGGCTGTGGACGACAAGACCGTGGCGGTTGCGATAAGCCACGTTGAATACGCAAATGGCTTCCGTAACGACCTAAGGGTTCTGAGCGAAATAGTCCATGAACATGGGGCCTACCTTATCGTTGACGCGATACAATCAGTCGGCACAATGCATTTGGACGTTAAACGAGACGACGTTGACTTCCTGATGGCCGCTTGCTACAAGTGGCTGCTGAGTCCTCACGGGGCCGCGTACCTCTACGTCAAGGACGAGCTGATAGAAAAGTTTGAACCGCCATTCGTCGGCTGGGCGAGCGTCAAACAAGAAACGTTCGACACCGCAGATTTCTACGACATCTGGAACCTGAACCTTTCAAAGACCGCGAGCCGCTTCGAAGTCGGCGCACCCTGCACCATAAGCCTAGTAGGCGCGAGAGAGGCAATGAAAATGCTGCTCAACTATGGAATTGAAAACGTTCGAAAAAGAATCATGAAACTGACAGACCGGGTGATAGAAGCCGCTGAAGACTTGGGGCTCAAGCTTCAGACTCCGAAAGAAAAGCAGTGCCGCTCCGGTATAGTTAACTTCAAAATAGACAAACCTCAGAAGCTTGTTGAAAAACTGGGGAAGAAAGGAATAGTTGTGTCTGCCCGAGCAAACGGAATACGGGTCTCACCGCACTTCTACAACACTGAGGAAGAAATTGACTCGTTGATGAAAGAAAGCAGACGATGGTTAAACTCCAATGGTTAGGATTGAAGAAATCAACGAAGAAAACAGACCGCCCGTCATAGCGTCCCTCAAGTCCGATGTCATCAGGCACGTCTTCGCTGTCTACGACCTCCAGAACGATCCACAACACACAGTCGCTTACGCAGCTTTTGAGGATAGCAAGCTTGAAGGATACATCCTCATTTACACGGCTGCAGATGTTCCAAGCGTGATTTTAGAGTGTGAAGACCAAGTCGCCGAGAGACTGCTTGAACAGGCCCCGCCTAGAAAGTTTATCGTCCATGCACCGCCTAACCTTCTTCCAGCCATAAAGAAGAGGTTTCCAGATGCAAAACACTATGTTGAAGATTGGATGTTGGTCAGGAAGAATGAAGCAAGGTTTTTCGAGTCAGAACTGGTGAAGCGATTGCGCACTGAGGAAGACGCTTTGAAACTGGTTGATCTTCTTCTGAGCCGAAAGGACCGCCCCGTGAATACGCTGAGGAAATATGCAGAATGGATAAGTAAAATGCCTATCTACGGCGTCTTCAAAGAAGACCAGCTTGTTTCCTACGCGGGGTCATTCATTCAACTGCCACAAGTGTGTTTCATCGGAGGAGTTTACACCCATCCCGAACACCGAAACAAGGGGTACGCAACAATAGCTACCTCCGCCATCACAGAAGAGGCGTTGAAAACGGCGGAGGCGGCCGCTCTGTTCACAAGATCAGACAATGGCCCAGCCATAAGGGCCTATGAAAAAATCGGTTACAGAAAGATAGGTGAAAAAGTCTGGGTGGACGTTGGAACGGGCTTGAAACCCTAGACACGCTTTTCAAGAATGTCTTTCAGCAGTTTTATCGCAGACCATGCCGCAAGCGCGCTCGTCTTAGGATTGTCTGGATGCGGATCGTTTGCAAATCTCAAAAGCATGTCGCCATGTGCCCACTTGACCGTTATCTCATGTGTGTTTCTGCTCGTCTTAGGGTCTGAGATCACTCTGATCAATAATCTTTCAGGCGGAGTGATTAATGCCAAAGTGGCCGCTACGTTCATCTCTTTTGGAAAACGTCTAACCGCTTCTTGGGCGCTTCCCTCGTAAACCAGCTTTTCCTGTTGGTTGTCCATGTCCAGAGTCATGGGATTTTTTCTCGTGGTCAAAATAACGTCTTTGATCCCTGCTAGTGCAGCGCTTGAAATGGCATCTAGACCTCCGATGGCACCTGAGGGTGTGTGAATCCTGCTGCTCTTCAATTGGGAATCTAGAAGGGCGCCCACACTCATGACTATTAGTTCGATGTTGTTGCCGACGATTGTGCCGATGTATTCGCGGGCAGCTTCTTGCGACGCCGCTTCTACGATGACTGCAGGATGCAATCTGAGCATTTCATCAAGGTTCGCGACAACTATGCTGGCAATACCCAAAGATTCTTGGAGGCGTTCCGCCTTTTCCATGTCGCGGTCGTATAGAATCAACTCGTCACAATCGACAATTCCTTTTTCAACCGCCTCAGCGATCAATGAGCCAATTGCACCGCAACCTATTATGCCAACTTTTCTCAAGTTCCACCGCTTCCAGAAGTCATCGTGAATATTCGGCGATGAAGCAGATGTCGTATGGTTTGACTTCTCGCCCCTTGCCTTTCTCGGACAATACTTGAATGTCTGCAGCTTTGCACGTTCCAGCTATGTCCTCCTGGCCCTGTGTTATCATTTCTGCACTGGTTTTTTCTCCGGCATATATTGTCAATTTTGCAATCTTGGCGTTGAGCGGCAAGTGCTTTTCTGCTTTTTCTCTTCGGACTTCGGTTATGATTGCCATCAACAGGTCTCCCTGCCTCTCAGCCTCCTCATCCATGAGTTTCTCATCAGTCGTGGGCCAAGGTGAAACGTGTATGCTCTGGGGGCTCTTCTCGTTGGCGTACATGGTTTGGAATATCTCTTCCGTCACATGCGGTACTATGGGTGCAAGTAGTTTCAGGACCCTCTCCAGAACTACGTGAAGGGTGAACTGAGCCGCTTTCCTCTTTTCTTGTCCGTAGACCTCTGGATTATACAACCTGTCTTTCACAGCTTCCAAGTAGCAGTCGCAGAAGGTATGCCAAGTAAAATTGCGCAGTTCCTCCAAGGCCATGTTGAACTGACACTTTTCGAGGGCATCAGTGACTTTCGCCGTTAATCTTTCACACTTGCTCAATATCCATCTGTCCAGGGGTTGGAGCACGTGTTTTGTTTTGTCATCTGCGGTGTAGTCTGTGAGCAGGTTGCTCACGAAGCCTGAAGCGTTCCACAGTTTAATCAGAAAACGCCAGCCGTACTCGACATCTGGCCAACGGAACGGTACGTCGGAGCCAGTTGCGCCGCCCCCCGCAGCCCATTGTCTTGTCGCGTCTGCTCCGTATTTTGTGAGGACATCGTGCGAGGCCACGTAGTTGCCCAGAGACTTGTGCATTTCACGTCCATCAGAGCCAAGAACCATCCCGTTGATCAAGCAGCTCTTGTAAGGTTTTTCGTTGAACAGAGCTAGATGTCTGACCATTAGGTAGTAGGCCCAGGTTCGAATGATGTCAACGCCTGAAGGGTGCACGTCGGCTGGAAACCGTTTTTTCCAGTCTTTCTTGTCAGGCCAGCCCGCGTGTACTGCACACGTGATTGACGAGTCGAACCATGTGTCCAGAACGTCCTTTTCAGGTTTGAACTCTGTTGAGCCGCATTTGGGGCACTTGCCAATCCTCGGCTTTTCTGTGCGCGGGTCTATCGGCGCCCAATCCGGTTCGGCGAGAAGTATTTCGCCGCATTTCTTGCAGTACCACAACGGTATCGGCGTGGCAAAAACCCTCTGCCGTGAAATCACCCAGTCCCATTCCAGTGATTTTGCCCAGTCTATCAGACGGTGTTTCATGTAGTCCGGGTACCATGTGATTTCCAGAGCCGTCTTTTCCACCTGTTCGGTTAACATGCGTGTTTTCATGAACCACTGTTCTCTTTCAAGGATCTCGATTGGAGTGTGGCATCGCCAGCAGAGGCTCACTTCTTGGGTCGTTTGCTCGATTTTATCCAGCAGGCCTTCGGTTCTCAGGTCTTTAACCGCGGCTTCCTTCGCTTCTTCAGTGCTCAAGCAGGCGTACTTTCCAGCGTTCTTTGTCATTCTCCCCTTCTCGTCAATGCACATTATCACGGGGAGACGGTGCTTGACCACGGTCTTCACGTCTGCCTTATCCCCATAAGTGCATATCATCACTACTCCAGTTCCGAACTTTGGGTCTGCCATTTCATCAGCTATTATTTCGACTTTTCTGTCGGTCCTTGGCACATGAACCTTCGAGCCAACGTATTTTGCGTAGCGCGTGTCTTCTGGGTTGACTGCCAGTGCCACGCACGCCGGAATCAATTCAGGCCTTGTTGTGGCGATTTCCAAGGAGCCGCCTGTATCGAGTTTGAATTTCACGTGATAGAATCTTGCGTTTCTCGTTCCGTACTCGACTTCGGCATCGGCTATGGCGGTCTCGCATCTTGGGCACCAGTTCACGGGGTGAGTTCCGCGGTAGATGAAGCCTTTCTTGTAGAGCAGGATGAAGGATAGTTGAGTGCGTCTCCAATAGTCTGGGTCCATGGTTTTGTACTCTGTCGTCCAGTCGATTGAGTATCCAAGCCGGATGATGGCTTCTTTCATCGCGGCTATGTATTTGTTGACGAGTTGTTCGCAGAGTTTTCGGAACTCGTCAGGCGGGACGTCGGTTTTTTTTATCTTGTTCTCCTTTTCGACTTCCACCTCAATGGGCAGGCCGTGGCAATCCCAGCCCTGTGGGAAAAGAACGTTGTAGCCTCTCATACGCTTGTATCGGGCAACTATGTCAAAGTAGGTCCAGTTGAGGACGCATCCTACATGAAACTCGCCAGAAGGGTACGGGGGAGGGGTGTCGATGGAAAAAACTGTGCGTTTCGAGTCGTTGCGATCAAAACGGTACACTCCCATTTTTTCCCATATGCTCTCCCACTTCTTCTCAGTCTCCAGAACGTCGAATCCCTTCGGCAGTTTCTTCATCTTTACTCGTCGCGTCCTGACGTAAGTTTTGGATTATGTCTAGGAAAAGTAAATATACCGTATAAAAAGCCTTCTGGACGCGACTCTAGGTAGAAACTTTGGCGTAGTTTTCTGCCGCTAGCTCTGCGTCCGCGTAGGGAAAAGAGGACTTAGTGCCATATGCTCGTATACCAGCAATGTCTCGATGTTTCCGCGCGCGTGGGGGCGCTCCCCTTTTTCACTTGTAATGTCAGATGTAATCTGTAAATGTAACAAACCATGGAGAAAAACGGGCTGAAAGGCTGTTCAGAGTGGACTCGGCCCGTTTATTTGTAATGTCAGATGTAATTTTCAATGTATGAGTCAGGGATTGTACGCAGCGTGGCGTTGGTACAAAGACAGAATGACCTAGTCTGGCAAGCGCGTGCACACAGATAAACTGCAAAGCACAGAAATAGCCTACCGCGCGTTGGTTGGAGCGCAAGCCAAATTACGTGAGTAGCAACACTTTTAGAACAGTTGAATGCAGATATAACTCCTCGTTAATGAAGCAGGAACGATAAAGGCGCGACGGGGTTTGAATTGAGTCTGGAACGAGCGTACAGAGACTACCTCCTGTTTATTGCGTTCATCGGACTGATTGTGGGTTCTATCTTTGCTTTTTACGTATATTTTACCACTTATGACACAAGGCTTCTGGTTTTTGCTGTAGTGATGATGTTCCTTGGAGTACTGATGGGGATTGCCAGAGTAGTGTTCACAGTCGAGTTTTGGCGGGCAATTTTTGAGAATTGGAGAAAGCATTAGCGCGCTATGCGTCGTTCTCCGTGGTCGTCACAAAATTGGGTTTGGATCAAAGTTTAAGCCTAGCGTTGAAAGATATGATGAGGAGAAAGCAGCTCAATGCAAAAGAGAACCCGTAGAAATACAGGGTGTCACACAGAACGCTTTTATACCGATGAATAGCAATTGTCCTCCAAAGGTTTAGGGGAGCTGGGAACGTGACCCGGCTGAGAGGACGGTTGAACATCGTCGACCCTTGGAACCTGACCCAGATAATGCTGGCGGAGGGAAAATAATGGACAAGAAAGAAAATGGGACTAGGTTTTCAACAAGGCTGTTAGCAGAAATTGTAGTGTTCGTGGCTATGGCCACTGCGTTAAGCTTCATAACCGTCTACACGTTTCCCCAAGGAGGTTCCATAACCGCAGGGTCGATGGTCCCAATCCTTTGGTTGGCTCTCAGAAGAGGACCAAGACTGGGTCTGTTCGCAGGAGCGGTCTTCGGTTTGGTTGAGTTGGCTTTGATGCCGTTCATATATTATCCGGTTCAGGTGCTACTGGACTATCCGCTGGCTTTCGGTGCTCTCGGACTCGCAGGCTTCTTCAAGACTCGTCCTGTTGTTGGCGTGGTCGTAGGTATAACTGGTCGTTTTGTGATGCACTTCATTTCTGGCGTGGTTTTCTTCGCCTCGTTCGCACCAGCGGGAATGAGCCCCATAGCATACTCGGCCATATATAATGCAAGCTACCTCATACCCGAGATGGTGATCAGCGGATTCATAATTTTCCTACTGCAAAAGAGCAAGGCTTTAAAATTGTATATGTGACAACACAGGGACAGGAAAGTCGACTAAATTCTACAATTGGTAGAATAGTAGATAAATAAATACAGGTTTGAAGGCAAAATGGGAAAACTCACAATTGCAGAGCTGCAGAAACTCCTTGGCTGCATAAGAAAGGACCCGCGAGTGGTTATTCCGCCCATGCCGGGTTACGATTCAGGCGTACATTTGATGGGTAGCAAATACATCGTTGTCTCAACCGATCCATGCATCGGCGCTCCAGAAGAATGGTTTGGATGGCTATTAGTTCACTATGCTGCTTCTGACGTTGCACTGTTCGGGGCAAAACCAGAATTCTGTACCATCAACCTCCTCGGTCCACCGTCAACGAAGCCTCAAGCCTTCCAAAACATCATGCAGCAAGTCTGTCGGGCCACTGATGAGCTTCAAATGGCCATTGTGACAGGTCACACCGGCACCTATCATGGACTGTCAACTCCGATTGGAGTCTGCACAGCCTACGGAACGATTGATAGAAGAAAACTCATAACACCTGGTGACGCTAAACCCGGAGACTACATTTTATGCACGAAATCCATAGGCTTGGAAACTGCCGTTAACTTTGCCTTGAGCCGCGAGGCAGCAGCAAAGAGAATTCTGGGACTCAAACAAACCCAAAAGCTATCAGAACTTGTGCCGATGCAGAGCTGCGTGAGAGAAGCACTGCTGCTCGCTGAAACCGGCGGCACTCACGCCATGCACGATGCCACTGAAGGAGGTCTAACGGCAGCATTGAATGAGATGGCTAAAGCTTCCAGAGTCGGTTTCAGAATAAACTTTCACAGCATTCCAATCTGCAAAGAGGCAAAAACCTTGCAGAAACACTTCCAATTGTCAGATCAGCAATTGTTGTCCATGTCATCCACCGGAACTATCCTGGTCAGCGTTAGTCCAGAAGCAAAAGAAAAAGTCGAGGCACTCATGCGTCAAAACAAGATTCAAGCAAACGTCCTGGGCATTTTTACAGAAGATAAACAACGCATTCTGGTGAGAGACAGCAAAGAAACGCCTTTCCCAGAAGATGCAGATGATCCTTACGCGAGAATTCTCTCGGGAAAACTGTAGATGTTCATCCGTCTCCCTCGAACGAACCCAACTAACGTAAGCTCTACATCTTTGGCGATGGCAATGCCAGAGTCTATAGCAGCAGCTAAAGAAGCCACTATCGGCAGACCAGTTTTTGCAGCTTTGAGGACAATATCGCCGGTCAGACGTCCACTCAAGGTAAGGAAGCAATTGTGAAGATCAATCTCCTTCATGATGCATGAACCGATCACTTTGTCGACAGCGTTGTGGCGTCCAACGTCCTCTGCGAACGTCGCAAGTGTTCCCTCGCTCCCATATATCGCGGCAACGTGCACGCCTCCGGTCTTCCTGAATGTCTCTGCGATGAAGTTTAGGCGATTGACGCAATTCGAGACTATTTCAGCTTTGACCTTCAAGTCCGACTGTATCTTGCTAAGCCCCAAACTTGGCTGATAAGGTGAATTGCTTCCACAGGCTGAGAAGATAACGCGAGAGAAATGCTGCGACAGTTTCAGCCTCTCGTCAATCTTGACGTCAGGTTTCAGATTAATTCTACAGACTCCTTCCTCTTCTTTCAGGTCTATTCGTTCAATCTCCTCTATCGACTTGACTATTCCTTCGGAAATAACGTGCCCAACAGCCAGCTCCTTTAAGTTTGATGGTGAACAGAAAATTGTGACATATCGAGTTCGATTCAGGAATATGTGGAGGGGCTTTTCTTCGGCCACGTAGTCTGTAGTCTTCTCGGCCTTTCTGGTTGAAACGTCAACTCTGGTGATGTTAACCTTGGACAGGGGGGTCACTCCTTTAGTTCAGAGAAGACGAAATCCAGAATCTCATCGGCAATCTTGACGCGAGTGACTGATTGCAAGCCTCTCCATCCTGGTTGGCTGTTTACTTCGACAACGACTGGTCCTTTTGGGCTTTCGAGTATGTCTACGCCTGCTATCTTGCACTCTACAAGGTCAGCTGACTTGACTGCCATTTCTTCAAGCTGTTTGTCAAGGCTTATCGCTGTTGGGCGGGCTCCTTGGCTGTAGTTGGTTTTCCAATCTTGTGCAACACGTCTCATGGCGGCTACGACTCGGTTGCCCACGACGAAGGCTCGTATGTCGGAAAAACCGTGATGCACAAATTCCTGGAGATAAATCACTCCGTGAGAGAACCTTATCGCCGTAAAAACCGTGAAAGCGACTTCGCGATCATTGATTCTTGTCGCTCCAACACCCCTAGAGCCGAATACGGGCTTAACAACGACATCCCCGCCGAGCTCATCAAAAGCCTTTAGCGCTTCATCAGTGTTTTCAGTCACCGCTGTCCGTGGGACGGGCAGACCGTTTTCCTCTATGATGGCAAGAATGTCGTACTTGTCAACACAGTGTTCAATGGCTTCTGGCGGGTTTATCACGTACAGCCCTAAACGTCGAAGCCTATACAGAACGTCCATCCGGAACACCAACTCCTCGAGCGACCCCTTTCCAATCGGACGGATAATCAAGCAGTCCAGCTCTTCGCTGAGTTTGAGGTTTCCGGATTCTACGGGGGGCTTGTATCCCACGCGAGCCAAGATTTGTGGAAAGCTGAAACACGCGTACGGAATAGCGCGTTTGCCTAGGGCTTCTTGGAGTTGGGCTGAACTGTAGGAGTTTGGGTTCCTTGTCGCGATTCCAATTTTCAAAAGCGATCCTTCCGTAGGCTGCGTCTTTGAAAGATGCTACTTGGCTGTCTTCTTAAAGTTTCCGTGAACGAGTGTGCCCCTAGAATTTGTGAATGTACGGGATCAGCTCATTGGCATCCTCAAACTCTTTGTCGAGCTTCATGTCCAAGTAGGCTCCGTAAGCATTGAAGTATGGAGGCCCCTTTCGTGAAAACAGGGTCAAAACTCTGCCGTTGTGGCTAATCTTGAAGCCATCCTCGCACGGTTCGTGTCCTCTTATGAGAATCTTCACCCTCAACTTCGCCAGCGTCCTTCTGGTTACGTTCTTGCCGAATAGATTTCCTGCGCCTCTGGACGACGTCATCGTTTCTTCAACGGCTTCGTCTGGGTCGCTCCATAGAATCTCCTCCAGCAGAGAACGTTCAGGGTGCAGAATGTGTGCGAAGGCCAGGTCCTCAACCGTGCTCGACTCCTTCGGCAATCCGCCGTGCACCATCAAGTATCGTTCCTCAACGAGCAGCGCATTGTAGAGGTGCGGAAACAGTCCACGAATATTTGCGTACGCTTCTGTCCATTTCTTCCCAAATTTTGCCTGAAACTGCTTTGGCAGGTCGTGTGGGGACGGCATGAGATCTTCGGGGCCCTCATGGTTTCCACGCATCAGGACAACCTGCTCGGGATGGAGCAGCTTCAACTGTAACACCAGGTAATAGGTTTCCGCAGGATATACTCCTCGGTCACCGTAGTCTCCTAAAAAGATGAGGATTGATTCGGAAGACTTCTCCATTCTGTCCAGAATGTTGCTCTGCTGCAGGATTTCGATGAGACTCTCAAGGTCTCCGTGCAAGTCGCCGACGACCAAAGCCTCGCCTGTCGGCTCAATCTCTACGAGTCTGCCTTTGATATGGAGATTCCCGACTTTTCCGCCTTCTTCTTTGAGTAGCGCAGCAACTTGTTCGACTGTCTTGACGAATTCTGCGGTGTGAATTTCCAGGGCTTCTTTGACGATTCGTGAAAGGACAGTCGGCAAGAATCAATCTCAGCCTATTCAATTCTGACGGTTTTGTTCAGGAAGCTGAAAATGTTCTTCTCTATCTCGGCCTTGTGACTATGGATCTTCTCCGATGTCTCCTCTCGTGCTCTTTTGATGGAAGCTTCCTCTGTCTCGACCACTCCTCTTTTTCTTGTCAGATCCCCGACGTGGGCTTGGATTTTTGACAGGTTCTCCTGCATCACTGTTACTTCTTCTGACGTTGAAAGCTGAGTTTTGCGCGTCATTGCGTCCCTGCTCTTTTGATGGAGATCTGCTAGAGAGTTTCTGTTGACGATGCTGTCTATGGTCTGTTCCGCTTTTCGTATTTTCTCCGGTTTCAGCTTCAGTTTCCCCTCAGAGATGGAACGATCCAGCTTAAGAAGTATCTGTCTCAGCAGCGGATGCCCAGGAGACTCTGTGGAGAAGGCCTCGAACGGATTTTCCAGATACTGGTAGAGTTTGCCGAGTTCTTCCGGTGTTAGACCACTTCCTCCTCCGTGCGTTGCGAGTGATTGAAGCTTTATGAAGGGTTTTTGAAGGTGTTGTAAGCTGTGCTTCACATCCATGCTCAAAGAATCTATCTCTGTCCCAGTCTGATGCAGCTGGCCGATGCTTCCACGGCTTCTCAATTCAGCCATTTTCTGCTGTGCCTCAGCTATTTCTTTTTCGATGCAGGCCTTGTCGTTTCCAGTCTTTGCCATCCGATCGTCAAGATTCTTCAGCTGCTGCTCAAGATCGAACAGTTTGTCGATGAGCTGGAATGTCTCTTCTAGAGTCTTCGTCTTCACGTATTCTCTTGCCAGAAAATTCTGAAGGTCCTTCAGCGACTCTTTCGCTCTCTCAAAAATAGCTTGAAACCTTCGCCGGTCGAGAATGAAGAACGGCGAAATTCTCGGAAACCAGTTCCTAATGTCAACATCGGTTACCGTAAACGCTTTTTGCAGTTCCTGGAGGAATTCGCTGAAACTGTCGTACGAAACCTTTTCCGGAACCTTGAGTTGGCGCATCCGTTCGTAAAACAGTCGAGCCAACCTGTTCAATGCTCTGGCTCTTCGATAGATCTTCATGTTTCTTTTTTCAATCTCTTTGGCACTGTTATCCATGAGCATCTTAGAAACCTCGGAGAGACTCTCCAACGTTCGACGCATTTCATCGATTAACTTTTGAGCTTTCGTGTGAACGGGAATGAAGACGGATCCGGTTTCGCGTTCAAGCCAGCCCTTGATGTCCTTTGAAGAGAATCTCGGCGTTTCTGACAATGGTTTTCCCAGTAGAGAATATGCACAAGGAATATTTATCTTTCAGTTTCGCGGCGGTTCTGTGAAGTCTTGCCGCAGGTGACGGAGTTTTTTCTCAAGCCCAACATACACGACGCATCAGACTCCAAGGCGATATGAACAGTAACAAAATGGAACGTATGAACGGAGAAGTGAGAGACAGAGAGAAGGTTATGAGAGGCTTAAAGACGAAAGAAACACCAATCCTCACGGGCTATCAGATTTTCTTACAACTATATTGGAGGGCATGAAGGACTAGATGGGAAACCACCTAGCGAAGCTTGTGGAATAGAAATCAAAGGAAAGAACAGATGGTTAACCCTTATTCAAGATGCGAGCAGAAAAACGACGAAGTAAATCAAAAAAAAGAGGGGGGAGCTATCCTTTAGATGGTGCCCAATGCTCCTTGGGAAGTGTTCTGCCACCTAAAGTGCGTCTACGCTCGACGACAACTTTTTGCATTTCAATATTCTTGCATTTTGGGCATTGATAAAAGTCTGTTACGAAGTCTGGTTGCCTAGAGTCGTTGGCTAGCTGCCCTTTAAGTTCCATCTCAGTTTCGCATTTTGGACATTTTGTCATACGCATCACTGACCAGAGTATCGAAGAATAGGTTAGCAGTCTAGCATATTTAAGTTGTATCAACTTAAGAATTTCGATTTGAATAACACAAAAAGAATAACACAAAAACACGAGCTATCACCAAACTGTCAACAGGGAGAGCATCACCCGTCAAGTTAACAGAACCCCCAAAAGTTCCTTTAAATTGAGATGAGGGAAGATGGTAGCTTTACTCACGAGGGGAGAAAGGAGAAGGGAGAAAAACTTACCACCATTTCCCTCATTCAATTTCGATTATGCACACATATGTTGCTTTTAAGTTTTTCTTCGATTTTTGAATCGAATTTTACCAAAACTGGGGCTAAAAGTTCTTTTGACTGTTAATCGTCGTCGTCATCATCTGTGTCATCGTCATCATCGAAGTCTTCATCTGACCATTCTTCTCCGCCTTTTGATTCACCATCAGGCTCGTCCATTTACGCACCTCCTTTACACCAACTACGCTATCGACTACATGATAAAAGTTCTGGTGTATCATCGCTTGTCACCCGATTTGTTACAGGGTGAACCATCACTACCACGGCTAGACGATTTTTCACATGAACCCAAAACTAGACGCAGACTTCACAGAACCCAAGCCAGCAGACGAAAGTTTACAAAAAGATTCAGCCGACGGAGACTTGACAGAACCGCCAAAGAGGTTCTGGGTAGTTCTCGGTTGTTTTGCTGTTTTGAGGGTTCATGGGTAAATTCGGTTGCTGACAAGTTTTTACCTGACTTCGCCTTTAAGTGGTTTGACTTGAATTATCAGTTCTCCACCTTCAGCCTTTAAAATCCAGTCTAGCTTATCGTATTCGGTCAATCCAAATTGTTTGATTATGCTTGCTGGAACAGTCGTTCTGAGGGATTCAGTTTTTGGTGATGCTTTGTTTAGGAATGTTATTTCACCCATTGCCGTGTACCTCGTTATAGGTATTACTGAGAACGAAGGTGTATATTAATATACCTATCACAATACCTAAATATTTATAAGTGGGTATTGCCATAGGTATATAGCGAGGCATAAGCATGGCAACTCAACTAACAACCACAAGAGAAGAACGCGGTCAATCAATCGCGCAGTCCACTAACAGCGTTCACCGAGTAGAAGAAAACTTTTACACAGTTCAATCTCAAAATGGAAACGGCGAATATGCCGTATCAATGGTTGATAAAGAATGGATATGCGAATGTCCTGACAACAAATACCGACATGTCAAATGCAAACACATCTTCGCTGTTGAGTTCAGCCAAAAAATGAACGCGCAAGTCAAAAAGAACATAGTCATACAAGAAGTCGAAATCCACAATTGCATATTCTGCCACTCAACGCACATCAAAAAATTCGGATTAAGACACAATAAGACTGGAGATATTCAACGATTCATGTGCTTAGATTGCGGAAAAAGCTACAGCGTAAACATAGGGTTCGAACGAATGAAACACAATCCCAAAGCAATCACAGCCGCCATGCAACTATACTTCAGTGGGGAATCACTCAGAAATACTATGAAGTCACTCAAGCTCTTAGGTGTTGAAGTTTCCCACAAGACGATTTATAATTGGATAAAGAAGTACGTTAAGCTGATGAAAGACTACGTTGAAACGATAACGCCAGACGTAAGCGACATATGGAGAGCGGATGAGCTTTATGTGAAGGTCAAAGGTGACATGAAGTATCTTTTCTCGCTTATGTGTGACGAAAGTCGCTTCCTCATCGCTCAAGAGGTAGCTGAAACCAAAGATCAACACGATGCAAGAACGCTCTTTTCCAGAGGCAAATACCTCATGGGAAAACAACCGAAAACCCTCATTACCGATGGACTGAATACTCACTCTTCCGCTTGCAGTAAAGCCTTTTCAGAAGCAACCCACATTAGACACATCGCTTTGAAAGGTGACAGAAACAATAACAAAATGGAACGCATGAACGGAGAAATCCGCGACAGAGAAAAGACAATGAGAGGACTAAAAACCAAGGAAACACCAATTCTAGCGGGTTATCAGATTTTCCACAACTACATCCGAGGGCATGAAGGGCTAGACGGCAAGACTCCTAGTGAGGCTTGTGGAATAAAGGTAGAAGGAAAAAACAAGTGGATGACCTTGATTCAAAACGCAAGCAAATCATGAGTGCCAGCGTTTTCTTCTCCATCCGACCTTTCTAACGAGAAACTTTGTGTTTGTTCCTTTCATTTCTCTATTCATGTTTTGGGCTCGTTTTTGGGCTTGTTTCTTGGTTTTGAACCGTAAACTCGTAACTGTGATAGGGCTCTTTCCTTTCCGTTTTGCAATAAGCCACTTTCGCTTTAGCCAATTATGCGAATAAGTCGTGTGGACTCACGAAAGAAAAATCTGATTTGTTGATATGACAGACTAAATCTTAAAGGTGTATTATTCCTGCTCTCAGCAAAAGACTATAGGTTACGAGTACAATCCAAGGAATATAAAAACAGAAAGTGGCAATCCAATCCCGAATACGAGCTTTCTCATTTAGGCGGAATATGATTAGATGCAAATATGGAATTGCCGCTATGAAACTCAGAATTAATGTGGGCAAGTACACAATCGCAAATGTTGTTAGTGCTGTATGAGTCACAAAGATAAGGCTAAGAATCAGATAAAGCATTATTCCGTTAAAAACTTGAAGAAATAATATGAAAGACACATAAACAAGTCTAATACCGATGGCTCTTGTTGTTTTCAGGACTCTTCCAGCAAGAATATTTGCCTTGGATGCTGGGTCAATAATAAACCAAATAATTCTGACTGTATAGAGAAGCCCAAAGAGGAAAAAACCGACAGAAAAGATAAGCAAGTACTCGATTACTGGGTTGTTCTCAACTCCAACGTTTTGAACATTTACAAATCCATAAGCAAGACTCGAAAGAAGGGAAAAAACAAAATATTTTGTGCTGGCTTTCAACCAGTCTATCGGTGATTCATGGCGAAGCAATTCTTTGCTAGCTCTATTTTTCATGGCTTTCCTAATTTCTTGTGCGAAGAGAACTGCTGTAACTAGCAATCCGATGTCGCCAGCAAAAATTCCAATGTTGACTTCGGATAAGCCAACCACTAAATAGATCACCGCCATTAACATAGCCACAATTGGAATTAATGTGTATTTATCAATTATCCTCTCAGTAGTTTTATTCAAGTAGGGCATCTCCACACGCGCTAGAAACCGCTTTTTCGGCATCGGGTGACGCAGACTTCACAGAACCTAGAGCCATCCGACGAAAGTTTACACGAACACAAATCCGACGACAAGTTGACAGAACCCTTACGAACCATGAACTTGACACCTGAACCCTTGCAAACCCTGTTAAACAAACTAGCCTCTTTCTCAGCGCGCTTCTTTGTACGGTAACGCTCACCAGGAACAGTGTGAACTAGACCCTTTCCTTTCTGTCTTACAACAAGCCAAGGCTTAGGAGAAGAAGCCAAATAGGCTCACAACAGAAAAAACGGATCAGCATGGAGAACCCAAAAATTTAACAGCTAACCATGAGTACCTATAACAAGGATGTTGTTTGGATCAATACTATCTAGGCATAAAGATAGAGAAAAGGAAAAAATGGAAAAGAATAGGCAAAGGCGCAATTCTTGTACTCCTATTGTTACTCGTAATAAGTTCCATCGGGGCAGTAATCACAAATTTATTCGACATCCCTTGTGTTTTTAATCCATCGCCTCCAGTCGTTTGGCGATATTTTGAACTTGACTATCCACAAAACAGTCCTAATGAACCTTCCCTCAGAATATTCGTCAATCTCACAACGAGTGGGAATTTTGTTCAAGGTCAACCCATAACTATGGACGTTGGTGGTACTTTTACAAACGAGCTTCTGTGGAATTTAACATCCGTCTATCCATATGGTTATGAGCCAAACAGTACCAGCTCATTACATCAACCTATTTTTGGAGATACTGGAATTACGGTAGGATTTGCTGGAGCGCCACTTACAGTAAACGCCCTTCCGCTTTTCCCATTTCCAGTCAATTCAACTCAGTACATACCGCAATACAGTCCAACTGGTTCTGCTGTCGAACTTATTTTAAACACTAGTAATCCAGACATTCAAGTCCTTCACAGTCTTGGAAATAATGTGAGCGCGATTACGCAAACTATCGTTTGGACTGCACAGGGAGACTACCATCCTGAAATATCATTTCTCACGGGTAATATCATGTCAAACAATACGCAACTTGTTGACCAAATATATGATAATATTATCATCCATATCGATTCCTCTGACACTCTACAAGCTGCAAGATACAACCGAATAGATGAAGTCGTATCTGTTGTACTAGTTATATTTGTCTTGGTTGAAGCATCAAAATTGATTTATGAATATTGGTCTAAGAAGAATTGAAAAAACAGTCGTTTACTACTCTAAGACAGAATCCAGCCATAATAAGAAAGAGACCAACAATAATAGGATACAACATAATCGCAGGTGCGCTTCCAGTATTTAGCAGAAACATCATTCCAACTAGCATTGAAGAAAGAAAAATAATCATTCCAATCATTGATATGAGGTCTGCAAATTCATTACTAATGCTAAAATTGAGACTCCGATGATTTTTCACATGGAGCCTCCTTCCGATACAGACTTCACAAAACCTCTCAAACAAGCTTTGATGAAGAGCATAATGCATGCACATACATACATGGATGCACTAGCAAGCCCAGAATCCAAACCCAACTGGAACAGGTCTATCCCTGTTGCAATCATAAGTGCCAGAATTGACAGACTGATGAAACTAAGAGAGAGGACTAAAATAAGCAAAAAATAACCTGAGGTTTCTAGGAGGTCTGCAACTATGGAAGCCTTCATTTAGAAAAGCCTCCAGCAACCGAAATTTTCCAACTGGCATCGCAATATATTGGAAACCGTAGAGGTACCAGCGCCGCCAAAGATGTTGTACTCATTCCTGAGTAACTACTCTTAAATAATTGTGGACAGCATAGACTCTGCCGAAAATTCGGGGGAGAAAAATGAATACGAGAGATCTGGCAGTCGGGGTAGTGTTCAGTGCACTCGCCATTGCTCTCAACTTTTCACTCAGAATCCCTGCTCCCTACGCTCCTTTTCTATACTACCAGATATGGGAGATACCCCTAGTCACAGTTTTCTTTCTCTTCGGAACCCAAGTATTGCTCTTTGTAACAGGCATAAACACCGTAGTTCTTCTCATATTCTTTCCAGGCGCCCTTCCACTTGGCCCAATATACAACTTGGCAGCAGTGCTCAGCATGATGACGGGTGTAGGTTTCATAAAGATCCTACTCGATAGACATGCCCTGAAAAACCTGGCAATCACGGCTACCCTGTACACGTCATTCGGCATCGCCGCCAGAACAGCGGCGATGAGTCTCGTCAATTATGTTGTGCTGCGCTATCCGTCGCCCGTAGGTTTCAGCATGCCCGAACCAGCGATCTTGGTTGACATTCCATTGATAGCAGTTTTCAATGCCACCCTAGCTCTTTACACTATCCCCATTGGCTATTCACTGGCAAAAACTGTTGCCAGAGTCGTCAGGATATCTAAATAAACGAGACTTCGAATTGCACTTGCTTCCAGAACTGAGAAAAATCCAGATTTGTGTTATACTGGGTTAATTCGTTTTAGCTCGAACGAGTCAATTAGCGCTTTCGCGTTCACTCTGCCACTCTGAAAAACGCTCCCAGTACTTGCGTTGACAATTGTGACTACCGCTGGCGCAAAGAGGTCTGGGTCAATTTTGTAAAAGTCGTATTTTGCTTCTTTGAATATTTCTATGAAAGGTCTCCCATAGGCCTCGGACGCCATGGATGGAGCCTTTTTCACTATATCCATCAGTTTTTCTTCATCGTCATACTCAACGACATAGTAGGCAGTTCCCCCGTACAGGATGGCGTCGTTAGTCCTTGCCATAGCCCTCACGAACTTCGGATGGATAGGGGAAATTGGCGCATATCCGGAAGCGTAAATGATCACATTAGCATCTAGTCCGAGCCTTCTGAGCTTGTGGATCCCTGTTTCGACTATTCTGCCTGACACTTGCGTTGCTCCAGTTAGGCTGGCTGTCGGAGTCAACACTATTGCCAGATTTTGAGGTGATATCTTGCAGTCTTTTGCAAAGCGCTCCACGATATTCGCGGGCGGACACTTGTCAGTTTCAAGAACCACGACTCCTCTGTTGAAATCGTCCTTGTACCCGATTTCTCCGTAGATGTCCTTCGGCTTCTGTGCCAATGCTCTTGCCGGCCCCGAGCCTATTGCGAAGTAGCCTTCTTCGTTTATTTGCCACCCAGCATACTGTGAGCCTAAAGTTGCGATGACCGGATGGTCTGAGTAGATTTGTATTGACGGAAGGTCTAGGTCTCCGTATCCTCGGCAGGTTATTTCGGCTTTTCCGCATCCTCCCATGCATATTTCGGTGATAATCTTTCCTGCCTGAAATCCTCCTCGCGCATTCACTCCTGCGTCGATTATGGTGGTTCCAGATTCTGTTTCTTCGACCTTGACTCCGTAGAGATCTGCGTTTTCAACGAGTTCATCCAGCAGTTTCCACGCTAGGCGATTTACGCTCAAGGGTTTTTTCATCTAGGTTTTCTCCTCAGAGGAATTTTTCGTAAGAGTTTAGATGTGGATTCTTCTGTTTGGAGACATAAAGTTTGCCGTTTCCGTTTTCCACAAGGTCTCCGAGAAAAACGTACAAGGGCCCTTCGGCCACTTCGTTTTCTTCAATCTTGACCTTCGGTCTGATGCCGTCTATGGTGAATGAGGGGAGAACGGATTCCAGGTGCCCTCCAACTACGATTTTGCCGTTTACCATGCATGCTCCTGCTCTTCCTTCACAGTCTCCTTGAACGTAGATTGTCCCGTCATGCATACGGAAGCCTACGAATTGACCCGCGCTGCCGTAGATTTTGATTATGCCCTTCTTCATGTTGGCTCCTGCTTCGGTTCCAACATTTCCATGGACAATAATTCTTCCTCCGTGCATGCCCTCGGTGCTTCCCCGGTACGGAGCGCCCAGGTAGTCGCCGGCGCTTCCGAAAACCTCTATCGTGCCTGCCCTCATCATAGACCCCGTCCATCCTCCAGTGTTTCCGTGAACGGTGATGTTGCCGCCCCTCATCTCTTCGCCCAAATGCATTCCGGCGTCGCCGTTGATTGTTATCTCTCCGCCCTTCATTCCTAACCCGATTCTTCGAACCTTCCTGACGTCGCCGCGGACCGTTACAGCCGGGTTGTCAGGTTGATTTTCCGTTTTGACTTCGTCAATCTTAAAGAGTTCACCGAGTTTTTTCTGCTTGTTCCCTTCCCAGACCTGCAAGGCTTCTATTTCGTTCAGTGTCTTTCCTTGAAAAACATCGGGGTTTATGCACTCGGCCAAGACTGGAAACCTGAAATCCTTTAGAGGGCGCAGACTTACCATTTAGACACTAGCCTTCACGGTTATTGGGTCCAACCCTCTGAGGTGCTCTTCGCTTACAGGATAGTTTTCATACTCAACTGTCCAGTACTCTTTGAACCTTCTCTTCATGTCGCCCGTTATTTTTGCCGGTTCAGAGACTTTTACGTCGAGCCACATCGTATGACCGTCAACATGCTTGAGGATTACGCCGTCCTTGACAACCAGTTCTCCACCCTTAACAGTGTAGGCGGCCTTTCTAAACGCTTTTCTGACGGTTCTGTACTTCCTTGAAATATCGGTTGTTTCAGGGTTCACGTTGTAAACTGCTATGTCAGCATCCGCTCCGACGCCCAGATGCCCCTTGTTCTTCAGACCCAAGGCTCTGGCCTGCCCGGCCCTAGTCACCGTTGCAATCTCGTAGAGACTCAGCTCACGATCCATTGACGGCAGAAGGCTTCGGCTACGCGCTCGCGCGTTGATTCTCTTCAAGCTTGCCTCTCTCGCTTTTTTGCTGATGAGCCAAGCGATAATCTTTGGGTAAGCCGTGAAAGGCCCCCCGTTAGGATGGTCTGTCGTCATGAAGATTCTCCAAGGGTCTTTGATGAGTAGAGCCAGCTCCAGGCCGATGGTCCATTGGACCGCGTGAACGTAGCTCTTGCGATGATAGCGGAAAGGCACGATGCCCCCGCTTGTCTCGGTTTCCACGTCATGGTTTACCCACTTGTTCCCCGTGAGCCCGTACAGCGCGTATTGGAACGGGCCGTCAGCAGTCATCGTTGTCGTGTCCGTGAATATTACTTGACCCATGTCCATGGTCGCGTGAGAGTGACCGTTCATATAGTTCGCAATCTCTTCTGCTCCTGACTCCAATGTTCTCCAGTCGTCGCCCTTGAATGCGCTGAATTGGCAGTGTGTTAAGTGAATAACTGGCTTGTCTTCAGTTGCCAGGTCCTCGACGCACTTCAAAGTTTCTAGGGCGGTTGTGTAGTTTCCCGGCTTTCCGAGGTTGTTTGCATGGACATGAATCGTGTGAGGCAGGTTCAGAAGCTTGTTCGCCTTGCACAGCCCGCGGATGATTTCTCGTGGTGTCGTGCAGAAGTAGGGAACCTGATCGTCCAGATCCTTGACGTTGTGGCCGAAGCCCCAAGCTTCCAATCCACCGGGGTTGACGATTTTTATGGCGTATCCTTTCGTTGAACTCATAATCCATGCGATGTGTCTTGCGCATTCCTTGATTTTTCCTTGAGCTAGGTATTCGAGCACGAACCACCAGTTGCCAAGAAGCGGGTAAGAGGCCTTGTCAAGCATCGGAGTGTCGTTCAACTCTTCGTGTGTGTGCTTCGCTTCTAGAGGGGGCATTGAGGGATTCATTATCGTCGTGTACCCCATTCTGGCGTAGCGGTAGCCCGTGGTAAACGTCGAAGGAATGGAACGGCCGACTCCTGCCCTCGTCACCGATGTTTTTGATTCAAAATCTCTGAAGTGGTCTTCAGGTCTCAGGAGCCTCCCAGTGTTGACTTCTGAGCCGGCGATGTGGGTGTGAATGTCTACGCCGCCAGGCATAACCGCCATTCCAGAAGCATTGATCTTTCTTGCCCTTCGCTCATTTACACTTTCAACGATTTTCCCATCTCTAATGGCGATGTCCATCTTTTCGCCGTTAACACCGTTGAGGGGGTCGTAGACGAAGCCGTTTTTCACCAGAAGCTCCATTTCAATTCACCTCTGCCAGGGCTTTCTTCCTCTTTTTCACTTTCCTGACCTCCAACAGCAGTCTTCTCAGGATTTCCTCGTCTGGCAGCACTCCTCTGGGAGGTTCCACGACTTTTTTGAGCGGAAGAGGCACGTGATCCATGCGGTAGGCTGTTCCACTCGTTTCTATTCCAACGAAGGCCGAGGGAAAAACGATGTCAGCCATCTGGCTTGTTGCGTTCATGTGTGGATCTATGGCTATCAGCGGGTTGTTCACCAGGTGTTCAGCTGCTTTTCTTGGAAAGTTTGAAACTGGGTCTGAAGCGATTACCAATGCTGCGTCTGACTCTTTCCGCAGGAGAACATCGATGGCGGAGGTTTCTCCTGGATTGTACCTCGGATAGCCCAGAGAAAAGTCAACGGCGTAAGGGTAGCCCGTCTGCCACAAGAAAACGGTGTCTGCGCCTGAGACGTTGAAGTGCCCGCGCATTGGCATTATGACGAACTTTGTTCGAGCATTCAGGTCGCGAGCCAAGTGGAGGGCGGCGTCAACATTCCGCGACTTCCCCTTGCTCATCGTTAGCCCAAGCCCGAAAAAGATTACTCCGAAATTGCAGCCGATCATCGCGTCAGAGACATCTTCCAAGTATTCAACTGGGACGCCCGCGACCTTGTCGGTCTCTATTTCTTGATCTCGAATCAGAGCTCTGAAGGCTTGCAGAAGCTCATAATCTTTGTTGGGTTCAACCTGAATGAAGTAGTCCGCGATTTCTGCCGTTCTGGTCTTTCTAACATCTATCACTATGAGTTTTCTGCCAGCTTTCAGGATTGCAGGACAAGGTCCGCGTTCAACTGGGGTTGATGGGACGGAAAGTTTCTTCTTTGGAGAAACTTGTCTCAGAGCGCTTTCAACTTTTTTCCTTGCTGTTGCAGCCTTGGTTTTTGTAACGTAGGATCTCCATTCGCTTCTCTCAAACTTTCCTTCAGACAGCGTCGTGTACCTCTCTATGTGTCGGGGATGAGCACTCCACGGGTTGCTTCCCCAGTAGATAACGAGATCCGCCCTGTGCCTTATCTGCCCCAACGTGCACGACGCGATGCCAACGTCCTGAATGCCCAAGACCGAAGGGCCGTGGCACACGGTTGAAGTGTTGTCAATGACTCCTCCAACTTCCTCGGCCAGTTCGATGCCCACGCGTATGGCTTCGCAACTCGTGGAACTCCAACCGTAAAGGAGCGGATAGTCTGCTTCAGCAAGAACTTCAGCAGCCTTGACAAGGGCTTCCTTGAAAGGCACTTCAACGAATGTTCCGTTTTTTCGGATGAGTGGTTTCAAAAGCCTGTGTCCACTGTAACCCAAGAATTTAGATTCGCACATCGAACAGCCGTTCTTAACCTTAACAATCCTTCTGTTTTTGATTCTCAGCTCTATGTCATCGCAGAGACTCCCGCAGACCGGACAAGTTACAGCCCTTGCAATCGGCACATTATCCCTTCCCAAACTGCTCCCTGAGAAACTCACTCAAGCCGAGAACAACCTTATCAGCTGCGGGTTGAATTTCCGCAGGAATCCCCTTAAGAGAAGGCATCCCGATGCCGTCCGTCTCCGTGCTAACAACTGCGTTTGCCCACACACCGTAAGGAATGAAAATAACGCCCACATGCGGTCCCCTCGGAGATTTCAAGGCCTTAAGAATCACAGAGCCATAGTCTGTTGAAACGCGAACATTGGTTCCTTCTCTTATCCCAAGCCTCTTCAGATCCTCAGAATCAACATAACAAACCGCAACACTCGCGAAGTAATTTTCAGAAGCTTTCCCACACTCTTTACCCACACCCTGCTCTATGGTTCGCCCCGTGAGCAAAGTAACCTTCAGCCTCGAACTTGCATCCATCCCTCGACCACAGCTTAACCATCTATACTGAAGCTTGGAAACTCCTTTAAAGTTAATTCTGATTATTCAATCGAACTGGTTGCCGCCTTCGATTGGAGATTTTAATGCTACACGTTCCGACAAATTAAACTTGCCGCAAGATGATGAGAGAAACAAGCATTGAAGTTGAAACGTTGCAAACAGTTGTTTCGGAAGTCTTATTAGTGTTAAGCAAAAGTATACACCCCAACCCAGGCGCGCACGTTTGAATATGGCGGAATAGGTGGATGAAGGCTCGAGAAGGCGATCTGATAGAGACTGGAGCTAACCTGATTTTCGACGTTAAAGGCCTAGTTCACCCCGTCGATCGCGTAGTAGCCTTCATTCGCTATTTTCCCGATGAGAAAGGTGAGAGAACGAGGGAAGGAAGGTCTTTTGGCAAGGTTTATTCTCTTCCGAAAAGATACGCATTGTTGAAGGAGAGGTTTCCAGAGTACCTTGTCTATGATCCTGTTTTTGACGAAACCTTGTGCGAAGTCCCGGTTGATAGTGTGAAAAAACATTACAGACCCGTTGACAAGCTGCAGGAACTGCGCATGTCCAAAGGTCTGGATCCGCTTCAGGAAAAGGCCCTTCTGTTTACGGAACTGTTGAAAGAAAGTGCAGACATCCAGTGGAATGCAGTGGGGATTTCGGGCTCCATCATGGTTGGGCTTCACACGTCAGAGTCTGATATTGATCCTGTCGTTTATGGTTCGGAAAACTGCAAGAGAGTGTATTCTGCACTGGGGAGTATGTTCGAGAACGAGCATGAATCCGTCAAGCCTTACACACGGCAGGATATGAGAGTGCTGTTCGACTTCCGTTCGAAGGACACTGCAATAGGGTTCGAAGACTTTCTACGAGCTGAATCGAGGAAAGTGATGGAAGGCAAATTCAATGGAACCGACTATTTTGTCCGCTTCGTGAAAGACTGGAATGAAATTGACGAGAACTACGGTGACGTTCAATACGAGAACATCGGCAACGCGAAAGTTGAAGCCACAGTCACCAACGATTCAGAATCAACGTTTACTCCATGCACCTACAAAGTCGAAAACGTCAAACCGCTCGAAGGCCCAACAATTGAACGCATCGAGGAAATCACGTCTTTTCGAGGTAGATTCTGTGAACAAGCCAGAAAAGGCGAGACCGTCATCGCACAGGGAAAAATCGAACGTGTCACAGACCGAAGGCAAAATAACGAGCATCCTAGGCTACTAGTCGGGGGCAGGCATTCAGACTATATAGCGCGCATGCTTGTTCCGAAATTGGCCTAAAATGGTTTTTATTCGCCTTCCTCGATTTGAGGAAGGTTTTGGGCTTCGTATCTTTCCTTCATTTCTTTGAGCAACTGTCTTCTTGAGCACTGGCAGAAACGTGCAAAACGGAATTAAAACCATTTTTGACCATTTTAGGAACACACATGCGCGCTAGATAAAGAGACTGAGGCACTTAAAGCAAAAAAGGAAAGGTAGAATTCACTTAGTCTTTCCGCTCATATTCCTCTTTCAGTCGTGCTAGAGCCTTTTGGCATATCTCGATATTTGGAAAGAGGTTCGAACAAGCAAACGTTCCACCCACCCCACCCACCCCCCCCCCGTTTTTGACAAGATTCTCCTTCGTTCGCGCGATAATTATATATGGGAAAAACCAATTCTTTTCCGAGGGAGTTAAGCTATGTTACATTTGGACCATGTGAGACTGTTAGTTGTCGATTTTGAGGCTTGCTTCCGCTTCTACAGAGACGTCATGGGCTTGAGGGTGACGTGGGGAGAAGAAGGAGACGCGTATGCAAGTTACGTTTCAGAAGGAGGAGCCTCACTTTCACTTTTTAAGAGAGAAGTCCAAGCAAAAGCTTTAGGCACGTCCAACCTTCCTGAGAGTGCAGTTGCCCATGACAATATGGTGTTGATATTCACCGTGGATGACCTTGACACTACCGTCAAAAGATTGAAAGAAAGGAATGCTGTGTTCATTACTGAACCCCGAGAACATTCCGAATGGGGTATACGCGTGGTTTACATGAGAGATCCTGACGGAAACCTCATCGAAATCAACAGTCCGATGCCTACTAACGATTGGACGAAAGAACTCCAAGAAGAAAAAGAGAAATACACGACGAAAAAGTGATGCTTGGCTAGAAGACTTCTGGGCTCCCAACTAGTTTCGCGCACGCAAGAGTACTCGTTGAGTTACTTACGCGCGCACGCAAGCAGAGGGGTCTTTCTAATCCCTGCTTTTTTCAGAACCTGTTCATAATATCTTGGACAATAGGTCAACGCTATTTGGAAGAAGCCGTCCTTTTCACCAGTGACCTCTTCTAGATTTCCTTCGACGTAGATGGTTTCGTCTCTGAAGGCTTGCATTCGGAACTCTTCCATGTAAGAGATAATTCGCTTGACCTGTTGAGCCTGCCTTTCGCCCTCGAGGATTTTCAACGGTTCGATGTGATAAACCGACGGAATGAACGGAGCGTCACTGTCATCTCTTATTCGAGCTAACATCCTGACCCAGCCTCGCTGCAGGATTCTTTTCGCAGAGTTGTACTCGCTGCATATCTCTTTCCAATCTTTCACCGGTTCAAACTCGGTCTTTATTGTCCTTCCGCTTTCCTTGCTGTCGAACAGTGAATAGACCAGTTTCCTTCGCTGATGCCACAGGAACTCTTTCGGAGTGAAGTTTCGAAATCTCCACACTTTGCCGCTTATGGACTCCTCCATTTCAAATTCGTTCCGTAGGATAGAAGACTTGGCCTCGTACAATTCCTGCAGTGTTTTGCGCAACGTCGCAACGTTTTCCTTACCATAAACGATGAGGTCGATGTCCGAGAATCCTGCGTGATAGAAACCGTGAAGCATCGACCCGAACACGCCAAAGCTCTCAATTGGCAAACCGGACTGATCTACTGCAATGTCTAAGACGTTCCGCATTGCCGCAAGGAGGCTGTCCTTGGGTTCAGTTTGAATCAGTTTTGTAAGCTCTTTTTCGGGCTTTCGAACTTTGCTGATGTCACTCTGATTGACGCCGATGATTTTCTTCTGGAGCATTTCGTGTGGGATCATGTACTGGGGATAACTCTTTTCCACGAACTTCCAGCCTTCATCTTCATAGAACTTGTAGAAAACATGTTGCCCTTGGTTTCTGAATGCTTTGGGATTATCGGATTTGAATATTGTTGCAGGCGCATATTCAGCGTCACATACGTAGGCGTCTGGCGGGTGTGAGTATCCAAACACCCTGAATACCAGGCCTTCTTCAGTGACTATTGCGTCGCGGTCTCTTAGTCTTGGAGTGGCCAAATGTGCTCTTCCTCGCTGGTCGCTGTTCCAACCACGACTTGATAGAAAACCTGTCCCGTTTCAACGTTTTCTGCACGCTCCAGCATTCCTGAAACGCTAATCCTCTCGCCTCGTCGGGCAACGTTGCGGTAACAGCCAATCATTGAAACAACAGTCTCCGGAACCTCGCCTTCGCTGAGTGCCCCTTTGTGCATTGGTTCGTAGTCCCTGATTTTGTAAATGGCCGGCCGAAACATAGCTTCGCTGTCGTCTTGAACCTTGCACTTGAAGTTGACAGGAGCTATGGTGTTGCATTGTAGCTCTCCGTATTTTTGTTTGACTTCTTCAGATTTGCGAATTGCGTTGTACATGAAAATCTTGTTCAGGTATTTCCCTTTGTATCGGCGAGCCGCATCTAACCGGTTGCTGAACTTGTAGCTCAGCCTGCCAGCTTCAACGAGCCGGTTTATCGTTGCTTCTAACACGCGAAAGTTTTGCGCTCCGTAGACGACCAGATCTATGTCTGATTTTGACGTGTGCATGTTTAAGGCCACAGAGCCGTGTACGCCAAAATCCTTCAGCCCAATGCCTGATTCGGTTGAGAGCAAATCAACCAGGCTTAGTGTCATCTTTTGCAAGTCATCCTTGGTTTCAAGCAGGGTCAGATAATGCAGACAGTCTCTCGGAACGAATATGTTCTTGATGGAATCTAACGGTGCGCTGATAATCTCCTTTTGTCTGAAAGGACAATAGTACACGTAGTCTGGGAAGTTCTTTCGAAAAGCCTCCAGAAAGGTCTGATAGTTCTGTGCGGTGTATAGGTTTTCAGCTCGAAGGAGTTTCTGTTCTTCAAGGTTCCATGTGTTCTCTAAATATTCGACGTTGAACAGCTTCTGGAACGTGGCTGGGATGTATTTGAGAAAGGCGAAAACCCGGCTGGCGGGATGTTCATACCCGAAAACGTTGAATATGAACCCCTCTTTTGTTGTGAAGGTATCTCCGTCTGCGGGAATCCAACGTTTCAGGTCCGTCTGAAGCACCTCGACATGATGAGATTGGAGTGCCAAAAAAACCTATCGCAGAGGGCCATAACGCTTAAAGCAGGAGGAGGCTACAGCAACCTGACGTGAGCAGGGTTGAGCAGCAACTTACATCCGTATGTAGTTTTTCTTCCGTCTGAACATAAGATCAAAGTTCTGAGCGCCATCTTTGGTTCAAAAGCGGCTGTTGACGTACTGAAATTCTCGCTCAGGCAGGGCATTTCTGACAAGATTTACCAGGGCGACCTCTTGAAGAAGTTAACATTTTCAAACAAGACCGTTATCAAAAACCTGAAGTCGCTGACCAAGCTGGGGATATTGACGGAGAAAATGGAGAAAACCGAGAGGAATGGCCGTATCACATGGGTCAAGGCCTATCAGCTTTCGAGCGCTGGCAAGTGGTTTGCACTTTTGCTCGCTGAAGAAAAAGAATTGTCCGACAAGGAGAAGGCGGAGATATTTCAAAGCCTCTTCAGAGCCTACCTGCGATGGGCGAAGGATCTCTCACAGAAGCTGAACATGGACCGGAAAATGTTGGAAAGAGTCTTCACAGAGGAAATGCAGCGAACACGGGTGCACAAGACTTGAAGGCAACAGTCATCGGTGTGGTGGGCGGAAAAAAATCTGGAAAAACCACTACCATAGAGATTTTGACGAGAGAACTCACCAAGAGGGGTTACAAGATTGCGGTGGCCAAACACATTCCAGAGCCTAATTTCACGCTGGATACGGAAGGAAAAGATACATGGCGTTTCGTCCAATCAGGTGCTAAAACGGTGGTTGCCGCATCAGCAGGTGAGATAGCCACTATAGAGAAGACTCACGCAGACCTCTCCCTGAAAGAGATTCTGCAGAGATGCAGAAGCAGCGACATTGTCTTCCTAGAAGGCTTCAGAAAACTCGTGGCTGAAGACAAAAGCATACGCAAGATTGTGGTTGCAGAATCTGCCCAAGACATCGAAGAAGCAGTTGAGATGTTCATTCCTATACTGGCCTTCACAGGACCATACTCGCCCGAGAAACCCCACCTGAAGATCCCGTACATTGACGTACTCGAGCATGGCAATGAAATAGCGGATCTCGTGGAAAAAGTAGTCAGAAAAAAGGTGTAACATGAGTCATGTTGCCGCTAGGTTGTGGGGCTTGGAGATATTATCTGAGGGGGAGATGGGAGAAAGGAGATATTCCTAAAATGTAAGGTAATTCTCCAAACCTTTCCACGCTGCGTTTCAACATGCTCCTGTTACGTGACTTGTAATCATCTCCTCCTAGAGTGCTTTGAAGGTTTCAAACCATCTGTTGTACAATGCTAGCATGTCGAGAGACACGCTGGGTTTCCTGTCTTCCAGTATCTGTCTGAAGTCGTCCATCGTCAGAGGTCTCGGTTTGGCCTGTTTGTCGTCTGCTTTTCCGGACTCGAAGAATTCACCTATGAGTTTCAGTTGTGCCGATTGGTTGACGTCTCTGATGTCGCTTCCCGAAAATCCTTCTGAAAGCCGTGCCAGCTCGTGTAAGTCGACGTCAGGCGCCAGCTGCAAGTTGGTCGTGTAGAGTTTGAACATCATCAAGCGTGTGTGGTGGTCTGGAAGAGGCACCAGAATCCGTTTCTGGAACCTTCTTATGAATGCCCAGTCCAAGTCCCAAGGCTTGTTTGTCGCACCGATAACGTAGACGTGTAGGTTCTTGCCCTTGTCCATGATTCCGTCCATCTCTTTCAGAAACTGGTTCCTAACTCTGATTTCGCCGCCGACCTCGTTCGCGTGTTTACCCATCATGGAGTCCAGTTCGTCGATGAACACTATGGACGGCTTGCCTTCCAAAGCTGATTTCCTGACTGAACCGAAGAGTTTGGCCACGTTCTGTTCAGCCTCACCAAGCCACTTGGACATTACTGAAGCAGCATCGATAGAAACGAAGTTGGCATCAATTTCCGTGGCAACCGCGGCGGCCAGCAGTGTCTTGCCGCAGCCTGGCGGTCCGAACAGCAGGATGCCTCTCGGCCAGCCCAGCGGGAACAGGTCTGGCCTCTGAACCGGGTAGACTATAGCCTCTTTCACTGCTTTCTTGGCGGGGTCAAGCCCGACGACTCCGTCCCATTTCACGTTTGGCTTCTCCATCACTATGAGTTCTTCGTACGTTGATTTTGCGCCTTCAGTCCTTGTTTCCCCTTCAATACCGTTGCATCTGGCTTCGGGCCGCGGTTCTAAGGATGTCACGGCGCCCTGTATTGCTTTGATTCGTTCCTGGTAGGCGATTGCTCTCTGTATGTAGACCTTGTTCAGGCTGTATTCTGGGTAGAGTTGGACGAGTTGCAGGAGGCTTTCTATGGCTTTTTGGTACGTGGTTATGGCCATTCCCTTTGCTCCCTGCTTGTCTAGGCGAACTGCTTCTGAGGCGAAGGTGGTTGCAGACTTCTCAAGCTCTTGAGATGCGCTCATAACTTTCATTCTCCAGCTTTCAATTCAATTTTTATTTTTCCTTTCGACCCCAGACTCTCTAGGGCCCTCTCGATATCCTCGTTTGAGGTTTCCAAGTCAACCGAGCAACGTTCCATATCGATTTGGCCGTTGCTCTTCCTGACGTAATCGAGAAGAACATCCTCTAACTGAGAATTTTCAACTTTCAAGGAGATTTCCTTGATTTCGGATTTCTTGTAAGAAATGAGGGTTTGAGAAGAGTCTCTTCCAGATTCTTCGGAGACTTTGCTGATCTTCTTTTCCGACGAGTTGCTCGCTAACGCAAGCATCTCTTCCAACGTTACCTTTTCACTTTCTGGGATTTTCTGAGTAACGGGCGGCTCGGGCAGCTTTTGGGAAATTCTTTGTTCGAGAAAGCTTGAGACTTGGCTTAACACTTCTTCGCCGCCAGGTGTCTTCCGGTCTACGGGAATCATTGATTCGTCAGCCGTTAGCTTTGTTGAGTAAAGTGTCTCGCTTATCGTGTCGTTGACTCTGCTCAGTTCGGATGAGACATCAGGCAAGAATTGAAACAGCTCTTGTGAGACATTCTGGAGAAGCTTCACTGCAGGTTTGAGATCGATGACTATGTCACTCAGTTCTCTTATGGTCTCAAGCCTGAGGATTACCCGTTCGATCGCCAGCTCTACGTTGTAGAGGAAACTAATGATCTTCCGCACTTCCGCGATTTCGTTGGCGCAGATTGCCGCACGATCTTTGTTATTCGCTTTGAAAGCCCCAACGCACGTCTGAAAAAGGATCTTGTCTCTCTCTTTAAGCCTGTAACTCGCCTGTCCAAGCCTGCCCTGCTGGACCCTCAGCACCTGTATTGACTTGACAGCTGTTTCACGGAGAGGTGGGGGGCTCGAATGGATAAGTCCTTTGATAATTCTTCCCTCCGCCCGCTACTCACTCGTTCCAACCTATATTCCGGTTTTTCCGATTTCCTTCACGTAAACAACTACTGGCGGTTCTGGAAGCTCGGATGCAAGCGGTCTAGGCGGTTCAGGGATCTTGCCTTTCGTCTGTTCAAAGGGTTTCGAAGTGTCACCCAACAGGATGCTGGAAAGCTTGCTGGTCGTCAGTTCCAAGTCGGTCTTCTTCATATGGACTCGTTTGATGCTTTCTTGAATCATCGAAAAGGCGGTTTCGTAGTATTGGTTGTCGACTTTTCCTATTTCGTGTTCGATTTCGAGGTTGACCAAAGCATAGTTTAGGGCCTTCGTTTCTTCGTTGCATTCTGCAATTTCGTCTTCTATTTCTTCTCTCAGAGTCTGTGCTTCACTCTTGAGCTGAGTTAGAACGCCATCGAAGCTGCTGTGCAGCTCTGCGTAGAGTTCCTTTGATATCTTCTTCTTCTCAGAGAGGTCCTTGAGGGCCTGATCCTTGCGCCAAATGAGGGGTATCTGATCGTTGAGCATGCCTGCCTGAGCTTTAATGTTAGAGACGAGGGTTACTTCAGAACCGTCGAACTTCACGTTATCCACACATCGCTTCAGAAATCTTCCATCGCCCAGCGCGATAAAGACACTGTCGAATTTTCCACTCGGGGTCACTGCAAAAGAGGCTATCTTACCTATCGCACGTCCGTACTCGTCGTTGATCTGTTTTCCTACAGAAAGAAAAAGGTTGGGGTTTTGTGACATCCTTTTCATCCCCTATGTTTACGAAGTTTCCGTTGAGGATTTTTCGCCTACTGGAGTCGTTGGTAGTCCGGGGATTCCTGGTGGCAGGTCTGGGAACTTCTCTTTAACTCTTTGTTCTGCGACCGTTGCTGCCTCTGTGAGAATTTTGCCTGCATCTTCGTTCACGTTGTCAAAGTTCAACGTCATTCCTGAGCCTGTTCCTGCTTCCATCATTATTCCGCTCAGCATGTTGCCGATTTCGCCAAGTTCGCTCTCTGCTTCAGGGAAAACGCTTACGAGTCCAGCCTTGACGGATCTCAAGACTCCTACTGCGGGGCCTAATGTTGACACTACGTCTCCGAGTTCTGATACGGTGCGTAATCTTAACACGATCTGTTCGAGTGCAAGCCTTGCGTTTATGATGAGCTTTTCCATCTTGCGTATCTCAGCCAGCTCGTTGGCAAAAACGTTTGCTCGCGCGGTGTCATGCTTGGTGTATGCATCTACTATTCTTGCGAATATCGTCTTGTCCCTTTGTCCGAATCTGTCCGTGGCTTGGTCCAATTTCTGAACCTGCAGTTCAATGCGTCGAACGGCGAAGTCTAGGCGGGGCTTCAATGGGCCAGGTGGCCTAACTGCCTCTATCACGCGGTTTGTGAGGGGTTGCTCTTCTCTTCTTGTTTCCCATTTTTTGCTAAACCTTTCTGACAAGTTAATTACCTCCAGAGACCAAAGGTCGCGGGGAAGAATCTTATACATTGTTAACATGGTGAAAACATGCCTGCATATACGTAGAGCTATATGTCCCATCCGAAACAGTTTTGAGCTTTAATTTTCCAACTAAAAGAGCATGTTCGAGGTTTTCCGAGAATAGACATAAACGTGTAAGTTAGACTAAAAAGAGGCTTGAATTAATTCCTATCCAAAAAGGTGAATCAAATGGGTGAAAGGTTAAAAATTTTCGTCTTTGTGGCCATCCTGGGATTCTTTGGTGGAATGATTGCAGACTTGGCAGGAACATACGTAATTCCCTGGCTCGGATCTGTCTTGCCAGCGGTTCTGAGCGCACAATACCTGATGGCGGGGTTTGCCGGAGCCTGTCTAACACTGGTACTGGTAAGCGTTTGGGCCTACATTAGCGGACCGCCAGAACGTTAACCTTCTCTCCTTCTCCCTTTTCTTTGTTCCCACAGCACCAAAGTTTTGGCACTCTGTCCCTCTCTTAATAGATGGTTTCAGCTAACAGCGACTTTCATGTATTTTTGGACTCAGCAGCGGAAAAAGCGATCATTCGCCAACAGCGTCTCCGTACCTCGATGACCTCATCGTCCAAGCAATGTTACTCACGAGACGATTTCAAGGTTTTGGTCCGACTGATTCTTTCTTACACTTGCGTGCGCTTAGCGCAAAGCGAATCGCATTTGATGCACAGGAATTCCTAGACCCGCTTCCTGTAGTTCCACAAAAAAGCGCGCGCGCTGGAACCCCAACGCCGACATAGACGGCAACGGAGCAGTAGGGCTATCAGGTCTCGTCACACTGGCCCAGCACTACAGACAACACTACCCATAATCCCTACTCTTCTATCGCCCACTCAATGGACGGCAGGGAGCTGTAGCAACCGGACCGAAGCCTTCTTCACGTTAGTAAGGGTAAGACCGCATTAGATGGCAAGGATGTACAATAGCGCGGGAAAATCTGGTTTTGCTATACTTTTCGCCGCCAACGGGCAAGAAACCTTTTATTTTTTCGCTATTACTATACTTAGTCAACATAGTGGCGGGATAATGCACGATAAATGTTTAAACTATTCTACACGTACGCAGGTTACGCAGGAGGTAACCTAAGTTTAGTTTTGACTGACTTAGAAGAGTCCTTGAGAGAGGCATAAACTCGGGTGGAAAACAGAAATGTGCGGCATATTTGGATTTTGCCTAAAGAAGCCCTTGCGCATGGCCAGAGTCTTCAGAGTTCTTGAGAAACTAGAGGTTCATCAGTACCCTCAGGAACCGCTTCCCCTTGGGGGCTACGGGGCGGGCGCGGCTTTGCTTCTGGAGGACGGTAATGTTCTGGTTGAAAAGGTCGGAAAGGTCGATGACTCTCCTGCCAGAAAATTGGCGGAGATGGTGAAGGTTGACAGGGCTTCTGTGTTGATTAGCCATGTGCGGATGCCCAGCCCAGAGTTTATGAAAACGGCGAAGTACAAGGAGACCGCGCAACCATACGTTGTCGAAAGGGAACCGAACTTGACCGTTGTCTCAGTTCACAACGGGAAGGTTGAGAACTACAAGGAGATTAGAGAGGCGTTGGGCGGCGCGCACGTTTTTGAATCGGAAAAGTTTGAACTCGTCGACTCAGAGGTGATTCCACACTTTTTTGAGGAGACGCTGAGCGAGAAAGAAGAGGTTACAGAAGCATTGTACTCCTTCTTCTGCGCCCTGCAGGGTTCAGGCGCGATAGCATTGCTGCAGCTGGGCGAAGAAGACTCGTTCCTTCACTTGCTTCACAAGGGAAAAACAAGAGGGTTGACCGTGTGGGCAAACGACATGAGCGAGGTCATCTTCTGTACCAGAAGAGAGGTTTTAACAGAAGAGCTCGGCAACCTACTCTCCAAAGGAAGATTTAAGGAGAAAGCTTCAATCGGGTATCGGGAAGAAGCAGGGCTTGTATTTTCGTATCTGCTCTCATCACCGTGAAGAAAAAAATTTGCAAAACGTCCCTGTGGCTTGGAAGAAATGGGTGAAGAATCCTCGAAATCTGGTGTTTTCGACTTATTCGCAAAACCAGTACGCTCCGCTCTAACCGAACTGGGCTTCTCAGAAGCGACTCTGCCCCAGAAAATGGCAGCCTCACCCATCCTAGCCGGGGAGAACGTGCTTCTGCTTGCGCCTACAGGGAGTGGAAAAACCGAGGCGGTTCTTCTTCCCATCTTCTCCAAGCTTGTTCAGCAGACGCCGAGAAAGGGGATAGCCGTTATCTACGTTACGCCTATGAGGGCCTTGAACCGTGACCTTCTGAAGCGATTGTCATTCTGGTCTTCTAGGCTCAGTATTTCAATCGAAGTCAGGCATGGAGACACTGAGTTGAAGCTCAGGAGGAGGCAGGCGATCTTCCCTCCCGACATGCTTGTCACGACGCCTGAGACTCTTCAAGCAATTCTTCCAGGTTCGCGCATGAGGCAACACTTGCGAAGTGTGCAGTACGTCGTAGTGGACGAAGTGCACGAACTCGCTTCCAGCAAACGTGGGGTTCAGCTCGCAATTGCACTGGAGAGGTTGCGCGAGGTTGTGGGTATGGAGTTTCAGAGGATTGGCTTGTCAGCCACGGTAGGGAATCCGGATGAAGTTGCGCAGTTTCTCGCTGGAGCTGAGAGAAGCGTCAGGATAGTAGAAGCCGTTTTGCCCAAGGGCTACCGCTATCACGTCGAGAACCCCGTTCCTGTAGAGTCAGATTATGACTTAGCAAGGACGCTCAACACGTCGCCGGAAGCGGCTGCAAGGATTAGACGCGTGAAGGAGCTCGTCGACAGTCACGAGTCAACCCTGATTTTTGTCAACAGCAGAACAGTTGCCGAGATGCTGGGCTACAGATTCAATCAACTCGGACGAAAGGACATTGCCGTGCACCACGGTTCTCTGTCAAAGGAAGAACGCGCCCAGATTGAGGATGAGTTTAAAACCGGCGGCCTGAAGGCAATCGTCTGCACGAGCACTTTGGAGCTTGGAATCGACATAGGCCACGTTGACCTCGTCATACAGTATCTCTCGCCAAGGCAGGTTAGCAGCCTAATCCAAAGAGTGGGACGCAGCGGCCATCGTTTAGACATGGTTTCCGAAGGCGTCATCATCACAGCCTTTCCAGACGACACTCTTGAATCTGTTGCAGCAACGAGAAACGCTCAAGCGGGCAGGCTTGAACATGTTCTCATCCAGAAAAACGCGTTGGACGTTCTGGCGCACCAAATCGTCGGAATCCTAATGGACAAGGAAACGGTGAACTCGAAGGAGCTTCTAGCTTTGCTGCGGCGGGCCTACCCCTACCGAAAGCTTACGCAGAACCTTCTTTGGGACGTAGTATGTTTTTTAGAACGTCTGGGAGAAGTAAGGATCGACGAGGAAGGCAAGGGTTTGAGGAAAGGCCGAAACAGCCGAAAGTACTACTACGAGAACCTGTCGATGATTCCTGACGAAAGACGCTACCCGATTGTCAACGTGATTTCGGACAGGAAAATCGGCAGCTTAGGCGACGAGTTCATGGCGCTAAAAGCCCGTGTGGGCTTGAATTTCATCGTTAAAGGCCAAGTCTGGCGAATAGTTCAGATTGAAGAGGAAACTGGAACGGTCTACGTCGTGCCTTCGGAAGATCCTTTGGCGGCGGTTCCGGGCTGGGACGGTGAGATGTTGCCCGTTCCATTCGAGCTTGCTCGGGAAACTGGACAGCTTCGAGAAAGAATCGCGAAAGCATTGAAGGAAACTGGAAAAGCTGAGGCCGCGGCAGAGGATCTCGCGGAAAAGTTTTCAACGGACAAGTCTACGCTGTTGAGCACAGTTCAGGAAGTTGAAGAGCACCTCAAGCAGAGGGCACCGTTGCCAACCGACAAGCACATCGTCGTTGAAGGTTTTGACAAGTTTTTGATAGTTCACGCATGCTTCGGCGAAATGGTGAATCGCACGTTGGGCTGTATCTTCGACTCCGTCCTTTCTAACAGGGAAATCATCGTGGGCTGGTGGAATGATGGTTATCACATACTGATTGAGACGCCCAGGAAGCTAACCCGACAAGAATTGGAGAATGCTTGTGCACGTCTGTTCAGCCTTACAAGTCAAGAGACCGAACAGGCTTTTGAAGCATACTTGGAGTCGAAGTTTCCGTTTTCGTACAAAATGAAGTTCGTCGCCGAACGGTTCGGGGCCCTCCCACGCGGGAAGACCATGAGCTACGAACGGCTAAGTCAGCTACCCAAACGATTCATGAACACACCCATCCTCGATGAAACGTTACGCGAAGCCATGATTGAAAAAGTAGACATCAAAAAAGCCAAAGAGATCATGCGCGCCGTGAGCAATGGTAGAATCAAAGTCAGCACAGCGTTTAGCCAAGAGAAACCCACACCATTGGCCTATCACATGCTTGCAAAGTTCTCTGACATGTCAGAGCTGATGGCTCCTGAAAGATTGTTGCTGAGCAACATAGACAGAATGAAAAAGGCAATAGACGCTAGAACAGCGTCGCTGCTGTGCATGTCTTGCGGTCAATGGGCTGAGGAAGAGAGAATAAGAGATCTGCAAGAGCAGCCCGTGTGCCGAAAATGCGGTTCAAAACTCTTGGCACCTCTATACCCAAGCCAAGACGCCGAACACGTGTACGAAGTGTTGAAGAAAAGGCGCGAAGGAAAAGAGGTTTCCGAGGAAGAACTCAAGGAACTGACTCAGGCAAGACGCACAGCAGACCTGGTACTGAGCTACGGGAAGAAAGCAGTCGTAGCGTTGGAAGTGAAAGGTGTAGGGCCGGAAACAGCCTCCAGAATTCTCGGAAAAATGCATCCCAGAGACGACGATTTCTTCATGGATCTGCTGAAAGCGAAAATCCAGTACTTGCGAACGAGAGAATACTGGAAAGACCGACAAGAGCGAAGAGTAAGCTGATCTGATAATACACAAAACTAGGATTATGGGTATTATTGTCCATAATGCTGGGCCAGTATGACGAGGTCTGACAGGCCGACTGTGCCGTTGCCGTCTATGTCCGCGTTCTGGTTCCAGTTGGCGTCGCCAGGCTTGGAGCCGTAGGCGTTTGTCAGTTTGACTAGGTCTTTGAGGTCGACCTTGAAGTCTCCGTTGATGTCGCCTGGTTTAGTGACTATTACGCATCCACCAGTGCAGTTGTTGTTTGCCGTGTTCATCTCGCCAGCCACGGGCGAATCGTAGGCGCTAATGGTGTAATTGTCGTAAGCAAGGCAGCCCGAAGTGTTCCAGGTGAACGTGACTGCTAAGGAGTCTCCAGCTGACACCGTAATGTTCTGTGATCCTACGATGGTGGCGTTGGCGTAGACCGTGATTTTGCAGGTTTCAGAGTAGCCGCCTTGATTTGCCACTGTAACGTTTATGCTGGCGTTGAAGCCTTGACCAACCACAGTCCTAGACGCAACATTGGTGACGGCTACATCGTGAACACCAAAAGCGTAAACCTTGCCGTCATCTGAGCCCACGTAGACGACACCACCGACAACAGCAGGAGAAGAGAACACAACATCGGCTGTTGTGTAGTTCCATATGAGGGCACCCGTGGAAGCATTCAAAGCGATAACATTGCCTTCAAGTGAGTCCACATAGACTATACCACCAGAAACAGCAGGAGAAGAGAACACCATATAGGTCGTGGTGAAACATCGGCGACCAGTCTACAGCCAACGGCAGCGCCCTATGCCGCCGCCACTGGGCGAGCCAGAAATCTGACCGTTAACTGTTACAATCGCACTCGCAGTGTTAGACGTTGCTTGCCCTCCGACGGCGTCGCTGACTTTCACGTAGATCGTGTAAGAGCCTGCGGATGGTGGAGGGAAAGCCCAGCTGCTAGAAGTCGCGCCCAAAACCGAAGCACCATTCAAAGACCACTGATAGGAGTAGGGAGACGCTCCGCCAGAGACGCTTGAAGTAAAAAGCTGAGACTGACCAACATTCAGAGTGACCGAGGTAGGTGAGATCGTGACGGAGACTGCGGTGACGGAAAGTGTTGCGATGTTAGACTTTGCTGTGAAACCAGCATTGTCGGTTACGTTGGCGTAGATGCTGTAGGAACCTTTAGAACTCGGTGTAAACGTCCACGTGGAACTGGTGGCGCTTGGAACTGCTGCGCCGTTCAGGTACCATTGGTACGCGAACGGAGAAGTTCCTCCAGAGACTGTGGAAGTGAATAACTGCGATTGCCCTGTGCCTATAGTGGCGGAGCTGGGCGCCACAGTGATTGAAAGTGGCCCGTTCACCGTGACCGAGACAATATTGGACGTTGCAACAGCGCTTGCTGAGTCTGTGACTGTTAGGTAGACGGTGACAGAACCTGCGGAGGTCGGCGTGAACGTCCAAGTCGGCTTAGTAGCGCCAGAAACAGGAGCACCATTAAGATACCACTGATAAGTATACGGCGCAGTACCGCCCGTGACGCTCGACGTAAAGAGTTGAGACTGGCCAACATCCATAGTAACCGACGTAGGCGAAATAGACACGGTGACAAGCGGGCTCGGACCGAAAGCATAGATCTTGCCATCATATGATCCTACGTAAACTACCCCGTTAACCACGGCAGGAGAAGACACCACAGAGCCGCCGGTCGTGTAGTTCCATATCTTTGTGCCCGTTGCTGCGTTCAAAGCGTAAACCTTGCCGTCCTGTGAGCCCACGAAGACCTTACTATCGGCAACAGCTGGAGATGAAGTTACACCGTAATTGGCCGAGTAAGTCCATGCCAGAGCACCAGTGGTTTCATCCAAGGCGTAAACTTGGTAGTTTTCTGAGCCAACGAACACTTTGCTGTAGGCAACAGCAGGAGAAGACACAAGGTCGCTTCCTCCCCCGCCAATATAGTGACTCCATAAGAGTATTCCTGAAGACGCGTCAAGGGCAAATAGGCTTGCACCTCGTATGAAGATTTTGCCATCAGCAAAGGCGGCAGAAGAACGTACGGCCCACCCTGTTGCGTATTTCCATACTAGGGATCCGGTGACTTCGTTCAAACAATAAATGTTTCCGTCGTCTGAACCTACGTATACCTTACCATCGGCAACAGCTGGAGATGATGAAGCTATAATACCTCCTGTGGCATAACTCCATATCAGTGCTCCAGAGTTTTCGTCCAGAGCGTAGAGCTTCTTGTCATACGAGCCTATGAAGACTTTGCCATCAGAAACCGCAGCAGGGGAACGTACCATCCCGGACGTGGTGTATTTCCATATTGTAACACCAGTAGTGGCATCTAGGGCATAGACTTCGCCATAGTCATTACCTACGAACACCCTGCCGTTATGAACAGCGGGAGACGATTGTGCAAACCCTCCGTAATACTGCCGCCATGTTAAACTCCCCGTAGCAATGTTTATGGCATAAACATATCCGTCGGAGGAAGCTGCGAAAACCATGTCGTCGACAACAGCAACAGAAGAGTCCACACTATTGCCTGTTGTGTAGCTCCAGAGAATTTGGTTTGTGTTTGGCGCCGTTGAAGTGGAATATCCGGTGTGCGTCAGGTCGTGGTGAAACATCGGCCACCAATCAACACCAACACCAAAAGCGTAAACCTTGCCGTCATATGAGCCCACATAGACGACACCACCAACAACAGCAGGAGAAGACCACACCCCACCGCCTGTTGTGTGGCTCCATACCTGTGTGCCCGTCGTGGCGTTCAAAGCATAAACATTGCCGTCGTGTGAGCCAATATAGACGACGCCACCAGCAACAGCAGGAGAAGAATCCACCAAATCGCCTGTTGTGTGACTCCATACCTGCGCGCCCGTCATGGCGTTCAAAGCGTAAGTCTTGTTGTCATCTGATCCCACGTAGACGACACCACCAACAACAGCAGGAGAAGAACGCACGGCCCAGCCGGTCGTGAAGCTCCATACCTGCGCGCCCGTCGTGGCGTTCAAAGCATAAACATTGCGGTCCCATGAGCCCACGTAGACGACACCACCAACAACAGCAGGAGAAGAATCCACCAAATCGCCTGTTGTGTGACTCCATACCTGCGCGCCCGTCATGGCGTTCAAAGCATAAACATTGTCGTCATACGAGCCCACGTAGACGACACCACCAACAACAGCAGGAGAAGAGAACACCTCACCGCCTGTTGTGTAGCTCCATACGAACGCGCCCGTCATGGCGTTCAAAGCATAAACATTGTCGTCCATCGAGCCCACATAGACGACACCACCAACAACAGCAGGAGAAGAATCCACGGCCCAGCCGGTCGTGAAGCTCCATACCTGCGCGCCCGTCATGGCGTTCAAAGCATAAACATTGCCGTTGTCTGAGCCCACATAGACGACACCACCAACAACAGCAGGAGAAGAATCCACGGCCCAGCCGGTCGTGAAGCTCCATACCTGCGCGCCCGTCGTGGCGTTCAAAGCATAAACATTGCCGTTGTCTGAGCCCACGTAGACGACACCACCAACAACAGCAGGAGAAGAATACACGTAGCTGCCTGTTGTGTAGTTCCAGAGAGTTTGGCTTGTGTTTGGCGCCGGTGATGTGGAATATCCGTTGTGCCACAGGTCATGGTGAAACATAGGCCATTGTTCGCCAGGGTTCTTCACAAGTACAGAGTTGCCGCTTATTATTGCGGCTACGTCGTTTGGTAGCGCGAAAGGCGCATCCCAACTGTACATCGGAGTCCAAGTTGTGACAAAGCTACTGCCGTCAGTCAATACCGCATAGTTGTTGTAGAAGTAGAAGTCAAAAGCCGGAGAGCCTCCAGGAGTGGCTGTCGTCCAGACTTCTTCATAGTCCGTATAGTCATAGTATCCACTGTAGAAGTCAGACAATACTAGGTAGCTCCCCCCTGTGGGTGCGGCTAGGGACCAAACCTGATTGGAACCCTGGTATGCAATGAAATAGGTGAAAGAGCTTTGGGTCGTGATGCAGAATGTGTATGTGACTCCTAAGGACAAAGCCATAGCATTCGCTGAAAAATGATAGGTTAGGTTATTTAGCGTGCGGCCAGTTGTCCATGAATAGGTTAGTCCCCAAGTGCCATAAGCATTGGCAAACCCGATCTGATCGTAGCTTCCGTTATCATCAAAGGCTGAAAGCAGCACGTAATAGAACTCCTCTGGTCGAGGCGCAGAAGAGGGAATCGCAATACTCATGTTAATGGTGCGTGCATTCCGATTGGGTTCGGACGAAGGATACTGGCTCCCAGCATACCAATGGGTATCAACACCCGTTGGGGTGAGTGCCGACGGAGGCTGTGTCGGAAACATGACGCACCCGTTAACCACTGGAAAGGAATCTCCTTGGGTCCAGCACAGCTCGGGCATTGGCTCACTCGAACTCAAATCGGTTGAATCTTCATGAAGTACAGACCGTGATACAGGAAAACCGGATGTACCATGAGAATCGGCTGTTCCAGACGAAATGCTCGTTCGGAACACAGAGACCAAAAACAACAGAACCAATACTGAACTGACGACTGTTCTTCTCTTCATTTTCCAAACCTTCTTCCTTTCTCCCATCGTGCCTTGGAAGGAGAAGCGAAGTCATCAGAGAATCCGGCTTATCGGCTTCTCATCCCTGTGCGGCAAAAGCCAGTCGTGCTACATTGACAGGCTGCTTCTCCCTTCAATCGACAGAGCTTTGCAGATGCTTTTAAGTTTTGTGAAACTTTGTTTCAGCCTCCGCGGGCTTCTTGAGACTTTAACTGGATGGTATATTAAGCGATTCACGAGCGTAAGCTTCACTTTTCCTTTTCTGAGGTCATCAAAACTTCGTTTTCCGTTTTGTAATTCCAGCTCCCCTGGAACACGAACGAATTTTAGCCAATTTCGGAACGAGCACGTGAGCGACATTTTACTCGTGCCATCCTAGTTCACCTGATTGAGTCCGATGTCTTCTAGGCAGGCTTTCTTGCCGCCCTGTAGCCTTTGACCTGAGGATTTCTCAGCCTCACCAAAGTTGTTTTGCCTGTCTTTTAGCGCGGGCGATCTTCAGCTGCTGGTGAAACGCTTCTTAGTTGAAGACAGGCATAGCACGCGCTAAGCTGAAGCCATGATGACTCATGCGTGCTAGCTAGATTGCATCCTTTCCTTTTGCTGGCTGGGAGAAGGCGTTTGCCGCTCGTTACCAATTTCCCACTGTGCTATACAAACATGGCGCTTGGTCCACGAGGGACTATCTTTGTTCTTTCCTTTTCAGCATGTTCTCCAGCAACGGACGCATCTTGGCGTTTTCTGCTTGTATCTTGTCCTTGCCTAGCGCCTGCATTTGCCCAGCTATTTCCTTCACGACTTCTGCGAATTTGATGCCTTCAGCCGCTGAGACATATTCTACACGTAGTCTCTCTGGACTCATGCCGAGTTTCTGCAGCATCGGCGCCAATGCATCCATTCGGGCCTTCATCTTGTAGTTCCCGCTGATGTAGTGACAGTCGTACGGAAGATGGCACGCGCCAACCATGACCATGCCCGCGCCAAGCCTGAAAGCTTCAAGGACGAAGTCTCGATCGACTCTTCCTGAACACATGACCCTGATAGGCCTTATTATAGAAGGATATTCAAACCTACTCGTTCCCGCGAGGTCTGCGCCAGCGTAGCTGCACCAGTTGCACAGGAACGCCAATATCTTGCCCTCCGGGTTCGTCTCCAACGCGGCTCTTATTTGAGACATTATTTGCGCGTCCGTGAAGTGCTTTTGAGTTATCGCGTCGGCTGGGCATTCGGCGACGCATGTGCCACAGCCGTGACACATTGCGCTCATCGTCTGTGCAACTTGGCCTTCGGGTGCTATAATAGCGCTGTATGGGCAGGCCTTGGCGCAGAGGCCGCATTTCACTTTGGTGTTGCGGCATCTTGCAGGGTCAACCAACGCCACTATAGGCTGGATTTTGTAAGTCGGTTTGGAAAGGATTGTTGCTGCCCTTGCCGCCGTCCCCATGCCTTGAGAAACGCTGTAGGGAACATCCTTTGGTCCTTGGCATCCTCCTGCGACGAAGACACCGTCTGACGGCGTATCTATGGGCTTCAGTTTTGGATGGCTTTCCATGAAGAACCCGTCACTCCCACGGCTGATGTTGAAAACCCTGGCAACTTCTTCTGAGCCTTGGCTCGGCATTGCGGCCGTTGCTAGAACGACCATATCGCTTTCGACTTCGACAGGTGTGCCGTTTTCTTTTTCAGCGCAGACTACGAGTTTTTTTGTTTCTGGATTTTCACTCACGTTCCTGTTTGTTAGTTTGACGCGAACGAAGTTGATGCCTAGCTGCTGAGCTTTCCTGAACAGTTCCTCGTACCCTTTTCTGTTGGCACGCATGTCCGTGTACAACACGTTGATTTTCAGTTTGTCGTCGTATTTTTCTTTGAGGAAGACGGCGCTCTTGAGTGTGAGCATGCAACAGAAGCCTGAGCAATACTCGAACTTGTTCACGTCTCTGGAACCGACGCATTGTATGTATGTGATGCTCTCAGGCATTTTGCCGTCTGAAGGTTTCCGAAGCTCTCCAATAATCTGGGTGTTTGTGTCTATAATTCTCTCAAGCTGCAAGGCTGTTATGACGTCCTTGTGTTTGCCGAAGGCATAGTTTGGCAGATCGTATGGCTCATAGATATCGTACCCTGTTGCTACCACCATGCAGCCGACTTCAAGTTTCTCTTCTGAGGGCTCTTGCTTAAAATCCACAGCACCTACGGGACAGATTTCTTGACATTTCCTGCAGCTCCCGTCTTTGAAGTACAAACACGTTTCTTTGTCAATCGTGTAAGTGTTGGGCGTGGCATAAGGGAATGGCAGGTAGATAGCTTTGCGTTTCCTCATCCCAGCATCAAACTTGTTCGGCGCTTCAACCGGACATACCTCGGAGCATTTGCCGCAGCTTATGCACTTGTCTTCGTCAACGAACCTCGGCCTTCTTGCAATTGTCGCCTTGTAGCTTCCTATGACGCCTTCAACGTGTTTAACATCCGTGTACGCAAGCAGTTTGATTTTTGGATGAACGGCCGCGGCGCCGATCCTTGTGGCAACACATGAGAACCTCGGACAGTGAATCTGCTGCGGACAGTTTGAACATTCGAAGACTGGAAAGCTCTTGCCGAGTTGAGCCATGTGACCGCCTATAATTTCAGCTCGGTCAACTAGGTAGACTTGATAACCAATTTCTGCAAGGTCAAGGGCTGCGCTTGCGCCGGCAACGCCTGCACCTACGACTAGTGCCTTATTGGTCACTGGAACCTCGATGACGTCCAGTGGTTCAAGAAGCCTAACTTTTGCAACCGCCATCTTGACGAGTTCTTTGGCTTTTTCGGTCGCCTCTTTGGGCGCATTCTGATGGCACCACGAAGAAAACTCGCGGATGTTGGCCATTTCATAGACGAAAGGGTTTAGCCCAGCTTCGGACACAGTTCTGCGAAAGGTGGGTTCATGCATCCTGGGCGAACATGCAGCAACCACAACACGGTTCAACTTGTGTTCTCTTATGCCCTTTCGGATTTCTTCCTGGCCTGGATCAGCACAGGTGTAACGGTTTGTCTTAACGTAGACCACGTTTGGGAGTTTGCGGGCGTACTCGGCCACGTCCTCAACATCTACGGTGCCAGCAATGTTGAGACCACAGTAACACACGAAAACGCCGATGCGAGGTTCCTCTGCTTTTGTCAAGAGAGTTGGACTAGATTGCTCAGTCATGTTTTTTCAACTCCCTCTTCATGACTGCCTGAATTTGGGCCACAATCTGGCAATCCGAATAGTTCGGCATGGTGATAGCGTCCATTGGACAGGCAGAACTGCAGATTCCACAGCCCCGGCAGAGGCCTTCAGTGACTTTGGCTATGGATTTGTCCCCGACTTTTTCAACGTTAATCGCGTTGTAGCCACAGGCTGATTCGCATACCCTGCAGCCACTGCACAGCTCATCATTCACTTTTGCAACCAGTGGCTCAACCGTCCATGAGCCCTTGCTCAGAGCAGCGGCGGCTTGAGCTGCTGCAGCGCTTCCTTGAGCAACGCTGTAAGGAATGTCTTTTAGGCCTTGACATGCACCTGCCAAGAATATGCCTGAAACCTCAGTGTCAGTTGGCCTGATTTTGGGTTGACATTCAGCGAAGAATCCGTCCTTGTCCAAGGGTATCTTGAGGATTTTTGCCAGTTCGGCCGCTGCCTGTGATGGAATGGCCGCGTTTGCAAGCACGACCATTTCTGCCTCTACAGAGACGGGTTTGCCGTCTTCAGTTTCACCGCAGACTGTGAGGTTTTTGGTTTGCGGGTCCTCAGTTATCTTTCGGTTCTCAAGCTTGACTCTGATGAATTTGACTCCGGATTTCTGGGCCCTGTTGAAGAACTCCTCGTAGCCCTTGAAGTTGCTTCTCATGTCGTTGTAGAACACGTAAACCTCGATGGCATCCCTGTACTTCTCCTTAAGCATGACTGAATGTTTCAGAGTGTACATGCAGCAGAAGCCTGAGCAGTACTCGTATCTGTTGATGTCACGAGAGCCTACGCATTGCATGAACGCAACGGAATGAGGCTTCTGTCCATCCGAAGCCCGAATTACTTTCCCTCCTGTTGGACCAGCTGCAAGTATAAGCCTCTCGAACTCCATTGCCGTGAAAACGTTCGAGAACTTGCCGTAGCCAGTCCAAGCCAAATCCTTGGGATCATACATGCCGTAGCCAACGGTTACAACTATCGCCCCCACGTTAACCTCGATCTCTTCAGGCTTCTGGTCAAAGTTTATTGCCTCACGAGCCCCGCAGGCGTCAACACACTTGTAACATTCAATACAATAGTCGCGGTTAATGGTGTGCGTAAGCGGGACAGCTTGGCCAAACGGGAGGGATATCGCCTTCCTCGCGCCAAGATACATGTCTGCATAGTTGGGGTATTCTATTGGGCAGGCGTCTCTGCATTCACCGCAGCCAGTGCAGTTTGCAGCTATGACATAGCGGGGGTTTTTCCGGATTTTCACCTTGAAGTTGCCAACGTACCCGTCGACTTTCAAAACGTCAGCATAGGAGATTATTTCAATGTTGGGATGCCTGCCAACGTCAACCATTTTGGGACCTTCGATGCATATGCTGCAGTCAAGTGTTGGAAACGTCTTGTCCAGCAGTGCCATGACGCCGCCTATGGTTTCGGTCTTTTCAACCATGTAGACCTTGAAACCCATGTCGGCCAGGTCTAGGGCTGCGTTGATTCCCGCGATTCCTCCGCCGATGACCATGACCTTCTTTGTCACGGGCAATTCTATTGGCTTTAATGGTTCGAGAAGTCTTGCTTTGGCAACGGCCATTCTGACCGTGTCTTTTGCCTTTTCATTGGCCTCTTTAGGCGTGGTTTGGTGACAGTAGGATGCGAACTCTCGGATGTTCGCCATCTCAAAAAGCCATGGATTAAGCTCTGCTCTGGACACGCAGCTTTGAAAGGTCGGTTCGTAAAGCCTCGGTGAACAACCAGCGACAACGACACGGTCCAGCTTGTTGTTCTTTATGGCGGCGATGATGTCGTCCTGACCTTGACGGCTGCAGGGATAATTCATGTTCTCTGCATGTACCACGTTGGGCAGAGTCTGGGCATACTTTGTTAGAGCATCCACATCTATTATCGAGGCTATGTTTGAACCGCATTGACAGACAAAGACCCCGATTCGGGGGCCTTCAGTTGTGGGTCTAGTTTTCTTTTGTTTGGGTTTTGTTTTTTTCTTGGCAGTGTCCACGCTCTTTCTGGTCTTTTTAGACATGTTGTTCCTCCTTCAGGCCCATTCTCTTTTTCACGGATTCTCTTGTCTTCAGAGAACGCTTGGCTTTCAGTTCTTTAGTCATGTCGGTGGGCGAAGTCAGTCGTTCCAGAGCCTTGTTCCAAGCTCCTGAACGGACGGGCGTATGGTTGATGCGCGTTCGCTTAAAATCAAGGGCTTTGTCAACAGGGCAAACGATCTTGCAGGCTCCGCAGTAGACGCAGAACATTTCGTTTTCGTGTACCTTCTTGTCACCGTCGGAAAGGTAGAGTGCACCTGTAATCGGACAGACATCTAGACAGTCTGTGCATCCTTCGGGACAATTTTCACGTTTGATGGCAAGCTTCCCTGAAAGTATCCTTCGCACGTGCATTGCGCCCTGTGGAAGCTTTGCTTCGCATATCCCGCAGCATGGACAATGTTCTTTGTCAACTTCAACCTTCATCCTGAGCGCATGCTGTTCAGATTCATTCAGAAAACAGGGATCTTCCACCGGTTTTCCTTCAGCGGTCGAATAGTGGACTTTAATCAGGTTAATCGGACAGACACCTTCGCTCTTGTCACGATTCATGGGAAAATTGCTTGCATCAGCTTTGATGTCGCGGATCAATTGAGGAAAGCTTTCCTTGTCCAGAACTGAGAGGAGGTGTTTTCCGTCTACAGTTACGGTGATCGCCCCGTACGGGCACAAAATGTCGCATATTCCACAGAAGTTGCATTTGGACAGGTCAATATCCACTTTGGCCTTTTGGGTTTTTTCTCCAACGGTTTTAGGTTGTTTTTCTATTCTGATTGCTTCTTTCGGGCAGGCTAGATTGCATATTTGGCAACCGACGCACGTATTTTTGTCGAGGTTGAGCTTGTAATTCTTAACGTGCATTATCCACTCTAATGAAAGCCCTTCCGCCGTGTCTTTCTTCAGCGTTTGAAACGGCATCAGTCAACACGCCCTCCAATCTCCATGTCACAGAAATCATGATGGAGCATTCCGAATACAGAACCGGTGGGCATCATTAACTAGTGATCCTTCCTTATGGAAAGGTTTGTGAGGTCAAATTGTTAATATAAACATTGCTTGCCTCTTCCGAAGGATTCTACATATTGTTCATATGGTCTTAACTTGAATCCTAACGTTGGAATTCTGCGTAAAAAAGCGCAGAAGAATCAAAACTTGCAGGATTAGAACGCGCTGCTAGAAATTATAGCATATTATGCTTTGGTGCACACTGCCACGTAACACTTCAAGTCCTCATTCCTCATGGCTATGATGTTCAAGCCTGCGTTCTTCAGTAGCTGTTCAAGTTTGCTTCTTGTGAAGACTTTCTTTAAGCCTGTGACAACTATCAAGGCGTTGTCTTTGACCACACGTCTGATTTCGTTCAACGTTTCAGTCTGACGGGGCATGTTCTGAATGAGGGTGATTGCAAAGACTCGGTCGAAAACCTTGTCTCTAAGGGGCATGTTGTCAGCATCAGCACAAACCAAATGCACGCTTGCATGATTCTTGGCCCGTTCTTTTGCCTTAAGCAGAGTTTTTGTGGAAACATCTACACCGACAGTCATCCGTGCTTTGTCGGCGACGTAATTGAACAAGATGCCTGTTCCGCAACCAACGTCCAAAACCACGTCAGCCTTGATTTCCACGTGTCTGAGAGCTGCTTCAATCTTTGCAGCTTGTTCCTCGGCATATCGCATATCGTAAATTCGCGCGGTCACGTCATAGCGTCGCATGATGTCTCGTTTCTTGTCCCAAGCACTCATCGCGAGCCTTCAGAAATCTTATGTGTACACAAGTCTTCTAAGGCTATTGGCGAAGGCGCATTGTCAAGTTTCAGAAATTTAACCGTCTTGGTCGAACCGAACGCTTCAGAAGCTGAAGACGTCGCAAGAATGGCGATTTCCCACCACAGGACACTGCTTGTTGTCGGCAAATGCTCTGCCGACTACGTTGGCAGAGCAAAATCAAAACTCGAGCCTGGTGAACGCATCCTGATCGTGAAAGCCGACGGGTCTCTCCTTGTTCACCGTTCAACAGGTTACGAACCGGTCAACTGGATGCCCGGAGGCAACGTCATCTTCCACGTTCAAAGCAGAGAACAGGCGCTGGAAATACGTGCCGTGAGGCAAAAACCCCCGGAATCCGTCAGGGTCTCTTTTGAGAACATTCGGCTGGTCATAGAGCTAAGTCTCGTGGACGCTGCAGAATTCTCATTATATTCGAGCGAAGAGGACATGCAGAAAGCTGTGCTGCTTAAGCCTGAACTCTTGGAGGAAGGATTCAAAATCATAAGCTGGGAAAAAAAGGTTGAACCAGGCTTCATTGACGTGTACGGCACCGACAAAGATGGAAGGCTTGTTGTCGTGGAGATCAAGCGCAAAACGGCTGGAAAAGACGCAGTGCTTCAGCTCGCCAAATACATCGAAGCAATCAAGAGCAAAGCTGATCGCGAAGTGAGAGGAATACTCGCTTCCCCTGACATTGCAAAAGACGTTCAAAGATTGCTGGCGACGTTCGGCTTGGAATTCAAACACTTGGACCCGCGAAAATGCGCAGAGACACTCCGTCGAGCCGAAAACAGAAAATTAGTGGAGTACTTCAAGGAAAACACAAACTAGTCACCGAGTCTCTCGCACCGGTCCTCCCTTTTCTCCATTCCACCACTTTAGGAACGAAGATTCAGCCTGATAAGGGCATTTATCGCGGTTCTTGCTTGAATTTGCGAACGTTCGAGCAAATTGTTTATAAGGATGAATGCCAAGGATAGATGCAGCGTGTAAGAATCAATTTTCTGCACAGCCAATGTAAGGAGTTGAAAGAGTTAATGTATGAAAAAGAGACACACAAGGCAGTCTGCGCTGATTGCGGAAAGGAATGCGAAGTTCCCTTCAAACCCGACGGAAGCAGGCCAGTATACTGCCGAGAATGTTATGCTAAACGAAGACCACCGCGAAGATATTAGAGTATAAGCTAACATCTTTACAGATTTTCAAAAACCTTTTTTTTCTTTTTTTATTACTAGCACAGCATAGAACTAGGCATTTTCTATATCCTTCGCCATTCTCTATCTATTGTATCACTCTGGTGCAAGTGGACGGCTGAAGCCAGCGAGGCAGCCGGAGGGAAGACGGAAAACTCGGAGAAGCCAAAGAATTACGTCTATTGATTTAAGACGCAAACCTATGGAAAGAGAATGGCCGCCAGCACGCAATCTCACAGATGTGCCCGAATTGCTTCACAAGTCACTTATTTGATGTGACCAGGTGTGGACAACTGGTACTGAAAAGCCAGAAGGTCGCACAAAACTTGTTGGGCTTGGATCTTTTGCAGGCTATTTTGCCCCTCTTACTCAACGGAAGTTTGCAATCATAGCGTTTGGTTTTTTGTTTTTTCCTCTTAGGCATATGGATCGATAGCGAATTGCGCATTTTCGTTTTTAAAGTCTCAGAATCATGAATTCTTAGCCCAGATATTGATTACATCTTCAGTTTTGAGTAACACTCTATTTTCATCTGGGAGTTGAGCAATCTCATATCGACTCTATCTGCTGACATGAGTCGACGATCTGTATTACTTTCTCTTCTCTTGACAGTCCCTACCGCTATTCATAAAAGGCAGAACGAACATTCTAACATCGAGGTTAAGAAAAGTAAGATGCCCAAAGATCCTGTTTGCGGCGCAATCATGGATGACAAGACAGCCAAGTTCAAGATCACCCACGATGGGGAGACATATCACTTTTGCAGTTTAGCCTGCAAGAAGAGATTCAAGAGACACCCAGCAAAGTTCATAAAGTAGAGAAGGCGAGCTGTCAAAAAGACATCTGTTCTTGGCCTAAACAAAGATATGAGAAAGCGGCTTGCGTTTCCCGTGCAGGGCACGAGTTGTTGAGGAAATATAAATTAGCCAGTTCGGCTTTTGCCTCTGATTGTTGATGAGTATGAATTTCTGGAAGGATATTCCTGTAGGCGACAAGCCGCCCGTGTTGTTGAACATGGTCATTGAGATCAGGAGCGGTTCAAGGGACAAGTATGAGTATCGCTCCGAGTGGGAAGCTTTTGTCTTAGACCGTGTAGTACCATCATCAGTTGTTTTTCCTGTGGAGTATGGTTTTGTCCCGCAGACATGGGCTGCAGACGATGACCCGTTAGACGTTATGGTGTTAAGCTATCAACCGCTCGAAGTGGGTTGCATAGTCAAAGTCAGGATGATAGGAGCCTTGATTGTTGAAGATGAAAAAGGCGAAGATGCCAAAGTGCTCTCAGTACCGGTGAGTGACGCAAGATATGACGGTTACCAAGATATCACGGACGTGCATCCGCACCTGCTCAGGGAGATTCAGGAGTTTTTTGAAACGTACAAACGGTTGGAGCCCCACAAGTGGGTGAAGTTCAAAGAATGGAAAAACGCCAAAGAGACAACTGGAATTGTAACTCAGACTATGGAAACATACAGAAAAAGGGTGGAACTCCACAAGTGACAACTGACAACCTTTAAAACTAGTATCCACGATGACGAACCTCTGATCGGGGAAAAGCCAACTTCCCTTTCAAATTCCCCCATGTCCATTCGCGTGCCTAAAAGAAAATCTAATATTTGAGCTTTCACAACGGAAAAGTCATGAAGTGGCGAATCTGCATATCACTTGCAAGTTTGTCTCTAACATATCCACTCTTACTCGCTAGCTATTATGTTGGAAAATATCTGCACGAAATAAATATCATAGAGGTAGTAAAGAGAAACAAAGAACTCTTCTAGCGCCCCATCAATCAATGTGTGCTTCACTTTACGTTCACTTGGCAAACAGAAAATCAGTGATTCGCTTCTGGAACAGTGAGTTGCGTATGAGGTTGCTTTCTCTTATCCAGCTTTGAAGTGGAATGCTGAATTGATTTGCGATTCTGTCCAACGTTTCGTTCAACGTGTTGTAGATTAGGGGTTTTTGCCGCATTGCATTCCTAACGTTCTCTCTCACCTGCCAAACGCCTACAGGCATGATGTAGCCGGGATGAGCCTCGCGCAGGACTATCACTGTTGCCTGCCTCCTTTCCTTAACGAGCTGTTCACACACGGCAAGACGGGCAGCATAGTAGCATCCCCCGATTTGGGCATAGGTTGTTCGTCGGTCATGGCCTTCCCAATCGGAAAACATGACAGCTTGTTTGCCGTCTGGGTTCCAGACCGTGCCGGGATACCACGCCTCTATGGCTTCATAGCTCCACTCTCTCGGCAGCATCAGAACTTCGAACAGGTTGTCCAAGTATTTGGATTCGTAAATTCGGTACTCGTTTATTTCGGGGAACTGTTTAACTTGCTCCATGAGGCTTTTCGAGATTATGTCATCTACGGCTGTAATGCTCCATCGGGTTGGAACTAGGCGCCGGTTTTCTTCCAGCCCGAAGGCGCCGACGCTGAAGGCCTTCTGAATTCTCGTTCCAAGCACGCCTTTGCCGTAGAGTTCGAGCACAGCAGGGACAGCCTTCAAGTCGGTGTCGCTGTAGGCCTTTTCAATCTGCTGATCCCAGCTCGTGTTCGCTACGTTCAGGTCGCGAATTGGTGCAGACGGCCCGAAAGGCTGGACGTCATCGCTCAGGAATATGGAACCGTGAGGCTTCTTGGTCAGCAACAGTTCGACGTCAACGGGCTTAACAGCCAGGGCCAGTTCGCGAGTTTTCTCGATTATTTTTCCTGCCTGTTCAAATTCGCGTACGTGAACTCGGTGTTTGCCGCGGATAAGCATTGAACGGAAAGCGACAATTTCGTCTATCGACTTTCCAAACCAGAATTCGGGCAGGTCAAAGAGGCTTGTGTCCTCCGTTACTGGAGGAACAAGCGGGCCAGCATAGACGTTCGGATAACCTATTCTTCCAATAAAAACGCTGGGAGGTGAAGATCCAGCAATATCCTCACTACTCATCAAAGGAACGCTTTTCAAGTAATAGTTGACTTTCACGATGATTGGACAACGTGTTTTGCCGCAGAGAAGCCTTGAGCCTTTGCAAACCACGCACAAACCGCTCTTGGAAGCTCTAGCAGTCACGGTCGGACCCTCATCCGGCTTGACGCCCGTATTCCTCAGGATTTCATGCAGCCACGTGTCGGAGTAAGCATGTTGGGTTGAGGTCAGAGTCAACTCTTGTCACGTAGAATGATGATTGGAAGAAGCTCTTATGTTTTCTGCAATCGGTTTCAAGTTGTTGTGGCTTGCCCCGTTGCGTGTATTTTATATTGATTCCGTATGAACATACTTGTGGGACTGATTATGAGCGATGAAGTTCGATACTACAAAGGAAAGCACAAAGTCAGAGTTCTAACGGAAAGTCGAGGAAACTGGATCGTGGAAGCCTTAGAAACGTTCGAGGACGTCGTTGAGGGTGAAAAGATCAAGGTCAAAAAGGGAGAAAGACGCATCGTAGCTCCAAATCTCCTTTTTCAAAGGGAGGCCTTACCTCCACCCGTGAAAGAACACGTTTACGAGTTGAAAATGGAGAAAAGACTGAAGCGTCTCGTCGACGAAGAAGGAAAAGAAGACAAAGACAAAACCGCCTAGTCAATGGGAGATGGCGCCCTGGCCGGGATTTGGACCCGGTACAGGCCAGAGATTTCAATTCTGATGTCCTGCGGGCGACAGCCGCATATACTAGACCGGACTATACTACCAGGGCTATCTATTTGGCCTAGGCGCCGTGCTGAGTAAAGAATAATTTTGATTAATTAAGCTTTCTTGGCGAGTAGAGAGGCTTAATTGCAAAAGGTGGAAGAACTAGCTGCAGGGTGTGCTGGTGCTTCAGGTTTGCGATTCGTCTTTGTGGCGATGTTTTTTTGCGTATTCTTCTTGGATTTTTTTGGACATTTTGCCGTCTTCCACTATGAATGCCCCGTGATAGCCGCAGTTTCTACACTCCCAGATAGACCACAGCTGCGGTAACCCACGAGCCCAATAGATTTCAGTGGACCCGCATTTTGGACAGAACCTGACTCCTCGCTTCTTGACCTTGACTTTGGTCTTGGCTTTCCCAGGTTTTTCCATGTCAGGTCACCTGCTTCATTCTCTCAATAGGCTTACTAGCGCCCGCTAGTTAGACATGCCTACTTTTTTTCTTTCATTTGTATTATGTGGTTGGCCAGGGTTGAGAAGGTCAGTGGACGGTAGCGAACTTTGTCCTCTAGGTTTATCAGGAAACTTCCGGTTTCCTCTAGTTCTAGAAAGTCAAACTGTTTGAGCCACTTTGTGAACTTCGCGTGAGATGAATAGTCTTCGTGATAAGTGATAAACACTCCATCATAAACTAAACCCAGCCCTCTTTCAAGCATGACGACTTCAAAAGGTCCTGTCTTCAGACTTTTTCTGATGATTTCTCTAGCTTTTTCTATTTGTTCTTTGGTGAATGCTTTTGTAACTTTGATGAAAGTTAACGCAAGAATCTTGTACCCAAGCCTGTTGAAGTCAGGAATCATCGTGTACTCCTTGATGATGCCCTCTTCCTCCATTCTTCTGATCGCTCTGCTGACTGTGGGCTGAGAAATGCCAAGCACTTTTGCCAGTTCTCTGTCGCTTCTTCGACTGTTCTTCATGAGCTCAGAAACAAGCCTCATCTCAACGTCCTTCAACAACTCCTCTCCTGCTTTTGAGCATCACTGCGTAATACACTAATCTGACGCTAAAAAGCTTTCATGCTCGTTCCGCGCGTGCTGGACAAGAAAGAAGTAAAGTGCAAAGGTGAGAATGTGCAGGCGTGAAAATGCCAGAATCGTGCACTCTTTGAACCTAGGCCGTTTCTGACTCGCGATTCTTTATTGAAACGCCGCGTCTAGCTTCTTTTGTTTTTGAGCTTCTTTTCTCATCAAGTCTTGAAGCGCTTCGCTTATTCCGCCTGGGTATGACGGCATCACGACCGTTCGCATAAACTCTCTGAGCAGGCTTTCAGGAACGTTGCATATTGTGACGTTCACAAACATGTCATCTTTGAACTTACCGTTTTCTGCGATGTAGTTTATGAGCGGTTTGCTCTTCATCTGATCGCCTTCGCCTACTCTCGTTGAGGTTGACGAACCTGCTGTCACTGAGCGAAACCCGAAAGTGCTTTCGGCGGGTTCCAGAGACTAGGCGCTTGGAGGGGCTTGTCCACACGAAACCTTTGTATTTCGCCTAGTGAAAGCAAGATTCGCCACGATGGCTGATGTGAGTCTCGAAGTTAAAAAGCCGTTTGCCAAAACGACACTTCTGAAAAATGGAGAGAGTAGGGTTTAAGTGAAACTAGGTTTCACTTGGTATTCATGATTTCGATTGTAGGTGCTGGGAGAGTTGGAAGCTCCGCGGCTTTCAGCATTCTAGGGTTCAGGACTAGCGACGTTGTTTTAGTTGATATAGCTGAGAATCTGGCTCGAGGTGAAGCCTTGGACATGATGCAGGCAGCCCCAGCGATCGAGTTTGACGGGAAGATCAAGGGAACGAACGATTATGGTGAAATGAAAGGTTCGGATCTCGTCATCGTCACAGCGGGTCTGGGAAGACAGCCTGGGATGAGCCGGTCTGATCTTGCCGGAAAGAACGCGAAGATAGTCAAGTCCGTCGTGAGGGAGGTCGTGAAGTATTGTCCAAGCTGCAAACTCATGATGGTAACCAATCCAGTTGATGTCATGACGTACGTGGCCTACAAGGAGAGCGGGTTTGAGAGAAACCGGGTCTTTGGGATGGGTAGCATCTTGGACACTCTCCGTTTCAGGTCGTGCATCGCGCAGGAACTGGGGGTTTCAAGAGAGGACATTCGCGGCCTCGTCATCGGAGAACACGGAGATTCCATGGTGCCTCTCGTGAGACATGCTTCAGTTTCAGGCATACCGATAACAGAGCTACTGAACAACCAGCAGATTGAAAAAATAGTGAGCTTGACGAGAAGTTCAGGATCAGACGTGATAAAACTCAAAGGAGCCACAACATACGCTCCGAGCGCCGTCATCGCCATAATGGCGGACGCTGTCCTAAAGGGCAGAAACAGGGTCATGGGCGTCTCCACCTACCTGCAGGGCGAGTACGGCTTCTCCGACGTCTCAATCGGTGTGCCATGCGTTCTTGGAAAAAACGGTGTCGAAAGGATCCTGGAACTCAAACTCGATCCCAAAACGAAGGCGGAATTTGATCAGTCAGTCGCCTCAGTAACTGATGTGATAAGGAAAACGAACCAAACAGCACAGACAGAACCTGCATCTGAAGCATGAAGAAAATGCGACGCTGAACCTAGCTCGCTTGTTTTTTCTCGTGTTTTCTGAGGAACTCGTGTGCTTTTGCCAGCACTTTCTTGGCGTTTGCGAAAGTGAGTCTGGCCATTGCTTTCTCGTAGTTGAGCCATTCATATCCCACGTGCTCGTAGGACAATCTCACATTGCTTTCTTTGCTTTCGATTAGAAAAAAGATGACTTCCTTGTATACTGTCCTAGCTTCTCTTCTGTAGAAATAGCTTATTTCTTCCCTGAAACCCTCGATGAAACGTGCGTTGGTGATGCCTGTTTCTTCATGCAGCTCGCGGACTACCGTTTCCTTTTCAGTTTCATGTGGTTCAACCTGGCCTTTCACGTAGTCCCAGTGGCCTGCCTCGTAGTGCAAGAGAAGGTATTGGACTTCTCCGTCACGTTTGAACACGACTGCTCCACAGGATTTTTCATGCAAAGACATTGGTCTTCCCCGATTTACGTTTGGCAGCGCAATGGCGCCAGGGGTGGGATTTGAACCCACGCGGCCCCGAGAGGCCACAAGCTTTTAGGCGTTTCATGTAGAAACGTCTCCAGGCTTGCTCCCTACCTGGCTAGGATACCCCGGCGCAAATGCAACAACTCATATTCAAGCAGAGTAGTTTATTATAGGTTTTCCAGCACAGGCTTGCAGCAAGCGAGTAAGTCCAACCCTATTGCCTTCTGGACAATAGTACGCGGTAACCGCTTTCCCTTGCCAAGACCTCAACATTTCCGAAAGCTTCCTCAAAAATCGTACGCAACCTTTTGCCTCCAATCTTGGATTTTACCACCATCTGGAAAACGCCCCCGCAGACCATGTGCCTCGGTGCTTCAACTATCATCGCTTTGACGGTCTCCATGCCCGCGCTTACAGGAGGGTTTGAGAGTACGCAGTCGAAAATTAGATCTTTCACTGGTGCGTACAGGCAACCGCGCCTGACTTCCGCGTTGCTGACCATGTTCTTCTCAACGTTCTGTCTGGCAAGCCAAACCGCACGCGCGTTCACATCGACCAAAATCACGTACAAGCGTGGGTTAAAGGCCGCTGCTCCAATCCCAACGGCGCCGTAGCCGCAACCAATGTCCAACGCGCAGCCCTTCTTGGGCAACAGCATGGATTCTATCAGCAGCCGAGTGCCCAGATCAATCCGCTGTTTTGAGAACACCCCCGAGGCTGTCAGAAACTCGAAAGGTTTTCCGCGGAGGTGAGTGCGTATCAGACCATATCTTGGCCTCGATTTTGGATTCGCCACAAAGTAGTGTTCAATGTTCTTGGCGTCTTTAGCCATTCTTTTCTCCGCCAGTCCTCCAACACTTCGGGTAGGTGCCTCTAGGCATGAGCACTCGCATCGTCTTGGCGACCACCCCGTGTTCCATGTTCAGAGCTTCCTCTGAGTTGGCTAGGGCCTTGGCCAACGCAACAGCCTCGCCTTTTAAGGACAAAACGGCAACCATCGAGTCTCTCTGCATTCCCGTTTCAAGCGACAAAATGCCTGGCGCCGTCAGGCTTGCGCCGTGGCAAACGGCGTCAACAGCGGAGTCTCTTATGTATATTTTCGGAACCAATGCTAGAGCGTTTTCCATCGGCTGAATGAACTGCTTCAAGAGCTTTTCATCCTTCTTTTCTTGCCATTCCATAAACCAGTACGCAGCGTCATGCAGGATTACGCTATTGCCTTCGACGAAAGGTCCGGCTCTCGTTCTGCGCAGTTCTTGCATGTGTGCTCCGCATCCCAGAACCTCTCCCACGTCGAAACACAGTTTCCGTATGTAAGTTCCTCCTTCGCATCCCACCTTGAAAAGGACGTTGCGACCCTCCAGTTCAAGAAAATCCAAATAGTAAACGCGTCTCGTTCGCAGCTGTCGCTTGACCGAAGCTCGCAGAGGCGGACGCTGATAAATCAAGTCTTCAAATTCGCCTAGAACCTTCTTAACTTGCTCTATCCCGACCTCTGCGTGGAGCTTCATCACGCACACGTATTCTTTCCCGCTGTAGAGCAGTGCCTGAACGACTCTAGTACCCTCTTCCAGCGTGATTGGCAGAACGCCGGTCACTTTGGGATTTCTCTGGCCTTCTCTTAAGCCTCTAGAGTCCCGCCGTGACCAACACGCTGAAGCTTAAGAATGCGTTTAACCCAAGCAGCCACCTCGTGACTCGTCGGACCGGCAGTCTTGTCCAGGTTGATTACACCGTGCTTCAAGTAATCTTCCGCCGGCCTGTCCTCAGGTTTGCATCCGAACTTTGGGTCGGTCTTGTCTTCAGCCTTCACCAACAGCTTGCGTTCATTTTCCCATGGAGCAGCAGTTCTAGGCATGACAACACATCACTTCCCATAGAATAGACAGAACCAAGTATAAGAGTTTAAACACCCAATCCTGCGTTTATACCACAGAACTTTTTGGGTCTTCTGAACAGCATTATGCCGTCTTTCTCAGTTATGTAGTTGAACCCGACAGATAGAGCCTGTCTTGCTTCTTAAGCCGTGGTGGGGGTCGTGACCTCGAACTCGTCGTCTTCAGACTGTATCATTCTGATGTATTTAATAGTGTTCTCGATTCTCTTGTGGCGCAGTAGTTTCTTCATACGCGCGCCTCCGCCCATAGGGCGCGCCACTGGTTTACTTCATATTTCTACTTCACAAGAGACTTATCCCACTTGTCAATATTTGAGGTTGCATCGGTACGAGTGAACATAAGACAGGGTGATGATTATGTTAACTAGCATCCTCATCGTTGACGATGACACTGGAGTAAGAGATATGCTTTCTTCAGTTCTGAATGGTGAGGGCTATTCGGTTGAAGTTGCAGAAAATGGAAAGAAGGCCATCAAAGCCTGTGAAAAATCGCCTTTTGACGTTGCCCTTATTGATATCGAACTACCGGACACTAAAGGCACTGAACTGCTCAATAGGCTGAAAAAGATGCAGCCCAAGATGATCAAGATCATTATCACTGGACATCCCTCCATTGAAAATGCAATGAAGGCTGTTAACGAAAGGGCTGATGGATACGTACTGAAACCTTTCGAAGTAGCAGATTTGCTGAAAATGATAGCAAAGCTCTTGACTGAGAAGACGAATGAATATCTTCGTATCTCCACAGAAGTCGCACGTGCAAAAGAGAGTACTCCGGCTGTCAAGTACCAACGCCCAGACCAATGGTAGCGCGGCCCAGTCGATCCAGCGTGTGCATTTTCTACCTATTCTGACGTTGCTCGCATGCTTATTCCTAAATTGGTTTAGAATGGTTTTTGTTCGTCTTTATGATGCGCGCGGAGCGTTCGGATAGGGTTTCAGAGTCAAGAGCGAGGTTAGAGCTTAATCTTCTGAACGGCAGGATCGAGGGCGGAGCACCTTTTTGTGAGATGAGAGTTTCGTGGCTACAACTGCGATGAAGGAAAGAGCAGCGAATACTGGAATCATGAGGCCAGCCGGGAACTCGGGGACTCCTGGGCCCGGGCCGAAAACATAGACTTGGCCGTTGTTTGAGCCTATGAACACTTTGCCGTCTGCTACAGCTGGAGAAGACCTCACCCCGTAGGATGTCAGGTAGCTCCACACCAGTGTGCCTGTTGTGGCGTTCAAAGCGTAAACTCTGTCATTATCTGAGCCCACGAACAGTTTACCGTCAGCAACTGCAGGAGAAGAGCCCACAGGCCCACCAGTCGTGTAGTTCCATATGACAGTGCCGGTGGAAGCATTCAAAGCATAAAGCTTGCCGTCCATTGAGCCCACGTAGACGATGTCGTTAACAACAGCAGGAGAAGACCATACCCAAAGCCCAGTTTGGTAACTCCATATGAGAGCGCCGGTAGAAGCATTCAAACCATAAACCTTGCCGTCGTACGACCCTGTGAAGACCACGCCGTCGGCAACAGTAGGAGAAGAACGCACCATGCCACCGGTCGTGTAGTTCCAGATGAGTGCACCTGTTGAAGCATTCAAGGCGTAAATCCTGTCATCGTTTGAGCCCACGTAGATTCTGCCCTCAGCCGCAGCGGGAGAAGAGTACACTGCACCGGCCGTCGTGCAGTTCCACATCAGCGTGCCAAGGGAAGCGTTCAGGGCATAGACCTCGCCGTCAGAAGAGCCTACGTAGACCTTCCCATAAACGACTGCAGGAGAAGACTCCACATCGCCTCCTGTTGTGAAGTTCCACACCTGTGTGCCCGTTGTAGCGTTCAGAGCGTAGACGATGCCAAGCCATGAGCCGACGTAGACCTTGCCGTCTACGACAGCAGGGGATGAAGACCCTACCAAGTTGCCTGTTGTCGTGTAATTCCATATCAGCGTTCCCGTGAAAGCATCTATAGCATAAACCTTAGCGCCCTCTGGGCATGCGTATACTGTGCCGTCTGCGACTGCAGGAGAAGAGTACAGCGGACCGTCGGTTGTGAAGTTCCAAAGTGTTTGATTCGTGTCTGGCGCAACGGAGGTGGAGTATCCGCTGTGGGTTTGGTCGTGCTGAAACATAGGCGACGTCGAACCTGCGCTGAAAGCAAAATACACCGTGTAGTTGATTTTGCTGTAGGGAGAGTCCGCCCACACGATGTACAGATTGTCATAAGAGTCGACGGCTAGGTTCGGATCTGCGCAGTCAACCCAGGTGGCGTTGGGCACGTAGTTGACTTTGACGTTTTCAGAGAAATGAATGCCATCTTCTGAGTAGGCATAATACGCATCCCTAAAATAGGTCGAGGTGACGCCGTTGTTTCTGAAATCCTCCCATACGATGTGAATGCCTCCGTCGCTGTCAATGGCAAGCGAGGGAGTTCCGTGCCAATTTGCCGTGTGATCGTCGTTAACTCGGACGTTCGGACCGAATGAAAGACCGCCGTCCAAGGACATTGCAAAGTATATGTCCCAATATCCATTTTGATTTCTGCCATCTGTCCACACAACATGAACCTTCCCATCTTTTGAAACGGCAACTTCCTTTTTTCCGCGGTAGTAATACCCAGAATCATCATTGATCTCGACAGCGGCTCTAAAGGATAAGCCTCCGTCCAAAGATTTCGTCAGGTAGATGCTCTGTATCGTGGTGTTAGTCTTTGTGTAGGCTACGTACACGACTCCTGCCTGGTCGACCGTTATCCATGGAACTGTGTGATTTGTGTTAGCTTCATAGGGATTTACCCTTGTGTTGGTGTTGAAAGTCTCACCGTCATCGGTGGATTTAGCGAGATAAACATCTGAACATGATGGGCTGGTTCTGTTGTCTTCCCACGCAACATACACCGTCCCATCATTAGCAACTGCAACGTGCGTTGTGTAACTCACACCATTGTCTACCCTTACGATGTCGCTTCCTCCAACGTTGTTGATCGTAGCGGCTGAGCCAAAGGACACGCCCCGATCAACTGACCTGCACAGCTGCACGTTTGTGTGCCCAGTTCTGTTATCTATCCACTCCACGTACACATAGCCATTCTGGCTATCAACGGCAACGTCTGGATCTGAGCAGCCCACCAGCGGATTTCCTCCGCCACAGATTTTTGTGACCGGGCCCCAGCTTCTCCCATAATCGTGAGAGTATGTGAAGAACAGTTCCAGAGTGTCGAGGTTGTACCAGGTAACGTAGACTCCGCCGGCACCGTCAGTGGCCACCATGGGATAGCCTCCTTCATACGTACCCCCTATCTTGGTGCTGACTCCGAAAGAACGTCCGGTTGGAGCCAAGTCAGGGAAGCCATACAAACCCGACGTTTCCATTTGAACGACACCACGGCTCCCAGCGTACTGTACGTCGCTGCTTCTCCAAGCTGTCCCCGATGTTTCAGCGAACACTGACGGCAGCATGATTGTAAAAAGAACAGCCAGTAACATCCCAGCAACCATCCTGCTTCTCAATTCCCGTCTCTCCTCTCATCCTTCGCTCGTCTCATCACATCAAACCGGACGTAACATGGACAAATACAAAGTATCGCCAAAACGGCGCGCGCTCGCTATTTATAACTTTTGAAACAACATTTGATACACCCTTCCAACATTTCATTCATGAAATAACTGCTTACGGATTAGGTGTGAAAACACGCAGACGAAATGCTATTTGCGCTTCAAGGCCTGAGAGAGGCGTGAGGCGTGTTCTGGTTGCAAGAAAGTCGACCGAACTTTGGAGATGTACCTGTTCACATAGACGTCAACAGGAATGAATGACAGATAGCAGGAGAGGATCTAGACTATTGGGTTTTGGACGCTCGGATCCGTCGGGGGAGTGCCTTCTTTCGGTTCGGACGTGCTCTCCTTCGGCTCAGAGGTGCTTGCTTGCGGTTCGACGGTGCTCACTTTTTTCTTTCGTGAAGCCACCACGATTGAGATTATGGCAGCCACGGTTGCCGCGAGTGCGACGGCCAAGATTACGTATTGAGGTGTTGTCCATGAGCCACGGGTTTCTTGGAGACCTGTTACGTTTGCTTCGAGTTGTCCAACCCTGGGGATCAAGATGGTGGCTATCTCATCGTTGATTCCGGTGACTGTGCCGTTGATTGACCCTATGACTGTTTGAATTGTGGCCGTCGTCCCGTTGATCGAGGTCACGTTAGGCTGCAGAGTGAAAAGTCCGGCCTCTATTGTTCCTATGTTCGTAACGAGTGTCGCCGTGTCTCCATTTATGTTCTGCAATGTAGCATTTATCTGGTTCAGGTTCACTTGCAATATGCCCAAGTCGGTTCTTATCGTGCCCATGGTACCGTTGGCTCCGACGAGAACCGCGTTCCAGCCAGATAAGGTTTCGCTGACTAGGAACGACTTGAAGAAAGCCCCCAGCGACTCCACCGTCTCATCCGTGTAGTTTGCCGTAACCGAAAGGGCATACAGGCCCGATGGGGCATCGTTAGGTAGTTCGTATGTGACTCTGTATAATCCAAGTGCAAGAGCCTGCGCCGTCAGTGTCTTGTTTGTTCCATCAGGTTCGTACAATACTGCGCCTGTTATTGCCGCGCTTACTGCTTGTCCTTTGAAGACTGTTTGAACGTAGAAAGTGACTGTTTCGCCCCTGAAATGGATGACGCCAGTATCGACTTGAACGTTCAGAGGAGTGACGTCCAGAACAGTGAAGTTGCCCTGGGCTGTGACGGTCAGATCAGTTGCCTTGACAAGTTGCACGCCCGCTGAAGAAACGGGAACGTTGAAAGTGAAGGTAAAGCTTCCTGCCGAGTCTGTAGGCGCTGTGCCGATGAACATATCGTTGAAAGACACTGCGACCTCACCGTCTGAAGTGAAATCACGACCATTGACGGTCAAGGTGGTTCCAACCGGCCCGCCGTTCGGGTTGATGGCAACTAAGAAATACACGTCGATGGTCAGAGAGACCACGTTGTTTGCAGTGTTCGTTTCTCCGGACACTGGCGAAACGTAGAACGTGACATTGTACGTCTGTGCTGTCAAGGGCATCCACGCAAGGGTCACGTTTGAGCTTGAACCACTCGGAAGAGAAGGGACTGTGGTAAAATCAGTTTGCAAACCGTTCACAAGCAGTTCCACGCCAATGTTAAACTCATCACTCAGACCGAAGTTGAGAACTGAAACATTGAACAATACGTCATCCCCGGGCTGAACGTGGCTTGGAGCTTCATAATTGTAAAGCGCAACATCGTGCGCCGAAGGCGCTTGTTCAATGGCTTTTTGGGCGTCGACCCTGCCAAAACCGAAGTAGAGAGAAGAGCCCAGATTGTCAGCTGATGACCTTAACTGTTCTCTGACCCAGTCGCGTGACGCATTCGGGAACATGCTCCAGACCAGCGCTGCCACTCCTGCAACTTGAGGGCACGCCATCGAAGTGCCACTTAAGTAATCGTAGTTTGAAGCAAGACCTTGATCGTTCAACGTCACATGATAGGTCGGCATCGTGGAATAAACATCGACGCCGGGCGCTGCCAACTCAATCCAGTTTCCCCAGTTCGAAAAGCTAGTTTTCAAGTCAAACTGATCAGTTGCTGCTACCGAAATTACCTCTGGGTAGGCTGCAGGATAAAAGGGCGTGTTCGTGTCGTTGTTTCCAGCAGCTGCGATTATCAGGACTCCCTTCGAATATGCGTATTGTATCGCGTCGTGAATGAGTCCACTGTCAGAGTAACTGCCCCAACTGTTGCTCAGTATCTTTGCGCCCTTACCTACGGCGTCTGTGATGGCATACGCCAAGTCGACTTCATCTCCCCAGCCCGTAGAGTTCAAGGCTTTTTCAGCCATAATCCTCACTTGAGCGAGCCCCGCAACGCCGATGCCGTTGTTCATTTGAGCAGCTATTATTCCTGCAACGTGGGTTCCATGCCCATTGTCATCCAGCGGATTGGCATTGTTGTGTATCCAATCATACCCGAGCGCGACGTAGTTATTGACAAGATCTGGATGGGTATAGTCTATGCCCGTGTCCACGACGCAGACGAGAACGGAAGAGTTGCCCTTCGTCAGGTTCCAAGCCCAGTTGGCCTTTATCTTAGGAAGAGCCCATTGAAGACTGTAGTATGGATCGTTGGGTTCAAACTGAGCGCTGAACTGCATGTCAGGCTCCACATACCTGGCCAAACCACTCAACTCCGCCTCCTTGCCGACCACTGAATAGTTGCTCGCGGGCACGTCAACAACCACCGCATCGGTCTCTCCTCCCATCAAAACGTCTGCAACGACCTTCCCTCCGATTTGCCCCACGAGGCCAGCCAGACGGGTGCCGGCTCCTGAACAGGTTCTATTCAAGCCTACAACCAATTGACATTCAGACCCATCAGACGAGGCAAAACTGGGCTTCCCCGCAGGTGTGTTCTCCTCTGGCGCAGATGTGTCAGCTCCTGTAGCATTGGCTCGATGCTCCCCATTCTGCGCTGAAAGAGCCGCGGAACCAGAAAAGTTGCAGATGCTAGCAAGAATGAAAATGATTACGAGAATTAACGCAAGACTTTTCAACATAATCTCAGTCAAACCTCAAAGATGTTGATTTCGACAGTAATAGTCGCCGCGATATAAGACTTTGCAAAAACCCAGCCTCGAAAGAGGCTTTTGATTTTTGGGAGGGTGACATGAAGTTGGAAAAACTATTTTTGCAGCGGTTATGCTATCTGCGTTGCAGTCTTAGCCCAAAGCGGGTTTTACCAGTTGAGCCATCGCTTCCAGTTTGCCCGCAGACTTAAGCGCTTCCGTTACTTCTTCGTCGGACGCTCCACGTTTGATTTCTATGTTATCTTGCAGAGGTTCAATGTGGTTGACGTTGGCCCTGCGCCTCCTCACACCTGTCACTTCCTTCGGACCGGTTATTAATACGAAACTCTTGTCCGCCAAGTCGACTACGACACATTTTTTTCCAGCTTCACGGCCTGACAGTTTCACACAGATTCTTCCAACCTCTACTGCGGGCACCCCAAAACCTCCATGAGAATGATTGATAGAACAATCATTCAGGAGATATTTATAACTTCACTTGTGAGTGCAGTCAGCATGGCAGTTTCAAACGTGACATTGCAGCGAGGCGGTCAAGGCTGTGAGAGAAGACTCATTCATTCGCATCGGTGTTTGTGGTTACGGTTTGGTCAAAACTCTTATTCTAAGGTGACGCCAAAGAGCGCTGCAGAGGATGCTTCGATTGGTCACCCAAGAAAGGCAGGTGTTCCCCAGGTTGCAGGAGAGCTTGGCAAAAACCGTTGGGGTAATCTCAGACACGCATGTTCCTGATCGCGCGAGAAGAATTCCTGAAAGAGTCTTCAAGGTTTTTGAGAACGTGGATTTCATCGTTCACGCAGGCGACCTGGTGCAGTTCTCAGTCATAGACGAGTTGGAGCGACTTGCCCCGGTCCTGTTGTCTGGGGAAACATGGACGGACCTGAAGTCCGAGGCAAACTGCCGAAGCTCGATTCGTTCAAGGTTTTTGATTGGAGAATAGGGGTGACGCACAACCCTGGGGGACATCTCGGTACGGGAAGAATGCGTAAAATCGCAGGTGCGAACGGTTTTAACGTGCTGATATACGGGCACACGCACAGTTCGAACATAAAATGGGAAAGAGACACTCTGTTCATAAATCCGGGAAGCCCGACGAATCCTTCGCCACCGTTCTTGGCTAAACCCTCCGTAGGCTTGCTGAGAGTGACTAGAGAAAGGATAATCCCCGAAATCGTGCACATCTGAGAAAAGAATACTTGACCCTTAATCCTGCACGGGTTCGGAAAATAAAGACCGCCAGAAACGTGATGAGCAACACGCGTTCTTTCACTTTAACTCATCTCTCTCCACCTCGATGCAGTGTCGTTTCTTGGAGGGTCTTAAAAGTGAAGAAACTCCCGATGTGATGTGTAGCTGGAGGTTCATGTGTATGGAACATTGCAGAAACCCTTGGCAGAGGGAGTGTAAAGGAAACGATATTGAAGTGTACATTCTTTTCAGGGGAGAGAGGCTGCCAATCTGCAGGCGATGTTGGACCAGGCTTGCCGACAAGGATGTGGAGTGGTGAGGAAGGTGGAGAGTTTTAGCACGAATTGTGCGCGATCGTTCCTAGGAAAGAACGTTAACCTTCACATGAAGGATGGTTCTGTAATCGTAAATGTCCAGTTGGGTGAGATTCAGAAAGGCGAGTTCAAGAAGCAAAGGTTCGTTACGTGCGTTCCTTACGGGGACAGAAACACGTTCAGGATACCATTGAAGAGCATCGCATGGGCAGAGCTGCTGAACTTGAACCTTATAATAGGCGGATGACGGGTCCCAGGAACTCATAGGATAGGGCGAACCGAGATATCGCCGAGCCCAAGTTGCGCAGTGTAGCCGCCACAGCAATTGTTACTGTCTGAAAATAGGGATTGTTACGGAAAAGCCAAATTAGAGAGGCTTCATCTGAGTGTGTTCATGCTTTGCTCACGCTGTGGGGTTTGCTGCGAGAAAACCGAGATGTTGTTGTCGAGAGCGGATATCAGGCTCTTGGAGAGAGCAGGACAGGAAAGAGAGGAGTTTGTGCGTTTCAACGGGCAGGGTTTTGCTCAGCTGCGGAACAGGCGAGGACATTGCGTTTTCTATCAAATCGAGAAACCTCGCTGCAGGGTTTACAGGTACAGGCCGTTGGGATGTCGGATTTACCCCGTCATCTTCAGCGAAGAGGATGGAGTGATTGTGGATGACCTGTGTCCCCAAGCGGGAACCGTTTCCAGGAAGGAAATCGACTCTAAAACGGAGAAGCTCAGGAAACTCTTGCAGAGAATTGACGGCGAGGCTGGAAAGCTGAAAGCACGTGTCTGAGATGGCTGCTTGTCTTTGACATGAAACTAGCAAACAATCTTATATAAAGCTTGGCGGATTCTCTGAACGGTGAAAAAAGTGCCATGCACGGTCGTAGCTGGAGGATTCTGGGGGGACGAGGGTAAGGGGAAGATAGTTTCGTATCTCGCCCTTAAGGATGGACTGGATTTCTGTGTGAGAACTGGTTCGGTGAACGCTGCTCACACGATTTGGTTTGAGGGTAAGCGCTATGCGTTGCACATGGTTCCCGGAGGTTTTGTAACCGAGAAGTGTCGTTTGCTAATCGCCGCGGGCGCAAACGTTCACGTTGCGCAGTTCCTTAAGGAAGTTGAGCAAACCGGTGTCAAGAATCGCATAGGCGTGGACAGGCAAGCCTCAATAATAGAGGAGAAGCATTCAGCTCAGGACAAGGCCAGTGAATATCTCAAGGCGTTGGGTACGACTGGTTGGGGAGTGGGACCGGCGATCGAGGAACGCGTGCGAAGAACCGCGAAACTCGCAAAGGACGTTCCTGAACTCGCGCCTTATCTTACTGATGTTGTTCTGGAAACGAACCGAGCTATAGACGGAGGCAAAAAGGTGTTGTTGGAGGGAACGCAGGGTCTGCAGCTTTCGCTGTTCCATGGAAGCTACCCTTACGTGACCAGTAGAGACACGAGCGCGTCGGCGATATGTTCTGAGGTGGGTGTGGGGCCCACGAAGGTGGATCAAGTCGTACTTGTCTTCAAGTCCTTCGTCACGCGTGTGGGCACTGGTCCGTTGCCTGATGAAATTTCAAAGGAAGAAGCGATTAAACGAGGATGGTTCGAGACAGCTGCTGGAACTGGTCGGGACAGACGTTCTGCCCCTTTCAGTTTCGAGCTTGCAAGAAGGGCTGCGATGATCGACGGCGCGACACATTTGGCAGTTACAAAGCTTGACTGTGTATTCCCAGAATGCCAAGGTTTGAGAGCGTACGAACGGTTGCCGTTGGAAGCGAAACAGTTCATAAAGAGAATCGAGGACGAGACAAAGGTTCCTGTGAGTCTCATCGGCACGGGACCTGACGCGCAGGATTTGATCGACAGAAGAGAATAGGTTCACACGGCAGGCTAGCGTGAGGGTTAGTAGGGGATGATTGTTTCAGGCGTCTTCTGGTATAGGTACCACCAGAAGTAGAGTGCCAGCGTGAAGATTATGAGTATCAGGGACTCAAACGGGGCGTACAGGGCGGCGACGTTGTTCGAGAAGTGAAGGCCGACCGCAATCAGGTAGAACACTGCAGGCTTCTTGTTTGCTATTCCGTACCCAACTATCGACGTGCTGGCCGCGTGAAAGAAAATGCCGGGCAGTCTGAAGTAGAAAGGAACATTCAGGACTAAGACGTATTCCAGAAACTCGACAATTCCAAAGCCGAGTCCGACCAGAAAGCCCAGAGTCATTATGGATTTCTTGGTTTCACCGTGACGATAAAAGAGCGGGTAGGCTTTTCCGAATTCCTCGATGATTGGAGCAAGGACGGCGATTGTCAGCACAAGAGCGTAATTTGGAGCGAGTGTCGAGGCGAACACGTTTTCGAAGAAGCTGGCCAGCGGGATACTGACTATTATTCCAGAGCTGAAGAAGAAGAGTTTCTCCTTCAAACCCGGTTTGTGAAGGGGAATCGTCACTCTGCCCTGTTCAGCCGTCGACATCGTAAAGAACATTCGGCCCTACATTATTTAAGTCTGAGGTGCAGTTGGTGGAGTACACATCGATGCGATGTTCCGCTTTTCAGTCTCGGGGCTTTGGAATTTATGCGTGACGGGATGCGGAAACTTTTAAGAGAGACACTTGATTTGTTTAGAAACAAGGTGATTTGGATGGCTTCGCAGCAGAGAGGACATTCCTCATCAATCGTGGTGTTGATGTTCGTGGCCGGGTTGATTCTCGGAGGAATCGTGACTGCAACCGTGCTTTACAGGCAGATTAACGCGCTGAACGACAAGCTTTCTACCGTTGAAAGTCAGGTTTCGGGCCTTGATGGGAACCAGACTATCGTTAACCAGAATTTCACGGTGTATGAGAATGCGACGGTTTTCTCGGTGATTTACGCGGAGGTTAAGGATTCGGTTGTTCTGATTACTGGGACGACGAGCAGCGGGACGGTTCAGGGTTCGGGTTTTGTTTCCAACTTTACAGGGTCAATGGTTGTGGTGACGAACAACCATGTTGTGGCCGGAGCGACGGGTATAAGCGTGACCTTTTCGGATGGAAACGGGTACGGTGCAAAGGTTGACGGGACGGATCCGTACTCGGATCTGGCGGTTCTCTCTGTGTCAGGTGCTCCTCAGTCGGAGTTTAGGCCGCTTGTAGTCGTGAATTCGTCGTCGTTGAAGGTGGGTGATCCTGTGATAGCCATTGGGAACCCGTACGGGTTGACTGGTTCGATGACGACGGGGATTGTGAGTGCGCTTGGAAGGACCATCAGTGAATCGGATCTTGCTGGAGGGTATGCGATAGCGAATATTATTCAGACGAGCACGCCGATAAACCCTGGAAACTCTGGTGGGCCGCTGCTGAGCTTGAATGGCACGGTCGTGGGAATAACGACGGCGATAGTTACGAACTCGCAGGGCTTGGGTTTCGCGGTGCCCTCGGACACGATACTCAAGGAGGTGTCCAGTCTGGCTACGGTTGGAAGCTATAGCTTGCACTCGTACTTGGGTGTCTCGGGGTCGGATATGGATTATGACACGGCGCAGAGCATGCACGTGAGTGTGACCTACGGTTGGTTAATCGACTCTGTGGTTTCCGGTGGCCCGGCTGCCACGGCGGGCGTGCAAGCGAACGACATAATCATTGCTCTCAACGGAACGCGCGTCGTGAATGGGGACGCACTGACGAGTTGGCTTGAAGAGAACTCGGTGCCGGGTGACATGGTGATGCTAAGTGCGGCCAGGGGGAATCAGACGCTGTCCCTGTTGGTGAAGCTGGGCACGAGGCCTGCTCCGTCGTCCTAGCCTGTTCCCGTTTTGTTTTCGGCGGATTCGTGGACCTGCGCGGTTTTGGATGATTGACGAGTATACCCCGGGCTTCGATGAGGATGGCTACTGTGAACATTATCAGGTAGAATATGTGTGGCGGTATCAGCAGGGCTGGTACTTCCATCGGCGTGCTGAGGAGCGTGGGCAGCAGCACGGTGAATGCTGGTATGATGAGGATTAGGTTTGAGGCGTGGGGTTTGAAGAAGGATACATAGTCTTTCATTTTTAGCATGAGTAGTATTGCTGCCAGGAACATGGTCCATTCTAGGGTTTGGTTTGTGAGGCTTCTGATGTCGAGGCTTGTTCCGAAGCCCATGTTCGTGATGGGCCAGAGGAGTTGGACGCGACCTCCTGCGATGTAGTCGCCGACGAGACCGTGCTGGATGAGGGCTACGAAGTAGGGTACGGCTTGTTTGCGGTAGATTACGAAGAGAGGCGCGAAGACGATGAGTGCGCTGATGATTGAGTGCGTCGCCCCGCGGTGTTGGATGAACGGGATTTGGCGAAGCAGTAGATCAGCGTCTGGAAGAACCGACAACATGAGCACTAATGGGATGTTGAGATTTGTCTTCAGCAGCTTGGATGAAGTCTTGCTTGAAAGGTAGCCAAAGGCCATGTGGCCGACGGCGAACGTGTTGCAGGCCTCCGTTTTCGGCTAGAACAGCAGACCAGACGATATAAGCCCTATGGCCTCAGCGGCACTGTTAAGTTATTTGACCCATTGGAATCGCTGAGAACCTTCTTTTATGACAACACTAACAAAGCCAATAACTTGCACTCTCTATTTTGATTCACGGGGAGACTCAGGTTGGTACGCTATTTTGTCGACCTCGTTTGCCCTGCCAAAGATGAAGAAAGCGATACTGGAGTAAATCGGGTAGAACCATTCGACTGCAATCCAGTAGTCTTTTGACGGGGCTATTTGCAATTTTAGGACAAGGGCAATATCATCCAGGCTGATTAATGCGAGAGCGAAAAGATACGAAAGAAACACCAGCATGGTCACTACGTTGAATCTTAAGCCGCCCTTTACTTTGCCATAGAGCAAGAAAACCAGAATTGAGGCAAGCACGTAAAGGACATCAAGGAGCTTCCAGAAGGCAAGTCCAAAAATCGTATCCAGATTTCCAACGTACCCTACTAAATGTGCATCTCCAAAAGTTAGTAAAATTAGGAGTACGCCGAAAGCAAGCGCTATCATGTCGCTTTTCAAACCCATATTATCAATAACCTGAGCGTAAAAGCAGTACGGCAATCCTGTTAAGTCTTTTGTGGTCGCTAGCACCTTATGATGTCATACCCTGAGTTAACAGAATCCACGTGGAGGCAGAATCATGACACATTCTTTTCAGGGTCACCACAAATAACGCAAGAATTTTGGGCCACTTAACTTAGCAGTATCGGCCTCAGTTGGCTTCGGCGAGGGCTTTTGCGGCGAGTTTTACGGCTTGTCTGCTGGTGTAGGTTGGTTTCCATCCGGTTTTGACGAGTTTGTCTATGGAGAGTTGCATTGTTTTCACGTCGCCCTTCCATCCTCTTCCGCCGTCGACTCCGCCTGTGAACTTGAATTTCACGCGGGGTGTGTTCATTTCTTTTGCCACGGTTTTTGCGATTTGGGTGACGGTTACCTTATCGTTGGAGCCGACGTTGAACACGTCAATTCTTTCTTTGCTTTTGGAGAAGGTTTCGGTCAGGTGTATGATTGCTTCGATGCAGTCTGTTATGTAGAGGTAGGATTTTTCCTGTTTTCCGTCTCCGAGTATCGTGAGCTCGTTTGGGTTGGCCTTGATTCTTTTGATGAAGTCGACTATGACTCCGTGGTTGGATCTTGGGCCTATGATGTTTGCCAGGCGGAGGATTAGCGCGTGGTGGTTGAACGTGTGTGCGTAGCTTGTGATGAGGGCTTCGCAGGCGAGTTTTGAGGCGCCGTAGGTTGAGATGGGTATGAGCGGCCCATAGTCTTCCGGTGTCGGAACCTGTTTGGCTTCTCCGTATACCGTGGACGTTGAGGCGAAGACCAGGGTTTTTGGTTTTCCACTCTTTCTCACGGCTTCGAGCAGGTTGAACGTTGCCAGGATGTTTTCTTCAAAATGCGTTTTCGGATCGGTTTCGCCAAGTTTTACTTCGGGGTTTGCGGCCAGATGGAAAATCGTGCCCGACGCATTTACAAGTTGTGCGAGTTTCTTCGGTTTCTTCAAATCTTCTTTGACTAGTGTTAACGAAGGATTGTCCAGCAAGCGTTGAATGTTTTCTTTTTTTCCGTTTGAGAAGTTGTCGAGTACGATTACTTCGTGCCCCTCTTTCAGCAGTTCCTCTGTCAAGTAGCTGCCTATGAAGCCGGCTCCACCCGTGACAAGCATCGTGCGTTCAACCATTCTTTTTGCAGCCTCTATTTTAACCGTTGCCAGCGACGTTCTAGGAAGGTCTGTGAGACAACACAGTATTTAGGATTTTTCTCAGAAGCGTTTCCATATGACTTCTTGAGTGGCCCCGAACGGTGCAATTCCGCAGATATGCAATGTTTCTCTTCGAGGCGCTTTCGCGTGCTGCTAATCCAAGTATGCTGAAACACCTTTCGCATCATAGCCCTTCGAAATCGCTCCCCTTTTTCACTTGTAATGTCAGATGTAATCTGTAAATGTAACAAACCATGAAGAAAAACAGGCTAAACTACTGTTCAGAGTGGACTCGGCCCGTTTATTTGTAATGTCAGATGTAATTTTCAATGTATGAGTCAGGGAGGTAGTGTTGCCCGTGGGTACAAGGACAGAATGGCTGGGTCTGGTAGAACGCGCGCGTACGGGCCTATTTGCACGCGGTCTTTGGGGAATTTGAAATAGATTCGGCACGATTGATCTGAAGTCAGCAATAGGTATGACAGTCTCGTGGATGCTTCATCCGATGTTTTGATATCCTATGCATTGGCGTGCGTGGGTCCGTTGAAAAGACAGATTTCGAGCTTAACCGCGCGCGTTAAAGCGCACGCTTGCTCACAGAAAACATTGACCGGAAAAATAGCGTTCAAACGGTTGAAAGAAGCTTTCAGACGGCGAAGAAAATTGTTCAGAGACGCGTAAGACTTAGGATTAGTCAATCGCAACTTGAAAGGATACTGTTAGTGGCTTCAACTTGCCCTTTTTCATTCAAAGAATAGAAAACCTGCTCTTTTCACTCCAGAAGATGGATGTTTAGGATTGCGAGAAGATTTATACCGAACAAAATGCAGTGTCTCAGCATAACGTCGATGAAAGTTGCCGAGTTAGCTTAATGATAGAGCGTCTGCATCCACGAGTGTAAGCAGGAGATGGAGGTTCGAGTCCTCCACTCGGCTCATGCTTACCATACGCGCTATCAGACCTTGTTACAGATATGCATTATGAAACGATGATCTAGAGGATTGTTCTATAGCTCGGGCTAGTTCATGTTCTCCTTTGGCTATCGGTAACCGCTCTCTTCAACCGTTCTGGCTGAAAGGTTGCCGAAAGAACCCAGATTAGTTTTGACTTTTCGGAGGCACTGCCAAGCGTGCACTGAGAATCTGATGGATTTTGCTCACGTTCAGGCTTCCCTTTGTTCTGGTTCTTCAGGTATCATGGGTATTATCGTGATTGACTCGTCTTCTGAAGAGATCCCTTGTTGGATTTGTTGGGTTTCCTGTTCTCTGCGGGTGCCTATCCAGAACATGGCCCATCCGATCATCCAGAGGAAAACCGCTATTGGTAGGAATAGCAATGTGATAAAACGGTTCCGCATTGGTTTCTCACCTGTGAGGTTTTTGAGGTCGAACGTTTGAGCAGTTTCGTGTGGGGGGTTAAAGCTTTTATGAAGTTGAAATAAGTATTTGGGATAAACCCTGTGTTCTGTTGTACATTATTGAAGATTTTTGGGGTTTTGCTGATTGGTTTTGTTTGTGTGTATGGTTGTGATGTGTATTTGTGTTGTTAGTATAGACAATAACGTTTATTAAGATTCACGATGCTCCTTTGGACTTGGTGGAAAATTATGGCCATGCAAAAAACAACGATAGGAATAGTCGCTGTCGTAGCCGTCATAAGCCTCATGGTAAGCGCCCTGGGTGCGCTTGTTGCAACTCACACGATTTCTAACAGCGGAACCCTTACAGCTGTGGGAGTGGGCGTATACTCCGACAACGGTTGCACGACTGTGCTCTCCAGTATCGGTTGGGGAAGCCTGAACCCTGGAGATGTGAAGACTTTCACGATGTACGTGAGAAACGAGGGCAATGTGCCAGAGACATTGAACATTGCAGAAGACAACTGGAATCCCGCGCCCGCTTCGAGCTACATCACCTTGACTTGGAACCAAGAGAATCAAGTGTTGCCAGTTGGCCAAGTCGTCCAAGCTGTGCTGACCCTTACGGTTTCATCGAGCGTCAGCGACGTCACAAGCTTCAACTTCGACGTAACTATAACAGGAACACAATAAGAATACGAGAATACACCGAAGCATTGTTTCTGCAGATGAGACCGAGACTGACGCAACTGGATTACGCCAAGTTCACGACGGAACCAGCCTTGCGGAGCATTAAAGACGTATCTCTACCAGGGCGATATCAGAGCTGTTTCCGAAGTCTTGACCACATCAAATATTGGACTATTCAGCCCTGTCAGCGTCTTGTTTGATTGTCATCTGATGCCCTCTTAGGATTGCTGCCGTAGCAAAAACTATTGTTAAGGCGGTCAAGCTTAGAACGATTGGGGCTAGACGTATGCCCCAAGGAGCGTAGTTCAGGAGCAAACCTACTATTGGGACAAGAGCCATGCTCATGCCGAGGCTCAGAGCGACTCGCTCGACTGTGTCCAAGTTTTTTTCGCACGTTCCCAGAGAATGCGCCAGATCCGGCGCCCAAGGGAGGCCTTGTGGAAAAAGGGCTTTTATGAAGGCGTAACCTGGCAGCCACAGGATGAATATTATTCCTAGGGCATATCTTACGTACACTAGTGAGAAATCGTCTTCGGGCTCGACGAAGACGACCACCTTGGTGGCCAACGTGAGTGTCACGGTTATCCGGAACCAGTGTGCATAGCTTGAACGTAGGTAGTAGGTGAAGCTTTTTGGCAGAGGGGCTGATTGGGACGCCAGGCGGATCTTGCCCTTTTCCTGCAGGTAAAGCACATGATTGACTATTTCCTGCTCTGACGCCTGAGTTTTCACACGTCAGGCGCGCGTAGAACTCTGTCTGGCAATAGAGCGCGTTAGCGTGTTCCTAAATTTCCCTTTCTTGGGTGCAGCAGAGTTGAGTTATGTGTTTCTTCAAGGGGTTGTGTTGTGAAGAAAGAGGCATAATGCTTTGCAAACGAATTTAGGAACAGCCATGAGCGCTATGTATAGGGTCATTTGTCGTTTGTTAGGGTGATGTCATGATGTAGTAGGCTCGTGTGTTCTGTGGGCGCTACTTCTGCTTCTGTTTCGTTCTTGTCTTACGCTGGCGTTTTCTAACTACTGCTACCAGGGGTATCGTGAGAATTATTATCAAGAGGCAGAGCATTGTTGGAAATTCCGGAATTGTGATGATTATGTTGTGGGGTGAGTTGTGGAATGTGAAGTAGAGATAGATGTGTGTGCTGTTCGAGAGTGGCAGTTCCTTCTGCGCAAGCGGTGGTAATCCATCAACAAGAATCGTGTAGTAGAAGCTTAGCGCGCGATCGAAGAATGCTTCAGGTAGGACCATTCTGCAGAAACCGTCTGTGTCTTGTGGACCTGTGGTGTTGAAGCTTATTGGTGCGGGGTAGGGTATTCCGAAGTTGAAATTTGTGATTGTGGAATTGCAAATCGTTGGTACGGTGTAGGTTTGTCCTTGTTCTGTGATTTCGAACTGGGAGAACATGCCCATTAGGGGATAGTAGTCTATGTTGTTTGCGTCTGCTGTGTATGGCGTGTCTCCTATGCCGTCTTGGTTTGCGTCTGTACCGTTGTAATTGCTCCAGTAGTTGCCCTCGTACGTGTCGTTCAAATCGTTGTAGAATGAATCTAGAACATAAGTTTGGTTCTGGTTGTTAACAAAGTTGTTGTGATAGATGAGGCTGCGTTCGCCGCTTAATTCCAACGCAGTCCCACAGCCTGTTATCGTGTTGATCGTGACCGTGTCTCCACTCGAATGGCCGCAGAGAATGAGCCCGCACTGCCCACAATTATGTATAAGGTTGTCAGTAACTGCGCTGTTGTTACAAGCGTATAACCATATTCCCTCTTCTTGGCTATTGATATCGGCGTTCGAGCCAGTGACATCGTTGTTGGAGACGGTGCTGTCACTGCAGTTTTCAAGGAAGATCCCGACGGTAGCATTCACAATTGTGAATCCAGTTATGTTGACACTTGTATAGTTCGCATGGATGCCATACCAACCGCTCGAGGCGTTAAGGATGGTGGTTTCTCTGTTTTCCCCTGTCAATGTGAGGTTTTTGTCGATGTAGGGATTTTCGTAGTATGTTCCTGCTGATACACTAACGGTGTCCCCAGGGTTTGCGTGGTCTATGGCTTCCTGTATCGTCGAGTAGTCAAGAGGAACCCTTATGACAGCTGGGCTTGCTTTCGCAACAAACAGAAAAGAACCAAAGACCATTAGACATAACATGGCCAGAACAAGAAACAGAACCTTCTTATCAATCATGCATGTCCCTCAATGTCACACGATACCTTTCTTTCCGCGCTACGATTAAAGCATTATGAATTTTGGATAAGTGTGTATTCTCAAGCGGACGTTATGTATCCTCTATCGCAACCTTAGCGCGCTAAGAGTCGTCTTTAAATATGAATTGCAGCAACCTTTTCCATAACAAGAAAATGGAGCACGGTAAACATGAAAGGCGTGATTCTCCATGGCGGTTTCGGGACCAAACTCAGACCTCTAACCCACACCGGTCCAAAGCAACTGATTCCAATCGCAAACAAACCCAACTCGCAGTACGTGCTTGAAGACCTAAAAGCCTCTGGCATAACTGAAATCGCGATAGTCCTTGGAAATATATTCCCAGAGAAAGTGAAAGAATACTATGGCGACGGCAGAAAATTCGGCGTAAAACTTCAGTACATTCAGCAGGATGAACCGAAGGGAATAGCCCACGCCGTAGGCCTCTGTAGAGAGTACGTCAAGGATCAACCCTTTATTGTTTACCTTGGAGATAACCTGCTGAAGGGTGGAATCAGCACCTTTGTCGAAAAATTCAACAGCTCAAACTACGAGGCGATGATACTTCTTTGCCAGGTGAAGAATCCCGAACAGTTTGGTGTTGCCAAAATTGATGACGAAGGAAAACTAGTGAAGCTATTGGAAAAACCTAAGGAGCCGCCCAGCAACTACGCGTTGACTGGCATCTACTTCTTCAAACCCATAATCTTTAAGATGATAGAAAAAACCAAACCATCAGCGAGAGGAGAACTCGAAATAACAGACGCCATTCAACTCCTACTCGAAAGCGGCCACAACGTGGGGTACCAAATCGTCCAAGGCTGGTGGAAAGACACAGGCACACCTGAAGACATCCTTGAAGCCAACCGCTTGGTCCTCGATGAGCTCAAACCAGAAACCCAGGGCAAAATTGAAAACCACGCCTCCGTCCAAGGCCGGGTTGCAACCGCCAAAGGCTCAACCATAAAAGAAAGTGCCCTCGTCAGAGGCCCGGTCGTAATAGGACAAAACACCACTATCGAACCAAGCGTGTACATCGGCCCCTACACAAGCATAGGAAACGACTGCACCATCAAAAAAGGCGAAATAGAAAACAGCATCATAATGGACAACTGCACCATAGATGTCGAAGAAAGAATAACCGACAGCATAGTCGGCCCCCACTCAGAAATAACCACTAACAAATCCAAACCACACGGAAAAAAATTCATCCTCGGAGAAAGAACATGTATAGAACTGTGAGGTGAAAAACATGCTCAAAGGAATAACACTCAAACCCATTAAACGCGTTTGCGACGAAAGAGGCTGCTTCACCGAAATCATGCGACAAGACTGGAAAGACCTCCTAGGCCAGGACCAACCTTTGCAAACAAACTTCTCCACAACCTTCCCGGGCATAATCCGCGCTTGGCATCGACACAACCGCGGACAGACCGACTACTTTATAGTCCTCAAGGGAGCCCTGAAAATATGCGCGTACGACGAAGAAACAAAAGAACTTGATGAAATAGTCTCAACAGGACTGGATCTGCAGGTGCTGAGGATGCCAGGTCACTATTGGCACGGATTCAAAGCCGTAGGCAACGAAACAGCCTTTCTCATTTACTTCACCACGAACCTCTACGATTACCAAAACCCGGATGAGGAAAGAAGACCTTGGAACGACTCGAAAATAGTCCCAAAACTGATAAACGGCAAGAAAGACGACCCAAGAACGGGCAAACCATGGGACTGGAACCACCCACCGTACAAGTGAAAAAACCATGAAAACCCTCGTCACAGGCGGACTCGGCTTCATAGGAAGCAACTTCTGCCGCTACGCAATCAACGCACATCCAGACATCGAAGTTACAAACGTAGACAAAATAGGCATAGGCGCCAACACCTCTAACCTCAAGGATCTTGAAAAAGAAAAACATTACAGATTCGTGAAGGGCGACGTCCGCGACTCCCAACTTCTTAACCGCCTAGTCAAAAAGGCATGTGCCGTCGTTAATTTTGCGGCTGAAACCCACGTCGACAGAAGCATAGCCGACCCAAACGAGTTTCTGCAGAACAACACCCTCGGAACCTTCACCGTTCTAGAAGCCATAAGAAAACACAACAGCAAAGCCAGACTCGTTCAAGTATCAACAGATGAAGTATACGGCGAAATTCCCGAAGGCTCATTCGACGAAAACGACGCTCCCAAACCATCCAACCCATACTCAGCATCAAAAGCAGCAGCCGACATGTTTGTGCACGCATACTGCAAAACCTACAAGCTGAACGCGTCAATCACGAGGTGCACGAACAACTACGGCCCCTACCAACATCCCGAAAAACTCGTACCCAAAACAATAATCAGAGCCATGAAGAACCTGAAAATCCCAGTGTACGGAACGGGCATGAACATCAGAGACTGGATATACGTGCAAGACCACTGCGAAGCCATAGACCTCGTCCTGACCAAAGGACAGCCAGGCCAAACCTACAACGTTGCAGCTGGCAACGAGGTGCCCAACATCGAAATCGTCAGAAAAATCCTCAGACAACTAGGCAAAGACCAAGACCTGATAACCTTCGTCGAAGACAGACCCGGGCATGACGTGAGATATAGCCTCGACTCTTCAAGAATACGGTCAGAACTCGGCTGGAAACCCAAGCACTCATTCGAAAAAGCATTGAAAGAAACCATCAACTGGTACGTCCGGAACCAGTCTTGGTGGAAACCGCTAGCAACAGAACAAATCCTAAGTCCGACACCCTGGAAGAAAAAGTGAACCCAAGTGAAGCTCCTCATAACAGGTGCAAGCGGTCTACTCGGCACAAAACTTTGCCAGACTGCTCTCAGAAAAAATTATGAAGTTTACGCTGCTTACAGCCAACACAAGCCACGGTGCGGAACTCCTGTAGAACTCAACATTCTGGACCCAAAAGCTGAGCAGCAGGCACTAGACAAGGTAAAGCCTGAAGCGGTAGTACATGCTGCCGCGTTAACGGACGTAGACAAATGCGAACTGGAAAAAGAACTTGCCTGGACAACAAACGTTGAAGCAACGACAAACCTCGCGCGACTATGCAAGAAGCGTGGTGCCTTTCTCGTCTACGTGTCCACAGACTACGTTTTCAACGGAGAAAAAGGAATGTACAAAGAGACAGACAAGCCTGCCCCAATCAACTATTACGGCCTTACAAAGTTGAAGGGCGAGGAAGCCGTTCAAACCTTGGATAACTACTGCATCGCCCGAGGCAGCGTCATCTACGGCTCAACACCTGCAACGGGAAAAGCCAACTTCGCGTCGTGGCTCTTGGACAAGCTCAGGAAAAAGGAGGAAGTCAAAATCATAACCGACCAATGGAATTCGCCGACACTGAACATCAGTATGGCAGAAATGATAATCGAAACAATAGAAAAAAGAAAAACCGGAACGTTCCACTTGGCCGGAGCAACGCGCCTCAGCAGATACGAATTTGCCCAACACCTCGCCAAAACGTTCGACCTCGACCCAAAATACATAACACCTGCACAATCAAAACACATAAAATGGGTCGCAAGAAGACCCAAAGACTCATCACTCAACGTGAAAAAAGCAGAACAAACACTCACTAACAAACCACTTGGGATAGATGAAGCGCTCGAAATAATGAAAATAGAAACTGCATAAAGAAATATCGCCCTCTACATTTTTTCATAGGCGTTTACAGTGTGATCAGTAAATGATTCAGGGTTAGGTTATCTCCAAGGAGCAAACAGGGAAGCAGGATTCCGTTTGGGTTTGGGATTACAGTTGTCTGCTATCCAGCCGCGTCAGCGTCTTGTTTGACTCCAATTGGATATTCTCTTACGATGATTATTGTGGCGAAAGCTATGATTAGCACGCGCGTTTTCTGACCACTATTGCGGTGGGTATCGTGAGCATGACGATCAAGAGGAAGAACGCAGTCGCAAATTCTGGAACTATGGTTATACTGTGGGCTGAGTTGGAATATGTGAAGTAGAGATAAGTGTGCGTCCCGTTCGAGAGTGATAGTTCGTTTTCCTCGAGTGGTGGTGATCCATCTATGAGGATGGGGTAGTTTTGGTCATAAAGAGTGTTCGGGATGACGATTCTGCAGAAGCCTCCTGTGCCTTCTGGGGCTGTGATGTTGAAGTTTATTGCTCCTGTGTAGCCAAAATTCGTGATTGTGGAATTGCAGATTGTTGTAAGGGTATAGGTTTGCCCCTGTTTTGTAATTTCGAATTGGGAGAATATCCCCATTAAAGGATGGTTGTCTTGGTTGTTCACGTCTATCAGGTAGGGTGTGTCTCCTATGCCGTCTTGGTTTGCGTCTGTACCGTTGTAATCGCTCCAGTAGTTGCCCTCGTACGTGTCGTTCCAATCGTTGTGGAATGAATCGAGAATCTCGGTTTGATTTTGGTTATTGACAAAGTTGTTGTGAAAGATGAAGCAACCTTCGCCGCTTACCTCTAACCCACCCCCGCAGTCCTCTACAGTGTTGAGCGTAACCGTGTCTTCGCTGGAGTGTCCGCAGAGGACTACCCCACAGGTCCCAGCATCATGCACGATGTTGTCCGAGACAACGCTGTTGTTAGAAGAGTACAGCCATATTCCCTCCTCTTGACTGGTGATATTTGCGTGTGAGCCAGTAACTTCGTTGCCAGAGACAGTGCTTTCAGCGCTGTTTTCAAGGAATATCCCGACGGTTGCATTCACAATTTTAAAACCTGTTATGCTCACACTCGTAGAGTTTGCCTCGATGCCGAACGAACCTCCTGTGCCGTTCAGGATGGTGGTTTCCCTGTTTTCGCCTGTCAACGTTAGGTTTTTGTCGATGTGAAGATTTTCGTAGTATGTTCCTGCTGATACACTGACGGTGTCTCCAGGGTTTGCGTGGTCTATGGCCGCCTGTATCGTCGAGTAGTCCTGAGGAACCCTTATAACACTCGGACTTGCTTTCGCAACGAACAGAATAGAACCTGAAACGGATAGACACATCAAAGTGAGAAGAAGAGACAGGACTTTTCTGTCGATCATACGCACCATCGATGTCAGACGATACTTTTCTTTCTAGTATATAGGACTTTTCGGATATGACAGACACAGCGCGCGCCAGGAAAAGAAGGATTAGAACGCTTGGGCCTGGTGAAACGTGAAACCAAGTTAAAGTTAGCGAAGGAACACGGTTTAGAAGTCCCAGAAGGAAAGCGGTTATCTTTTGATGTGAGTAACCTGCGTCACGAGTCCAGAGCTAACGTTTATAGGCACTCTCTTCAACCACAGCTCTCTCCAATAACAGAAACAGGATTTGTCGCACCCTCCGTGAGCTGAACCGTCGCAGAGGACGCCTTCCAGCAGGACAGTTGGACTATTAATCCTCCTCAGTTCCCCACTTCCCTCCAGAATTATGTTCTGAACCCTCTTGTACACCCTGAACCGCCTTCCGCAGAATTTGATCATCTCAGGAGTAAACTGCAAGCCCCTCAGCTTGTCATAACCGTCGAGCGTGGCGAAAATCTCCTTCGCCGATCGAACCTCAACCCACTCGCCAGGCTGCAACCTCAAAACACGACGACTCTCCCGGATGGACCAAGCACTTCTTCTGGACGCATACCTCGTCAACCCCACATCAGAAAGTATTCTCGGCCCAACCCCACTAGGACCCATAACCCGAAGGTACAACACGTATCTGTTCAGAGCCTGCCACACTCTCCGACGGAATTGAGTCAAACGCGCATAAGGCAGACTGCTGTCCTCCATGTCCCGAAGATGATACTGGCAAAACCCGGACTCTTCTTCCATATCTATTACCCAATACCCAATCTGCAGCAACTACCTCTCTCAAAACCAGATAAAACAGTTCTGAATCCCAAATTCAGATCAAGAAGCGCGCGCCCTTTTTCTCTTTTTCAGGACAAGCGCGCGACTTTACCAAAAAAAGGTAGACGTTTCACACCTAGAAATGGCCTGTCGGTATTGTGGTGTCCCAATTTCCTAGGGAGAAAAGAAGTTGTTAGCTGTAACCACAACCAAAGCTAGATCCAAGTGTATTTTACAAAACAGGCGCGAAACATTGACAAAAGTTTCATATATGAAATTAAGGCGCGCGCGACCAAAAACAAGTTGTTGGTTTTTTCCTCGCCCAAGGAGTTCGCTATACCAAGCGTTTGTTGTATGGTCGCTTCTAAGCCATGATACTGCAGAGAAAAAAGGGTTAATAGTTAGGTTGTCTTAGCGCGCGCACAATTTTTGACCGAGAAGGAGAATCCACCAAGATTGTTTGAAAAAAGATCTCGTCACGCGTCTGAAAAACACACACACGGGAGCGGCACAGGGTAACATCGGTTCTGTGTTCTGTTCATCCCGCCATGCCACCTAAGGCCACTATGAGGCATCTTGAAGACTTCCATAAACGCCCGATTTTGACCATTGAGTTCTTCCTTGCGCGCGCTAGAGGATTTGTGCCTCTTAGGTTGAGGTAATTATTCCGAAAATTCGTATGGCGATGGTTATGAGAAACATTATGCTGGTGATTAACGCGACGTTTCTCAGTCGTTTCCTGTTAATGAGAAGACTTGTTTTCCCGTGGTATGGGGAGATGAGTTCGGATGTTATGAGTAGTATAATGGCTGTGACCGCCAGCCACGGGCTTATGCCCCCAAGAGATAGTGGAAAATACATGTCTGTCCTACCCCATGTACCGTTTGACAAATATCCACACACATCCCAGTTGTGAGGACAACACGTAAGAGATTGTCATGATTCGACTCCCAAGATTCCATAAATGACTTCAACTGTCTTCCCATCCTCTAATGTCCGAACACTTTCTATCATTACGGGATCCCCAGTTGCCTTTGTCAAGGCGCAACCTATTGAACTGTAGATTGGGCAGCCTATTCTGTCGCATATATACTCGAGTCTGTTCGATCCTCCGCAAATTTCTCTGCATATCGGATCGGTGATTCTAACCTGAACAGCGTAGCGTTCTGCTTGGAGAAGAGAAACTGCTGGTGTTCCTGTGGGAATAGTTTTGGGGAGGATTTCCATTTCCAAGTTGCCTGCGATCTCCAAGTCTTCGATGAAAAGTCTCGGCATGTTTCGTTGCAGATATTCAAGGTCTACTCTCGTGAAGTTTATTCCAAGCTTTTTCTCGAAGATATTTGCTAGTTCGGCGCCGGGCGGCATCAAAAGCAAGCCTTCAGGGTTCTTGACAAAAAGTTGAGTCTCGTATTTCTGGATCAGCTCAGGCATGGGCAAGGTTGCGACTTTTTGTTTGGCTATATACACTCTTGTGCTTTCTGGATTCACAAAGTATCTTGGCGGCAGGTATAAGGCCTCGCCTCTGTAGTTGAGTTCCTGTATCATCTCGTTCAACGTGGCAAGCGAGGGCAGTATCACCGCGTTGAGAAGCTCTTTTCTCGTGTACCCCTCAGGTCGAATGTAAAGAAGGAGAGCTCCCCAGAAAGTCAGACCCAGACCTATGAGGGCGAGTGTTGAAGAGCCATAGAAAACAGAAGCTACTAGGACGACTAGGCCTCCGACCAGCATAATGACACTGATAGCCCCAACTTGACCGATTTTGACTTTTGCCATGGCGCACCTGCTCCGTCTATAATGATGTTGTGCTTGTTTTTTCAACTAATGTCAAGGTCTCGTTTATGAGAAGACTTTCTTGACTTGTACTTGTTCCAGGGGACACTTGCGCTGAGTTCCCCGGACTTGCGCAGTCTATGCCGTCTTGTATCTTCGCGTAGTCTGCAGTAACTCTAATCAGCGCGCGCGCGAGCACAACCATTAGTGTTGGACAAAGAACCGTAACTTTCTCGCTTGTCATGTTTCAAGCCTTGCTGTCAAAGCTGATTCACGAAAGCCCGCAATATCAACCTTATTGTTATTCACGTAATATTCCAGTATAGAGAGGAAACCTTGATTCAACGCATTTGAACGTATTTCCAAACCACAGAAGGATCTTACAGAAGACTCTTTCACAATGTACATTTGCAAGAAAAACTATAACCATCTTTGCAAGCCGTCTGCCCTAGACCCTTGTAGCTTAGTTGATGAGGGGTGAGCCGAGTGGAGGAGTTGAACCGCCATCCTCTACGGCGCATGCCTGTTCCGAAAATGGTCAAGAATGGTTTTAATTCCGCTCTCATGTTGCGGGAAAGAGTTGCTTGTTACGGAACGTATGGATACACACGAAACGCGAAACTGTTCCCAAACCCCCAAAAGAGGAATAAAAAACCATTTTTAGCGCGCGCTTCCTTCTTGCCCGTTGCCTCCCCCAACAATTCTCGCTATTTTTCTGGAAACAGTGATTAACCCGTTTATAGGAGCCTAATAACGGTCCGCGTTAAATAGAAAACATTTCTTTCAATTTGTAAAGATCTTCAGGTGTTTCACCTTTGCACCTGTATCTTCTTGAGTTAAACAATCTTACTAATGTGATCTCTCCCATTTTTCGTGACCCCATCTTCTGGTGAGATCGTAGGGATGGAAAGTTATTGGAGCTTACAAGTTCGTAGATTTCTTTGATTCCATTTTGGAAAAGATAGTCTGATGTGCTCCCTAGTACCATGGGGAATACTCCCATACCCCTATACTCTGGATCAGTGTACTCGTCATAGCCGTATGCAGAACAGGGGCTCACTATGATTTTTCTCTCAATCTCATCTATGTATGCTTCGTGAAAAGCTACCCATGTGTAATTTATAATCTTTCCGTTTTTTTCCGCGATGAAACATAAGTGGCCGGCCTTAAGTCTTTCCCCTGCTTTTCCTCCTCTGAATTTCTGGAATCTGTCGAATTTTGGAGTATCGGTATTATCCGCAAGTCTTACATCCACTTTGGATTTGCCTACAGATTTAAGCCAGGCACAGGCAGCGAGAGACTTAAGATTGGTTTGACTTGATGTCTCGAGCACAATCATTTCTTCGTACGCGAATATTCTTCCGAAGATAATTCTAAGCAGACCAGCCAGTTTCCTTTTGCCATTACTTATTACGCGATTACCCGCGTCTAGCGTGTTCTGCATTTTCTTGACCATCAACTCTCGAGATTTCCCCTAGCCTGCTCGTCACTTTGAAGTAACGTTTAACTGCACGCCTCCATTTTCCATTGTGCACCGGCAAACGCAGTCCTCGACGCGAAATCATTGTTGCGGATTGATGCATAGTCTGGCAATTCAGAGCTTTCCTATGCTGGTCGCCTCCATGTCAAGCATCCTATTGCACTAGATGGCGTCATTTGATTTAGGCTTCGAACATGCTGCCAAGCTGATGTTGGATAACTCTCCGCAGCTTTGGAGGCCACACATTTCTCATCGATTTCCAAACTCTAATGGCTTTCGGTGCAATGAGAAATGTGATGGTTGAACGGGCGTCAAACGGGACGTATATTGTCTCTTGTTGGCGGAATGAACTGCCGAAAGCCATTTTTTGAGAGTAGTTCGCCTTCTCTCTCGTGTTTTTTGGGTGGGCTGGTGTTGATCCAAAACAAACAGTTTTGAAGCCATTTCCTTCTGCCCAATTTATCGCTTTCCAGAACAAGAATGGCGCAACAGCAGGTGTATGTTGAAGAGAGTCCCTATCCATCCCAAAATAAGTTAAGTATATTGTCTTACAATATTTAAAAAATGCCACGCCACCACCCAAGGCCTCCTTCGTTTCAGCAAATAAAATAGTAAAGTTTTCAGGATACAGGAGATCCCACATGTTCTCAAAGAGATTGGGCCTAAACGCTGGCACGCCAAGGTGTTGCATATTCTGATAGTATAAATTCAAGAATGCTTTAAGATCCGATTTGCTTGCCGCTTCTCTGACCTTAAACCCATTTTTCTCAAGCTTCCTAATCTTCTGCCGCTGCTTACTTGCTAGAATCTTCCAAACCACGTCTGAAGGCTTGGATGTCAGATCAAGATATATTACGCCTTTGCCATCGGAAACGTAGCACCGAGACGATTTGAAAAGCTTCTCATAGCCATCTCTCATGAAGCATATCTGAGCAAATGATATCCCATTCTCTTGACAGAATTCGCCTATTGTTTTGCATAGTGAAGTGTAAGTCTGCTCTTGTTGTCGCTTCTCAACCACTGGTCCTCCGAAATCTGAAAAAGGCAACGAATCAAATACTCTTGCGTTTCCCTTTGTTAAAGCACAGGCTGGACATATGCCAACGAGTCTCCCATCGTCATTTCTCACCGTGAAGTAATATGTCTGGAGTGGAAAAGACCTTTCGATCACTTCTTTCCACTTCACACTGTGGCAGAAAGTCGACCCCGGTGTAATCTTCGCGAAATTCTCCCATTCGGTATCGTTCTTCAGCGGCTCAACAAGCATATGCGAACCTCTTCAAGATCTCCTAAACCATCAGCGCCTGTTCTGTGGAGTTTTGAGGATCTCTCCATTTTCGTCTTCTATTGTTTTTCTGTTTTCGGTATCCAGTACTTTCACGCAGTTATTAAACATTTCAGGTGGTCTGCCAGGATGGTCTGTAGAACTTCTCCGGTTAATTGCCTCGGAGGGCGAACCTAAGAAAAATATTGAGATAATTGAGACGCATCTGCCAGAAGAACACACTTCTCGTGCAGGAAGGACGCGCCAAAGTTGGCGTAGCTCAAGTCTTTCTTCTCAAGTCTTTCTTCTCAGGTCTTTCTTCTCAAGTTTTTCTTAGATCAGCTTCAGCGATATTTTTCAACGACGTTTACGGTGGTAGCAGCCCTACAGTTGCGGTGTGCGGATTGTCCATGGTGACGGTTAGTTGAGTTTTGACTAGGGAGGTCCCATCCAGGGTCCAACAGATGAGACGGCAATCGTTCACGGCTTGGGCTCCATAGGTAACTGACGATCCAGCATCATACCAAGAATCAGAAGGAGAGCCAGGTGGCTGAAGAATCATACAGTTGGGGCTGGCGTTCAAGGTCAAGCGGTATTGAGTTGTCCATTGGAAATCTATCTCTTCAGGGGCTTGGATGTTTTCAAAGGCGTATATTGTGCCGGGTTGAAGACCTCCCTCGTTTATTTTGTAGCCCGCGCAATTATGTCGTGTTCCCGCGCCGTTGTCGTCAGCTGTGCTCGAAACGGTCGTGATGAGTTCGCTGCCCTTGTCGACCCATTGTGAGAGCGTGGGTTCGCCATGCTCGCTGACAACCGTTACATAGTATTGGGTTTTGTAATTGGCTGTAATCGTTGTAGGGCTTGCAACAGTGATCGGTGATGTGTATAAGGTTGATGCAGGCACACACTGGATTCCAGTTTCGCTTACTGATTCATACTGGAAGCTGTGCGATGAGCCGCTCTCAAACCAGAACGTTTGCGGCAACACGTACGATACCCCATCCACTGTGACCTGCGGTGTGCCTTCGCTTCCAGTCTGAACAAACACAGTCTTGTAGTATGTGTCGAAATCTGCCTCTAATGTTGACAAGCCTGAGACTTCCACCTGTATTGGATTAAGGGAACCGGAGCCGATGCCGCCCCAATGCGAAAAGCGGCACTGGGTGTCGTCAGATTCTGTTATCGTGGTGTCTGCGAGCAGAACCTGATGTTGACCCGCGCCCAGCTGAACGCTGAAGCTCCCTCCTGACGTGTAGCAATCTGATCCATCAACTCTGAAGTGAACACCGGATAGGCCTGGGGAAGTATTTACTGTGAGAGAGTTGCTAGTGCCGACGAGTCCTTGAATCTCTCCTGTGAGTTGAGAGGCGCTGGCAGTCCAGTCGTTCTGGTACCTCAGGTTGCCGCTCCCATCGATTATGAAGAGCGCCGGAATGCTAGGGGCAGTGTACAAGCCAGAAAACAGACCAGAGACAGCTCCCGCCACAATCCATGGAATGGAGTTGTCGTCTCTGTACTGCTTTAGCTTGTCATTCGTGTCCACACTCGTTATGCTTACGGAGATTATCACAAGGCTGCTGCCAAGAGTGTTATGAACAGTCTCGAGCACCCCGATCTCGTTGGCACAGTAACCGCAGGCTATCTCAAAGAACTCAAGAATCACCACCGACCCACGAAAACTACTCAGCGAATGAGTGTTGCCATCAATGTCTGTGAACGTGAAGTCAGGAGCCAAGCCGGCATGAACAACGCCCGACAACAGCATCAAACTTAACATGATTGCGACAAGAAGACCTAATTTCTTAGAGACCTTCAGCTTTGTGAGGCTTGACATATTATCGCCTTTCACAAGATTCACTACAGTTATAACTTTTTCGGAACACGCGTTCAACAAAAATACACCGTACATGTTCCGAAGCGCTGGAAAATTCAAGCAGATTCAATGACACCAACATATGAATATTTGGGTCCTTGAGAAGCACGCACTCTTCAGCGTATCTACCGTTTTCAAACACTCTCGCTTTCTCCTACTTAGAGATTCGTCGCTAGACGACGTCTTTGAACTTCTTATATCAAACTTGTGTGAGGAAAAACGCAATGAATATTAGTCCAGTACTACAATTGACTCTCCTGTTAACATTCGGTGCGCATAAATACCTGGGTTAACACGAAGGTCGCCATCATGGTCGCAGTGAGCATAACGGTTCCAGGAAATCTTCTGAAGAAGTTTGACAGTTTCCTGAAAATTAGGGGCTACTATAGTAGGTCAGAGGCGTTCAGAGACGCCTTGAGAAGTCTGATGTCAGAGTTTGAACTGGTGGAAAAAGAGTCCGGAAGAGTGGCTGCCACCATAGTGGCGACATACGAATACTCGAGGAAGGATGTCACCACAAGACTGATTCGGCTCACATGTGACTGTGATGACGTCATTATAGAGAGTCTTCACCGACATCTGGGCGACCATCAATGCCTGAGTGTATTTGTTGTTGAAGGAACCGTTCAGAGAATACGCAGTCTTTCAGGAAGAATAAGGGCAATGCGCGGCATCGAACAAGTCAAAACAATGCTAATCCCAATTCAAGAGCGTGCACCGGCTTAACGGAAAATGTGTGCGCATGAGTTCGTGAAGCGTTCTTCTTTTTGATCCTTAAGCGTGACTTTTCCTCAATTGATTAGCGCGCGCGCTAGTCTGAAAATCGTCTTTTGGAGAATTTAAGACAGGATGATGGGCATGTGTCAACGCATCTTCCGCAAAGTATACAGTCAGTTGATTTGCCTACAGCGGTAAGTTCTTTTATGCCCATGGGGCAAACGTCTAGGCATTCTCTGCATCCCGTGCATTTTGACGCATCGTGGTTGATCGTCAGTATTGATGCTTTGTTGAAGATTCCGATTGTTCCGAACGGGCACAGATAGCGGCACCAGAATCGTGAAAAGATGAGGGCAACAGTTATGGCTGCCGCTAAGGTCAGTAAATGTACGTAAAAGAAGGTGCCGAGTTTAAGGCCACTGTAGAAGAGTGGGGCGGGAACCGCTGCAAAGAGACTTCCGGACGGGCAGAACTTGCAGAAAATCGTGTCAGAGGTCCACCAGGCCAGGATTATGACTAGGACAAGCATTACGAATTTTACTTGTGGAACTGCTTTGATTTTTCTTTTCGCTGGCTTCGAAAGGATGTCGTGGAATGTGCCAAAAGGGCACGCCCAACCGCAAAAGGCCCTTCCGAAGAAGAGTCCGTAGAGCCCTACCATCCCGACTAGATACAAGGGAAAAATCTGTAAAGCTACGAAATGTTGAAGTGAGCCTATTGGGCATCCAGCAGAGGCAAGGGGACATCCATAGCAGAAAAGGAAAGGGTAAACACATCCGGTTTTTAGAGCCGAGCTAAGTCCAAGAGTTGAAGCGACGAAAGAAGAGGTCTGGGTGATCCAGCGAAGCGATCTAACTCTCAACCTAAACCCACGCATGAAGGGCAGAGAAACCTCACAAAGCCTCTCACAATGTAATATTGTCGAAGTTGAAGGCCCTGAACAGCCATGAAAATGAAGATGACGAACAGGACCAGCCAAATGATTGATAGATCGATCTTTTTGAATTGCAATCCTGACACACCCTTATTCTCAATTCCTAAATGCCGATATAAAAGCATGCCTATTTCGTGAAAGCGCGTGTCAAAACAAGATCCTCTTAGAGATTTGGCTCTACGCACGAGCTATTGCACCCGCACGCAAATACTCCGCATAGAGTGACCTTGGTTCTTCCGCAAACAGGTGCTACTGCTAGCAACCTATATTTAGCGCCGGCTTAGCCAAGAAAACTAGCCGTGACATCCGCGTTTGGATTCCAGTTAGACGAACTGGCTTGGTGTTGAAAAGGACAATCATGTACTGGATGTCACTCATCTTGAATGTTCCGTCACAGCGCGCGCTGTTAGTTGCTACGGATAGTGCTGTCCGTAATGGTGTGCCAGAATCACCAGATCTGCAAGGCCCACTGCGCCATTCCCGTCTATGTCAGCATTGGGGTTCCAGTTTGGAGCGCTGGGCTTGGAACCGTAGGCTCTTGCCAGAATGACGAGATCTAGAAGCCCGACCGCGAAGTCGCCAGTTACATCGCCCGGGATAGTGACCAACACCCAACCGCCGAAGGCATCGTCGCCGCTGGTCTTCGTTTCATGTGAAACTAGTGTTTCACTGGCCGTCATAGTGTAGTTGCCATAAGCGAAGCCTGTGGTGTCCCAGAAAAGGGTCACGGTCGCAGAGTAAAGGCTGGCAAGGGTCACGAGTTGTGTTCCGATGGTTGCTGAGTTGGCGTAGGCTGTAATGTTGAAGGTTTCTGTGGAAACCTCTCCGTTTCCTATGGTCAGATTGATTTGCAGAGGAAATCCCTGCCCGACAACGCTACACGCGCTGCCGACTGTGAGCGTAGTGCCAAGAAGTGCTTGTACTTCTTCTGTGAGTTGAGACGCGTTGGCTGTCCAGTCGTTCTGGTACCTGAGGTTTCCGCTCTGGTCGATTATGAAGAGTTCCGGAATGCTAGGGGCAGTGTACAATCCATACCACAGGCCAGGGACAGCCGTTGACACAGTCCAAGGAATCGCGTTGTTGTCTCTGTATTGCCTCAGTTCATCATTCGTGTCCTGATCTGTTACACTCACAGAGAGTATGACAAGGCTGCTGCTGAACGTATTACGAACAGTCTTGAGTAGCCCTATCTCGTTACCACAGTAAGAACAGTTGATTTCAAAGAATTCAAGTATCACCACTGACCCACGAAAACTACTCAGCGAATGAGTGTTGCCGTCAATGTCCGTGAACGTGAAGTCAGGAGCCAAGCCGGCATGAACAACACTAGAACACAGTAGCAGGCTTAACACGACTACGGCAAATGGGGCTAGTCCCTTGAAAACCTTCAATTTCGTGACGCTCGTCCTTTCCCTTCAAGAGGGTGTTCACAATACTTTATAATAAGCGTTATGGAATAAGAATTCAAGCCAGAACCTGCATGAAGAATGCGCGGTGCTATAAGGCAGAAAAGTGCGAAGCCGGAAAGTATGGCGTACTCTCACTCGCGAAGGCTCTTGACCAATATCGCTTTTGTTGTGTCAAACTCTCCCGCAGTGCAAGAATGGGTCGACTATGGCCTGGATAGCGCGCGCGTTCGGGTACTTGCTTGTCTTTTGGCGGTCAAATTCGGTTTTCGTCTGTAAACAATTGCTACCGCAATGGGAATAGCCAAAAAAACCAGTATTGCTGGCGTTAATGTTCCAAACTCGGGTATCATTGGAGATATCTCCTGTTCGAGGACAGATTCATTTGCGATGTCCGTATGACTGTATTGTATGTAGCCTTCTTTGTCGACAATGACCAAGGTTGGCAAAATCTGAACGTTGTACGTATCGCCTAACCCCTCAGTGTCTCTTGCTACGATCCAGGTCATGTTATTATCTTGTCTGAATTGTTGTAGCCTGTCGACCGTGTCAATATCGGGGTTTTCGGTGATTGAGACGATTGTGACATTCTCGCCGAATTCCTGATGTATAACGTTCAGAGATTGCATTTCAGTAATGCAGGAAGCGCACAGGATTGCGAAGAAGTCTAGGAGAACAACTTTTCCTCTTTGATCACTGAGGGAGAAATTGGCTCCGTCAATATCTGTCAGAGTGAAGTTAGGTGCAGCCTCTTGAGCGATTGCTGATGTTATGAGCAAGGCCATCAGAACTAGACCTGTCAACAATAGGATGATTTTCTTCAAATTCTTCACTCTCAAGGGTGAGACTCTTGAACGCTTATTTAAAGCTGTCTTTGTGCGCGCGAGCTACCTCGCCTTTGTTCTGGCTTTGCTAGAGCGATTTTGTTTGGGCGTGCCTGCCTGTTCCGAAATTGGCCTAAAATGGTTTTTATTCGCCTTCCATGATTTAAGGAAGCTTTTGGACTTCGTATCTGTCCTTCATTTCTTTGAGCAACTGTCTTCTTGAGCACCGGCAGAAATGCGCAAAACGGAATTACGGCCATTTTTGACCATTTTAGGAACACGCGTGCGTGCTATTTCAAGATACAACAGTCGCTCTATCAATATATCTTGATCTAATTATGCTGGTTGCACTATACACGAAGTCATCTTGGCGGCTTTGGCCGCCGCAAGTCGTTAGCGCGCCTTGAACATAATGGACATTAACGTTTGTCAACTGTTCAAACTGTTTGTACGGGTGTGCAAAAACTTAGAGTTAAATATTCCGGCTGTCATTTCCTCGAAGTGTAGGAGAGGCATGTTGTTGGTGTCGGCGGGGCGCGCGCGCTTATGTCGTGTGACACATGATATTACCATGCCGCGCCCGCGCGCGTTGCTCGCTACCATGCCATTAGACAAACTAACCGCCTCAGTATGCGCGATACTAATGCTACTTGGTTTCTTGATGATTAGCAACGCTGGAGTATCTAATGGAACAGTTACCGCTCAGAAAGCACTCACATCCTATGGGACAATCGTGGCATCTGGCAACCAATATAATGGTCTAACAGTTTTTCAAAATTCTACAATGAATTACCTTGAGGATAAGTCAGGACAAATTACATTGTCAAGCTCAGATGCTACTGCCGTCATAAATGCTGCTATAGGTAACGCTGTGAGTGGAGACAGTATACTCATAGAGGCTGGAACTTATGTAATGACCAATTCAGTTCACGGTTCGTCAGTAAACAGTGTAACCTTAACATTAGCTTCTGGGGCGATACTGCAAGCCCCCTCCAACTTCAGGGTTCCAATCATATTTTTGAACGGCGTAAGCAACTGGGTTATCCAAGGCGGCGAAATTGACGGTAACTCTGCTAATCAGCCTTATACAGCTTGGGGCATTTCTGGATTTTTTGGAATAGGAGTCGGTATTGAACTGAAAAATTGCGCAAATTGCATTGTCCAAAACATGTATATCCACGACATCCGAATCTACGGTGTGTCTATATCGTATGGTTCTACTAACGTCAAACTTCTAAATAATCACATTACGAACTGTGGAGCTAATGGTATAGACGTCGGAGAGGATTGGAGTGGAGCAGCCAGCAATTGTCTTGCTGAAGGTAACCTAGTAGAATCTTGCAGTGATGTTTGCATAGACGTGCAAGGCGTTAATTGTCAGGTGATAAACAACACTGTGGATGATATCATCAGCACGACCAATGGAATGGTAAACACTCATTGGGCCATAGGTATAGAATCACCAAACCATATTTCAGGTAGGGGAGCTTCCAATTTGATTCAAGGAAACACCATTCATGATTGTCGATGGGGTGTATCCATCGAAATAGCTCAGGGAACAACAGCTACTAACACCATAACCTCAAACAATATTTACAACGTTACGTGGGGAATCATGTATATCGATGGAAATGGAAATACTGCCAACAGCAACACAATTTCAGCGCGCTCCTCCTGTATCTATATAGGTGGAAACACCAATAGCCAATCAGCCAAGTACAATATTCTATCAGGAAACACAGGCGTATATTGCGAGTCAGGTACAAGCCACAATACTTGTGCAGGAAATGATTATAGTGGATGCACCTACAGTTTTGTTGACTATGGAACAGGTGACACGAATAGCCCTTGAATACATTTTTTTCGATGTACTCAGTATTATTATGAGGCGCGCGCTATGCTGAAAAAAGGCAAACCTCTGAACAATAGATGGGCATCGGGGAGAATTGAGAGCATGAGTGCTAGGGTGATGTTGAGCTTAATCCTCAACAGGCTGGATGAAGTCTTGCTGGACAAGTAGACAAAAGCCAAGTGAACAACGACGAACGAGCTATTTGCCGCCGTTTTTTCGCCTAAAACAACATATCAGACCTAATGAGTCTATACCTCAATCGGCGCCTGTTTCTGTGCGCGCGCCCGCGTCTCTTAGTGTGTGGAGCGTGCGTTCTGAAGTGGCCGTCAGTCTTTTACTTCGGGGCGTTCTTGTTTTTTTGGTGGGTTCGCGTGGGCTGCTTTGATGCGTGCTACTCTTTCTGCGGCGTTCAGTGGGATGTTGATTATTTTCGACACTTTGCCCATTCCAGAAGAAATGACTTTGAGGCTGCTTATATCGGTTAAGCTGACCGCGCCAATTATAGGCGCTCCCAGTACGTATACGGTTAGGAATATTGCTAGGCCGATTATGAGCTTTATCCAGTCGGCTGCATTCAAAAAGGCTGTGGGCAGGTATGCTAGGAAGGCTGCAATTGCTGATGCTAGAAGGATCTTGGCTGAAGATCTGAAGTCGGCTCTCGTTCGGTAGTGCTTCCATATCCAGTGGATGACCCAGAGCGTGCTGGGCACATTCGAGACGACTGTGGCGATTATGAGGCCTGTTATTCCAAGGATGGCCGAGCGCGCGCTAAGAGGGGGAATCAGAAGGACGCCTAGTGGAATGCCTACGACGATTGTTATTATGTTTGCTTTCATCAGCGTTCCTGTTTCTCCGAGGCCTGATAGGAAGCCCACAAAGCTTTGGCTCCCTAGAACTGCTAGCAGAGTGCCGACGACGGATATAGTGAGGAAGAAGGGTGCATTGATGTATTTTTCTCCGAACACCGTGCCAACGATTGGGCCTGACAGCGTCATTAGAACCATCGTTGCCGGTGCTACTAGCATCGAAGTGTACTTGATTGAGGATTTGAAGACGTTTTTTATAAGCTCATGCTCGTTCTGTGGGTCGAGTTTTGCAAAGGTTGGGAACAAGACCGTCGCGATAGGGATGGTTAAGAAGGTTAGGAGGACGGCGAAGTATGTTGCTACGGTATAATCCGCGTAGGCTCCGTTGGTGGTTAGAGGGATTATGATGAAAGCGTAGATTTGTGTTAGGATGCTTGACAAGCTGATGCCTATTGACAATGGCACTCCGTAGTTCAGCATGGTTTTGAGCGTCTTGGAAATTCTAGTCACGCCATGAGTGCGGAGGGTTTTTGTTAGTTCTTTCCTGAGAGGTCTAAGCAGGGTAACGTAGAAGGTTGCTATTCCGGCGATTCCGGCCGCTGCGAAGCCAAGGGTGGTGCCGATGACTGCTCCTAGGACGCTGTATCCCAGGAGGACTAGTGCTATGCCCACAGCGGTTTTCACGATGGCCTGGCAGATGAGTGTGAAACTGCTGAGTCCCATTCTTTCGAAGCCAACGAAGCCTGCTTGGGAGGCTGCGAGCAGCGATCCGGAGATTATTGAGACCGAGAGTATCCCTATGTAAGGGGTCGATTCCGGTCTGTGAAAGGCTGCTGATGCGATGAAGCTGGCTAGAAACAGAGAGAGGAATGACAGGGCGATGCCGCTTACGACTTCGAAGATAAGCCCTGCGACTATGAAGTCGTATATTTCTTCGTCCCTTTGTGAGACTTTCAGGCTGGCTATGTACCTGGTCATAGCAGAGTTTACGCCCCAGTCTCTGAACAGGTTGATCATCGTAGAAGGGACCAACACAATGGTGTACAGACCATATTCGTCTCGAGTGAGGAATCTGCCTAGGAATATGGCCTGCACCGCCATGATTATGGTGGATGCTGCAACACCTATGAGGAGCTGGAAGCTTCCAGTAACCGAGGTTTTGCCTAAATCATACGCTTTGTCCACAACTGTTCCATCCTTTCTGAGTTTGTTCAAGGTGGCCTCACATGTTTAATGGTTTTACGATTTCTCGTGCATTCAAAGAGTGTTGGCGGTTCTCCCATCGTCTATGGAGGTTTCATGGGTCCTTTGCTTTCCTATATTAGGGCTCTTGCGACCAGTTCTGCGGTTTGTTTGCTTGAGTAGTCTAGTTTCCACCCTGTTTTGACCAGCTTGTCTATTGACAGTTGCATGATTTTCACGTCGCCTTTCCACTCTCTTCCGCCGTCCGCCCCGCCGGTGAACCCCTACTCTATTCAGGACGTGCGCATTCTTTTTGAGACGGTTTCTGCTATTTCCTTTACGGTCACCTTGTCGTCGGAGCCCACGTTGAAAATGTCGACTTTTTCCTTGTTCTTCTTGAAGGTTTCGGTTAGATGGCGCGCGTGATTAGAGAGAGCACGCGCGCAGTCTGATATGTACATGTAGGATTTCTCCTTGTTTCCATCACCGAGTATCGTGAGTTGTCTGGGGCGCGCGTACGCAAAAGCAAGACCTCAAACTTCAAATTGAGAGCGTGTATATGTGTCAGGATTCGGTTCTCTGATGCGGCATGACGACCTACTTACCTTGTTCTCCAATGTTGCTTATCAAGCGCGCGCAAGACAAGTTGGGAAGAAGCATGTACGCTAAGAGATGAGAACAAAAACCTGAGAGTTTTCAGCGTCCACAAACATCAGGAGGCAGTATCGTTTTTCATATTTTCGACTTTCAAAGCTGCCGAGTACATCGTCTCAAAATCCAGAAGATTGCTTTTCCTTTTCACCTGTGCGTAACTGAAAAATGGGATAAATACCTTATTTATGATTTTCTGCACGCACTCTTTTGTTTCTCCAAAGCTCCATGGGTGAAACCACGCGTGGAATGGAAGCTTCTTCGCAACGCATGCATCCAGAATTCCTTTTAAATATGTGAGTCTTGCGCCTTTTTCAAGGTATAAGCTTGGATGAATGTTATACAGTTTCCCCGTTTTTTCTATGTACATGCAGTCTTTCAGGAAATTCCCATAACCTCTGTAGCATTTGTATCCGTGTCTCGCGAGCAGATCCAAGTGGGCTACCTTGTTCCTAGGAAAAACAAAGCTTCTGGGCACGATACCATACTTTTTCAGCCCAGTCGAGATCATGGCCAGCTCTTTCTCGGCTTCAACGGACGAGAGACCCGTGAATTCTGTGTGGTAATATCCATGGGCTCCAATATCATGTTTGACCGTTGAGTCGAGGAGCATTTCTAACACCGATCCGTTAACCTCAGTCAATTGTCCCCTAACAGCAAAGGTCACCGGTATCTCAACTCTATCAAATGTTTCAACAAGCATTGGAACGGTGCTTTCCTCAACCTCACCTACGCGGTATTCGCTGAAGTATTTGTGAACGTTTGCATCATTCTTTCCTTTGTTTATTAATCCTAATTTCCTACTACCAGCATCAACATCAATAGAGACTATGAACATACCTTTCTCCAAATGCATAGGCATAGGTTTCTTGATCGAATACGCCAAAAAATGATAGAGTTGTGGCAACAACGGGGGATATTGTGTCATTTTGCACCTGTCCGCCAATATAACGTTGATAATGCGAGATGTCAATATAGGACTTTGGTTCTTTCAATATCCCGGAAGAGCAGTCTAGTGCTCCATCGCCGTGGAAACTGGCGTTCACGATGGGCAAAACAGCAGTCAATTAAGCCACTTGTACGTGTGTTGAACATGTGAACAATAACGTTTATTTACTGTTCAAACTGTTTCTACAGGTGTGCAAAAGCCTAGAATTAAATCCTTCGCTGGTTACTTCCTTGAGTCGTAGGAGAAGATTGTTTCAAATGTCCTCGAAGGCAAAAAGTTTATTATGTCGCATGACACATGATACTAACATGCCATATAAAAAGGTACCCGCGGCGGCATGCGCGATACTAGTTATACTTGGTCTGTTGATGCTTCGCAACATTGGAACATACGGGATATCCAGCAATCAAGTACAGATCGCATCCTCTGGATCGATCTATCAACCGCCAATAGCCAATAGCGTTGTGACGAATGGCAACTTTAACAACGGACTTACAGGTTGGCGTGGGGAGTCAGGATGGTCGAATCCTTCCACTGGTTTCGCTTTCATAGACACAGGAGATGGACATGACAGTGCGCCGTGTTTGAAACTGGAAAACGATCCATATGGAGTTGGGATAACGGACAACGATGTAGGGGATAGTGGTTCTGTTTTCCAAGGGTGGAATGTTGTTCCAGGACAGATGGTTCACATTAGATATTGGGCTAAGACGGATAGCGATGGTTCTCATAGTTTTGGTTTAAGATGTGGATGGGATGGCGGAACAGCAAACGCTGGCCAGCCTGATGATAATTATGCTGGCCCAGCAATAGCCGTTATTAACTGCACAGTTCCTATAATTACTTCATGTCCTACGGTTGCTTGGGGTACAAGTTCATGGACGCTCGTCGAAGTCTATGGGACAGTACGTTCTGGTGTTTATAGCATGAATCTTTGGATTCAAGCGTGGAACGGCGGTTTACCCAGTACACGAGGAACAATTGGAACTGGAACAGATTTCGCTGCAGCCTACGTCGATGATGTCTTTGTATCAATTACCTAAAGAACTGTAGGTGAACTCATAAAGGGTCAAAGAAATAAAAGAATGTTCCACATCAGTTGTTTATTTGACTTAATTGTGACCGCACGGTATTATTGAAACAATGCTTTGTTTTTTGTATCCAATACGTACTTTACCTGCGGCCTATTTTTTATGAATTTTGCAGGAACTCCGCCAACAATTGTCCAGGGTTCAACATTTTTCGTCACAACTGCACCGGATGCAACAACTGCTCCTTCCCCAATCGTAACTCCTGGTAAAATCGTTACTCTGCTTCCGATGTAAACCCAGTCGTTAATTACGACGGGTCCACCTGTTGTTGCAAAGGTGGGGCTCGCTGGGTCATGTTCAAGAGTATAAATTCTCACTTCCGATGCGATGTTGACATTATTTCCTATGGTTAAGCCAGTTCTACCATCCAAGAAAGCGTGGTCACCGACAATTGAATGATTTCCTATCTTCACTCCCCATGGGCAAAAAAATCTGCAACCGCAATATATTATTGAATCGGTAGGAAGACCTATTTTAAATATGTGTCTGTAGACAGGATGCCTAATCGAGTGGATGCCTATGCGACCATTGAAGTTTGCTGCAAATATGGTGAGCCAAAAAAACCAACGCGCGTGCGTGTGAGCTAGAGTTAGTTTGAATTTTGCTTTCATTTTGTTCACTGTCCTTATGTGATTAAGGCGCGGGCTAAAACGTGCGAACGAACTTGCAACACCAGCTCCATAATCAACTTAGCCTGGCGAAGATACATACCATACTTCACTGTTGCCATTTGAGTATATTGGGTTGGTCTCGTTGAGGAGGGGGTAGATTTCAGAGGTATTGAAGGATGAAGTAGGCGTGGGTATTATGCCATTCACAACATTTAGCTGCCCTAGGTAGATTAAGTCACCTTGCTCCAAAATTGTCGTATTAGTTAGTGAACCTATCTGTTGTCTTGGAATCAAACCATAACTGGTTAAGACGCCATCTGCGGATCTATAATCAGCGTAAATTATTGATGATTCTACTCGGTTCCTTGACAGCCATACGGCACCGAAGACATCTTGCTCTGGAATGAAATTAGCGTAGAAGGTGATGCTGTTTGCTTGGTTCGGATCAGTCGACGTTCGTATCCTGTTATAATCTAACGAAAAAGACAAAGGAGAGGCTCCTGAAATGCAATTAATTAATCCCGATTGTGTAAGGAAATAACCAATCAGCACTGCACAAAGCACTACGGTGGCAGTTTTGCTATATGCATTTGACAGAGAACGCCGTCTGATTGCTCTCCTCAGTATGTTCTCTGAAATGCTTACAAGAGTTTCGCCGCCCAAAACGAAACACGGTGCTAAAAATAAGAGGGTTATTGCATAAAACCTCTCGAAATTCAGGGCTGGTGCAACGTTAGGAACGGCAATACACAAAAACAGAAGAACTGCGCTTAGAATCGCCACGATACGGTATGTTGGATCAAGTTTCGTTTTCGCTGGTTTGAACAATAACAGGACTATTCCGACTATGATGAGAAAATGCGCTGCGTAAAAGAACACCCAATCAAGCATACTCGCGAAATTCAATATAGGATGAGGCGAAAACACAGCAGTTGATCTAGCTGCCGGGCTGGATATATCTGTGAAGAACTTACCAAATATCCCAAGGAAAAATTGGCTCAACGATATCAGCGGTGTGATGGAAAGACTGTACCATGAAAAGGCTATGACAAACAACGAGAAGACCGTTGTACTGTTTAGCACGTTCTCTGGTTTGCCTTTGATCTTCGATATAGCATAAATGGAGAAAACAAGCACTAGGTAGATAAACATTATAGAATAATGTGATACTGTTATGGCGGCGCCGAAAACAATCAAAAGTAGCCTTCTTTTTCCAACTGAAATCTTCTTATCTAATAAAATGAAAATCGATAAGACCATGAAGAACTCTGCTATAACTTGTCTATTAAGACTCAGCGGCTCAACTCCGTAAAAGACTGCTTGGCCAGATATGAAAAAAAGTGCTGACAAAAGCGACGCTGATTTCCCTATCTGCCGCTCACAGATCTCGTACAATGTCACAGGAACGAGGGAAAAAACGAAGGGATAGAAGACTTTGAACAATATTTCTCCATTAATGTTCATTAGAACAGAATAGATTGTTGGGAGTATAGTTACACTCAACATAGAGTTAAAGGTGACTTCCGCCACCGCATTGATGTCAACAGGTAGAAAATGCCAATATCCATTGATCGAGGTCAGCCTGAAAACGTAATATTCGACCTGAGCATCATATCCCATGATGTATCTTGATATTAGTAAAAGTTGAAATGTGAGAGCCATGCAAATCGAAAAAATCACTAATGGGTACAACTTGGATGGAATCAGTCTAGTCGCAAACACGCACAGTCCATAAACGACTACTACCGTTATGGTCATGAGTAGCAGAACAGGCTGGTTGATGTATAGTGCTCCTATTACGCCCAAGAGGACAGGCAAAACTAGAATTGCTGATTTTGCGATAATAGATTTCAAGTCTCTGAAGTTACTTCCAATTGAACTAAGATTATCTGATATATCACGTCTGTAACCGACAAAGTAGAGGATTAACGTCAAAAAACTGAGAATGATTGTCAATGGAATGGTTGACAAGGGCTGTGAGATGCCCAGAGCAAGATATAACTCGTTAATTAATAATCCAACAAACATCAAGAATGCTATGCTCAAACCTACAGAAAATAGGACAATATCTACGGCGCTTGTTTCCTTCAACTTCAGAATTCTAAGAAGAACAAACCCTGGGATAAATGAAAGATATATAAAAACAATGATTTGCCTAATAATTGGAATATTCAAGCCAACTACTATGTACAGCAGAATATGCATTATTGGAACAGCTGCTAACGATATTCTCATGCGGCTCACTTATCTTTGCGAGTCTTTTATCGTTCTCGCAGGCTCACAGTTACGAATGGAAAGTCTCCATGCTGAAGACTATTCATGGCTCTATCAACATCCTTCAAATTCCTGTTCCTAGTATCGTCGCGCACGCTTCCTAGGCTTCTTCTTCCGACTTGGCTTTCATAAACAGCCCAAGCCCAACAAGTATACCCTTGATGTAGTAGAATAGGACTCTAAACTTACAGCGTTTGAGAATTTGGCCGGTGGCGAGCCAGACATCCCAACAAAAGAAGTATATGAGGAATCTGCCTCTGTCAAATCCATCTGCATTTCGCTTTACGAACAGGAATCTGTTTCTGGTCATGAAGTAGATTTTGTCGCGGCCATAGTCATACATTCCGCTCATCGAAGATGCTCCTTTATGCCAAATCTTGGATGTGGGAACATAGACTGCCTTGTATCCATTCCGCTTTGCTCTGAGGCAAAAATCAGTTTCTTCCCAATACAAAAAGAATGCCGGATCGAGCAATCCAACTTTTTCAATGACCTCCCTTTTCACAAGCATACATGCTCCATTAATTTTGTCAACTACCACGGTTCGATTATGCTGCCCTCCGTCTATCTCAACCGACTTGTGCCGAACCCCCCTTCCTTTCCACAAGACAATGTCTTCGCCTGCAAAATCTATTATGTCGCTTCTTCCGAGGAAGTCATAATAATATATCGTTGGCCCTACTATCCCGATCTTTCTTTCTCTTTCAGCAACTTTAACTAACTCGGCCAAAAATCCTTTGTCTACCACTACGTCATTATTGAGGAGCAGGATATATTGAGGTTCAAAAATGTTCAACGCAAATCTGATTGCTATGTCATTTCCTTCTGCAAATCCGTAGTTCTTCTCATTTTTGAGTAGTATCATCTTTCTATTCAAGGTAGATGCAGGGGCAAAGTGCCCGCCATTGTTCCCTTTTGTGATTTCCTCTCTCATGCATGTTATCAAATTCTTCGGCCTGACTCCTGAATCGCACTCGAAAAATCTTGATTCTATCGTGATATTTCCTTTAGCGTAAAGCAGCAACTCTTGAATAGAGTCATTTGTAGAGCCATTGTCAACGACAATAACACGATAGTTCGAATAGCTAATTTGATATAGAGATTCTAGACACTCCAAAGTGTCCCTGTAATTGTTCCAGTTAAGTATGATTATGCAAACGCTGGGATCCACAGCTCAACACCCTTGGGCTCCTGACATGCGCGCGCTAGCGCCGCGCGCGCTTGATGTCGCTTGATGGGATGCCCGCCGCAATCAGAAACTCTTCAAAAGATAAGTAGATTGGTTTCGACTCAAGAAACAAAGGTAGCGATGAGCCCAGCTGTTCTTTAACCCATGATTCGAGTTTTCCGCTTCTCTCCAAGAATATTGGAAACTCGTCCCAAAAATCTTCCTTTCTTGGCACTTTTTTCGTTTTTCGGTACAGCTCCAATGCATATGCTTTGGCTTCTTCGACATAACTTTTCTTTCTTCTTTCAAAATACTCATCAATGGTCATTATCACTCTACAAGGATTGCCGGCGGCAACCGAATTTGGCGGAATGTTGTGGGTCACGACTGAGCCTACGCCTATTATAGAATTTCTTCCGATTCTCACACCTTTTAGTATTATTGCATTGATACCAACAAAAACGTTATCTTCTATGATTACTTTTCCCGTGGATCCCAAGACCTCGCCATATTTCTCCCGTAGTACACTCCAGTCAAATCCGTGACTTACCACTCTAACTCCATAGGCAAAAACACAATTTCTTCCAATTTCAACTAAACACGGTCGAGTCAAGTCAATTGAGCGCGTCCCAAAAAACCTGGTACCTTCCCCCACCGTGACCCCCTTTTTCCTCAAATAAGTAATGTACAGAGAGGAATTCAATCCGAGAACTGCCTGTTCTATTGCTTCTAGAAAGGAACCCAAACTACGAACCACTTTTGCTTTCCTCTTGCAGTGTTATTCCGCACATGTTCGTCTATTCCACTCGCGCCAACGCGCGCTCTTGTTCGATTCTATCTATTTTCCTGGCGCGCGCTATGAATCTTCCCCCGCTTCTTTCCACTTAGGCAAACCAGTTTGTTATAGCTCTGCACTGCTTTTTTCGCAGTTTCTTCCCATTCATAAAATAATCCTACGTTTCTTCGGGCATTTGTGCCTATTCTTTTTCTTAGATCACCATCCTTAATCAATTTCAAAACTAAATCGATGAATTTCGAATCAGGATTCGCCGTCATAAGAATATCCCTCCCATTTTGAACGTTCAGGCCTTCAGCTCCCTTCACTGTTGAGACAACGGCTTTTCCACAAGCCATGTATTCAAGTATTTTGATCCTTGTTCCACCTCCCTTTAATAAAGGCACCAGTGCTATGTCAGCTGCAGCAATATATTCGGGTAGGTTCTCAACAAAACCTGTTACTATTATGTTGGGATGATGTATTTTCGGTGGGTTCCTACCCACTAATAAGAGAAATACGTCAGGATGTTTTTCCAAGATATTTGGCAAGACGTCGTTTGTTAGTATCCTAACGGCTTCTTCGTTGGGAGCATAACCCAAGTTTCCATGAAATATCATTACTATTCTATTGTTGAGCTTGTATTTGTTTCTGACTTTTTTCCCATTTGATGTTCTTAAGTATCTGTTGACCTCAACAGAATTTGGAATGACTTCTATTTTGTTTTCTGGAATCCCGAAAGATGCCAATTGTTCCTTGTCTCTTTCAGAAACTACGAAAATCAAATCACACATCATGCAACTCATGTTTTCTACCAATTTTGTCATAACAACAAAAACCCTGCTTACATTCGGCAAACTTCTCATCAATTCTGTTTCCGCGTTGTGTGCATCATATATTAACGGAATATTAAGCAATTTTTTCACGACAAAAGAAGGAGGTGCAGTTGTAGGAAACTCGCACTGGATTAAGTCTACTCTTTCTTTCCTGCAAACAAAATATGATTTGACAATCAGATAAGGGTCTAGTACATAAGACAAACTGCCTACCGACAATGTCGAAAACAGTAAACTGGTAATTCTATTTAGAATCTCTTGCGCGAGTTTAATTAATCCAGGAAAAAGAAACCTAATGTGTAACGGATAATCGCATTCTTTTACAATTCCACTTTTGATTTGATAATATTTGTCATTGTCAAGAATAAGTGAAAAAAGCGACTTTTTTAGTGAACGATCTATCAAGTAAACGTTGACTTCGTGCTTAGAAACATTTTTGGCTAAGTTGATTATCCTATCTACACCGCCGCTTCCGTAATCTTCCAACGAACTGTCGGTGCAAATGCAGAGGTTTATCATTTGAGTCAGCTGCTTTTTTTCCTTTTTTTGTCTTAGCTTTTTCATTTGGAAATTATCTTTTCTAGCGGCCTTAAAGTGATATTCCAGTCAAGTTCGCGTGCTTGTGTGTGTGCTTCTTTGCTCAATTTCTCCCAAAGGCTTCTTTCCGAGTACTTGTCAACTAGATCCACAAAATTATCTTCGTTGTAAGGCAAACACCCCTTAATTTCATGTGAAAACTTCATCCAATCTGGAGATAGAACAGGTAGACCATATGCAAGGCAACCCAATGGTCTGGATGAGAAGTGGTTTCGTCTATAGATATCACTTGAAACTGTGTTCAGTCCAAATTGGTAATCGTAAAGCACATCAAGGGAAGAGGCGAATCCCTTGTAGTTTAGTTTGTATTTTCGTTCCGGTCGAAATTTCCCGTACACATCGATGATGTAAGGGCTAACGCTAGTTAGATGCGACAGAAGTTCCTTATTAGACCAGTAGTCCTTCAAATTTCCGATAGACACTATCGATGGAGGGAAATAGTGAGATACAGGCTTGCTCTGAGGATAACAACCGTATCTGATGGTTACAAAATTGCTTCCATCAAAAACGTATTTTCTGACAAAATTTTCGGTTGTTTCCCACGGGAAAACGACGTAGTCTGAGTGCGTGCATATCTCAAGTTCCATTTCCCCAAAACGACGAAGCCAGTGAAGGTCGGAATCATTTTTGACGCAAGGTTCAAAGTACAGTTCGTCAACCATAGCCTCCCAGCTGAATATTTTCAGACAGCTCAAGCCTCTTGTGAAGACATATGAAAAAAGACTCTCAACCCCAATAACAACATCATAGTTTCCGTTTTTGATCCTGCTTTCAAGCGCGTCAGCTATCTTTTCCATTAGTCGTAGTCCTTTGCCACTTAGATAAGCGCGCACACGTTGGTAAAAGAAATCCATTTTAGATTGCCAGATTTCATTAAAACATATCATATCAACGCAATGATTTTTCGATTGTAGAAAGTTCTTATAAGCCATGGCTCTAGTATATCCACCTCCAATCATGGACGGAGCAATTATAGCTATTCTCAATTATATTCCTCCTTGTTAGTTCATGGTGCGAGAAGCTTGGGCGCGTGTGGAAGGCGTCAACTTAATCGTTCACTTGACCACGTTGTGAAGATAAATTGCGATACAGTTCAATATATTTGCTGGTTACTTTGTCCATATTGTATGCTTTTCTAGCAAAGATTTGAATATTGTTACTTAATTGGCTTAATGAATAAGTATTCTCCAGTGTTATTAGCCGATCAGTTAGATTTTTTACGCCATCGCCAAGTATTCCATATTTTCCACCCTCAGTAAGTTCTGATGAGAACGGAAGTCTTAGCATCAGAGGAATCTTCCCCAGACACATACTCTCGAGAAGTATCATTGGACAGGCTTCATACATGCTTGGAATTGCGACAAATTTGCAGTACCGCATGCTCTTCATCAGTTGCGGCCTTGTGGCAAAACCCCGAAGTTCTATATTTTTCAATCCTAGTGAACTTATGTAATCCTGCATTTTGCTGAAAAGAGGACCGATTCCGTGGACAATTATTTTGAATTTGGTCTTGTACTTTTGCAGCAAGTAGGCCATTCTGATCATGTTCAAGGAGCCTTTTAACCAGAACAGACGACCCGCAAAGAGTATTGTCTCTTCAGATTCCGCGATATCTGTTCCGGCCTCTCCATATTCTTTGTCAAGAGATGGGATGTCAACGCCGTTATGTATGCACTGTATTTTTTCCCGATATTTTTCGCCCATTTCCACAAGAATCTCAGATCTTAGAGTCCTTGAAACAGTAACTGCTGCATCCGAGTATTGAAGTTCTTTCAGAAATGCAAAATGGTACGCAGGATAGCCAACCAGATATGTCCAGAAATCCTTGAAGCTTCCTCCACGAAAAATCGATTGTGCACTTGTTATTTTCGCCATCATTGGACTTGTATGAAAAGTGACAAGGACTGGTGCCTTTCTTTTTAGATTCAGTAGCGCCGGGTAGGTAGCTCCACACTGACCGTGGATGATGTCTACATTAAGATTTTGGACGATCTTCGATATTTTCTTTAGGTTCCACACTTGAAAAACTGTGTGTCTGGGAGGAACACTGGGATAGGAGAATCTCAGAACGTCTATCTCACCTTCTGTATTTCGCTGAAACCCAAAATTGCCAATAGAACTGATGGGCTCAGGATATCCGGTTATAACATGGACTTTTACGCCCTTCGCCGAAAGACCTTTTGCGAGTTCAAGCATAAAAGTACCAACTCCGCCAAAAATAAACGGCGGATAGTCATGATTTAATAGTACCACTTCCATAATACATACCCCAAGTAGTTTTTTGAAGCCAATTCAAGATTTATCAAAAACGTAAACAGGTCCCAATAACTCCAACCTGATTGCATCGACGACTTTCAAGAATCTGCTTCCAAACCATCAACACTAACCAGCATACTACCTTTCTTGCATGCGCTCAAGAGCTTAGCGACCGCGGAAGTCTTATCCGTCGAGGAAGAAACTCTGGGTTTGAAGCCATCGTGCCCCATTGGTGGGGAAACAAGCACATGCCCTTCATCGTAGGTGAGGAAAAAACGAAAGGAAGTGGAAAGATAGAAAAAGGAAAACTAACAAGACTTCAATTAATCGCAATCTTATTTCCAACAAGTATTTATGTATTCTTTGAGGGCGTCTTCCCAGTTCCTCGTCGTATCCTTGCCAAGGAGTTCAAGCTTGTAATTTCTAGACATTTCTGATCTTGCCCTGGCTGCAGGTAAAGGAAAGTACGCAGAACCAACAGGTTCAACAGTTACATCAGACCTTCCTAAGAAATCAACAATCTTCTTGGCCACATCAAACCTTGAACCATAACCCTTGTTAGTACAGTGGTAAAGGCCATAGTAACCGGTTTCAATCAGATCAGTCACACATCTTGAAAAATCAACAGTATATGTAGGGCTCCCAATCTTATCATTGACAGCCTTCAGCACAGTTGTTTCATTCAGTCGTTTTATAATTTTACCGATAAATTTCTTGTCCCTCTTAGGACCACCACCAACCATCCAACCCGCGCGAACTATGTAGTACCTTTCCAACAAACTCTGAACAATCTTCTCGCCTTCAAGCTTACTTCGGCCGTAAACATTAATCGGATTGGGGTTATCAAACTCTGTGTAAGGTTCAGGCTTATCCCCGTAGAAGACACCTATAGTACTAATGTAAACCATCACAATGCTCTGTTTTTGACATACTAGAGCTACATTCTGAGTGCCTATAGTATTAGTGAGAAATGCGTGATCAGGTTCAAGTTCACACTTATCCACATCTGTTTCAGCTGCTAGATGCATCACCATATCCGGCTTAACTTTTCCGACAATATCTTCTATTTGCTTGTAACCTCTAACATCCAAGCATTCAATTCCTTCATCCACGGGGGCTAAATCCGTCGCGAACACTCGGTGCCCTCTTTGCGTTAGTATGGGGCATAGTGCACTGCCGAGCATTCCTGCTGCTCCTGTTACAAGTATCTTCATTTTGTGTTTCCTCCTAATTTACACCATCTTCTATGACCACAGTATTAACTTTAGCGGGCGTGCGTGCGCCTTTAAGTCTGTTTTTTGCTATTTTAAGCTCATAATGGATTTTTTGATGAACTTATTTTAGCCGTACTCAATGATGCCAACCTATTTGTGCGCCAGATTCTTTGCCTCTGCAACGTTGTCAACTACATCAATAAACTCGTTCACCGTGTTGTCCATTGAATATTTCTTTTGGTAGAGAAGGCAGGCGGTTTCATTAGCTTGAATAGAGGAATGGGTTTCTTCCAAGGCTTCAATTTTCTCCTTCAAACATTCAGCATCCTTTTTAAAGTATATTGCTGAAGTTTCGGCAACTTCCCTATTGCAATGGGTATCCAACGCCAAGATAACATTGCTGCAACTCATTGCTTCAACCAACGAGACACTTGTGCCACCCATTTGGTGACCATGTATATAAGCAAAACAGTTGTAGCGCAGTGTTCTTTGGAGTCTGGGCTCATATATGCCTCCAAGGAAAACTATCCTTTCGTCTTTGTTCTCCAACAATTTCTTGACGAAACTGTTTTTTACAAGGGGTCCAACAATGGCCAATTTCTTTCGTGAATTGGTCCTCTTGAAAGCATCGATTATTAAGTCAGTACTATTGTCAGGCGTAAGTCTTGCAATGAACAAGTAAAACTCCCCCTTTTCAAGGCCATAAGTTTTCAACGTCATAGAATCAAGAGGTTTAATACTGCGTGTGCATCCGCCCCCATTTGGGATATAGATTGGCGCCACTCCATAGTTTCGCCGATAATAAATACCCACAGTCTTTGAATCTACAATAATATAGTCAGCCATTTCCGGGACTAATTTCTCAAAAGAGCGATAAAAGAACCGTAGAAATGGGTTGAATTTTGGTCTTGCCGCCTCCAAACCATCAACGTTAACCAGCACTACCTTTCCCAAAAGCTTTGGGAATATCAAAGTCAGAACGCTGGAATAGCCTAACATATATATTATGTCAACCTTAAGCGTCGCCCACAGAACCGACAATAAATCGTACACAAACGTTTCTGAGATACTTCTCAAAGCGGGGATTACAGGGAAAAATACAAGCCTCACACCCTGATAAGACGCGTGAGATTTGATCTTAAACCCTTTTGATTCGCAACTCACATATACCTCAAACCCTTTTTTGACCAAACCTGTGCCAAGCTCTTGAGCTATGGTCTCAAACCCGCCATAAGCGGCAGGAATTCCTCGCGACCCGAGAATCGCAATGACAGGTTTAGTTTTCTTTACTTGACCAACCAAATTAACCCACCTTTGGGTACTCAGCCGAGGATGGAAGCACCGCGCCATCGATGCTTCTGTACAAATTCGAAACGCGCCACTCAATTCGGTCCGAGCGGCAGCGCGTGCGCGCTCCTGTATCTTGAAAAGGTAGCATGCGCTACTCCTACTTGAAAGAGAGTGTGTCCTTGCAAGGTATTTCCATTCCAGGGTCACGTTGTCAAGACTGACCCGTGTGTTTGTGATTCAAGAGTTTTACAAGAGACAATCCGAACTTAGCATTATTTATCCAACTTAAGAAACTTGAATGTCTCGCTCGCATGATGTTCCTTAGATACGCCGATAACAACGCCTTTTATATTTGATAATCCCCTAATATAGTCCATTGCTTCTGGCAACTTAAGGTATCCAGCTGCTAAGATGCTCATTGCAATCAGGTTGGTGGACCCTGGAATGCGTGACAACGCCTTCTCGCACTCTATCCTAGAAGGGTTCATCTGAAACCCTATCTTATTGAAAGGAGTGGCGACAGTTATTTGGTCTAGGCTAATTCCCCATTCCCTGAATTTGTCAACAAAGTAAGGAAAGTTCCTGGTTTCAAAGCCAGGTCTTATCGCAAGTCTCTTCACGTAATCCACGTATGATTTGAAGATCTGATCCAAGTCGAGGGCTAGCGCCATGTCTGTTATTATTTCATGGAGCATCAATGATTTCAGATTTCCCTGTTTCTTCGCTGAGGATTTTATCCTGGAGACTTCGTAAGCCAAATATGCTTTCATTAGAGCTACAGGATCCATTCTCACAATCCCCTTCAAACCACTTGCCATTGCTGCCATATTCCCTGACCGGGCTATTTGTTTTGCGAATCTTCTCGCTATTCCTGGGATTCCTCCTACTTGGGTTGCTAGTCTAACGTATTCGTAGGCGTAAGGGACAATAGAATAGAGCTGTATGGGCTCACGTCTTTTCTGTTCACGAATTATTCTCAGTATCGAAAGAGTTGTGTCACTTACTGAGAACATAAAACCATCGGCCCCATTGTTGACCGACGTCATGACTAGATTGGCAGCGTAGTCTGGACTAGTCGCAACTTCACCCCTGATTCTGGCTCTCTCTTGCGAAAGATGACTTATCCCGTGGAACGGATTATCACCGACGAGAAGAATCATCTTTCTGTCTTTATTCATGTTTACCAGCTCTGACCTTCACCTGATCAATCAGCCAATCAACTTTGGAACTGGTATAGAAACTGGGCTCTGTTTTGCTGGCGCTCAATGCTGATCTCACAAAACATTCGTCCTCGCGATAGTATTCTGGTGCTCCGAGAAGGAAGTCAACTGCATCATCAAGGTCGTGCCGGTACCAGATTGAAGACGTTCCGTCGACCAGTTCTGATGTTATGCTGTCGTCGTTCACCTTCATAGTTCCTTTGGAACCTTTAATCCACAGCCCGACCTCCGGCATACGGTATCCCGGCTTACACCATGAAGTGTCAAATCGTCCCGTTACGCCATCTGGCCTTGTGACGCTGAAGGACGCGGAATCTTCAGAACCTGTCATGTCTAGAGATTCTAGCTTAGCCGTTTCGACCTTCAAGTCGCCAAAGAACCATAATGCCAGGTCAATGACGTGACAGCCTAGATCTGCTAGAACCCCGCCTCGCAATGCAGGCATTTTTGACCCTTTTTCAATCTCCGAAAAATCTGATGAGTAACCATATGCATCGAAAGAGATGACTGTTCCCAGATAATCCTCATCAAGAAGATTCTTGGCTTTTCTGAACGTGACGGCAAATCTCTTCATGTACCCAACCATGTTGATGCCTCGAGAATCTTGAGCTAAGCCGTGCAGTTGACTCGCCTCGACGTAACTTGATGCAAGAGGTTTTTCAACAAACACATTTTGCGCAATCCCTCCGGCGTATATGGTTTTCACGACCGACGCATGGGAAGGAGTGGGTGTTGTTACGTAGACTGCATCGATATCTGAACTTGCCAGTTTCGATAAGTCATCTACTACCTGAACTTTACTAAGTAGTCTTTTGCACAGCTTGCGAATCGAAGCGCTCTTGTCACATAAGGCAACAAGTTCTGCATTGTGAATAGTGTTCAAAAGACTAGCATGGAGTAATCCCTGCTTGCCAATTCCAATAATAGCGATTCTTAGCTGTTCTTTGCTCAATTTCCTCACCGTAAGTCAGCTTTTGAAATTTCGCGCATTGAACTTATTGAATCGTCGCTGCGAAATTGTCAGCTTGGACGGCAGACTTTTTGTACCAGAACACAGCTCATTTCGAAGCATTTATTGCTTCTGTGCGTTCTTTAAGCATTTTCTTCAGGCCATCATCAATCCTGACTTTTGGACTAAAGCCCAGTAGTTTTTTGACCTTGCTGATGTCGCCTGAGCAATGTTTGATGTCGCCTGCCCGCTGCCTAGTGAAAATAGGCTTCAGGCGTTCATTGTTTGTGATTCGCATCAGGATTCTCGCTAGTCTGCGAATGGTGATAGCCGTGCCGCTGGCAATGTTGAAAACTTCCCCGACTGCGGCCTTACTCTCCAGAGCAAGCATATTCGCCGACACAACATCATCCACATTTACAAAGTCTCTACTTTGCTTTCCATCACCATGAATAATAGGCGGCTTCCGCTTCGACAAGCGATTTGTAAAAGCTGTTATCACCCCGGTATAGCTAGACGTGGAACTCTGTCTGGACCCGTAAACGTTGAAACATCGCAAGGAAACAGTCTGCAGACCATACAAATTGTTGAAGACATGAAGGTAATTTTCAGCAGCCAGCTTTGAAGCTCCATATGGGGAGATTGGTGTGGGAAGCATACTTTCCTTTTTCTTCGAAGGGCTTGAATCACCGTAGACTGCAGCTGAAGAGGGAAATATGAATCGTTCAACGTCAGAATCTACAGATGCTTTGAGAAGATTGAGTGTTCCCACGACATTAACATCATTAAACAATAACGGGTTCTTGACCGACAACGCCACGTCAACTAGAGCAGCCTCATGAAAAACCACGTCAACATCCTTGACAACCTTCTTAACCAAAGCAACGTCTCTGATATCGCCACGCACCAGGTTGAAGGAGTTTGCCTTCACACAGTTCGAAATATTCTCCATTTTCCCACTCGAGAAGTTATCTAAGACCGTGACCGCAAACCCTTCAGCTAGCAGCCTGTCCACGATATGACTGCCGATGAAGCCAGCGCCGCCAGTGACCAGCACTCTTGAATAGTCCTTCATTTTACGCGCTACCCATGGTTGAAGCGCTCGCGCTCCCCGTATTAGGAATATGCCTTCCAAATGACTGCTAGTCAAGGGTAAAAATCGTTTGACATTCACAAGGGAAACAATTTCGTTACTTGACCCAGCTGCTAGTTAACAGTTAGACTTTAAGTCTAACAGTTCATTTGTTCAAGGCAACATAGCGCCAGGGCCAGTCAAGTCCGCAAACTTTCTAACATTATCCTTCTCAAGATTGTGGCTCCGTGCCTAAACTTCAGCTTCTTCTCTCCAAGTCTAGGCCTATAAGGTATCGGAATCTCCAGGATACCATAGCCCTGCCTCTCCACGTGGTGGTTTAACTCAACCTCTATGTCAAAGCCCTTAGACTTAGGCCTCCATCCTCTCAAGATATCCCAGCGTACCACTCTCAGACCTGTTAGTGGATCACGCATGTCCACACCGTTCAGCATGTTGTGCGTGAAAGCCAGAAGCCTATTCCCGAAATAGAACATATCACCCATTGCTTCTAAGTCAAAGTGTGAGTTGAACCTGTTTCCACAGACCATGCCAACCTTCGGGTTCTCCTCCAACATCCTTATCATCCTTGGAATATACTCAGCCGGATAAGTGTAGTCCGCATCGGTGAAGACAACATAATCCGCGTCAACATTAACCTGTTTGATCGCGCAGGCAATCGCGTCGCCTTTGCCCTTTCCCTCCTGACAAATCACGTCCGCATCAAGATTCTTGGCCACTTCAACGGTTCTGTCCCGGCTCTTACCGTCCACAACCAGAACCCAAGGCTTCTGCAGATGCTGCCGAAGCTCCGCTATCGTAAGCCCAACGCCTTCCTCCTCATTGAGTGCAGCGATGATGGCTAGTACACTGTTCCGACTCCTTTCTTCCTGCATCCCAAACACCAATGAACTAGCCTATTTACAACGTCTACTAGTGATCTTCTCCTTCATCCCATTTAAATCATAATGGAGAAAACTTCTATAAAAGTCGTACAGTCACCCTTAAAAACCTATCCTAGGATGTACTCGTCATATTCAATATTAGACCTACATAACTGTTGTGATACTGAAACGTGTCGGATGTGACGTTGTAGATCCACAGTTCCATGAACAACTCGTAGAAATACCCTCTATTTTCTTCGTCCCACACATTTGGCTTATACACGGCGAGCGTGACCCCGTTCACCGTCAAACCTTCAACCATCGACCTATTCTGTCCCGCTGAGACCTGCAAAAACGAAAAGGTCAAAGGCTGGCTCCAGTTCTGTCCGTCCTGCAGAAACAGGCGGTACTCATACAAACTTGGCAAGGGGCTCGGCGCGTCAGCCGTGGCATTCGGCAAATCATCAGTTTGATTTCTAAACTTCACCTGCACGTTGTAGTAGGCCGACTCCCCCATGTGGTTTCCCACACCCACATAAACGAGGTAGTTCACGTCCGTCGACACGATGAATGGGTAGCCCGCGGCCGTTTGCTCTGGGCCCAAAAGCCATAGTTCGGAAATCTCTTCACCTCCAGGCAAATGCACAACCAGGCTCAGAGCAGGAGAGGCAAAAAGCAAAACTCCAATCAGGCCCACAGCGGCAAAAACAGTCTTGTAGTCTTCAAGCTTCATCGTGCGCCACCTCAGGCTTCCTGCCTAACATCCTTCTGACGTAGCGGCTTTTGAACCAGCTCCAAACGACCAGCAAATCAACAACGAACACGGCAACGCCTGCCAGAGGAAAAACGAGAGACGTCTGGAACCCGGCCTTTGCCTCGTTCAGAGCCGAAGTCTTCAAAACGTCAGCGTCGGTGCTCACACTCTCAGCAATTCCGATACACTCTTCAGCCTTGCTCGCGGCCTCGGTTGAATTCTCATCTTTAAGGGCTATTTCGGCCTTTCCCAGGATACCTCCAGCCTCATTCAGCCTGAAAATCAAACCAGAAACGTTTGCCCCAGCCCTCTCAGCGTTCAGAGTGGCGTTGAAAGCTTGGCGAACCGCAGCATCTGCCTCCGCGACACTTGACGAAGCTTCGTCGGCTCCCCTGACATGAATGGGCCCTTTCGAAAGAAACCCGGCAATCATCAGTACCAATAATAGCCAAGCGAAATCCTTGGGGCGCTTCTTGGACAGGCCACTCACCTTTGACGTTTCCTCCCGCACACCGCCTTGACCTTGCCATTCCTAGAGGGCTGACACATCCTCCTCAAAACCTCCTTCTCAGATAGGACGCTCCGAAGCTCGCTCTCCAGCTTAGAATACCTGCCGGAAAAACTGACGTATTTCTCCAGAAAATCCTGCCCCTTCTCCGTAACTTCGAAGCCATCATCGCTCATTCGCAGGAAACCAATCTGAACCGTGTCCTCCAAGTACTTTTCGAAAAGCCTGTAACTCAGGTTTGCAACGCCCATTATCCGAGTCTTCTTCGTGCCGCTGCCGGCGGCATGTAAAATATCCGATATGATCCCTAGTCCATCCCTGTACTTGGCCATTGAAAACACAACCAGACGCGGGCAGAACAGCTGAAAACGGGGTGACGCAGGACAAGATACGTGTGCTACTTGTGAAGCCAGCCTCTGCCGCCCTTCTTCAAATGCTGCCTCTCTTTCTGACACTTGCACTGACCGTTAACGAAGGCTCTGGCTCTTGAGCGAGTAACCCTATTCAACTCCGTCCGAACGAACTTGCCCCATCCCCCAACGTCAGGATCAGGAGAATAGACCAGACCCTGAGACGCCCAAACCTCCACAATCTGCGAAAAGCTAGGAGCCTTGGCATCCCTGCTTGCAAATATGACGTGGCCGCGACTCATGAACAGCAAAGGGTAATCACGAACAGAAACCCCCTCAGCCCTGACCCTATCATCGAACCGCTCCTTCCACAAAAGCCCCCACTCCTCCTTAAGCCTGCCGCGGAACGCATCCCGCTCGTCCCGGCTCCCAGACTCCACTGACTCAGTCCCTCCCTGACAGGAGCGGAATCGAAGATATTGTCAGCAAATGTTCGCACGGTCCCTCTTAATTCTGCACTCCTCAACCTTTCAAGCTGAGCAGTAGTATTTAAGCGATATTCTATATAACATCTATGCAAATGTTCTATATGTAACATCTACGCAAATGTCCCAGAACAATGACCAATTTCTTCCAGAAAGAGTTCTCGTTTCGAAACGAAGCATCAAGAAAATTGACAAAACAAAACTTTAATTCCTGGAAATTTCACAGACGCGCCAACGGTGCAAGCTTCATCCTGTGCTGGTCTTTCCGTAGTCTTCAGCCACTATAATAAGATCAAGCAGGTTAACGACGCCGTCCTTGTTCAGATCGGCGTTGGGGTTCCAATTGGGGTCTCCCGGCCTGGAACCGTACGCCTCGGCTATAATTTCTAGGTCATGCAAGTCGGCAGTGCCGTCCTTGTTTATGTCCCCAAGCAAGTAGGACACTCCCTGAAAGACTATGCTAAAGCTGAAGCCTGAAAAACCACCCGAAAAACCGGAAGCAACGTGTAAGGTCTGAGTGACTTTGACAACTTGGCCTACAGCCATCGTGGTGTTTTGGCAACTCCACGAAAAATTCAGCCAGAGATAAGCGTTTCCAGGCTGCCAATCCCCCGTTGCCAGATCCAGATTGAACGTGTCGTTTCCCTCATTCCGAACATACACGTCGACTTCTTGTGTTCCTCCCACTTGCAGCGTGCCCCAGCTTATCGAGTCTACGCTTTGTGTGCAGCTTTGGTCCCAGTAGACCCCGACGTTTGCTCCTGCTTGGACGGCAGACGCACTTGGAACGGGTGACCTCCTGAGAACCAGTGCGTACAGAGTGAACGATAGGATTACGACCAAGATTAGGAATAGAACGAGCGTCTTACTATGTTCCAACGTTCTCCCTCGGAGCGCACTATGAATTAACAGCGAGAGCTAGAATATTTACTTTGCGTTAGACATGAACGCGTCGAAACCGTGAGACGACAGACATGAGCTTTTCAACTTTCACTCCCATAATCTGAGATCAGAGCGTAGTAGGTGGTTTGAGTGTCGGTAACTGCACGCTTGTGAGATGCGGGCGCTCAGGGTTAACTGTGATCCATTGCGGAAAGGGGCGGCGTGAACAAAGCGTTGAGAATCGCTCGCCAAGGACGTTCTGAAGGCTGTAGAGACGCCTCAAAGCTAGTGCTTAATCTTCAACCGCGTAATAGATAAGACCATCTTAGTAGACGCGATCTGTTTAGTACCTTGGGCTGTTACAAACCTTGACGTTGCAACGCAAAATGGGTGGGCATGTCCAAGTACAGGACTCGCAGGAACTCGCGTGAAAAGTTGTGGTCTAAGTGCAGGCGTGAAGTGTTTAAGATGAAGGAGGTGTCTAGCGTGCGCTGCATGGTTCGCACGCCAAGCACGTTTTCAATCCCACAAACAAGGCGGTAATCAACGATTAGGATTCCTCCACAAAATCAATTCCTCTCCGAACCAATAAATGCGCGCATGCCTCATGCAATGAGAACTGATTTCAGCAGGACGGTTGATGTGAACAACAATTGCTAGTGAGGATGATGGAAGAAGCGCGTGCTGATAAACCTTTTAAGTGGCAAGTCGATTCGAGAGTTTGGGGGGAAGGAGTCGGATTGTCCGGGAAGACTGTTTCTGCAATAATGATGTCCTTGCTGGTGTTGGGGACGCTAGCAACAGTTTTTGACTTTCGAGCAGTTCGGGCAAGCGGAACCATTTACATAACGGCTGATGGCTCAATAGACTCGTCGACAGCGCCCATCCATACCGCAGACAATATCACATACACCTTAACTGGCAACATCACCAGCGTTGCCGACGGAATTGTGATTGAGAGAGACAACATTGTTTTGAACGGGGCGGGCTACACTTTGATGGGAAGCGGGAACGGTACTGGGATAGAGCTCGACAAGAGGACCAACGTTACAGTAACAAACATAACGATAAGAAACTTCGGCTGTGGCGTTTGGCTCGCCTCTTCTTCTGGTAACACTTTGTCTGGCAACAACGTTACGGCAAACAATCAGTATGGCATCCTTCTCAACTCTTCTTCTAACAATGTTTTGTCTAGTAACAACGTCACAAACAGCACGCATGGCATTGAGCTCAGTGTTTCCTCCAACAACTTCATTTTCCACAACAATTTTGTCGACAACACAAACCAGGCTTACACGGCAGGCTCGGCTAATGTTTGGGATGAGAGGTATCCTTCGGGCGGAAACTACTGGAGCGATTATGCCGGAGTCGATGTTAAGAGCGGCTCAAGCCAGAACCAGCCGGGAAGCGACGGCATAGGAGACACCCCCTACATCATCGACAACAACAACACGGATCACTATCCTCTCATGAAACCTCGGACTCCAACAGCCGGCCACGATGTCGCAGTCCTCAATGTTGTAGCAGCAAAGACCGTCATAGGAGAAGGGTTCAGCGGAAACGTGACCGCCTTGGTCGCCGACACAGGCGCCTACGCTGAAACTATCAACGTCACTGTCTATTGCAAGTGCGCCAGTAATCAAACAGCCATCTGCACAATTGAAGACGTAGCTCTTTCAGCCGCGACCTCCGCAAGCGCGACCTTCAGTTGGAACACCACCGGGTTTGCCTACGGCAACTACACGATGTGCGCCTGCGCCTGGCCAGTTCCCGGCGAAACGGACACGTCAGACAACAACTTCACAGCGGGCGTAGTTGAAGTCACAATTCCAGGCGACGTCAACGGCGACTTCAAAGTAGGCCTTCAAGACCTGACTCTCATTGCGAACGCCTATCGGTCTAAGCCAGATGATCCCCGATGGAACCCGAACGCTGACATAGACGGCAACGGCATAGTCGGCCTCTCAGACCTAACCATCCTCGCCCAGCACTATGGGCAACAATATCAAGAGTCTTATTATGAGTGGCCCATGTACCGCAATGATGTCTATCGGTCAGGCTACACTCTGAGTCCGGCACCGAGCACGCAGCCAACCTCATATCAATGGAAAGTCGAGACTGGGGGACAAGTCTGTAGCTCTGCCGCAGTTGTCGATGGGAAACTCTACATAGGAGCTGGGTGTTCCGGCCAACGCACAGTACTCTGTCTAGACGTCAACACTGGATTTGTCATATGGAACCAAACGGTCGGGGGAACCATGTGCTCCTCTCCCGCTGTTGCGGGCGGAAAGGTCTACATAGGCATTATGGCCCCAGAAGGTGTCTGCTGTTTGGACGCAAATACGGGTGACATCTTGTGGAACTACACAATCGAACCCGACATGGGTTATATGGTTTCTTCGCCGGCCGTCGTCGCTTCCAAAGTTTTCATAGGTGGCTACTGTTTTGACGCAAACACTGGAGAACTACTGTGGCAATACCCAAACGCTACTGGGTTGATTTGGTATTCTTCTCCGGCTGTTGTAGGTGGAAGAGTCTACATAGGCTCGAATGAAAGTGACGATGAAGGTAACGTCACTTGTTTGGATGAGAACACGGGGGCCCTCATATGGAATTACACGACAGACAGCCCAGTTTGGGGTGCCCCCGCCGTCGTTGACGGCAAAGTCTTCGTGGGGACTTGGTTTGGGGGCACCGTCTATTGTCTGGACGCGGCCACAGGAGGCAAAATGTGGAACAATACTTTTGCTGGGGGCGTCATGTCTTCTGTTGTTGTTGCTTATGGAAACGTCTACGTAGGGACTAATGCTGATGGTAAACTCTACTGCTTGGACGAGGACACCGGAAACATCAAGTGGGTAAACGAGACCGGAGGAGTAATACATCACTCTTCCCCTGCAGTAACCGATGGAAAGGTCTACATAGGCACTTGGGGAGCATCATCTAATAACTGGTCTGGTGGGCTTCTCTGTTTTGACGCTTACACGGGCAACCTTCTATGGAAATACATGTTACCAAACGGGTATGTATCATCTTCCGCCGTCATTGCCTATGGCATGATATTCATAGGAAACGACAACTCCATCCTCGCATTTGGTAACCCAACTTCTTTGTATACATGAGACACGGGGAAAACCACTGCAGTTGTGAGATCTGAAAAATGCGTTTCGAGCGCGCGCAAAACGTAGACTACATGAAAATTCGCTAATACGCCATGCCATTCGTGATCTCAGAGCGCGGGCCTATCCTAAGTCAAATCGATCTTGATCCCATACATCAGGACCTTTGTGAGGATTGGACCAAGTTGCGCTCGCCAAGAGTGGATGTTTCATCCTATGCTGGTTTTTCCCCAGTCTCTACCTAGTAGCAAAAGGTCAAGCAGGTTGATGATGCCGTCTGAGTTCAAGTCGGCTTCAGCGTTCCATTGCGGGTCTCCCGGGGTTGAGCCGTACGCTGCGACAAGGATATCCAAGTCCTGTTGGTCGACGACCCCGTCTTTGTTTATGTCTCCAAGAAAGTGGGGCGTTCCTTCGAAGACTATGCTAAAACTGAAGCCCGAAAAACCACCCGAAAAACCAGAAACAACACTCAAAGTCAGAGTAACCTGAACAACCTGACCCGGCGCAATCGTAGTGCTTCCACAACTCCACGAAAAAGTCAGCCAGAGATAAGCGTTCCCAGGCTGCCAATCCAGCGTTGCCAACTCCAAGATGGACGTGTCGTTCCCCTCATTCCGAACATACATGACAATAAGCTCTGTTCCGCCATTTGTCAGAGAGCCCCAATTTATCGAGCCTACACTCTGGGTGCAGCCTGCGTCCCAGTAGACGCCGATGCCCGCTCCAGCTTGGACGGCAGATGCACCTTGGACGGTCAGAACGATTGGCGTTCCTTCGAAGACTATGTCAAAGCTGAAACCCGAAAAACCACCCGAAAAATCGGAAGCAACACTCAAAGTCAGAGTAACCTGAACAACCTGACCCGGCGCAATCGTAGTGCTTCCACAACTCCACGAAAAAGTCAGCCAGAGATAAGCGTTTCCAGGCTGCCAGCCCTGCGCTGTAAGAGCCAAATTGAACGCGTCGTTTCCCTCATTCCGAACAAACACGTCGACTTGTTGTGTTCCTCCGACTTGCAGGGTACCCCAGCTTATCGAGTCTATGCTTTGTGTGCAGCTTTGGTCCCAGTATACGCCGACGTTTGCTCCCGTTTCGACTGCAGACGCACTGGGAACGGGTGACTTCCTGAGAACGAGTGCGTACAGGTTGAATGATGCCAGCACAGCCAGGGTTAGGACCAGAACAAGTCTCTTCCTGTTTTGCAACGTTCTCTCCCCAAGAGGAAACAGTCTTTTTTAAGCACGGCTCGTGCTCTGTGGCTTCAGCGCGGTTATCTTTCCTGTCTCTCTTTCATTGATTATCTTTAGAGCGTCGCTGAGGTCTCCTTCCATTTCAAACTTGAGCTTTCTCCAGCGTCTGATAACTGCATGGTGAGGCCTCGCTTCTTCTATGATGCCGCCTATCTTGTCCAAGTCTGAGACGAAGTTTGATAGGTGACGAAGGAGTTCTTCCTGGATCTGTTGAGGGACGTTCATAAGATCACCCTCGCCCCCAACCCTCGTTTATTTGTACACGTCCAAATGCAAACTGACAGGCTCCTCACCTGCAAAGAACGGAGAAAAACGCATGCTGTTCTTATCCGCCTAGGGGGAATCCCCGCGACGAATGATGTTCTTGCCATTTCTTCCTTCCCTCGTGGACATATTGGTTGTTGCTCTTAAGGAAGCAGACCATCTTAACGCTTTTTGACAAGCGTGCTTTCGCAGATAGTCAACTATGTTTGGAGAGTTTGCGAATGCGGCTTCGCAGGATTTTCAAAGAGGAATTGACAAGCCGAGTAGAGACCTTAGAGTCTCAAGTCTACTACGGTTGTGCCGGCAAACTTGTCGAAATACCTGATGTATCTCTCGTCCTTCATTCTCAGTCCAACGAGCAGGTCGAAGGGCAGTAGGAAAGCCTTGCCAAAGTTTCTTACGGCTGCATGGTCGTAGAAGAGTTTCTTGCCGTCGGTTTTCACTACCTTCAGGCCTATGACACGTTTTCCTAGACTCTGGCCTGCGAATCCTTCCAGAAGGGTCGAGTACCCCCACAGGAGAACCAGAAAAACAATGAGGTCCGTGTCAAAATAGAATGCGCCTCCGGCCAGCAGAGAAACAGAGTTGGGCAGCGTTATCAGAATCGTGATTGCAAGCACCAGCGAAAAGTCTATGAGAAAGGCAAGAGCCCTTCTCCTGAAGGTTGCAACCGGCAGACCAGTCGTTTTTGCCGCTATCTCTGCTTCCGGTGCCCACGCTTCCAAATCCTTGATAAGTCTTACGGCGTTTTCGCCCAGTCTGCTCAGTCTGTATTTGCCGGATGGTGTTTGTTCCAGAAAAACACCGAGGCTTCGAATGTGAAAGCTCAGCTTTCCCGTATCTATGTTGAGAGCATTCATCAATTCGGTGAAGGAGCATTCATTTTTTTCACTGAGTTCTAAGAGAATTTCTCTTCTCAGGCTATGAGATATTACAGAGAGTATTTTTGACACGTTTTCCTGATCTACTGCCATCCTTCAAACCCGATTCATTCTTAAAATAATCCGTTTTTCCTAGCTTTGAAGGATTTAGCGACCTTAATAATCTTCCTGCGACCACGAAGAACAAAAACGAAGAATCCATGAGCCGCAGAATTCTCTGTTTCGATTTTTCCGTTTCACGTGTGGTTCTTGATGTTTTCGAGTTTTCTACCGTTCAGCGCGTACGCCAATGGTGCTTGTGGTTTGTGTGCGGCGACTTTGTTTTGCTGTTGTGGTTCTGTGTGGAAAATGGGTTTAGCTGAGGCTATCCTAGCCCCAGACGTCTACGAGGACCAACTGTTCTCCCTCCAGGTTGGTAGCGTTGTTCACCATAATGGTCAGGTAGAATGTGCCTTGCTCGTTAAAGTAATGCTTGGGTTGCTGGCTTGTAAGCGTTACTTTCTCAACGAGTGCGTCGTTGGAGGCTTTTCGCACTGATACGTCTAATGAGGATGAGACCAGATGGTAGGTTGCGAACGTCCATTCGATATACCACTGTTTTCCAGTTGTTGTGAAAGGAGTAGTCGTGTTTGTCATTGGTGGCGGTTCCCATTGGTACAACAGGAGAGGATGGTAATGTTCGCTCGGCTGAAGAGCGTAGTAGGCGACCATGCCAACTGTCGTCACGGACACTATCAAGAGGATAATAACCACTATGAGACGTCTCTCCACTCTTCTCCCCTATGAAGCTCATCGATCAAAGCGTAATAAACCTTTTCTTTCAAACTATTGTCCTCATTTGTCAGGCCGTTTCGATCTGTATCTACATTTGAACATGCGTGCGCTTGAAGAAACATACGCAACTCAATCCTACTCTCTCCAAAAAAAGGAATTTAGCAACACGCTAACGCGCCAAGTTCATGGTGACGCTTTTCATGTCGCAATAATATAGCTTTATCTTCTAGAGCTATTCTGGACAACACTTAAGTAAGTCTTTCAGCGCGCGCGTTTAATACCCCCATACCATCGCGCTATGTTAACTATCTGGCAGGAACAAGCTTCTTGCAGCAGGTAGCACACAGGTCATGCCCCAACAGCTGGATTGCTTCCGAAGTCGTTAACTCGCGTCCACACATGTCACAGAAAATCCTCTTTGCCATATTCACTCACGCCTTGCGAATCCCATCAGCACAGTCTTTGATGTTTAGAGTTAAAAGGAAGTATTCCCAAATTGCAAATATGTCTGCGCGCGCACTTCCAGCATGATTAGATCTTTGTGGCGTTCTACGAGTTTTTCCGTTTCAGGTTTCAGCTGGGCTCAAAGGGGACAAGAATCGGTAGAATTGACTTGTGTACTAGAGAATTCTTATAGAAGACTCTTTCACAACGCGTATGTGCACCAAAACTCATACATAGTCACAGAGAGGAGAATGGACTGAGCCCTCCTGAAAAGCAAAGCCACAGTTCTAGAAAAACACATCTCGGCCCATCCTCCTTTTCTACGGATGAAAGTCTTGGCCATTCTCTGAAAAACAAGCGTGAGAATCGCGCGCTCTGCGTTACGTTGCAGCTATTATTTCATAAATGTGTATGGCGACTGTTGCCAGGAAGAGTAGGCCCGTTGCTGGGGCTGCGTACTTGAGCCTTTTCACGTTTGCGAGCAGGGTGGCTGGTAGCGCGCGTGGAGCATACGCTTCAGTCAAGGCTTGCTCGTTAACAATAATTGGGGCATCATCAGAACTCATAATAATCTTGTGTTTGGACAATTTGAGTCGTTAACGTTCCGCTTGGCATTCCGATACAAGTGCTCTGCGTTCTTAGCCAAGTTTGCCAATGCACCTAAGAAGGTGAACGGATATCTTTAAGTAGTTTGCCAAACAATAATAAAAGGTGAATAGCAATGCCAGAGTACTTGCAAGAGTTCAACGAGAGATTGAGACCTTTCAAGGGAAGTTTGGTCAGAGTAAAATCTGTAAAGAAAATTGAACCAAACGCCAAGGAATACTTGAACAAATCATCAAAGGAAGGCTTAATTGAAAGGATCAAGTGGGGCTGGTATTGGGTTCCTACTGAGATTAAGAACATTTGGGATTTTTTGGAGAAAGACAAGAACTTCAAAGTAGTCTCGGCACAGACTGCCGCCTCGTTCTGGAACAATGATTTCGTTCACAGAGACATTTACGTTTTAAAGGTCAAGGACAGGTCATATGGAAAGGCATTGAAAGCGTTCGCAAAGAAAAAAGGATGGAACATTGAAGTTGAATACTCAAGGGACCCGTCCAAAATAAAGTATCGCAAAGTCGGGAACTTGTTAGTTGAGGACATAGAGGAAAACGTGATTGATTGCTTGCAGAAATGGGCTTTCGCAGATGCGTTCGCAACATTATATGAGAATAGAGACAAAATCAATTTGAAGAGATTATACAAAGAATCTTATTGGAAAAGGATTTCAAAGACAAACGTCAGGGCCAAACAGGCCGTGGAATATGGCTTCCATCGGTTAGAGGAATTAGGCGGAGCAGAATTTCCGCACAGAGAAACAAAGTTGGAAGATGACTTTGTAAGAAGAGAAATTGACGAAGCGATAGAGAAGGTTGTTGAACTTGGTTAAGCACGTCGAAATCATGAACTTGAGAGAGGAAGAGATAAGCAAAATAATCGAACAGTTGTCAAAACGGACTGGCGGATTCGAAAATCCTAAAATCGTCTTGATAGGTGGTTATGCTCTCCGAGCGTTCACGTCACTCTCGCGATACACAAGGGATTGTGATTTTGTTCTAAAGAAATCTGACGGCTGGAATCTGGACAAAATACAAAAGTTGTTGCTCAGGGATTTAAGCATAGAAGCCTTTGAGAAAAGGGATAGCTACGGTTTTCTGAGATGCATCAAATTGTTGAAGGTTGGTGCCAAAATTTCGCTTGATTTCATGGAAGGTGAAGTGAGAGGAAGAACTGAAGAACAAATATTCTTCATCACAGAAAAGTTCTTACAGAAAACCAAGAAAGTAAAAATTCCCATTGCCGGAAAAATTACGGAGATATACGTTCCGGATTACACTGACTATTTGATCTTGAAACTCATGTCTGCCAGACCCAGCGACATCAGAGACATAGCCACATTAATATGGAAAAACGGCATCCCAGACAATCTGAAGGAAGAAGCAAAAAAGAAACTAGCCCATCCAGAGATAATAAAGAAGAACCTGAAACTTATTCAGAAAGACATTTCCGACAAACGATTCTTGGATTCATGGAAAGGAACGTTTGTCACGACTGAATTCACAGAAAAGACAAAAGAAGAAGTTTTAAGAGAACTCAGAAAATTATTGGATTAATTCATTAGACCACGCATCAGCTATTTCTGATAAGAGATTTCATGAACTCTTGGAAAGGAATGTTAATCTCATCGATTCGTCCTTATCAGGCTGGAACATGCTGTCAGGAAAGGCGAGTCTAGACCCATCAGCTGCCGCATCCACGGGCGCTCTGCACGCGGCGTGCGTTACCAATTACTGGGATGCGTTATATTCGATGCTTTTTTTCCGCTGCTTTTCAGGGTTCAAGGTTGTTTTCGGTTCGCAGTGGTCCGAGGATCCTTGATGTCTTGGGATGTTTTTGTCAGGATTTTGCAAAGTGATTTGTGACTTTTGTGCTGCGCGCGTTTGGTTTTATGGCTGATTCAATTTTGCGCTGATTTGTTTCCAAAAATGGAAAAGAGGCGACGAAGTGCGTTTGGACATACGATTATTTTTGTTCAGTTTGTGAAGTAATAGAAGAGTCATCCATAAGGACTAAATAGTCATTTCCGCTTCAGTAGGTGAAGCCGTTCCGATGGATAAGAGTAAGTGTCGTCAGCGGGTCGGAAAACGCAATCGATAAAACCTTTGCGTTGATCGGCTCAAATTGGACAACGGACATGGGGGAAGCGATCGAGAGTGTTTAGGCGTAAGGTTTTTTCGGTTCTGATTGTTGCCTTGTTGTGCTTGGCTCTTGCTTCTCCGTTGACAAACCTTATCAATATTAGCTCGATAAACGCCAATGGCACGCGCGCTTTTCTAGCTGCGACTCCTCATAAGAGTTCTCCGAGCGTGACTGGTTCAGGTGCAATTCTTGCTGATGCTCTGAACTCTGTTATCAAGAATGTTACGTGGAGCACTGCTGATTCTTGGACTGCCGAATGGGCACCTATCCTGGCGGGACAGAATGGTTCAGCTTTGGATACGGCCATTACCCAGGACGTCAATCGCGGTGACTATGCGGATGCTTTGTACGTGGCGCGAATAGCGGACGTCAACAATTACACTTCGCCGACTGTGTCGTCACAAACCCAGATGGCTCTGGAGCAAATGCCGATGTGCGGAAGTCTACCCGCAACTTTCAACGACGCTAAGAGCTACGGTGATCCGAATCCAACGTGTTTTTTGGTTTACAATAGGTACATTCTGTGGGGTTACCAGTACGCGCAGCAGTACGGATTGACGAGTAAATGGAACGTAACTAAGGCTTTCACGGACTTTGCTGCTCTTTATGACAAGCCGCCGATAAACAGTGCTTTTGGAGAGATGCTGTTTTGCGATCCGCGGTCGAACTGGGCCTACTCGTACTCAAGCCGATACTACGACGAGTGTGCCGAGACGTTGAGCGTTTTCCTAAAGTTTGCGGAGCAGGGTGTGCCTGGAGCCTTGGCCTATGCAGACAAGGCCTGGGCAGGCGTGCAAAATCATTGGACTGGACAGTTTTACACGTACACGACGAGCTCACAAGTTGTTGAGTGCGAGATGGGAAGCTTTGCGCAGGTCATCGCTGAGTACGCGCAGCAGAAGGGCGGAACCCAGAACACCTCAAACTGGAATAGGGTAATTCAGGATTTGAACTACAAGCTGTTGGCCACAGGTTGGGGTTCTCCGGGGTGGTCTAGCCCCGGAGTGATAGTGCACGCGACTATTAACTCGCAGATGAGGCTTTGGGAAACGATGGGTGCGATGATGGCGCTGCAGGAACTTTATCCTTATTTCTCGCCAGCAATGCAGTCGACGTTTCAAAACATGCTGATGGGCTCGAGCAAGGCGTGGCAGGGACTGGTTTCAAGTGACCTGTACGTTAACGGCAAATTCGCGGGGGACGATGGAAGCTCGCCTTCCAACGACGCGACCGTCTGCGGTGCAGCGATACTCTTCCTCGACGGAATAGTTCCAGTCACGGGAAACCTCGCCGTTCCCATTCGCGAAGAGAACTACAACGACTATAGAACTCAATTCCAATCTTCACAGTTTCAGTTTGACTACGGCAACCACAGGATCAGGATTCCAGTGAACAAGGGCGAGTTGACCTTTATCTACGGCTCCACGCCAGTGAGCTACAACTTCCCAGCTAACGGCGTGTACGACGTTCAATTCTCAAGCGACTGGAACCAAATCACCAGCGTGAACAGCCAGCCTGTCGCGAGTGCACCTTCAGCTCCGCAGAACCTCAAAGCAACCGCGGGCAATTCACAAGTCGCGTTATCCTGGTCTGCCCCGTCATCCGATGGTGGCTCCGCAATCACAAACTACACAATCTACAGGAGTACCACGTCGGGTGCTGAAACCCTTTACGCAACAGTGGGCAACGTGTCAGCCTACACGGACGTAACGGTCGCGAACGGGCCAACCTACTACTACAAAGTCTCCGCCAGCAACGCTGCTGGTGAGTCGACTCCATCGAACGAGGCGAACGCGACGCCGTCCAGTATGAGTCTGGTTGTCAGGGGCATAGATAACAGGATATACTGTCGATGTTGGAACGGGACAGACTGGAAAGATTGGGCTGCCCTTCCAGGATCGACGTGTGATAGCCCTGCAGTGGCCATGCTAGGCGATGAATTGCACGTCGTAGTGCGTGGTATGGATGGGAGCTCGCTTTGGCACGGATACTTGACGGATCCTGCGAACGTGTCGACCTTTTCCGGCTGGACACTGCTTGATGGTGCGACATCTTCAGCGCCTGCGCTGACATCGAATGGCACTGTACTTTGCCTTGTTGTTCGCGGCTTGGACGACAGGATATACTATCGTTATTACAGTGGCTCTTGGGGTTCTTGGCAGGCTGTTCCGACTGGAGCGACATTTGATGCTCCGGCTGCGGCCATGCTTGGAAGCGACTTGCACATTGTTGTTCGCGGGATGGACGGCAGCAGCCTCTGGCACGTCGTAGCCAACGATTCTGGAGTTGTTCAAGATTGGGAAAGTGTCTCAGGGGCGACGGACTCCAAGCCGTCTCTGACCGCAAACCAGGTTGCTGGCGAGGTCTACTTGGTCGTCAGGGGAATGGACAACACAATCTACTACAGAAACTGCACTGGTTCTACTGATTCTTGGGCTGGCTGGACTGGGTTGCCGACTGGAGCAACCATTGATGGCCCTGCGGCCACGATTATGGGTAGCGAGCTTTGCACGGTTGTTCGAGGCTTAGACGGGAGCACGCTCTGGTGTGGAGACATCGACTTGGAAACAAACAACTTCACAGGGTGGACCCTGCTCAGCGGCGCGACACTCTCAGCACCAACACTCACAGGTTAGTGACCTTTTCCCTCGCTTTTTCTAGTAGCGAGCGCGATTCTGAAGTCGCACATGTTTAAGTCAGGCTGTTCATAATTCTCGTGCATATTTGCTAGTGTAGGTCGAATCAAAAAACACGGGAATCGAGTCTGCTGATGTCATTGTAATCGCTGCGTCCCTTTTCTTTTACTTTTGACTCTTTCTCTATTGTTATATTTAATACATTTCTAGGATGGAAGAATTTCAGACCACGCGATAGAGAACGATTCCATAAAGAATTTAAGCGTGAAACGTCGTACTCGGCATAAGACGGAGAAAGGGAAATGAAGCACGAGCTAGTTCACGCAGTTTTACTGATGGGTGTGCCTTTATGAGGGGAGGTAAATTGGTTAAGTTCGTATCCGTGCTGATGATTGCTCTGCTTACCGTGTCTTTTCTTTCCACGTTGGGATTAATTCACTCAGCTCGCGCTTTAAGCGGCATTGTCTATTCAGTTGCTATAACATTGAGAAACACTCAATCTGTGCCCACGGCCTCTCCGTTTCAGCAGATGATCCAAGTGGACAGTGCCCAATATTCGCAGTATGAAGCGTCAAACCTGCAGAATGTCGAATTTTACGATAGCAACGGAATGGTTATACCATCATGGCTGGAATCAGGCAATTCAAACACGGCGACCGACACTATCTACTGGCTCAACCTACCTTCAATTCCTGCAAACTCTCAAACCGCAATCTACATGGGGTTCGCTTCTTCCAGCGTTAATCTTTTCAACACCCAGAAGACTGGCGAGGCACCTCAGCTCAGCCCTACCTACGGAGAATACGACGACGGAGCGAATGTGTTCACGAGTTATCAGGGTTTTGCAAGTTCAAACCCCAACCCTCCTCCAGGATGGTACAGCAGCGGTCTCGACAATCCCAACTGGGGATGGACCTACGTCAGCTTCCAGGATGACTGGCACATCGGCAACGTCAACGGCAATGCCTTTGGGAATCTTGGTTATAAAGTGGCTTATGCAGGGTCAGACATTCCAATCAATAACCAACTAGCCATCGATATTGAAGTCACCTATCTTCAAACGTATGGAACAAACTGGCAGGCTCCTTTTGTAAACAGCGCGTCTCCCACGAGTTATGTGCCGCAGGGCGATGCGGTCACGTGGCTTGACAATAATGCAGCAGGCAACACGTTTAACGCCGGAGCTACTTTCTCTCTCACATCGGGACCAGGCGGCAGCGCGATTTCATCCTCTTCAGGAACGTTTCCCCAAGACGTTATAACGGTTACCGATACAAGCGTATCTTCGAATTACACTACGGTCATTTCAAACCAGAACGGCATTTTAGCAAACAGCGGTTACCTTGCCCTTTCCACATTATCGTCTAGCGCATATGGATCAGTCATACAAGGCTACTGGGTCAGAACAAGGGCTTGCCCACCGAACGGCGTGATGCCCACCGCCTCTTCCACATCCGTTACCTGTTCACCCAACTCGGTATCCGTCGGTTCGTCAGTCACTTGCACCGCCACCGTGTCAGGGTCTAACCCGACAGGCACAGTTAAATGGAGCACGAGCAGCAGCACGGGCGAATTCAACCAAACCTCGGTTTCCTTAATCTCTGGGAGCTGTTCAGTTACGTACATAGATAGCAACGTTGGTACTGTGACTATCACGGCTGAGTACGGTGGAGACCCAAACAACGCGAAAAGCAAAGGCGAGGCCAAGTTAACGATAACAGCGGTTGATCCAACAACCAGTTTTTCAATATTCTGGATCACAGACACACAGTATCTTTCTGAATCTCTTTCTGAATCTTCAAACGAGTTCACGACCCTAACAAGGTGGATAGTCAACAACGCAGCAACCTACAACTTACAGATGGTGGTCCACACTGGGGACATAATCAATGGGACTGACAGTATTATTCCTGATACTAATACTCCTATTAGCGTAGATGACCAATGGAAATGTGCGAATGCATCCATGTACACACTATTAGAAAATAACATTCCATACTGTTGGTGCGCAGGAAATCATGATGACAATATCTATGGCGATTCGACTTCTGGCTGGACGGGCAACAACTTTGATGGTAGTTCTAATACTGCTTTCAATCCATCGGTTGTAAGTGCGAAGGAGCACAAAAACTGGGTAGACCTCAATAATGAAGAATACGCAGCGGTTGCTGACGGAGAAAACACGGCAGTCAACTTCACTTCTAACGGCTTGAACTTCCTAATCGTAAACATCGAATGGGACGCACCCATAGATCTCTTAAATTCTTGGGTCGCTCCTCTCTTGTCTAAATATAGCGGACTCGACTATCAGATTATAGTGACCACCCATGCTTACATCAATCCGGCTGGAATCACTAATGACCAAAATGGTCCAAGCCCCAATTTCATAAACACTTTGACAACCCTCTTAGACAAATATCCTAAAGTGTTTTTGACTCTAAACGGACACTTCGGCACAGACTTTGGATTTGAAGAAAAGAGTTCCAACGGAAACCGATGGCAATTAATGTTCGATCGACAAGATGTCACGGACGACGACGAATATCCAAATGGCGCTGCGGCGGTCACAATTTTAACGTTTAACATCGCAGAGCAGAGCCAGATGGAAGCCAGAACAATTGATCTCAATCAGAACAGCGGTAAGGGTGCGTTCCTGTCTCCCCCGTTCAATCCTACCCCGTCCAATTACGAGGATGCCTTTGTAGTGACGCTCCCATTGTCTATAGTGCGGCCGCTCTATTCAGTGGTCAGAGGATTGGACGACAGAATATACTACGGAGATTGGATGGTTCTTCCAGGCTCAACGATAGATAGCCCTGCTGCGGCCATGCTTGGCAACGACTTGCATATTGTTGTTCGAGGTTCGGACGGGAACTCCCTCTGGTGTGGCTACCTGACAGATCCTGCGGACCCTGAAAGCTTCTCAGGCTGGACCTTGCTGAGCGGTGCGACAAACTCAGCTCCCACACTAACTTCAAACGGCACCGCACTGTGCCTCGTCGTCCGTGGCTTGGACAACCGCGTGTACTATTGCTGTTACAGTGAGGGTGTTTGGGGGCAATGGTATGCTGTTCCGACAGGCGCGACTCCTGATGCTCCAGCTGCGTGTATGCTTGGAAATGATCTCCACATAGTGGTTCGCGGAATGGATGGATCCAGTCTCTGGGACACGATAGTGAGCTGCGAGGGCACTGTTGTCAGGGGGTGGAATCTGGTTTCGGGCGCAACGCCTTCCAAACCGGTTCTTGCCTGCTCAGGCGCGGACAACCTTTGCTTGGTTGTCGAGGGAATGGACAACGCAATCTACTACAGAAGCTACACTGGTTCCACCGATTCTTGGGGAGACTGGAGCGCATTGCCGACCGGAGCAACTATCGACGGGCCAGCAGCCACGGTGGTGGGCAGCATGCTTTGCATGGTTGTTCGCGGTTCAGACGGCAACACGCTCTGGTGTGGAAACCTAGATTTAGGAACAAGCAACTTCTTAGGCTGGACCCTGCTCACTGGCGCAACACCATCAGCACCAACACTAACCAGCTAAAACTCCCCTTTTCTTTGTTCAGAAACCAGAAGAAACTGGATGCGTTCTGAGCGCAAACTTGCCTCCATACCCTAGTTCTCTACGCCATCTGCGCGTTAGACGACTACGAAGGAAATTATCAAAATGATAAAGAACGCCAGATAGCCTCCAATTATAACCCTTTGTATTGTAGGCTCACTTGAGCCGAAGTTTCCAGCTTTGTCAGCATACCATACCTCTAGTGTAAACCAGCCAAAAATGAATGTTGCCAGGGTCAGAGCGCGCACGGGTCGACAAAGTTTTCAATGTCTTCAATTCCACACTCCACAACGTGATTCTGAGTATAGAGGCGTCGGGAAACGGAATCGCCCCTTTTGAAGCGCGCGCGAACGACTCAAACTCCTCAAGTATGGGAGTGGTTTAGATACCTCTATGATGAAATGAAGAAAAGAGAGCAACAGAGATTTTTTCTATCACTCCTTTTTAGTCAGTTTGACCCATTTATTCTTTGGCGATATCTATGTCCGTCGGAAATAGGCGCGCGTTATATCTACCTTCGGTGATTGAATGAAAAATGAGGGAGAGGCAAAGCGCGTATCTCTAGATCTCAAGTTCAAGAGCATAGCAGTTGCGCTCGTAGTGGTTCTGTACCTGGCGACAATTTTAGTGCCCGTGAACGCGGCGGCTATGTCTATCACCCTGGAATCCCCGGCGAACAACGCCGTGACAATGAATAATCAGCCTGATTTCGAATTCATCGCAATTGATGCCAGCAGTCCAACTCTGAGCTGCACCCTATGGCTGAACCTAACCACGTCAGGCACCCCAACAGCTTACGGGACCAACGGTAGCGTGGTTAACGGTGCTTCTACGATAATCATGCCCTCATCCCCGATTCCGAACGGGCAGTATCAATGGTGGATAAACTGCTCTGACGGCGCAGCCTCAATAATTAGCGAGAAGCGGACCATAACGGTGAATGTGTTTCGGGGAGATGTGTCATTCACCGCAAGCTACGACGGGAGCACGAGATACTACTGGCTAGACATTCCTGATCACTTCGACGGCGTGGCTCCAACGCCTTTGGTGATCTTTCTGCAGGGTTACGGCCAAGACAGATCCACGTTCAGGACCTACTACCCAGTGCTTCAACAGATATTCCAGCAGAACGGATGGATGGTCGCCTGCACTGATTGTCGGTATGTCGGCAATACTGGTTATCAAGATTGGTATTCTGTGCCTTCTAGGTCTGACATCACTGATGTTATCAATCTGCTGGAGCAGGAGTTCAACATCGACCGTAGCCACATAGATGTGATGGGCACCAGCATGGGCGGCAGTGGAGCGCTCAAGTACGCGATGTTCAACCCAGACATAATCGCGAGCGCCTGCGACGTCGTGGGCGTCACCAACTTCACGGAGTTCTACTATTGGACGACAAATTCGGACCTTCACAATTCCATCGCGGCCGCTTATGGCGGAACACCCTCGGCTGTTCCTCAGGTCTACAATAATGAGAGCCCATTGGGTAACGAGATCCGCTTCATGCATACGCCCGTCTTCCTGCTTCATGGCTCAGCTGACACCGTTGTCCCCGTCAGCAATTCGAGGAACCTTAACAACAGCCTTAGCCAAGCCGGGTACGTCGTGAAGTACGATGAGGTTCCGGGCGTAGACCATTCTGGAACGGTCCTGATTGGAGGCCGTGAGCAGGAGATATACGAATGGTTCAGGGATCATCCACTGCATAGCGCGTGCGCGGTTGTCAGAGGAATGGATGACAGAATCTATTATCGAGTCGGTTATGACGGAACTGGCTGGGAAGACTGGAATGTTCTTCCAGGATCAACAATAGACAGTCCAGCGGCAGCAGTTTGCGCTGACAAATTGTACGTTGTGGTCCGCGGAAGTGACAGCACAAGCCTGTGGTTTAGCTCGGTGGATCTAACCGATAGCAGCTTCTCGGGTTGGATGTTGCTGAGCGGTTCCACGCCTTCACCCCCAACGCTGTCATCAAACGGCACCGCCTTAGCACTTACAGTTCGAGGAGAAGACAACCGCATCTACTACCGCTTCTACACCATAGGCACACAGACGTGGACCGGATGGTCAGTCTTGCCCTCGGGAGCAACACCCGACAGCCCAGCGGCCTCGCTCGTAGGAAATGAACTTAATATCGTGGTGAGGGGAACGGACGGCAGCACACTATGGTACAGCAATATTGACCAGACCACAGGCGCCTTTTCCGGTTGGACGCTGCTCAGTGGCTCCACGCCTTCACCCCCAACGCTGTCATCAAACGGCACGTCATTGGCACTCGTGGTCCGGGGCGGCGACAACCGCATCTACTACCGCTTCTACACCATTGCTACACAAACGAGGACTGGCTGGAACGCCCTGCCCTCGGGAACAACACAGGACTCTCCAGCCGCCACAATCCTGCAAAACACTCTCTACATCGTTGTCAAGGGATCAGACGGCAGCAGCCTCTGGCAAAGCAGCATAAACCTGGACACAAGCACCTTCACAGGCTGGACCCTGCTAGACGGCGCAACACCATCAGCACCAACACTAACAAGCTAGACTCTGCGTAGCGCGATCTATCGATCGCCTTGGGTTCGCCGCGCGCGCTTTTGTTAGACTTGCCGGGGTCATATTAGACAGTAAGCCTACGACTTAAGCGCGCACGCTAGTAAGAACACGGTCGGTCAAAAAACTGCAGAATGATAAACCATCAATAGTGTGGGGGTTCCGTGAGAACAAAGTCATTAAAGAAATTAGGAAGTTGCGAGAAGAGAAAGAGAAATCAACATGTGCGCGCGCGCATAGACGGCAACAACGCGGTGGGCCTGTCAGACCTCGTCGCGCTTGCCCAGCATTACGGACAGCACTACCCACAAGCATCAATGCTGGCCACTTCAACTTCATGGTAAATACAAGAGCGTTCCACAAGTGTTATTTGAATGAACCACCATTCTCAGTATGGAAGGAGAAAGGAAAATGAAAATAGAAGCGATTGTTTGTCCCATCTTAGTTGTGTTGCTTTTGGTTTCGGTTTTTCATTTAACAGGTCTACAGCTGCCTAATTGCGAGGGAGCAGGCAGTGGCCAAAGAATCGATGACGTGCAATCAAGAACTATTGAGCACAGGATAACGGGTAGCGAGTTGCAGCTGTTGAAAAGCAGAATCGGAGTTAAAGAAGAAAACCAGAGCTACAATCAAATAGTGTTTAGTCATGGGACAGGTTTGGCTCCACCTTCCGAAGCAGACTGGGAGAAAATCGGAAAAGAAGCATACGTGGTCGATCAAGTTACTTCTAATACATCATTGCCATCAAATGTAGATAACTCGGCCACGCCATGGTTCCCGCCAATCGGAAATCAAGGTAGTCAAGGCTCATGCGTCGCCTGGGCTGTTGGATACTACACGAAGACTTTTCAGGAAGCAAAAGAGCACAACTGGAGCGTATCAGGAACCACATCTGATGAAATAATGAGTCCAAGTTTCATATACAACCTAATCGACAATGGCGTGGACCAAGGATCAAATTACTATGATGCCATACAACTTGTTTGTTCTGTGGGAGACTGTTCTTTGGCTAAAATGCCGTACAACGCTGCTGACTGCACAAGTTGGCCTCCTGAGCAGGCTTGGAGTGAAGCACCGTTTTATCGTGGTAATTACAGCGGATATGAAACACTGTTGCTGACTACGGATGCTGGTTTGGCGAGCTTGAAGAATTGGATAGCCTCGGGTAACCTTGCTATTATAGCGGTAGATGCGAGCCAATATGTAAATCTCAGTAGCAATGACATCTGGACTGTAAGCAACTACGTAAATCCCTCTACCGGTCACGCAAACACGATAGTCGGATACGACGGTAATGTCCAATACACAGAAGAAGGTCAATTGCGACAGGGAGCCTTTAAGATAGCGAACTCGTGGGGCGTCGGGTGGACCGGTGACCACAATTCCGACGGCTTTTACTGGATATCCTACAAAGCCATGGAACAACGAGTTGAATACTGCATGTTCTACCGCGACAGAATAGGGTATGTACCCACGCTAACCTGTTCCTTTGAAATAGAGCATCCTATGAGGGGAGAGTGTAGCATAGTTATTGGAATGGGAACCCATGACAATCCAACAATGTCAAAAAGCTTCACCGAATACATAGAAGGGGGAAACCAACCATTCTGTTCTAATAACATAGTGTTTGACATTACCGAGTTCGAGGATGCTGTCCCGAACGTCTACGGCAAACCGTTCTTCCTAAGCGTCTATGACGGAGGGAGCCCAACAACAGGAACGATACTTTATTTCTCAGTCGAGAACACTGTCTCGTCAAATCCGCCAGTAACCACAGTGAACGGTGGCTATGTCTTTGTTGATCTGACACTGGTAGGAACCATTTACATCAGGGCTGACGGCTCAATAGATCCTCCCTCAGCGCCTATTCAACGTGTCGGAGACAGCTACACCATTAACCTAGATCTTTATGATTGGTCAATCATAGTGGAGAAGGACAACATTACGATAGACGGGGCAGGCCACACTCTTCTGGGAGCAGGAAGCGGATATGGGATAGATCTTTCAAACAGAACGAACGTGATAGCTACAAACACCCAAATCCAAGGATTTTCGATTGGCGTCTATACGCATAATTCCTCAGGCCTCATCATATCTAACAACAACATAACAGAGAACAACGATGGCATATTTGCGATCCTGGATATGTTCGATTCTCGGCAACCAGAACTCCTCAGCATCATCGGAAATAATATTACCAAAAATAGCGATTGTGGCATATATGCAGCAGGCATGCGTGATAGCACAATCTCTCGAAACGTTGTCAGCGACAACGGCATTGGTATAGGTTTTGGTTACAGTTCTTATGGAGGACCGGGAATCTATGGTTCTTGTTACAACAGCATATCACTTAACACTGTAATGGACAACACTCGCGGCTTTTCATGGGCACTTGCTTACTGCAACGTTGTCTCTGGAAATCAGATAGCAGGCAACGAAGAATACGGCGTTTGGATGTCTTCTTCTTCAAATAACAAGTTTTCCGAGAACAACGTGTCAGACGATGCGTGCGGTTTCTATCTTGAGCCAAGTTATAATTATATTTGGGGATTCATCTACTCTGTAAACAACACCTTAGCCAAGAATAACTTAACTGGAAACAATCAGTTTGGCATCCAGCTTATCAATGTTTCGGGCAACTTTATTTATCACAACAACTTCGCGGACAACACACAGGAAGTCCAGAGCACCAATTCGAGTAACACTTGGGACAACGGGTATCCTTCTGGCGGTAACTACTGGAGCGGCTACACGGATGTGGACTTGTTCAAGGGTCTAAACCAAAATGTCCCAGGCAGCGACGGAATCTGGGATCACCCATATGTCATAGACGCAAACAACACCGACCACTATCCACTCGTTAATCCATGGATTTCGATAGAAAGTCTGGTTGTTAGAGGCATGGACAGCAGGATCTATTATCGAATCTGGAACGGAGCCAGCTGGGAAGGCTGGAATGTTCTTCCAGGATCAACAATAGACAGTCCAGCAGCAGCCATACTAGGAAACCAGCTTTACGTAGTCGTCCGCGGCTCAGACGGAAACTCACTCTGGTACGGATACCTGACGAACATTACGAACCCGGGAAGCTTTTCAGGCTGGACCATGCTTAGCGGTGCAACTTCGTCGGCTCCCACGTTGACGTCGAATGGTACCGCGTTGTGTCTTATGGTTCGTGGCTTGGATAACCGAATATATTACCGCGTTTATGACACGGTGGCACAGGTTTGGCAGGGCTGGAATGCGTTGCCAAGCGGTGCGACATGCGACAAACCAGCAGCAGCAATGCTCGGCAGTACACTCAACATCGTGGTGCGAGGCTATAGCCCAACAGACTCCTCCATGAACAACACGTTATGGTACTCCACCGTGGACCTCACGAACAACGCGTTCTCAGGCTGGACGCTGCTAAGCGGAGCCACACCCTCCAGCCCAACCCTCACCGCATCGCAAACCTCCAACAGCCTATACCTAACAGTCAGAGGAAATGACAACAAAATATACGTCAACACTTGGAATGGCGGAAACTGGCAAGGCTGGAACGTGTTGCCAACTGGAACAACCATCGATGGTCCCGCAGCCACAATAGTAGGAACCAAACTCTTCTTCGTCGTCGTCGGAATGGACGGAACATCCATGTGGCAAAGCTCGTTAGATCTTGCGACAAGCAGCTTCTCAGGCTGGACCCCGCTCAGCGGTGCAACACCTTCAGCACCCACACTAGCGGGCTGAATGTGAGTTTGATAACATGCGCTTGGCTGGCGTCTTCGTTAGGTTGACGTTGTAAGCTCACGTGCAAGATTTGGCTGTCCTTCTGACTTGAGAGTGATTGCATGTGCGAAGACATTAAAAGACAGTTTCACAGGTTTAGACTTCGTGAAAGAGGAAACAGAAGTGCAAAGATGATTTTGGGGAATTACCGAAAACCCGGAAGATTGTGATGTGGGTTGTGTAGTTCTGTAATGCTTCCAACTCTGAAAAGGCTGGAGTTGCTTTTGACTTCCATTTGGAGAAAAAGGCGCGCGCTTTATCATGTCCTCTTCAGGGTTGAATGAAAAAGGAGGTTTTAGGAGAGCTTAGCCTGTCAGTGTTGGAGCTGATGGTGTCGCACCGTTTATGAGTGACCAGTTGTTGTCCTTGAACCAGCGTGTATGCCACAGAGTATTTCCGTCAAGTCCACGAACAGCCAAGTGCAAATAGGGGCCATTAGGAGCAACGAATCCAGTCCACCACCAACAGGCGGCTGGGGCGTCGTTGGTGGCACCAGGCAGTTTGGTCCAGCTTCCCATTGAAGGGGGGCTGCCGTCTGGCCACCATTGTCGGTACCAGATTCCGTTGTCCATTCCCCTAACGACTAAATAGAGCATGGTAGGCGTGTCAGACGCGCTGTTCACATCTTGTGCAGCGACCAGGACAGGCTTTGAAGGTGTCGCGCCCGAGATGAGTGTCCAGCCTTTGAGCACGGTGTTGTTTGTCCATTGGATTTTTGTGTACCACAGGGTGTTGCCGTCCATCCCGCGCACGACCACGATTAACTCGTTGCCAAGCATGGCCGCCGCTGGGCTATCACCTGTGACGCCGTTGGGGATGACATTCCAATCATACCAGCCCCAGCTATCATCGCGTTCATCGTACCCGTAGAGGCAATAGTATACGCGGTTGTCCAAGCCGCGCACGACCAAGCACATCACGTCAGACGTGGAGCCGCCTTGGCCGTTTGCCGTTAACGTCGGAGCCGACATTGTTGCACCGGGGAGCTGCCACCAACCCGAAAACCCGATGCGCGGGTCCTCTATGTCAACGCTGCCATACCACAGAGAAGTTCCATCCATGCCCCGAACCACTAGGTTCAACTGGTTGTCGGAGTATGTGCCTGCAAAGTGATTTTCGAATACAGCGGCTGCAGGACTGTCAAGCGTAGCGCCGGTGGGCACGTTGTCCCATCCCCCCCACGCCTGTGATTGCTCGTCGTATCCTCGATAATAAATTCTGTTGTCCAGACCGCGAACCACCAGCGTGGGCCAAGTTGGATACCAACTCACCGCGTCGAGCCAGCCTGCGTCCACACCCCCACTGAGGAAACCTTGGACATATTTCCAAAAGAGATCGTGGTAACCCGGAGGTATGAAGACGTTCTCTAGGGTCCAACCGACCTCTCCAGTGATACTTGGACCTCCCGACGGGAGACCGTCTAAATACAGATAGGAATCTGAGCCGCAAGAGACCTTCCACCAAAAATACAGATGCCCGGGACCTGTAACGCCTGCCTCAATATAGCTATAACTTGGGCTGCTGTGGCTGAGTGGACTGCTCTGCGCAGCGGATACACCATACCACCGCGTAGTGGTCTCCACCTGCCAATACCCAGGGCTTCCACTTCCACTGAACCAAGTCTGGAAAGTGAGGTTATCACAATCAAGCGCGGCATTGAGACCAGGATCAAACGCAAAGGAATGCGACAAGTTGCCCAAAAAGAATGCAGAGCCTAGCAACGTGAATAATACTAGTATGAGAGCGCTACGCGGACGGCAATGAAATGAAATTGTTTTCAACAAGTATCCCCCATTGTAGTTGTGCCTATTAGTAGATAGCAGTTGTGAAGAAATCTTCTATTCCTCACGCTGTTCTCCTCCTGTAAAACAAAACGACCAAATAAAAGGATAGACATTAGACTCCCTCGCGCGCTTTTTCAACGTCCTCTTTCCCTTAGAGGCTGTGTTGTTCCATCAAATAAGGCTTGTGGAGAGATCTTCTATGGAAACACTGAGCAAGCATAGGAAGGAAATGTGTCAAATGCAATAGATTTCTACCATTCGACGCGCATTAGGACAAAGACCTTCATAGTAATGTGGTGGCAGATTGGGATTTGGAAGAGAATCGCATCATCCGTCTAGGGCATTGATTTATCTTCTAGAGCAGTACTTGAGAAGCCTTAAGTAAACAGTGTTTTCACTATTTAGGTGTTGGGTCATGAAGATTCCATATGTTAGAGAGCTTGCAGGACATTCTGGTCTTAGGTTGGATGAGTTGGTAAAGGTAAGGTTGCTGGCTCTTCGTCGGCGTGTCTTTTTCAGAGTTCTGAACAGGGTTGAGCGGGGATTGATCTATTTGGCGCCGAAAGTGACTATCAGCGTGCGTAGCACAGTGTTGGCCAATGCGCTTCGTTCGATAGTGGAGAAGCTGCTGGATGCTATGGAAAGCAAGGTAGAACGACAGATGAGACGGATCGGAGTCCCGCTTGCCCAGAAGATAAGCAGAATAGCGCAAGATTGGGGGAACAAAACCGCTCACGAATGGGCGAACGACCCCGGCTTCATACAGTATTTGACAATAACGACGATGTAGGCTGAAGTGAGGGCTGCGGTGGAGAGCGGAAACGGCGGGTCGAAGCATTTCATCGTTGTCGGCATCCCCGCTTTCAACGAGGAGAAGACCATTGCCAAAGTCGTCTTGAAAGCCCAGAAGCACGCGGATAAAGTTGTGGTTTGCGATGATGGCAGCACGGATTTGACTGCTGACATTGCGCGACGTATGGATGCTGAAGTGATCAGGCATGACCGCAATCTGGGCTATGGAGCTTCTATCCGCTCTCTGTTTACCCGTGCAAAAGAGTTGGATGCTGATGTACTTGTTACGTTGGACGCTGATGGGCAGCATGATCCAGATGAGATCCCAACTGTTGTGAAACCCATCATCGAAGGCGCTGCCGACGTTGTTATCGGTTCCAGATTTACCGACAACGGTTCAACATCAGACATGCGTTGGTACAGGCAGGCAGGCATAAAATTGATAACGAGACTCACAAACAACGCTTCAAAATATCACGTCAAAGATGCGCAAAGCGGTTTCAGGGCCTACGGCCGCAGGTCACTGGAGAATCTAGATGTTTCGGAGAACGGCATGGGTGCCAGCGTTGAGCTTCTACTCGACGCCAACAAACATGGCCTGAAGATCCAGGAAGTTCCCACGACGTGTAACTACAGCCGCGGGAACGAAACTTCAACACAGAACCCTGTGAGGCATGGTTTCAGCGTTGTAACCTCAATATTCAGGCTTTTGGTTGAGGACAAACCGCTGATTCTTTTGGGACTACCTGGATTAGTGTTTACAATAGTGGGCGTTCTTTTCGGAATTTGGTTGCTGCAAAGCTATGCTGTGGCACATCGCATTATAACGAATATTGCGCTGGCTTCTATTGGGTTTGTATTCATTGGTTTTTTTTGCATGTCCACGGCCATCACGCTCTATGCCATCTCAAGACTTGCAGAAAGGGTCAGAAGGAACCATGAATAGCGCGCACTATCCACTATGACAGTGTGTTCTGTTTGAATATGTCTGCGCTGGATTCGCAAGAAGAAGAGAGAAAGGTTCGGTCTTCCAAACCAGCGAATACCGAGGAGATTTCTGTTGTCATTCCCGTCAAAAATCAGGCGAAAATCATACATAAGTGCCTCGAGGGCGTGTTCTCGCAGAGCCTTAATCCCTACGAAGTAATAGTTGTCGATGGTCATTCCCATGATGAGACAGTAGCAGAAGCAAATAGATTTCCAATAAAACTTGTTTTCGAGGATTATGGCAGCGTAGGTGGGGCTCGCCAAGTTGGACTCGAAAATGCAAAAGGAAAATACGTCGCGTTTACAGACTCTGACTGCACACCTGAGAGCAATTGGTTGGAGAATCTGGTCAAAGGGTTCGAATCAAATATTGTTGGCGTTGGAGGAGGAATCAAAGATGTCGGAACCGGACTATGGGGTAGATCAATATCAATCGTCATGAACACATTCCTAGGGAGTGCGAATTCTGTTCAGGGTCGAATTTTCAAAAAGAAGAAATTCGTGCGAAGCATAAGCGGTTGCAACAGCATGTATCTCAGGGAAACTTTGATGAAGATCGGAGGATTCAATCCGAGACTCTCTACGAACGAAGATACCGATTTGAATAGAAGGCTTTCTGAAGTCGGCAGATTATTGTATGTTCCTGATGCATTAATCACACATAATCATGGGAGGAGAATGAAGAAGTTTGCGGAAAGAATATTCGAATTCGGAAAGGGAAGGGGTAGTTTGTTTCTGTGGGATTGGCAGTTTATTCCCCCCATAATCGTAGGGCTTCTGATTCTTTCCTTAGCACTTTCGCCGTGGCCACTGATAGCTGCGATTTGCATTTACGTCTTTGTGGTGGTCGCTATGGGACTCAAGATTACAATCCAGGAAAAACGCCTTGAATATCTTGTATCAGTGCCAGTGGTCTACCTAGTTGAGCACAGTTCGTATTCCTTTGGAATATGGACTGGTCTGCTTGAATCTGTTCTGAAGCGACTTTTTGCGCGCGGAAGCGCAGTCTAACATAAACGGCGATTCATGTGGTAGCCAATTTGCGTGGTAATGCAAAAGCAATCATTCCAGCACTTGCGATAGGCGTAGTCGCAGTTGTGGTTTTCTTTGCGTCTTACTATGTGTTTTATGGATATGATGGTCTTCCAATTGGATGGGACACAGCACACTATCTCGATCAGATGATCTACATTTCAAAAAATGGCATTTTTGGGTTCTTGCACACGAACGGATTATACAATGTGGGGTACGCGATTCTTTCATCGATGTTGGTGATTCTTGGAGCGTCCCCCTTCGTTGTTGAAATGTTCGTTCCTATTGCCCTTTGTATTTCTATTGTCCTAGGCATAAGCATGATGGTTATGAAGCTGGAAGAAAGCAGAGTTCGCTTTGTTCTTGTGGCGGTGTTCGCCCCAACATGGTATGCTGTATACAGATTAGGAGCCGACCTGCATGCAAACTTGCTTGCCCTCCTGCTCTTGCTATTCGCTTCATACTTCTTTCTCTTGCGCTTGTCAGGAAAGTCTGGAAAACTCACTCTTTTTTCATTCCTGTTCTTTATGTTTCTGGCTTCTTTTACCCATATTGAAACGACAATTTTCTTTGCAATGATCTTTCTACTGACTGCTTTCCTTTATTCAGTGGGTGGTGGCGGTGCCAAATCCTCTTTTCTCGCACTTAGAAAAACTTCTATTGAGATGTTTCTCATGATTTTCTCCTTGGTGCCTAGTATAATCGTTTATTTTGACCATATGAACGGCTTATTGGAATATTCGGGTGGTATTCTTGTGTCATACTCGCCTTTGTCCCTGAATCAATGGCTACAGTGCTTGGGAGTGCTATTCCCAATTGCTTTCTTGGGACTTTTATTGACGTTTTATAGAATATTGAATAAATCCTGTCGATGTTTAGATTTGTTTGCAGCTTCGTGGGCATCTGTGTCTTTGATTCTAGGGATTCTGAATTATGCTTTGCCTTCGATTCAGACCTTCTCTTATAGGGCTTTGATCCTTTTCCCGGTGCCCCTTCTCACTGCTCTCGGGCTGGAAACATTGTTCTACAAAATACCAAAGTGGTTCTACAAGTCACTCTCTCCCTTGTCCTTTTTCCGTCTGCGACAACAAACACTAAGGGACCTGGGCCTGCTACTTGCCCTGACAATTCTGAGTTCCTCTTTCTTTGGTTCGATGTACTTCGTGTATAGCGGAGCCACGTATGATTCAAGAATCTGGATACAGCCCACCACCTATGAAAAACTGCAATGGCTTTCAGCTAACTACAAGCCTTCATCAAAGCCCATTTTTATTTTCAATTCAAATGATGAATATGCCGGGGGATTAAGTGATTTGTACGACAACTGGGTGCAGATAGTCTACGGAGATCATTACTCCTACCTTGGAAACCTTGATTTCCTGTTGTCATTGAGCGAGACTCCTTTCACGTCAGCGACAGCGCAAATCTATTCAAGAATTTTCATTGATGAAATGAAAAAGGACGGAGTTTTTAACATGCCAACTCTGCTTCAACATAGCATCGTTATATTGACTGATTTCTATTCAGATCAACTCACTCCGTCTGACAACGCGATTACTGAAATCCATGAAGGAATTTTCATAGTTAATCCCCAGGAATTTGTCGAATCACAGAGCCTCAATATACCTTTGTATTCAAGGATGACTGAGAACTCATCAACAGGATGGTACTCCGTAGCAAGAGACTGGTGCAAAAGCATCTATGCTCTAGAGTTTTATAATCAGACACCAAAAAGTGTCGCTTACTCTGAATTCCTTTTTGCAGTTCCAAAAACCGGAGAGTACACATTGACGCTCAGATATTGGGATGCAAAAGGTCCTAGCGACCTAGCAGTTGGACTCAACGATGCCTTGATAGGCACAGTATCATATCAGGGCACTCAACAACCCGCGAACTTCACTGCAAACGTCGCAATGCAAATGGGCGCTAATATATTTCGAATAACGTTGCAACTCACCCAAGGCAAACCCCAATATGCGTCGTTGGATTATCTGGAGGTCACTTTTGAAGGATGAGTTTTGTCTAGGACAATTGAAGATATACGATAAGAGCTACTTTGAAGGAAGTCGTGATCTCTCCACTTCAAGAATAGAAAAGACAGTAGCATTGCTCGGCGATATTGACGGAAAAAGAATCCTCGATGTTGGATGTGGCACTGGAGAATGCAGCGTCTTAATGCGCAGATTAGGAGCAAAAGTCGTATGTGCAGATATCGCGAAATATGCAACTCTAGCCTGTCACAAGAATGGCTTCGAATCAATCTTGTGCGTCGCACATATGTTGCCTTTTAAAGAAAATAGTTTCGATGGGGTCCTATTAGCAGATGTCATTGAGCATATCCCCGAAAAGGTTGCGGCAAAGTCATTGTCCGATATCAAGAGAATTACAAAAGACAGCGGTAGGATTGGGATTCACTCTATGCCGAATTTCTTCTTGGAGAGACTTAGCATCGTCTACGGGTTGATCAATAAGAGGCACTGGAGACGACCTGGAACAGAAGGAGGGCATATCAACACCTACACTCCTTGGAGACTGGAAAAAGAAATAAGACTAGCGGGCTTAGAGGTCCTGTATTTCAACATAAGTACTTATCCAGAAAACGCACCTTTTTCGTCAGTTGTCTCACCAATAAGTCGGCATCTGAAGAAATTTCTGGGAAATGACTTATGGGTATGCTGCACTGTTCCACGGATCAAAGGCTGTATGAGTGAAAATCAATTTCAATCTCGAGCTCCTTGAGATGCGCGCAGAAAATAGGTCAGTTGGCGCGCGCTAACAGTATTTGAACCGCAATGAGGTGAGGTTGATCAAAGCAACGATGTTGAGTAGTTCAAGAGGAGGAGTTTTTTCTTACACAGTTGATCTTGTCAGAGGATTGTTTCGCAAAGGATGTTGGTTCAATGTCTATTTACTTGAAGAATCGGAAAGGGCTAGACGGCTAATGGACACTTTGCAGGTAAACCCAAAGTCTCTTACCGTTTCTGGTCTTGTTCCCAACTTTGGATCACTAATTGACTTTCTTCTAAGAGACCGCCCCGAAGTAATCCACACAAACTTTGCAGTATTGGGATCTCTGGCTGTTTTCAAGAAATTTGCGTTCGGGACTCGTTTTATCTATACCGTACATGGTATTCCTCAACCTTGGCTGGAGTCTTCTTTTTTTGAAAAGGTTAAGTATACATTGGAAAAGATGCTGTTGCCTTTCGTGGCTTCTCATGCATCCGCTGTGATTGTGATATCAAATTACGTCAAGAATGAGCTTAAGACCACGTATGGTCTGGATTCTGAAGTCATCTATAATGGGATAGAAGCGGATAGATTCAGAGGGGCTAATCGCAGAAAAAGCAAGAAGCAATTGGGGTATGCTGAAGAAGAATGTCTGGGGTTGTATGTGGCAAAACTGCATCCTTACAAAGATCCGCTGACGCTGGTTAGAGCTTTAAACAAAGCCGCCCAAGTAAACGAGAATCTACGCTTGGCATTAATAGGCACTGGAGAACTTCGAAAAAAGGTAGACCAAGCAATCCGGAGACTCAATCTTTCCACTCGCATAAGAATTGTTGAGCACTTAACAGAAGAAGATTTGAAATTGTACTACAGCGCTGCGGATTTCTTTGTTCTCACTTCGACTAACGAAGCGTTTGGTATTGTCTTGCTTGAGGCTATGGCCTCAGGCCTGCCCATAATCGCATCTGATTCAGGAGCTTGCTCCGAAGTGATCAACGGAGCAGGAATACTATTTGTTCAAGGAGATTTTTCTGATTTGGCAAACAAAATGGTGATGTTGTCGCGAGACGGAGAATTGCGCAGAAAATTGGCAAAAGCGGGCTATTCTCGCGTCAGAGAAACTTTCTCTCTCGAAAGTATGATTGAGCGATACTGGAAGCTCTACAAAAGCGTAACGTCCAACTGAGCAATAGAATAGGCTCGACCAGCGCGCGCGCCCTACTAATTCTGTCCAGTTTTCGTCTGCTATTGGGAGCGTGCACAGGGCAGTCGCGTCAAGTTGCTCGCTTCAAACCATCTTTCTATTCGGGATTCTCTATCATCTATACCTAGCCTACGACGAACGCCATAGTGTGTGTGGAGCCTACCTTGTGCGTCGCAAGAGGGGTGGGAGGGGTCAACGAGTTAATGTCAAACTAGCGCGCGCCTAGAAACGGGAGAATTCCATCGGATTCTGAGGAAGCGCAGCAACCCCGCGCGCTTGACGCGCTTCGACGCTAAAGAATCGATGGCTCTATTATTGAGTAAAACCTACGATAGAGAAATAGGCCCTATCACAATCTGAATAGGAGAGAAATAGGCCCTATCACAGGCTGAGTAAGTTAGGACAGGTCCTATTCTTTTTGCCTATGAACCAGCTGCTTTTTTGTTAAAAGTCTCGGTTGCTCTCTATGTTTTGCCTTAGAATAGTGGATTATTCTTTAAAATCAGCTCGATTTAGCCTTTTTTTGTTAAAATATTTGATTTGCATTATCATTCTACCTGAGTGACAAACCAATGAGCATAAAAAATGCGAGAAGTAATAGGGGAATACACAGGCTGACGGCAGGCTGGGCCTCGTGGCGATGGTTAGCAGGCGTATCCAGCAAAGAGAAACAGTGGTTCCTTGGAACGTTGAACGGCAGAGGCGGCTACGAATCGTGGATGGCGCACCTAACCAGAGGCCTCCAAGACCCCGATTTCCTTCTGAAGTTCGAAGGAGAAACAGATCCTTGGGAGCGTTCGAAGCTCGTGGGCCAGAAGATAAGCGAACTCCGCAGATCTTACAGAACCCTAACGGAGGAGCAGCGGGATGAACTCGCCAAGCAGGTCGAGGTCGAATTCAAAACGGGTCTGGAGCTGCTGGGCAGAGACAAGAAGATTATCCAAGATCTCATCGCCCTAGTCGATCCTCCAACAACATCATAGCCAAGCTCGCAAACTCAAAACGCATCACAACCCCCCTTTTTTTGAGGTGAACTATTGAGCCAAAAGCTTTCCAGAAAGAAGAAGAATGAGAAGCAGTACTCCAAAGGCGAAATCAACCGCCTCATCGACAGCATGCTCCATCCACTGTTCGATAGCAGCCCTGTATTCATCGTGGTTGACAGCGTGCTTCACGGCCTAGTTGAACAGAATCCAAAAGAAACCGTCGGCAAATTTGCTCGCTACACCCTGCCCAAGATAATAGAAGAAATCCTCAAGAACCGCTAGTCTCAAGCAGACGAGTCATAAAGAAAGCATTTCCTTCAATTTCTCGTTAGTCTAGCGCGCGCTGACTAACTGCCGCAAGCATCGTTCGCAAAAGTCCTGCCGGCATATTTGAATAATCTCTGATTCTGGGAGCATCTTTCCACACTTATCACAGGCTAATTCCTTTGCAATTGGCTGGAGTAAAGTATTGATTTTTCTTCTGACTTTCGAGCGCGCCAATTCCTCGTTATGGTTCATCACAGGTCCGCCGCCGGTTCAACTTCTCCTAGCCCAGGGTGTTTCTGCATATTTAAATTATCATTTATGAACTGGGAATATGAATCGAAAATTCGCGCGCGATAATTCGGCCGCTGTGCACGCTCGGGTACGAAGTGACCGTACCGTTCCTTGCTTGAGGGCTGCGCGCGCGGTCTACGCAGGAGTTGCCACAAGATTAACTGCCATTTGGTCTTACTTTGCAAAGTAGTGCACTGATTGATTCAAGAAAATTGCGATTTTAGCATGCACTGAGGCTGTTCGGAAGATGCGGAAGACAATCAAAGTTGACGTTTTCGCAGGAGAATTCGGTACAACTTTTACAGCCCGAATTTTACCTTTGATCAGAGCTTTGGGAGACTACAATGTTGGGTGCAGAATAATCTCGCCTATTGCATGGAATTCTATAGCAAAGGGCAAGTTAGGAAGCGTTTTGTCAATAGCTTTAACTCACCTCCCCAACAGCTATGCTGATACGTTGATTAGCGCGCGCGCTCCTGATTGCCACGTCTACAGACCACAGGTAGTTGGTCGCGCCGACGATTGTAAGGTTCGGGATGCTCCTGACCTCTTTCAGGAGCCTGCGAAACGTGTTTCTCAAGTCTCTGCTCCACGAGCCCTCTCCTGGCTCGAGTGTTACGGTTCTGGCGATGCCAAGGCTGTCAAGTTCATCGATGAGCACTATGACGGGCCTGCCGCTTCTTGCAATTTCTTTTGCGGTTTCAAATGCTTGGGTTAATCCTTTTTCCGGATTCACCGGACCACATGCTCAGTATCTCGGAAAGCACTATCTCGACTACTTCGATTCCGTTTTCTTTGGCGATAGAAACGAGTATTGAAGTCTTGCCACAGCCGGGCGGCCCGTGAAGGGTCATTCCGAACGAGGATTGTACGATTCGTGCCCTGTAGACTGGGTGCCTAAAGTTCCTGATCTTGCTGACGAAGTCCCTGTCACACATGTCTTTGACTCCGTCCAATCCACACAGGGTGTCAGGCTTTGAGCAGGCCACCGTCTTTCCCATTAGGACTCGGTTGGCTAGGATCAACGGGAAGTCGTCCGGGTCTGTGGTGGCGTTGTTTCTACGAGTGTGCGCTATCCGCGTATGCGCGCGCTATTCGTCTTCTCCTCGTTGAAGTGGGTATACGCACGATGATTCTGGACAAGAAGGGTCACCTGCCGCTACGGAACAAGAACTGTCTCAAAGCAAACCCAATTACGCCGAACCACAGACATGGTCCAACACGTCATGACAATGCACTGTAGCTGCTTTTGGCAGTTCCAATCGTTCAGCGCGCGCACTAACCAAAGAAGCCCCTGTCTGGTCAAGTAAGTACACTCAAGAGGCCGAACACTCTTCCTCCAGTTACAGATAAGGTGGAAAGGTTCGTTTAGCTTGCCAGCGTTGGAGCTGATGGTGTTGCACCGGTGAGTAGCGTCCAGCCGCTAAATACGCTCGAAGCTAGGTCGACGTATCCGTACCAGAGTGTAGAACCGTCTGGACCACGGACAACAACATGAAGCAAACCGCCTGCTACAGCAGCACCCGGGCCATCAATAGTGCTTCCGGTCAATTGTACCCAGGCGCCCCAGCTGTCTGCCAAGGCGTCGTAGCTCCTGTAATAAATTCCGTTGTCGTTTCCTCTGACCACGACGTAGAGCTTGTTCGTGCTTGCTGACGCGGTCAGAACAGGCCTTGAAGGTGTTGCACCCGAGATCAGCGTCCAGCCTTTGACCACGCTGTTGTCTGTTGTTCGGATTATTGTTTGCCACATGCTGGCGCCGTCCATCCCGCGCACAACGATGTTCAAGTTGCCGCCGAGCATGGCTGCAGCCGGGCTGTCAACAGTCGCACCAGTCGGAATGACGTTCCAGCTTCCCCAGAGTCCAGTGCAGGCGCTGTAGAAGCGATAGTAGATGCGATTGTCCCCGCCTCTGACGACCAGACAGAGCGTCGTGCTGTTCGACGTAAGTGCCGGTGCTGACGAGGTTAACCCATCAAGCATTGTCCAACCACTGAACCCGTTCGTGGACAGATCAACATACCCGTGATAAAGCCCACCGTCTGTCCCACGCACGACAACGTGAAGCTCATTATTGCATATGGCCGCTGCAGGGCTGTCGTACGTCAAGCCAGACAATGCATTCCAATTTCCCCAACTTCCAGAGCTGCCGATGCGATAGTATATGCCGTTGTCGTTGCCCCTGACCACCAGGTATGTCGGAGGTTGTGGTTGAACATTCCAGTTCCAAGTTATACTCGAGATCTGAGTAATCGTGAACGACACAGAAGTACCACTACCACTAGACGGAACAGAACCACTACCACTCCAACCACTACAAGCATACGTAACACCACCCTCTGTCACAGGACTCGTAACACTGCAAGTAACCGAAGAACCAGCAGTGTACGTGTGAACACCAACGCTCGGACTCGGACTATCATGAGCCGACGCAACAGTCAAACTGAACGGACCAATGGGAGTAACAATCCAGTTCCAGGTTATGCTTGAATCCGCAGTTATTGTGAAAGTCGTGGAAGTGACAGCACCGCTGGACGGAACAGAGCCAGTGCCAGTCCAGCCAGTGCACGTGTAGGAAACACCACCCTCAACCACAGGACTCGTAACACCACAAGTAACGGAAGAACCACTAGCATAGAAGCTATCGCCAACGCCAGGACTAGGACTATCATGAGCCGACGCAACAGTCAACTTCAACGAAACAGACATTAAACTGTTTATTTCTCCTATCAGCACAGACGAAGGACCAACGGGATCGCTACCCGCCCACAAATTCTCAAATGCTATGTTTCCGTTCTTGTCAATTATGTATATTTGTGGAACTGCCCCATTACCACTGAGCGTTGAATATTTACCCCATCCTCCTCCAGTGTCCTTCGCTATTCTCCAAGTAACTCCAAACGTGCTGGTGAACCAATTGAGGTTGGAGTCAGTCCAATCCGAAGGGTTCCACTCTACAGAAACCATTGCTATACTGTTTCCGAAATAACTATTGACAGTAACAAGTTGTGATGCTTCAGCCTGACAGTGAGGACAATACGTTAAAAAGAACTCTAGCAGACAGACCTTGCCTCCGCGAAAACTGCTAAGGGCGAAAGTGTTGCCATCCGGCCAGCCGGTCATCGTGAAGTCAGGTGCTACAGTAACTGCATGAGCAGTCTGTACGATTATTAACGGTGTTAGGATCAAAGCAACAATTAGGGTAAAGGCAAGAATTACGTTCTTTGAGGCCAAACCAATCTCCCCTTTCACTGGCCCTTCTCTAAGATGAGGCTATTTAACATTTCTGGAGGATCTGTTCCACAGAAGACTGTTCCATGCGCGTTTGCAGACACGGATCCAACCCTAACCTAGTAGCGCGCGCCTCCTTAACTTAGCGCGTGCTACCTAAGCTGGACGCCACTGTAAGAAAGGCTATTTCTCGCTCTCCCTAATGTTTTATTACGTTCTTTGAAGTAAATCTCTCATATGCTCAGATTCTCATGGCCGAGACTAAGCTTCTCTTGCATTATGGCTGCTGTAGCGATTAATATCTTGTTTGGCTTAGTGAAGCTGATTGACCTTCTGGGCATTGAATTCAACTACTTCTATTCTCCGAAAGTCATCGACATCGTGATCTTCTCCTCTTCCGTAGATCTGTGGATATGGGCAGTCTCGCTGCTTTTCATAATGTTAACAATCTTGTGGAAGAGAATCTTTCACAAATTCAGCTTTCCTCGCTGGACCATTCCCATATACGGGTTTTGGCTTGCTTCGCTCGCAGTCTTTCTTGTCGATTACCGAATAGCCCTTCTGTTAGCTATACCTCTAGGTCTGCTAGTAGTGAGCTTATCAGTCTTTTTTGTTGATGGTTTTCTGGCTGCCAAGAGGCTAGAAGCAAGTTCGTTAGTCCTAATGGGCATCGTGGGTATGTTGATACCCCTTGAGCTCGCCTCCGTATCATCTTGGGTGTTCAATGCTTTCAACTACGAAGTCCCTTTTGGATCTGATGTGCGTTGGAGGTTTCCTCTGTTCGATCTTCAACTGTTTAATGTGCTCTATCCGTTCATCCCGTTGCTGTTCATGATTCTGCTCTACGGCTGGATTTGGATTCCGGCCTTGAGGTTTGGGCTTTCGAGAATTGGGAGACGCAACGATTCCAGCATTCAACCCACGGCTAGGTTGGGCAACAGATCCTTAGCGTTTGGTCTCATCCTTTCCTCAGCTGTCTCCGTCTTCGTAACGTGTTATCCGTACGTCCATCTTCCAAGCTCAGCTCTGGTCGGAGTGGACTCGCAACAGTATTATGCGTGGTTGGAAGGAATGATGCAGAAGGGACCAGGTTCAGCCTTCGGGACTGATAGGCCGATCTTCAACCTGCTCATGTACTTCGTCAAATACGTAACTGCGCTTTCTCCTGAAGCTGTTGTCAGAATCATGCCAGCAATAATCGCTGTAGGCCTGGGCCTGGCTGTCTTCTGGTTCGTCAGGGAGGGGACTAACGATGAACGCTTAGCCTTGTTATCATCCCTCTTTTCAGCCTTCTCCTTTCAGACGACCGTGGGCATGTTTGCCTACAGCTTGGCCAACTGGTTTGCCATCATCGAAACTTTTCTCCTCCTCGTCTTTCTCCTGAAAGGTTCCAAGAATCATTCATGGAGATGCATGTTAATGTCAGGTCTGCTCGGAATAGCTGTGTTGCTCACTCATCCCTATACGTGGGACGTGCTAATGATAGTCCTGATCATGTATCTTGCATGGACGTTTCTGAGAAGATCTGAAGGAAAATGGCAGATTGCCCCGTTAGCGGTTCTTCTGTTGGCCAACCTGTTATTCTATGTATTTTACGGTTTAGCGCCTTTCGGAAAAGGAGTAGGTCAGGGGAACGGCGGAGTATTAAATGCAGCCAGGGCGAACATTGGCTTTCCCAGTCTTCTTCGTCTGCAAAACGGTCTTGGACTGATGGTTTCAAACTGGGTGGGAGGCCTCTTCGGAAACCCATTGATGATAATCTTGGCTATCGCAGGAATGTTCGCAATAATCGAGTTCACGAGATCATTAACCAATTTCAACAGGATAGTACTGCTCTGGGTCATCATTCCCTCCCTAGCCTTGTTCGCCATGTCTCCCGCACAAGAGGTACTCTACTATCGCCTCGTCTACATTATCCCCATACAGATTCTAGCCGCCATAGGGCTTCGCACAATATTCAATAGGATCGAAGATGCAGAACGCAAGCTCAAATTGAATCCAACGCACTCCTATATACTCAGAATATTGCTGTTCACACTCGTCGTACTTCTCCTACTGAACTACTCTCTGCGCTCAGTCGACGAAGCCATGATTACAACAACTTAACGCGCCCGCCTCGCTAACACCCTGACCAAAAGATAAACACACCAGACAAACAGGAAATACCTGCGTACACTTCAAAAACATGCAAAATTACCGAGGCCCATATCAATCACAAACCCAGCGGCTACGAATCGACGCACAAAAATAGAACAATCTTCTAGAAGACTGTTCCAATAGTAATATTAATTAGGCTCAGCTTATAGAATAAATCGGTTGAAAGGAGAAGATAGATTTGATATCCAAAAAGACAGCCCTACTATTCACATTGGTTATAGGACTCTGTGCGTTTGCATCTGTGCGCACAGCAACTTCAACAGTTGCAACCAGCCATTGCGTTCAGACTTGCAATAACTATGGCGCCCCGATAAACACTTTTTCCCCAAGTGAAGACGTCTACGTCAACGGAAACGGCTTTCAAGCCTGTGCAACTCTCAACATCTACGTAGTACCTCATCAAGCAACCTGGAACAACGGCGAAACGATTCCATCGCGCATCGCGGGGACAGCAATCACTATGACTACCGACGCTTCCGGAAACATTCCACCAACAATCGTATGGACCCACAATCTCGTCCCTGGAAAGTACGACATCGTCATTGACACGAACTGCAACGGCAAATACGACCAAAACACTGACTACGTAGACGCCAATAGCGTAGACGTGAACGCCGGATTCTTCGTCATTCCAGAATACGTGCTCGGAGCCATCGTAGGCTTGGCAGGATTCTTCGCCGCCTATGGAGTGTTCCGCCTCTCAAAAACGCGCGACACAAAAAACCTCACGAAGAAAAACTGAAATTTCCCAAGAGCACACTGCCATCCAGAGCACTAGGTTAGGGTTGGATCCGTGTCTGCAAACGCGCATAGAACAATCTTCTATAAGGCAGATCCAATAAAGATATAACGGAGCCAATAGCAATATTAAATAGTCCCAATTTAGAGAAGGTCCAGCGAAAGGGGAGATTGTTTTGGCCTCAAAGAACGTAGTTCTTGCCTTTACCCTGATTGTTGCTTTGATCCTAACACCGTTAATAATCGTAGTAACAGTTCATGTAGCATACAGTTTGCCCTCCCCTGCACCTGACTTTTCAGTAACTGACTACCCCGGTGGTAACACTTTCAATTTTAGCAGTTTTATAAAAGGCAAGGTGTCTCTATTAGAATTCTTCCACACTTGGTGTCCCTACTGCCGGGCAGAATCCCCCCAACTCATTGCTGTCAAGGATTATTACGGAAACGGCGTACCGATGATTTCTGTAGACTTTGACACGAACGATTGGGTGCCTGGAAACTTCTCAGCGTACAATAGCACTTATGGCCCAGTCACTTGGACAATGGCCGAAGACACCAACATTAGCAATAACCCCCCCGCCAGTGGATGGGATCAATACAGCACCATTGGCACTAGTTTGGGCCTAGTAGCTGGTACTCCACAGATTTACATAATTGACAAGAGCGGTAACATAAGGTATGCAGATCAAAGTAACGACGGATACGCATTTGTCTATAATACTACGATGATAGCACAAATAAATGCGCTGCTCACTGTTACAAACGTAGATGCTAAAACAGCTTATGCCATGATGACTAATGGTAGCTTTCCTGATATGGTTTTTTTGGACGTCAGGAATGCAACCGAGGGCGTGTATACTGGCGGCGCGATGGGGTATGATGACGGACATGTGTATGGCGCAATCTTCATACCCAGCTGGGCATTGGCCTCAAGGATTGGCGAGTTGGCAGCATACAAGAATAATGATTTGATAGTATACTGCAAGTCTGGAGGCAGGAGCACGACAGCAGCAGCATTGCTTGCGAGCAACGGCTTCACCAGAGTGTACAACATGACGGATACATTAAATGGCACGAAGGTGGGATTCGGAGGTTGGATGAACGCGGGCCTCCCGTACGTGAACGTAACCGGCCACTTGGTCGTCCAGGGCTTGGACGACAGCATCTATTATCGGTCTTGGAATTCAACCGGCTTGCAAGACTGGAATGTTCTTCCGGGCTCAACAGTGAACGGTCCAGCAGCGGCCATGCTGTCGGGCAACGTTACAGGAGGCAACGGTACAATGCACTTTGTTGTCCAAGGCTCTGATGGGAGCTCTCTCTGGTACGGAAACATGAGCATGAACGTCAACTCGACTAACTACAAAACGTTCAGCGCTTGGACTTTGCTGGACGGTGCAACGCCTTCCGCGCCAACGCTGACTTCGAACGGCACCGTGCTGTGTCTAGTGGTCAGAGGCGAAGACAACAGGATATACTATCGCTGTTACAGCGGTGGATCTTGGGGTTCATGGTTTGTGGTTCCAACTGGCGCGACTCCTGATAGCCCAGCTGCTGCGATGCTCGGCAACAACCTGCACATAGTCGTTCGTGGAATGGACGGATCCAGTCTTTGGGACATTATAGTTGGATGCGACGGGACGGTAGTCAGAAACTGGATGCTGCTTTCTGGGGCGACACCTTCCAAGCCTGTGATGACTTCTGCACAAGCTCTAAACGAGAGCTACGTGGTCGTCGAAGGACTGGACAACAGGATCTACTACATGAACTACACCGCTTCGGGCGATTCTTGGGGCATCTGGAACGCCCTGCCAGGCGCTACCATCGACGGCCCAGGGGCCAACGAGGCAGGCAACCTCCTTAATATTGCTGTTCGAGGCATGGACGGAAACTCGCTTTGGCTTGGGTACACTGATGAAGGGACAAACACCTTTTCAGGTTGGAGCTCGCCCAGCGGTGCAACAACATCACCACCAACACTCGCAGGCTAGCAAGCTAAAATCTACGCTTTTTTCTTTTCAACTTTACTAGTTCATCGTTTAGTCAGCGAATTCATGCCCATACGCGCGAGCATACTTGTTCCCAAATTGTCTTGTCTCTCTTGATAGAGAGACTCTGGAGAACAAAGCAATTTAACTCGTCATACTGCATCAGAGAACAGAATTCGGGAACACACTACACGCTCTCATGTTGAAGTTTGAGGTCTTGCTTTTGTATGCCCAAACGGTGATTTTATTGAGACGCAAACAGCGTATTCCATATCAAACGCAGGCATGAAAGAGAAGAATGAAAACCATTTTCCGCCGTTTTAGGAAAGAACATGCGCTGTAGGAAGGTATTAATGGTTCTGTCTAGCCGTTATATCATTAGGGAGGAGGGGAGGTTGGCTCGCGTTCGAAGGCGGTCTATTCTATCAACGTTGACGGTGGAGTTTGTTGCAGAACCCAAAATGAGAATCGGTGAGGCTGCATGGGGAATAGACCCGATACAGCGCATGCCATCTGGGAAAGCCTGACGTGATTAAGAGAGGGTAAGCAATGTCTAGGGGAATGATTTTCGCTCTTGCTTTGACCGTGTTGCTATTAATAGTCGTTCAGAATGTTCATGCAACAGTAACGTATACGCTAGCCCCTAACTTTTCAATGACCGGCCTAAACAATAACACTTTCAGTCTTAGCAGTTTTATAGCAGGCAAGGTTGCTTTGTTAGAGTTCTTTCATTGTTCGTGTCCTTTTTGTCAGAGTGAAACGGGGGAACTCGTTACTGTGCTGAACAACTTTGGAAACAAGATAACGATGCTTTCCGTAAGCCAGGATCCTGGTGATTGGAGTAGTGGTAATAATGGTACATTCGTCACGTTCATAAATACTTACCACGTTACTTGGACATTGGCTGAAGACACCGATACAGGATGGGGTTTATACAGTGGAATTACTGGTAGCGGAACCGTCCCAACGATCTTCATAATTGACCAAACCGGCTACATAAGATTTTACAATGTTGCCACGGCCGTTTATCCGCCCTTGCCCGCGTCCATGCTCATAGGAGAGATAGATGCGTTAATCACGCCGTCAGTTGTGATTACAAGTCCGACAAGCGCTTCGCCAGCCTACACGCGTTCAGGGCTCAACGTGAACGTGGGTTGGAACTACAGTGAAACGAATCCTGTGAACGCAACCATAAGAATCTATAACGCCACTGCCACGGTTGGTCAAACCTTTGTCACACTCACGACGGCTGGAGACAACGTCCCGAGACTTGACCCTGTCCCAGTGAATTCCGGGACTTCAGACGGCACTTATAATGTGAGTGTGGCGATGTACAACGTGGCAGGCAACATGACACAGAGTACAAGCCTCAACTCGGTTATCGTCGATACGACATCACCAACCGTCAGCATTGCATACCCAGCAAGCGGAGCTTACATATCAAACTCAACCGTATGGGTAAACGGCACTGTAACTGACGCTGACATAGGGAATAAACAGCCTTCGATAAACGCGTCGAGCTTCGCTCTTTCTTACTGGAATGCTGGTACAGGCAGCTTCGGCTTCAAGAACAGCTCATCATTGCCACAAGGGCTGTTCTCCGTGAGAGTCAATTTCACGGATATGGCTAACAACAACGGTTCAAGCACTACGTCCTTCACGATGGACACGATAGCCCCTGTTCTCAATGTGACGTATCCTTCTTCAGGAGCCTACCTCAACGGCTCTACTATATGGGTTAACGGCACAGTAACGGAGGCCAACATGGGAAGCAACGTGCCCATGATAAACGACACACGGTTTTCACGGTCGTACTGGAACAGTGCCACAGGTGTCTTCGGCTTCAAGAACAGCTCCTCGTTGTCAGACGGACGGTTATCTTTGACTGTTAACTTCACGGATTTGGCAGGCAACACCAACATCACTTCCACTTCCTTTGTCATGGACACGACTGTCCCTGTACTGAGCATAACGTATCCTTCGACGGGAGCTTATCTTAACAGTTCGACCGCTTGGGTTAATGGTACCGTGACCGATGTCAACATAGGAACCAACACGCCATCGATAAACATTACAGGCTTTTCACTCCAGTTTTGGAATGCAACCTCAGGCAAGTTTGGTTTCAAAAACACATCATTATCGGATGGACTGCTATCCGCGAAAGTCAACTTCACGGACATGGCCAACAACACCGGCTTCGCTTCCACGTATTTCACGGTGGACACGATTAAGCCTGTGGTAAGCATAACGTATCCGTCAGCGGGAGCTTATCTCAACAGCTCGACTGTATGGGTCAACGGCACCGTGACCGATGCAAATGTGGGTGGCAACCAGCCCTCGATAAATGATAGCCGGTTTGCACTTCAATACTGGAACGCGACCACGAGCAGCTTCGGCTTCAAGAACAGCTCATCATTGCCAGACGGGCCGTTGTCTGTGACTGCCAACTTCGCGGACCTAGCCGGAAACACAGGCAACGCTTCCAAGTCCTTCACGTTGGACACGACTGCACCCGTACTCAGCATAACGGCTCCCTCGCCAGGAGCTTATCTCAACAGCTCGACTGTATGGGTCAACGGCACCGTGACAGAGGCCAACGTGGGAAGTAATCAACCCTCAATAAATGATTCACGGTTTACGCTTCTGAACTGGAATGCTACTACGCATAGCTTCAGCTTCAAAAGTTCATCGTTGACGGATGGACGCGTGTCTGTGACTGTCAACTTTGCGGACATGGCAGGAAACACGGGAAATGCTTCCACGTATTTCATAGTGGACACGACCCTGCCAGTGGTGAGTATTGCATATCCGACGGATGGTGCATACGTGGACTTGGCCTCGACTGTGTGGGTGAACGGAACGGTGACGGAACTGAACATGGGAGCCCTCAAACCGTCTATGAACGACACACGATTCAACCTCACATGGTGGAACTCTAACACGGGGAGTTTCGGTTTCAGCAACAACACGGCAATGTCAGAAGACTCTGTTTCATTGATGGTGAGCTTCACAGACCTAGCTGGAAACACCGGCATGGACACCGTGAAGTTTTCGCTAGGGGTGGTTTCAACACCCACCTATCTTGTAGTGCAAGGGCTAGACAACGGGATCTATTACAGAACCTCGTCAGGTGATTCATGGGGAGACTGGAACGCTCTGCCCGGAGCAACCTGCGACAGCCCAGCCGCAGCTGTTTATCAGAACAACCTGTACATCGTTGTCCGCGGCATGGATGGCAACACATTGTGGTATGGAAGCGTTGACCTATCCACGTATGACTTCACAGGCTGGTCGCAGCTTGACGGTGCAACGCCTTCAGCACCAACACTCACGTCGAACGGCACCCTGCTGTGTCTAGTAGTTAGAGGCGAAGACAACAACATATACTATCGCTGTTACAATGGATCTTGGGGTTCATGGTATGCTCTTCCCACCGGCTCAACCTCTGATAGCCCAGCGGCTGCGATGCTTGGTAATAACCTGCACATAGTCGTTCGTGGAATGGACGGCAACAGCCTTTGGGACACGGTAGTTGCATGCAACGGCACAGTCGTCAGAGGCTGGATGGCGCTTTCGGGTGCGACATCTTCAAGGCCCGTTCTGGCTTCGCAAGGTTCAGACACATTGTTCCTCGTCGTCAAAGGACTAGACAACGGGATTTACTATCGAAGCTACACAGGCTCCACTGATCTGTGGGGAGGCTGGAACGCTCTTCCAGGTGCCACAATCGACGGCCCAGGGGCCACGGCGTCAAGCACAGAGCTTTATGTAGTTGTTCGAGGCGCAGACGGAAACACGCTGTGGTACTGGGACAGCAATAACTGGGCTCTACTCAGCGGCGCAACACCATCAGCACCATCACTGACAAGCTAAACCCTTGGCATCTTTCACAATCTGAAAGAAGCTCGCATGCCTGTCCGCCTAAATTCGTTTTCGGAGTTACCTGTGCTTCCGGCTTTGCTATCGCGCGCGAGAGAAACTCTACACTGTTTTCCCATTCTTTTCGGTCCGAACTCTGTTTGGGCAACAGGGCTCTTTTCCAGAGCGGCGCAACAGTTCGCGACGCATTATTATCGTCGTTTTCTAAGCAAGGCTGCAACTGCGACCATGCTTATTATGACTGCCGCGGTTGCTATCGTGTGAGGGGCGTCCATTGGCGAGAATAGGCTTGACTGAGTTTCTAAAGGTGATGCCCGCGAAAAGAGCGCAGTATATGGATTTGGAGAATTAGGTGTTGACTGTGAAGGAGTTGGCGGGGGAAGGGCTATGGTGAATGACTGAACTGTGGAATAGCCGTTGAAATCAGCCCAGTACTGATCTTTGTCTTGCCATACGTAGTCATGATAGAAAAACTGGAATGTGTGTCTGCCTGGAGCCGTTAAGGCTGGAATTGCCACGTGCCAAGTGTACCAGTTACGAACTACAGTATCACCGGGGACCATTTCGTTTATTATACCTTGGTAAGTCATAGGAGTGAGTGGCCCTCCATCAATACTGACCGAAACAGTCGTGTTGGTGTTGACTGCCGTAGTTTGCATCAGGAAATGATCAACAAACCCGTACGTTCCTCCGTCATTCGGATAGTAATTTGCCATCGCGATGGACCCTCCACTCGCACACACTGGTTTAGTTGATATTGCAAAGAAACATAGGAAAATCGAAACTACAGCAAACACAGCAATCCTAGAACGAAAAACACAATTCTTCAACAAAAAAGCCTCCACTTCCAAAACACTTTTTGCCACAATGTTATTTCCTGCAAACAATTCTTTTTCAGCCGCATGTGTGGCACCAAGCTTCCTTCCGGTTCATATCTACACCGAATTTTCCGCACATTGCAAACCGAGCGTTCCAAGTTTAACACTTCTCCTTTTGGCTAGCGAGTGGTTTCCAGCAATATCCTTTTCAGAATGGTTGCACCGTGCTTTATTTTCAGTTTTTTCTCGCCCAGTCTTGTTCGGTACTTGATTGGCACTTCGATAATTTTGAATCCTTGCCTTTCCACGTGATGGTTTAGTTCAACTTCAACATCAAAACCTTTTGATCTTACCGTCCAATCTCGGAGGATTTCTGCGCGAATGACACGCAGGCCAGTCAGTGGATCGTTCAAGGTTACGCCGTTGAGCAGGTTGTGGGCAAAAGCCAAGAGTTTGTTTCCAAAATAGAAGGAGCTGCGCACTGCTTCTTCATCTATTTGTCTGCTAAATCTGTTTCCGCAAACCATGCCCACGTGCGGGTTTCGCTCCAAGATCTCGATCATTTCCGGTACATACTCTGCCGGATATGTGTAGTCAGCATCCGTAAGAACAACGTAATCCACACGGTGGTCCAAACATTTTAGCGCTTTTGATATAGCGTCTCCCTTGCCCGTACCATCTTGAAAAACGATGTCTGCACCGCAGTTTTTTGCGATTTCCACGGTCCTGTCACGGCTGTTACCATCAACTACAAGAACGCGGTGAGTGTGCAGGTTTTCTGAAAGCTCGGTTATCGTTGGTCCTATGCCAGGTTCTTCGTTTAATGCTGCAATCACGACTTGCGTCAGGTAAGAGTGGCTATTTTCTTGGCTCATCAAGTTGGATTCCATAAACATCTTCTCTGGGCGCTAAGCTATATCGCATATATTGCGAAATGATATAAACGACGTTTCTGAGACAAGAACAAGTCAAAAAACGCAGTATAACTCGATGAGAATAGAGGACAGGTTGTTGTTCTTGAGCGCTCGCGTAACAATGAATTAGCGAGCGACAAGTTCACGGTCAAGATCGCGGAGAAACTGGATGAAATCAAGGGGCCGCTTGAAATAGGTTTCGAATGGGTTGGCCAGAATGGTAGCTTAATATTCCTGAGAGAGCTTTGATAACCGATTGAGCTTGCATTAGAAAGCTCAAGTATCTGAGGTCAGTTGAAAAGTTGCGGAGGTAGCTCATTCTCAGCTCAAATGGAGGCATCTCCACTGAAAAATCGCCGACGGATTCTTGTCCTCGCATAACTCTTTTCGTTTTCTGTGGTTCGCTCATAAACTTCTATGGATTCCATAGAATGTCAGTGATGTTTGCAGGGTTCCTTTGACCATGCAGTAATCAAGGGCGCGACCTGTAAGGAGAACAATTAGGTGCTGTTAGCGCTTCTGTGTTTGTTCACGATTTAATATTTGTCGTCGAACGTGCGGCTGGACTAGCGGGGTTAAGATAGAGACTTCAATCTTTTTTATTTTAAGTTGACTTGTGGGCAGATATTACAGGATTCTGGGAGTGTTAGGCGGCCATGGTGCAGCTCGCATATGACATCGCTGTCTCTCAATGCACCGCACAATTCGCAGAATTTTGTCATGGAATCTGCAGATGAGAATTTCCCAGTTGCAAAGCCCTCCGCCACTTCGTGTGCAATTTTTCTGATAGAGGGGACTGTTACCAATTCTTTCATGATTTTATCGCCTCTTTTGGAATCCAAGTATAGACTCACCGCAGCCTGGGTTGTTCCCATTAGGTCAGCGACAGCCATTTGAGAGAGATGATGATTCTCAACCAGTTCTCTGGCAACTAAAGAGCGAAACGCGGGCAGCACGTACTGCACAACGAGTTCACATGGAGGTCTCATTTCATTCCACATTTATATAACCGTGTTATAGTTTATAAACCGCTCTCTGGCAGAATTGAAGGAACTGTTGCGAATGAGACTAAGGGTCAGACATGAATGACATGATAGGGAGGCATGTGGGTATGCATGACACTGTTATGATAGGAAGGCAGGCGTCCTATGAGAGAGATTGAGACTCAGTGTTAGAAACCATTGGGAACGCGCTTGTCAGTTCGCTTGAATCGCTTGCACCATCACTAGAACACACCTCTATACTGCGCATCCGAAGGCGATGTATTGTCTAGGAAGAATAAGAGTTATAACGCAGTTATAACGATTGAAACTAAGGTTACAGGGAAGGCAGGGAGGTGAGAAAGGAGATGAAGGTCAAAAGTAAAGGACTTTTAGCAATCGCTGCTTTGCTTGTGCTTGTCTTCGTGTTTAGTTCAGTAACCGGTACAGTTCCGCCTCAGAACTGGCAAGGTTCTATTGCTCCACTTCAGAACATAAGTGTGCAGGAAGCGTATGCCTACATAAAGTACGGTATAAACCTGACCAACATGGTGGTTCTGGACGTAAGAACTCCAGCGGAATACAATGCTTCGCATATCAAGGGTGGCTCGGCTTTTCCGAGCTTGGAAGCAATCAACATACCTTATAATCTGTCAAATACGGCTCCATTCTTGGCGAACCTCAGCGCGTACGGAACTGCAAGCTGCCCGTTGACTGGACACCAGAATGACCTGATCATAGTCTTGTGCCGAGTGGGAATTAGAAGCTCTGGTGCATGCGAGGTTCTCGTCAGCAACCCCTACGTGAATTTCACGAACGTGTACAACGTGATTGGCGGTTTTCAACAGTACTACTTGGACACTATTGCTAGTCCGACCAATACAAGTCCAATCTTGTACTGGAACTTCAGTGACACTGTCGTGGTGAACGCAACCAACCCCGCGAGTGTGGTTGACTTGAATGTGACTGAAGCGTATAAAATGATGACGAGCGGTTCATCGCTGTACGGCCGTTGCAGTCTGGTTGTAGACGCAAGGACCACAGGGGAATACGACACGGCGCACATTGTAAACTCGACCACGGCTCCGGTACTGAGCGCAATTAGCATACCATGGGTTGACGGCTCGGAGCTGATTAGTCCCTCAAGTCCTCTATACGGACACTACAACGATCCAATAATAGTGTATTGTCAAAACATTTCTACCTGTGCAAAAAGCGGGGATGCATCCTCGTATCTGGTTAACCATGGTTTCACTAAAGTGTATGATTTAAGCTATCCCAACGGCGGCGGAATCGCCGAGTGGACAGCTGAAGGATACCCAACGGCTGCAACCACAATCGCTAATACTTTCGGCTACACTGCAATCGGCGGAAGCTCTGGCTGGTGGGGTCCAGGCAATGCGATGTGGGGCTGTAAATTCACAAGTCCCACAAACGCCGGAACAATCACCCAAATCAGCATTTATATGAGTGCTTACAGTGGTGCGATCAATGCGACAGCCTTTATCTACGCTGACAACAGTGGTACACCAAGTACCCTGCTAGCTACCAGCTCTCAAGTAACAGGTATCGGCACAACTGCTTCATGGATAAACTTTGGCATAAATTATGGTTTCAGTGCAAACACGGTTTATTGGTTTATGGTGATGACCACAGCTACCCATTATGTTTGGTGGAATTTAGGAAGCACGAACCAGATGGACTATAGCAGACTATACACTTACCCCAATGCACCAAATCCATGGGGTAGTGATAACACCTACCAACCATGGCAAATGTCCATCTACGCCACCTACACCAGTCCATAGACAAAATCGACGACTGACCCTAAACATCCCTTTTTTTCGATTCTCCTCTTTTCCATGTCCAAGAATAAGCATTGCCTCGGCGCGCATGCGTGTTCCTAAATTCGGTTTTCAATTGTAATAGGTGAGTCGCGTATCTCTCTCGTGAGGTGAATCATGAGGAGATACGAGACTCTTGAGACCTTGTTTGGTAAGGTCGATTTATCCTTTGCTGAGAAAGTGCTTAATGAGTCTTACCATGTGAAAGGTTCTGTTGGAAGGCCGCCTAGGAACCTGCTGGGCATATTCAAGGCGCATCTGTTGAGAAGGTTGAAGCAAGTTCCGAGCGACAGGATGCTTGTTAGACAGCTGGGGAAGGATCCGCGTTTGAGGCGAATCTGCGACTTAGAGAAGAATGAGCCGCCCTATGGAATAGCAGTGTTGTCTAGGTTCAGAAGCAGGGTTGGACCTGAAAGGTTGATGCGAATCGTCGACCACGCCGTGAAGGTTCTCGTCAAGAAGGATCAAGGGAGAAACGTTGGCGTTGGATTCAACGTTCATCAAGGCACACAGCCGCAGAAACCTTGACAATCGGACGGGCTACAGCGACCCTGAATCACGGGTTGGAAGAGCCGTCAAAACAAGAGACCTGGGCTACAGGCTCCATCTAGCAGTGGATGCTAAGAGCGAATTGCCAGTTGCTATGACTGTGGCTTCGGCAAACGAGAACGAGAAGAAACACTCCTTAACACTGCTTGAAAAGGCTTCATGCCACGTGAAGCCCAAGAGGTTACTGGCAGATCCGCAGTACAGTTCTCAGAGCCTGAGAGACGCGGCTCTTAAACAGGGAACGTTGCCGGTCATTCCGTACCCGAGAAACCAGCAGAAAAGCGTCAAAGGCATCCTCAGAATCGACAGGAAATTCAAGAGTCACGGACCGCAAGAACTCAGACGAGCCTACAAGAAGCGCGTCGCGGTCGAACGAGTCTTCAGCAGATTGAAGAACTTGGCAGGCCTGAAGGAGCACAGCCTCAGAGGACTGGCCAAAATCACTTTCCACTCGCAACTCTGCATCCTAATCATGCTGTTGACAGCTCAAGCCGCCGTCAACATCCACAAACCAGGCAAATCTAGAAGCATAAGATACTTCGCAAACTAATTTAGGAACAGCCATGCGCGCGACTTTTTCATTCTCGAACCGATATTCTCGGCAAGAAGTTCTGTGAATTGTTGCGGGCTGATCTCATCCATGTTTATTTTGTAGCTTAACAGAACCTTCTTAACGATTAACGCCGCAAACGCGCGCGCTTATTGGTGTCGTGGTTTCCATTGTTGCAGGATCTGTTTTATGCGCCCGTTTTCCTTGGGAGCTTTCAGGTGGCTTTTCCACACTTGTGTTGGCTCGTCTTGGACGTTAGCTACGCCATCTTCTATTATGCCTGTTCTTTCCGCTTCGGAGAGCCTATGCAGTACTTCTTCATAGTCGATGGGTTCGCCCGTTTTGCTCTTGTATACGGCCGCGATTGCGCCGAGTGTGGGTCTGTTGGCTTTTTCCGTTTCCTGAACTGTGTCGATGATTTGCCTGCTCCGCGTCGACAGCTTCTGATAAACTCTCGCGTCTGCTCTTCTCTGTTTTCTTCTTTCAAGAACGTATAAGATTGTGACAACAAGAAGCAAGGCAAAGGTTGCCGCGGCAAAGTACGAGCCGTTCAGAGAGAGGAATAGAGCCAATTGAGACCATGTTACAATCGGCTCCCAGTAGGACGCCACCGTTGTGGCAAGGGCCACGGTCTGGTTTTCCAACGCCGGCAAATCCGCCAAGCTTTCTGGATAGGTTATGAGGCTGATTTTGATGTACTTCTGTTCCGATGTCGAGTTCACCTGAAACGTTGTAGACTCGAACCAGTACAACACGGCTTGGGTCACGTTTGTCGCCGTATATTGGAAAACGAAGAAGCGGCCGATGAGCGGCGGATTCTGTAGAAGCTGAACGTCTTTCAACTCGATTTGGCTTGCCTCTTGATGACCGAAAGGATAAATTTGTCCGGTCGCCACGCAGGTTTCCCAGCTGTACAAGTTCTGCTGGGAGGACGCTATTTCAAAAGCCGCGTAGACTGTTTCTTGCGACTGGTTAGCTGGCGCGTAATAGTACAGAAGTGCCATGTCTTCGTGGGCTACCGTTTCGAATCCCTGGTCGCGATAACTGAAACTCAGATTGTACCCAGAAATCGTTGGCAAAATATTCAATGACACTTTCTGTCCTGCGGGCGTGTCAACCACAACTATTGGAGGACCTCGTGTTAAAGCGAAAACTGGTGCTTCTATGGACATCAACAGGATCGGAACGATGATTATTGCCACTATTTTCGCCAGGTCTCTCTTGCGAAGTGCAATGGGTGCGGGTTTGAGAATTCTGCCGCATGTAAAGCAGAAGCCTCGGTCGGTCTTGGGCTGTGAGTTGCATTCTGAGCATCCTTCAGGTGGTCTGCTGAATATCTTGGTGTGCAAGGCTTTTTCTGAGAATGCGAGCAGCAGGAGCGTTCCGAGGAATATGAGGATCCAACCGCCTACTAGGTGGAAAAGCTCCGTTGCAATGTCCTGGCCATAGTTGAAGCCTATCATGAGAATCGCGTCTATCCTCGCTACGTTCAACACGTAGATGAGTGCAAACCCGATGAAAAACAGCGTAAGCTTCTTCCACAGCTTGTCCCGGATGATGTAGCCGATGAAAACCGCGAACACCAGAAACCCGAGCAGGCTGTAGATGCCTGAACATGCTATGCCGACGGAGAACCCCATCGTCTCGCCGCCCGCCCTCGTCAACTGGATCACCGGGTTCCCATACTGACTCGTCAGAGTCGAAGGTATCCCCACCAACCGTATGAACGCAAACGAGACCTGCGAACTCGACACTGAAAGAGCCGACCCGACGTTGCTGAGTAAATCCGACGGCGGAGGCATCAAAAGCACAAGGAAAACCAGAGGAAACAACAACTGCCTCAACGTCTGCGTATTAAAAAGAACCAGCGTCAAACCAGCCGCAAACACCGGCAGCATAAGCATGTGATACTCCAGAGGCGTAAACGTATACGAACCGTACCAGTAGACCAGTATCGCAGTCGAGGAGAGAAGCACCCCAGCAATCGTCCCCGAGTACCTCATGATTCTCGGTTCACCCTGACTCTCAAGCGGCACCACCGTCCTCAACATTTTCCTTTTCCGGTATACCAGGTAAGCGAAGAGAAAAGGTACAGCCAGAATGTAGCTCGTAGCTTCGTTCTGCAGAGCATCAGCCGCCACTATCGCCAAGTCCTGGCCAAACACAAGCAAAACTGCTACGAAGATGACGGCAATCTTCAGGCCAAGAATCAACTGGCTGTTATCCATGTAAATCTTGATGGACACCCTCAATCAATGGACCTGTGATTCGGGGCACTTAAATAGTTTTGGACAAGGCACCAAAATGCGCCCAGGCAAGGCATTGAAGGTCGAATTAAGGACGCTTTCGCAAAACATAAAAATCGTCTGAGCACACAAGCCTATCGGATTGTCTGCGCTGCGTAGAACTGGGAGTCTTGATAGTTGTGCTTCTGCTGATGTCACGCTTTGCCGAGTTGGCAGGTATTGCTAGGGCCGATGTTATCTTCGGAGTGAGGTCATCGACTGGATTAGATGAGTTTGATTTCGCGCGCGCTTTTTCGCGGAAGTACGCAAAAAAAAACCGCCAACACCTGAAACTTGAACAGCACACAACCTGCACAGCAAGCACGTACAAATAACAGAAACTCTATACACGTGCTACAAAATGAAACCAACCCAACTACGTCTGAAAAACAGAGCTGAACCAGTCTGGTTCTGGTGCAAAAACAGAAACGGCTCTCTACGCCGTTTTCATGGTTGTTGGCTAGTACGATCGCGTGGTGCGCACGAACCCTTTTTTTCAGCCGAATTGATGAATCACCTGAATGCACGCCCAACAAAGCGGCAGTTGACGCTTAGGAAGCTATGGATAGTGTTGTCCATAATGGATGGCTAATAATGTAAGGTCTGTCAGTCCGACTCTGCCACTGTTGTGCATGTCTGCATTGGGATTCCACTTTGCATCGCCTGGTTTGGAGCCGTAAGCATTTGCCAAAAGAGTTAGGTCGGAAAGACTGACTTTGAAGTCGCCGTTGAGGTCGCCTGGAATTGTGACTATTATCCAATCGCCTGCAAGCGTGTTGTCCGACGTGTTTGTTTCATTCGGAACCGGGTCCACTACTGCCATTAACGTATAGTTTCCATAATCAAGCCCAGACGTGTTCCAAAGGACAGTCATCGAGGCTAAGCTTCCAGCTATCAACGTTGTGTTTGTTTTCGGCTGGACAAGTGTTTCGTTTGCATACATGGCTAGCCCAGAGTTTTCGTCGCCGGTACCATAATTCCAAATCTCGGCGGTAACGTTCACGCTGTATCCGAGTCCAACCGTCGGCACGGGCAAACACCCAGTCTTCGAAGTTGCGACACTGACCACTCCAAGGTCGTGAAGACTGTACGGCTCCATCAACGGGTAAAAGTCTGTATTGTTAGCATCTACAACATACGGTGTGTCTCCTATGCCGTCCTGATTTGCGTCCGTACCGTTGTAGTCGCTCCAGTAGTTGCCCTCGCGCGTGTTGTTCCAATCGTTGTGGAATGAATCAAGAATCACTGCTTGGTTCTGGTTGTTGACGAAGTTGTTGTGGCAGATGAGGCTACCTTCGCCGCTCACGGCTAACCCACCTCCGCTGTCATTTATGGTGTTGAGCGTAACCGTGTCTTCGCTGGAGTGTCCGCAGAGGACGATTCCATATGTTCCATCATCATGTACGATGTTGTCGGAGACCACGCTGTTGTTAGAAGAGTACAACCATATTCCCACTTCCCAAACAGTGATATTAGCGTCCGAGCCAGCGACCTCGTTCCCAAAGACAGTGCTTCCGCCGCAGTTTTCAAGGTACATGCCGACCGTTGCATTAACAACCGTGAAACCAGTTATGTTGACGCTCGTAGAGTTCACGTTGATGCCGAAATAGCCTCCCAAACCGTTCAGGATGGTGGTTTCCCTGTTGTCCCCTGTTAATGTTAAGTTTTTGTCGATGTAGAGATCCTCATAGTATGTTCCTGCCGATACAGCGACGGTGTCTCCCGGGTTCGCGTGGTCAATGGCCGCCTGTATCGTCGAATAGTCAAAAGGAACCCTTATAATAGTCGGACCTGCTTTCGCAACGAAAAACAAAGGACTTGAGGCAGATAGATACATCACAATGAGAAAGAGACACAGGATCTTTCTGTGAATCATGCTTTTCCCTCAATCATACTCCATGATTCCTACTATATATACGTCTTATTCCACTTCTTATGTTTTCAGAGCTCAGCAAAGCGCGCGCAGTTTAGGCCCTTTATGTTATAATTGATTATGTGCACGCTAAAGTTTTTCTTGCATTAACATCACCGCGCGCTTGGTATGGCAATGAGTTATCCCTGTGGAATCCGTAACGTCTGGAGTATTTCGGTTTTTGAAATATCAGTATTATAGCGCGAGGTACTGATGCTGTCGTTCAGGGAAGTCCTAATGCTTATCGATCAGATAATAGAAACGTCGAACAACACGTGCGGGTCCATGTCTGAGACGATGCGGTCAACCTCGTCCTTATTTCGAATTACATGCTTATGCGCGCACGTTGCGCACGCACTGGCGTCAACCTTACCATTACAGATTCAAACCAGATGTTTTGAAGATGGAACTAATCGACGAAATAAAGGTAAGAGACGAAGAAGCGATAGAAATGGCGAGGCAACTTGCGCGAAGGAAGGATTGCCCGTAGGTATTTCCTCAGGAGCTATCACCTCCGCAGCGCTAAAAGTTGCAAGGAGAGTGGAGAGCGAGAGTAAGCTTTTAGTCGTTGTTCTTCCAGATACAGGAGAACGATGCCTCAGCACTTCCTTGTTCCAAGCAGAATAGGAGTGACCAACCATGAAAAGTGAGAGAAAAAAAGGAAAAGGCGACCTTGACCAATTGCCGAAACGGGAATTGACGTTAGGGAAGAGCGTTAAGAACTCTAGAAAGTCAAATGGCTACTGGTTCCAACGAACTCTGCCGAAAATTGCTGATCAGCTGATGGTAGCCTACGTCTCCCATGGCGATCTTCAGCATCTAGAAGGAAAAGATCTGCCTTCGAAGCATAGAGTAATAGGAATTCTGAACGATATCTTGACAGTCCTCTTCCCCAACTTGCTGGGCGACACTTCACTCACTGAGACGAACGTCTGGTATTTTCTTGGCAGCACAATGCATTCCCTACACACGCGCCTCGAAGAAGAGATAACCAAGAGCCTGAAATACGTCTGCCCAAAAGAAAGAGAATGCCCAATCGACATCTGCAAAGAAAGAGCCCAGAAAGTCACAGAGGAACTTCTTGAATGCATCCCAGAAATAAAAAGACTCGTCTCGGCTGATGTCCAAGCCGCATACGAAGGCGACCCAGCAGCAAAGAGCCTTGACGAGATCATCCTTAGTTACCCATGCATCTACGCCATTGCCACCTACCGCGTTGCCCACGAACTCTGCTGCAGACAAGTGCCCTTGATACCTCGAATGATGAGCGAACACGCCCATTCGCTCACAGGCATAGACATACACCCAGGGGCAAGAATCGGAGAAAACTTCTTCATAGATCACGGAACCGGCGTCGTGATAGGCGAAACCTCTGACATCGGAAACAACGTAAGAATCTATCAAGGAGTCACCCTCGGCGGGAAAAGCTTTCCACGCGGAGAGATCTCCAAGCTCAGGGGCAAAAAGCGTCATCCAACTGTCGAAGACGACGTCATCATATACTCTGGAACCACCATTCTAGGAGGAACAACAGTCATCGGAAAAGGTGCCGTCATCGGAGGAAACGTCTGGATAACCTCCTCAATCCCGCCTAACACAACGGTGACCATAGCAGCTCCCAAGCTCTCAACTCGGGAGAATCACCGAAGCGAAAATCACACAACCCCACAAAGACAGCGCCATAAGAAGAACAAAAGAGAAAATTGATCCTCAAAGACTCGACCCCCAACATTACAGCTGACTAAGGCATGCAGCCGACCCTGTAGGTCAGCCCAAGAATAGCATGCTGCCTTGTCCCGAAGCGCGCGCTTGATTGTTGGAAGAAAACGTTAAAACAGTGAAAAAAGGATAGGATGACTATTCGTGAAGCGCAAAGATTAAAGAAGAAAGTAGAATGAAGAAAAGAATAGTTGTTACGTCTTTCCTAATTGTATTCATTTTCACTGCTTTAATGTACTATGCAGCCATAGCACATGCCCAAGGTCCTTGGACGTTGACCGTTGTGTCGGCTCATGACAGCCCCAACCCACCTGTTGGCGAACATACGTACAATGATAATGATTCTGTTACTTGCAATGTCACGAGCCCTGTGACTGAGGGCAGTACTGTTTGGACTTGTACGGGTTGGACGGGCAATGGTTCTGTTCCGTCTAGTGGGTCTGGTCCCTCAACGAGTTTCAACATAACTAGCGATTCATCTATTACTTGGAATTGGCAGGGTACGCCTGTTCAGTGGACTTTGACTGTTTCTTCTACGCATGGCAGTCCAAGTCCGAGTGCTGGCAATCACACGTACAGTTATGGTGACTCTGTCACTTGCAACGTTACGAGCCCTGTAGTTGAGAGTGGGCATTCCTACACTTGTACTGGTTGGACGGGTGGTGGCGATGTTCCGTCTAGTGGTTCTGGCACTTCTGTTGGCTTTACGATGTCTCAGAATTCGAGTATCACATGGAACTGGCAGCTCACCCAGTGGACCTTAACCGTTGCGTCTGCACATGACAGTCCGAGTCCAAGTGTTGGGGCTCACACGTACAATGATGGCGATATTGCCACTTGTAGTGTTTCTAGTCCTGTTTTTGAGAATGGGCATTCCTACACTTGTACTGGGTGGACGGGCACTGGCGATTTTGCGTCCGGTGGATCTGGTACTACTGCTGGGCCCTTCAACATGACTGAGGATTCGAGTATCACTTGGAATTGGCAGCTCACCCAGTGGACCTTAACCGTTGCGTCTGCACATGACAGTCCGAGTCCAGGTGTTGGATCTCATACGTACGATGATGGCAGTTCGGTTACCTGTACTGTCACGAGTCCAGTTACTGAGGGCAGTTCAATGTGGACATGCACTGGCTGGACAGGTTCCGGTTCCGTTCCATCAAGCGGTACTGGCACTTCGGCATCGTTTAGCATAGCTGAAAACTCGAGTATAACTTGGAATTGGCAAGTTTTTAATCACACGTTGATTGTTTCTTCGGGTCATGATAATCCAAACCCGAGCAACGGCCCACACACATACAGTGATGGTTCGTCGGTCACTTGCAGTGTTACGAGTCCCGTGACAGAAGGCAGCATCGTCTGGACGTGTACGGGTTGGACGGGCAGTGGTTCTGTTCCGTCTAGTGGGTCTGGTTCTTCAACGAGTTTCACCATGGCTCATGATTCATCCATTACCTGGAATTGGCAGGGTGCACTCGTTCAACGTACGTTGACCGTTTATTCTGCCCATGATAGTCCGACTCCGGGTGTTGGCAGTCACGTTTATGCTGATGGTTCTTCTGTTACATGCAGTGTTTCGAGCCCTGTGACTGAGGGCAGCACTATTTGGACGTGCACCGGCTGGACAGGCACGGGCTCTGTTCCATCAAGCGGTAGTGGGACTACAACATCTTTTGCTATAACTGCGGATTCAAGCATAACCTGGAACTGGCAAGGAACCGCTGCCCAACACACGTTGACTGTTTCTTCAGATCATGACAGCTCCAACCCAGGCAACGGTCAGCACGTGTACAGTGATGGCTCCTATGTTACCTGCAACGCAACGAGTCCAGTGACCGAGGGCAGCATTGTCTGGACATGCACTGGCTGGACGGGTACCGGTTCCGTTCCCCCCAGTGGTACTGGCTCTTCCGTGTCTTTTACGATAAATCTTGATTCGTCTATTACTTGGCTTTGGCAGGGTGTACTCCTTCAGCGTACGTTGACCGTCTATTCTGCTCATGACAGCCCCAACCCTACTGACGGAGTCCACTATATCGACGATGGTTCTTACGTTACCGTTAGCGGTACTGGTTCTTCTGTTTCTTTTACGATCACTCAGGATTCGTCTATTACCTGGAATTGGCATGGCAACGCTCCTCAACACGTTCTGACCGTTGCGTCCGCTCATGGAAATCCCAGCCCAGCTGTTGGCAATCACCCCTACGACCAAGGTGACAATGTTACTTGCAGCGTCACGAGTCCAGTGACTGAGGGCGGTGTTACCTATACCTGCACTGGTTGGTCTGGCACGGGCTCTGTTCCATCGACCGGTTCCGGTACTTCTGTTTCTTTTACGATTTCTCAGGATTCGAACATCACTTGGAACTGGCAGGTTGCCCAGTGGACTTTGACCGTTACGTCGGCTCATGGCAATCCCAGCCCGGCTGTCGGCAACAACCTTTACAACGATGGCTCTTCGGTTACCTGCAGTGTCTCTAGCCCCGTCGTTGAGGCCGACGTCTCCTACACTTGTACTGGCTGGGTTGGTACTGGTTCCGTTCCGCCTAGTGGTAGCACCGTTTCTGTGACGTTTTCGATAACCGAAAACTCGAGCATCACATGGAACTGGCAAATCACTCAACAGACGTTAACAGTCACGTCAGCTCATGACAACCCCAACCCACCCGTCGGCGATCACACGTACAATGATAATGATTCTGTTACTTGTAATGTTTCTAGTCCTGTGACGGAGGATGGTGTTTACTACACTTGCACGGGCTGGACGGGCACAGGCGATGTCTCACCTAGCGGCACTGACACTTCTGTAACCTTCACGATTTCCCAGAACTCAAGCATCACATGGAACTGGGCTGTGACTCCGCCTGTTCAGTTGACTTTGACTGTTACTTCAGCTCATGACAATCCCAGTCCGGGCGTTGGCGATCACCTATACGACTATGGTTCTTCTGTAACTTGTAGTGTTTCTAGTCCTGTGGTTGAGGGTGGTATTTCCCACACTTGCACGGGCTGGACAGGAACAGGCGATGTCCCACCCAGCGGCACTGACACTTCTGTAACCTTCACGATTTCCCAGAACTCAAGCATAACCTGGAACTGGCAAATCACTCAACAGACGTTAACAGTCACGTCAGCTCATGACAACCCCAACCCACCCGTCGGCGATCACACGTACAATAATGGCAGTTCGGTTACTTGCACTGTTACGAGTCCCGTGACTGAAGCTGGCCAAGTTTGGACTTGCACCGGCTGGGTCGGTACCGGCTCTGTTCCGGCCAGTGGTGGCGGTGTTTCTGTGACGTTCTCGATAAACGAGGACTCAAGCATAACTTGGAACTGGCAGGCTCACATAGCGCCTACTATCGAGAGCTGTGACGGTGCGAGCGTTCAGAGGGATGTTTTCAGCTTGGACGAGACGGTCTATGTCGTTGGAAGTGGCTTTGGGGCGAGTCAGACTTACAACGTTTACATCGTGTATGACACAGCATGGTTTGACGGTGCGAACATCACTGGAAGAGTTCAAGCAGGGGCCGCGTCTTCTGATTCTTCGGGGAACATTAGTCTCACCGCTGTTTGGAACAAACCTTTGACTACTGGAGTTTACGATATTTTGGTGGATGTTAATGGCAACGGCAAGTACGATGCCGGCGTTGACGCTCTTTACAGCATCAAGGTCATAGTGGCGGCAGGGGATTTTTCGAGGACAGAGTACTTGGTTGGAATCGTCTTGGGCTTGGCTGGCTGTTTCGCCGCGCTGGGCGCGTTTCGAATGTACAAACGCAGACGCCACTGAAACCTGCAGGCTCTTTTTTCGCGTTTTTTGAAATAACTTTCGGTTCGCAGAGAGCGTGCCTGGCTTCTGACTCTCAAAACGTTGGCGTCTGGGAGTGTGTGGCCGTGGTTCAGGAGAACTCTGTGACCCACATAATGCTCAAAGTTGACCACCCCCTATCTTCTTTGCGCCAGTTGTAAGGCTGCATTATGAAATTGCGCGCGCGCATCTGGACGGTCGTGATGCTTACAGGAGATAGAAAGACGAGAGTTGCCAGCTGTTTTGTATAGTGGCTCGCTGACCCATAACAAAGCTACATAACCAGAGATTTTGTCCCCTCCAACGACGAACGTTAATAGACAAAACGTAGGCATGGCAAAGCCTTTAACTACAGCTTCAAACGATACATTAACCGTCAGGTGCGTTCGCTCAAAGCGGTGTGGACAATCATGATCAAATCATGGAAAATCCTGCTCCCAGCTCTCCTCGTATTATCTCTAATGATCGTAGCTGTGGTTCGCGTAAACGCACAAGTCGACGAGATTCAGGCGGAAATACTTCCATCACAAGGAGGAGCCAACACGGCAATACTTCTCAGGTTCACGTCGCTGAATACCAGCGTGCAAAATGTGCAGTCAGCTGATATTTTCTGGGACAATGTGACGATAGGCCTGAATCAACAAGGCATCCTCGGCGCGAATGGCGCCTACGACTACAACCTGACCGTCCCGACAGAACCGCCCTATTCCGACGTGGGAAACCACACCATCCGAGTTGACTCAAAGATCACTCCCTATGGCGCGGTAACCTTCTACTTCCTTTTCACCATCACAGAATTCGTCCCATCCCCTGAGTACCTTGCCCTGAATGACACGTACAACTCGTTATTGGCCAACTACGCCAACATCCTCGGCAACTACACGCCGCTACTGGCCGACTTCAACGAATTGTCCGCAAACTACACGACACTCTTGGCCGAACACAACAACGACACATTGAACTTTAACACGTTGGTCTCTCAGTACAACGTGCTGAACAGCAACTACAACTCGCTCTCAGCCAACTACAACCTCCTCCAAACCAACTACGGCAACCTAACAACCTCCCTCCTCACGCTCTCAACAAGCCTCAACGGCCTCCAAACAAACTTCCAAACCCTAAACACCAGCTACGCCACCCTCATGCAAGACTACAACCTACTCAACTCAAGCTACGCCGGCCTACTCACAAACTACAACTCCATAATAGGACAACTCGACTTCAGCAGAAACCTCAACTACATCCTAATCATCATAACAATCGCCCTAGCAATCACAACAATCTACTTCATAACGATAAAACCAAAACGCAACCAAAAAACCAGATAAACCCAACTCAAAAAAAACAAACACACTCAAACCTTAAACCCTCAAGAACCAAAAATTGACAACCAAGAAACAGAAACAACAAACCCCAACCCTTGCAACACCAAAAGCGCCATGACCCGACCTCCTCAACACAGAAGAACAACGCACGCTGCCTCGTCCGAAATTCGTGCAAAAAGACGATAATTCCTGTTTCGTGTTTAGGGACAGCTTTGAGGCATATACCTGTTTTTGGCCTTCCCCTGTGCCTTGACGTCCCAGACGGACTGGATGCAGCTGCACCACCTTATGGGAAAACTCCGCGCGCACTGATGCGTTTTCTGAGTTATCCCCAGGGCATAAGGTTGCAGGCGTGGTCGAGGGCGACACTGAATGTCTCCCAGTTTGTGTTGACACGGGGCCTTAAGGGTTCGACTCCGGCTTTTCACCCTGCTCGTGTGCCGGCTCAACGGTCACTTCGAGGACACAGCCTTCCAGGCTTTGTTCTTCGCCCTCTCGCAGAAGCTTCAAAGTCAACTTAGGTATCGTCAAGCGCCCATCTCGCGTCATCCTCGCAAGAAACCTCTCATCGACCAAACCGCCCGCAACCCGGACGTTGACTCTCAACACCTCACACGCCTCCATCTTGTACTGCCAACGAATCAACCGGGGAACCTGAATGCGGTTTTCCCTCTGCAACACCGCTTTAAAGCTCACCGACTCAGTCAGAGGCAACGATTCACACCTGTCCCATACGATTCACGCCTTTCCAGTACGATTCACGCCTTTGCCCTACTATTCACGCCTTTCCAATACGATTCACGCCTGAACGCGCCAAACCCAGACGTGGACAAACCATGACTTAAACCTTGCCACTGAAAAGAAGCCCAAAACACCTTTTCCAAAAAAAAAACAAAAAACAACACCCTTTTCTCCTCACGTCGTTCAGGAAGCGCAGCAACGGTTCTCCAACCCAAAATATGGTGGGGCTGCCCGGATTTGAACCGGGGTCTATAGCGCCCGAGGCTACAAGCCTAGACCAAACTAGCCGACAGCCCCGCCCACACGCGCTCACCCATCCTATCTTCAAAACAGCAAAATAAGCCTATCCCAACACCTTTAAACCCTTCACACCCAAAAATACTACACCCGCAAAAAGAAGAGGCCCAGAAACAACCTTGTCAACAGCCAGCCGCACCCACGGAATCAAAATCCTCAAAGCCGTCAGCTCACCCCTCAGACTGCAAATACTCAACCTACTCTTCGACAAAGGCCCCCTCAGCTACACGGAACTCATGAGCAGCCTGAAAATGAACCCAAGCCGAGACGCAGGACGCTTCGCATACCACCTGAAATTCCTACTCAAAGCAGACCTCATCGAAGCCCTAGTCGACCAGAAAAAATACGCCCTAACCGACCTCGGCAAAATGGTCATCGACGTAGCAGACAGAATAGACAAAAAAGCCAACAAACCAAAAAACATACTCATCCGCGCAAGCAGATCAGCAATAGAAGAATTCGACCCAAACAAAATCGCAAACGCACTGATAAAAGAAGCAAAAATGCCCCCAGAACAAGCACAAAAAGTAGCCAAAGAAGCAGAAACCCAACTCCTCAAATCCAAAACCAAATACCTAACAGCCCCACTAGTAAGAGAACTCGTAAACGCCATCCTCATCGAAAAAGGCCTCGAAGAATACCGAAACAAACTCACACGCCTAGGAATACCCGTCCACGACGTCACCAACCTCCTCCACACAACACCACAGACGACAAACCCACTCGAAGCCGCAGGACAAACAGTCTTCAAAGAATACACACTGCTAAACACGCTGCCAAGAGACATCGCAGACGCCCACCTCTCAGGCACCCTCCACCTCAACAACCTCAGCACATGGATCCTCAAACCCACAGAAACCATACACGACACACGATTCTTCCTACAAAACGGCCTAAACCTAGAAACCATCAACCCCACCCAACCCAGCCAACCCCCACCCAAAAACCTAGAAACAGCATTGGCAACAATATTCAGCGCACTCTTACACGCGGCAAAAGAAACAGAAACAACCCAAACACTCGAATACCTCAACACCTTCCTAGCTCCATACACAAAAAACAGCGAACCCACAAAAACCAAAGAAGCACTGCACCAGTTCATAACAAACCTAAGCCAACACACAGATACCGCCATAAACCTGGAACTCACAACCCCCAAATTCTTAGCCGAAAAAACCGCCACCGGACCCAACGGCCAACAAGCCGGCAAGTACGCAGACTACGCGGAAGAAGCGCAGCAGCTAGCATCACTGCTCCTCGAAGCATTCTCTCAGGAAAGCCTCCAAAAACCGCTAGCCAACCCCAAACTCACAGTCAAAATACGCCCAGAAACCTTCAAAGACGAAAAGGCAAGAACCATCCTCCTCAAAGCCCACGCACTCGCAGCACACAACGGTACACCCTACTTCGCAAACCTAACCGAAAAAAACCACGAACAAACCGTCCACAGCCCCTCCGGATTCAAAATCGACGCAGAACCAAGCGGCGACTGGGAAATCGACACGCTCCGCACAGGATGCCTGGGCACCGTAACAGTAAACGTGCCCCGCGCGGCCTACGAAACAGAAAAAGACCCCGCAAAATTCCTCGAAACCCTCAAAGAAAGACTCGAAATGGCAAACCGCGCCCTAGACATCAAACACCAAGCCCTCAGACAACACGCCAAAAACCTGCTCCCCTTCCTCACACAACAAAACAACGGCGACCAGTACTTCAGACTCGAAAAAACCATACACACCATAAACCTCGCAGGACTAACAGAAGCAGCAGAAGCCTTCACCGGCAAGAGCATCAACGACGAAAAAACCCAAACCTTCGCAGAAGAAACCGCCCAGAACATCGCAAGCTTCATAAACAAAATCGGAAAAAAACGAGGAAAACACGTCTACCCGGCGACAATGCCAAACCCCGAAGCCTCCACCAGACTGGCACAACTCGACATCGAAAGATACGGAATCGCAAAAGTCCACTTCACAGGAACAAGAGACAAACCCCACTACTCCACAACAGACAAACTCACCCTCCAAAACGGCAAACTCCCCCAAAAAACCGAAACCCCACAACGCAAGACAAGACAGACCCAGACGGGCGGAAACCTAACCATAATCGAACTCGACGAAACAACACACGAACCAGAACAGCTCCTCTCCATAACCAAACAACTAATAGAAAATAACAATTTAGAATTCTTCACCTACAACCGCAAAGCAACCTACTGCACGAACTGCAAAAAAACCTGGCCAGGCCGAACAAGCAAGTGCCCCCAATGCAACGCCGTCAGCACGCTCACCTACTTCGATCGCTCCAATGAAACCTAAACAGCAGCACACGCCCACTCCACGCAAGCTCGTGCTTTTCCTGTCTTCAGCAGGATTTTGGAGCCATGTCTGCGGGTTAGTCAACTGCGCCTAGTATCAGTGCTAGTAGCGCCATTCGGACGACGATGCCGTTCCCGACCTGCTGGAAGTAGCGTGCGTAGGGCGTAGCGTCAACCTCGGCCGCGATCTCGTCAACCCGCGGAAGCGGATGCATAATAATCAAATCTTTCTTAGCCTCGCTCAGACTCTGCAAGTCCACCCTGTAAGAACCCTTAACTTTCGCGTACTCTGCTGGATCAGGAAAACGCTCCTTCTGAATCCGTGTCACGTACAAGACGTCTACCAACGGAACGATCTTCTCAAGGCTCGTCTTCTCCGTAACGGGAATTCTCTCCTTAATCGTCTGAAGAACCTCCCGTCTCATCCTCAGAGTCTCCGGCGAAACCAAGAACAACTCGATATCGTACAAAGAAAGCGCGTAAGCGAGCGAGTGCACCGTCCTCCCGTACCGCAAATCGCCCGCAAGCGCAATCTTCAACCCGTCAACCTTACCCTTTTCCTTAACTATCGTGTACAAGTCCAGAAGCGCCTGCGTCGGATGCTCCTCTGCCCCGCTGCCACCGTTAATAATGGGCACTCTGGAGAACTCGGCAGCCAACCTCGCCGCGCCCTCCAGAGGATGCCGCAAGGCTATCACATCCGCGTAATTCTCAACCGTCCTAACAGTGTCAGCAAGGTTCTCACCCTTCTTCACCGAAGCAATCTCCGCTTCCGCAAAACCAATCGTGGAACCTCCCATCCTCTGCATCGCAGACTCAAAACTCAGCCTGGTTCGCGTGCTCGCCTCATAAAACAACGTCGCGAGAATCTTCCCCTTCAACATCTGCGAACCAGTAGAAGCCAGAGGCTCCATACTCTTCGCAATCTTGAAAACATAGTTAATCTCGTCACGAGAAAAATCCTTAATCGAGATGATGTCTCTGCCTTTGAACTCCAAACTTCCGCCCACAACCACTCTACGAAACAACTAGATAACTCTTGCCAACAACACAAGACCTTGTGGCAACAGCAAAACTTAAAGTCTTTTATTTGTGTTCCAACCATAAAGCACCTCTCAGAGGGAGAAACAGGCTTGAGCGAAACAGAGTTGCGCGTTTCCAAAATCAGAGACGGCACTGTTATAGATCACATCACGGGCGGTCACGCCTTGGACGTGGTCAAAATCCTCGGAATAACGGGCCGCGAGAAAGGGCCCATAACCATCGCTATCAACGTGCCCAGCAAACGGTTCAGGGCGAAAGACATCCTCAAAATCGAGGGGAGAGAACTCAACCCGCAGGAAGTGCACAAGATAGCCCTCATCGCCCCGCACGCCACGATCAACATCATCCGCAACTACAAGGTCATAAAGAAGCAGGAAGTCAAACTGCCGAAAACCATCGAAAACATTGTCAAATGTGCCAACCCCGCCTGCATAAGCAACAGCAACGAACCCGTAAAACCCAAGTTTTACATCGAATCCGAAGATCCCCTGCTGTTAAAATGCCACTACTGTGGCAACATAATAGAAAAGAAGGACGTGCTTCAACAGTTCTAGCGCGCAGCAGACCTGCGAACCGGCGAAATGTTTATATCGTAAGATGACATACTCTATCAGCAGATATGTCCGAATACAGACATATTGTATCTGTGCAGAACATAAATACAGAATGGTGAAAAACATGTTTGAAATGTTAACTCCCAATCTGTGGATAATAATGCCCTCACTGTGGGCCTGTTTCACAATGTATCTAGCCTGGTACTTCACGAAGGTAAAATGTTATTCTCCAATCACTCCGACCGAAGCCAGACAACTCTGGACCATTCACAGGCACGATACACGCTGCAACGGCAGGAAATGGCGCCAAGTGAAGAAAGGAAAACAAACAGTGGGCTTCGAGTGCGAATGTGGATACAAGCACGTGCAGAAAAAACCGATCGTCGCCCACGCACCAGTCACACTGAATGGACCCGAAGTCTCCGTCTTCGACAGACTGCACACGTCACACAAGTCAACATGAGCACCCAGACGAAATGTGGCCGTCTCCGAGACGTTAGCGAAAGCAACACGCCATGCAGTTAAAGAGTGAATCTGCCCCCAACTTCAGTTTCAAATCGATCTAGACAGTATCGCGCGCGCCGCAGTCGTGTCACGAAAGGTGTCTGTTCAGATTCCCTGTCTTCTATCTCCTCAGTTGATCGTAAGCTCGCTTGAACAGGTTTTCGAAGTACTCTCTTTCGAGCCTCTTGCCTTTTCCAATTCCGGGGCATTCTTCTGTGCAGAAGAACCTGGGTTTCCCGTCTTTCAGTGTGACTAGCTCGAATGGGTAAAACCTGCACACCAGAGGCCTCACGGCGTAGATGCTGCAGTCCGTTCCTTTGAGGAAAGTGCATTTGCCCTCTTCCCGCGTTTTTCTCATTTCGTAAACGTAGGGTCCGTTGCCGCTGGTCTCTGTTGCGAAAGTCTCAACAGGCTTCAAAATGGCCTCAGATATCGTCCGAGCATCTTTCGTCAGAAGCATGATGCGCCTCGTTCGGCTTTTCGTGTCTCCACAGCAGAGTGCACATCTCGTGCACTGAAAGCACACACCTCTTGGGTAGCAAAAACCCACTCTCGTTTGCGACACCAGACAGTACCACGCCTCAAGACGTTTATGCCCAAAGCCTCAACGTTCTCTCTCCTATCGTGCACTGACGGCACTCCATTGAAAACGTCAGATATATACTTTCAAACCGAAGAAAAATACACCCTGTTGCAGGTTACGTTGTGATGCTGTATTGTCGGGGCCCCCGTCTTTTTTTATTTACATTTTTTGTAATATTGAATTGTAAAATTGCAATGTTGCGTGGGCGACCCCCCGGTCTTTGCTGGTAACAGCCGTGGTAATGTTGTGTGGTAACAAATCATGGAGAAATTCCGTGAAATCTGCTTCCTTCGGAGTCTTCCCCGGTGTTTGTTGGTAACAACCGTGGCAATGCCGCGTGGTAACAGTTCTTGAATCATCGTTGCGCGCTGACTTGTCCCTTTATTGTGTGTTGAAGCGTGTTGGTGGGACGACCTTCCTTTCACTGGTTTCCTGCTGCTTCCCTTTTCAAGGCGGAGCGCAGCAGGCTGTGAAGCGCACGGAGAAGCACGCTGTCTTGCAGGGTCGACCCCCCTCTCTCCGATTGTGAGGTTAGTTGTAATGTTGCTTTATGACAAACGATGTTCAAAACAGGCTGAACGAGTGCTTCACGGTTGACGCGTTTCCTTTTTTTGTGTTGTCTGTTGTAATGTTGTTTTGTGACAATCTTCTCAAGCCCCCTCTCTGTTTGCAAGGCCAGATGTAACGCTGCACTGCAACACGGCGGGGGTTAAGGCGATCTATTGCCTAACAGCCTCGTATGCGCCGATACACTTCCACTAACACGCTTCAACACTCTATTTAGAGACAAGCAGCGCGCTCATGGATTGCAGGGTGTCTTTCCGTGACCCGTGGCTCTTACGGGTAGTGTTGTCCGTAGTGTTGAGCCAGTATGTTCGCGTCAGATTGGTCAACGATTCCGTTTCCGTCTATGTCTGCATTGGGGTTCCATTTTGGCTGACCGGCGTGGCTTCCGAAGCTGAGCCCTAGCCGAATCAAGTCGAGAAGCTCAACTTTTCCGTTGCCATTTAAGTCTCCTGGAATAGTTACTTTCACTGAGCCGGCAGTGTACGTGTTGTTTGTCGTGTTTGCCTCCCTAGAGATATCCTCTGCTACGGCTTTTATGGTGTAGTTGCCTTTGGCGAAGCCAGTGGTATTCCTGACGAAAGCGACTGTTGTGGTATTTCCGCTGGCAAGTGAGATTGTCTGGGAGTTCATGACGGACGCGTTGGCGTAGACAGTGAGAGTAAAGTCCTCGCTGACGCTGCCAAGGTTCGCAGCGGTCACGTTTATGTTCATGGGGTATCCTTCTCCGACCACGGTTTTCAGTAGCGTAACGTTTGTCACGGCTATGTCATGGGAAACCTTGTCCAGCGTTGTGGTTGCGTTCAAGCAATCGTGCAGTACGGTGCTTCCGTTGCGGTCCGTTAATTCTGTGAAGGTGTAATTCATAGGCAAGCCTACGGTGTCTTGGCCCGAAGAAGATTGGGGCTGTTTTGTAATCTCGAACGTTAGCACAGCCAGGAGACCGTCAACGCCGTTCCAACCGGTGCCCGTTGAATTTGCTGCAACGTCGTAGCTCACCGCCCCGTCGTAGGGGTAAGGCGTCTCATCGCCGTTCACGTCGTGAAACCCTGGATTGATGGAGAATTGGATGTCGGGGTTTAGGACTCCGTCGGGGCCGCCGAACTCGTTGGGTGCAAAGCTTAGAGGTCGCACGTAATCAAGAGCGTTTCCGAACCAGAAATGCACTTCAACGTAGCTGATGCCAAGCGGCACGTTGCTTCGAGTGGCGTTTCGAAGATGGAGTTCAACCTTGAACGTGTCTCCAACAGCAATCTGTGTGGGCGGAATCTCCAACCCGTAGGGGCTGGTGTTGATACCTGTAAGCGGGGGCACTGCCGTTGGTTCCGCAGTCAGAGTGATAGGAGACAGATCACGGGGCGGAGAGGCAGAGGTGAAGTTGGCTGTCACGGTGTGGGCGCTGTTCATGGTGATGCTGAATGGGTTTGCAGAGCCAGCGTTTGCTGCGTCAAGAATCCAGTTCGTGAAGCTGTAGCCAGAGTTCGGTGATGCCGCCACTTGAACGACTGTTCCGTTCTGGAAAGTGTAGGGAGGTGTCTGATTAATTCCGCCTGCGTTGACATCCACCGTTCCAGAGCCCGCAGGACTCTCTTGAACTGTTAGGGTGTAGTTGTTGACGGGAGGCTCGTAATTAGAGTCCAACACTAAGCTCCCCAGAATGCGCTCGTGGGACACTGGCACGGTCATGGTGTTGTTGGTGTAGGGATCTACGATTACATTAGTCTCGATGTCTGTGAAGTCGTTTGCAAGCGGCAACGTAACTGTCGGCTCCCCCAGCGAACCCTGCGGCTGCTTCACGATTCGGAAGCTTATCACCGCCACCAAGCCGTCCGCGCCATTCCAGGGCTGATCTGATGAGGCGGCTCCAACCTCAAAGTAAACGGCCCCAGCATAGGGCGGACTTGAAACCGGATTGCCACCAGCATCAAAGAACCCAGCGTCAACGCCGTACAACACGTTTGGCCCCGTAAGCGCTCCGCCCGGTTGACCAATCTTGTTCACAAACCCGGTGGGCACGGCATACGCCAGAATGTTGCCAAAGTATAAGTGAACCTCAACACCTTCAACGCCGGTTGCGACGTTCGTCACGGTTGCGTTTCTCAGGTGTATTTCAACTGTGAAATTGTCGCCGATGGCTGACGGTGTTGCCGGAACTTCCAAGCCATAGACACTTGAGTTCACATCAGTAAGCGGGGGCAGAGCATTGGGTTCGACGTCTACATAGATGGGGCTTGATGAGAAAGCGCGTTCCTGCAAAATGGGAAACAAAGCCGCGCAGACCAGCAGAATCACAAGTGTCCGGGCTGCCAGATGGAAGCCTTTCATCTGACTTTTCCTTCGAAGGTACTTTGACCTGACAGAGAATAAGAATCTTGCCGTGTCTCAGGTCATACTCTACACTTTCGACCCAGAAGGCAGCTCAAGATTCTCACGTTTTTGTCATTCAGTAGTTTGAATCTCGACTTCCACGTAACGTTTCTAGCATTTTATTGTCCTGAGTTCGCTGAATAGATAGTCCTTGTCCCCTTTAGTCTTGATTTGCTCTCCGGCCTTGTTTGCCAGTTCAATGTACTTCTTGCACTCTGTTTTTTGCCCTGCAACTGCGTATGCTCGGGCCACTGCTTCATAGGCAAAGGCGATGTCCCAGTCTCCGATGTTGTTTTCTCTGCAGATTTCCAAGCATCTCATCGCGTGATAGAGTGCTGATTCGGGCCTCTTAACGACGGTGTACACCCTGGAAATCTGCCATTCGCCTCTTTCAAACTCGAGAGGCGTTCCTATTTCTCCCCAATGAAAACGAGAGGCGTGAGCCGCATGAACCATTTTGTCGTCTTCTTCTTTGGTTCTGTTCTTCCTGTCCATAAACGTCCAGACAAGGTTGAAACAGTCGACTGCAAACTTTTTGTGGACCTCTTTTTCTGTGTATTTTTTCTCTTCAACCATTTTATCCACCGTTTACCAGATCTCTCTTTCCAACTGCTTATATTTCTTTCAGGAAAGGCGCACGAATTCACTTTCCGAGCAAAATGTGGGAAAGGATTGTGAGAGCAAATCCTTTAATTAAAGAAAGTGTTGCTAGTCCTTCGGAGAGACAGTGGGTTTGAACGACAAGATAGTTTTGACTGCCGACAGTACGCTTATGAGTGATTATCATCGTAACGAGTTTCTGGGTTTTGGGACGTGTGCTCCGTCGAATTTTATCCCGGACTTCTTGTATGAGCAGCTGTTCTTTCCAGCTATCAAGACGATAGGGGGTGCGCCGGTTGAGGCGCCTTATGGGCTGAGAAAGATTGAGGCGCAGCTTGTGAAGGAGGGTTTTAACGTTTCAACCGTGGCGCCGGACCATCTGAAATCGCACGTGAAGGAGGCGAAGGTGCTCGGGATTACCGTGATGGATCCTTTCGGTTTGGGTCCTGCGTCGAGCACTTTGGCAACCATAATGAAGAAGGAACCGTTCTTGGCCCGGCACTTTCGCAACCTTCTGGGTTCTTCCGAGATTAGGGAGGCAAAAGAACGGGGCTTGAAGATCATCGTGGGCGGTCCGGGCGTTTGGCAGATGCATTACAGGCCGAACTTCGTTAAGAATTATGGAATAGACTGCATAATTGAGGGAGAGGCCGAGAACGTCGTTGGGAAAATCTTTAAGGCGGCGGTCAACGGTGAGGAACTTCCTGCTGACTATCAAACGAGCGTTCGGGAAACGCCAAGCTTGGAGGAGATACCTGAAATCGTCGGACCTTCAATCAACGGTTTGGTGGAGATTGGCCGCGGATGCTGTCGTGGGTGCAGCTTCTGCAGCGTGACTGTGAGGCCTTTGCGATGGTTTCCGATTGAGAAGATACTCAGGGAAATGAGGGTAAACCGCAGAGTCAAGAATGGAGGAGTTATCCTTCACCAAGATGATGTCATGCTCTACGGCTCAAAGAACACTCTGCCTAATGACGAGAAACTCTTGAGTCTCCACGAAGCTGTTCTTGAAAAATGCAATAGCATATCTTGGAGTCACTGTTCTTTGGCGGCTGTTGCCTCGAAGCCGAAGCTTTTGGCTGAAATAGCTGAGATGATAAGGCAGAAACAGCCCTGGTGGGGCGCTGAGATCGGGCTTGAAACGGGCTCTCCGGAGCTCGCGAAGAAAATCATGCCTGCGAAAGCTCACCCGTTCAAACCTGAAGACTGGCCTGAGGTTGTGCGCACCGGCATGGGGCTCATGCATGACAACATGCTCGTTCCAGCGTGCACGCTGATTGTGGGGGTTCCGGAAGAGACTGAGAGCGATCTCGTCAAGACGATAGAGTTAATGGATGATTTGAAGCCCTTCCGAAGCTTTATTGTTCCCTTGTTCTTCGTTCCGATGGGCAGGCTCAAGGACGAAGACTGGTTCAAGAACACGCACATGACGAAGCTACATGAGGAGTTGTTAACAAAATGTGTGGAACACGATATGTACTGGCTGGGCAACCTCATCAACATGGGCTTTTCCAGCAACTGGAGAGAACGTGCCATAAGGCCTTTCTTCAAACTGTTCGCAAGCATAGCCAAGTACAGGATGATGCAAGCGGGCGTCAGAGTCAAGGCATGAGCGATCAAACGGGAGCGCGCCCAGGGTCTATGGGCAGACTTAAATACCGCCACAAAACTCAAAGCATGTGAATCCTGAGAGAGCCGCCGTAGCTCAGCTAGGTAGAGCGGCTGGCTGTTAACCAGTCGGTCATAGGTTCAAGTCCTATCGGCGGCGCCACATTTCCTCGTGCTATGCTTTTCTTTCACTTTTTCACAAGCCATAGTTCAGTCAATTTCCCTTTTTTTGTTCGGCTTACGACCTTGACGTTTTCAACCTTCTTTGTCTTCTTTAGTGCAATTACTCTGCTTCTCAGATTTGACAGCATCTTGTCATTAGGGTTTGGTATTTCGACAGATTCTTCTTCGCTCTCCGCAAACCGTTTAATATCGTCATCATAGTCTGTCGCTACGTATCTGCTCGTTGGTCTTGAACTGGGAATGAGCTTTAACTTCTTGTCTGCATGCTCCTTGGCCTTTGCTTTCCTCTCTGCCATTGCTGCTACCTCCTGAGCCTTCTAGGCTTAGACGTCGACCCTTGCTCAATCTTCGGTGTTACTTGTACCTTTTCTCTAAGTGCGAGCACACCGCCTGCAAGCATCAGAATGAATGGCAAGACTCCAAGAGGAAAGCCGAACAGGATACCTCCCGTCAACGCTAATGCGCTTTCGGCGACCATTAATTCTCCACCAAGTTTCTTTCCTAAAACACCTCCCGCTATGCCAAGAAAGCCTCCAACTGCACAAATCCCATCTAACGTATAGACCAAGTTGCTTCCTAATGGTCCCGCAATTGTGAAAATTGAATGCGTCACCGCAATTCCATACACGGCTACCAATATCGCAAAGATTCCGCCGATTAACCCTAAAACAAAACTTCCTTTCACCATTCTCTAACCTCCTCAACCTTCAACCAGAGATACGCCTCTCATCAAGATTTATGCTTACACATAAACCTGCGATCAGAACCTCAAGAGTCTGCCAGAATCTCCTCTTCTGCAGGAATGTACGATCGTTTTTCATTTTTCTCATTGCTCTTAATGTGCGAAAGTTGGCTCCGCCTCTTCATTTGCCAGGGTCAGTTGCAATGCCGGGTCGTATGTTTGTGTTCTCGAGCCCCCCTCTTTTTCACTTGTAATGTCAGATGTAATCTGTAATTGTAACAAACCATGGAGAAAAACAGGCTGAAAGGCTGTTCAGAGTGGACTCAGCGCTTTTATTTGTAATGTCAGATGTAATTTTCAATGTATGAGTCAGGGATTGTAGCCAGGGTTGACTTTCAGCTGTTCAGCCGTAACGCCAGATGTAATACTGTATTGTAATATTTCTTTGCTAACCTCCTCCATCAGTGCCGCAAAAGCGCGCGCATCAGAGCCGCGTTACGTTGGCAGTTTGTTCTCCTCTTTGGCGAAACTAAAAACGTGAAAGGAATGAACTCAAAAGCCTAGACTCACGTTGAAAGGCCTCCTCACAACGGTCTCGTAGACTTACGAAACGCGCGCATAGCTGTTCCGAAAATGGTCAAAAATGGTTTGCCCAGATATTTCAGTCAAAACCGCTATTGGTTTAATCATTCCAGGGCAGAAAATTATTCAGTTGATCAAAAACAGAAAAACAGGAAAGAATTCAGCGCGCGCGCAGACTTCAAATCTAGAAGTTAGAATCATATAAACTTATATAATAGTTATGGGATGTATTGTTCCGAGGGATCTTGAAATGGAAACGATTCCTGAGCCTTTTCATGTGCCTCTTCATGAGCCACAGTTGGACACAATTCTGATGGTAGAGAAAGCTATCCTAGACGCTGAGGATTATCCGACAAGGACGAAACTCTGGAAAAAGTTGCCTCGAAAGGTCCAGTACCAGACTTTCAAGCGTATATTGGACTATCTGGAGGCTTCTGGAAAGATAACATTCAACGGGAAAGAGATCATCTACACGGGGGTAAATAATCCAAAGCTCCAAGCCCTCATGAAGTCGAGTGTTCGCGTTAGATAAGTCACCTTTTTCTGTAGCCGAAAATCCCGTCGTACTCTTCGTGGGACAATAAGTCTAGAATGTGCGGGCACACGCCAAATCCTTCCTCACAGGAGATTGTGTAGCACTAGCGATATCCCTCAGGATGAGCGTAACGAAACAAGTTGTTCACACCATAACGTTCTTTGTACTGGGATGGAATCTGCTTCTTACTGATCTACTCTCCCGCAAACATGTTCTCTTTGAGAACAGTTTCCATGTCCTCAATCCATCGCCGAAACCTGGGGTTATGACCCTTCAGAAAATCGTCAAGTTCCTTGGACCGAAAGACGGCAGAGGAAGGTTTACGAACCATACAAGTCCATTGAGTGACTGACCACTTAAGATTTTACTCGTCCGTTTCACGCCAAAACAGAAAAGAGAAAGGCGGACTTTATTTCCCAGAGTCTGTTACAGATCAGACTCTTGAGTGCGCTCGGTTAATGATTGCACTAGCCAGATTGCATCAACTGGAGAGATTCGAATTTTCTTGGAGTATATCGAGAGCATTTTTGCCGGCAAAACAGGGTGAGGGCCCCATTTGACGCCTTCGCTGGATAGCTTCAGACTCTCGTTCAGACTTTTCCTGCGTACCCTGCTGTTATTCTTCCTCAGCCAACAAAAAGAAAAGAGGATGGTGGTTGGTTTACTCCGCCAGTTTCTTTCTTAAGAATTCTCTTCGTTCTTTTCTGTCTAGTTTTTCGATTTCTGCTTTGTATTTCTCACGAATCAGTTTTAGCTTGCAGTTTGTGTGCAGCGCGTCATATACGGGGCTTGCCTTTGCGATGGTTTCATGATCGTCTTTTGAAACGATGCCGAAACCTGTCATGACGGCTTCCATTCCGGCGGCTTCGGCAGCCATCTCCATTTTGTCCGTGTCGGCGGCTCGGACGATTTTTGCCAACTCTAGGACTGCAGGATCTTTTACCTTGTACTTGTCTATGATAGCGTCGAAACTGCACTTGTCTCCGTGATGTCCAAGTTCGACTCCTGGTGCATCGTAGGGTATTGCCTTCTCTTTTTTGACTGTCTCTTCAATCTTTTCTACGGGAACGAAGAGGAATTCGGCTTTCGGGTCTATGAATCGTTTTATTAGCCATGGGCATGCGGTTCTATCTACGTGCACGAATAGTCGTGTTACCCACTTCATGCTTTTCATCAACACTATTTGGCTTTCAGTTCTTTGATGCGTTCCTGTACTGCTGCAAGCTCGTTCTTCAGTTCTTGTGTGTACTCTTCTAGTTTCTTGATTTTCTCTTCTTTCGTTAGAAAGCGGCGAGTGAACTGTCCATATCCGTGGTGGCCTTCGTGCCAACAATGCCTGCCATATCCATGGTGTTCTTCGCCATGTTCTTCATGCATACTTTCTTTCACACTCTCTTGTTTGGATTAACTACTTATGATAGTAGAATATCTACTTACATAAGTTTGACGTCAAGATGAGTTCAAGCTGGTTTGCAGCATGAATATTACGTCTGACAAAGTGGGAAAAGCCGTTTTTTGGACACTGTGCGTGATGGGAGTCTTTGCAATCCTGAGCTCGACAATGTCCAAGACTCTGCTTAACCCCTTTGCTATTGCGCTGGGCACGCCTACTGATTGGTCAGGCTTTGTGGCTGCAGCTTCAACCATACCAGGCATTTTGGTCAGTCTCCCCGCATCTTCGCTTTCAGACATTTACGGCAGAAAGAAGTTCCTGCTAGCATCAGGCTTCGTGTTTGCAACCGCACCTTTCTTCTACCTTTTCATATCAACATGGTGGCAACTCATACTCGTCAGGTTCTACCACGGGTTTGCAACTGCCATCTTCGTTCCCGTGGCCGAAGCCTCGATGGCCGAGTTGTTTCCGTCACAGCGAGGGGAACGCATATCACTCTTCACGTCTGCAACGTACGTCGGCAGAAGCATTGCACCTTTCTTCGGAGGATACATACTGTACAGCACAGCAAGCACTTCCGACCCCCTGTACAACTATCACGTCATGTGCCTTGCGGTCGCTGCGGCCGGGCTGGCTGCCTTCGTCATGGCACTGCTGTTTCTAGCTGAGAGAAAGCCACGCATCGTTGCCGCGTCGAGAAACCAAGACACTTTGAGGCGGATGTACGCCGGATGGGGAGCCTTGGCCAAGAATCATGCAGTGCTGGCTGTTAGTTTTGTGCAGGCCAGCTTGTACTACTCGTTCGGCACAGTGGATTATTTTCTCTCCGGATACTTGAAAGACAGTCTGCACTTCGACTTCTTCTCAACGGCCGCTGTTTCGGGCAGCATCATCGTGCTCGCTATCTTCGTCAGAGCCTACATGGGAAGAGTCTCGGACAGAACAGGCAGACGAAAGCCCATAATAGTGGGCCTGCTGATATGCTCCGCACCGTTGGTTGTCATGCCATTCTCTTCGGACCTTCGCGTTCTCTTGTTGTTGGCTCTGATATATGGATTCGGCTTCGCTACAGCGACGGCGCCCACAACTGCTCTGATAACGGAGCTGGCACCGTGCGAGTTCATCGGCACCTCGACAGGCTTCTTGGACACTGTGATGGACATCGGGCAGACTATCGGTCCTATAGTCGGAGGGTTCATCCTTGGAACGAGCTTTGGATACGTTGGCCTATTTCTGTCGCCCACTGTAGTCCTACTCTCTGCTTGCCTAGTCTTTGTGCTGTCAGGAGTTGCTAATAGAAAAATCAATCGTGTTGAGGTCTAATGTCTCATCATTGGACTACGTGAGCGCTATCACTTCTGCTGTTTTGTTCGGAATAAGCTCAACCCTCAACAAAATCGGGATGTGGGGCATCGCATGCTGCATGGTGCAATTGCTTGCGAGCCAAGATTTATTCTGCAAGGTACATTCCCGAATCGAAAGCCTCAGCCATCTTGGTTTTGTTGCGTTTTACGCCGCCCAATTCGTTGTCTTCATGAGGAAACAGAATCGTTTTCACTAGTTCTATATTGGCCCAGTTGAAGAATCCTTTTACCGTTTCTAATATTGTGCCGAAGCCTTCGTCTGTGCCGCCAACACACACGAACACTCCCTTCTTGTGTTTTTTCATTCTTCTCTCGAAGCCAAACGTTTCCTCAGCCAGCTTCACGTAGGGCACGAGGCAGTTGCAGCGGTCTATCATGAGTTTTGTTTGTGCGCTGACTGTGTCGAAATACACTGGAGTGCCTAGCACAATCGCATCGCAGGTTTCCAGAGCGTCGTAGATTACTTTCATGTCGTCATCGAACAGACAAAAATTCGGGTTGGGATCTACTCCGCAACTTTGGCACGGTTTAATCGACAAGTCATTAAGATAGATTTTGGAGGTTTCCGCTTCTCGAATTTGAGCGCCCTTCAACACCTGTGAAACGAGCAAATCCACATTTCCGTTTTTCTTCGGGCTCCCGATTATCCCACAGACTCTCATAAAGACATCTCATCTTGTACGACACTTTAAGCTTCACTGCATTTCAAACTTGCTGAAACTACGTATCGTTTCGTGTGGGCATCTTAGTCGCATGCTCCTAGCTAAATGTGCAAGTTAGTGCGTGATAATCATTAAGCGCAGGCACAGGTATGCGCTGGCAGTTAAGCTATATAAGTGATGTTGAGAATACTGAGATGCGCGTTCCAGATCTATTATTTTAGCGATGGATTTGCGCGTCAAAAACAACAGAGTGGAAATAGTTAGATGGCGAAACATGTTTGGAGAGGTAGAGGCAGGCCGCTTAAGGGCATGCATTCATACAAAGATGGAAGGGTTCTGGAGAACCTTGCCAGAATCGCAGTGTTGCATAAGGTTGATGCGGGGGAATTTTTCGATCGCATTGTGGAAGCTTGGGATCACGAGAGGTCAGAATGTGAGCAGGTGATTATTGAATGTCGCAAGAGGACGAAGAATTCAGCGATTTTTCTCTTTACCACCGGTCGAGAGGTTGTGGCTCAATTTCCGATATCGATTACCATCCTGCAAGGAAAGAATCAGCTCGAAAGCTACATAAAGACCATTTTGGCCAGAATTTCCTCAGTCAAGAATTTCGAAGGTGTAAACTCTAAGATTGGGGACTTGAAAGTTGGAATGAAAAGGGTCAGCCTCAAAGCAGAGGTGCTTGAGATTCCAAAATCCAAAATTGTCTATACGAGATACGGAACGACGGCTTGGATATCAAACGCGCTCATCAGGGACGAAACTGGTTCAATGAAAATGAGTTTATGGAACCAGCAGATCAACACGGTGCATGAGGGCGACGTAATTGACGTCAAAAATGGTACAGTAGCTTGGTTCAGCGGTGAAAGGCAGTTGCGACTGGGGAGAAGCGGGAGCTTAAGCGTCATCGAATGCGCGCTCGCATCATAGGAAGTGGTTTTTGATGCCGAAGACTAAAGCCATAATAAAGATTCAAAACGTTGTTGCCGCTGCCACTCTCAACCAAAGAGTTGACCTGAACGCAGTTGTGAAGAGTTATCCAGGTGTCGAGTATCGACCGGAACAGTTTCCAGGACTAGTGTTTAGGCTTAAGAGACCGAAGACAGCCACGCTGATTTTCAGCTCTGGAAAAATGGTGTGTACAGGAGCAAAATCTGAAAGGGAATCCCGCAGGGCTGTTATGACGGTTGTTAAAGAGTTGAAAAAGGGCGGAATAATAATCATCGGCAAGCCGGACTTGAAGGTTGTGAACATCGTTGCTTCTGCAAGCTTGGGCGGAAAGGTAGATTTGGAAGCGGTTTCCACGCTTGGAAAAACGATGTATGAGCCGGAGCAGTTTCCAGGATTGATCTACAGGATGGACGAGCCTAAGGTGGTGATACTGGTATTCGCAAGCGGGAACCTTGTTTGCACTGGAGCGAAGAAAGAACAGGACATTTATGATGCCGTGCACAAGCTTCATGAAAGCTTGGAGGAACAAAACCTCATATTCTACGAATAAAAGCTTAACAGGTTAATCGCCTATCGACTTCACGCGCGCTTAGCTTAGCGTTTGATGATGTGTTCATAAAGCCCCAGTGTTTTTTCAGCTATCTTTTCCCAAGTGAACTCGTTCAGGACTCTGCGTCTGCCGTTCTTGCCCATCCACTTTCTTTTCTCATCATTTTCCAAGACGCAGTTTATGCCCCAAGCTATGTCTGAAGGGTTGTTTGGATCTACGTGATAACCGCACTGTTCTTCACCGCGATACACGACTATCTCCCGCATACCGCTGATGCCGGCTGCACCGATTACAACTGGCCGCTCCATACTCATTGCCTCGAGAACCACTATTCCGAAGGGTTCATAGAAGCTTGGGAAAACTGCGACGTCGCACGCTGCGTAGTGGAGGATACGTTCCTCTTCTGGGATGAACTCGAAACGGAACTTCACAAAATCGCTCATTTTCGTGGCTTTGACCAAATTCATCAGGTACTCTTGCAACTCGCCTAGACCCACAATCACAAGCTTCGCCTTCGGATTTTTCATCAGAATGTGGGGCAACGCCATGATAAGCTTGTCAACGCCTTTGACGCCAACGAGTCTGCCTACGAAAAGAATCATGTAGTCATCGTCTTTGATATCATATATCGCTCTGACTTTCTTGATCTGCTCACGAGACACTGTTGCTGGATCGTATTTCTTCGGGTCGACCCCGTTGTAAGCAACTTGGATTTTCTCTTTCGGAAATTCGAGGCCTACCAGCTCATCCTTCATAGCATGAGAAACTGTCACGATGAGGTCAGCCGCCTTGCCGGCGTGGAGTTCAATGTTGCTCACCGTAACCGAGCCGTTTCCAAACGTTCTTCCTTTTTCTGTTGAGTGAACGTGGAACGCAAAAGGCAATCCTGCCTCTTTCTTAACAGTCATTCCCCCTATGGCTGAAAGCCAGTCATGAGCAACGACAAGGTCGAACTTGATGCCTTCTTTTCTTATCAACTCATTAACGAGTTTTGCAGCGCTCAGATAATTGTACATAAGGATTTTTGAGAACCACTGTATCCCACTACCCCATTTCTTTATGTCTTCTGCAACTACATCGGGCAACGAGTGAGAAATGTCGATGTGTTGCGGCCTATGAATTTCGATACCGCGCCAAATATCACGCGTCGGTAGGCTACCTGCATCATCATTCATAGTAAAAACTGTAACGTCATTGTCCATGAGAACAAACTGGCGAGTTATCTCAGCCGAATAGGTTCCCAAGCCACCGACGATCTTCGGGGGATACTCGTAGACCAGAACAGCAAGCTTCACTGTTTTTCATCGTTGCCCGTTTCTTAATAGTCCCCTACTGTTATTGCATGCACGCACGTGTTTCGCAAGGTCTTCCTACTCTTTTGTAAGCGTTATCTCCAACGTTGAAACCATCCGTGCTCTGTTTTCGCCTTCTCTTGCGGGCATCTCCTCTGTCCCGATAGCGATTCTGCCTACTTTTAGGTCTTTGAGGAAGCGATTTCTGGTTATTTCAGCTACGTCAACAGCTGTTGTGATTGCTCGTCCTCGTGCTTTCAAGATTACTTCCTTAGCATCGCCCGTGGATAGTCTGGTGATAACCGCTAGAACATAGTCCATTGGTGTTTTGCTTCCTATGAAAACAATTCCCGATTTTTCCGACATTTTCCATCACTCTTTTTATCATAGATTGTAATGTGTAACGTTGCTGTGTTCTTCTATTCTTTCAACGACAGAACGCCACTGCCCTATACTACGCATGCTTCCTTATAAAGTGATTAAGCAACAGAGCGCGCGCGAACTAGCCGATTTCTTTAAGACTGCGCTTTTTTAAGAACTATTGTTTTGCATTAGTGGACTAATTTAGAACTTGTTAAATCCTTGGAAGATAGCCATTATACGGAAGGCGAAATCATGGGCGATCATCGATGCGAGAATTGCGGGAAGATGTTCTACAGCCGGTATGTGCAATACATGGGCAAGTGTTTATGTCCAGAATGTAGGAGCAAATCGGGAGCAGCCAAAAAAGAAAAGGAGTACGGGGAAGCAAGAGAATACTGGGAAGCGAGGAAAAAGGAAGTGCGGGACTGTTGATTGCTTCTGTTGGTAACGGAGAGAGGAACGCAAGGATAGCTGCGACGCGCGCGCGACGAGTAGGTTCGAGTAGGTGCGCTGCGGGTAAAGTCTTGTACAAAACCCAAAACGCGCGAGTAGTGGAATAAAGAGCATGAATATGACATGTGCTTGAAGCGAAAGAAAGCCGAAAAAGAGTCTTTCGCCGAAACGTCCCTTATCCTGAGAAAGTTGCTTGTTGGTGGGGGTGAAGACAAACTCTAAGCGTGAAGCTTCTGCTGAGGGGGGGCCAGCCATGATGTATGGAATTGTTCGCGCGTCTATTTGTCTTGGGCAACCCATGTTCTTACAGATTCTTCGACAGCCTTAGATAGGTCGCCTTTTTTGCCGCCAAATCTCTCGATGGCTTTGAACCTGAGCTTCTTCTCCAGTTCATCTGGGAGCTCCACGCAAATTCGCCCCATTTGAATTACCAACCTTTTTTGTATGTGTTTCAATTAATGTGCACGATTCGCACGTGTCAGATCTTCTTCCAATAAGCAAATTGCCATATACCAAGCATCGTTCCTATTTCTGTCATCATTGTACATCCATCCTTTTTGCTTATCCCTATAGCATATAATGTGCATACGTGCTTATAAGGCTACTGGTTTATTAGTTTACGCGCTTAAGTCGTTATTTGGAGACATGTGATATCATTTCCACGAAACAGCAAGGGAAAGGGCGGGCACTATGTTAGTGCGCGCTCGGTGCTGACGTATTGAATCGTAAGATTTATTATGTTAATCTAGCATTGTGCTAGCAAGGTCGAACTAGCGATGGCCACCACAGCGCATTCGCCTACAGAATCTCGTGTTCTTAGAAACGTTGAAATTATGGCAGTTGTTATCGGCATAATTGTTCTGGGGTCGGTGTTGGTTCTGGGTTTTCGGGGTTTGGGAGGCGGGGGCGGCGTCACACAGTCCACGCACACGGTCAACATTACTAATGATCTGATAACGGTGAAAGCCAACGATTACGAATACTATCCGTTCTACGTGCCTTCAGGAGCCACAAACGTGCAAGTTCAAGGAAGTTTCACCGCATCGGGCGGTTCGGTAAACGACATAGAAGTCCTAGTCATGGATCCAACAGAGTTCATCAATTGGCAGAACGGACATCAGACAGGCGCTTACTACGATAGCGGACAGTTGACCACATCCAGCTTCGATGTCCCCCTCCCCTCTGGTCAAAGAACTTACTATTTGGTCTATTCCAACACATTCTCCATGGATCAGAAGAACGTGAACACGCAGGCAAATCTAACCTACACGAGCTGAGTTTGTCTAGCAACCTGTGGTCTTACAAGTCTAAACTTTCTTGTATCCTTCCTCTACTGGCGCGCGGTAAGGGAATCGATTCTTGGACTTTGGAATACCCCACTACGAACATGTGATGGGCGCATGCGATGGTTTTTCGGGACTGGCGTTCTCAGGATAGACTACAGCTGCGTTTTTGTTCGGCAGAAGTCTTAGATTCTACCCGAGTGCTTCTCTGATCTTCTTTGGCATGTACACGTAGCGCGCGTACCCTGAGACTCTGCAGAAAACCTGTGCACGCGAAGGAGTCCGGCGCACGCGTAATGCTGTGTTGTCGGCCCCCCGCCTTTTTTTATTTACATTTTTTGTTATGTTGAATTGTAAAATTGCAATGTTGCGTTGGCGACCCCCTTTTTTTGTTTGTAATGTCAGATGTAATCTGTAACTGTAACAAACCATGAAGAAAACAGTCTGGACTGCTCTTCAGAGTTGACTCGGCTCTTTTGTTTGTAATGTCAGATGTAATTTTCAATGTACGAGTCAGGGATTGTAGGTGGGGTTGGCTTTCTGCTGTTCAGTTGTAACGTCAGATGTAATGCTGGGCGCGAGCGCCGTTTTTAAATTCCCAGAGGCTGATTGCTTCAAAGAAAACACGAGCATGTAGAGAGTGCAGAATTCCCCCCCAAGCCCGAAGAGAAGAATAAAAACCATTTTTAACCAATTTCGGAACAGGCATGCGCGCTAATGCCCTATTACTCTTCTTCTTCCTCTAGTTCCTCTTCCTCTTCTTCTTCCTCTTCTTCTTCATCTTCGCTCATAGCGTTGTGCTCCAAAATTAGCGCTCTTAGGTCAAGTCTATAGCGCTATTAATAAGCGTGTTGATAGTCAAGCATGCTCCTTAAAAATACTATATACGAGGATGCATCCTTTATTAGATCGGAACCTATATTGTGTGAGAAGCTGGATGAGATCGCCCGGAGATCAAAGGGGTCTTATGACACTCTTTGGATATGAGTGGCCCACGTGCGTCAAGATGGGAGAGATAATCAAGTGGACTGTTTATTGCTGGAGGCAGCGTCCTTACAAGGTCTGGCGCCTTTATTCTCACTGCAGCGTACTTAGTCTAGTCCTAACAAGGGAAGCAACAGAAAACAGTGGGAGAACCGACAAGGCAGTCTCACCAACCTACTTCAACACATAATTTCGGGACAAGGCAACGCGGATCCTAACCGTTTACAGTGAGGCATAGCGCGCGCTTGGGAGAAAGGGTTTAGTGCTTCTATCAGAAATATATTTAGTGGAGCATCGAAGATTGAGCGAAGTTCAGCTGAGAGTTCTGGATTCCAGACAGAAAGATGTGGCAAGAGGAATCGCTAGAATAGACCAGATCACAATGCAAAAGTTAGGGGTTTCATCTGGAGACGTAATAGAGTTCTCAGGGAAGAAAAAGACATCGGCGATCGCTTGGCCAGCGTACTCTGAAGACCAGGATACAAGCATTATGCGAATCGATGGGTTCTTACGTAAAAATGCCGGCGTATCAATAAACGAGTACGTTGTAGTTCGCAAGGCTGAAGTTAAAGATGCCATGAGCATAGTGCTTGCTCCAGTGGATATGCGATTTAACTTTGACGAAGACTTCACAAATTTCGTGAAGAACAGACTTATGGATAGGACGTTTGTTGAGGGAGACACGACGCTCGTTATGATGCTTGGCCATTCTGTTCAGTTCACTGTTGCGAAGATGCAGCCCCACGGAATAGTCAAGATGACTCACGATACTAGATTGCAGATATTGGCTGAACCTGTTGCGGAAGCTAAAGGTGTGCCACGTACCACCTATGAGGACTTAGGAGGGTTGGAGGAGGAGATTCAACGGGTAAGGGAGATGGTTGAACTTCCAATGCGGCATCCCGAGATTTTCCAGAGGCTTGGAATAGATCCTCCGAAAGGGGTTCTACTGCTCGGTCCACCCGGCTGCGGAAAGACACTCCTAGCT